>DATGMF010000057.1:0-16050 GCA_035293765.1 Ktedonosporobacter sp.
CCGGGAACACTGGGCGATTGAAATAGTCTAATCGCAAATGACAAAAACGAAAGGTTTCCCCTTTGGGAGAGGTGGGGATCACATAGCGGATCTCCACCTCTTCCCCGGTGACCACAACACGGTCAATTAACAACTCGATGAGCAGGCGTTTTTGTTCAAAAGTCGCCTCGCTGAGCCCCTGCTGCACTCGCTGACAGAACTGCTCAATTGACTGCATCAGAGCAGCCAGCTGATCATGGCGTCCCACATTGGCTTCCAATTGCCGCTTTTGTTCGGCGATGACGGACAACCGCTGTTCCAACTCGAGTCGGCGCCTCTTGTACTCGTCGAGCTGAAGCACATTGGCCAGATAGGCATCGGTTAACCGTTCCATTTGCTGTTCCAGGCTCACTCGTGCCTTGCGCAAATTCTCCCGTCGGGCTTGCAATTCTTGAGGCAACCACTGCCCTCCTTGGGCGCGGGAGAGGGCTGCAGCAATGCTGTCTGGATGCGTGAGCATCTCGCAGACATCTTGCCAGACCAATGCATCAAGTTGTTCGACGGGGATTGAGCGTGCTGAACATTTTTCATCCCGGTGCGAGATGGTCCCGTGGCTCCTGCCCACGCAGACGTAGTAGGCGTAGCCACCGCGACTGCATCGGCCAATGCAGCCGAGCCGACACATCCCACAACTGACCATGGCGCGCAGCAGATAGGGATAGGCGGTATTGTTACGCTGGGCAAATTGCTGATTGTGAGACAGCTTCGTCTGGACTAGATCAAATTGTTCTTGACTGATGACCGCTGGAACCTGAGTGATGGCAGTCCACTCCTGCTGGCTCGTCTGAAGATGTCCTCCTCGCCCGCGACCAATGGGAACCAGAGCGGAGTGTCGTCCACGCGCTTCCACAGGACGACTCCGTCCGATGTAAACGGTTCCTGTGTAGACGGGATTGGTGAGAATCCCTCGGATCGTCGCCTGATTCCATCGGGTTTTTCCTGCCGGACTGGGGACGCCCAGGCTCGTCAAGCGTTGGGTCTGCCCCTTTAAGCTCGCTCCTTCCTGCAGATAGTGCGAGAACAATTCTGCCCCGACTGCGGCTTCTGTTGGTTCCAGACGAACCCCTGCTGGATCACGGGGGCGGGCAGGATCAACTCGATAGCCATAGGGCGCACGAGTCCAGGGAAGGAGCCCACCCGCTAAGTATTTCTGCCGTCGTCCCCGTCTCATGCGTTCGGCGATCAGGCTGCGTTCATACTCGGAAACAGCCCCACGGATTTGCAGCAGGAGTTGATCATGAGGCTCGTGACTCATGGGTCGATCCACAAACTCCACCTGACATCCACCTCGCTCAAACTCTTCAATGAGCAGCATCTGGTGGACGTAGTTGCGAGCCAGTCGATCAGGAGCCGTGATGATAACCTTATCAAAAACTGCACGCCCGACTTGCTCTCGAAGTCGATCAAGACCTGGCCGACGTAGCTTCGCTCCACTGTAGCCGTCATCACGAAAGATATGTTCTTCTTGCCATACCCACCCCTGAGCTTCAGGATACTTCTGCAAGCTGTCGAGTTGTTGTTCGATGGTTTGGGCTTGGGCTTGTCGTTGTGTCGAAACGCGGACGTAGACCGCGATATTCATGGGAATTCTCCTGGGCTCCCGCCTCCTGCGTGGAGGAGAGTGATGCTAATGCGCTTGTTTGCAAGATCTGCTGGTAGGCTCGGTCCCATCGATGCTGAGCATCAGGAACCTCTATCTTGGAGTGTCGAATGCTCCACTGTCGCTTTTTCATGGTTTTCTTCTTCTGAGGCAATCTGTCTCCTCGATTGCCTCAGAAGAAGATTGTACCTCTTTCGGGAAGTCCTTTCTTGCTGACATCTTTGGCAACTGTTTCATCCGGCTCAGACAAAATTTGTCGTTTGTGATTATACCATTGAAAATCGCCTCCATTACCGTCGTGATGGGGCTCTTGCCGAAGATGCCTGTCAAGTTCGTAAGGGGGCAGCGCCTCATGTGCTTGCCGTTCTCAATTCCTTTGTTCTTGCTCTTTTCGATTTTTGCCAGGTTTCCAATGTCAAACAGTCCATGCGCCGCTTCGACGCTCAGCCGCTTCACGCTGTTCGGCTCTTGCTCATGTCTCTTGCGGAAAATTAAACAGCCCTGCCCCTCGTCTTCACGCTCTTGACAGCATCCTCCAGGTGAGAGATAATCACTGCGTAGAAACCTAAAACAACCGAAGGAGCTGCTTGTGTCTCATACTCCTCGGGCTGAGAAAAGTGTCTGGAGCTGGCCGCTTGATGATCAGACCCCTGTCGATATCACCCCATATTATGTCTCCAAATATCCAAAAGGTGGCCTGAGCTACTGGGTTGGGGCGGCGCGATGCGTTGGTCCGACAATGGAGGATTGGGAGCAACGACGCAAAGCCCCTATCAAGTATCTACTGAAGGTCGGGAAGGATGCGATCCATGAACGGCTCTACTATGTGCTGGCGCGCGCACTCAATCTGCCACAACAACAGGTCTTCTGGGCCGTTACGCCTCCTTATCAAGATTTGGTGGCTGTTGCCATTCAGTTTGAGGCAGAGGCGTTCTTTCCAAAAACCATCGATATTGCCACAAAAACGGTGCTCTATCGTCGTAGAAATTACGCCGTTGTGAATAGTGAGGATTTCTGGCGTCATGAGGTCTTACATCGCTACTGTGGGACAGGCGATATTCATCAGGCAATGGTGAAAGGGAATGTGCTGTTTGGCATCGATGCCGCCGATTGTGGTTTCCTTCCTCCTATTTCTCAGGACCACTGGAAACACTTCCTCGAACACTATCAAACCCATGATCCCGCTCGCCTTCTCGTTCTCCGGGAGATGATGCACCACATTGCAGACCATCCTGAACTGCCTGACCTAGTTGAACAGGAATTGGCAAACGCCCCTGGCCCAGCCCTGGACTGCCTCGCTCGTCTTCGCCTTCATCTTTCCCATTATGACGAGAATCTTCGGGAAATGCATAGGTGTCTTTTGCGTGCTCTTTCTTCGACGTAAAGTCGAAACTATGTGTAAAGTTCGATAGCTCTTAAATGCTGTATCTATATCGATACCTTCACAACAGAAGCTTTTTGGCGGAGTCCTCACATTTCTGAGGCTTGAGTTCGTAATAGCGTTGGACCCACATCTCGGACTGCTCATCTGCCTGTTTCTTCAATCTTTGCTCTGCGAAGGCCAGGTTTTTCAGCAGCGGGATATGCAGATAGTCGAGTATTTGCTGTAAGGTCTCTTGATAGTTCTGGACAAAGTCTTCATACACAACTTTGAACGGCTGAATACCGCTGCTAGTAAAGTACTGTTGCATCTCTTGCTCATCATATTCAATGCTCCGTCGCAGACGTTCAATCACGTTATAGTTGAATATTACCTCTTTCTCTGAAAAATGCTGGCTGCGGGCCGTCATCCACACATCGGTCTGGATTGCTTTCCAATGAGAAATTGCCTGCCTTACTTTATCGCGGCGACTGATCCAGATATGACGGAGATGAGGGAAAATGGCTGACAGAAGCTCTGGCACTGGCAACGTTGCGCATCCTGGAATTTCACGGAGATGGTTGATGAAATCTTCAAAGGACGGCCAGATGATCTTTCCACCGAACACGCCATTGGGTGTTGTGCCCTCTTTGAGGATAATGGCAAGGCACTGCTCATAGCCGGTCAGGCTCCATCGTTTCAACATGGTTTCGGTCTGTGGCTGTCCAAAGTACTCCGCTGGCCGCCCTGCCAGGCGCGTATTGATCAAAGCTTCGCAAAGAAGATAGCTACCACAACGTGGAGTCGCATAAACGAGATAGGAAATGCGCGGGTGCATAGCCGCCTCCTGTTGATAGTGTTAGCGCCGATAGTATATGCGCAGAACTCATTCAGAACAAATGCAAGATATCGTCGATAGCGCCGATATGCAGACGCGCAGCTTCGCGTACTGTAGCAGGGGCTGATATGAACGTTATGCTGGACTGCGTCTGCTGAAACATGCTAATATCCGCCTCATCATCGCCAACGGAGACTGCGCTGCTCAAATCCCACCCCATCAATGCTGCGAAACGCGCCAGCCCCTCTCCTTTTGATATGCTGCGACATTCAATTTTCGTGATTGGCAGGTTAGCCGTATGAGTAAGGACGCAGTTGTCTGGTATCGCCGTGCCGGGACCCTGGCGTATATACCGCGAGAGCGTCACAAGCCTTCTCACAGGAAAATCTGGCGGCCAGGGGCGTTCTCCCAACGAAGGAAGCCCCAATACATACTTAGCAAGGGGATAGAGTAAAAGTGTAGAGCAACTCCAATCAAAAATACCTTCTGCTATAAACTCACCACAGGTCGTGTGGAACTGCTCAATAGCTTCATGCGGGAGCGAGGCTGAATCGGACCAGAGCACTTGTCTGGCTGAATCCACTAACACGGAGCCTCCAAAGCACACCGTCTGGATGGGGACGGCGAGTTCGGTGATAATGGGCAAAACCTCGAACCACGTTCGCTTCGTTACCAGAAGCAGGATGCGTTGTTTGGAGGCCAGATAGTGGAAAAGCTTTTTGGCTTCAGGTAATAATCGACCTTTATGAGCAATTGTGCCATCGACATCAAATGCGAAGATTTTTGCCTCCCACGCTGGTTTGATGGTAATATCCATACCTCTGCGGTCCTACCTTCCCTGCTCTTGCGCGAATTGTCGCCACGCGGCTATGATCTCTGGCTCTGATCGTTGCATCGCCTCAGTAATATCAGTGCCGGAGCCAATGAGCGTGCAGCATCTATGCAGAAACTGCGGTCCGCAGGTGGTGATGATAAAATCTATGAAATTGCTGGCCAGCAGATACATGGGATATGTCGGCATTTCCTGCCGAAAACAATCGCTGCGCTGTAAGATATCCAATACGTGGTCCCTCTGCTCCAGAAAGGCAGACGCCCAGAAGCCGGCACTTTTGCCTTGCTGCTGCTGCATTTCATGACCGTAGGTAATCGCGGAACGCTCAACGTAGTGTGCGATACCTTCCATGAAGAAGGCCGGTAGCATGCCCCATCGTTTGTAGGTGAGTACATGCGTCTCCTCGTGGAGAAACGGTCTTTCCAGTTGGGAATCCACTGGAGCTACACATACCAGGCTTTGTGTCGAAGCGTGGCCGTAACAGGCGATATGTTCGCATTTGACAAAGTAGCAGATGTGTTCTTGCCACTCTGTCTGCCCGGGGTCGAGAGAGAGCAAGGCATGAATGTGTAACCATCGTTCCTCAGCCTGCAATGGCAGCTTGCTATGCCAGTCGGCGGGAACGGTGCGATGCATGAAAAACCTGTAGTGATCGCTACAAGTTGTCACATAGTCATGAAGAATATGCTCCAGCCCTGGTTTTTTCTCCATCGATTTTTACTCCAGTCCGAGTTGCTTTTGCCATGCTGGCAGGCAGGTTTGTAAATCGCAGGTATAAATGAAATCTGCAAAATGCGAGATGTTAGAAGACCCCTGGTAAATCAGATGTATTTGCGCTCCCTGATCGCACCAGCGCGATAACAGATGCGCGGCTCTGGGTTGCGATACTCCTAGCAAGATAACAACGTCGGGCTTTAACCGGTGAATTTCGCTTAAATCTTTCTGCATAAAAGTTCGCAGCGGAGTAATGCCGGTTAGCTCGTGGAGACGATCAACGTTTTCAGTCACGACGCTTCTCTCATACGCGCGCGCAATCAGCGCCAGGGCCCGGTGAGCTGGAGTCGGCCTGGCCAAAAATATCTGGCTCATGAATATTTTAAAACGTCCGATTAGCGTCTCCGGCTGAAGCACGCTATACCGGCAGAGAGTGGCTATATCGTTTCTTTTCAGTTGCGCATCAAGTTCCGCACTTGACCATATGCCCGCTGCGCGTGAAATCCCTGCTCCTGTAAAAAACACAACCTGTCGTGTCGTATCTTTTATGAGCGTTACAAGCTGAGCTGGATCGCCGGTTACCGGTTGATGATAGGTGTTGTCTCTCAGGGGAAGGCGGTCGGCCTCAATGGTTTGCTGGATGTCGTCCAGTTTTAGCTGGTATTCGACGATAAAGTTGTTGTCGTGTATATATTTTTCTCTGATATGCTGTGGAAGATCGGAGGCGGCATATGCCGCAATATTCAGATAGAGCCCCCCTTTGCCAACGGCTGATACGCAAAAAAAGCCCTCATCCAGGTGAAAGCACCAGATCATCCTCTCCTCCTGCAATCGTCTATGATGGATCGATGCCTGCCGACTGGAGCAGGTTCACGACAATTGTGCGATCCTGTACAATATCGCCAGGTGAGTTGTATGGGTATTCAAGCGTGTAAGCTCCACTATAACCATGTGCTTTACATACTGCTAACAGGGCTGCGATCCCGTTATCGGTGGGATGCATCCGCTGGTAGTGCGATGTTGGGCTATAGCCCCGAAGATGGATATGCACAACCGGTAAGCGGAAATACTCGTCAAATGCCGTTTGTAGATATTGTGCATGTGAGCAATCAAGCGCCAGGCCACAGGGTAAAACGTCTCGAAGCTGCTGAATCCAGTGTGTGACCTGCGGTGTAGTATTTTCGAATGCCAGGATCAGGCCGGGGAAGTCTTTCTGAAGGCTGTGTAATGGCCGCGCAATCAGTCGAACATTCTGCGTACCTGGATGAGCCACAATCACTTTCGCTCCGAGATTGCGTGCGAATTGTATGGTCGCCTGCAATTGTGTCATGCATTGCGCCGTTGATAGGCTAAATAGCTGTTTGGGCGCGTGGACCGAGTACACGGAAGCCCCCAGGCTGCTCAAGAGTGTGGGGAGACGCTTCTCCTCCTGGGACGTCATCTCGACAAAGGGGAACTCTATCTGAGAAAATCCGGCCTGTCGGGTCCATTTAACGAGCATTAGTGTACTCAGGTACGACCTACTCATTACTGAACAGACCAGCACAGACATGAATGCACTACTCCCCGGCTGTATGTTGTTTTTGCTCCGCAAGAAGACCTGTAGAGTGGACACACTCTAGCGCGCATGTGCATGGATATGTCCACCCCAGATACTTTTTCGCACTATTAAAGAAAAGCTTCCCTCGTGTAATTAACTCTGACCCCAGACGATTTGGAGCCAGTCACCCAGGAATGTCAGCCCATCTTTCTGTTGCATGAGCTGTTCCTCTGTAAAGGTTGAAAGCAGTAGCGGCCTTTTCCAGAGTTTCTTTGCCTTGCTGGTCATGTACCTGTTCCTCCTTTCTGTAAATGTATCATTGGTGGGTAATCGGCTCTGACTCCAGACGATTTGGAGCCGGTCACCCAGGAATAGAGGTCCACCTTGCTGTTATTCACTGGGAACTTCTGTCTCGCTCTGAACCTGTTGTATCAGGCCATGTTGTTCAAATTCGCGAACGATGGCCAGGATCTCTTCATGCACAGTCGCCTGGTCAATTTCATATTCTTCTGACAGCGCCGCGATGACTTCATCACTCGTTTTAGGCTCCTCTAAAGCGACGAGCACTGCTGCTGCCGTCATATTGAGAATATGCAATGTCCCGCGTTCGAGGTTATAGACCATGACATCGCCTTCAAACCCCATCTCTTGTACGGAAACGTGAGGGAGCCGCTGGTAACGCATCGATTTTTACCTCGCTATACACTTGCTGGAAGCACGATAGGAGAGCTTGACGGGAGATCTGACAAAAGGTTCGGGTCGATCAACTGCTTATCGAACCGGCCTTTGAGAAACGGAATGATCTGCATGAACCACGAACACATATGTGATTCTCGATTAAACCCTTCTTCTTCGCCATAAAAAAGCACGTTATGGGCAGGACAGCCACCATAGCACCATTCATTCAGGTGACAGGCGCTGCACTTGGGGATCGTTTTTACTGATCGCTGTTGGAAACGTTCAACCAGGGGGTTCTGCAATATTTCGTCGATGGATTGCGTTAACATATTGCCGATGACGAAGTTGGTCAGCCCGTAAAAAGTGTCGCAGACATAGACATCGCCATTGACATCCAGGCCAACATGTCGCGTTCCCGCTCCACACGGAGACGATGCACACATATAGCACCCATTGCCGGGGATCAAAATATTGCGTACTATCGATGCGATCTCTCTTTCGTAAATCATGGCATCGGGATAGCGCGTGTTGTGATCTATGAGCCAGTCAATGACCTGTTTTGTTCTCTCCCAATACTCCAGGTTGTCTGCGCCGAGCTGGTCTTCTTTGCCTACCCCGTAGCCGGAAGGAAAGAAGGGGAGAAATGAGAGCGAGCGGATGCCTTTCTCGTGACAGAGGTTAAGCACGTCAATGAGGTGGTCCTGGTTTTGCTTGGTAACGACGCAGATCAGACCCACTCCCCCTGCTTTACAGAGGAGATCGATGCCGCGCATTGTGCGCTCGAATGAGCCACGTCCGACGAGATTGACGCGCGTGCTATCGTTAATTGCTTTCGGACCATCAAGGCTGACAGAGACGGAAATGCGGTGTTCTCGAAAATAACGTACCCATGTTTCTGTCACCAGCGTGGCGTTCGTTTGCAGACTGAACTGTAACCGCGGGGCGTAGGGCCTCTTCTCCAGGCCATCGACCACTTCGCGGATGATGTTCCCGACCATCAATGGCTCGCCCCCATGAAAGGTGCAATCGATGATGCGCGGATTGCCGTCAGCGATCTGGTCGAAGAAGTCAATGACCATCGCAGGAGCTATCCGCTCCTTTCTTGCTCCTCCTGATACATAACAATAGGTGCAGCGCAGATTGCAATCACGGGTGACTTTGATCACGATCTTGTTGGGCTTTGTCGGTCGGTCGCGGTAATGTTGTGTAAACCAGACTTGCTGCGCGAGGTGTAAGAGCTTTCTTGGATTCTTTGGTACTGGATGAGAGCCTTCCACTGAAATATCCCCCTTCTCAAATACAGCAGCCAATGTCTTCGTGGGTGAGAGGCTTGACAGGTGACAATGTACAAAAAACAGAATAGCAGAGTCCAAATGTCACGCGCCTGTATTATCTGCAAAGGAGTGTTATTGACATTACGAGTTATATACCATATGATTTAAGAAAATGCAAGTTTTGTACGAAGATGTAAGCTTTATGCAAATTGATGAAGTTCTGCCATTCGTCCATTTTTTACTACTTAGCGCCGGTGATAAGTAGTAAAATCGGTTCTGCTAATTAATACCATGTGTAAGTATTATCTGCCGCCAGGGATGCTGCCCCAGGACCTGGCTGTGAGCAACTTGCACCTCAGATTAATTAAGCAGCAGCGAGCCAGGAGTAGTTATGCGGAAATTGTTCAGAGGAAGTCAGATTTCCGTCTCCCTTCAGCAAGCCAAAACCCTCTCCCTGGATTGGCTGGACGCGCTGAAGCTCAACTGGTATCTCGCGCCGCTCTCCTTCGTGGTCACGATGAGTCGCAATATCATCGTTGGCCTGATTCCAGCCGCGAATGCCTGGCTCCTGCGAACAGTTTTGCTCATGGTTGTGGCTCACGCATCGTTCCTGCTGCTGCTCCTGCTCACAACAGGGCTTGTCGCCACGTCGCTGTTTCAAAGTTTAGAAATGCAACATTTAGATGGCTATTCGCAGCGCAAAAGCAGTCTTTTTGTCATACGAAAGTTACTCGCCGTGCTTCGTTCTTGGCCCGTCATCAAGTTTGAAGAAGAGGAGCGCGTCACTCGACTGACGCGTATCCGGCGCGACAGCACCTGTCTCTCTGCAATAGCCACAGCGACTGGCAAATTGCTTGGCGCCACAACCGTTTTTCTCTCCTTCCTGGGAATTTTGTGGCATATTTCCCCTTCGATAGCACTGCTGGGGGTGATTATTGGCGTGCCGGTAATCGTGGTAGCTGCCCGTGTCTCGGCACTCGAGTTTTCCGTGGAGGAAAAGCAGGCAAAGCGGCAGCGCTTTGCTGACTATCTTGCCAGTATCATCAGCGTTCCTCGTCTGGCAAAAGAAACAAAAGTCTTTCAGTCAGGCACATTTTTGCTGAAAGAGTGGTACGAACTTTCATCGGCGCTGATTCGTGAAGCCCTGTCCGCATCGTTCAAAGTGACCATCCTCGAAGTGCTGACGCTGGCAGCAGGATTAGCTATTTTTAGCTGGTTCTTATTTCAACTTATTGGTCTGGTAGAAACACGGCAATTATCAAGCGCCCTCTTTATCGCGCTCATTCCCTTTGCGATTTCCTTGCTACAGACGATGGATGAGGCGCGCCTGGCGACAAAGTCGCTGGTCAAGGGGCTGTATTCCTGGAACAGATGCAAAGAAGTGTTAGCTACAGAGTCGCGTAAAGGGCAACAACCTGTCAGGCAACAGAGAGTGCTGCGCGAGGGCGCGCTGCATGTTCAACTTCAATCGGTGAGCTTTCGTTATCCTGGTGGGGCCGAGAGATGTTTGGAAGATGTCACGTTAGAGGTTGTTCCTGGCGAGACGTTGGCACTGGTGGGCGTCAATGGATCGGGGAAGACGACGCTGGCTCAGCTCATAGCGGGTATTTACGAACCGGAATGCGGCTCCGTCATCTATAACAACGTATCGTTGCAGCAGGTGAGCCATGCTGAACGCGCGCGCCGGATTGCGTTTGTGTTCCAATCACCGATAAAATATCCGGCGTCAACGCTGGAAAATATTTCCTCTTTCAGATCTCTGGAGAGTGAAACCCTGAGCCAGCTCTATGATCGCATCCAGATCCTGCAACTCTCCCCGACTATTAATCATCTCAAGTTGAGCATGGGATATTCCGATGGTACAGATATATCCGGCGGGCAATGGCAAAAAATTGCATTAGCGCGTGCTCTGGTGGATACCAGGGCTTCTCTGTTTCTCCTTGATGAGCCAACCGCCTCGTTGGACCCGGAGACCGAAGTGGAAGTGTTTCGTCTATTTCGCCGCTTGACTCAAGGGAGCACACGCATTATCATCTCACATCGACTTGGCTTTGCAAAGGAGGCCGACCGTATCGCCGTACTGGATCATGGCAAGCTACGCGAAGTTGGTTCTCATCAACAATTGATAGAGCATGATGATCTCTACGCTCAAATGTATGCGGCTCAGTCAGCCTGGTATGCAGGGAAGGGCTAAAATATGCAAACATTACGAGTAATATCACGGATTACTCTCCTGGCGTTACGCTCATCGCCTTTTACCTCGATTGCGATGTTTCTCTCCTTGTTGCTCTGGGCCATCTCCCCGATTATTGAACTGGCTGCACTCAAATCCCTGGTCGATGCCCTGTTACAGCATGCATCCAGGAATGTCGCTCCATTCCTCATTACCTACATACTGTGGGGCCTGTTCATCCCGAATTGCTGCTGGAGGGCCTTTTACTTTTTCTATGCATGCGTGAGACAGTACGCCCAGCGCAATCTCGCCCAGAAGAACTTGCAAAAGGCTGAGAAACTTCCTTTGCGCCTGTTGGAAGACCCGGCGACGCAAAACCTCATTGACCGAACGTCCAAAGTCGATACCGGTGATATTCTTGGTGTGCTGCTTGCCAGTACATTTCTGCTATCAGGCGCTCTACGCACGTTGTCGATTTTAGGTGTGCTGGCCTCATTCAATCCAATGATTTTTCTCATCGTGGCTGTAGTGGCGATTCCAAGTTTTATCGCGCGCAATATGATGAGTATCAAAGCGCGACAGCTTGTGCGAAAGCAAACGGAACGAGAGCGATGGTGCTCGGCCATGCTTGATCTGCTGCTGGAGCGTAAAGCGGCGCCAGAGCTTGCCAGCTCCTATAACCGTACATTACTGAGTGGTCGCTGGCTTAATGTGCGACGACAACTGGATGCCGAGACTGCCCGTATGGAGAAGCGTCGGGCAAGATTGATAAACCTGTCAGTGCTGATTCGCTCAGTGGGTCAATTTTCTGTATTTTTTATTGTTCTCGTGCTCCTCGCTCAGGGCGCGATCCAGGTAGGAGCGCTGGCAAGTTGTATTATTGCGCTTGGCTACCTGCAATGGGTTATATCGGCTGGCCTGTACCAGATCTCGGATCTGCTTGCCAGCACTCTGGTCCTGGAGGATCTTGATAAGCTCTGGTCACTGGAAAACGAGGATGCTTCCACGCAGGCAGGCGCAGAGGAAAAAGCCTCGGCTGGCGACGCGAATGGCACGATGGCCTCTCCCCGTATCGAACTGCGCGATGTTGTGTACCAGTATCCGCGCGCGACATCCCAGGCTCTCTCTGGCATCAGTTTCACCATCGAGCCTGGCGATAAAGTGGTGCTGATCGGGAAAAACGGTTCGGGGAAAACAACCGTTTTACGTCTGCTGGCAGGTTTAGATACTCCAACGGCAGGGTCGATCCTCATTGATGGCAAGCCTTTAGATCGTCGTCTCAGTCGAATTCGTACGCAAAGCACGGTTATGTTTCAAGAATCAGTACGCTATGAACTGTCTGCACGGTTAAATGTGGTGATTAGCGATATAGATGTGCAGCATGATAGCGAGCACATGCGCCGAGCGATTGCTCAGGCAGATTTAGCGGGCACTATCGACGCCTTGCCGGACGGTATTGAAACTATGCTCGGGCCTGATCTTACCGGCGGCACAGACCTATCAGACGGGCAATGGCAACGCCTGGCGCTGGCACGGGCTTATTTTCGTGAGCGACCTCTTGTGCTCCTTGATGAACCAACAATGGCGATGGATGCATTTCACGAAACCCAGCTCTATATGCAATTCATGAAGATGGCAAAGGAACATACAACGATCATTGTAAGTCACCGACTGCCCATTGCGCGGCTGGCTGACAAGATTATTGTTTTAGACGAAGGGCGTGTAGTAGAACAGGGTTCCCATGCTCAACTCATAACCCACACGAATGGCATATATCATCGTATGTTCCAGGCTCAGTCTGAGA
This sequence comes from Ktedonosporobacter sp., assembly GCA_035293765.1. Classification (GTDB taxonomy): domain Bacteria; phylum Chloroflexota; class Ktedonobacteria; order Ktedonobacterales; family Ktedonobacteraceae; genus DASRHT01. The sequence goes on from DATGMF010000057.1 coordinate 12,853, forward strand.
TGTACTGTGAATAGAAGAAGCTAGTAGAGAAACTGGCTTTGAAATCAGTTGCCATCCAGCAGGCCGATACTTGGGAGCCACATCGACAGCTACGTTCAGTGGGCCAAAACCTATCATACTAATTGTCACCCGAGATGAAGATGACAGCTCGTCAAATAATTAGATCTCGACCATGCTTGTTGGCCCGATGACGATGGTGAAGGCTGGTCAATATGGCGAACCTATCACTCCCTACCAAGTCCTGCGCACATTGGAAGCTATCTATGGGCTGCCATTTGCCAATAACAGCGCCAATGTGACGACAACCGCTGACAACCTGGCACTAATCTAGCCCAGTTCTTAGCAACAATCTCGCACCGGAAACGCTCTGATAGAGCGAGTGATAGGTCGTCAAGGAGTCTTTCCGTAATACCATAAACCAACAAAAGGGTCGAGACCATGCATCCCGGCTCTACTGACTTTGCGATAACGCTATCAACGTTTACTCGCTCATTTTACATACTCCCTCTACTCGACCTCGCCACTTATGCGCCGTACTGACACTCATCCCCAACGCCTGAGCAATCGTACGAGCCGATGCTCCAGGAGAGCGAACGAGAAAGGCTTTCACCCGTTCGTAGTTGTTCACCTCCTGTTCGCCCTCGTCCTCACCTTCGTTTGTCGGCTGTTCGCTTTGGGGAGCCAGCAGTTCCTGTGGCACCTCTTCCATCACCCGGACCTGGGCCAGGATGCCACGTAATGCCTCCAGGAGTTCCGGGGAAAGTGCAGGCTGCGGTACATGCGAACGTGGTGAAGCATCTGCCAATTTCGACGACTGAGGGGCCACATGCTGAACATGGCGCAGCGCATGGGCGACGATCAGCAGCACAATCGCCAGCGAACGCACCCAGATCAAGGCTTCCACCGGCACAAACACATGGACGTAGACCGCTTCCATCGTGATATTGAGCGTTTGTTGCACACTTTCGATATTACTGACAATAGCCGCTGTAAAGAGCAGCAACAGGGAGAGGAAGCCGTGCAAGAGGTACTTGACCCGTTCGCCCTGCGCGTAATAGCGGAAAGTGCGAATGATCGTGCCTGCCACACTCGCGTCAATGGCGATACATTGCGTCCACGCCCAGATTCGCTGCATTGTCAGGTTATCACTCAACACTGACCCTTTGGTGAGGACGTTGGCCATGCTGGCGATTAAGCCGAATGCGAGCAGCAACACCGAAAGGCTGGAGGTCAGTTCTAACAGATACAAGATGGCGGTATCGATTTTTTCAATACTGATAAATTGTCTCATGGGTAATTCCTTCTTTATTGATCATTCTAGTTCAGCGAGGGAGGGGAGGGCCCAGGTTACAAGATCTTTCTGGCATCGTCGCCGTGAGCCATCACACGTTGTTGCAGACCTGTGGAGAGGTGATGTGATAGACTGAAAGGACAGAAAAGAAACGCATGCACCTGGAACAACCGAAACATGCCTCAGACGTTTTCCTGACGACGAGCAGCGCGAAGCACCCGACGGACAGCTTCATAGGAAACGCCATAGGTTTTGGCCACCTGGCGTAAGGGTTCGTGGTTCTGCTCCACGCGGCGCAGTACGGTAGGCCATTCCGAGGGAGGAATTTTCCATTGAGGATTATCTGGACCAGGACGACGTTGGGGAAGAGGTGATGGCTCTGGCGAATCAAGCAGCTCATACGTGGGATGCCTGTAGACGAGGATGTCGGTTCTGTCGGGAAAGAGCTTCTCTAGAGGGATAAGAGCAAGGTGCGACCGGTGGTTCGTTGCCCGTCGGTTCCGCTCGCACCAGTGTTCTGTGACCAACAGACCCCTGGTTTCGTCAAACTCCATAACCCCGTTCAGCATACGCAATACTGGAAGAAATGCTGGTCGGGGTTTTATTGCGGCAATAATTTTGTTCTCCAAATCGTAATATAATCCACCTGGCTCTAAGATAATCGTGACCATCTCATACCTTTCTTCGACGGTTGCTACATCCCACAAGGCTGCCATGCCTGGGAGATGTTCCCCCGCCTCAATGACTTCGTCATACGTGACTCCATCGACTTCAGGGGCATCTAGCTGCTTGATAGCAAGTTCAACCGCCGCCATCTCGCCTTGAAATTCCTCTTCTTCAATATATCCTTCCCGATACAATTTGATGGTGCGAGCTTTTTTCAGCTTGAGACGCTCTTTCTCCCGTTCTATATTTTCGGGTGTCACTCCTGCTTTCAAAGCTTCTGCCACCATTTTTTGCCGGATGATCTCACGCCAATTCTCTGGTAGTACTAAACGCTTGAGCAGTTCACCAAAATGCGCATCGACGGTATCAATACGAATCATTAAATTGCCACCTGTCGGGCACGGCATACGACGCGCTTTTGCCGCATCCCGATAGTATTGCCGTCGATTGTCGGGCGTGTTGCCGGTATCACAACGCAACTTTAAGCCACAGTGAATACAGGAGATATAGCCAGCGAATTGATAGACATGCTTGACCTGCTCCGTTCGCGTGCTCGCACGGTACAATGACTGTGTCATCGAGCGTATTTTCTGCCACTCGTCATAGGTAAATACTGCTGGATGCAACCCGCGAAACCGCTGATCTTTATACTTGACGGTTCCCCGGTCATCGCCTGGCGCAAACGCCGCATAAAACTCGTTTTTCAGCATCGCGCTGACGGTGTCCTTGTTAAAGAGCCTGGCTCCAAACCGCTTGCTTCCAGTGCGATAGCCCGCTTCATTCAACGCATCAGCGATTTTATCGGCTTCTATCCCCTTCATACGCAATTCACCAAGCAGACGCAAACCTGGATACTCTTCAGGATCAAACTCTGGGGGCAGCTTGGACCCTGTCGAACGATAGCCAAAGGGAATATCGCCATTATAGAGTCCCTGCGCCACCCGTTCGCTTTTGCCCTTACTGGTATGCTTAGCGAGCATATCTGAGAAATAGGCCGCAAAGGCGGCCAGAATGGTTAACTGTAAGCGCCCCTCAGGCGTGGAGTAGTCGATATGTTCGGAGAGCGAGATGAACGCTGTCCGGTATTCGGAGAGAATACGAAAGCTTTGCAACGTGACCATCACATTGCGCGACCAGCGGTCCAGTGTGTGAACAAAAATGACCTGGATTCGTCCTGCTTGCACGTCATCGAGCAATCGCTTAAAATCGGGGCGTTTGGCGATTTGCTCGCCGCGTGCGCT
>DATGMF010000058.1:0-138136 GCA_035293765.1 Ktedonosporobacter sp.
CCCCCTTAGGCGTCAACTTAAAGAAAAAGTACCTGAACAATCGAAAAAACGAGGGAGGCAGAGTGCGATCTGCTACCGTAGAAGCATGCACAAACCATGCCTTGACGGGAGGAACGACCTCATGCCTCAACGAGATCAGCATAACGCAAATGATCCACAGTCGCAAGCAGCATCCAGTGCCCAGGAGTGCTGGGACGAACTGGTCGAACAGCGGTTGCCTGCCAACCTGGAAAGCCAGGCTCGAGTCTTGGGAGCCTTTCAACGAGTGCGCGAACTGAGTAGTGCCCGGGTCTTACTGCGCGCTTTACTCTGTTACGTCCTGAGCCTGTCATCGCTCAAACACTTGAGCGGATGGAGTCGGCTGGTAGGCGTCACCAGCAAGGTCCTTTCGGCTCAAGCCTGGCACAGACGTCTCCGGCAGTGCGCTCCTTGGTTGCTCTGGCTCTTCACGCAGATGCTCAATCTGCGCTTGAGCACCGGTGGCCTGCCGACGCAGCAACGCCTCCTGTTGGTCGATGCGACCCATCTCGCAGAGATGGGGCCCAAGGCAGACAACTGGAGCCTGCATTGCGCCTACGATCTGCTGGAGGGTCAACTGGCCTGGGTTCAGGTCACCGACCAGCATCAAGGCGAAGGCTTTACCCACATCCCTCTCCAACCCGGCGATATCCTGGTCGGAGATGGAGCATACAGCCGAGCCTCTCAACTGCTGGCGGTCGACGCGGCTCAAGCGTTTTCACTCACCCGCTTCAGTCCGCGTCATCTGCCGGTCTATGCTCTGCAGGCTTCGACCGAGACGGCAGAGGTTCGCGTTGATGTCGTGGGCTGGCTGGCTGGACTGCGGCCAGGAACCTATCAGCGCCACGGGGCAGTGATCTCCGACGGCAAGCGCCTGTCCGTCCGCCTGATCGCCGTGGTTCTCCCCGACGAACAGGCCGAAGCCCTCCGTCGGCAGAAGCAGAGGCAAGCACGGGACAAAGGGCGTACGTTGAGCGAGCAAGCCCTCTTTCTGGCCGGCTTTCACCTCCTGGTGACGACCCTGCCAGAAAAGTCCTGGCCCGTGGCTCTCGTGCTGGAGCTCTATCGGTGTCGCTGGCAGATCGAGCTCCTCTTTAAACGCATCAAACAGGTGCTCGATACCCATCGCTTGCCGTGCCGCTGCCCGCCAACGGCGCAAGCCATGATCGCGGCCTTGCTCGTCGCCTGGCTTCTGATTGAAGACGAGGCCAGCGAACTCCGGCGGCAGATCACCGATGGAGAACCATTGGTGCTCCCAGTCAGCAGTTGGCAACTCAATCAGTGGAGTCAGGCTTCTCTGCAAAACGTCGTTAAGGGCTGGTGGAGTCCCCACCAGTTGCTGGCATTAGCTCCGGAGTTTCGTCGCTTGTTCGACAACAAACGGCGGAGGCCCTTGTATGAACACCAGCGACGCGTTCGCTTTCAGACTCTGTTGGCTGGGGCACATGATCTCGTTTCCCTCTTCGATTGTTCAAGTGCTTAAGTTGACGCCTAAGGGGGACACCCCGCGCCCCACAAGGGGCTGTGCCCCTTGACCCCCTCTTCTTCAGAGAAGTAAATAGCCCTGTATGTTATTGACATGTCATTTACAAGATGAAAATTCCGTGATATAATACGTAAAGAATTGAGGAAACTTTTTGAGAAAAGTGGGCGCATACCCCACTTTTCTGTTTGCCAGAGATGTTTTTCTTTGCACTCGAAAAATAGACGTTGTTTTAATGGGCACCTGCGGGAGGAGCATGGCATATGAGGAGCGAATTTCAAGCGGCTATCGCACAACTGATTGCCGAAAAGGGATTACCCCGCGAAGTGGTGATGGAGACCGTCGCCACCGCCCTGCTTGCAGCTTACCGCAAAAGCTTCGGCGGCGGCGAAAACGTGCGCATCGAGGTGGATAAGAACGGTGAGGTGCATGTGTGGGCCTCGAAACGAGTGGTAGCCCAGGTCCAGGACCAGAATGAAGAGATCTCTCTGGCAGAGGCACAGCGTCTCCACCCTAAGGCTGCTCTTGGGCAATATATCGATGTCGATTCGTCGTTCATCTTCGCGCGTATCCCAACTCAGACCGCCAAACAGGTGATTCTGCAGCGCATCCGCGAGGCCGAACACGAGCATCTCTACGACCAGATCAAGAACTGGGTCGGCGAAATTCGCCTCGGCACGATGACGCGCAAAGATCCTGTGCGCGGCTGGCTGCTCGACTTTGATCTTGATAAGGTGGACAAAGTCGAAGGCGTGATGCCACCGACCGAGGAGGTGCCCACCGAACGCTACCGCAATGGACAGCGGCTCCGCGTCTACGTCTACGATGTGCGTCGCACCCAGGGCCGCATGCTGCAAATTCTGGTCTCTCGCACCCATCGCGATCTTGTCCGCCGCCTCTTCGAGTCGGAGGTACCAGAGATCTATGAAGGGACCGTTGAGATCAAGGGGATCGCCCGCGAGCCCGGCAGCCGCTCAAAGGTGGCTGTGGTTGCCCGCCAGGAAGGGTTAGACCCGATTGGCTCCTGCGTGGGCGTGCGCGGATCACGCATCAACAATATCGTGCGCGAACTCAACGATGAGAAAATCGATATCATCCAGTGGAGCTCCGATCCCGCGGCGTTCGTCGCCAACGCGCTTAGCCCGGTGAAGCCATTGAAAGTGGAGCTGCGCGAAACAGACCATACCGCTCTCGTGACTGTGGCTGAGAAACAGCTCTCTCTCGCTATCGGGAAAGATGGACAGAACGCACGCCTCGCGGCCAAATTGACGGGGTGGCGCGTCGATGTGATCAAGCCCGCCGAGGGAGAGATCTACGACGAGCACGCCGACGAGATGCAAGAACCCGCCTATAGCGCCCGCCGTGAGCGTCCAAAACGTTCCCGTGGCGGCAGAGGCGGCTCGTCCTACGAGAGGGAGTAACAGGAGGATCGCATGGCAAAAGCGGCCAAACAACCGCCCAAACAAAAACATATTCCGCTGCGCACCTGCGTCTCCTGCCACGAAACCAAACCCAAACGCGAGCTGCTGCGTGTGGTACGCACGCCCGATGGTCATGTGACCATCGATGCCACCGGCAAAAAGTCCGGTCGCGGAGCTTATCTCTGCGCCCGGCTCTCTTGCTGGGAACAGGCCGTTCATAAAAAACGACTCGAACAGGAACTGGAAACCGCCATCTCGGAGGAAGATCGCGCTCAGTTGGACGCCTTTATCGCGACCCTACCCAGAGACGACCCTCCCCGACCAGACACGCAACCCGGTCGAGCCAGAACGAAGCGCGCCCAGGTACCGTAGGGACCCGATTTATCGCGTCCGTGGGCGATTGATCGCCTTCCCACGCAGACACGTATCAGCGCATCTAGTAAGGGCAAGGATCAATGCGAACAGGGCAAACGGTAGCTTCCTGATTCATCGTGGAAGTTGCCCCCACATTTTATATTGGTTGCAAGGATCAGTAGAGTAAGTTATACTGATTAGAGTTGTATATCGTCCCCATCCTCCAACCGGGATGGAAATCATTCAATACTGGCATCCAATCTTCGGATTGGATGAGGATTGAACAATGCGTCATTTTATCTCGACTCTTGATAGAGACACAGCCCCTCGTCTAAAGGGCAGTTGTAGCAGCGAATGTTTGCGGAGCGAATCGCTATGATTATATAAACCATAGCCGCACGCCGGAGAGCGCGCAGACTGAAACATGCCTGGCACTGCACCAACGAGGGTCTGTCCCCTTCCCTACAATTGGAGGGTGACAGACCTTTTTTATGGCTGTGAAGAGAGATTTCCGTCGCCACTTGTGGCGCATCATTCGGATAGAAGGGAGTCTTCTTCATGAGAGACACATCTGAACTTCCAGATGCCACTGAGCAGGCCAAAAATACGACGAAGTCCAGAACTACCGCCCGCTCAAAACCAGAGAGCACCACAACGGGCAGCCAGGATCAGGAGAAAAAGCCAGCGGCTCGGCGTCGTTCACCTTCCACTACCCAGGGAGCATCAGCAGCGCGCAATCAGCATGGGAACGAGAATGTTGTCATGAACTCTTCCGCCCCCGCCGCTCCTGCACGCCCGCCACATACACAACAAAATACATCGGCTACACGCCCGAGCGGCCCTCCTGCTCAGCACGGCGGCTCCGCTCCGACACAACGCAACGGAGGACCTCCTCCGCGCACACCCGGCGGCCCGGGCGGGACACAGCGCCCGTCACACCCCGGCTCAACCAGCGAGGGTCGCCCTACACAATCACAGTATCGACCACGACCAGGAGCGCCCAACACGGCGCCGTCAGCGCCTAATCGATCAAGAACTGGACCACCTGAGCGCAGCCCTCGCCCGGATACACGTCCCGCCGGTCATACAGGCCATCCGAGCCATACAGGGCATGCACGTCCATCCAGCCCTTCACGTCCAGGAGGCGCGCGCCCCGGCACGCGTAGACCCGAGCGTGCCGGCCCTTCTACGCGCAGTTCGCAGGAACGCCGGGCAGCCGCGACCAGGGAAAAACCAACCGGACCCGTTTCGATACCGCCACAGATTATGGTAAAAGACCTGGCAGAACTATTGCAGGCAACTCCCAATGAGGTGATCCGCAATCTGATTAAGCACGGCATCTTCGCCAATATTAATGAGGTGGTTGACTACGAAAAAGCCGCGACCATCGCCCGCGATCTCGGCTTTGAGCCCAGCCCGATTGCCGCAACCCAGGCGCCAGCCGTGCAGGGCAAAAAGGCTTCAGTCGCTGAAGATGAACGCGATATGGTTACTATCCCGCCGGTCGTGACGATTATGGGACACGTTGACCACGGGAAAACCTCGCTGCTCGACGTTATTCGTAAAACAAAGGTGGCCGCAGGCGAAGCCGGCGGTATCACCCAGCATATCGGCGCCTACCAGGTCGAGGTCAACGGCAAGAAAATCACCTTCCTGGATACTCCGGGCCACGAAGCCTTTACAGCCATGCGCGCCCGTGGCGCCCAGGTAACACATATCGCGATTATCGTCGTCGCCGCCGATGACGGGGTCATGCCCCAGACGCGTGAAGCTATCGACCACGCGCGGGCCGCTCAGGTACCGATTATTATCGCGCTCAACAAAATTGATAAAGCGAATGCCAACCCTGATCGCGTCAAACAACAACTGGCAGAGATAGACGTTGTAATCGAGGAATATGGCGGCGATATCGTCTGTGTGCCCGTTTCCGCCCGCAAAGGCACCGGCATCGACGAATTGCTGGACTATATCCTGCTGGTCGCCGAAGTACAGGACATCAAAGCCAACCCCAATCGCGCCGCCACCGGAGTGATTATTGAGGCACGCCTGGAGAAGAATAGCGGCCCGACCGCGACGGTCCTTGTGCAGCAGGGAACGCTCAAGATGGGCGACAATATCGTGGTGGGAGCCATCTCCGGCAAAGTGCGCGCCATGTTCAACGACCGCGGCAAACGCATCCAGAAAGCTCCGCCCAGCACGCCGGTCAGCATCATTGGCCTGCCAGAGGTTCCACAGGCTGGCGACCATCTGGAAGTCACTGCCGATGAGCGTACCGCCAAGCAGCACGCGCAGCAAGAAGCCGAGAAGCGCCGCGACGAGCTGATGCCGCTCGGCCAGGTCAGCCTCGATACCCTCTATATGCAAATGCAAGAGGGCAAGGTCAAGGAATTGAATATCGTCCTCAAGTGTGACGTGCAGGGCTCCGCCGAGGCACTGAAGAATGCACTCTCGAAGGTCGGCGAAGAGAACTTGAAGGTGCGCCTGATCCATGAAGGCATCGGCAATATCAATGAAACCGATGTCCATCTCGCCGCTGCCTCCGGCGCAGTCGTGATCGGCTTTAACGTCAAAGCCGATGGAGCCGCCCAGCGCGTGGCACAAAAAGAAGGCGTCGATATTCGCTACTATAATGTGATTTACAAACTGATCGATGATATCCAGGCCGCCCTGGCCGGTATGCTGGAGCCAACCTACCGCGAGGTGGTTGAAGGCCACGCCGAGGTCCTCCAGACCTTCAAAGCCGGTAAAAATACGGTTATCGCCGGATGCCGCGTGACCGATGGCAAGATTACGCGCTCGTCGCAAGCTCGCGTGATACGCGACACCACAAAGGTCTATGACGGTAAGATCGAGTCTTTGCGCCGTGGCAAAGATGATGTGCGCGAGGTGGCGACTGGCTACGAATGCGGCATTGTTCTTGAGGATTTCTCCGAGGTGCAGGTTGGCGATATTATCGAAGCGTTCGCACAGGAACGTGTTAAGCCAGGAGCTTAACGCAAAATAACAGTGACACCTTCCCATAGCGTCTGTCATTGGCAGCGCGCTATGGGAATTGTGTCTCAGCGGGGAAGGGGAATCAAGCTATGCCACATCCACATAGGCAAGAGAAACTGGCAGAATTGATCGCAGCCGAACTAAGCGACCTGCTGCGCACACGGATCAAAGATCCACGCGTTGGCTTTGCCAGCATCACCCACGTCGAGGTCAGCGGCGACCTGCGACACGCGAAGGTCTTCGTTAGCGTTATGGGAACACAGGAGGAGCAGGCTGAGACGATCAAGGCGCTGAAACACGCCGCAGGCTTTTTACGTCACGAACTGGCTTCCCGGCTCGTCCTGCGCTACATGCCGGAGATTACGTTTAAACTGGATACTTCAATAGAAGAAGGGGCGCGCATTCTCGATCTGATCCGCCAGGTCGAACAGGAAGAGAACGCGAAAGCATCCCAGGCGGAAGCTGAATAAAATATGACAACTTATGCTAATACACCCTCACTAAACGCTCAACTCGACCCTATACTGGTGCAGCAGGCAATGCGCCTGATCGAGCCTGCTCAGCGCATTGCTCTGCTCGCCCACGAGCACCCCGATGGCGATTGCCTGGGCTCGGCGCTCGGCTTTACTCATATCCTGCGCCAGTGCGGCAAACTATGCGTCCCCGCGTGCGCTGATCCCGCTCCCAGATCATTCGCCTTCTTGCCTGGCGTAGAGCTGTTACAAAATACGCTGGGCGACGAGAACTTCGACCTGGTGATTGCTCTGGACGCGGGCGAACTGACCCGTTTCGGCTCTCTCTACGAGCAGCACAAAGCATTTCTTGAGCGCGCAACCATTCTCAATATCGATCATCACATCAGCAGCGAGGGCTGCGGACAGGTCAATATTATCGATCCTACCGCCGCCGCGACCGGCGAACTGCTGACGCTTTTCCAGCAGCAGGCAGAGCTACCACTCAATCAAGAGGCCGCCATGTGCCTTCTCACCGGCATCATCACCGATACCGCTTCCTTCCAATATACCAGCACCACCCCACGCACAATGGAGGTCGGAGCCTGCCTTTTGCGTGCAGGAGCCGTAGCGGAGACAATCGTCAAACCACTCTTCCGCACTCGTCCGCTGGCTCAAGCGCGTTTCCAGGCCGCGGTAATCGCCAACGCGCGCACATCCTGCGGGGGCCGCCTCATCTGGTCATATGCCACGGAGGAAACACTGGCCGCCACAGGCGCTCTTGCGGAGATGGACGAGAATTCCTCGGGCATGCTGCGCGATATCGAAGGTGTACAGGTAGCGGCCTTTTTCAAAAGCTATAACGAGCCCGGCGTGACGCGTCTGAGTATGCGCAGCATGGCTCCTTACAATGTGGCCGAATTCTGCATGCGCTTCGGCGGTGGCGGCCACGCGCGAGCGGCAGGCGCTACCATTTATCAACCCCTGCCAGAGGCAATGGCAATGATTGTAGCAGAGTTGGAGCAAGAGCTGCAAAGGATCTGAGCCTGTGGTAATGGATGGCATTCTCAATATCAATAAAGCTACCGGCATGACGTCACACGATGTGGTGGCCCGCGTCCGCAGGCTGCTCAAGCAAAAGCGCATCGGCCATGCCGGGACGCTCGACCCCGCCGCCAGCGGCGTTCTCCCAATCTGCGTCGGTCAGGGAACTCGCGTGGCTGAATACCTGAGCGAAAGCGGCAAAACCTATCAGGCTGAGATCCTTTTTGGCATTGTGACCGATACCTACGATGCAGAAGGCTCAGTTGTCCGCACTGCCGATCCAGCGGGCCTTACGCTTGCCCAAATCGAGCAAGCGCTGCCACATTTCCTGGGGCCGCAGATGCAGTTGCCGCCGCGCTACTCCGCGATCAAGCTCCAGGGCCAACCCGCTTACAAACGCGTTCGCTCCGGCGAAGAGGTTACGCTGGAGCCTCGCCCCATTACGATCCATCAGATTCAGATCCTGGCGTGGAATCCGCCCCGACTTACGCTTGAGATTGTATGCAGCAAGGGAACATACATCCGCTCCCTGGCCTACGATCTCGGTGAGCATCTGGAGTGCGGAGCGCACCTCGCAGCCCTGATCCGCACCCGCAGCGGTCCATTCGTCCTTTCAGAAAGCATCACCCTTGAGCAACTGGCAGCCTCCGTTGAGCAGGGAACGGTTAGCACACTCCTAACCCCTCCCGATAGCGTGTTGCAGCATTATCCGGCCCTTCAACTAGATGCCGCCACAGCCGAGCACGTCCTTCATGGCAACGCGTTCCGCTCAGCTCAAATCACTCAGCCACCCGCAGAACTGGCCCGCGTCTATGACGCCTCCGGCCATTTTCTCGCCATTGCTGCCTGGAACGCCGCAGAAGAGATCTGGCAGCCGAAAAAAGTCTTTAGCCAGCACCCCGATTGATCCTCCACACCTCTTCGAGATCACAATTGAACTGGCGGCGATTGCCTCAAGCCGTCGGTGGGCCAAGCAGCAGCCAGCGGGCCGTTGTTTCATCGGGCGCCGTCACCGCCTGCTCCACGAGCCGGTCAAGTTCTTCAGGGTTGTTCAACTGCTTCACCCGCTGCTGTACCAGTTCGGTGAGCACAGGAAAACGCAGGCTGACAATGTGTACCAGCATTTTTTGTAATGTGGCAATCTCCCCTTCAGCCTTCCCCTTAACCATACCTTCCGCAATGCCCTCAGCTTTGCTATCAGCACGGATCTGTTTGACCTTCGGGTTGTCTTCCCATAATCTGTCGTACATACTCAACTGCTCCTGTATCTTGCTTTTCTCTTCGGCAGAGATCGTATCGGTTCGCGCTAATAAGAGTTGCATCCAGATAAATTGTTGTGCTAAAGTGATCTCATCCTCGCGATAGAGCATCGCCAGCTCGTCCATCGCTTGCTTCATGAGCGCAGCGCTAGCTCCTCGCATCGTCGGTAATAACGGATACATGCTCACACAATGCTCATGCACATAGCGTTCAGCATCGAGATTGAACAACGGCAAGGTGAGAAAGTGAAAGGTGAGCAGTTCCCGCAATTTGCTGATGATGCGTAAGGGCGACTCGGCCATCTTGACGCGAAACGGGTAGATGATCATCGAAATGACCGGGAGCTGATGATCGCGATAGAGCATCGAGTTGTACGCCAGCAAGCGTGAAGTCATCTCGCTATCCGCCCCCGACTCGAATTCCAGATGGAGAATGTGCTCTTCTGCCTCGTACTTCACCCGATAGACTTTATCGCCGCGCATGGCCGATCTGACCAGATCGACGCTGAGCGTGCGTTCGTAGATGACTCCAGGGAGGAGCACCGGCAAGATTGCGGGCGCTTGCTGTTCTACCAGATCTTTGAGGCTTGAATCATAGCCTTGCGGCTGTTTTGTGCGTTGTGTACGTCGTATTTTTACCATACCATAACCCCTCTATCCACATGTGTTCTCATCATACCATGTTCTCCCTCCCCTTTACAAGAGGTAATCATGGGTCTCCGGCAAACACAGTTGCTAGCACACATGACCTGTGATAGTATAAGCGAGAGTAGTAAGGAATGGATCAGTACCTCCAGCAACAAGATGCCAGGGAGTGTGTCTAGTATCAATGATGGAATACACAACAACCATAACAGCTAATGAACCTATCGTCATCACTATTGGGAACTTTGATGGCATCCATGTAGGGCACCAGCGCCTGCTGCATGAACTTAATGTCATGGCACAGGATTCGCAGAGCAAACCCGTCATGCTCACCTTCTCGCCCCACACCCTCATGGTAGTGCGCCCCGATGTCTACGTTCGCTATTTGACGACGCTTGAAGAAAAACTGGCGCTGGCAGCACAGTATGGTAACGTTCATGATATGATTGTGGTCAAATTTACGCCGGAAGTCGTCGCGATGAGCGCGGAAGCTTTTATGGATAGCCTGCTGGCAAACTTTACTATCCGCGGCCTGGTGGTGGGCGAGAACTTTAGTCTTGGTCGCGACCGTATGGGCGATGTCACCTTCCTGGAAGAGTACGCGCAAAAACACCACCTGCACGTTCGCATTCTTTCTCTGGAAGCTGCCGCTGGCAACCGCGTCAGCAGCACGCGCATTCGAGACCTGGTGAAAGAGGGCAATATCAACGCAGCCAATAAACTGCTGGGACATCCAGTGGTTGTCAGTGGAATCGTCAGACACGGCGATGCCCGCGGGCGGCTGATCGGCTTCCCCACCGCCAATTTGCTCCCCGATCCACATAAACTTTTACCCGCTGACGGCGTATATGCAGTAAGAGTTTCTGTGCCGGATGGGCCAGATAGTGACTCGAACAAGGCTTTTACCGTCTATAACGGTGTAGCCAATATAGGGGTACGCCCTACCTTTAATCAGACCGAACGATTGGTGGAGGCGCACCTGCTCGACGTTGATCTTGACCTGTACGGAAAGTTTATCTCTATCGAATTTATCGCGCACTTACGGAATGAGCGGCGCTTCTCCGGCATCGATGCCCTGAAAGCGCAAATCTCCTCCGATGTGCAGGAAGCGCACCAGCTTCTCACTTAAAATGTTACATTTAAGGAGAGAGAGCCTTGAAAGCTCGCCAGAACCCGCTGACAAAAGTTGAAGCATTTATCCAACGCATGGTCGAAGGGCCGTTCGCGCTCCTCTTCCCTTCGCGGGTAGAGCCGGTCGAGCTGATGCGCAAGCTGGAACGCGCGATGGAAGACAATACATTGCTGCAAGGTGAGGGCCGCCGCCTCGCACCGAATATCTACGATGTCTATTTAAGCATTAAAGATCATCAGCAATTGGCGCCCAGCCTGACGGTACTGATCCGCGATTGGCAGAATAATCTGGTAGATTTCGCCCGCCATCGCCACTATACCCTGAGAACGATGCCGGTGATACGCCTGCACGCCGAAAGCTCTTTGCGCACCGGCGAGGTACGCATCGAGACGGAGCTGGCCGACCGCCAGGCCGCCGGAGAGGGCGCTATGGCGACCCAGGCGCTGAGCGCCGAACAGCTCGCGGCTCTACGCGCACAGCTCCCGCCAGGACAGCAGTTGCCAGGCATTCCCAACAGCGTCGGACAACCCGCCATGCCTTCCCAGGTGAGCGAACCCAGCAATCCCACCTGGCAAAGCATGCAAAATATGCCTCCCCTACCCCAGGCATGGTTGACCATCCGCCTGCCCCAGGGAGGTCAGCAAGTCTATCGCATTGAAAAATCTATCATCAATATCGGTCGGCAACTGAGCAATGATATTATCGTCGAAGATAAACGCGTCTCTCGCTATCACGCGCAAATCAAATTTCAACCAGACGGACAGTTTGTGATTTTTGATCTGGGGAGCACTAACGGTATTACGATCAATAATATACCGCAAATGCGTCAGCACGTTCTGCGCAATGGTGATCGCTTCATTATCGGCAGCTATAATTTTTTCTTTGAAAGAAGGTGAGAGCATCGCCTTATGCCATTACAAATAGATTCTTTCTTGTTGATATTGCGACTGCTGTTAATCGTTTTGCTCTACCTTTTTCTGATGCAGGTGGTGATCGCGATTACCCGCGATCTGCGCAAAACGGCAGCGGTAAATGCCGATGCGGGCGGTCGCCTGCCTCCTGTGGTCGGACACCTCGTTGTGGTTGATAGCGGTCCCAGCAATATTCTGCCAGGGACAAGTTTCAATCTGGAGCCACGCACGACGATTGGACGCGGCCCCACCAATACCATCCAGCTCACCGATAATTTTATTTCCGGTGAGCACTCTCGCCTCTGGTACAACAGCGGCGTCTGGTACGTCCAGGATGCAGGCAGCGTCAACGGTACCTATGTAAATAATCAGCCAGCGCGCGAGGCCCTGACGGCAAAGGCGGGCGATATTATTCGCGTCGGCTACATTCAGTTCAAGCTGGCTCAATAATAGCATTCGCGACTTCCAACAGGTCGCTTTTTAGGAAGGATGATAGAGATGGCAAGTCGATCTCCCGGAAGGATTCGCAGTTACCGCTGGAAAGAATTTGGACTGCTGATCATTCCTTTTTTGATCCTGCTGCTGGCAATGACGCAATTGCTGCTGGCAAACGTCGATCCACAATCGTCGCTCAACGTCAGAAACTTGCCAACCATTCAGGGCCTGATTCCGGTGATTGGCCTGATCGCCGCCCTGTTGGGTATGAATATCCTCTTCAGCATCTTCTTCCGCAAGGCCGATCAGGTGCTACTGCCGCTGGTGGGCCTGCTCAGCGGTATCGGCGTTTTGATGGCGACGCGCCTGGGACCCGATCTCCCGCCTCCCGATCCCGCTCTCGGTTCACGCCAGCTTCTCTGGGTATTGCTGGGCATGGTGATCTGCATCGGCACCCTTTTCGCGCTACGCAACATTAACTGGCTGCTGCGCTATAAATATACGGCAGCACTTTTCGGCATCGTGATGGTCTGCTTGACGCTCGCCAATACGTTCCGCTACATTACAAGACTCGACAGTCCAACCCATGACCAGTTGAACATCGGCCCCTTCAACTTCCAGCCGTCCGAGCTGCTGAAGATCTGCATCGTGATCTTCTTTGCCGCTTACCTGAGCGAGAACCGCGATATCCTGGCGGGAGGCAATTTGCGCCTCGGTCCGCTACGCCTGCCGCCGCTACGCCAGCTCGGCCCGCTCGCTCTGATGCTGGGCCTGGCACTGCTACTCTTCCTCTTCGTGCGCGAGCTCGGCCTGGCGCTGCTGATCTACGGCATCTTCCTGAGCATGATCTATCTCGGCACCGGAAAAATGAGCTATGTGATTACCAGTTTGCTCGTCTTCTTCGTCCTGGGCTTCATTGGCTACAGTATCTTTTCTTATGTTCGGGCACGCTTTGTGGTCGTGGGCATCGATGTTGTCAACTGGAATCAGGCCAGTGAACAGCTTTACAGTAGTGTAGGAGGGGCATTCCAGGTTGTCCAGGGACTGATTGCCCTCTCCAGTGGCGGCATTATTGGAGCGGGACTCGGATTAGGCCATCCAGCGGGAGCGGGCTTCGTGCCGGTAGTACAATCCGATATGATTTTCACGGCCCTGGGAGAGGAACTGGGATTGGCAGGGCTTTTTGCCATCATCGGAATCTACCTGCTCATCACTTATCGTGGCTTCCGCATTGCTTTAGAAGCTACCGATACCTTCAGCCAACTATTGGCGGCGGGCCTGACCTCGATTTTCGCTATTCAGACTTTGATTATCGCAGCAGGCAATATGAAGTTCCTGCCGCTGACAGGTATTCCTCTCCCATTCTTGAGCTATGGCGGTAGCTCGATTTTTGCCAACTTTATTATTGTCGGCATCCTTCTGCGTATCTCTTACAACACGGCTGTGGAGCGCGATGGCACAACATAAAGTACTGTGCCATCGCATCCTTATTTGTATCTTCACACGTCTCATGCTATACTGCCCAAATAACGGACTTTTGCGAAGAACGAGTGGGAAGGTTTATGGGCCAATATCAGCAATGGCTGCAATATCGAGAGATCGATCAACAACTACATACGCAGTTGGAGAGCCTTGCAGGGGATCTCGCTCAACTCCAGGAACAGGCACAACGCCTGGCAGTAGCTCATCCCTCATCCGGTAATCTGATTATTCAGGCGCTTACTTACTATCTGAAGCCTGCGAGCGGTACAGATATTTCAGCCAGTAATGGCACAACGACAGAGCACAGCGAAACGGTCTCGCCAGCGCTTTTTGCCTGGAGCAACCTACCAAATTTCGATACCGCCAAAATACGCGAAGCCAATCCCCAGTCTCCGGCTACTCCAATGCCCGCCCACTCCGAATTCGACCTTCTACCGCCCGATATGCATACTTTTTTCCAGACGCACTCGCGGACCGCGCCCCAGATGAAGCTCCCCTGGTGGCTACGCAATAACACGCTTGTACCTCATCAGCAGAACTCAGGCCCGGCAGAGCAGCGGGTCACAGGTCCGATAGATCAGCAAAGCATGCGCACTAACCAGCTTGTGCAGCGATGGTTAGAACGCTGGCACAAACGTGGTGGAGATATACCCGGCTCCAACGAGGTGCAGAGATGAATAAGGTCAGCGGTATCAACGCTATTGGCAACACCCCGGATACGTTCGATGTGAATAACGTTCACGACTTGAGCACCACATCCAATGAAGCCGATGCACGCGAGCTTCAAGGCACAAACGCAAATACTTTAGAGCAGCATCAGTTCCCCACGGAACTGGCTCGCCTCTTTATGCTGCTCTCTCCGCAGGATATTGAGCAATTTTATCAGAGCTACCAACGCTGGATACTGGAACAACGGATTGAGATACAGCAATCACAGATCGCGGCCTTACAGCAAAAAATCGACCAGAACGCAGCATTGATGGAACAGGTCCGCCCTTCCGCCATTGCGCTCTCGACCCTGGCGCAATTGCAGGCCAGCGGGGTCGCAGATATTGAGCTGCTCGATCAGATGCTTGAGCGCGGTGAAGCCTGGCTTGACCGCACCATGCAGCAGCTTGCATACTGCGAACGCATGGATCTGATCGGCGAAAGCTATACTGAATGGTGCAGACATGCGCTCGAAGGCGCCTATGACTGGATCGATTCAATTCAAGAGGCAGAGACGACCGGGACCGCTACAGCCACCGGAGAGGCAAGCGAACCAGCAGCAACTGCCGAGGTGACAGAAAATCTGCTCCTCCAGAAACTGATGAGCGATGACGATACAGAGAACCAGAAACTGATGAGCGATGACGATACAGAGAAAACGCTCACCCCCCAACCTCGCATTACCGCACCTCTGCCCGCGCTTGACGAGACATCGTTAGAAGCTGACGATATCACGGCCAGCGTAGCAGATTTGCCAACCACCGCAACCATCGAGCCCATTGCAGACATCGCTTCTGCATCGGATGAAGCTGCCGAAGCTGCCGCAGCAAGCACAGCAGAACCGCTTGCAACAACAGCTTCCTCTGTGGAAACCGGACAAGATACGATGACCGAGGCTGAGCCCGTCGCAGCAACCGCATTTGAGGATACCGCAACAATCAGCCTGGAGATAGAGCAGGAACCCGCTGCACCTGTAGCCCGGACCGAGCCAGAGGCCCTTGAGGTGATTGATCCAGCAATCGGCCAGACAATCACTGATGTAGAGATTGATGAACCCGATCAGGAAGCATTGCTTGATGAGATGGACAAACCTGATCAGGAAGCACCGCCCGACGAGATCGCTGTTCCTGAGACGATAGAGGACGATGCGGCTCCCGCGGCTGATGATGAGATCGCAACCGCTTCGATCATCGCCATCGAGGTAGAGGAAGCAGAAGTCAGCGAGCCAGCAGAGGCTGAAGCAGTCCCTCAAGCTGAGGCGATAGAAGCTCCAGCAGACGCGGCTATCGAACAACCAGTAGACGAGGCTGAGCCACCGGTAGATGAGGTGATAGCAGAGAGCTCGCCAGTCGCGGCAGAAGTTGCGACACCCGCGGAGGATACGGCTCCGATCATCGACGATACCGAGGATACTCTTACAGCAGTTGAGCAAGAAGAAAAAGAACAGGAGGTCAAGGCGCCAGACGCTCCTTCAGAGGTTGAAGCTGTCAAGGATG
Source organism: Ktedonosporobacter sp. (assembly GCA_035293765.1). Taxonomy (GTDB): domain Bacteria; phylum Chloroflexota; class Ktedonobacteria; order Ktedonobacterales; family Ktedonobacteraceae; genus DASRHT01. The sequence goes on from DATGMF010000058.1 coordinate 15,835, forward strand.
CAGATGCTACCCTGTCTTCTGTCGCCGAGCCAGCTCCCCAGGAAGAAATCTCGCCCCCACCCGTCGAGATACATACGCCATCCGACTCAGTAGAGGCCGCCCGGTCCCCACAGGAGCAGCCGCGAGCGCCGCAGCCACCCCAAAAGCCAGGCTTTTTCAAGCGCCTGCTGGCATTCTTGCTGAGTTAATAAGCATTCGTCTAACGTTGCTGCGAGTCAGGTAGTCCCGGCATAGGCATTGTTGGCATCGATGCTATAGACGATGAAGGGGGCACAGCCGCTCCTGGAGCGCCAGGCATCGCTGGAGCCGCTTGCCTGGATAGCTGCGTTTCCAGCTCCGTCACGCGCTTGCGCAGCGTCCCCAACTCTCGCCGCTCCTTCCACGCAGAGAGCGCAGAGACAACATAAAGCAATAGCGCACCTAGCAGGAAGGCTGAGAAAATCAGCAGCCCGACCGATATACTCGGTATTTGCCAGATAAATAGCACAACATGTACAGAGGTCATCAGATTCTGAATCATGATGAACGCCAATGCTCCCCCAAACAGGAGAAACAGAATAAGTATCACGTATAGCACAGCGTCCCCCTTAGATATGGTATCCGTTGTTAAAATATCGCACCTATTTTTGGAACGAAATGGCTAAGAACAGTATATATCAGAGAGGACTTTGTATCTACGTTTCTCTCGCTTCAAATGAGAAAAAAGAGCGTTTTCTGGCAAAAAGGCAAATTGACGCCATTCTCGATTAGGCTTATACTGGTGTGGAGCTTCACGGAGGTTGAAAGTGTTATTCGAAGACTTTGAGAAAGAAAATCCGATCCATAGCCCGGTACGCACTCAATACTTGCGCATCAAACAGCAAAATCCTGACGCCATTCTCTTCTTCCGCATGGGCGACTTTTATGAGATGTTCGACGATGATGCTGAAATTGTCGCGCGCGAATTGGAGATTGCACTGACGCGGCGCGACTTTGGGCGCGGCGAAAAATCACCGATGGCGGGCATCCCTCACCATGCCGCCGATGGCTATATCGCGCGCCTCGTCAGCAAGGGCTACCGCGTCGCCGTCTGCGAACAGACGAGCGATCCCGCGCTCTCTAAAGGACTGGTCGAGCGCGAGGTGATCCGCATCGTTACCCCCGGCACGGTCATCGATCCCGCTATGTTGGCAGCTAAACGTAACAATTTCCTGGCCGGAGTCGTCGCCGGTCGCGATGCCGCCGGCATTGCCTATATCGATATCACGACCGGCGAGTTCGCCGTGACGCAGTTTAGCACGCCCGAACCCGAACTGGCGATCCAGCAGGAAATCTCACGCGTCGGACCCGCGGAGGTGCTGGTCGAGGCCCACTATAGCCGTATGGGCAGCCGCAAACGCCGCTGGCTGGCAACGGTGATGAGCGAGAAGCAGGTGACGAAGCTTGGCAGCAACGGCAACGCCAACGCCGAAATCCCCGCACTCGACGATGACGACGATGACGATATCGCGCCCCTCGTCAAGCAGCTCACGGGCATCGCGGGCCACGTCACCCCTTACGATTCGCGCTACTTCTCCGAAGATGATGCGCGCCACCGCCTGCTAACACAGTTCGACGTGGCCTCGCTGGAAGGCTTTGGCTGCGCTCATCTCCCCCTGGCGATCCGCGCCGCCGGCGCCGTCCTGGCCTATGTGCAGGAAACCCAGAAGGGTCTGCTCCAACAATTGACCTCGCTGGAGACCTATTCGACCAGCGGCTTTATGACGCTCGATCCCTACACTCGCCGCAACCTGGAGCTTTTTGAGACCGGACGCAGCGGCTCCAGCAAAGGCTCACTTTTATGGGTGCTCGACAAAACGCGTACGCCAATGGGCGGTCGCCTGCTGCGACGCTGGCTCGGTCAGCCGCTGCTCGATATCGCCATCCTGCAACATCGCCAGGAAACGATTAGCGAGCTGCTTACCGATACGCTTTTACAGGCGCGTCTGGCTGAGGCGCTCAAGAAAGCGGGCGATATCGAACGGCTCATCAATCGCGTGCGCCAGCGTATTGCCTCGCCGCGCGATCTGATCGCCCTGGCTAACGGCTTACGAGCAGCCATAGAGCTACGCGCCTGCCTCTCAGCCGACGCCGAAGCGCAGATGCCCACGCTCACCCGTCTGATGCAACGCCTCGCCGATAACGCCGATATTATCACCCTGATCGAAGGCGCCATCGTCGATGAACCTCCCATCAGCATCACCGAAGGCGGCATTATCCGGCCAGGCTTTAGCTCCGAACTGGACCAGATCAAAAAGGCTTCGCACAATGGGCGGCAGTGGATCGCCGAGATGGAGCAGCGCGAACGCCGACGGACCGGCATCAATACGCTCAAGGTCGGCTATAATAAAGCCTCCGGCTATTATATCGAAGTCTCGAATTCGCAGTTGAATCGCGTCCCCAAAGATTATATTCGCCGTCAGACGCTCACAAGCTGCGAACGCTACATTACATCTGACCTCAAGGAGTACGAAACCCTTATTCTCAACGCGCAGGATCGTATCAACAAGATGGAGAACGAATTTTTCGTGCAACTGCGCGCCGATATCGCCGTTCATGCCTCAGAACGCATTGTTGATACCGCCCACAGCGTGGCGGAGATCGATGTCTATCTCAGCCTGGCGGAGGTCGCGGCCCGGCAAAATTACTGTCGCCCACAGTTGAACGAGAGCGATACCATCCACATTGTCGCCGGTCGTCATCCGGTGGTCGAATATACCCAGGCCGATACGCCCTTTATCCCTAACGATACCAATATCGCCAACCATGACGCGCAAATCGTGATTATCACCGGCCCCAATATGGCGGGTAAATCAACCTACCTGCGCCAGGTGGCACTGATTACGCTGCTGGCGCAGATCGGCAGCTACGTCCCCGCCGAAGCTGCCTCTATCGGTATCGTGGATCGCATCTTTACGCGCATCGGAGCGCAGGATGACCTGGCAACGGGGCAGAGTACCTTTATGGTCGAGATGGTGGAGACGGCCAATATCCTGCACCACTCCACGCCGCGCAGCCTGATCATCCTTGACGAGATTGGACGCGGCACCAGCACCTATGATGGCCTGGCTATCGCCCGCTCCGTGGTGGAATACCTGCATAACAATAAACGCTGCGGCGCCCGCACCCTTTTCGCGACGCATTATCACGAACTGGTCGAGGTCGCCAAACTCCTGCCTCGTATTCGCTGCATGAATGTCGCCGTGACCGAAGAGCATGGCAAAGTCGTCTTCCTGCGCAAAATCGTGCCTGGCGGCGCGGATAGAAGCTACGGCGTCCATGTGGCTCAGCTCGCGGGCATCCCTCGCCCGGTGATTCATCGCGCCGAGGAAATTCTGGAAGAGTTAGAGCATAAGGGCGACGCCAAAGCTCGCCGCAAGGCGATGCGCGATATGACCATGCCCGCCGCCTGGCAAATGACGCTGCTCGCTGCCGAACCGCACCCTTTGATCGAAGAGCTTAAAGCGCTGGCAATCGACGAACTTACACCCATCGAGGCTATTAGCAAACTCTACGAGTTGCAACAAAAAGCCAGGCAAGAAACCTAGTTGCAGTACGTCTGCAATAAAAATGGCACGTCCATACGTTGTTATATATAGCAGTTAGTGTCAAGTTTACAATAATCAATGATGTATGTTCTGGAGGATCAATGACCACGCAACAACAAACACCTGTCCAACAGAGCGCGCTTGAGCAGCTCTGCATCAATACTATTCGCACCCTGGCAATGGATGGCGTCCAGAAAGCAAACTCCGGTCACCCCGGCACGGCAATGGCCCTGGCCCCGCTCGCTTACCTGCTCTGGACCCGCGTTATGCACTACAACCCGACTCACCCATCCTGGGCCAATCGTGACCGCTTCGTTCTTTCAGCCGGCCACGCCTCTATGCTGCTGTATAGCATGCTCTATCTCAGCGGTTATGATCTTCCACTGGAGGAACTCAAGAATTTCCGCCAGTGGGGCAGCCACACCGCCGGACACCCAGAATACGGCCACGCCCCCGGTATAGAGACGACAACGGGGCCGCTCGGTCAGGGCTTCGCCAACGGCGTCGGCATGGCTATCGCTCAGCGCTTCCTCGCCGACCGCTACAATCGTCCCGACCATACCATTCTCGATCACTACATCTACGCTATCGTCAGCGACGGCGATCTGATGGAAGGCATCGCCTCGGAAGCCGCCTCTATCGCAGGCTTCCTCCAACTGGGCAAACTGATCTACTTCTACGATAATAACCGCATCACCATCGAAGGCAGCACCGATCTGGCTTTTAATGAAGATGTGGGACGTCGCTTCGAGGGCTATCACTGGCATGTTCAGCATGTCGATGACGTCAACAATCTGGCAGAACTGGAGCAGGCCATCAGCGCCGCTCAGGCCGAGACCGAACGCCCTTCACTGATTATCGTACGCACGCACATCGGCTATGGCAGCCCCCATAAACAGGATTCCGCCAAAGCGCATGGCGAGCCGCTGGGCGCCGATGAAGTCACTCTGACAAAGCGCAACCTGGGCTGGCCTTCTGAAGAGCCTTTTTATGTCCCACAAGAGGCCCTCGCTATCTTCCGCCAGGCCGTCGCGCGCGGTCAGGCTCAGGAACAGGCATGGCAGGAGCAATACCAGGCGTACGCCACCGCCTATCCCAAACTTGCCGCTCAGTGGCAACAGGAAATGAGCGGACAGTTGCCCGATGGCTGGGATAGCGCCATCCCGACGTTCAAAGCGGGCGAGGCGCTTGCCAGCCGCGCCGCCTCCGGCCAGGTCATCAATGCTATTGCTCCCAGGCTCCCCAGCCTGATTGGCGGCTCAGCCGATCTCGCCCCTTCGACCAATACTTATATGAAGGATCTGGGCGATTTTGGACCACAGCAATCTGGACGCAATTTTCACTTCGGTATCCGCGAGCACGCGATGGGCGGCATTCTCAACGGCATAGCCCTCTACGGCGGTCTGATCCCCTTTGGCGCAACCTTCCTGATCTTCTCGGATTACATGCGTCCCTCCATTCGCCTGGCAGCGCTGATGGGGCTCAAAACCATCTATGTCTTTACCCACGATAGCATCGGCCTGGGCGAGGATGGCCCGACGCATCAGCCAGTTGAGCAACTGGCGGCCCTGCGAGCCATTCCCAACCTGATCGTCATTCGTCCCGGCGACGCCAACGAGACCGCCGCAGCCTGGCGCATCGCCATCAAGCATCCCCATCCGGTTGCTCTGGCTCTGTCACGGCAGGCCATACCGACCCTCGACCGCAGCACGATGGCGGACGCGAGTAACCTCGCCAGAGGCGCTTACGTGTTACAGGATAAAGGGGAGGCGCCACAGCTTATTCTTATCGCCACAGGCTCAGAACTTGCGCTCGCCGTCGATGCTGCACAAAAATTGCATCAAGATAACGTATCCGTTCGTGTAGTAAGTATGCCAAGTTGGGAATTGTTTGAAGAACAAAGCGCAGAGTATAAAGAAGCTGTACTACCGGAGAGCATAAAAACACGTATCGCCATTGAGGCCGCTTCCCCGATGGGCTGGAGCCGTTATATTGGACCCAATGGCGAGAGTATCACCCTTGATCACTTCGGCGCTTCTGCGCCCGCGAAGGTGCTTTTCCAACAGTTTGGCTTCACCGTTGAGAATATTGTCGGAACAGCTAAACGTTTGTTGCAAAGAGCATAATAAATATGCCCCGCCAACAATGAAGATAACAGGAGAATTTTATGACTAACCCATTGCTAGAACTCAAGCAGCAAGGCCAGAGCGTCTGGTACGATAATATTGACCGCGCGCAACTCACCTCCGGCCAGTTCCAGCGCCTGCTGAACGAGGATGGCATCGTCGGCGTTACCGCTAACCCGACCATCTTTGAAAAATCCATCAGTTCGGGCCACGCCTACGATGAGCAGATGACGCAGCTTATTAACGAGGGCAAAAGCACCAACGAAATCTACGAGGCCCTGATCATCAAAGATATTCGGACGGTAGCCGATCTGCTGCGCCCGATCTACGACAGCACCGGCAGGCTCGATGGTTACGTCAGCCTGGAGGTTTCGCCCGAACTGGCTCACGATACGCAAGCTACGATTGCTGAGGCGCGCCGCTTCTGGAAGATGGTGGACCGCCCCAATCTGATGATCAAAATCCCCGCCACGCCCGAAGGTATTCCGGCGATCCGCCAGACACTCAGCGATGGACTCAACATTAACATTACGCTGATCTTCTCGCTGGATAGCTACCGCGCCGTCGCCAACGCCTACTTACAGGCCCTTGAAGAGCGCAATGGCCGCGGCGAGGATATCAGCCATATCGCTTCGGTCGCCAGCTTCTTTGTCAGCCGCGTCGATACCCTGGTTGACAAATTGCTGGATGAGAAAATCAAGGCCACCAGCGACCCGAACGAACAGCAAAAACTCAAAGCACTCCAGGGCAAGGCTGCTATCGCCAACGCCTGCCTGGTCTACCAGGAGTTCAAACGCATCTTCAGCACCCCATTCTTCGAGTCGCTCAGGCACGCGGGCGCTCACGTCCAGCGTCCCCTCTGGGCCAGCACGAGCACGAAAAATCCGGCCTACCGCGACGTGCTCTACGCCGAGGAGCTGATCGGACCCGATACTGTGGATACGATGCCGCTTGAAACCATCGAACATTTTCGCGATCACGGACGCGTCGGTCTCACTATCGAAGATGATATCGCGGGCGCCAAAGCCACGTTTGAAGAGTTGGAGAAATTGGGCATCCACTACGATCAGGTAACGCAGCAGTTGCAGGACGAGGGCGTGAAGAAATTCGCCGATTCGTTCCACCAGTTGTTCGCAGGCATCGATAGCAAGCATAAAGCCATCAAAGAGGGGCAGGTGACTCGCTCATGAGCACACAGAAAACTGGTGCGAGCTTCGTAGCTCCTCTGGATGCCGAGCACGCTGTCGCCAGTAGCTGGGCAATCCTGGACCAGCAGCAGGCCGCGGCGCGCATCTGGCAGCACGATGCCTCCCTCTGGAAATCCGATCCTGCCGTGCAGGAGAAGATCAAGGATCGCCTGGGCTGGCTGACCGTCGCCAATACGATGCAGGCGCAACGCAACGAGATTGCCGACCTTGTCAACCAGCTGCGGCAGTTTGGCTATAAAAGCGCGGTCCTGCTCGGTATGGGCGGCAGCAGCCTCTGCCCGGAGGTGCTGCGCCTGACCTTCGGCACCGCTCCTGGCTACCTGAACCTGTTTGTGCTCGATACCACCGATCCCGATACTATCCACGCGGTCGAGCAGCAAATTGATCTCAATACCACGCTGTTTATCGTCGCCTCCAAATCGGGTAGCACCATCGAGACGCTCTCGCATTTCAAATACTTTTTCGATAAAGAGAGGAAGCTTCAGGGCGAGAAAGCCGGCGAGCACTTTATCGCCATCACCGATCCCGGCACCTCGCTGGAAAAGCTGGCCCGCGATAACCATTTCCGCCACGTTTTCTCAAATCCGCCCGATATCGGCGGACGCTATTCGGCGCTCTCTTTCTTCGGCCTGGTACCCGGCGGCCTGCTCGGCGTTGATCTTGAGCAACTCCTCTCGCGCGCACAGCAAATGATGGCAGAGTGCGGCGCGGAACATGACGCGCAACACAATCCCGGCCTCTGGCTGGGCGCGATCATGGGGACACTGAGCAAAAAGGGACGCGACAAGGTGACGTTCGCCATCTCTCCCGAAATCTATAGCTACGGCTACTGGGTGGAGCAGCTCATTGCGGAAAGTACTGGCAAAGAAGGGCGCGGCCTGCTCCCCGTTGAAGGTGAAACGCTGAGCATTGCTGAAGTCTATGGCAATGATCGCCTGTTCGTGTATCTACGCCTCCAGGACGGCGATAATACTGCATTAGACCAGCAGATCAAGGCGCTACAGGAAGCTGGCAATCCCGTGGTGCGGATCGATCTCAAAGATCGCTACGACCTGGGAGGCGAGTTTTTCCGCTGGGAGATGGCGACAGCCGTGGCGGGCCTGTTCCTCGATATCAACCCGTTCGACGAGCCCAATGTGCAGGAGAGCAAAGACAATACCAAACGCCTCCTGACCCAATACCAGCAGGAACACCGCCTGCCGGAGCCGCAGCCCGTCATCACCTATGGCAGAGTAGACATACGAGATCAGCAAGCAACAGAACAGGGGATTGTGCAAGGGAATGTGGGGATAGCAAAACTACAGGTACAGGTCTATGGGAAAGAGAATGGTGGTCACGATCTCACCGGCTACCTGCACAATTTCCTGAGCCAGGTGCGGCCAGGCGACTACATCGCGCTTATGGCCTATGTCCAGCCCACCAAAGAGACAGAGGATGCATTGCAGGCTTTGCGCATCCATTTGCGCAATACCTACAAAATCGCGACGACCGTTGGCTACGGCCCTCGCTTCCTGCACTCAACCGGGCAACTACATAAAGGCGGCGCTAACAACGGCGTCTTTATCCAGATCACCGGCGATATCAAGCAGGACGCAGCTATTCCAGGGGAGCCTTACACCTTCGGCGTGTTGAAAGAGGCACAGGCGCTCGGCGATCTATTCTCGCTCGATAGCCATCAACGGCGCAATATCCGCATCCACATCACAGGGGATATCGCTCAGGGCCTGCAAATTGTCGAACAGGCGCTGTAGGTAGGGGCCTTCCTTGCAGCCGACCTGAGCGCAGCTAGACGCGGTAGCGGCGTTGGTCGGCTGGATAGAAGGAGAGGGCTTGCCCCTGCCCTGCAACGGCATGATACTATAACGTGATATTACAAGGAGAAACATATGGAGATCGGGTTTATTGGTTTGGGGCGTATGGGCGCGAATATGGTGCGCCGCCTCCTCAAAGGTGGGCATCGCGTCGTGGCATGGAACCGCACAGCGGCCAAAACCCAGGAAATCGTTACGGAGGGAGCTGAGGGAGCCTACAGTCTCCGCGAGCTGGTCGAGAAGCTACAAACGCCTCGCGTCCTCTGGACAATGGTTCCGGCGGGCCAGGCCACCGATGATATGATCAACGATCTTGTGCCTCTGTTAAGCAAAGGCGATATCATCATCGATGGCGGCAACTCGAACTATAAAGATTCCATCCGGCGCAGCAAAGAACTGACGGCGCAGGGATTCCAGTTTATGGACGCCGGCACCAGCGGCGGCATCTGGGGCTTGCAGGTCGGTTACTGCCTGATGGTGGGAGGCGAAAAATCTACCTTCGACCATGTTGAGCCTCTGCTCAAAACGCTGGCCCCGCCCGACGGCTACCTGCTCTGTGGCCCGGCCGGTTCAGGCCATTTCGTCAAAATGGTGCATAATGGCATCGAATATGGTATGCTACAGGCATATGGCGAAGGATTTGAAATCCTCAATGCCAGCCAGTATAACCTTGATCTTCGGGCAATTGCACGCTTATGGAATCAGGGCAGCGTCGTGCGTTCCTGGCTGCTTGAACTCGCCGAACTGGCATTCGAGAAAGACAACAAGCTCGAAGGTATTCAAGGCTACGTCGCCGATTCGGGCGAGGGGCGCTGGACCGTCCAGCAGGCTATTGATACCGATGTTCCGGCCCCTGTCATCACGATCTCCCTGTTCGAACGCTTCCGCTCGCGCCAGGATCAGTCCTTCAGCGCGAAGGTCATAGCGGCGTTGCGCAACGAGTTCGGAGGACATGCCGTTAAAGCCAGCGAGAAAAAAGCATAATCACATAGTCATAGTAGGAGATTTCGCATGCCTCAGCGTAACACAATCGAGGCACCTAACCCCTTCCGTGAGGGGTTACGCATCAAACAGACTTTAGAGCCGTGCGTCATGGTCATCTTCGGAGCTACCGGAGACCTGACGCACAGGAAGCTGCTCCCTGCGCTCTATAACCTGGCGCTGGAGTATCCCTTGCCCGCGGGCTTCTCCGTCGTGGGTTTTGCCCGCCGTCCTTACACCGACGATGAATTCCGCCAGCAGGCGCTGAACTCCATCAACGAATTCTCGCGTCAGAAGCCGGTTAATCCGCAGGTATGGGAAAGCTTTGCGTCCGGCATCTACTACCTGCAATCCAACTTTCACGATCCCGATGGCTACGAAAAGCTGGGCACCTTGCTCAATACTATCGATCTGGAGCGCGGCACCGGCGGCAATCGTATTTTCTACCTCTCGACTCCACCCAGCCAATACCCCGAAATCATTCAAAATCTCGGAGCGGCGGGGCTGAATAGAAACCGCAAGGGCTGGACGCGCATCATCATCGAAAAACCCTTTGGACACGATCTCGCCTCGGCCAAAGAGCTCAATCGCCAGGTGGGCAAGGTCTTTCGCGAGGAACAGATCTACCGCATCGACCACTATCTCGGCAAAGAGACGGTGCAGAATATCCTGGTCTTCCGCCTGGCTAACGGCATCTTTGAGCCGGTCTGGAACAGGCGTTATGTCGATCATGTGCAGATCACGGTGGCAGAAAATATCGGTATTGAGGGCCGCAGCACTTATTATGAGGAGGCGGGAGCGATCCGCGATATGGTGCAGAACCATATGCTGCAACTACTGACCCTGGTGGCAATGGAGCCGCCCATCGCCTTCGACGCCAACCCCGTACGCGATGAGAAAGTCAAAGTGCTGCACGCGCTTCAACCGATGATCGGACGCGACGTGATTATCAATACTATTCGCGCTCAATACGGCCCTGGCTGGGTGAACGGTGAGCAGATGAAGGGATATACCGAGGAACCGGGCGTCTCGCCCGCCTCAACCACCGAAACCTATATTGCTCTGAAACTGTTCATCGATAACTGGCGCTGGGCCGGCGTCCCATTTTACCTGCGCACCGGCAAACATCTGCCCAAACGCGTAACCGAGATCGCGATCCAGTTCAAACTCGCGCCCCTCATGCTCTTTAAGCGCAGCGAAGCTCAGGGACAGGTCGAACCCAATGTGCTCACCCTGCGCATTCAGCCGGATGAGGGCATCTCGCTCAAATTTGGCGCAAAGGTACCCGGCACCGATATGCAGATCCGCTCAGTCAATATGGACTTCTTCTATGGCTCGTCCTTTGTACGTCAGCAGCCGGAAGCCTACGAACGTCTTCTGCTAGACGCTATGCTCGGCGACTCCACGCTCTTTACGCGACGCGATGAGGTCGAGGCCGCGTGGACCTTTATCCAGGGCATCCTTGACGAGTGGAACAATGAGCCTCGTGAGACCATCCAGATCTATGAATCAGGCACCTGGGGTCCGCAGGGCGCTGACGAGTTTATATGGCGCGACGGACGCAGGTGGCGCCGCCCCTAATATATCGGGTAGAGGTTACAGCAACAGACAACGTAGTGCGGCATGGTCAATGCAGACAGTGTTGTTTGAGATGATGGGGGTTCGGGAAATGGCAACGGATAATGCTCACCCCCCAGGGCTACAGCTACCCTGGGCTGGAAAAAGTGTACGCCCGGAACAGGTCGAGGACGAACTTACTCGGCTCTGGCACCTGGCTGCCGATAATATGCGCACCGGCCTGAATATTCATGTACGTACCAACGTGCTCAATTTCGTGATTTGCGCCCTCAGCATCGAGTCGGCGCTACGAGCCATCACACAGATACGGGAGCTGTCCAGCACACACATTGGACGAGTGATCCTCTTGATCCTCGATGCCAATGGTGCTGCTCCCTCGTCCGCCTCTACCTGGGTCACCTTGCGCTCCTTTCCCATTGCCTCGGATCTGATGCGCCACCATTTTGAACAAATCACGGTTATCGCAAGCGGCGCCGCCGCCTACGCTGCGGCTAACATTATTCAGCCCCTGCTCAAACCCGATCTGCCCGTCTACCTCTGGTGGGCCGATGACTTACCGGGCGACGATGCCCTCTTCAATCATCTTGTCAGTATGAGCAGCCGAGTTATTGTCGATTCGAGCCGCTTTCTCACGCCGGAAAAGAGTTGCGTTACCCTCTCTTCCCTGCTAGATGCCTCTCCAGCCTGCGCGTTCAGTGATCTGAATTGGGGACGCATCACGCCCTGGCGCGAACTGGTGGCCCAGTTTTTTGATACGCTGGAATACCGACCTTATCTGGCTGGCATCCACCACGTTGAGATCGAGCATGCCGCGGCTCCCCTTGCCGAACCAGCACACACCCAGCAGGGAGAGGTGTCGCCCAACCCTATACGGGCGTTACTACTCGCCGCCTGGCTCGAAAATCGCCTTGAATGGCGCATCACCAGCGATAAGCTGATGGATGAACACGACTCCGCTATCGGCGCCCACGCCTGGAATATGATCCGCTCAACCGGTCCCTTGCTATTACGTACAGGAGCTGGCAGAGCTACAGGGAAACTGGGCGAAAGCGGCATCGGACGCATCACTATCCGCCCGCGCGTCCATACACATATGCATCCAGGCTCTATCTGCCTGGTACGGCTCTTCAGTAGCATCGATGATAGTCAGGCTACCTTCACCATCAATTGCGAAGACGACCAGGACCATGTGCTCACTTCGGTTGAGCAGGAAGAAGGCTCACGACTGCAACGCACGGTCTACCTGGAGCCCGCCAACAAAGAAAGCGATCTCCTCCACGAGGAATTAGAAATTATGGGACACGACCATCTCTATGAGGAGACATTACATACCATTTTTGCATTGCTTACACCGTAATTACAATTACATTGTAATATCAAACAATGAGGAGCGCATGTATGCCTGTTCTGATCTATCCTGATAAAGACACTCTGAGTCACGCCGCCGCGCAGCACGTTGTCCAGATCGCGAACGAGTCCATCGTGACGCATGGACGCTTTACCCTGGCGCTCTCTGGCGGCTCGACTCCTAAAACGCTTTACGGCCTTCTCGGCAGCGAGCCATACCGCAGCCAGATTGACTGGGCGCTGGTCGAAGTATTCTGGTCAGACGAGCGTTGCGTTCCTCCCGAGAGCGAAGAGAGCAATTTTCACCTGGCTCAGGAGGTCCTGCTCGACCACGTCCCTCTCTCTCCTGCTCAGATCCACCGCATGCCCGCCGATCTTCCTGATCGCGACGCGGCCTCGCGCGCTTATAGCCTTGAAATGCAGAAAATCTTTGGCACCAATCGCGTTCCCAACTTCGATTTGCTGCAACTTGGCATGGGACCGGAGGGGCATACCGCTTCACTCTTCCCCCACCAGCCCTCGCTCCACGAACAGGAGCGCCTGGTGATGCCCGTCACCGTCTCTAAACCACCCCCGCCGCGTCTGACCTTCACGCCTCCCTTGCTCAATGCCGCCGTCCATATCCTCTTCCTTGTCACAGGGGCCGATAAAGCCGACGCGATCCAGGCGGTGCTGGAAGGCCCATATCAACCAGACGAATATCCCGCCCAGATTGTACGCCCTCCCAAAGGCGAAGTCACCTGGATGATTGATACTGCCGCGGCAGAAAAGTTACGCCGGTAGGGGCTTGCCTTGCGCTTGCCCCCTTAGCCTTACGTAGGGGCTTGCCTTGCGCTTGCCCCCTTAGCCTTACGTAGGGGCTTGCCTTGCGCTTGCCCCCTTAGCCTTACGTAGGGGCCTGCCTTGCGCTTGCCCCCTTAGCCTTACGTAGGGGCCTGCCTTGCGCTTGCCCTATTAAGAGAAAGAGTTATAGTATGATCGGAATCGTTCCTTCGATATTGTCCGCCGACCTGACACGCCTGGGCGAACAGGTGCGCGCAGCGGAAGCAGGCGGCGCCCAGCGTATCCAGATCGACGTGATGGACGGCCATTTTGTGCCCAATATCACGATGGGGCCAATAGTTGTGGAAGCGGTACGCCGCTCCACCTCCCTTCCGCTCGAAGCCCATTTGATGATTACCAACCCGCAAGACTTCATCGAAACCTTTGCTCGCGCCGGAGCCGATGTCATCATCGTTCACCAGGAGGTCTGCCCACATCTTCACCGCATCATCCAGCAAATCAAGGCCGCCGGCAAGCAGGCAGGCGTCGCGCTCAACCCCTCCACGCCCGATATCACCCTTCAGGAGGTGCTTTCGCTGCTCGACCTGGTGCTGGTGATGACCGTCAACCCGGGCTTTGGCGGTCAGGACTTCATCCCCGAAACGTTGCCCAAACTCTCACGCCTGCGCCAGAGCATCAACCGACTCGGCTTGCGCTGCGATCTGGAGGTCGATGGCGGCATCCACGAGGCCACCGCCGCCTGCGCCGTGCAGGCAGGCGCCAATCTGCTGGTCGCCGGTTCCGCCATCTACAACAACCAGGAAAGCGTCGCCCAGGCCATAGCCCGCCTGCGCCGCGCCATCCCGTAGGGTCCAGATTTTCGCTTCAGAACCTGGAAGCTAATTCTCTCAGATCGCGCCACGAGCCGATCCAGGTGAGGAGGCTGTCAGCAGGCAACGGAAAATCTATGGAGATCAACGAGGCAGGGAGAGAAAGCGCGTTTTTTCTCTTGACAACATACCATACGGTATGGTATGTTCGTTATGTAAGAGAGAAACAAACCGAACAAAGGGAGGAACAGATCATAGCGCAACTCAGCAAAAACAGATGGCTCAAGGAAGGACTCGCCTTGCTTGAAGAGGCAGGAGCCGAAGCCCTCACGATTGAGTCCCTGACCACCCGACTCAGGGTAACAAAAGGTTCTTTTTACCACCACTTCGCCAATTACCAGGACTTTAAACAGCAGTTGCTGGATTTTTGGGAAGAAGAAGGAACATTTCGCATTATTCAATGGGCAGAACAGGAGGCATCGCCCTCAGACAAATTGGCCCGAGTGATGCGAGCGAGCTTACAGCCGCCTCGGCTCGATATTGCTCTGCGCGCCTGGGCATTACAAGACGAACAGGTGCGCGTTCACCAACAGCGCATAGATCAACAGCGTCTGGCGTATCTGGAAGCAGTGGTCTTTGACATCAGGGCTGATCGCCTGTATGCACAATCCTTTGCCAGAGTGCTCTACAGTATCTACGTGGGCAGCCAGCACATCATTCCCCCTATTGAGGGCGAGGATCTCGGCGCTTTATATCAGCTCGTGCAACAGTGCTTTACAACAGAAGAGACAGCCACGTATGAAAACACTACCCGGCATGAAAAAGCCTAGAATGGAGAATCAGCAATGTTTGTCGTGATCTATACACTTGGTCCTGCATGGCAGACGGGGAAAGCAGTAACGGAGCAACCCTTTTTTCACGAGCATGCCAGGTATATGCAACAGCACTTTGAGGCCAGACAGGTCCTTATGGGCGGTGCATTTCTGGACAATGAGGGTGGCCTGGGCATTCTGGATGTCGAAGGCAAAAAGCAGGCGCGAGACATCGTCGAGCACGATCCCTTTGTGCTTGGGCAAGTGATTGAACCTCACCTGCATCCCTGGCATGCCTACTTCAACCGGTATCAAGCTCGGAGCACTCCGTCAGGAAAAGAAGCTGAGGCGCAAAAGCCAGGCGATGAAAAGGAGCTCTTGCAATGACAAATTCGGCGCAAACGCTCGAACGCTTCGTTCGTCCTAAGACAGTCTTACTCACGAGCTATCGTCGCAACGGCACCCCGGTGGGAACGCCGGTGAGTATAGCCGTCAACGGAGAACACGCCTTTGTCCGCACATGGGACACAACCTGGAAGTTCAAGCGCATCCGCAACAACCCCGTCGTTGAGATCGCCCCGGCAACCTGGCGCGGCCAGCCCACCGGTCCGGCGATCCGCGCCTACGCCCGGATACTCGATGGCAGTGAGGCGCCTCATGCTGCTCACGCCCTGACCCGCAAGTATCCTGTGCTGCAAGGAGTCCTTGTCCCGCTTGTCCACCGCCTGAAAGGCTTCAGGACCGTGCATATCGAGCTGACACCTGCTTGACTACGCGACTCGGGCAACATCTTGCGCTCGCCCTGTTACAGCAGACATAATTGGTTCTATAGATAAGATTGATTTCAGCGGAAAGGCGGCTCAATGGCTATGCATGATGACATTACCGATATCGCGGGCATTCGCGTGGGACATGATACGAACTTGCAGGCAGGCACCGGTTGCACAGTCATTCTCTGCGACGTTCCTGCTGTGGGCGGCGTAGATGTGCGTGGAGGCGCGCCCGCCACCCGCGAAACCGACCTGCTCAACCCCCTCTGCCTGGTGGACGAAGTTCACGCCATCGTTCTTACCGGAGGTAGCGCCTTCGGGTTGGAAGCAGCTCACGGCGTCATGCACTACCTTGAAGAGCGCAGCATCGGCTATAACGTAGGAGTGGGCTACGTTCCTATTGTTCCGGCAGCCGCCATCTTCGATCTGGCCTTCGGGCTGGCGCACGTTCGCCCCGACACTGCCGCCGGTTATCGCGCCTGCGAACAGGCCAGCAGCGACGCGGTCGAGCAGGGCAACGTTGGAGCAGGCACGGGGGCAACGGTGAGCAAAATGCTTCATCCCGGCCTTGCAGTCAAAGGCGGGCTCGGTTCAGCCAGCACAGAACTGGCTGATGGCACGCGCGTTGGCGCCATCGTGGCCGTGAATGCGCTGGGCGATATTATCGATCCTGAGACGCAGCAGATCATTACGGCGACGCGCAATCCTATCGATAGCAGTTTACCGCCCCCGCCCGCGACCTCCTTTGGCAACACCACTATTGCCGTCATCGCCACCAGCGCCTCGCTCAGCAAAACGGAGGCGAACAAAGTTGCGCAAATGGCGCACGACGGTATGGCGCGTGTCATCCAACCGGCACATACTATGTTCGACGGAGACACCGTCTTCGCGCTCTCAGTGGGGCCACGCTCCAACGCCAGGCCCGATTCTGCCACGGCAGCGCGGCAGGTCAGCTTGTTGGGAGCAGCAGCGGCGGCAACCCTCGCGCGGGCTATCGTCAAAGCCATCCGCCTCGCAAGCGATTTGCATGGTATACCTGCAATTAGCAGCCGCCCGTAGTTAAGTTAGAGCAAATGTTATGGTGAGTAGCAAAACTCCACTTCTATTATGGTTGCAGCATTACAAATAAGACGATGCCCCCACCAATCAGCATGAGCACAACGCACGCCAGGACAATGAGAGCAAACATATAGTTCCGATGAGTTACCAACGCCCCTGGCGGTATCTCTGGTGCGCGTCGGTCTGGACGCGTGGGCAATTCTCGCTTCGCGGTCATGGTCTTGAGTCCCCCGGTCGCCAGGTCCCAGGAGTGCGTTGCAAAATTAATCGCGTGTTCGTGATCCGCGGGCTGCGCCGGGCCACCTGAAGGTGGCAGGATGGGGAAAGTGGCCGGAGGAGGCATTTGCGGCCTGACGGGTATCGAGTGGGCAGAAGGGATTACGTGGGGGCGGCGCGGCAGGAATCGCGATGGTTGAGCATCAGAAGTTGGCAACGACACTGCTTTTCTCCACCAGTTTCAGTATCCTCAAGCGAAGCAAGCTAGCCATTGGCTGCCGCCGCCCTTGAGGAACAGCATACACATCAAACCCTAAGACACCAAGTGGAAATGCACCAGGGTACTTACAGATTAACCACATCTTTATAAGAACACTATACAATATACGCACTACAGACTTACCCACGCCATACTATACTTTATATTGTAATCAATATATGCAGTTACGCAAGGGAGATGTGACTAATGGGCCAGCAAGCGGCTTTACGGGTCATTGCTCTGTAATAGTGCCAGTAGAGCATTGAGCATGCGCCCGGTGGCCCCCCAGATATGATAAGGGCCGTAGTCATAAAAGTAGACCAGGCGGGTGAGACCGCCACGAGTCCACTCTTCGGTATGAGCAATATCAGGATCGGCAAAACCGGCTAAGGGAGCAATAATTACTTCTGTGACTTCACTTGCCTGTAACTGGAGTTCTCCCAGACCCTGTGGCAAAAATGCCACCACGGGAGTAATCAGATAATTGCTCACAATCGTGAACACCGGTGACAACACGCCCAGCACCTCCACGCGACCAGGGTCCAGCCCTATCTCCTCCTGCGCCTCACGGAGCGCGGTCATCACAGGAGTAAGATCATCGGGGTCCACTCCTCCGCCGGGAAAAGCTATCTCCCCGCTATGAGAACGTAATGTGCTGGCACGTCGAATAAAGACGATATGAGGGCGATCTTCTTTTTCAAAAATAGAGAGCAGCACCGCGGCCCTGCGCGCATGGGGGCGCTCTCCCTCAAGCGCATCGATCAGCGTCCCCGCCTGTTCAACGGAGGCCAGACGCTCCCGCAACATGCGTAAGACCTCCCCAATTTTATCTATTTCCATGCCTATTATTGTAGCATAATCTGAACCTACCAAAGCTTGCATTATTATGATACAATGTGGTAAATAGAAAAATACTCGGAGAGATTTGCTAAAAGGTTACGTTTTGCCTTGCATTCACAGGCGGCTTTTGGTATAATTAAAGCATCGAGTGGGGGTATGCTTACGTCCAGGTGCTCAGAAGAGTATATCAGAGCTAACCTGTCTGCGCGTGTCGTTTCGTATGACTGTTCTGTAGGCCAATGACAACCGGTAGATATTTTGGTGGAACCAGATATTTTTACAGCAGTCGAAGCGTCACTACCTAAGCACCTCTTCCGAATAAGCCCAAGTCCGATGGCGCATTCCTCAGGGTCCTGATGAGAGGTCCTTCTTGTTCTTCATCATTAGGAAGACCATAGCCAGGAAACTACGGGTAAATAATTTTTCCAGCAGGATAGAGATAGGAATGAGTGTCACATCGAACAGGGCTAAAACCGTGGATCGAAGGGGGTTTATTACCCATGCAAGCAAACCAGCACGGCGACCTTTCGACAATGCCAGCGGCAAATCTTGAGAGCGGGCGGGTACAGACGATGATCGATGGAAATGACCCACAAGGGACAAACAACACAAACCCCGAGGAAGTAGAAGAATTCAATCAGAATGAGATGGAAGCGTTGCTGGCAGCATCAGCCAACCCCATCAGCATCAAACGCGGCGATGTGGTCGAGGGCGTGATCGTGCGTATTGATCAGGACGAGATCCTGGTCGATATTGGCCTCAAGTCTGAGGGCGTCCTCTCAACCAAAGAGCTGCCAGCCAGCGGCTATGGCTCCTTCAGCGAACTGCATATCGATGACCGCGTCCTGGTCTATGTGATCCAGCCAGAAACGGCTGAAGGCCACGCGGTCCTTTCGCTCAAGCGGGCCAACACCGAACGCCAGTGGCGCATCGCCGAGGAGCAATACAAGAACGAGGAGTTGCTCAAAGCCAAAGTCATCGACTTTAACAAAGGCGGCCTCATCGTTGATGTCAACGGCATTCGCGGTTTCGTGCCCATCTCGCAGATCCTCAACCTCAAGCGCGAAGAGGTGGCCTCCGGCGGCGAAAACCAGGAGACGGCGGCCAAACTCCAGAGCATGAAGGACAAAGAGCTGCAATTGAAAATCATTGAGATCAATCGAGCGCGCAATCGCTTGATCCTCTCGGAGCGGCTGGCCGTCCAGGAATGGCGTCAGCGCCGCCGCGAGGAGCTGCTCGATGAGCTCAAGCCAGGCGAGGTGCGCAAGGGCGTGGTGAGCAACCTGGCGAATTTCGGCGCCTTTGTCGATCTAGGAGGGGCCGATGGGCTGGTCCACATTAGCCAGCTCGCCTGGAGCCGCGTCAACCATCCCAGCGAAGTGTTGCACGTCGGCCAGGAGGTCGAAGTCCAGGTGCTTAGCGTCGATAAGGACAAAAAGAAGATCGCTCTCTCGATTAAGCGCGCCGAGGTCGATCCCTGGACCACCGTGGAGCAGCGCTACCAGCCCGGTCAGCTCGTGACCGGCGTCGTTACCAAGACGGCACCTTTTGGGGCTTTCGCTCGCATTGAAGACGGCATCGAGGGATTGATTCACCACTCCGAGCTTGCTCCGGGAACCGATCCCAAAGCGGTCTTGCACGAAGGGGCTCAACTGCAATTGCGCATCCTGCGCATCGATGCCGAGCGTCGCCGTCTGGGGCTGAGCCTGCGCCAGGTCGATGAACCGGAAGAAAAAGCAGCATCGGCTGAAGCTCAGACCGAGCAGGACGCGACGAACCAGGCGCCTTCCGAGGCCGGAACGACCGCTCCTGCGACGCCTTCACTGGAAAATCTGCCACAGCGCGAGGAGCACACGCCCAAGCGTGAACGGGGCGAAAGACGCGACCGCGATCGCTCCAACGAGTCCTCGCTGCTAGGCAGGCTCCCCGACGAAGGGGAGACGACGGCGATGGCCGAGGCGTTCCGCGCCGCCGCACAACAACGCTCTCGCTCGAAGGAAGATGCCGAGACATCTGAATAACATCGCTTCGGATGTTGCACCCAATCTTCCTATAAAGAAGATCGTGTAACCTCCCTGCTGCGTATACTCTTAATAAGTAATGCAGTGGGGAGGTTTTTTCCAGGGTTCAAAATCGGCATGTAGCGATACCGATTTTTACCTTGACGCTACAAATTAAGTTGTAGTATCATGCAATGTACAGTTTAGTAGATAATTTGGAGGAGACTTTGTAACTAGCGCCCTCTGGCAAAAAGGTAATAGGGAACAGGCGAAACAGCCTTATTACTTGCCAGGCCAATGCACTTGAACAGATTATTCGCGACCTCTCCACTGCGAAGATGCTACTGGCGAGCAGTGTAGAGGTCGATTGTTTCTCAATAAAGAGGGTTGAGCGTTTATTACCAGACGGGAGGCTACTGGTGTTATCCTTGACGCTGTATGATGGGTGTTGTATGATGAATCACATGGTTTACCTGAGCGACACAGAGGGCTCGGTTCCACCCTCTGCCAATGAAAGGGGGGTGACAAACAGGTGAACGACAGAGATCGGTTTGATAAGTTCACAGAGCGGGCCAGGAAAGTCCTGAGCCTCGCCCAAGAGGAAGCCCAGCGCTTCCAGCATAACTACATTGGTACAGAACACCTCCTGCTGGGTCTTGTACGCGAAGGCGAGGGTGTTGCAGCAAAAGTTTTAGCGAATCTCGGCGTTGAACTCAACAAAGTTCGCAGCGCCGTTGAATTTATTATTGGCCGTGGCGACCGCATCGTCCTGGGTGAGATCGGTCTGACTCCACGCGCCAAGAAGGTGATAGAGCTTGCCGTTGATGAAGCTCGACGCCTGAATCATCACTATATCGGTACGGAACATCTCCTGCTTGGCCTGGTTCGCGAAGGGGAAGGCATCGCCGCCGGCGTTCTGGAAAGCCTGGGTGTCAACCTGGAAAAAGTTCGCACGCAAACCATTCAGGTGCTTAGCCAGTCCGGCGCACCGCATGAGCGAGACGCGAAACATTCCAAAACCCCGACCATTGATCAGATGGGCATCGATCTGACGGCTGCGGCGCGCGCCGGCACCCTCGATCCCGTTATCGGTCGCCATCAGGAAATCGAGCGCGTGATCCAGATTCTTTCACGCCGCAATAAAAACAATCCCGCTCTTATCGGAGAGCCCGGCGTTGGTAAAACAGCTATCGTGGAAGGGTTAGCGCAACGCCTGGTCGCAGGTGAGGTGCCCGAAACTCTGGCGGGCAAACGCTTGCTTACTCTCGATGTCGGCTCGCTCGTGGCTGGAACCAAGTATCGTGGCGAGTTTGAGGAGCGCCTGAAGAAAATTATCGAGGAAATTCGCAATAGTCGCGATTGCATCATCTTTATCGATGAGGTCCATACTCTTGTCGGCGCTGGTGCCGCCGAAGGAGCGGTCGATGCCGCGAATATCCTGAAACCTGCTCTCTCCCGAGGCGAGCTGCAATGTATTGGCGCCACAACGCTCGACGAATATCGCAAGTATATCGAGCGCGATGCCGCCCTTCAGCGCCGCTTCCAGGAAGTGATCGTCCGCGAACCTACCGTCGAGGAGACTATCGAGATCCTCAAGGGTATCCGCGAACGCTACGAACAGCACCACCGTCTGATTATCACAGACGAGGCGCTGAAAGCGGCGACCGAGATGGCTAGCCGCTATATCACTGATCGCTTCATGCCCGATAAAGCTATCGACCTGATTGACGAGGCCGCCAGCCGCGTTCGCATGCAGAACTCGCTCGCGCCCCTTAATCTGAAAGAGGCGATGAAGGGCCTGGAGTCGGTCCTGCGCGAGAAGGAAGCTGCGATCCAGCAGCAGGAATACGAGCTGGCCGCCGAACTGCGCGACCGCGAGGTGAAGCTGCGTGACCGTATCGCGAAGCTGGAATCTGGCTGGCATCGCGAACGCGGCACCGATAAACCAACTGTCGGCGAAGAGGAGATCGCTCAGATCGTCTCGATGTGGACCGGCATCCCGGTAATGCGTATCGCCCAGGAGGAGTCACAACGGCTGCTTCAGATGGAAGATGCGCTACACGCTCGCGTGATTGCCCAGAACGAGGCTATCGAGAAGATCTCGCGTGCCGTGCGCCGCGCACGCGCCGGCCTGAAAGATCCCAAACGCCCCATCGGCTCGTTCATCTTTATGGGTCCGACCGGCGTTGGTAAAACCGAACTGGCCCGCACGCTCGCCGAGTTTATGTTCGGCAGCGAAGAGGCCCTGATCAAAATCGACATGTCCGAGTTCATGGAACGCCACGCGGCAGCTCGCCTGGTCGGCGCCCCTCCCGGATACGTGGGTTACGAAGAGGGCGGCCAGCTCACTGAGGCCGTGCGCCGTAAGTCCTATAGCGTGATCCTTCTCGACGAGATTGAGAAAGCTCACCCCGATGTCTTCAATATGCTGCTGCAAATCCTTGAAGACGGCAAACTGACCGACGCGAAGGGACGCACGGTGGACTTCCGTAACACGATTATTATCATGACCTCGAACGTCGGCGCGGCCTTGCTTAACAAGGAAGCCTCGATTGGCTTCAAACAGTCGAAAGACAAAGCCAGGGTGAACCAGGTCGAATACGAGAGCATGAAGAGCAAGGTGCTCGGCGAATTGAAGAATACCTTCAAGCCGGAGTTCCTGAACCGTATTGACGAGGTGATCGTCTTCCACTCCCTGCGGATGGAAGAGATGTACTCCATCGTCGATCTGCTCCTCAATCGTGTCCGCAACCAGTTGACCGAGCAGCAAATCGAGCTGATCGTGCCGCAAGCCTCGAAGGACTTCCTGATCGAGAAGGGCTTCGATCCGCAGTATGGAGCTCGCCCACTGCGCCGCACCATCCAGCGCATGGTCGAGGACCCGCTGGCCGAAGGTCTGCTACAAGGGAAGTTCCATCCCGGCGACCTGGTTGAGGCCGTCGTCGAAAACGGCGATCTCGTCCTGCAGGTCCGTAACCGTATTGAACAACTCCCACCCCCTGCGACACCGGAAGCAGCCCTCTCGGCTGGCGGTGAAAGCGGCGGCGGTGAGGCATAACGCGAGAATAGGGGCGTGCCCGTCACGCCCCTTTATTCTTGTCTAATAATCCATATATAACACATATTCATGGCAAAACTACGCACAAAATACATTTGCCAGCAATGCGGCGGCGAACACAGCAAATGGATGGGGAAATGCCCCGATTGCGGCACCTGGAATTCCCTCGAAGAGGTTGCTGAAGTCCCCCAAAGCCCGACGCAACAACGCCGGCAAACGTTGCTGGGCCAGACCTCTCCCGCGCAAGGCACTCAGGCCCCGGTCGTACTCCCCAATATCAAGCCACTGATGCAGCCCCGCATCTCCGTTGGCTTCGCCGAAATGGACCGCGTGCTTGGTGGGGGACTCGTCGCGGGCTCGCTGATCCTGATCGGCGGCGAGCCAGGCATCGGGAAATCTACGCTGCTACTGCAAGTATCTGGCTCCATCGCCAAAAATAGCGGTCCCGTGCTCTATATCTCCGGGGAAGAGTCGATTGAGCAGGTCAAGATGCGCGCCGAACGCCTGGACATTACCGGCGAGCAGCTCTACTTGCTCGCCGCGATTGAGCTGGATGTGATCGCGGCGGCAGTCCATCAACTAAAACCAGCCCTGGTGATCGTTGATTCAATACAGACGGTCCTTTCCAGCCATCTGACAGCCGCGCCAGGCAGCATCAGCCAGGTCCGGGAATGCACGCTGCAACTGATGCAACTGGCTAAAAGCACCCATATACCCATTTTTATTATCGGCCACGTCACTAAGGAAGGAACGGTGGCCGGTCCTAAAGCACTGGAACACATAGCAGATGCGGTGCTCTACCTGGAAGGCGAACGCTATCACTCTTACCGCCTGTTACGCGGCGTGAAAAACCGCTTCGGCGCGACTCACGAAGTCGGAGTGTTCGAGATGCACGGGGAAGGCTTGCTGGAAGTCGCTAACCCATCCGCCGTCTTCCTCGCAGATCGGGCCGCGGGCGCTACCGGGTCCGCAGTCGTGGTCAGCATGGAGGGAACGCGCCCCCTCTTAGTCGAGGTACAGGCGCTGGTCACTCCCAGCAACTTCGGCAATGCCCGTTGCACCGCCAACGGCATCGAGCACAACCGCCTGCTCATGCTGATCGCAGTGCTGACCAAACGTGTTGGACTGGCGGTGGGAAATCACGACATCTACACGAACGTTGTAGGAGGCTTTACTCTGGAGGAACCGGCTATCGATCTGGGGGTTGCCGCCGCCATCGCCTCAAGCTACCGCGAAAAACATATCGCAGCCGATATGGCGTTGATTGGCGAAGTTGGCCTCTCAGGCGAGTTGCGGGCGGTCAGTCGTCTGGCCCTGCGCGTACGTGAAGCCGCCAAGCTCGGCTTCAAACGCTGCATCGTCCCTAGCGCCGGACGCGGCGCGCAGGTGCGCGCCGAACTTGAGGAAACCGGCCTTCCAGCCGATTTCAAAATTCTCACCGCTAGCTCCCTTGCAGTAGCCCTGGAAATTGCTTTACACTAGATATAGGGCGAGGCTCGCCCTTGCCCTGATAGAAAATTGCTTTGATAGGCTCTTACGCTCTGGTAAGCTCTTACACCGGCCTGGCAGAGGAGTCAAAGCTTACGGCTATTGCTTCCAATGCAAGAACGGTGTATACTGCATATTTGATATGCCACATCAGATGGCATAGCAGATCTATTGAAAATTTTAATAGCTCAACAGGCACGTTTTTACCGTAAGTGTCAACAGGCAGGCGACAACAACATTGGAATTATCATTTTTGTTATTATCACTGACCTTGCCTCAAATCTTACAACACGCCGCCTGCTGAACGCTTACGCGCTATATCGCGCACTGCTCTGGAGGAGGCAGGGATGTTTGTGAATACCATCGCTCGTATCGTGGGAGCGCTTGTTGCCATCGGTCTCGTTGTTGTTGCCTTTCTTCTTGGTAATAAGACGCTGCCCCACGCCATTGAATGGGTTTTTGCGATTGCCGCCGTTAGTGGCATCGTTGCATTTATTGTCACACCGTATATCACTGTCGTACCATATATGTGGCTCCGCGATAAAATTCGTGGCGCCGCCGCCAGCGACCTTGTTGCCGCGGCGATTGGCCTGACTATCGGCTTGATCATCTCGGCCCTGCTGGCTATCCCGCTGGCACACCTGCCCGATATCTGGGGCCAGGTGCTTCCCTTTGTGAGCGCGGTTCTCTTCGGCTACCTGGGCGTGGTTATCGCTGTCCTGCGCAAAAATGATATCGCTCACCTGTTCCAATCCACTATTCTGCGCCGTGGACGAGAGCGAGAGCGGGAACGCGAGGAGGAGCGCGATAAAGAGAAAGCCGATACCGTACCCGCTCCACTCCCTCTCCAGATCCTGCTGGATACCAGCACTATCATCGACGGACGCATCGCCGATATCAGCCAGACCGGCTTTATCACCGGCACGCTGGTGGTCCCCCGCTTCGTGCTGAACGAGCTCCAACGCATCGCCGACTCCGCCGATACGATGCGCCGCAACCGTGGCAGACGCGGCCTGGAGATATTAAACCGCCTCCAGAAGGATGCGACCGTCCCCATTGAGATCATCGACGCTGATGTCGATGGCATCGCCGATGTCGATGGCAAGCTGGTCAAGATGGCTCGCGACCAGCACTGCCCCATCATTACCAACGACTTCAACCTCAATCGCGTGGCGGAACTTCAGGGCGTGAAGGTGCTCAATATCAATGAGCTTGCTAACGCGATCAAACCAGTCCTGCTGCCAGGAGAGGATATCCACATTAAAATTATGCAGGATGGGAAAGAGCTGGGCCAGGGCGTGGGATACCTGGATGACGGCACGATGATCGTGGTGGAGAACGGACGTCAGTTCATGAATATGACGATTGAGGTGACGGTCACACGGGTGCTCCAGACGGTAGCCGGACGCATGATCTTCGCTCACCCCCGACAAAGCAATACGATTACGCCCTCGCCTCAGTCGTCTTCCAAACAACGACCCGCCTGAGCGAGGTTGTAGCAAAGGGCACCGTGAGAGGTGCCCTGTTCTTATTCTCAGAGAAGGAGAGCGGCCCCAGACCGCACCCGAATAGCTTCATGCAAGAGCAATCAGCCGTGATTATTGTGGCAGCCGGCGCCAGCCGCCGCATGCAGGGACAGGATAAACTCTGGCTCCCTCTGGCGGGACGCATTACCCTCGCTCGCACCATCGATGTCTTCGCGACTTCGCCCCTCATTCATACGATTGTGCTGGTGACCAGCGCGGAACGCCTGGACGCTACTGCCAGCCTGTGCCAGCATGAACCCTGGCACAAAATAGCCGCTATCGTTCCCGGCGGCATCCGTCGCCAGGACTCGGTCCGCATCGGGCTTGATACGCTTGCCGGCGTCGCGCCTTCCTGTCGCTGGGTTATGATCCACGACGGTGCGCGCCCCCTGGTCTCGCCCGCCATGCTGGAAGCTGGCCTGATGATGGCGCAGGAACACCAGGCAGCCATTGCCGCCGTTCCGGTGAAAGATACGATCAAGCAGGTAGAGCACGGACGCATCACTGCTACCCCGGACCGCTCACAGCTCTGGGCGGTACAAACCCCTCAAGTCTTTGCTTTCCCCCTGATCCATCAGGCGCATCATTCCCCTATCGCCGCCGAAGACATGACCGACGACGCGACGCTGCTCGAACGCCTGGGACATCCGGTAGCGGTCTTCCCCGGCTCCTATAGCAACATCAAGATTACGACTCAGGAAGATGTCCTGATCGCTGAAGCATTACTGCGAGGGCAACAATAATGGCTATAAGAATTGGCTCCGGTTACGATGTGCATGCCTTTACTCAGGGCCGCCCCCTGATCCTCGGCGGAGTTACCATCCCCCACGACTGCGGCCTCTCCGGTCACTCCGACGCCGACGCGCTCATCCACGCAGTAGTTGATGCGCTGCTGGGAGCCGCCGCGCTCGGCGATATCGGCACATACTTCCCCTCCCATGACCCCCGCTGGAAAGATCAACCCAGCGCGGTCTTCCTTGATTACACCTATGATCTGTTATGTCAACATGGATGGCGGATCAGCAACATTGACGCGACCATTGTGGCCGAGCGCCCAAAGCTCGCCCCCTATGTTCAGGCGATGCGTACACACCTGGCAGAACATCTGCACCTGGCAATCGAGCAGGTCAGCGTCAAAGCCACCACAACGGACGGCCTGGGCTTCGCCGGGCGGCGCGAAGGTATTGCGTGCTATGCGGTTGCGCTGATTGAGCAGTAGGCGAAGCATTGGGCAATGGATGATGCAAACCAACCCAAAGGATATTACAGTATTTACAATGTATTATGCGCCATGATATGATGATACTCAGAAAACTAAAGGAAACTTATGCCGGAGAGGTCGGAGGGGCAAAACTATGGAGCGAGCGCGATTATCACAGGCAAGGCATAAAAAGTTTTGGACGCTTGAAGAGGCTGCCGAGCGGATTGGCGTTGACCCGGCTTCCCTTTCTCGGTGGGAAAAAGGCAAATCGTTTCCCCAGCCGATAAATATCCAACGTCTCTGTAACGCGTATGGTATGACAGTCCAACAGTTAGGGCTAGAGGATGATCCTGTTTCTGGATACGAGCATGATGCACCACCTGTTGTAGATGCGCTGACCCAGTTCCAGCAACAGGATTTGACGTTGCGACTCATGCGGATTGTGTGGCAATGGAGCCATCAGAATGCCCGTTACAGCGTTCTTCAAACGCTGATTACCCAGGAGCTAGAACAGAGCATGAACGAAGACGTAATGAGCCGCCGCGATGCGCTCCGCCGCCTGGCACTCCTACCCGTTGAAATGCTAGGGCTTTCCGCTGCCGGTGCGGTTCTCAAATATCCCATAGAGGACATATTAAGCCAGTGCGCCGCCGGGATGACGGCCTGCCAGCACTTGCTTCGAGGTAAAGAACTCGTTTTTGCCTCCGATGTCGTATCGCGGTATATACCTACGCTCAAGGCTATTGTCCATACTTCCTCAACAACACAACGCAAAGCCGCCGCTGACCTGCTTGCCCAGGGGTACCGGTTAAAATCGATACTCGCGCGCCATGTAAAAGCAAATACTGATTCTATTGCCTGTGCGCAACAGGCAGCAATGTATGCCGATGAAGCGCAGAATCCACTCCTGCAAGCCGTTGCGTTACGGGCGCAAGCAGCAGCCTATTATTATGCGAATTGCTGGGCGCAAGCATCACAAGCAGCCGAACAGGCCAGAGCTGTTCTTGAAACATCGCGAGGTGCTCCCATTCCTCCGCTTGTTCGTAGTCACATCTATGTTGGTCTTGCTACCTATCAAGCACGCAACGGACAGAAACAAGAGGCATTGCGATCCCTCGGTCAAGCGCATGCTGCTTTTTTTGCGCAACCACCTGACGAGCCGGCTCCGATCTGGATTAACCACGATAAAGCGAATCTCATCCTGTATGATGGCATAACCCATTTGCACCTGGGCATGCAGAAGGAAGCTCTCGATTCCTTTGCACAGATCCAGCTTACCGCATCTAACCATGAGATTAACCGCGTCGAGGCATTGCTCAATCAAGTGGTTGCCGAGGTCAGCCGGGTTGATAGCAGGGACATGGAGTACTGTATTGATCATTGGATACAAGGGATAGAGGGCGCGAAAGCGTTGCGGAGTGAGCAGCGCTTTACTGAAGCTATCCAGGCGTATACGGCGCTGTGCGCAGTCTGGCCTTCCGAGCCACGCATTAAGGAGCTGCGCGCTTATATTACCCACTGGTAACAAAGCTCTTCCTTCCAGCACTGCCCTCATGGAGAGTTGTGCTTTTTTGTGCGTCTGGCGCATCTTATTGCATCCATAGCAAGCGAGTCTGCATGAGATGCAAGTGTTCTCCTCAGGATGCGCTTTAAACCACAGGCACTTATGGCTGAGAGGGGAAATTGTCTCTATGCTCAAGGAGGAACCTTATGTATCTCGAAGATGACCCACAACCTTCATTCAGGTTAACAGCCGCGCTAGGCGATAGGGTTGCAACGCTTCCGGCGTTACGCCGCTGGTGATGGCGGTCGCTATCAACTGGCCCAGGCGCAAACCGAAGGGCATGCCGTGTCCTGAGAAGCCGCCAATCACCCAGATGTTTGCTTTATCTGAGGC
Organism: Ktedonosporobacter sp.; assembly: GCA_035293765.1. Lineage (GTDB taxonomy): Bacteria > Chloroflexota > Ktedonobacteria > Ktedonobacterales > Ktedonobacteraceae > DASRHT01. Next base: position 45,170 of record DATGMF010000058.1, read on the forward strand.
ACGGTCAACAATGGGGAGATAATCGGGGGTAAAGGCCATCAGTCCGGCCCAGCGCTGGACGACCCGCAGACCGCGTAACGCGGGAAAGAGTCGAGGAAATATTTGCTCAAGCGCGGTCTGTACATCGATGGTGGGCTGGATTTCTCTCACACCTACATCGTGCGCAGGAGCCGTATCACGACAGCCTCCCAGCACAATCGTGCCATCGACCGCCTGCTGCCAGTATTCGCCTGTCGTAGAGATGGCGGCAGACATGCCAGTTTGAAAGATCTGTGGCATCTGAGCGTATGCCAGCACCTGTCCGCGTACAGGCGTTATCGCTCCTGCCAGCATTGGCAGCAGCTCGTCTGTCCAGGCATTGACCGCAACAACGACGGTCGTCGCGCGCAGCATCCCCTGCGAGGTCAAGATGCGCACACCTTCGCCATCAGGCATCAATTGCAATACGCTCGCAAGACAACACTGAGCGCCATGCCGGTGCGCCGCTGTCGCCAGCCCCTGGACCAGACGGGCCGAATGCACCAATCCCTGCTCAGGCGCAAACTTCCCTCCGACAATTTCCGGTCCGAGCGGCGTCCCGATAAATTCTTGCACCTGCTCGCGGTCAAGCAAGGTAGCGGCAAAGCCGTCGGCTTGCAACGCCTCGACGGTCCGCTTTATCTCCGCGAGCTGCTCTTCGCCCAGAGCCAGGCTAAGGCAGCCCGGCTCGCGATAATCGCAGTCAATTTCCTCTTCCGCGAGCACCTGGCGCAGCAGTTGCCGACTGTCAAGCGTCAACGTCATGACAGCCCGCGCCGTCTCATGACCCAGCCGTGCTATTGCTCGTGGATAGGCTTCGGCTGGCCCGCTGACCATAAAGCCGCCATTGCGGCCCGTCGCGCCATAAGCTAGCCTGGTTCGTTCGAGGAGCACAGTTCTTATGCCAGCCTTCGCCAGCCAGTAACTGACTGCGGTCCCCATCAACCCACCACCGATCACAGCCACATCTACGCTCGCAGGCAGGTCAGCGGATAAGCTAGAGGGCATGGTCGTGCGCAGCCAGTACGATTCAGGCTCATAAGTACCTTGCGATGCTGTCGTTGCCACTATTTACCCTTGAAAGCCTCGTCCGTCTTCGCCGCCATAATGAAATCATTGCGGTGTAAGCCGCCAATTTTATGCGTCCACCATGAGACCGTCACTCTGCCCCACTCGGTTAGCAGCGCGGGATGATGACCCTCTTCTTCGGCCAGTTGACCTATTTTGTTGGTGAAAGCCAGAGCATCAACAAAATTGTTAAAACGATACACACGCTCCAGGCGTTTAATGCCATCGTGCTCGGTGACATCCCACTCCGGCACCTGCTTGCGGTATTGCGCCAGCTCCTGATCGGTCACTTGCGGCGCGCCAACGCGACATGCTTCGCATTTCATCTCTGTCAGTTCTTCCATTGCTCTTCCCCTCCGATACTCTGATGAACCGAACTTCTTGCGCAAATATTGCTACTATCTGGACAAAAACTCTTGACGCCGTCACAGCGGATTGCGCCTCCATAGGCGATTAATGCGTTTCTTCGAGCTTGACTTCCTGCGGCTTTTCTGTAGCTTCTCCCTTGCCTGCTTCCTGCTCTTTCTTCTCAGCTATTTCTGAAGTGACCAGCATCTGGATCGCCTGACGCGAATTGAGAGGAATCTGCGGGAGCTTTGGAATCTGTTCGGTGACCTTCGAAATATCCTCCATTGGTAGATCAGCCAGGAATTTATCCTTGACATCCTTCACCTGGCCCAGACCTCGACCGGTATTACGAGCCATTGATTGCAACGCTTTCGGCCCAAATAACGCCAGGCCGATGGCTGCGACAATCAATATATCCACAAGATGGAACCCCATGACAAGCTCCTTTCGGCAAGTTGACTGCCGTTTTTCTTTGCTGTTCCTATTTTACCATAGAAACACCCCACCTATCAGGTAGTAATGGGCTATTGCAGATCAATTTCAGAGGCAAATTGCGTACATCATGGTATGATGGAAGCAAATGTTGATGTATTAGCCAAAAGAAAGCGATAATGCAGCATGCACCAGGTTGCATCAAGACCTCAACCAAACCAGCAGAGTGCTGGAGGAGGCGCAACGCCGCAGGCGATCCTTGTTATTGCTATCATGATGTTTGCGCTTTCCGGGCTTTTGATAGGATTTGCGGTAGGTGCGTTTGTTCGTCCTGCAAGCCCACGAGCAAATTTGCCCAAACAGAGCGGCGCCACCTTACCGGCCCATAGTCCAACTGCGACTCAGCCGCCAGCAATTCAGCCTGTGCCGCTGGGATGCCCTGAGATAGAGAATACAAGTTCAGCTTACACCCTTGCGGCACAGTTAGCCAACGGTACAACAACATACACACTATCAGCCCAGGCAAAAGACAAATCCGTCGGCACCTGTAGCCCGAACAATAAGCCTGTTGCCTCTCCTGGTATTCTCTGTAAGTTATGGCTCACTACGCGTATACCCGATAAACAGATTCTCCTCTTCCCTAAGGAAGATGCCAGATTGAAGCGCGGCGATCTGACCGCGCCGCTAACCGGAACCATCCAGAATACCGATTACGCAGAAGTTCCCGGGCTACAGTTTACTGATCCCACGATGCCACAGTCGCAGCAATGCGACGCGCAAGGACACGGCTCCTGGAAGTATACTATTGCGCCGACCGTCCCTCCCGGCGACTATGATCTGGTAGTAATGACTGACTGGTCTACCGGGAGATATTTTAACTGGACCTGGGTCAACGTGACCATTAAGTAGGTTTTCAATCCCATCAATCGGGTCGGACGCGATGCCAGATGGACATTACGCTAGCTCTCGTACGACGCCGCGTACGAGGGCTGCGAACCTGGGACGGACGGCGTCGGCTGTCGCCAATACGTCGGCGTGCTTGATCTCCTCCGTCTCAGTTCCGGTGGCGGCGTTGGTAATCAAACTGATGCCCAGCACGCGCATCCGCATATGCCGCGCGACCACCACCTCCGGCACCGTTGACATCCCCACGGCATCCGTGCCAATGGCACGCAGAAACTTGAGTTCTGCAGCCGTCTCATACCCCGGTCCGGCAACCATCGTATAGATGCCCTCGTGTAACGTTATCGCCGGCTCATTCTGTGCTATCTGTCGAGCAAGCAGACGCAGCCCGGCGTCATAAGCATGGGCGATTGGCGGGAAACGCTCGCCAAAACGTTCATCGTTTGGCCCCACCAGTGGATTGAGCCCGACCATGCCGGGTAGATAGATATGGTCGCGGATCAGCATAAAATCGCCCGGGCGATAATCAGGATTGACCCCGCCGGCGGCATTGCTGACGATAAGTGTCCGTGCTCCCAGCAAATGCATGACGCGTACCGGCAGGGTCAACGCCTGAGGGGTATGACCTTCATAAAAATGAAAACGGCCCTGCATCACAACCACCGGTACATTTTCCAGCAGGCCAATCAGCAAACGCCCGGCATGCCCAACTACCGTCGAGTGCGCAAAATTAGGAATCTCCCGATACGGAAGCGCTACCGCCTTTCCCACCTGGGTCGCCAGATCGCCCAGGCCAGAGCCAAGTATGATCGCCACCGTGGGCTTCAGGTCTGTATGCTTTTGAATTGCTGCTACCGCTGCAATAGCCTGATCGTAGAGCATAAAACATCCTCCCATCTGTATTTACTACAGACAGGATAACATATCTGCCCTCACCCTCTTGCAAAGAGCTCTCTGCCTACTTATTCGCCAGTGCTGTGGCGAGCTGGCTATAGACCTGCGTTGTCGAGATATGCGCATGGCCCAGCAACGCCTGCACTGAACGCAGCTCCATGCCTTCCTTGAGCTTAATAATGGCAAAGGAGTGGCGCAACATATGCGGCGTAATATCCGTAATATTGGCCTGACGCGCATACCCTTTGATAATCAGCCAGAAGCCCTGGCGCGTCAAGCGCGCGCCGTGATGATTGAGAAAAAGGGATGGCGACTCGCCGCTGCGTAACAAACACGGACGCACCTGCTCCAGATACCGCTGCGTCGCCTCCACAGCTACCGGCGGCAAAGGGAGTTCCCGCGCACCTTCCGCCCTGCCATTCTTGCCAGGGCAGTTCACCAGCGCCAGTTCTGGCTTGAAGTCGTCTACGTTCAACGCGACCAGCTCGGAGGCGCGCATGCCTGTGGCATAGAGCATATGCAGCATCGCCAGGTCACGCTTACCGGCAGGCGTCTCTTGCTCCACCTGGCAAAAAAGATTCGTAATTTGCTCGGCGCTCAACACCTGCGGTAAATCTCTCGCGACCCGAGGAGACTCTAACGTATCTATGGGATCACAGATAACAGCGCCTGTGCCACACAGATAACGAAAAAATGATTTGAAGGCAGCGAGCTTGCGGGCTATCGTCGTGGGGCGATAAGAGTGCTCTTCTTGCATCTCTTGCAGATATTGCGTAATATGTTCCCGTCTGGCGCATGACCAGTCTTCCACTCCCCGCGACGTTAAATAGCAACAGAGCTGATTCAAATCGTTCCGATAGGCCATAATTGTATTGCGATTACTGCCGCGTTCATCTTCTTTCAGCGAGAGCGAGGCAATATATACATCGACAGCTTCTTGCAACATAACACACTTCCAACAACAAATTATATACATTACATCAAATTACATTTGATGGTTCGCGAACATTATAATCGATGCATGCAAAAAGAGCAAAGATATAGGAAGATGGGATAAAAAACGCTCAAACTCAGCGGCACTTCTGCTTCCCAAAAGTGCTATAATAAACTACATCATCTATACGCTATGCACAACAACACATTGTACAGCATGGGCCGATCAGCGGAACTCATGCCACGATAAGGAGAACAAGCAGGATATGGCTAAACTGCAAGACTTGTTTACGCAGGCACGCCGGACGCAGGGCGGCGGCGGTATGGGTTTCCTGGGCAAAAATCGCGCCAGTTCTAAAGCCCACGCAGCCGCGCTGGTGGTCGAATTTCCCCAGGCGAGTGCAGGGGGCGCGGAATCTGTGCTGAAGGCAGGCGCTGATGGCCTGCTCTTCACCTGGAACGGCCAGGATAGTGCCTTGCTGGAAAGCATAAAGAAGGAAATCGACTCCGCCAAAACCAGCGACAGCCAGATCGTCGCGGGCCTACAGATCACCGGCGGCTGGGATAAGCTGGACCGTGAGAGCATCAACAATCTGAAAGACCTGGGCGTCCTCTACATTATTTTGCCCTTTAACGCTCCGGCTCGCCTGCTGGCGATGGAAACAAAGGATGTAGAGAAAGTCGTCACCGTCCCTGTGCGCAGCGAAGATCTTTACCCGATTTTTATCCGCAACCTGAGCGCGCTCGATGGGATCGCGGCAGTATTGCTGGATCTTGAACTGAGCGGCGAGACCGGTTCGCTGAGCATCGAAGACGCTTTGCAATATCGAGCCGTCCGCGAAGCCGTGCGCTTCCCTGCCTTCGTCCGCGTGGCAAACGATCTTGACGAGGCAGGCGCCTATACCCTCAATGCTCTCGGCGTCCAGGCCGTGATCCTGACCGCCAGCGCCACCGAGGAAAAGACGCGCCAGGAAGTGAAGCACCTGCGAGAGATGCTGGAGAAGACTTTCCAGGAAGATAAAGATACGCCGTCTATCCCCACTAAATAGCGCGATACAATTCGCGAAAGACAGTAGCCGCACGATGGTTATTGTGCGGCATTCTGTTTTTCGCTTTGTTGTTCTTGACTATCAGGCATGACCAGAGGACCGGTCACGGGCATATATGAGGTGTTAGAGTGCCAGTATAGCTGGCGGCGCGGGATGCGGCGCAACAACATGCGTGTCGTTTGCCATACCTGCTCAGGATTTTCATTGTTGCGCCAGTAATAATAGCAGGCAATCTCATCAGGCATAGTCTGCAACATTTCCGTAAATGTTGGCTCCAACATTTGTTCGTCCCGCGCATTCAGGTAAAAGTTTTGCAGCCAGAGCTGGCTACGCTTCTCAAACCTGTGGGCGGCATCCACCACTGCCTGGCCCCATTCTTTGACTTTACCGATATCCTCATTGAGCAACTGCCAGAACAGATGACAGCCAATCGTATCCAACTGAGGCAGCGCGGCAAGCTCTTCGACCAGTCCCAGGTTCTGGGGCAACAGGGTGACGGTTGTCCTGGCCTCGGGAGAGACCTGCTTGACGCAGGCAAATAGCTCACCTAAGAAATGCACCATCGAGCGGCGACGGAAATGTTTGAGATCATTGATATCGGGACACAGAGCGCGACACACCGAGCAGAAACAGGTGATATCGGGGCCACGCGGCTCATCGATCAGGATGCCGTTAATGGGATAGGTGGAGAGGTAGTACTCAATCTCGCCAAAAAGCCAGGAGCGGAAGGCGGAGTGGTTGTAGCAGGTGATGCCATGCGAGCGGCCATGCTGATCTTTGACCCGCGACTGAGGATGACGAAACGTATACCAGCTCGGCATTAGCGCCGGGCCAGCAAAGAGATTGCCAAAGCGGCCCAGGCTCAAATGCACCTTCAAGCCCGCCTCGCGGGCCAGCAGCAGACCGCGTTCCAGGTCGCGCGACCAGCGCTGCTCCTCCTGCTCATGAATCGCGCACACAATGCTATTAACGCCCAACGCGCGAATCTGCTCAAAATCGCGCTTCACGACTTCGGGATGAAACAATGAATGAAAATATGCAACGGTAATGTCCACAATCACCTGCCAGCACTAGGAACAAATAGAAACACAAAAATCTACGACGGCACATTTACACATATACACGGGCTTCAGTATACCATACAGGCTGATCTTTAGCATCTAGCCAGCATGCTTTTCTATAGCTTTTCAGTTTTGAAAAAATTAGGGACATTCCCGAAGGCGACAAACTGCAAAATCCCTGAATTATGACGTAAGAAGCTATACAGGCAGAATATACTATGGTACAATCAGGAAAAGATTAGCTCAATTGGGCTGCAAAGCCCAAGAAAGTCATCGAGAGGCATTTCGATGGAGGGTAGAGGAAGAAGATGAAAGACGAGATGACATCGTTACCGCTTGCTCGCGTGTGGTTATTCGGGCCATTTCTTGCTGAATATCGTGATCAGGATGGGACCTGGAAAGCTATAGACAAGGCCGTCTGGGAAAAGGGCTATAGCCGTTCCCTCCTTCGCCGATTACTCTGCGCTCACGGCAGAAGAGCTGCGCGCCGGTTGCTCCTTGACGACCTGTGGCCCGATCATGCCGCGCCAGAACTCGCTGAGTCCTATCTCAACGATGCGGTTTCCGGCTTGCGCAAGGCGTTGCCGATTCCTCATATCCTCCCCAAAGGAGGAAAAGGGACGAGTTACGCACTTCCCGATCAATCCATTTTGTGGACTGATCGCGATGCCTTTCAAGAACTCCTCAAGGAGGCCGAGTGGACCGGGCGTACAAGTGCCCGTGCCGTACCGTTGTTAGAGCAAGCCTGTACCTATCTGCAACGGGGAGAGTTTTTAGAAGGCCAGTTGGGAATATGGTGTTATAGCAGACGGGCAACCATGGAGCGGATGCAATACAATTGTTACCTCTGGTTAGCTCAAGCCTATGAGCAGCAAGGCTTGATCGGGCAAGCGGAAATGCAGTACAGCAGGCTCTTAGAAGACAACCCAACCGATGAAGAGGTCCTCTTCCTGCTCATTCGTTTGCTGCACCGGCAAAGAAAGACCCACCTGGCACACAAGTGCTATTGGGAGGCGCAAGTTGCTTTCGAGCAAGCACAGATCCCATTCTCGCCTGCTACTGAGACGCTGATCCAACAGGTCCTCCGCGAACTTCCATCAGTGACAAGCTCTCAAGCAGAGCCTCTCCCTTTGTATGTGCCCCCTGAGCAGCCCAAACATGATACGATCCTCCCTATATTCTCCTCACGCATATCCCCCGTTTCCCTCGATGGTTGGTCTCTCGCGCTCACACATAATACAATACGAAAAGATGTCAATAGTGATCTTGAGGGACAAGATGTGGATAAGCTACGCCGCGATTTGATGAAACTGGCAATACAAGTGCCTTTGCTCTCCTTCCCAGTGGGAAGGGACTTCTTGAGTCTTTCCGTTGAGGAGTACCTGGCCCACTGCGAGCTGTTAGTGCAAGACTGCTGGAAACTGATGGGAGGGAAGCTCCTGACGGTTGCCGAACATATCCTCTCGGCACAAATGCATCCATTGATGCAAATTATGTATAGTCCCTCTCCTTTGAGAAGAGAGGCAGCCACCATCGCCACCCAGGCGAAAATTGTCCAGGCCATTTTAGCGATGCATCGCCTCGATCTTGCTGCCAGAGAACTCTTCTGTACAGAAGCCATTACCTGTGCTCGTCTCTCAGAGAATCCTCGCCTCTCCTCTATTGCGTTGATGTATCTGGGGTCTACCTATGTCTATCACAGTCTGCCTCGCCAACCGGAGCGCGCTGTGCTCCTGTTTCAAGAGGCTCTGCAATGCTTAGACGGGGAAGAACCCTTACTCCGTGGAATGATTCATAGTAGTCTTGCAGCAGCACAGGCCCAATGTCAACGAGAGCAAAAAGCGCTGGAGAGTCTGGAAAAGGCCCAATTATGGTTTCCTTCATCTCCTGAACTCGACCCCAGTTTCGGGATCGGCTGTGGAAAAGATGCATTCTCGTTCCAGATCGGGCAAGCCTTGCTTGATCTTGCGCGGCATGCTCCTGAGCGGGGATACTATGCGCAAGCGCAACATGCCTTTGAGCAAGGTATTGCCTTACCAACCATAGCTGACCGCAATACCAGTCAAATGCTCATTGGCAGAGCCGCAGCAGCACTGGGGCTGGGTGATTTAGAACTCTACGAGGCGAGCTTGAGAGGCGGGCTGGTGTTAGCCAAAGAGATAGGCAGTCAGAAGAGGTTCATAGAGGCACAGACGCTTTTTCAGGAGGCTCCTCATCCCTGGCGGATAGATCGGCGTCTTCAAGCGTTGAAGGAAGAGTTCTTTGTGCCCATGCAGTAGCCAAACGCATCCCCCACGTCTAACGCACTTCTCGTCCAAGATATATGTTTGGACGAGAAGTCCTACCAATTTCCCATCGGCTAACAAGTAACAGATGAGTGGGGCACGCTGCCAAAAAGAGACGTTTTTCTAGGCAAAAAGGACAGTGAACTACCGCTTGGTCTTCAGCCAAGCGGCTTCTTCGGAAGCCTGAGTTCACCAGACTCAGCCGCAGAAATGCGAGCTATGTTGGGAAGGTCACGACACCTGCGGTTGACGCATCAGACCGCCGCTCTGTCGCGAAGGGTTAAGTAGGGCTGAGGGAAGGCCCGGTGCTCTTCGCTTAATAAGCCTTTCCAACCTTGTCGAGATGAAGTCGGATTCGCTGTCTGGTCATAGGACAGCGATACGCACAACCTGCCAGTGGGCAGAGCATTTTCCTGCAAAGGAGTCTTTCTGATGAATGTTGTCTATGTTGTAGCACTGGATGGGATGCCCTTGATGCCCTGTTCCTGCGTTATTGCTCGCCTTTTACTTAAAGAGGGCAAGGCCAAAGTCAAAAGGAGAACACCTTTCACGATCAAGCTCCTGACTCAGCCGGAGACGACTTATACGCAACCTTTGACGCTGGGAGTCGATACGGGGAGTAGTATAATTGGGTCTGCCATTGCCGATAAAGAGGGAAAGGTGGTCTATCTCTCTGAAGTCACGGTACGCAATGATATTGCCAGGACCATGAAGGAACGGGCCAAATACCGACGAAACAGGCGTGCCCGTAAAACCAGATACCGAAAAGCCCGTTGGCTCAACCGAAGAAATTCGATCAAAACCGGTCGGTTCTCTCCGACAATGAGAAGTAAGATTGATGCCCACTTGCGAGAAATCCGCTTTGTCCGATCCCTGCTGCCTATTCAGCAGATCGTCCTAGAAACGGGGACCTTCGACCCATATGCCCTCAAGAACCCAGAAGCCTTGCGACAGAAGTGGCTCTACCAGAAAGGCATCAACTATGGCTTTGCCAACACTAAAGCCGCTGTGCTCACCCGCGATGGGTATATCTGCCAGCACTGTAAGGGCAAGTCGAAAGATCAACGATTAGAGGTCCATCACATTGTCTTCAGAAGTCAGAACGGCAGCGACGAAGAGACCAACCTGATCACCCTCTGCAAAAGCTGTCATGATGCCCTTCATCAGGGGGAAATCACACTCAAACAGAAAGGCAAGAGGAAAGGGAATCTGAATCATGCAACCCAGATGAACAGTATTCGTGTGCAAATACTCCGTCAGGTGGAGGCCGAGGAAACGTGGGGTTTTGTTACAAAGGAGCATCGTCAAAAAGCAGGACTGCCCAAGGAGCATTGCTTTGATGCCGCCATGATTGCCACACAAGGGAAGCAGCCAACGTTTCAGACCGCAACGTTGCTTGTCAAACGCTGTGTCCCTGATGGCGATTACCAGCAAACCAAAGGGAGACGAAGTGAACAACGCGTGGTGACAGGCAAGATCGAAGGGTTTCGCAAATTCGACAAGGTGCGCTATCAAGGGAAAGAGTGCTTCATCAAAGGGCGCATGTCTACTGGCTATGCTATTTTGATGGACCTCTTTGGCAACAAGATCGATCTCAGTCCTATTCCTAAGTTTGCTCAGATGAGCAGAGTAAGCGCCCGACGTTCCTGGAATATGAGCCAACTGCCCATACCAACTATCTCCTCCTCTATCATATGATTTTCATATTGAGCAGCAAGGCTGAAGGTGGCCTATTCATCCGCAGAGATGAAGACTTCGCGGATGAATAGGCCACCTTCAATAAAACCTACGACTTTTGTCACATATTCGGGGTTGAGCTTGACAAGTCTGCCATTTCTATGCACAATGCACGCATGAGTCACGCAAGACACACTTATACTACTGGCGCCGTACGTTTTGTGCAATCGTACGCAAAGATTAACCTGACACTCGATGTGTTGGGGAAACGAGCGGATGGGTATCATGAGCTGGCAACCGTGATGCAGACGGTCGATCTCTACGATACGCTCTGCTTGACCATGACCGACGACAAGAGTGTGCGCGTGACTTGCTCACGTCCTGAGCTTAACAACGACAACAACCTGGCTTTACAGGCGGCGCAAGCAGTACGCCAGCGCCTGGCACTCACCCAGGGTCTTACTATCGAATTGCACAAACGCATCCCTATAGCTGCCGGGTTGGGTGGGGGTAGCAGTAACGCTGCTACTGTTCTGCTTGCATTACAAGCGTGGTGGCAATTACCATTATCTACAATGGATATGCTCACGATAGCGGCTTCGCTTGGCTCAGATGTGCCCTTCTTTCTTAGCGGGGGATTGGCATTATGTGAAGGACGCGGCGAACGGGTAACGCCTCTCGCCGCTCACTGGCCCGCGTCAATGCGCTGGCTCCTGCTGGTCAAGCCCTCCATCAGCGTCTCTACGGCTGCCGTTTTCCGTAGCCTGGCAGTTCACGATTACTCTGATGGCGCTCGGAGCCGCGCCGCCTGTAGGGCGCTGCAAGCAATGGACGAGCTAGATCCGAATGATCTGCATAACAGCCTGGAACGCGGCGTGCTGGAAGAGTATCCGGCGGTCGCCCAGGCAAAAGCAGATACGCTACGAGCGGGTGCCCCATATGTGCGGCTCTCGGGCAGCGGCCCAACACTTTTTGCGCCCTTCCCCGACCTGTCGCAGGCCGCTCGCACGCAGCAACTATTACGCGCACAGGGCTACGAAGTATACCTGTCGCGCGCTGTTTATCCTGACTTGAAGGATGTTACTTTTTATTAACACGGATGTCAAGGAGGTACAACATCATGGCCGACCTATACTACTGCGTTAAGTGCAAAAAAAAGACCGAGATGAAAGACGCCCAGAGAATCACTATGAAGAATGGCAAGCCCGCTCTCAAGGGCCAGTGCGCCGTCTGCGGCACGACCGTCAACGCCATTCTGGGTAGTGGCGCGAAAAAAGCCTGATCGCCAGGCTGCCTGACCAGCTACTATTGCAACACGCAGGGAGTGCTCCCGGCAGGGCGCTCCCTGCGTGTCTCATCTGCATCGCTCTCGACTTCCCAGCCCTACTTTGCTATAATAGGCCCCGGTACATGTATATAAGCCTGCATTAGGAGAAGAAGACACGCTGAACACGCTATCCTTGCGTCAATCCGTCATTACGGCGCTATGCTTTCTGTTGCGCATCCCATTTGCCCTGCTAGATGCCGTCTGCCGTCCATTTGTACGCCGCTCGTGGCAGCGTCCGCGCTCTATTGTGGTGATTAAACCGTGCTGCCTGGGCGACCTGCTGATGACAACGCCGCTGCTTGAGGTGATCCGGCGCAACTATCCAGAGGCGACGATTACCTACATGGCCGGTTCCTGGTCTAAAGTGATTCCCGAACACCATCCCGCGGTCAATACTGTTCTCGATTGCGGCACCGTCGGCCTACCCGGTCGCTACAGTATTTCCGACTATATGAAGCTAGCGTTACAATTGCGACGGCGGCGCTTCGATCTGGCCTTCGTGCTTGATCGCTCACCGATGCTTACTCTGCTCCCCTGGTTAGCTGGCGTGCCACGGCGCGTCGGACCCGATAGTCTGGGGCGCGGCTTTTCGCTGACCGATAGAGTGCCAGTCTCTGCTTCTCCAGCGCATCTCCAGCATCAGGCTGAGATTTATCTTGATCTCGCCCGCGCCCTCAAGCTTGATATTGGCGAGCCACGTATGCATTTCGCGCCAACCGCTGAGGAAACACGGGATATCTATCAATCCAGCCACCTGCAAATTGCTGTTTTTCCGGGCGGCGGCAGCAATCCCGGTATGGAGCTGACCGCGAAACGCTGGCCGCTCGCACGCTACAGGGAGCTTGTTCGCAAGCTGGTAGACGAGCTGGATGCTCAGGTGCTGCTGATTGGTGGGCCAGAGGATGTTGCGCTCAATCAGTCATTGCTGGCCGGTCTTGCTTTACCAAACGGGCGCGTGATTGATCTGGCAGGCAAAACCAGTATCGGACAACTGGCGGCCCAGCTCAAAGCCTGCACACTTTTTATCGGCAATGATAGCAGCCCGATGCACCTGGCTGCCGCCGTTGACATTCCGGTAATCGCCATCTTCGGCCCGACCAGTCCGCAAGAATACGGCCCCTATCCGCTTACTGATCCTAAGCATATTGCCCTCTGGCGTCATCCCACGGGCCAGCCCTGCTTCTTCCTGGGCCAGATGCAGACCTGCACCAACTGCACCTGCATGCAAGCGGTGACGCTCGACGACGTGTGGAACGCGGTACAGCGTCTGATTCCCAGCACGCAGGGAAAAGAGGTCAACCGGTGAAGCATCTTCTGCGCACGCTGCTGCTGCTCCTGATCCGTCTCATTGGCCTGCCTGGAGCTTCTACTGCCGCACGAGAGGCGCGTAAACTCCCTATATCACAGCCGCGCATCCTGCTGATCCGTCCAGACCATCTTGGCGACCTGGTGCTGACTACGCCCGTGCTCAATGCCTTGAGGGAGCGGATACCGGACGCGCATATCACGATGATGGTCGGCCCCTGGTCAAGCGAGGTGGTAGCGCGCCATCCAGCTATCGACAAACTGATTACCTGCTCCTTCCCTGGCTTCCAGCGCGCCCCTCAGAAGCCGCTCGCACCCTACACGCTCTTGCTCAGCATAGCAAAGCAATTGCGGCGCGGCCATTACGATCTGGCTCTCAATCTGCGCCCCGATTTCTGGTGGGGAGCTGCTCTGCTCTATCTGGCCCGCATCCCACGCCGCATTGGCTATGCCATCCAGCCAGGCGCGCCCTTTCTTACGCAGGCCCTCCCCTTCCCTCCAGCCGAGCTTGCAACCGTTTCCTGCCTGCGACTCGCCGACGTAGGATTACAGGCGCTTGGCTATCCCTCGCTGGCGCAACCCTATACGCCGGAACGCTATCCCCTGCAATTCATTCCAACGGCAGACGAGCGCGCATGGATCGGCAAAAAACTGACTGCTGCCGGAATCGCCGCTCAAACGCCTGTGGTCGTAATTCACCCTGGCACAGGCGCTGCCGTCAAACTCTGGCGTTCAGAGGCATGGGCACACATTGCCGATACGCTCACAGCCTCCCTTGCCTTTCCTACATCTGCTCAGATTATCCTTACAGGCAGCAAACACGAACGCGCGCTGCTAGAAGAGATTGCGCAGCAGATGACGACGGCCCCGCTGCTATTGAGCGATCTGACAGTGGGACAGCTAGCCGCGCTCCTGGAGCGAGCAAAGCTCGTCCTGGGTGTCGATAGTGGCCCTCTTCATCTGGCGATAGCTCAGGATACCCCCACGCTCCAGATATTCGGTCCTACTGATGCACATATTTTCGGCCCCTGGGGCAATCCCGACCGGCACATAGTCATTGCATCGACCCATCGCTGCCCCACCTGTCCAGCAATCCCTTGTGGACGCCTGGATTTCCGCCCCGAAGAGCTACCCGCGCACCCCTGCGTCAAGCTGGTTACTGAACAGGAGGTGATGCAAGGGATAGAAAAAATGAAAAGGAACTGATCAGGCTGCAAACATTGATAAGCTCTTGACTACCTCTTGACCTTCTTTTTGCGAACAAAGCGGATTACACTGTTCTTGCCACAGAAAATGGCTATTGCAGAAGTAGAAAACATATGAGCAATTCAGCAAAGGAGAATGGAAGAGATGGATCAGTATGTAGAGGTACCGCAGGAGATCAGTTCACTGCCAAATGAGATTCAGAATGTTATTAATCAACCTTTTTTCGACAAAAAAAACATGCATCCTCTGTCAATAAGCGAAGCAGGCATTTTGACAAAAAAGTTACAGAGTTTGCTGAAGAAAGCTCTTCATTTGAGCAAACAGTATGATCCACAGAACGCAGAAACGTTCAAGGAATCGGCCACAGGTATCCGCACTGAAGTTCAGGAGCTAGCCAGCCAGCATGTGCTTTTCATCCCCTGTAAAGTCAAAGAACTGCACCTGATCGAACTCTATGGTCAGCTCCTGGTCGATGATCTGGCGATAAGGGAAGATAAGGCGTTTGCTAAAGCCTGCAAACAGATGGAGCAGGATATGACCAACCACCTGAATTATTCAATCATGAAAGGGCTGATCGGCGAATACCTGGGCAAACAAGCTGTGGTGAGCGGCTTGGTCTCTGACGAGAGTACCAGTGATGTGGTGCCACAGGGAGAGCTGCTCTTTGACAGAGCCTTCGATAACCTCTATATCATCGAAAAACGACAAATGGATAGCTCTTACACTCCAGGAGAACGTTCGGCCCCGATAAAAGAACGCCCCACGCTCTACGGCTATGTGATTGGCGAGCTCGATACGCTGTTTACGGTCCTTCATCCAGAGACCAAACTGTTCCTGCCGGTTCTCATTCTGGAATCCAAAGGAGGGTCGCTCTCCTCTGCAGCGGTCTCAAAGCAAACTGCCAAAGAGATTGAGCGCATAAAAAAGGTTCGAGATGAGCCCGAGAAATATGCGCTGGCTCAGCGCGAGAGCCAGCCTCCAATGTCTTTTATTGATATTACCCACATCTTTGATCTTTCCGGCATCGATCAATGGCTCACTGTCTCGACCGGTGGCCCTATCCGTAAAGGGAATCATCAGTACGATGTGACGCTGACGCTCACCTCAGATGAACTCGAACTGCTCGCTCGCTACCTCTACTACTACAAGCCTGGAAGCGCCAAGCAAAAATAACTCTCTAGCTGACCAATGCCGCGCGGACCTTTCCTGTAGGGCAGGTGCCTCGCGGCTGGTCCCCACTCTTAACGGGAAGATAGGGATAAAAATGTCGGGAGCTCTCGTTCGGATGATGCGTGCAGAGAAACAACGATGTATAATAGAGATACAGAAGAGAAAAGTATAAAAGAGGAAGAACATGACCGATATCAGCATGCCTCCTGTCTTCGATGGACATAATGACACCCTGCTCCACCTGTATTTCCCCGAGCGCGGAAACGGAAGAAGTTTCTTTATCGAGAGCGAGAAGGGACATCTCGACCTGCCGCGCGCGCGCAAAGGCGGCTTCGGCGGCGGCTTCTTCGCGATATTTCCACCCGCTCCGACACAAGAGCGGACGATGAAGGATAGCATTGAAATTACCAGCACCGGCTACAGGGTGCGGGAGTTTCCCGCGCTTGATCCCGCCTACGCCCAGCGCATCACCATTGCCGTCGCGGCCAGTCTGTTCCGGCTGGAAGTTGAGTCACAGGGACAGTTCAAGGTTGTGCGCACCGCCGATGAACTGGCGCATTGTCTGCAAGAAGGCATCCTTGCCGCCATTCTGCATTTTGAGGGCGCGGAGGCCATTGACACTGGGCTTGACGCGCTTGAGGTATTCTATCAGGCAGGATTGCGTTCGCTCGGCATCGTCTGGAGCCGCCCCAACGCCTTCGGCTATGGCGTCCCCTTCAGATTTCCCCATGCGCCCGATACCGGCCCCGGCTTGACGGAGGCGGGGAAGGAGTTAGTGCGCGCCTGCAACCGGCTGGGCATTATGCTCGATCTTTCCCATTTAAATGAGCAGGGCTTCTGGGACGTGGCTCGCCTCTCCGATGCGCCCCTGGTAGCTACCCATACATGCGTTCACGCAATTTGCCCCTCGACGCGTAACCTGACCGATAAGCAGCTAGATGCAATCAAGGAATCAGAAGGCATGGTCGGGCTTAATTTCGAAGTGTCGAATCTGCGAGAAGATGGTCACAAGGATGCCAATACGCCGCTTGACGTGATGGTACGCCATATCGATTATCTGGTCGAGCGCGTTGGCATCGATGGCGTGGGCTTTGGCTCCGATTTTGACGGCGGCATCACACCCTGTCAGGAAATTCATGATGTGACCGGATTGCCAAAACTGCTGGCTGCTTTACAGGCACATGGTTACGACGATGTGGCGCTACGCAAACTCGCTCACGAGAACTGGCTGCGCGTTTTGCGTCAAACATGGAAATCATGATTGCTGTGGCGACGGCATTGATGACGTTCCCGTTTACTGCCGGCCCCACGCTGAAGCGGACGCGATGAATCGCGTCGCCATAGCAACTCGTCGCCATGAAGGGATTACCAATGGAATTGGTTAATCTGCATAAACATCGTTGATCACGAGTCGTTCCGGTTGACCAGCCCCTGTCGCCAGGCGAAGACAGCCGCCTGGGTGCGGTCCAGCATGTGCAATTTGCCTAGAATATTGCTAACGTGCCCCTTGACCGTCTTCTCGCTGATGATAAGCTTATCGGCAATTTCGGCATTGGAGAGTCCATCGGCGATGAGGCGCAGCACCTCTAATTCGCGGTCGCTTAGATCGGTGAAAAGGTTCGGCGTGTCTCGCCTGGCGCCACGCACCTCCTGCACAACGCGAGCCGCAACACGCGGATGCAGCACCGACTCACCCCGCGCCGCCTTGCGCACCGTGTCGGCCAGTTCATCAGGGCCAATATCTTTTAACACGTAAGAGAGCGCGCCTGCCCGTAAAGCCGGAAAAATATACTCATCTTCGTGATAGGAGGTCAGTACAATGATCTGAGAGTGCGGGCTGACCTGCTTCACCTTGCGCGTGGCCTCAACTCCGCCTATACCAGGCATCACGAGGTCCATCAACACTACATCAGGAGCGAGTTCCTCCGCCATACGCACAGCCTCTTCACCAGAATTTGCCTCGCCAAGCACCGTCAGATCCGGTTGCAACTCTAAAAAGGCTCGCGTCCCCTGTCGCACCAGCGCATGATCATCGGTGATCAAAAGAGAAATTTTATCCGTCATATCCATCTATCCTTATAAACTCTGCCGACTCTTATGTCACTTCGCTACGTGACACAGCCATAGGGCTGCTCGTATCAACGCCCAGACGTTTACAGCACGCAATGATCCGCGTTCCCTTGCCGGGAGTACTTTCTATCTGCACCTCTCCGCCCAGGACCTTCAAGCGTTCCTGCATCGAAAAAAGGCCAACGCCCATGCGGTACTCTGGCCTGGTTGCATCAAACCCCTGGCCGTTATCGCTGATAGAGAGCGTCACGGTATCCTCTCCGGTAGGGGCTGCTCCCACGATGAATCGGGGAGCTACAAGCGCCTGCCCTTCCTTGCCCTCGGCGGTCGTTAAGACAATCTGCACAAGGGTGGCGTTGCTATGGCGGGCCACATTCGCCAGGGCCTCCTGTGTCACGCGGTACAACGCCTCCTCCACCGCAAGCGATAATGGCTGTATATGCTCTATGCGCACATTGGCGACGATGTCGGTTTGCCCGGCCCACTGGGTCGCCAGCTCACGCAATGCAGCATCAAGCCCTTTGCCTTCCAGCGCGACGGGACGCAGTTCACGGATGAGCGAGGTCAGTTCCTGTTGCGCCTGCCGCACCAGCTTCTCCGCCTCATTTAAACGCGCCTCAGCCGCGTTGGCATCGCGTTTCAGCAATACCTTCGTTGCCCCCAGTTGCATCCCAATGGCGAAAACCTGCTGCTTGACGCTATCGTGCAGGTCACGGGCCAGGCGGTTCCGCTCTTCTAATGAGGCCAGTTTCTGGCGCGTCTGGAGCAGATTCTGCAATTGTTCGGCCATACGATTAAGCTGGCGCATCGTCTGCCCCAGCTCGTCCTCCGAATCATCGTGGGTGGGCATTGAGAAATTGCCCCGGCTCCATCGGTCCGCCGCCGTCGATAGCTCTTTCAGACGACGCGTCAGTCCGCGCGCGATCAAGTAACCGGAGATAATGCCGGTAATAGCGGCAATCGTGGTGACAACGATGGCGCTGGCTAAAACCAGACTGAAGAAGCCTGAAATAAATTGCGCCAGGTTGGGCTGGATAAATTTCAGCACCAGCGCCCCCTGGATATTTCCCTGCTCCCCGACAATCGGCGCGATTGCCACCATCGTATTGTCCGCCTCTTGATCGACCGCATCAGTCTTGCCTTTCACATCATTCAGAACCGCTTGAAGGCGTGCTTGATTTTGCGCCGATAGCTGCGCAGCTATCGGCGCACCGGCAGGAACAGGATGCAACCCAATTGAAGCAATCGTTTGACCATGGGTATCTACCACAGCCAGAAACATCGTATGCCCATTCAAAGGCCCCTGATTGGTTGAAGTGGCATTAATAATGCGCAACCAGGCAGTTAAGGCTTCGTGGTCGGGCTCGCCATGCACAAAAAAAGGCACAGCCTGCGGGGCTTCTTGTTTGAGGGAACTTAAAATAAAAAGTGGAATATTCAAACTGATAATCAGAAACACAATGGTGATAAATATAATTTCGATCAGCAAAACTGTCACAGCCGCAGTTAATGTGTAGGATAGGGTTAATTTTCCGCGTAACTGCCGAAAAGGCCGTATGAAGCGTTTCTTGAGCATCATCTTTTCCAATCACAAGAGACCAGACGCATCTTTAGTATAACATAGGAGCGCCATAAACGGGTCATGAGACCGATACCATCTCACAACCCGTTTATGACATTCACGCACTACTCGTAGCGTAGCACTTCTAGCGGGCGAATGCGGACCGCGCCCCAGGCAACGAGAGCCGCCGTGAGCACTGCCAGCGCCGTTGCTCCACCCGTCAGACCGAGCGAGATCAGGGGCGAGACGCTAAGAGCGAGATCGAAGAGCGTCTTTCCCAGCAGACCAACCGCAGTGGCTGCCAGTAGCACAGCCACGAATGCGCCGGTCGCGCCAACAATGCCGTTTTCAATCATCACTTCGCTCAACACGGTTCCGCTGGTATAGCCGACCGCTTTGAGGATGCCCAGTTCGCGTCTGCGCTCCAGCATCGCCAGGGCAACCGCGTTGGCGATGATGACGATACCGGCCAGCATCGAGAGCGAAGCAAGGGCGATCAATGTCTCCAGGACGCTATTAAGCTGTTGCGCAAAGGACGCTGCCAGATCGGCCAGGCTCTGCACGTTCGCATTCGGCACGATGGCTCCCAACGTATCCAGCGCCTTGTTGACCTGCGCGGGATCGATTTTCATATACGTGACGGTGACGACACCATTTTTCGCCGTACTTAGATCGCTGGCAAGATCAGCGCCTGCCAGCACATTGCCGACATGATCGCCGCCGACGATGCCGTTATAGATGCCAACCACCGTTACTACACGGGTCGTCTTGCCATCCAGGCTGGCAAAGGTCAGCGTATCGCCCGGCTTCAGGTTCATTTGAAATGGACCCGTGCTGGTCAATAGCTCGTTGAGCATAACGTGATTTGTGCCGATATCGCCCGCGTTCAGGTTACGGCCCTGTACAATCTTGACCGATGGCGTTGTAGATGCCAGATTGTATCCTTCTATCGTGCTCAGGTAGCTGATAACCGCCTGGCGATCAGTGCCCTTCGCGGTCAACATCGACAATACCGGATTGCCGTTAATCGCTACCGGCTGCTCCTGCGTCAGGAGATCATTGCGCGTCTTTGCAAGCCCCGGGATGGTGCTCAGCTTGCTTTGCAGCGCGGTCGTATCCGCTCCCGACGTTGTGGCAATGACATTATAGGTCAGATCCTGTGTAAACGCGCTGTTAATCTGCGCCTGCAAATCCTGTCCCAGCGTCAGCACCAGCCCGATGGAGAAGATGCCGATGAACAGGGCCAGCATGGTAGTCGTCACTCGCGCTCGCTGCCGCCCGATATTGCGCAGCGCCATCTTCATGCTTACCTTCCAGGAACGCGGGCAGAAGATCAGCGCGATGCTCAGCAGGACAACGATGGCTACCGGTAGACCAAACGCGGGCAGTTCCAGATAGACCAGGACCGCCGCGACGATACTCACGAGCACTAACGCGCCATACTTGAGATTCAGCTTCTCCGGTACCGGCAGCTTGCTGATCGCAAAGACGACCAGCCCGAAGAATGCGCTCAACACCAGCAGGAAGGCGAATGTGCCATAGACAGCCTCGACGCCGAGCATCACATCGTTCTTGAGGATCACGATTGCCAATGTGCAGAAGAGCAGCGAGAGCAGCGCCAGTAAACCAACGATCAGGACGAAGCTACTCTTCTTCCTGCTCTCCGGCAGTTCGCGTATGACATGCAAGGGACGAATGGTCGCCGCCTGTACAATAGGCATCAGGCCGAAGATCAACGCGGTGGCAAAGCCGATAGCGACGCCGCCTGCAACCGTCCAGGGATTGATCAGGAAGAGCACATTGACGCCCATATTCTGTAGCAATGCCCGCACAAGGTAGCTGACGCCGACAGCGGCTGCCGCGCCAATGATGCCGCCGACCAGTCCGAGCAAGCCAGCCTCCAGACCGAACAGCGCGTAGAGATCCATGCGGCGATAGCCAGCCGTCTTGAGCATGGCAATCTCGGTTTTGCGCCGCGAGAGCAGCACCTGCATCGTATTGACAATGCCAACTCCGCCGATGAGCAGCGCGAGCAGGCCCGCAATCTCCAGGAATTTATTAATATTGTCAACCACCGTTTGCTGCGTCTTCAGCGCATCCGCGGCTGTCTGTACCACGACCAGAGGAAATTGTTTGTTCACTGCATCGACCGCAGCATTCGTATGCGCCTGATCTAGCGTTGTCATATCAATTACGCTGTAACTTGCCGGCACATCAGGAGCTGCGGCCCGATAGTCGGCAGCCGAGATGAGTACAAGATTGCCAGCTTGCGCGAAGCCGCCCGTATTGGCAATCACGCCCGCAATCGTGACATCCAGCGCCTGCCCCGAACCCGTTTGCGCTTTGATATAGAGATGAAAGCTATCGCCCGCTTTTTTATGGTAGCGGTCCAGGAAATTCTGCGTGACGATGACCTGATCGTTCGTCAGCAACTGCGAGACGCTGCCATTGCCCGGCATGACAAAGGTCGGGGGCGAGACGATTGGATAGTTATTTGGGTTTACCGCCTCGACCGTAAACGCCTGGAATGACGGTGCGACCGGGCTCAAAAAGGCATTTGCATTGGTAATTACAGTGTAATTGGTAATAGTGCCAGCGCTTTTCAGATGATTAAAGAAGGCAAGATCGCTCTCCTTGAACGGCGTCCCCTGCGCATTGAGCGCGATATCGCCGCCATTGCTATCACGTACATTGGCCGTGAGCGAGTTCTGGAGCATAAAGCCTGCCAGTTGCAGGGCCACAATAGCCATTACGCCAACGGCGATACAAAACACTGCCAGGATCGTTCGCTGCCCCCCACGGAGCAGCGAGCGCGATGTATAGTTGAAGTACATTGAAGCTTTCATTATCAGATTACCTTTCCATAACAGCTATTGCGTAATAACACCGTGAGAGCGGTCAATCTCGGCAACTTTGCCATCGACGATGCGAATGGCGCGGTCGGCATGCGAGGCCACAACCGGATCGTGGGTGGCGATAATAAACGTTTTTCCGGTCTGCTCGCGTAGCTCAGCAATCAGCTTGAGCACATTTTCGCCGTTACGCGCATCCAGGTTGCCCGTCGGTTCGTCGGCAATCACAATCGCGGGATCGGTCGCCAGCGCGCGGGCAATCGCGACGCGCTGCTGCTCGCCGCCGGAGAGCTGATTCGGACGATGACCGAGCCGGTGCGAGAGACCAACCAGGGTCAGCAGTTCGCGGGCGCGTGCGGAAGGCGAACCCTTATGCCTGCCGACATACAGCGGCACCTCGACGTTCTCTTGAGCGGTTAAGGTCGGTATGAGGTTGAACGCCTGGAAGACCATGCCGATCTTGCTATTGCGCACCACCGCCAGCTTTCCTTCGCTCATCCTGGTGATATCGACGTCATCGATCAGCACCTGCCCGGTCGTGGGATTGTCCAGGCCCGCGATAATGCCCAACAGGGTGCTTTTGCCGGAACCGGAGGGTCCAACGATAGAGACAAATTCGCCGCTCATAATCTGAAAACTGATGCCTTTAAGAATATCAATGCGCTCGTGGCCCAGTGGAAGATTTTTGGTAATATCGCGCACATCCATCACAATTTTCGTTTGCGCCGGTTTTGTTGCGGGAAGAAGTTCTTTAACCATAATAATTTCTGCTCCTCTTTCTGCTTTAATTTGCGTTACCATCGCTAGATCAATAACTTGTCTAAAGCATAAGCGAGAAGCAGATTTTTGTTATGCGTCTGGAGACGTGTTCTTGATGAGACTTTGGGCGGGGTTATGGCACTGACATCAGTATGCCAAAATATCATTATATTTATCTATTGAATAGGGCAAAAACGCATATTATAATAGTGGAAGCAATGTGGAAGGGGCGGAGCAAATGGATATCGTGCTGGGAAGGATACAAGAGCAAGCGAAAGCAGAGATTTTTCGCATTACACAACATGCTCTGGAGGAGATGGATGCCGAAGAGATTACGTTGGCCGAAATCCTTGCAGCTATCGCAAATGGTCAGATATTGGAGCATTATACTGAACATAAACGCGGTCCATGCTGCCTACTCTATGGTCAAACTTACCAAAAGCGTCCTATCCATATCGTTTGTACAACAGCGCAGCCAGTGCTAATTATCATTACGGTTCATGTACCATTGCTCCCCAAGTGGGTAAATCCGACACAGAGGAGAAAATCATGAAATGCAGCATTGAAGGCTGCCCAGGTGAATACGAGCAGCGCGAGGTTGTGCATACCGTACATCAGGGCAATCGCATCATCGTTATCGATCATGTCCCAGCCGAAGTTTGCGCTATCTGCGGCGATACGCTTTTCACACCCGAAACAGTGCGCAAACTTGAGATTCTGCGTGATACTTTCGAGCCACCAATACGCACAGTTCCATTATACGATTTCACTCAAGCAAAATCAGCCTAAGCTGCTCGAATTTCCCTATTGTTTCTTCACGCGCCTACCTGCCTGGAAGTAGCCAGGATCGGACGAGATCACGCGTTCCCCGCGCATGAAGCCGATCAGGTAAGAAGGGACGGGATGGCGAGATTGCTCAATGGCATTGATGACTGCTTCGCGGTCGTAATCCACGCGCCGCAACTGGATGCTATAGCCCTGCTCGTCAGCGTCAAGCAGGGCGTAGGTTGCCTGCAAGCCAGGAGTGACCGGGTTGCTGACGCTGCCCAGATTGACGACGTGTATCTTGCCAACCTGACGATCTAGTGGAATATGGGTATGCCCTACGATAACCAGATCCGCCTCGCAGCCAGCCAGTCGCTGCTCCAGTTCGCTATCACTGTGCTTAGGCTGGAGACCAGGCCCATCATCTTGACCGGGAGAAGCGTGGACGCCAAGCACGCGCGTGCCATCCGGTAACGTAGTACGAACTTCCAGCGGCAAATTCATGAACCAGTCCAGCCAGCCCGCAGCACTGACATAGCCCTTCGTCCAGGAGAAACTCCTTGCCAGTTCTACGACCTGCGGCAGCAGAGCGGGATCTTTCAGCGCATTCTCCGGCGGTATCGGCAGACCCTCCATCATCATATAGCGATCAGTGTTCCCACGCGTGAAGCTGGCATGTGGAAGTGCAGTAATTTTCTCAAGCGGGGTAACTGGATCGTAGCCTATCGCGGAAAAATCTCCCAACACCCAGTATGCATCAACTGCGCTCTGGCTCTGGATATCGGACAGAACAGCATTCAGAGCGAGCGGATTCCCGTGGATATCTGAAAGGATAGCCAGACGCATAAACAGCTCCTTAACAACAGCTAGCATTCGAAATTTCATCCACAGAAACGTTTAAATAAGTAGAACCGTAAGCAAATAATACCACAGAAAGGATTTGGAGGTATGTTCAGATACCGCACCCTGGGCGGCTGGCTCTGTCTCGCGCTACTTGCTCTAGGTTACGTCTCCATAAAGTTGATCACGGACACAAATTTTCTAGCACATGGTATCACAGCACAAGGAGTTATCGTTGATCAGGGAGTTCGCAATTGTGGGAGATCTACGACAACAAGCTTCTCTGTACGGTTTACTGGCCCGACAGGCCAGACCTTCACCAGCACCATCAGCACTTGTGACTACAACTTTAATGCCTCCCCTGGAGAGAAGGTCAGCATTGTCTACCTGCCAGGTCATCCTGATGTAGTCGCTCCCTCAGACCAGCTAAACCAGCAGGTTAACTTCGATTGGCAACTCACCTTCCTCGTCACTTTGATAGCACTTATACCGTTGACATTCTGGATCATAAAAGAAAGCCAAAAAATCTATCAACAGAAGAGGAAAAAATCAGCTGCCTTTTTGAAATAAAATACACATAACTATACTCAATCAAGCATCTATCACATTTTGCCGAGCAAGATAGTACCAGAGACCCAGCATCATCAGAGTCAGAGCAAGCGTATAGGGCAACAACGTCCAGATGCCGCGAAACTGTGCCAGTATTCCAGCGGCCCACGGAAACAGGGCCAGTCCAATGATGCTGATGCTGACCAGCATACCGATGGCGCTCGGACCAAGACGCGGAGGCACCAGCTTTGGGATCAGGGCAACTGTCAGAGGATAGATGGGAGCCAGGCTGAAGCCGATAAAACCAAAGCCAGCCGCCGCCACTATGCCTGACGGGAGTAGCCAGATCAATAGCAAACCAATAACAATCCCTGCCAGGCAGGCATACATCAATACCTTGATGCCAATCCCAAAACGCTCAGCCAGCGGCTGAAGCACAAAACGTCCGAGCGTGAGACCAAACCAGTAGCCGCTAACAATCCAGCCAGCTACAACAGTTCCTTGCTGACGCACCTCAAGCAAAAAACTATAGCCCCAACTGCCCAGGCTTACCTCTACCCCCACATAAATGAGCAGAAAAAGCGCAGCTAACCAGGCAATAGGGAGCCTGAGCGTTGCACCAAGTACATTACCTGATCCAGACTCCTTCCCCTCCTGTTCCCTCGTGTCAAGACGAACGGAGTTGAAAAGGACGCCAATGCCCGGCAGGAGCGGCAGCCAGATGATCGCCATTACCAGGTAAACGCTATTCCACTCCCACGGCCCCGCGAGGATCGAACTGGCGAGCAGAGGGCCGACCAGCGCCCCGACGCCATAGAAGGCGTGCAGGTAGTTCAGCAGCACGGCATGGCGCGGCAATGTGACGGTATAGACGTTGAAGCCCGTTTCAATGATGCCAATGCCAAATCCCAACAAAAGCCGGGCGGCTAGCAGTAGCACAAACGGCAACTTTAGCCCAAAAGCGAGCAGGCCGAGCAGAAGAGTGAACGTCCCCAGGAGTAGCGGCCAGCGTAGCCCCAGCCGTTCAGTTAAAAAGCCGCTACCCAGTGCAGAGAGAAAATATCCCAGGGAGGAGACGAGAAATAGCAGCCCGATGGTTGCATCACCAACGTGATAAAACGCGCTCAAGCTCGGCAGCAGGACGCCGTTCGCCCCACCATTGATGCCGATCAGCGCAAAACCAAAGCAGGCGAGCAGGACAGGAGAGCGCAGAAAAGGGGAGAATTTTGGTCGCATGAGTGTTTCCCTGACAGTCATTAACGAAATATAGGAGATGAATTATCCCTGCCATTATCTTACCATATCATTCCCGTCGGAAAATGGCTTTGTTCCCATCCTGCAAGCATGAGACCAACATCGAAAACTTGCATCTTTCCCCCACACTCCCTATAATGCATCTACAGGGCTTGAGAGCCCCCGGGAGGGATCACAAAATCGCATGGCACAAACAGCGCAACCGCTGCATCAACACAGAGACGAGTATGGCTATCCAACGCAACCGGATTCACGGCGCAAATTGCGCGACCTGAGCGTCCATACCAGCAAACGCATCCTGCTCACAGCCATTTATGGCTTTATGAGCGTGATCGGCTGCTTCCTCTGGCTTGGTAGACTGGCCCAAAAACAGCCGCAATTGACGCCGCAGACCTTTTACCCCAGGCGCATTCTGGTGATTCGCCTCGATCTCATCGGCGATCTCGTCCTGTCGCTCCCGGTCGTGCGTCTGCTGAAACGCGCCTATCCCGAGGCGGAGATCGATCTGCTGGCGATCCCGTCAAGCGCGAAGGTGGTTGCGGCTGACCCCGATCTGGCCGAGATTATTGCTTACGATCCCAATATCTGGCGACGCCCAAAAGCCCTGTTCCGGCTCCAGAACTGGCGCGAGGCGAATACTCTGCTGCGTAATCTGCACACACGCCAGTATGATCTGGCGGTGAGCGTTTTTGGTCCGTGGGCGGCGATTATGGCGCTGGCGAGCGGCGCGAAGAGACGCTTGGGCTTTGGACGCGAAGGTTATCCAGGCTTTATGACCGATAAGGTGCCAGGGCGACACTGGGACCCACGCGATCATCTCCACGAGGTCGATTATTGTCTGCGACTCGCACAGGCGGCGGGCGCGACCATCCGCGCCGGAGATCGCTTTCCCCGGCTTTACGTCGATCCTCAGGCCCGACAGGAGGCCGATGCGCTGCTACTCGAAGCAGGCTTACAGCCAGCAAAGCCGCTCATTGCCTGCCACGTCAGTTCGAACAACGGTCAATCGAAGCGCTGGCCCATCCCGTACTGGGCGACGTTGATCGACCGCCTTATTAAAGACACAGGCGTTAACGTAGTGCTGACCGGAGCTCCCAACGACCTCCCATTGATTGCAGATCTTACCCAGCGACTGCACACGCAACCTATCAATCTGGCAGGCAAAACAACCCTGGCGCAGCTCGCCGCCGCGTTGCGGAGCGCCGATCTACTGATTAGCGGCGATAGCGGACCCATGCATATCGCGGGCGCCGTCGGTACGCCCGTGATCGCTATTCAC
The DNA here is from genome assembly GCA_035293765.1 of Ktedonosporobacter sp. Classification (GTDB taxonomy): domain Bacteria; phylum Chloroflexota; class Ktedonobacteria; order Ktedonobacterales; family Ktedonobacteraceae; genus DASRHT01. The sequence goes on from DATGMF010000058.1 coordinate 72,775, forward strand.
GGCCCTACTGATCCTGCGTTAAGCGGTCCCGTCAGTTCTAACGCGACTATTCTGCGCAGCGACATATGGTGTAGTCCGTGCTATGCGACAAAAGGTCCTGCCGATTGCCGCTTCTATACGACGCAGTGCATGAAGGATATTACGCCCAATCGCGTTTTTAGCGCCGCGCGCGATATATTGCAGAAAAACGCTTTGCTGCCAGCTAACCAGGAGGTAGACGAATGAGTGCGATGATACAACATCTATCCGATCCCGGTCTACCAGAGGCGGTCGAGGCCAATTTCGCGGAAGAGATGGCCTGCATGGCGCACAGCTTCCCGGGCGGAGAACTATGCGAGAATGCTGGCATATTGCGCTTCTTCACGGGCGTGTCGGGCTTCAATGGAGTTTTGCGTACAAGAATTGACAGCAGCAATAGCGCATATATTCACACGCTGATCGCAGAAACCCTCGACTACTTTCGCGCGCACAAGGTTGGCATCGGCTGGCCCGTAACTCCCTTAACGCAGCCGCCCGACCTGGGCCGCTATCTAGAGGCTCACGGCCTGACCCTGAAAGGGACTGATACAAGTATGATCCTGGATATGCAGCAGACGAGTAACGACCTGCCTGCGCCTGCCAGCTTCACGATCAAAGAGGTTGAAGATGGTGAGGCGTTGCAGCTATGGTGCGCCATCACCATTCAGGGCTTCGAGACTTCACAGGAGATGGGCCAGTTCTACCACGATGCCTATGCCAGGCTGGGCTTTGGCAAGGGCATGCCCTGGCATCACTATATCGGCTGGCTGCACGGTGAACCCGTTGCCATCGCCTCGCTGCTCTTACACGTCGGCATTGCTGGCATCTACGGCGTTGCCACTACCCCAAAGGCCAGAAAGCGGGGATTTGGTACCGCTATGACCCAGCATGCCCTCCACGAGGCGCGGAAGCTGGGATACCGGATAGCAGTCCTGACACCATCAAAAATGGCTGTCAACCTCTACCGTCGCATTGGATTTTATGACTATACGAAAACACAATTTTATCGGTGGTCACCAGACCAATAAATGTGAATGATGCATACACAACATATTACATTACCGCCAGATGCACATATCCTGGTGGTCAAACTGGCCGGCATCGGCGATTTACTGCTTGCCACTCCGGCATTACGAGCGTTGCGTGAAAGCTATCCGCAGGCGCGCATCGATCTCCTGGTCACCCCCGATTCGGCTGGCCTGCTCAATGGCTGGAGTGTCATCGATCATATTATCGTGCTGGACAAATATCTTTTCGACTATCCTCACCAGATGATCATTCATCCGGCAAAACTGTTACAGCTCGCGTTCCTCTGGAATACGTTACGTGCGGGTCGCTATGACGCTGTGCTGTTGCTCCACCACCTCACTCTGCCCTTCGGTCGCCTGAAGCATCAGGCGCTGATGCGTGCGACCGGAGCGCAGTGGCGCGTCGGGCTGGACAATGGGCATGGCTGGTTCCTGAATGTACGCATCAAAGATCATGGCTTCGGCGCCATGCACGAGGCCGCATACAATATGGCAGTCGCAGAAGCTGTCGGAGCGACTATCAGCGACAAGCGATTGTTTGTGCCATTGAGCGATGAGGAGCACGCACAGGCGCGCGCACTGGTTTATGGAGAAGAGCCGCCCGAGCGCGTCAAGCATCCCCTGATCGCCTTCCATCCCGGCAGCGGCGGCTACAGCACGGCTCGTCGCTGGGCGCCCGAGAAGTTTGCTCGCCTGGCCGACACGCTTTACCATGACGTTGGCGGTCAATTGCTGCTGCTGGGCGGGCCGGAAGAGATTGAGTTGCACCGGCAGATTATAGCTATGATGCAGTCAGGAATGCCGGTGAGAAGTCTGGCGGGCAAGGGCAGCATCAAAGTCGCGGCGGCGGCGCTGGAGCTGGTCGATCTCTTCGTGGGCAACGATTCAGCTCTGATGCATCTGGCAGTGGCAGCGGGAACGCCCACCGTGGCAATCTTCGGCCTGACCAATCACCTGGCCTGGGGACCATATACCGGCGCTGATAGCAATCGACGAGCCGCAGTTGTACGGCTCGATCTCCCCTGCATGCCCTGTTTCTACAGCGGTCACTTACTTGGCACGCCGGAAGGATGCGCCACCCGCGACTGCCTCGCCCTGCTGGGCGTCGATCCTGTTGCAGTGGCTGCTCGCAGGATGTTGCGCGCATTGGAAGCTGAGAATCATCGATAAGCTTGCCTTTTTATATGCCAGGTCAAAAAACCTGCCACACGCGTGCCGTGCCGTCGAGGCTGGCAGAGGCGATGCGTTTGCCATCGGGCGACCAGGATACCGAATTGACTCCCAGCGTATGGCCGCGATAGGTCAGCACGCTCGTTCCGCTTGCCGCATCCCAGACGCGTACGACCTTTTCGGGGCTAGTTGAAGCTGAAGCGATATGCTTGCTATCCGGCGACCACGCCACAGTAGTAACGGGAGATGTGTGGTCGGTATACGTTAGCAGCAGCGTTCCCTTTATGGCATCCCAGATCTGAACGCCGTGTGTATTGCCGAAAAAAAGATTACCGTACGCAGAAGCAATGCGCGTGCCATCCGGCGACCACGCCACAGCATTGATCGGCACGGCATGCTTGAGAGTAAGGAGCGGCGCGGCGGTAAGCGCATCCCACACCTGGACGGTTGCATCGGCGCTGGCGGACGCGATATATTTGCCCCCTGGCGACCATGTCACCGATGAAATCGCGGCGGTATGCCTGGAATAGGCCACCAGCAAGCCTCCTGTACCGGCATCCCAGATCTGCGCGGTTTTGTCTTCGCTACCAGAGACGATGCGCGTGCCATCCGGCGACCAGGCGAGTGATGATACCGGAGCGGTATGACCATTATACGTCTGAAGATGAATGCCCGTCAGCGCATCCCAGACTTGCACGACATGCTCCCCTTTAAAAAAGTCGTTGCCGCCGCCCGAGGCGATGCGCTGATTTGTCGTTCCAGGTGACCAGGCGAGCGCATTCACATTGGTGGTATGGCCGCGATAGACAAGCGGGTGCGCGCCACTGGCAGCATCCCAGACCTGCACCGTCTGGTCCGAGGAACCTGAGGCTATACGCTCACCCACCGGCGACCAGGAGACTGAACTCAGTGCGTTCGAATGTCCTGTATACGTTACCAGCGTGCTTCCTGGCGCCGATTGTTGCGCTGGATGAGCAAGCGCCCACAACGCCAGCCCTCCACCCACCTCAGCCAGCCCGATGATGCCCAACACGCTCGCTAAGAAGACGCGGCGTGAACCGCCGCGTTTCTCTTCCTGTAAGGGCTGCGGTCTGGTGACGGCCATAGTGAACGAGGAATGAAAAGATGATCGCTCAGGAGAGGGCTCAGGCATGGTAACAGGCAATTTAGCGGCAGAGGTCGATAGCTCTGAGGTCATTGGCAGATAGTCCCGGCAGGCTTGTTCGAAGGCATCGGCGAACTCTTGCATACTGGCAAAGCGGCGATGAGGATCTTTCTCCAACGCTTTGAGCACAACCGCCCCTATCGCGGCAGGCAGATCGGAGACGTGCTGATGCAGAGGGGGCGGAGGCGCGTGCAGGTGCTGGGTGGCTATCTCTGCCGCAGTGCCATAGAAGGGATGGCGACCGCAGAGCCATTCGTAGACAATGACCGCCAGAGAGTACTGATCGCTGGCAGGTCGCGGCTTGCCCTGAATCTGCTCAGGAGCCATATAAGCGATGGTACCCACGATCTCTTGCACGCCTTGCGAACGCGAACTATGAGCCACCACCGCAATGCCAAAGTCGCTGAGCAGCAGTTCATTGTGACGACCCAGCAACATATTCTCCGGCTTGATATCACGATGGATCAGCTTTTCGTCGTGCGCATATTGCAGCGCAGACGCAGCCTGCTTAAAATAGGTGAGCGCGACATCCAGCGGCAGGCGCGTTCCCTTAGGATAACGCTGGCGCATAGTGCCATTGGGGGCGTAACTCATCACAAAAAAGGGGATATCGTTCTCCACATCAAAATCAAGGATGCGCACGATATGCGGATGCTCTAGACGCGCGATAGTGCGCGCCTCAGCCAGAAACTTTTCCGCGTCGTTACTTGATAGATGGGTAGCAAGCAGTTTGATGGCGGCCTGCGTACCCAGACGCAGGTGCTCACCGAGATAGACCTGAGCAAAGCCCCCCTGCCCAAGCAAGCGTATCAGACGATAGTTCCCCAGCCGCTGACCTATATCGCCGACCATGACCGATCTCTCCTTCAGATATGAGGCATCCCCTCTATTGCGCAATAGTCCATTTCAGGACCCTTATCCCTGCAATGATTCTCTCATTATTTATGATAACGAAGATATGCATGCGCTGGTGATTTTTAGGTACTGATTGTTACGCGTAAAGGGCGCTGGTTTATGACCATTCGCCTGAACATTTTTTCGCTATTCATTTGACATCAGGACATCTTCTTACCGCTTTTTGTGTTATGTTGTGAGAAAGAAGAACAAAGGAGCAAACATTATGGCTGAACAATCAATGGAGACGATGGTTCGCACAGTTCTGTGGCAGCAGTTCGGCGCGGCCATCGATATGCTTGAAAACGCCCTGCTGGCCTGCCCCGCCTCACTGTGGAGGGAGCGCCTCTGGAATTCGAAACTAGTGATCAAAAATACAGCGTTTCAATGATTTTTATAGCGAGTTTTTGGCTTCTGAGGGTTCCAAAAAAGCAAGACGCGCAGTCGAATTCACCTTCAACAACACCGAAGTTAGCAATGTGCAAAAGAATTCTGCGAAATAACTTCCTAATAATCATACTGTATCTCTTGAAATCTGTATAAATCTGTGTTAATATGAAACTGTAAATGCTTATTGGATGGTATAGTAGCATGACAACTCTTAGAATTTATCGTATCGATTTAGGTTGGACGCAAAGGAGGTTAGCGCAAAAAGCCGGAATATCTCAACCCGTTGTGAAAAAGGCAGAGGACGGCGATCCCATCCTTCCTTCCTCAGCAAAAGCAATAGCCGATGCATTAAGCAGGGCCTATGGGCGAGAAATCAAGCCGTCCGACATTGAGGGATTGAACATTCAATGAGGGGTATTTCGTTTCTGAACAGAGAATGAGCCTACGCGGGAACGCAGGCTCATAGAGAGACTAGCTGGTTAAAGCACATTCTAGACTCTCCACACCCGTAAGCATAGCGGGGGGAGGGCCACAAGTCAAGCACAGAAAAGGAGCTTGTGTCATGGCAGAACAGAGCACTATAGAAGTAGGGAACGCAGTCATCGTGTTGTCAAGCCAGAATGACCCTTTTAGTGACGGGCATACGACTGGCTACCTAGAATTCTATGATGAACGGCACCGGCCACCCTTCCCTCTGAGCTGTCAGGTAATCTCTGACTACCTCAGCATGATTGTGAACGAGCCGACCACCTCTTTCCTCTGGAAAGCGGGGCGCCTCACTGGCTGGATCGAGGCTCTCGTCGAGAACGCAGAGCAGACCTTCAGGAGTTTCTCGCTTGAGGAACAGGTGAGCGTTTTGCAAGAGGTATAAAAGAAGGATATGGAGAAAGAGGAGCGGGTAGCAGTCTCCCGTTCCTCTCATGAGGAGAGGCATCGCTATGCAGCTCGTTGAGCAACATGTGATTAGCCGCACCGACTCGCGCTTTGCCGCCATCGATGCAGCTGCCTTCCAATCGAAGAACTTGTACAACGCGGCCCTGTATGAGATACGGCAAGCGTTTATCCATCACGGCACCTATCTCAACTACGGCGAGACGGACCGGCGTATGCAGTCCCATGAAGCATATAAGGCCCTTCCGGCAAAAGTGAGCCAGCAGGTGTTGAAGCAACTTGACGATGCCTGGACATCGTTTTTTGAAGCGTTGGAGGCGTACAAGGAGGACCCCTCTAAGTTCACCGGACGCCCGAAACTGCCCAAATACAAGGACAAAACAAAGGGGCGCAATCTCCTGGTCTATACGCTGCAAGCCCTGCGGGGAGGCCGGAGTAAGCGCGGTGTGCGGGGCCTCATCCGCCCGTCGGGGCTGCCCATCGAAGTCACCACTCGACAACAGCACATTGATCAAGTGCGCATTGTCCCCCGCAACGGTTTTTACGTGCTAGAGGTGGTCTATAGCTGCGAACCGCCAAAGAGCGCGGTAGACCCCGCCTATTATGCTGGTATCGATATTGGCATGGATAATCTCGTGGCGTTAACTTCAAACCAGCTCGGCTATGTTCCGGTTCTGATTAACGGGCGTCCGATGAAATCCACCAACCAGTACTACAACAAGCGCAAAGCAGAACTCCAGAGCAAGCTTGGTCACACTGGCACCACGAAGCGCATGGAGCGTATGACGAACAAGCGTAACCGGCGCATTGATCACTACATGCATACGGCATCCAGATGGATTATCGATGATCTCGTCGCGCACGGGATAGGAACGCTGGTGATTGGCAAGAATGACGGATGGAAGCAAGAAGCCAACATGGGCAAGAGGAACAACCAACATTTCGTGCCCATTCCTCACGCCCGGTTCATTTCCATACTCTCGTACAAAGCGGAACTGGTAGGCATTCGTGTCATGCTCACGGAAGAGTCCTACACATCAAAAGCCAGTTTCCTTGATCGTGATGAAATGCCGGTCTATAACCCCGAGCAGACAGCGAAACCCACGTTTAGCGGCAAGCGGGTGAAGCGCGGGTTGTACCGTGCGAAAGATGGCACGCTTATCAATGCCGATTGCAACGGGTCGCTCAATATCATACGAAAAGTAGCCCCTGATGCTTTCCAACAAGTGGAGGGGGTAGAGGATGGGAAAGGCCACAAGCCGGTAGTCCATCCTGTGAGGATTGTCGTTGCTCCCCTCACAAAGCCAAAAAGGGAAATCCTAGCTTGCAACAAAACCCGCTAAAACGCTAGAGATCGCTAGACTTTTTGGAACTATATCGCGTATCATACGCTCTTCTGGTTCGATTTGTATCTCTCAGGTTCCCCGGAGGAGGATTTCACTCCGCCTGCGCCCTTTATCTGGACTGAGAACGACCCCGCCGTGTCGCCCGAGCGGCCCTATACGAAGGAGGAGCTACACGCCTATCTCGTGGCGACGCGCCAAAGGTGCCACGCTCAGCTTGCCGCGCTGACCGACGAGCGAGCGCGCCAGACCGTCTCCTACCCCTGGACCGACGAGCAGGACGTCAGCTTCCTGGAGTTACTCTTATACAACATGCGTCATGTGCAGGAACACGCGGCCCAACTGAGCCTTTTTCTCGGACAGCACGGCATCCCGGACGAGGAGCTTGCTTCAGTTGCGCGCGCCAAAGGATGAACCGGCAATTCAACTCTGAGCATTCCCAACAGGAGCGAGCTTCCTCTTCACCGGACGCGTGAAATTGCCGATCTCGACGTCGGGGGCCTCTCGCTTCACCGTCTCGATCAACGTGCGCACTCCCAGCGCCTTGCCCATCGAGTCGAGTGCGGGCATGCGCGGCAGCAGCACTTCGGGATCGATATTCAGGTTGCGCAATTGGATCAGCCGCAGCCCGGTCTCTTTGATCAACGAGAGCAACGCTTCTACCTCGCGCTCACGATCAATCATGCCCGGGAAACAGAGCAGATTGATAGAGCTGTACAGGCCAGCATCGCGGGCGCGCTTCAGCGATTCTTTGACATCTGCAAAACTGTAGCCTATCGGGCGATAGTACGCGGTATAGGTCTCAGGATGGCCGGATATGGTGCTGACGCGAATAGTGTCCAGCCCGGCATCGTAGAGTCGTTGCAGCCAGCGCGGATTGCTGGCGTTAGTATTGATATTGATCACGCCTCTATCGGTAGCTGCTCGCAGGCGCTTGATGGCCTGCTCAATACGCCGCCATTGCAGCAACGGCTCCCCTTCGCAGCCCTGTCCAAAGCTGACAATCGCATCCTCGGCCCCCTCCAGGTGTGGCAGGGCGACTGCTACGATTTCATCGACCGTGGGGATAAAGGTCAGGCGGTCCTGGGGCGAGATCAGATCCTCCTCTTCCTGCTTGGAGATGCAGCCGATACAGCGCGAGTTGCAGCCGGGCGAGACGGCTATCGCCATTTCCCAGCGCGCGAAGAAGAGATTGCTGGCGGTCGGACAAGAGTAGTCCAGCGCGCAATGGGCATGCTGAGCAATAATGCGGTTAGCGGGATAAGCCGCTTGCTTTTCTTTTACCAGGCGCTCTAATGTGCGACGATTGAAGGCACGCGGATGCCACTTGCGCGGATCATCCGTTTTTAAAGCTGCCACATACAGCCGTCCATTCAGGCCCGCCACGGCGCTATAGCCAAAGAAGGGCAATGGCTCCGTTCCCGGCACCTTCTCGTACGCTGGCAACAGGGTGCGCGTATAGCCGATGGGCAACAGGGCGGCAACGGCCCAGCCGCGCGCTTGCGCCAGCACCTGGCGCTCGCCGCTGCGCTTGCGTCCCACAGCCAGACGATCAGGCATCATCGAGAGTGTAACGCCGTCGGGTAGCGGGATCAGGTCAGCGGCCTCCAGGGGATGATCGCCGAAGGCCAGAGCCTGCAAACGCGGCTCCTCGCGTATCTCCCCATCAGGGGTGCTATAGATTACATATGGCGTTGGCATGAATATCCTTTGTGAGTCGAACGCATCCTAGTGCATGGGGGGAGGCGTTGCCGGAACTCGCGGGCTGGTGGGGCGCTCATCGGCATACTCTTCATCAAAGAAGCGCGGGAAACCGCCGGTGATCCCCGTCTGAGCCTGTGCTGCTATACGCTGCTCCAACTCGCGCGTATCCTCGTACACGAAGCAGAGCAAAATATGATCGCCGCGCATACTCTGGCACATATGTCGAATGCGTGGGTGCTCCCCCTCCATCCAGGCATTGACCATCGCCTCAAGGGCAGATAGACTATCGCCGCATTGCGCACTATCAAAGCCTTTAAACCTGTACACCGTTTGTTATATCCTTTCGCACAAACATCTTCAAACCACAGAAAACAAGCCAGGAAGCCTCGGTCTTTTGAAGCCGGGGAGGAATAGCCGCTCCTTATGGGCTGGCCGGGTGTGGGGGTATATGCCGTTCTCCTATCTGGTAGCTATAGCCATTCGACCGTCCAATAAGCTGGCAAAAGCGGTGAGGCACATCGCAGATTTTGCCCTGTTTCGTTGTCATGTTAAAGGACCCCCTGGCTCGCACCGCAACCCGCCCCACATGGGTTCCCCGACAGGCGAACCCCTCGGGGACCACCGCCCGCACCATATCCCCCGTTTGAAACCCATAATAGCGTTTGTGCCGCTGGCGATGGCTTACAGGAAACCCCATGGCATTGACGTTGCACAGACGGCGATGCCCTCGTCCCGTGGCGCTGATCAGCAGAGGAACCACCCCTGCTGTGTGCAGGTGTGGTGGCGTGGAGGCTCCCACGGCTGCCGCATCACTCCAATGCGTTTTCGGCAAAGCCAACCTGATGCGGTTATATTTCGTCAACCCTCCAGACCCCACTTCTATGGGGAGCCCTGTCGCCTTGAGGCGCTCAAACAAGCACCAGCGTGTGACATTGACTGCTGTTGCATCTTTGAGGGAGGCATTAGCCTGCATGAGAATACGCTCCAGGCGGGCAGGATCATGGGCAAGGAACACACGGATGTCCTGGGTCCCCTTCGTCAGGTTGCAGGGCTCACAGGCCAGGCACAGGTTGGCGATTCTCTCCGTTCCCCCTTTGGCGCGTGGAACGATGTGCTCAAGCTGCAAAGGTACCCCAGTGGCTCCACAATATGTGCAGACGCGTCCCCACTTTTCCAGCACGTATTCTCGCATTTCATACCCGAACAGGGTGCCTTGCTGGCACTCAATGCCAGCAATTTCGGGATTCTCCAGTTTTTGCAGGTCGAATCGGACCAGTTCCTGGGAAAGTGCGGTGACGTGCGCTAGCCTGCTGATCCGTCTGACCCAGGTGAGAATGTTCTCCACCCGGGAGCAAAGAGACGGGGGCAACCATCCGTTCTTCCGTCTTCGGTTGGCCCAACGTGGAGCACGATACCGGGTTTTGCGGCAACGACGCCCCCGGCGCACGGCTCTGCGCGTGTCCAGGGCTTGTTTGATGTGGTCTCCCCGATGGGAGAGTTCGGCTGCCCATACGACTTGCCCGCTCGTGTCGTCCACCACAGCCAATCCCGTGGTTTTGGCACCTGGATCAATCTTGAGCCGCAGCGGTGCCGGTGCCGGATGCTCAACTAGGCGCCTGAGCATAATGGTGAATGGGAATCTGCGATAGACTGCTGCTTTCCCTTGCTTGAGCAGCAGGCGAGCTCTTGCTGAATGAACTGGCGAGAGCGGCTGTTTGAGCGCATCCAAAACGAAAACGTGTGACATGATTCTTCCTTGTTGTACCCATACGGGCCTCTGGTTTCCCAGGTAAAGCTCACCTCGACAACGTGTACAAGCGGTTTGTTGGTCAGCGCACCGGCTTCACCCGCTACACCTTTTAACGCTGACCCGCAGGGGTCCGAACTGGTGAAGCATTCGGACGTGCCTATGGACATCGGCAGTGCCACATTCGCTTGCAACGGAGCCCGATAGGAGAAGCACGCTCCTCCCCTGGCTGAGTCTGCTCATGTCCCGAGCCTGCGAACAACGCAAACGCTCCTCGTAGGCTCCCGCATTGAATACGGGGGTACATGACGCATCAACGGCTATCTTCCGTTCTAGCCGCTGGCTATTGTATCATTCCAGTAACGAATTTACCAGCATTCCAAAGCAAAGAGAGGCAACATATGGAACAAGATTATCCTATCCTGGAATATGATAACACACCAGAAGCAATAATTGAACCTAAGCATCTACTCAAACCTATTGATATCGCGGAGCACGCCGTCGCCTGTTTTTTTCAGGATATCATCACACAATTGTCTCAGAAGCATACCATGCATGTGGTGAAACGTCTACGCAGCGAGATCGGCACGAACCCGGTATACGAGATCGAATTTCAGGGTCGGCGCCTGACCGTCTTTCACCCGGGAGTAGGAGGGCCGCTGACAGCAGCAGTGCTTGAAGAGGTGATCGCGCTGGGATGCCGCAAATTTATCGCCTGCGGCGGCGCGGGCGTGCTCAATGGCGATCTTGCATTGGGGCATATTGTTGTGCCAACAGCCGCCATCCGGGACGAGGGCACATCCTATCACTACCTGCCACCGGCCAGGGAGGTGCCTGCCAGCGCGGAAGGCGTGGCAGCCATTGAACGTGTGCTGCAAGAGCATCACTGCGATTATGTTCTCGGCAAGACCTGGACCACCGACGCCATTTATCGCGAAACGGCGGCGAAAGTGCAGCAGCGCAGAGCGGAAGGTTGCCTGACCGTCGAGATGGAAGCGGCCTCTTTTTTCGCCGTCGCGCAATTTCGCAATGTGCAGTTCGCGCAAATGCTCTATGGAGGCGATGACCTGAGCGGCGAGCAATGGGACTCGCGCCACTGGGATAAACACACCTCCGTCCGCGAAAAGCTCTTCTGGCTCGCGGCGGAGGCATGTTTGTTATTATAAGTTACAGCGTAATTTCTATTACGCTATAAGTTCTATGACGTTGTAACTCGCTTCACTTCGACCTGACCATCGCGCACGCGCGTCTCATAATGAGGCGCGTTTACCGTCGCCGGACCGGTAAGCACGCGCCCATTGCGCACACAGAAGCGAGCGCCATGCCAGGGACATTGCACCACATCACCCGTTAGCGTGCCTTCGTCCAGGGGTCCGCCGGCGTGCGGGCAGGTCGCGCCCATCGCATAGATGTTCTCACCCTGACGCAGTAAGATGAGCGGGACATTCGCAGCCATCACGCGACGAAGCTTATTCTCCTCCAGGCTCGCCAGCGGCAATACTGCTTCAAACTCTTCAGCGCCGTGCTCCCACGCGGCATGATTGACGGCGGTGCCCTTCACAAAAACCATATCGCCGCCAAAATACGCTGCCGATAAGACCGCGAGCAGCCCGACAAAGCCCAGGATGGCCGCAGCTATGCTTTCGTTCGAGCCGTTAAGCAGGCGCAAGATCAGCGAAACGATATACAGCACTGTTGCCGCGACATTCAGTAACGCGTGATACAGCCCCACGCGTCGCTCAGCCCCATAGGTATCGCTCCAATCGGCAAAGCCGGTTATCGCCGATGCCAGCGCGCCCACCAAACCAATAATCACGCTCACCAGGGCGGCGCGGGCGGCCCAGACCGATGCGACCGGCGAGATCAGCCAGATAATATCAAAAACAGCGGCCATCAACCACGCGCCCAGCGGCACATCGGTTATCGCAGGATGCAGCGGATGCCCAAGCCATGTGCCATTGAGGAAACTTCTGAAGCGGCGTGGGGGCTTGCGCTGCGAGCCTATTATCACCTGGATACCATGCTGCAACCCATCGCTCAGCCGCTCCACAAAAGGCTGAGGCGGGGAGGGTGCGGGCGCGACGGGCTCACTCGTCGAAACAGCAACAACGTTTCCCTGACAACCACAGGTTTCACACATCGCGTAAACTCCTTTACTATGCGCTCTGTATCGCTCTTATAACATCTTCACCAGGCATGCATGCTCAGAAAAAGAATTGGGAGCTTCATCCCCCCGGCAGCTCCCAATTCATCACGGTATCGATCCGGCACTGTGACGATACTCTACTGGTTTATATACCCTATAAATTGCAGAAAGTCAATAATTTACTTGACTTTCTTGACATTGGGGCGTAATGTTGATTATACTACCTTCGAATTTACAGGAGGTTATAGAATGGCTACAAACTGGAATCAGCGTTTTTTTGCCAGCACCCGGGGGCGCATTATCACCTTGCTGCGTCGTGCCAGCCGCACGGTGGATGAGCTGGCTCAGGCGCTTGGCCTCACCGACAACGCCGTGCGCGCTCATCTCAACACGCTTGAGCGCGATGGCTTTGTGCAACAACGAGGCGCGCGGCGCGGCAATAGCAAACCCTCCTACGTCTACGATCTCACGCCCGCCGCCGAACAACTCTATCCCAAAGCGTATGGAGCGGTGCTGCAACAGTTGTTGACGGTACTTTCCACTTCACTGCCACCGGAGGAGCTGGAAACGGTCTTGCGGCAGACGGGCCGTAACATCGCTGCCAGGTGGAGTAATCCATCTGATGATCTACGGGAGAGGCTGCAAGTCGCCGTCAATGTGCTCAATGAATTGGGAGGAATGGCGGAGCTTGAACGCTCTAACGGCGGTTACTGCATCCAGGGGTATAAGTGCCCGCTGGCTATTGCCGCCCAGGAGCATCCAGAGGTATGCCGCCTCGCCGAATCGCTGCTGACGGAACTGGTGGGGGTTCCGCTGCAAGAGCAGTGCGAACACGGCGAGACGCCCCGTTGCCGTTTCGTCGTTTCCAGTTACGACGGCTAGACATCTCGTATGTCCGCGCCCAGCCGCCGCAATTCCTCGAAGAAATGGGGATAGCTTTTAGCGATATGCTCGCTTCCGGTCAGAGTCAGCCCACGGGAGCTTCTCATTGCCACAATCGCCAGAGCCATCAGCAGGCGGTGGTCGTTGTGTCCATCGACAATGACGCCGCCCTCAACGCCTTGAGGCCGACCCTGTACAATGATAGCATCCTGTCGCGGCAACACAGCACAACCTGCCCGTCGCAGCTCAGTGCAAAGATCGTTGATGCGGTCGGACTCTTTATAGTGCAGGTTCTCAATATTATAGAAGACGCTCTCGCCTTCGGCAAAGCAGGCCAGGGCCACCAGCACAGGAATGCAATCGATGACCGGATCGCCGTTTAGCTCGATGCCGTGCAAGCGCCGCCCACCGCGCAACATCACCGTCTCGCCGTCGCGCCGCAGGTCGCATCCCATTGCCTGAAAAGCTGCCAGCAGCGCCTCGCCTACTTCATCGCCAGGGCGCAGACGCTCCAACCGGATCTGGCTCGCCGGATCATTGGCAGCCGCGCAGATAGCAAGCAGGGCCGCCGCCGATGGATAGTCGCCGGGGATGCTATAGGTGCCGGGACGATACTGCTGTCCAGCCGCGATAGTAAAGTGGCGCAGTTCCGCATCATGATCAACCACAATACCCGCCTCTTGCAGCACAGCAAGCGTTGCGCGTACCAGCGGCTGCGACTTCAACTCATCCACCACCTCGATCTCCAGCGGTTCTCCAATCAAAGGAGCGAGGAAGAGCAGGGAGCTGAGATATTGCGAACTACGCGCGCCCGAAACTGCGACTTTGCCGCCATGCAAGCTGCCGCCGCGAATCGTGATGGGAAGATAGCCGTCTGCTCCCGTCCCTTCGCAGGTCGCTCCCAGGCTGGTGAGCGCCTCTAACAGCTCGCGATTCGGACGCCTGCCCAGCGATTGTGGATGGTCGGTCACAAACGTCGCCTGCGGTAATAAGGCTCCCAGGCCCAGCAACAGGCGGAAGACCGCGCCCGCATTGCCGACATTGATCGTAATCGGCTCTGGACTATGTGGATGCCCTACGCCGTACACCTGCAAGACCTTCCGCGACTCATCCTCCCACGCCAGCCTGGCCCCCAGCGCCTCGCAGCCACGAAAAAGCGCCGCGCTATCATCGCTCTCCGCCGGAAAGAGCACGCGGCTCTCGCCTTCGGCCAAAGCCGCGGCGAGCAAGTAGCGCAGGGTATAATACTTGGAAGATGGCACTTCAGGCGCACCATAAACGCGGCTAAACGGCGCAAGGTATAACTTTTTCATCGTCCACGGGGCAGATGGCTGCATATCTTCTTGCATACGATTCCTTCCAATATCATATGTGCTCGCCAGCATCTCACAACGGTTTCTCGATCATACAAAGCTGTTCCTCATTGTAAGCTATTTGATCCCTGACAACAAGGCTTGCGAGGGGGAAAAGTTTTTGCTTTTTGAAATTTCCCAACACGCCAAAATACATCTGCTTACTTATGTGCTGTCCATTGTTCATTTTTGCTATCACAGCGTACCATACAAAGATATTGCACTGTAATAACAAATTGCTTCAACGAAAGTACATTAAAAATATTATATCTTCTCGACAAGAAAACATAAATTCGCTTGAAATTCGCTGAATATTTTGCTATACTTGAATTTATTCCCTAAAAATAGCTTGATAGGAGGCAATTAGTATCGTGAAGCAAGAACAAATAATCATTGTAGGAGCGGGCATTATCGGGCTATCAACTGCTTATGCGCTCTTAAAACAAGGGATGAAGCATGTCACGGTGTTCGAACAGGCGGCTGTTGACCATCAGCGAGGAACCTCAAGCGGGCTCTCGCGACTCCTGCGCTTTGAGTATGGCGCTGACCTGTTCTACTCAGAAATGGTCAAGCTGAGCCTGGAACGCTGGCAGATGCTGGAGCGCCTCTCAGGGCAGTCGCTTTATACCCCAACGGGACTGCTTGTACTGGGAAATGAAGATGATAGCTTTACCAGGGCAAGTCACCGCCTGCTCCAACATATGGGTCTACCAATCGAACGTCTCTCTCGCCAACATTGTACAGTACACTTTCCGCAGTTTAATACGCAGTCATACAATTTTCTCACCTATAACCCCAACGCGGGTATGCTCCACGCCTCTACCTGTTTGCAGACGCTTAAAAGGCTCGTCGTTGATCTTGGCGGTCATATTTATGAGAAGAGTTGTGTTACTCATATGACACACGATAGACAGCACCAACCTATACGCCTGCACCTGACCGGCGATGGTGAACAGATGGCGGATCGCGTCGTACTGGCAACGGGTCCGTGGGTTCACAAATTGCTGGCCGAGCTTTGTCTTCCTATCCGCATTACACGTCAGCACCTGCTCTACTTTGCCAATCTCCCGCCTTCATCATTTGCATTACACGCATTTCCAGCTTTTATGGCTGGTGATCTCTACGGCTTTCCTATTCACAACACCTGCGTGGGCAGCGGCCCGAGCTGGCTTAAAGTCGCATCGCATATTTTTGGCAGCCCCATCGATCCAGACGAGATCCCTGTGGCAGATAACTCTATGATTATGCGCATTACTGAGAAATTAAGCACGATCCTGCCTGCACTCCAGAAAGCTGTATTGGCCCATGTGGACGTTTGCATGTATGATGTAAGCCTCGACGAAGATTTTATCGTGGATCACCATCCCGCTGACTCGCGCATTGTTTTTGCGACCGGGCTGACCGGTCATGGCTTCAAGTTCGGTCCGGTCCTGGGCGAACTGCTCAGCAGTTTGCTTTGTGACACCGATCCGGTGGTGCCACTGGACCGTTTCCGCTTAGCCCGTTTCACCCATCCAATCGCGACACGAACAGGTTCTGCGGCCTGAAGACGAGCGCGAGGGGGCGCTTCTCCGACCCTCCTCGCGCTTCCCCTTAACCACCGCCTCCCCAAAAGTACGTGCTGAAATAGAGGCCTGTGGTGATTACAATATTCACAATGGTAAACACCAGCCCGATCATTGAAAGGCCAATTCCCCAGAATACCACGGTCCGTAAAGCTGTGATATGTCGATTAGAAAACCCGATGAACAGGCCAGCAATAGCAAAGGGCAGGCCACAGACGGGAAAAAACGCCGTGATAATACTAAACACCCCCAGGATAAAGCCCATCACCACATGCCTTCGCTGGACCTCTGTTAAAGGGACCGCCACCAGTGGCGCAGCAATTCTCTCCAGCGTGCTGCCCTGAGACGCTTTACGAAACAGCATCGGCTGAACCCGTAATCGCAACTGGTTACCCTGCATACTCTTGCCACCATGCTCCCGTGACGATTGCATTCTCCACCTCCATCTCATCCTCTGCCCGGCTCTCTTTTTGAACCATTTATTGTATGCTACATATTATGGGCCAGTAGCGCGCAATGGGTTCAAATAGATAGATACCTGAATAGAGGCTCTTCCTCCAAAGGAAAACATCGTCTCTAAATAAAGTATAACCGCGCCATCTAATCTACTTTCTGTGTCAGTCCGCGTTCAGGCGTAATACCTTACTCATTGAGGAGCGAGCGACCACGCGCACAACAAGGAAGAGCGTTACTAGACAGAGCGCAACCAGCGCCGCCAGGGCTATCCCTAACGAAGAGGGAACGACTATCTGGATCGGCGGCACGCTCTGCGCCAGGTAGAATGCGGAGGTGCTCATGTCGCCGGTAATCGTATTTTGCGTCACGCTCGTGAAAACCAGTTCCGGGACAACTATCGCCGTAAAAATGGCCCCAAACACCATACTGAGAATGACCGCGGTAGTATAGGTGATGCACTGCTCCCACATCACGGTCAGGGCAATCTGTCCCTGTGACGCGCCGATGGCCCGCAGCACGGTGAAGTTGAGCAGGCGACTTTTCACATTCAGCCAGGAGACCAGCACGCTGCCAATGAGAGCTAAAAAGAGCGCGGCGCTAGCGCCCACCGCCAGCACGCCCACAAGCGTGAGGTAAAGCGGCTCCTGGTAGAGACTAGCCAGGATCGAGCGGCGATCAAACATCGTCTCCAGGCTCAAGCGACCTGTGCTCAACGCCTTGCGCACGCTACTCAACGAAGCGGGATCGTCCAGTGTGCGCAACCAGACAGCGTTAATTGGGATCAGCCACTGGCTATTCGCATCGTGGGTCGCGGTGTAAACAGCAGCGTAGCTCTGATAATCCACCAGCACGCCCGAACCCAGGTCGCTATGTGGACTTGGGATATGCGCCACTTCAGCGACCGCCACAAATTTTACCGGATCGGAAAGGCTATTCGTGGCGCTGCTAACCGAGAAGTCAAGCGTAAAGCTGGCTCCCGGGGATAGATGCAACGTGTCCCATACTGTAGCATCAACAATAGCCGGCACGACCTTACTGCTAAGCGCCGCGGCTCGCCGCGTCACCAGTTGCTGCATCAGCGCAGGAAGCGGCTGAGACGAATCCTGCGCGGTCCAGAGCGCGGTGCGGCCAAACGTGCTGGCATCCACGGCTTTGAAGTCGATGGGGAGGGTCGTGGCCCTTGATCCGATAAAGGCGTTAGCGAACGCGACATAGCCGACTGTCGCCGAAGTCACCCCGGGAATATGCTGGTACTGAGCGGTCACAGCGGCGAGTTGAGCGGCGGGAAAGATATCAGCCTCGGGGAGGGTGCCGCTAAAATCGGCGCCGCTCTGATAGGCCGCAACGTCAATGACGCGCTGCGATTGTGAAGAGATACAAATCAGCGTAAAAATGGCGAAGGCGGATGCCAGGGTCAGTAACATACTCATGCGTATATACTGGCGTGGCGAGCGTGCCATCTGAGCAACGGCCAGCAGCGAAGCCGCTCCCCGGCTGCGCGTCGCCAATCCGGTACACCACTGAAGCAACAGGGGGAAAAAGCGCAGTAGCAGCAGGATACCGCCGATGAAGAAAAAGACGGCCCCTAATAGCGTTAAGGGGGTAAATAGCAGCAAGGCTGAACGCACATCCAGGACGCGCGCATTCGTTACGTATGTCGAGAGGCCAAAGCCGACCAGCGCAATCACTGCCGCGACAACGTCCAGGTTCAAACGTTGCCAGAGCGGACGATGGGTAGAGCGTGCTGCCTCGCGCCTCACCATCAGCACGTCAAGGCGCAGGGTCCGCATCACCGCAACCACCATTGTGACAACGGCAACCGCGGTCGCTAATAGGGCAAAGCCAAGCAGCCCGACGACGACCTGCCAGGGGTTGGCCGTGATGAGATTGAGCGCGCCCTGTGCCGCCGGTGAGAGGGTATGCCGAGCGAAGAAATAGACAACGGGAACGGCAAGTAACGGCCCGATGATCAGAGCTATCAGCCCCAGTCCGAGGCTCTGCACCACCAGCGCACCGAAGATCTGGCGCCCGCTGGCTCCGCGACTGCGCAACAGGGCAATCACATCCGCCTGCCGATCAATCAGCAGGTCCGCCATCAGGCTGACGAAGAAGAGAATCAGCCCTAGAATCAGCACAAGCAGGCAGGTTACGGGCAATTGCGCTATAGCAATACGATCATTATAGTGCTCCAGGATGTCTGACGGCAGGTATGTCTGGGTCTGCTCTATCAATGGGGATTGCTCGAAGGTGGGGTTATCAGAGTTACTCGCCTCCACAGCTTGAATTCCTGAGAGGATCGTGGGCAAATTGTATACTGAGATGTGAGAAGGGTTAAGGCGATAATACCAGATGAGCGAGGGCAACTGCTGAAAAACATAGCCATCTAATGCTGGTTGACTGCCGATCTGCGCGAAGAGCGAAAGGACGCTCTGATTGGAGGCCAGCCCTTTATAGATCGTAAAGAAGTCGCTGGGCGTCTCGCGCTGAAAATCATTGCCATGCCAAAATGGATCGTCGGTCCCGGTCAACTTGAAGATGCCGACGACGGGTAGCGATAGCGTGCGTGAGACTGGCACCTGGAAGCCATTGGTAAGCACGACGCTGACGGTCAGGGTCGAGCCAGGGTGAATTTGCAGCAACTCGGCGGAATCCTGGGGCAGAGCTATCTCCAGCGCATTGCCGCTATCCTGAGGAAGCCGCCCTTCGATCAACTTGAGGTGCGATGCAGCCTGGGCCGTCGAGGCGCTGATCAACTCTATGGACGCTTTATCGGCCCCTGGATGATAGATATCGTTCCCCTGCGGTCCCCGAGCAATGGAGGAAATTGACAATAGCTGCGTCTCGACCGAGAACTGGGCCGGGCCGTTTAAAAAAGGGCCGAGGTTTTTAGAGAGCGTCCGGTCCATCTGCTGCGTGGCCTGACTGATCGTGGGCAGCGATATTCTCCTGGAAACGCTGCGTACAACGATATCCGAATTTTGCGCAGATACCGATAGGACACCACGCAGACCTGCGCTCATTGCCACTTCCGCATAGAGTGGCACCACACAGGTCAGCATGACAGCAACCACCACGCCCAATCCGGTAATAAATAGTAGCCCCCTCATACGCTGCAATTGCCAGAAAGATAATGTGAACGAAGAAAGAGCAAGTTTCAGCCGCATAGGTTTTGCAGAGGCTCTCGATGCATATGCCATTAATAGCTCCTTTTTCATCGGCCACAATTTACAATGATCATGTTACTATAACCCCTGATAACAATCAAACTGCAATTATATACGTTTACCAGTTGTCAAGCTTCACATCAGCCTATCTCAAACGAACGTCCGGTCCCTACGACAATTCGCGCGTTTTCTCTTTTTTAGAGGTTGGCATTGTCTCTATTCCTCACTCGCAAGTAGGATATATTTAGAAACTTCACTCAAAGAAGCTATATAATAGTGAGTCTTTTTCTAAAGCCGGTGAGTATCAGGAATGGTGAGCAAGGGCAAGCGCGAGGCACTGCCCCTACAGGACAGCAATATGGTCGCGGTCAGGTGTGGACATTGGCAGAGGTTTTCTAGTATAGAAGGAGCAATACGTGGATAAAACCAGTGTGCAGACGGAGCTTGTGAACGTGGGGCTCCCGCAGCTTACAAGGTCTATTGATCTGTTATCACAGCCTTCGGTTCGATTGTATACCACTTCCGCCGAAGCAGCGGCTTTACGTGTGGGAGCATCCAGGATTGGCGGAGTCCCAGACCTACCTGCCGGCGTGGACTGGCCCACATGGAAGGGGAGGCCACTGTCTTTTATCGCGCAGATCCGCCTCGACGAAGTTCATCGGTATGATACTAATGGCTTACTACCGCCTCAAGGCATGCTCTGGTTTTTCTACGATGCATCTCAGCAAACATTCGGAGATTTACCCACGGATTCCGGCGGCTGGCGCGTTCTTTTTATGGATGGCGATCTGAGCAAATTGCAGCAGATAAGCGCCCCGGCGCAACTGCCGACCGAGAGCCGCTTCAAAGCATGTTCCATCCAGTTTGCCAGTGAGATAACGCTCACGCAGCAACCGGAACTTGAAATTCCGCATCTGAACTGGAGCGAGACGGAGCAGAAGCAATACGAGGCGCTGCTCTCGACCTTTCCCGCCGCAGATGACCATGCAAAAGTCCATCACCGCTTGCTGGGCTTTCCCGATACTATCCAGGACGATATGCGCATGCAATGCCAGTTCGTATCCAATGGAGTAACGAATCCCGACGATCCGCGCGCAGCGGCACTGACGAAAGGGGCAATGGACTGGCAGCTTCTTCTGCAGATCGACTCTGATGAGCAGGCTGGAATGCGCTGGGGCAATAGCGGGATGCTCTACTACTGGCTGAAGCGGACAGATCTGCAAGCGCGACACTTTGAGCGTGCGTGGCTCGTATTACAGTCAGAATAAATTCTTTCAGTACCCTCAAGCAGGGCGAGCGAGCCATGAGCTCCCGCCACTTCCCTTGAGGGCTGCATACATATCAGACGCTATGGTGTCAAGTGAAATGCACTGAGGAGCATAATTTATGATAAAACATCTTTATTCACTAGGTATCATTATAGTTTTAGCGTTGGCGCTGGCTGGGTGTAGCAGTAACGGGAACTTCACCATCACAGTACCGACAGGTACAGCAGGAACAACGAGCACGACCGGCGGTGAGCCGCATTGGGGGGTGCAAACCAAAACTTCGGGCTGCGTCGTCCAGGGTGCGCTCCAGGACCCGGCATGTACGCCCGGCGACATTTTCCCCAACGCCACAAAAGATCAGATCTGCACACCAGGATATTCGCGCTCGGTACGTGATGTCCCCATCAGCGAAAAGGACCAGGTGTACGCCTCCTATGGTATTACTCATCATACGTCCGGTCAGTACGAAGTTGACCACCTCGTCAGCCTGGAACTGGGAGGCTCGAATAGCATCGCGAACCTCTGGCCGGAGAGCGCCAGTCCCAAACCAGGATTTCACGAAAAGGACCAGGTCGAAAACTATCTGCACGACCAGGTATGCTCCGGCGCAATGTCCTTGAAGGAAGCGCAAATCGAAATCGCCACCAACTGGCTCGCCGTCTACAATCGCATGCCAAAGGGCTATTGATTTATCATCAATCATCCACATCCTGTAGGGGCAGGGTAAACCAGAAAGTGGAGCCTTTGCCGCTTTCACTTTCTAAACCGACCTGACCGTGATGGCGCTCAACGATAGTGCTACAGATGTGCAAGCCGAGGCCCAGACTGATGTCATAGCCGGATTGCACCTCAATACCTTTGACGCGATAGAAACGCTCCCAGATGTGTTCATGCTCTTCCGCCGGAATGCCGGGCCCATTATCGCTGACAGAGACGCGGGCCACAGATCTTTCCACCGCAACGCGAATGGTGATAGGACTATCCGCGGGGGAATACTTGAGCGCATTCGTCAGATAGTTATGCACCACCTGCCCGATACGATCTCTGTCAGCGATAATAGGTATGGGTTCACCTGGCTCTATCAGCGAGATCGTACGTTCAAGATTGACCTGGCGTTGATCTTCAATCGTTTGACGCACAATCGCAGCCAGGTCGCATGGCCTCATGCGCAGCTCCAGCTTATTGGCCTGGATACGGGAGACATCCAATAAATCGCCAATCATCCGCATCTGAACATTGCCGCGGTGGACCGCATATTCCAGCGGTTGATGGATACGTTCGAGCTTGCTATCAAGCGACTCCAGTTGCTCGGATGCCTGCCGTCTCAGGGTTCTGAGACGACGCTGTGCAAGCTGGATATTGCCGATGATGGTGGTAAGCGGGGAGCGCAGTTCGTGACTGGCAAGGCTGAGAAAAGCATCAAAGCGGCGGTTGGTTTCCAGGAGAGCCCGCTCGTTCGCGTAGGTTCTGGTCCATTCATACTGCAACCGCTCACGCTCTATCATCAATCCGGCAAGCTTCGCGACCGCTTTCAATAGCAGTATCTCTTCGTGAGTGTAGGCATCATCGGAAATCTTCTTGCCCAGGCCCAGGACGCCAATTAGATGATCGCCAATAATCATTGGCGCTACCAGCAATATCTCAGCATAGCGGTTTTCGTGGGGCAGGGTGGGCATCGACGCCAGATCACAGGTTATCACCTTGTTGGTATAAAGACGAGAGATAGCCTCGGCGTTGAAGTGCTCGGCTAGTAAAGATGCCTGAATGGCCTCCCGCCACACTGCAACATCTTCGGGGGTGGGCGCGTCAATTGCGATCAGTTGCATCTGGCCGGTATCGGAATCCAGTAAAGCAATACCTGCGCACTCACTCTCCAGTACCCGGCAAATCAACGTGGACAGGTGCTGCCCCACAGCGGAGATAATTGTCGAAAGGTCTATGACCTCACCAACGGGCTGTGTGGCAAGTTTCGTCGGGATACGCACAAGCAGCTCAGCTAGCGTGAGCAGAGAATCAAGCGCCTTCTGGATACGACGCTGCAATTGCCGTCGTTCGGTAATATCATGAAATACCACCACCGCCCCGGTAATTTGAGCCCGCTCGTCTCGAATAGGGGCGCCAGTGATATACAAATCGCGGCTTTCCCCACCCGGGCCAGTCATATGGGTCTCTAATACATTCTGACCCACCAGCACTTCGCCGCGAAGAAGGCGCTGCATGGGCCACTGGTCCAGCGCAATAAGCTGGTCGTTCTCATCATAAAATTGAAATAACCCGTGGCGCTCCTCCACCGTGATGTTATGCCAGCGCTCTCCCATAGCAAAAAGGGTATCGGCCATCGGGTTCGTCTGGATGATCTTTCCCTCCCGATCACCGACGAAAACTCCGGCGGTGATGGCCTTGAAGACCGCTTCCTGCCGGCTGACATGCTCTCGCAACTGGCGCTCGGAGTCACGCATCTGCTGAGTATGTGTGATATCGAAGCCAATATTGACCCATTCGCGAATATGACCGTCAACTCCACGCACGGGCGCCCCACGGACCAAAAAAAGACAATATTCGCCTCCATGCTGCAAATGACCCTCCAGTTCGTACGCCCGCCCATGCGCCACTGCATCCTGCCAGATGGCAGCGACTCTCTCTTGATCAGCGGGATGAAATAGCTCCAGAAAATTTTTCTCTTTCAAGTTGTTATTTCCAGGCGAGGATCTTTCTTCCAGGATCACCCCGGTGGAGCTGGTGATCCAGAGCATATCGCCCACTGCCTCCATTACAGAGCGAAACCGCTCTCCTGCCGCCTCCACCTCACGTTGGGATACGATTCTCTCGGTCGATGTCACAGGAGCACCTGTGACAAATGTATCCGCAACACTCCTCACCTGATCAGGTGCATTCTGAAGGTCGTGTTCCATATGGCCGCTCCTCTCATTTCAATACACACCCACGAAGAGATCCGCCACGGAGAGGTTCTTCCTCAAATTACACACCTCCACGCGCTATTAAAACTTAATATATCGACAAAATTAAGAATCTATCCTCAATAATATTGTATATCAGCAGATATGCCGCAAAATGTCAATACCTATGTTTATATCTAAAGTATATCTCCTAAAAGTAGCTATCGCGTGATAAGCCCGTCTTCCCATCCGAAAACAGCAGCTTCTGGCAGCTCCGTTAGATGTGATAGCATTAGGGCAGGGAAATTTGCGCTCTTTCACCGGGATGCGGTAACCGGGTCCCTACTAAGGAAGAGCTGCGCGCCGCTATCACTTTATCGAGGGACTCGCGCGCTACTGGCAGGGCTTAGAGATCCTCGAACATACCACGACCAGGAAGTTCCGCCGCTTCCCCAGCCTGTTCGATAGCAGGAAAACAGTCTATCAGGCATTCCATCA
This sequence comes from Ktedonosporobacter sp., assembly GCA_035293765.1. Classification (GTDB taxonomy): domain Bacteria; phylum Chloroflexota; class Ktedonobacteria; order Ktedonobacterales; family Ktedonobacteraceae; genus DASRHT01. Next base: position 97,353 of record DATGMF010000058.1, read on the forward strand.
GTTTTTCGAAAGATACAGCGATGCCACCATCGTCGTATCGTATTCCTCCAACGGCATACTGGCTAAAGAAGAGCTTTTGGCGATCCTGGCGCGCTATAAAAGCAAGGTGACGGTGTACGAGTGCGATCATCGCTACTCTCTGGGCAATCACCATCATAAAATCCATGATAATCAGAACGAGGTCAAAGAGTTCCTGTTTGTGGGGACGTAGCCACTGCTATCCCTTGAAGGCGCGCGCCTCCTCCTGCTGGAGCTTGAGCAGATACCATCCAAGCACGGCCAGCAATGAGAGCGCCGGTTGCGAGAGCGCCAGAGGGGAGAGCTCAAGCTCTTTTGCCTTTTTGAAGTAGATCAGGGGAATATCTTTATCGGTGCGCCAGACCCACTCGTTGCGCCAGAAGCTCGTATTGGCCCATTTATACTGCCGCGCATCGTTGAAGAGGAGCACGCCGCTTCCGCCGGGGTTGCGTTTGAGATGTGCTACCTCTTCGCCCGAAGCTGCGAGGCGTACGACAACGTGCTTCTGAAAGAAGCTCTCGCGTTGAAACGTCCAGCTTCCATCGGCGGCAGCGGCGGTCGCGAGCGAACCGATAAGATTTTTCCAGCACAACGTTGCCAGCAGATCATTACCCCCGTACAGCTCGTACTGGCGCTTCATTAAATGAGGATGAACCCAGTAGAGCTCGGAGGTGTCGGCTTCGCGAATCGGTATCATGGCTGTACTCCGGCGCATCGATGCTATCACGATCAACGCACATAGATATTATACTGCGCTATTTGCCTTTGATACTTTTCTTGAATAGTATCAAAAACCTCCTGGGCTGATATTGGCGATGCTATGAGAGAAATAGCCATTGCAAGATTGCCGAAAAGGCGGCAGAGACGTCCTTGCCAGGGATAGCGTGCGGAAAAGGTCTTCAGTCCACCCTCAGAGAGATAGATATTGAGCGTGGATATCCCCCGCGTTTTGCTGAAAAAGATGAAGGCAATTTCCTCCCAGGTGATGAGATAGTTTCCAAAGAGACTCCATTGATGAAATCCCTCATCATTCACATTCAGAAGAGGCCAGGGTTTTACCAGCACAAAGATACATACCAGAGCGCCCAGACCGAAAAACACTATGGCAAAGACATCTAAACCCGCATTTAACGGATTGCTAGCATTTGGGAAAAGAAAACTGCCAATAGCAACAAATACCAACGATCCTATGAGCAGCAGCAACACCTTCTTGCGAGCAGGATAGAGAATGAAAGCCTGCCCATCGGCCTGGCTTAAACTGTCCTGGTTGTTCATCCGCATCTTCTCCTAAGTGTGTTTCCGCTCGATATCCTCAGGTATAGTATTTGTACTGCTTCCTGAGGAAGGTGGGGAAAAGGCGTGGCTATCCCGGTCCGAGGGAGGATACTGAAAGAGTGTCAGCAACCCCGTCGCCTCTTCTCGTTCCGCCACCATCGGCACGCTGGAACTCACGTTAGCCGTCATGCAGAGCATCAGGTCCGGCTCTAACCCGGCTTTGATCACCGCGCGCGCAGACACACAATAATCGAGCAGCCGCGGTGGCGCATAGGTCTGATAGAGCGTGGTCGCGGCGTGGACGCTCTCACGAACGCGTATATCTGGAGACTGGCGCTGGATCTCAAGGGCAAGATAGCCGGCGCAGGTTGTGTCATCAAGCGCGAAGTAGCCACCCACGCCCGCACAGACCAGCGCGATATTGCTCCCACGCTCCTGCGCCAGTGCGAGTGCGCGCGTGGTGACGGCCTGAGCATTGTAGAAGCAGCCCGCGAGCCGGACGCTTTGGGGCGGACAGGCGAAGAAGGCGCGGGTGCCGTTGGTCGTGGCAAAGATCAGGTCGCGCCCGCTCAGATCGGCCTCGGCAAGCTGTACAGGCGAATTGCCGTAATCAAAGCCGGGGATCTGGCTGGCGTTGCGCTCCCCACAGAGCAGACGACCGGGAGCTTTTGCTGCCGCCTCCTGTGCCTGCTCGATAGTATCGGCGGCGAAGACGCGCCTCGCTCCGCGATCAAAGATGACCGCGAGCGAGGTGGTGGCGCGAATGACATCGATCACAATATAGATATCGTCTGCGGACGCGTTAGTAGCCGCCAGTTCCGAGGGCGTAAAGAACACGTTCAGTCGCACATTATTTTCCTTGCTTCTTAGCTCGTTCTATCTCCCTTAGCTCGACGCGGCGGATCTTGCCCGATATCGTCTTGGGCAGGCTATCGACGAACTCGATCTCGCGCGGATACTTGTACGGGGCCGTGACGCGTTTGACGTGCTCCTGTATTTCGCCTGCCAGTTCGTCGGAGGGCTTGTAGCCGGGGGCGAGGATGATACAGGCTTTGACGATCTCGCCGCGCATCTCGTCGGGGCTGGCGATGACCGCCGATTCCGCCACGGCAGGATGCTCCTTGAGCGCGCTCTCGACCTCGAAGGGTCCGATGCGATAGCCTGCACTGATAATCACATCATCGGCCCGCCCGACGAACCAGAAATAGCCATCCTTATCTTTATAGGCGCGGTCACCCGTGATATACCAGTCGCCGCGGATGCAGGCTGCGCTGGCCTCGGGGTTGCGCCAGTACTCCTTGAACATCCAGGTGGGGCGATGCGGTTTAACACGCACAGCGATATCGCCTTCCTTATCGGGCGGCAGCTCGCTGCCATCGTGGTCGATTACGCTGACATCAAAGCCGGGCGAGGGCTTGCCCATCGAGCCCGGCTTGACTTGCAGCGGGGGGAAATTGGCGCAGAGCAGCACCGTCTCGGTCTGCCCGTAGCCATCGCGAATGGTCATTCCCGTGGTCTCTTCCCATACTTTTATAACTTCTGGATTCAAAGGCTCGCCCGCGCCGACGCAGTGCCGCAGGGCTTTGGGGGGATGCGCCTTCATATACGCCATCGGCTCATCAAGCACGAGCATGCGATAGGCGGTCGGAGGCGCGCACAGGGTCGTGATGGGATACTTGTTGAGCATCTCCAGCGTCTCAATGGCGTTGAACTTGCCGCGCGCATCCTGGATAAACATGGCCGCGCCCATAATCCACGGGCCAAAAAGATTGCTCCAGGCGGCCTTTGCCCACCCCATTTCGCTCAAATTCCAGTGCAGGTCGTCCTCATGCAGGTCGAGCCAGTATTTGCCGGTGATCGTATGGCCGATAGGATAGCTGGCGTGGGTGTGCAGCACCATTTTGGGGTAGCCGACGGTGCCGGAAGTGAAATAGACCAGGCAGGGATCGTCGCTTCTGGTTTTGGATCCGGTGAATTCAGCGGGAGCCCGCGCGACGATCTGATGATAATTGACCCAGCCTGAGCGTTCGGCGCCGCTCTGATCGACCAGGATCGCGTATTTGATGGTGGGACACTCGTTGCGCACTTGATCGAATTTGGGTGCGCCTTCAGCGTCGGTAATAAAGCTCTGTGCCTCCGCCACTTCGGCGCGGAACTGGATATCTTTCGGCGTGAGCAGGGTCGTACAGGGAATGGGGATAGCGCCCAGCTTCATCAGACCCAGCACGCTCTCCCACCACTCAGGAAAGCGTGGCAGCATCACCAGCACGCGATCCCCCTTCTTGATACCTAGCTCAGCAAAGGCGTTGGCGGCGCGGCTGGAAGCTGCGGAGAAATGGGCGAAGGTGAGGGAGCGTTCTGCGCCGTCCTGTCCCACCCACAACATCGCCAGCTTATTGGGATCGCTGGCCCACTTGCCCATCACATCGGTTGCGAAGTTAAAATATTCGGGCACCTCAAGATGAAAATTGCGCCGTTCGGCTTCGTAATCAAGCATATGCGGAGTTCTGGCTGTGGTCATAATCTCAAAATCTCCTTACAATACCAGCAGCATTGTCGCACCAACAACGCTGTTCGGCAACTCTTCTCCTCTCTGTATCATATCACGAATACTCGCGCGCTTCACCGCCTATACCTCACGTTTACCAGATAGACGGAGCAGCAAGCCGTTGAAGAAGATATCATTCCTCACTCCCTTCTTGCAAGTCTTCTAACCGCTGCCGCCACTCATCAGCCCAGGGAAGCTTTAGATGCTCTACAATGTCTACGGCTATCCGCATATCTGCTATAGCCCGGGCATTATCCTCTGTTGCTTCATACACGAGCGAACGATAATAGAGCGTGATAGATTGGCTATAGTTATCTCGTATACTCTGATAAAGCTCGTATGCTTCTGTTAGCAGATTCAGCGCCGCCTCATACTGCTCCAACCGTGCAGCCATTAGCCCTATCGCTTTGCGCACATTGGCCTCTCCCAACCGGTCTCCCACCGCGCGGAACAGCTCTAACGCTTGCTCATAGGAGACCAGCGCCGCCTGCATCTCCTTGCGAAACTGCTGCACATCCCCTATCGCTTGGCGCACATTGGCCTCTCCCAACCGGTCTCCCACCGCGCGGAACAGCTCTAACGCTTGCTCATAGGAGACCAGCGCCGCCTCTCGCTCATCGCGAAACTGCTGCACATCCCCTATCGCTTTGCGCACATTGGCCTCTCCCAACTTCGAACCCACCGCGCGGAACAGCTCTAACGCTTGCTCATAGGAGACCAGCGCCGCCTGCATCTCGAATCCATAAGCGTAAAAGCGCCCCTGCCAGTTGGCGCGTGTAGCGCTAGAGCCGGGCGTAAGGTCAAGCGTTTCGTCGTGGGCGACCTCCAGTAACGCGCTGAAGTATTCGCGGTTATCGCGAATATATGCGCCCTGGACGGCCTCTTCCCAGAGCGATATTCCCTGCTCTTCATTCAGCACAATGGCATGATAATACCAATCCAGCGGGTAAGGCTCTATATCTGCAAGGTGCGTGAGCGCGCGTTGGTGATATTGTTGCCATTGGGCAGGTTCCTGGACGCGAATTCTGGGGGCCTGTAAGTTGCGTATCAGGTCATGGCAGGCATAGCGTTGATGACCGCGAGCTTCGATGTATGGGTAACGGATGAATTGTTCGAACAGCTCGGCTCTACTTTTTGGCGGCAGGAGGTCATCGAACATCGCTTCTAGCATGGGGAGGTCGAAGCTGCGTAATAGAACGCTGTATTTGGTCAGTTCGCGAAAGGGTGAGGGGAGGCGCTGATAGAGCAGGGGTTGGAGATATTCGAGCAGCGCCTGTTCGTTGAACTGGTCCTGAAGCTGGGGCAGGTCGGCGATGGTTAACGGTCGGTCGCCTTGCTGCTGCCAGAGCAGGCCGATAATCTCGACGCAGAGCGCATGGCCGTGCGTGATGTCATAGAGACGCTGGCGCACGCTGGTATCCGTCACTCCTATTTGCAATAGATAGTCATCCGTCGCGCTCTGGTCCAGAAACGGGAGTTTATGCGCGTATACTTCCTGTCGCCTGATGGTCATCATTGACAGGGGCATGCGGCTGGTCATGACTACATGACAACGTTTGCCTTTCCTGTGCAGCCGCTCGTGCAGCGATGGCAGCAGGTCGTTGAGCAACCATTGCCCGACCTCTGATGCTTCCGCCTCCCCCAGCCATTCGCAGGTGTCGAGCAGCAGGACCAGGCGCGAGCTGGCAAGCGTGAGCAGCAGGTCATAGAACGCCTGCGTCGCCTGCGCGCGTATCTGGCGGCGTAGCTCCACTATGGCAGTGTTAATGTTGAGCTGCATTCCCTGGCCCTGGAATGACGCGCTTTCAGCAAGATGAATCTCTTGCGTCAGGTTGCCAGCAGGGTGCGAGAGTTTGCTGCGTCCATCGGCCAGCACCTGTTGTGTGTGCTGCATTTGCTGCGCATCAACAAACGATTCGGACTGCGGGAGCAGTTCTTCCAGCACGGTCAGAGGGTCGATGCGTAACGATGGGATGGCAAAATTGAGTTTGAGCGTCACCACATTCTGCGGCGTCTCTTCGGCAAGACGAGCTAAAAGCCTGCTTTTGCCGATGCCTCCCTGCCCGGTGATGAGCAACACCCAGGGATTTGACTGCGTGAGCAGTTGCTGATAGAGTCGCTTTTCCTCTTCGCGTCCGACAAACGGCGTCAGGAACGGGAGAGCCAGAGACATGCTGCGATTCCTTTCGTGCGTCAGGTCATTATACAGATGAACAAATGATGCTGGCAATCTGTGGCTCCCCTGCTGTGGCAACGACATTGATGCCGTCCGCTTTAGCGCCCCCGTCCACCCTCTTGAAAGGTCGGCAGTAAGCTGGACGGCATCAATCCCGTCGCCACAGCAATATTGCCAGTTTCACTTGTTCAAAGAGCATCATGGTGTCAGCTTCTCTGGGCCGATGGTGAACTGCACGTCGTCGGCGCTGGCTCTCTCTCCCAGGTTGACCTCCTGGTGCCCCCTGCCGCTGGTATTGCTCATGCGGATATGGGAGGCTTTGGCCTCCGCTGCTGCTATCAGCGCCTGGTGCGGGCCCGATTGGACCAGTTGTGTAAGCTCATGCGCGAAGGTGGGATCAGCATTGAGAATGTTCAGCAGCTTTTTCTCGATCACAGTGGAGAAGTCGGTATCGCCACCCATAAAGGTTTGCAGCGCCTGGCTGGCATTGCCGCCATCCTGCTCGTGCGCGAACCGCTTGCGAATAGCCTCGTAAACATGGGTTGCCAGCTCTTTGCTTTTGCCATAGACATCTTCGCCTGCTTTTGACACAATACCTGTCAGGAGCCCTATCGCGAGCGCGGTCAGCGTTGCAGCATCCATCTTTGTCCCCTTTTCAAATTAAATGTGGATATCTACTTCTATTAATAGGCTAAGCAGCATTTTAGTGACTATCTCATCATTTGTCAATGGAGGAGTGGCAGGGCAAGCGCGAGGTCTTGCAATTCCGCCCGCCAACGCTGCTGCGCGCTAGCTTCGCTCAGGCGGGCGGAAAGGAAGCCCCCACCCAGGCCCATCCACCACCCCTTGCCCCTACCCGCGTTCTCCCCAACGCCGTTTTGTGCTCAACAACCAGATCCGAACGGGACCCGCCACGTTCGACGGATGTGGTAGGGGCAAGGGGAGGCTGGTTGGGGGTGGATGGGGCCTCGCGCTTGCCCTGCAACGGAATGGCACGATTTGGGGTGGATGGGAATATTACATCAATGGCAACTGTAGGGGCAATCCCTTGCGGTTGTCCTGCTGCGGGTCGAAAGGTTGTACGGGCGATAAATCGGACGCGATAAATCGGGTCCCTACAGTATTTGCAGGTTTGCAGCGTTTTTTTATGGGGGCCAATCCTGCTTCTGTTCAGAAGTGGGATCGGCCCTTCAATATGGATGATCAGGATGCGGGCGGCACGATGGGGAGGATGACGTGGGATGGGTGCTCGGCATCGTGCAGGATGGTCTGGTGGGCGACGGCAAGCTCGTCGTCGGCACCGAAGTCGTGGCCCGTGTTGGGATTGCGATCCCAGCGCGGGAAGTTGCTGCTGGTGATATCCAGGCAGATGCGATGCCCTTTCAGGAAGACGTTGCTGGTGGCCCACAGATCGATTGCATACTCGTAGGGCTTGCCTGGCTCGATCAGCGTTGGCGCTTCTCCCTGCGAGAAGTTGCGATAGCGCGCGCGAATGATGCCGTCGGTCAGGTTGCGAGCATAGCCGTCAGGGTGGACATCGACCAGGCGCGCCACAAAGTCGGTATCGGGCGCGCTCGAAGTAGCCCACAGGTGGACCATGATGGGACCGGTTACCTCTGTATCCTGCTCCAGAGGTGGCGTTGTGTAGACCAGGACATCCTCGCGACTCTCCGTCGCGCGCTGATCGAAGGGGCCGCCGGGGAACTCCGGCGTCATCAGCAGCGCGCCGCCACGGGTCATGACGGGGTGAGCGGGATCGTAATCGTAGCGGTCAGCGGTCTCCGCTTCGGGTGGCGTCGTGCTGAGAACGCCATCGCCGTTGAGCGTGTTGGCGTGCCCGTTGCTGCGCAGATAGAAACGCGTATCGACGGCGCGGGCCAGCGGCCATTCCTGTTCGTCGCGCCAGATGTTTGCGCCCATCACAAAGAGCTTGATCGGAGCCTCTTGCAGGATGCCGGTATCGATGCCCTTCAAGAACTGGTCGAACCAGCGCAATTGTAAGCTTACAAAGTCGATTTTCAGGTCGATGAAGGCGGCGGTTGACCCGAAGCCGAAGTTCATTTCGCCCACAGGGTTATTGCTGCCACCATGGATCCAGGGACCGATCAGCAGCTTGCTCTGGCGCGCCTCTGGCGTCGTCCCCTGCTCGCGCATGATCTTAAAGTTCTCGATAGTGTCCTTGAGGAAGATATCGTACCAGCCGCCCACATTGAAGGTGGGAACCGTCACATTCTTGTGCTTGCCGAGGATCGTCAGGGGCGCTGCGTGTTCGCGGTCCATCGGATGCTCGAAGGTTTCGAAGAAGGCGGGCGCGACGTCGTGGCGCTTCAAAGGTGCGAAGTCTTTGAGCGGCAAAGACCAGTACCCTTGAGCGCCCAGGGCATCGACGTCTTTAACCATCATATAGATGGCTCGCCCCAGGTTGCGCGGATCGGGATCACCCGCATAGCGGCGCATCAGCACGTTCAGCCCCATCGAGAGCTGCCAGTTCCCTGACGTGCCCAGCTCGAACGCGCCGCCACGAAACAAGATGCCGTTGAAGGGATCGTTCCAGGTGATGAACGGCACCATCGCTTTGAGCGCGGGCGGCTGGTGAACGGCGGCGGACCACTGGGTAAAGCCAAAATAAGAGGCCCCGTACATTCCGACGTTGCCGTCGCTATAGGGCAGTTGCGCCGCCCACGCGATGGTATCAACGCCGTCCAGCGCCTCGTTGCGCATGGGGTCCCATTCACCCTCAGAGGCAAAACGGCCCCGCGTATCCTGCACGATGACGACGTAGCCGCGTCGTGCCACCTGCGCGGGGTCCAGCACAGAGCCCCCGATGGGGAAATCTTTGCCGTATGGCAAGCGCGTGAGCAGCACAGGCCACCGGCCCTCGCCAACCGGACGATAGACGTTGGCACGCAGAGTTGTGCCATCTCTCATCTTCGCGGGAACATCAAAATCAATTGTGATCTGTTGGCCCATTTGCATTGCCATTGGCAAACTCTCCTCTTCATCCTTGATAGTGACTACACAATTAGTAGGGGCTGGGCAACCGGCGGCGGCCTGGGCAACCGCGAGGGTTGCCCCTACAGGAAACTATGCCTGTTTGTTGTATTGGTTCAGCGCCTCCACGATTTGTTGCTGATGGAGCAAGCCGTGGAAAATGCCGAGCGCGCACAGGGCGACCGCATTCAACGGGCCAAAGGCGGGAATGCGCGTGATCGTTGCCTGCAAATTGGGCTCGTCCGGCCAGGCGTCGAGGAAGGCAAGGCAAATGCGGCGGCTTTCGGCCAGGCGCGCCTTGACCTGCTCTACCGTTTGAATGCTCTCCCAGGGCGTCTCGTAGCGCAGCCTAAGCTGGTCATCCAATTCGACGTTGCGCGTCAGTTGAGCGGCAATAGCGCAAATTTCTTCCAGCGTCGCGGTGAGATGGGCGACGACATGGGCAACGGTCCATCCTTTTTCATCGCCGGAGGTGGCTTCCGCATCGTGGGGCACGAACACTATTGCCTGGTTGGTTGCGCCCGCGACCGCCGCTTGCAGGCCATCAAATAACTCTTTGGTCGCTGCCTGCAAATCTGCGAGGGTAAATCCCTTTGTCTGCTCTGCCAGGGTCTTTGTTCCTGCTCGTACTGCCGCGAAATCGATCTGTAGCATCGATACCTCCTGAATAACATAAACGATACTTAATCGGGTGCCAATCCGGTCTTCATGAAGGCCAGTAGGATTGCAATTTCAGCCTTATACTCTGTGGAGATTGTCGGGGCCATCAAGCTAAACAGTAGCGAGGCGCATAATGCTCCCACGTAGCGAGCAAGCTTTTCCAGGGGAATGTCGGTACGCACCTCTGCGCGCTGCTGTCCATAGGCTAAAATCGTACACATGTTCTCCAGAAAACCGGTTCCGTTTTTGGATACCCTTTTGTGAGAATGAGAATGAGAATGCACAAGCTCTTGCTGAAATGCTCGATCCATACCAGGCACCATCAAAATCTGCTCGTGGATGTTCACCAGGAAAAATTGCAAAGCTTGCAGCGTCGTCGGTTGCGTCTCTAAATACGAGCGCATGGCAGGCTGAATATGTTGCTGGTACAGCTCCTTGGCGTAAGGGACCAGCAATGCGTCTTTCGCGGGAAAGTAGTTGAACAATGTGCCGCGACTCACCTCAGCCTTCTCGGCGATGGCATCCATCGTGGTCTGCTCGTAGCCAACGGTGCGAAAGAGCTCCGTTGCGGCTCCCACGATGCGCTTTGTCAGGCGTTGCCGGTTCCGTTCCCGCAAGGAGACTCGACCAGCTCCCGGTTCTATTTCATCCACGCGACGTTCCTCGCAATGTTTTTTGTCCGCTTCACCCTCTATCGCCACCTGGCTTAAAATGCGACGGGGAGGCTCTTCAGGCCACGCAGAGTGACATTGCTACGCCACTGCACCTCTTCGCGAGGGATCGCGAGTTTGAGGTTGGGCATGCGTCGCAGCAGGGTCGTGAAAGCAATATCACCTTCCAGGCGTGCCAGCGGAGCGCCCAGGCAGATATGGATGCCTTGCCCGAAAGCGATATGGCGATTGAGGCCACGGGCAATATCCAGGTCATCGGGATCGGTAAACTGCCTCTCATCGCGGTCGGCTGATGAGAGGACTATCATAATCATATCGCCTTTTGTGAGGTGTTGTCCAGCAAAATCAGTATCTTCCGCTACAAAGCGCGGCGCCGGCGCAAATACCGGACCGTTGATACGCAGCAGTTCTTCGACGGCGGAGGGGACCAGCGCCGGCTCAGTTTTCAATCGCTCGCACTGCTCTGGATGATCGAGCAGCACCAGGGTGCCGATACTGATGAGATTCGATGTTGTTTCATGTCCGGCGAAAATCAGTAGCCCGATCATCGATAAAAGCTCGGTTTCGTCAAGATGATCGCCTTCGCTTTCCAACTGAATTAACTGGCTTGTCAGGTCATCTCCAGGATGCTGCCGTTTTTCAGCTACCAGTTCTTTGATATATTCGGAGAAAGCATTGGCACGGCGGACGCGATCTTCGCTAAACTCGCCACTGACCAGCCCTTCGGACCATTGCCGAATGCTGTCACGCAACTGATGAGGCACGCCGAGCATGTCAGAGATGACGGTGATTGGCAGCGGATAGCCGTAATCACGCACCACATCCATCTCGCCCTGATCCTGAACGCGGTCGAGCAGTTCGTCGGCAATCTGCTGAATGCTGGGGCGCAGGCTGGCAATATATTTGGGCGTGAAAGCCTTCGAAACGAGCCCGCGTAAGCGCCGATGATCCGGCTCATCAACGTTGATCATGGAGCGACCCATGAAAATATTGCCAACGCCCCTGCGCTGCTGGAAGAGGTCATGCATGGAAGATACCCTGCTGTCCACGGTGAAACGTTTGTGGTCTTTTAACACCTCAACAGCCTCTTCCATGTGCGTCACCAGCCATACCATCTGGTCCGTGCCGGTCGGCAGGGGAATAGGAATCAGCGCCCCCATTGTACGCAATTGTGCGAGCATGGGGAAGGGATTCTCCGACGAGAATTGACGATTTAAAAAGATGAATGGATTCGCTCTCGTTGCGGCTGCGTCAGCGTGCTCTGCGCTCATCAAAATATCTCCTCATATTGCCTGGAAAACGGGTCTCAATTAAGCATAGTTGATCGGCATCAACTCACCATATTTTATACTACATACAAACTTATATGTAGTATAAAATATGGTTGATATGCGCGTCAAGGTACGCCTTACCAGTCTTGCTCCACCGTTTCGGCTTGACACGTTTCCTTCCAATTCGTTATACTCACTCCAGAGACAGAATGCCATTTCACCTCGCAGCAGTAATATCCTGGCATTGAATAGAGTAGGGCTACATGGCACAAGAGCAGGTATCGGGCGCATATCTTGTCATCCAGCAAGGGCCGCAGACGCTGGCCGGCAAGCGTGTTGAATTGTGGAAAGATTGTACTACCATCGGGCGCAGCCGTGATAGCGATATTTTCCTGGAAGATATTGCGGTTCATCGCAAACAGGCCAGCATTCTGCGCGTTGGTGCGGGCTTTATCCTGCGCGACGATCATGGCAGCGGCGATAGCCTGGTCAATGGGCGTCCCGTGAGCGAGCAACTGCTGAACAATGGCGATAAGCTGCACTTTGGCAATACGGAGATGACGTTCTTCGCCAATGAAGGCACGCGCCCATTTCAGCTCCCCTCATCGCGTGGTCGCGAACTTTATATTGGCAAGACGACCGATCCTCAGTCCTCTGTGATCGCGCGCCTGAAGCTCTCAAGTCTGCGCAGCAATGATGTCATTCGCAGCATTGAGCTGATGCCAGAGATGACGATTGGACGCAGTCGCTCGTGCAATATTTTCCTGGAGGATCTGGCGGTGAGCCGGCTGCACGCGACCATTCGCGAGCTGCCAGGCGGAGCCTATGAGCTGGTGGACAATCGGTCCGCGACCGGCACCTACGTCAACGGGCAGGCAATTACGCGCTGTCTGTTGCGCGAAGGGGATATCGTGCAGATCGGGTCCAACAAGTTCACCTTTACGCTCGCCCGCTCATGACAGAGGCATGGCTAGCAGATCGCTCAACAGCTTCACCCGCTCCTCATAGTAATGCTCGTGAGCGCCTTTATGCAGTGAAGGGGCGTACGCTCGCGTCTCACGCATAAATTGCCGCACCTCCTGCGGCACTGCATGCGCGACGTCGCCTATCCCCTGGCGCACATGGGTAGAGGAGATCTGGCGATACGCGGGCTCGAACGGCAGAGGATGGACATAACGGGCGAAACGTTCGTTCTGTGGCTGGTGCAGGAGCGCGTTGAGATCATCCTCATCCTGGTTGCCGCGTGGCGCGACCAGCAGTTTCGCCTGGCTGAATAGTTCGGCGAGGGCGGCATCGCGATCATCATAATAGCGCGGATCGAAGATTTGCACGATCTTATCGAAGCCGAGCACAAAATAGATACGCTGCACCTTTGGAAATGACCGCCGGATCGCCTCCGCCTGCTCCAGATACAGCCCGCGATTGAACAGCATAATCCCCGCCTGTGGGATGCGTCGTTGCAGCAACTTTTGCAGCAGCACAATGCGGTCAAGCAGCAGGGGCCGTTCCACCGTCTCCTTATCGACTGTATGTCTGCTAAAAGCGGCGTAGAGCTGCATTGGTGCATGCAGACGGGCGTAGCGCCATGCCTGTTTGAGCAGCGCCAGGTGTGCGACGGTAGGCGGATTAAACGAGCCCGCGAACACCATCACATCCCCACACGGATACGGTGACCCGGGCAGCACAAGCGCCATCGGTTCAGCCTCGCCCTGAAGCCGGTCCAGCATCTTCTGCACGCGTTTAAAATGCTGAATTGTCCGAGTAGAAAAATAAATAGCCATCCTCTCCTCTCGCCTCTATCATTTTTAATCGCCACAATCGCCCCACGTCGGCCCCCCTATGACATCCCATACAATCCCCATTACTGCGACATCTCGCTAATATATATTATTTACGCAGTTTGTAGCGAGGCGCGAGAAATAGTATCAGGGCAGCTCCGCTTAATAGTACGACTGCGACCGTTGTCAGGATAGAGAAGAACAGAGCATTTGTGCTTGCTCCACCATTTGTATTATTATACAAAATCACGCTCCCCTTTCTTGTATCGAGCGGGGTTGCCGTTGGCAGAGGCGCGATGACCGAGACACTGGTGGGATCGGCCAGCGGAGGAATGGTCATGCTGCTGTAGTTCGCCGGAAAGGATTGAGCGGAGTTGGCGCTGACCTGGAGCTTCGATTCATCGACCACCTCGAAGTCGGAGCCGTGGATGTTCTTTAACTGCGCCAGATCGTCGTTGTTCCAGCGACTATCGGGCGCACCGGAGATAAACCAGCTACTGCCATTATCGGCCACGATCATGCCGTAGTGTTGCAGCGCGGTCAGGATGACGCGGCTCTGCGGCGGATAAGCGGCGACGTTCACGCTGGCCTTGAGACGCAGGCGCAGGCCCATCGGCGGCAGGTTCGGATTGGTGCTTGATGAAGCATAATGACGAGCGGGCCAGAGGAAGGCGCGCTGAGTCTTGCTCACGGTAAAGCGCAGAGCGTGATTGATGGCGCCAGCCGCGACTTCATCATAGCGCGCCAGACCGGCCAGGATGGGTAAACCGGCAGCATCGGCGGATGTCCACTTTCTGGGGCGCAGCGCGTTCGAGTTCAAATTCCAGACGGCGCCGCTGTCAGCTTTCCAGCTCCCGTTTGACTGGGGAAAGCTGTTAAACATCTCGTAAAGCTTGCAGGTCGCGCTATCGACCACGATCACATGGCGGTCGCCGGTACTCTGCGCTCCCCCCTCGATGGGCACGTTGGCGGGAATGGGATAGGGACCAGGGTCGCTCTCGTCGCTATAGCTAAAGCTCACGGGTACGGCTGGCTGATTGCCGGAAACGACGGCGAAGGGGATACCGATGGGTTCGCCATTGTACAGGCCGGAGCCAAAATCGGCGTGAACGTGGCCGGTAAGCCCAATGCTGTTAATAAAATTCGCGGAGTTCGGATGCACCGGCAGAGTTGAAATATCGCGGTTCCAGATATTGTCGGCGGGATAGAGCGGGCAGCCGCCAACGCTGGGAGCGCCCTGAGCCTGGGCACGGACAGCCGTTCCAGGACGGACAACCAGGACGCAGCCCATCAGGAGAAAGAAAAATAATACCACGACTGCTATCTGATAAATAAGGGTCGATGCTACATTGGTCCGACGCATAAGAGCACCTCACAGCTTACTTGCGCAAGCTTCCTAAGTGTGTCTGATTCTCAGCATGAGAGCGCGCTCGCGCCTGCGACGCTCGTCTTGTTTGGGAGGTGTGGCGGCTTCGCCGCGCGACTCCACTTCATACAGCATACGCTTTTTTAGGATAACGCGTCTATTATATAGCCATAAGTGCTTAGAATGCGGGCGGACTTGCTCTTTTCAACACCGCAAAACTCTGCTACTATCTATTTAGATGATGAATTTCTTTTTATCCTTGCGTTCTCCTACTGTTAAAAGTATCAGGAGTAGCACAATCTATGATCCAGAAGCAGGTTTCCTCACCCACTACCATTCCCCCAGAAATTCTACAAATGGCAAAAGAGGCGCAGCTTGGGGAGCCGCACAAAGTGTATAATTCCTCTAATAAAAGCAGTATAATAGGGGGAGTAGTAATAATTGCAATGGGCACCCTTTTTCTAAGCGGATCGTTACTACTGTTTTTTACTAACAGATCTGATATAAGCTCGCTTATTGCTGTGTTTCCATTATTGATTTTTGGAGTTCTTTTTTCACTGTTGGGTGCTTTTACTATCTATCAGGGATTTTTATACCGCCATGTCTATCTCTGGCAAAATGGCTTCATCTATGAAAAAGGCAAAGCCCATCAGGTTTTTCGCTGGGACCAGATTGACAGTATCAAAGGGATTGTAAAAGAGGTAGAGTATCGTTCACAAAAACCTGGCTTAGCCGAGAAACAGATCATTTATAATTATAAGGTACGCCACCAAAACGGCGATGAGATTGAACTGAGCAATGTTTTCCCCGAAATTGACGAGTTGGTCAGTGTTCTGCTTGAAGAGTCGGTACGGCAACTTGCTCCACAAACGGTTAATATGATTGATCCTGAGAAAGTTGTAGTATTTACTGACTTCACGCTTGATCGGCAGGGCATCAGCAAAACAGAGAAGCAAACCTCTAAGCAGAAAGAGACAGATAACGAGCGCGAGAAGGTGGCATGGGAAGAGATATGGGAAGTTGCCATAAAAGCTGGCATGCCCATAGTCCGTAAAGCAGAAACGGAACACATAGACGAGTGAGCGGCTGCGTATACTATACGAGCCGCCCTTCTATTAATCGTGCGAATTCAAATGCTGTACCAGCTCGTACTCTTTTTGCGCTTCTTGCAAGCGTCCAAACTGCTTGAGAACGTCGCCTTTGTTCTGATGAAAGGCGGCAGTACGCGGTTGCAGGTGGATGGCCTGATTGTAAGCGTCCAGAGCTTCCTCGTAACGGTGCAGGTCGGCCAGGACGTTGCCCTTGCCGTTGTGCGCGGTGGCAAGGTTGGGATTGAGCATGAGAGCATCTTCGTATGAGGCCAGCGCCTCGTTGTAGCGTTTGAGGTCGTAGTAGACGCGTCCCTTGCCGTTATGGGGCGAGGCCAGTTGCGGATCAAGCTCAATGGCGCGCTCGAAAGGCTCCAGCGCCTCCTGGTAACGATGCAGGTGCCAGAGCGTCCAGCCCATCCGGTCGTACGCATAGGCAAAGTCGGGAGCGAGCGCGAGCACCTGCTCGTAAGCGGCAAGCGCCTCGGCGTAGTGCTTCAGATGGTAAAGCGCGTCGGCCTTGCCCTCATGCGCCTGGATATGATCTGGATCAATAATAATGGCCTGATTAAAGCTGAACAGCGCCTCCTCGAAATGGCCGAGGGCGTAGAGCGCCTTGCCTTTGCCCACATAGGGAGATGGATTGTTATGGTCAAGATGCGTGGCGCGCTCAAAGGAGACCGTAGCCTCTTTATAATGCTTGAGGTGCAGCAGCGCCCAGCCTCTGCCATCGTATGCCGCAACGCAGCCGTGGTCTAGATCGATAGCTTGCTTGTAGGCGGCAATAGCCTGATCGTACTCGCCCAGGTAGTAGAGCGTATTGCCCAGACCAACATAGGCATCAACCAGAGTCGGATTGAGCTGCGAAGCCTGTTCGTAGCAGGCGAACGCATCCTCGTACTGCTTGAGATCGTACAGGATATTGCCCTTGCCCATGTGCGCGGGTATATAGCCCGGGTCCAGTTGCAGCGCCTGCTCGTAAGCTTCTAACGCGTCCTCGGTGCGGCCCAGCGCATAGAGCGCGCTGCCCCGACCTTCATGTGCGTCAACAAACGAGGGAGAGAGCTGGATGGCACGCTCAAAGGCCACCAGCGCCTCCGAGTAGCGACTGCCGTTAAAGAGGCGATTGCCCTCTTTCAAGAGCTGCTCTTTCGTTTTGTGGACGGGGCCGGTCGGAATGGTGAGCAGGGCCGTGATAAAGGAGGCGGTGTCGGCATAGCGGTCGGCGCGATCTTTCGCCAGTGCCTTGAGAACGGCCTGCTCGATATGCTCAGGGATATCGGGATTGAGATCGGAGAGGGGACGCGGCGGCTCCTTCTGGTGCTTCAGGCCAATGGTCACGGCATGGGCGGCCACGAAGGGCGGCTCTCCGGTCAGCAACTCGTAGGCGATGCAGGCCAGCGCGTACTGGTCGCTTCTGCGGCTGGCAACGCCCTCAAACTGCTCGGGTGCCATATATAACGGGGAGCCGATGACGTCAACGTACTTGGTTTTGGTGTTGTCCAGGAAAACGGCGATGCCGAAATCGGCGATCATCGCGTCGCCCTTCGCATTGAAAAGGATGTTCTCCGGCTTGAGATCGCGGTGGACGATGTTCTGCTCATGGACAAATTGCAGCCCCTGCCCCACCTGCGCCAGGATGCGCAACGACTCATCCAGCGGCAAGAGCCCCGATGAGCTATGTTGCAGGCGGTCACGCAGCGAACCATTAGACGCGAACTCGGCAATCAGATAAGGAAAGCCCTCATCGATCCCCACATCGTAGATTGGAAGGATGTGTGGATGCTTCAAGATTTCAAGGAACTGCGCCTCCTGTAAAAAACTCTCCCGCTCCTCCTGCGACCCTAGATAGGTGAGGTGCAGCAGCTTAATGGCAACAATACGATTAGTGAGGTAGAGATGCACGCCCTGATAGATGCGTCCAAAAGCGCCGCTATTCAGGGCTGCGGTAATGCGATAATTCCCAATCTGTTTCCCGATGTATTTGTCTTCAAGTTCCATAATCCACCCCTTGAACATCTTTTTCCCTGCGCAATTCTAGCACGTACGTACGAACCATATTAACAGGCGCGAATATGAGCTGTCAATGTGCATAGTGTACAAAATACAATTACTGTTTGCATAAGTATAGACGTGGAGGAACAGCAAAGATAAAAAGGAGGAGCAATGATACAAAATGACAGGGGCAGGGCTGGCCCTGCCCCTACAGCATACACAATGCGCTGTAGGCATACACAATGCAAACAAGCATGCTGGGCAGGGGCGAGCCCTGCCCCTACTCAAGCCTTCATCAGGCGGCGCAGGACGGTCAGCAGGATGCCGCCGTTTTCGTAGTACGTGACGTCGATGGGACTGTCCAGGCGAGCGAGCGTCTGGAATGAGAAGGTCGAGCCGTCTTCACGCGTGACCTTGACCGTGACCTCCTGGCGCGGCTTGAGGCCCTGCTCAATGCCGACGATATCATAGACCTCGCGTCCCGTGAGGCCGAGCGATTCCTTGCTCTCGCCCTGGCGGAACTGCAAGGGCAAGATTCCCATGCCCACCAGATTGCTGCGGTGGATGCGCTCGAAGCTCTCAGCGATGGCCGCACGCACGCCGAGCA
The DNA here is from genome assembly GCA_035293765.1 of Ktedonosporobacter sp. Classification (GTDB taxonomy): domain Bacteria; phylum Chloroflexota; class Ktedonobacteria; order Ktedonobacterales; family Ktedonobacteraceae; genus DASRHT01. The sequence continues at coordinate 115,797 of DATGMF010000058.1, forward strand.
ATTGCGGTCCCTTCGCCGCCCAGTCGCGCGAGCTGCCGGAGCCATACTCTTTGCCGGCGATGATCAGCAGAGGCACGCCTTCTTGCAGGTAGCGTTGCGACGCCTCGTAGATCGTCGTCTCTTCGCCATCGGGCAGATGAACGGTGTAGTAACCTTCCTTATCGGGCGTCAGGCGGTTACGCAGGCGGATATTGCCGAAGGTGCCGCGCACCATGACTTCGTGATTGCCGCGCCGTGCACCGTAGGTATTGAAGTCGCGCCGCTCGACGCCGTGCTCAATCAGGTAGCGACCGGCGGGACTGGATGGAGCAAAGCTGCCGGCAGGCGAGATGTGATCGGTCGTGATCGAATCGTCCAGCATCGCCAGCACGCGCGCGCCGTGAATATCCTTGACCGGAGCAGGTTCGGGCGACATATCGTTAAAGAACGGCGGCTCCTGGATATAGGTCGAGCTGGGGTCCCACTCGAAGAGGTCGCCGCTTGAGTTCGAGAGCGAGCGCCAATGCTCGTCGCCCTCAAAGACATGGGCGTAATTCTTCGAGAAGACTTCCGGCGTCACCGCCTTGCGTACAACGTCGCGCACCTCTTCCTGCGTGGGCCAGATGTCGCGCAGGTAGACGTTCTCGCCGTTGACATCGACGCCGACGGGATCTTTGGTCAGATCGATATCGACGGTGCCTGCCAGCGCGTAGGCCACGACCAGCGGCGGCGAGGCCAGGAAGCTAGCACGCACCTGCGGATGAATGCGCCCCTCAAAGTTGCGGTTGCCGCTGAGCACCGCCGCCACGATTAGATCGTTCTCCTGCACCGCCTCCGCCACCGGATCAGCAAGCGGGCCGCTATTACCGATGCAATTGTGAACTGCCACTGTGCCTGCTACAAAAGCATGAAGATCATTCACTGCCAAATCAAATACCGCTCGCACTCCTACTGGACGCCGTTCGACTACCTGAAGCGCCATTGTCGGCAGTGTGAGCGCCTCTTTCTCGATACAGTAGCGTTTGGTCGTCTGCGCATCTGCACGCGTATTCAGTGGGGCAAACCAGTCACGCACGCCAATCTGGTTGAACAGCGCAACGGGAGAGGGGAAGTCGCAGGCGTCTCTATGCAACGGCTGGAACTTGCGCGCGGTCACTTGTGGGAGTCGTGAAAAGCGGTCATGACCCTCCAATAGCGCATAGTGCGGGGAGACGACCGGTTCGCGCTCCATCAGTTCCGTTGCGGCTCTCTTGCGAGCATGGGAGAATGATAGCTTGTGATCGGTCCGGTGCAACTCCTCAAGACGGGCCGCCATCCACAGGCGCTGGCGGTGAATCTGGTCTACCAGACGCCAGTAAACAGCCGCCGCGCTGGCTCGCAGGGCCTTATCCATGCAATAGCGGTATCCTACACGCTCCACGAACGAGAGGCCATCTGGTAGCACCAGACGAACCTCCACGCGGGCAATGCCATCCTGAGCGGCTGGATATGTAGTGGCAGAGCGACGCGTGGAATATTCATAGATGTTGGCTCCGGTGGTTTTCACCCCGCAGCGGGCCAGCAAATAGGTCACATCGTTCATGACCTGCTTGAGCGCCTCCACATGCTCTGGTATGGTGCTCTGAGAATAGGCCGGTGCGCCTAGCGTTGCATCGTCCTCGTGCTTGCCCCAACGATGCAGAACAGGAGCGTGTCCGTCCGCCCCGAAGAGTCCGCCCAGGAATTCGCGCACCACCGAAACGGGACAATGCTGCTCCAGGACGAACGTGGGGAGCGTTGGCGCTTGCTGAATGCGTCGTCCAACGCGCACGCCAGACAATGTGCTGATGGCTTCGGTGAACAGTTTGGGCAGCACAACGGTCCACTTTCTCTCGTCGTAGCGCGTCGCAACAGGACGACAGCCAGTGAGCAACTCAACATCGTTGAGAAGCGCCTCACGATCCATCGCCTGCCCAACGTGCATACGGCCTTGCCCCAACAGGCTGATAGAGCCATCGCTGAGTAGATGCCCAAGCAGACGAGCGAATGCCAGAGTGCGTAGCCGCTCATGCTCCGTATCCATTGTGAATGTTAGCTCACCTACATGCAATGTGTAACCAGCTTCGTCATCACCAACCTCGTCCAATGGGACCTCAAGGCCAACGATGACACGGTCCTGACCCAGCACAAGCTCATCGGCACGCACCCAGCGCCCATCAGCACAGAGGATCTCATGATCAGGTGTACAGACCAGTGTGCGCCCATCTTGCAGCGCAAGCGAGATGCACTCGCGTTCGCCCTGCATCATCATTTCGGCCTGGGTTGCCGCGCTTAGCCTACCCTCGGGCGTGGGAGCAAGCAACGAGACACCGCCATGCTGCGACATTTGTTCAATGCGCCGCGCCGTCCCATTCGCGAGCAATACCGGCGTCCCTGCGGCAATACAGGTTGTGCAACCATAGCCCACAAGATGGAAGCGCAGCGCCTCCAGGAAGGGCAGCAGGTCGGCGTTGTTTAGATAGTCGATGACGGCGCGCGAGCCAGGGGCGAGGCTGGTTTTCACTGTGGGCTTGACGGAGAGGCCGCGCTCGACCGCATGCTTCGCTACCAGACCAGCCGCGATCATCACCGACGGGTTCGATGTGTTAGTGCAGCTCGTGATGGCGGCGATAGCTACCGAGCCGTCGGTCATATGCGATTGCACGCCCGCCATATCGACCTGTATATCGTGCTGCCCGTTCTGTCCATTAGTACTATTGGCGGCAAAGCGATCTTTATAAGATTCGCGGAAGACCTGGCCGAGCTTGCCCATCGGGACGCGGTCCTGCGGGCGGCGCGGTCCGGCCAGGCTTGGCTCAATCGTGCCCAGGTCGAGTTCGAGCAGATCGTCAAAGACCGGCTCCGGCGCTTCGTCGGTGCGGAAGAGACCCTGCTCCTTCATGTAGCGTTCAACCAGGTCAACCAGTTTGGGATCGCGCCCGGTGTCGCGTAAATAGCGCAGGGTTTCGGCGTCAACGGGGAAGAGGGTCGCGGTCGCGCCAAATTCGGGCGACATATTGGAGATGGTGGCACGGTCTGCCAGGGGGAGCTGGCTCAGGCCAGGGCCGGTAAACTCGACGAATTTGCCGACGACTCCGCGTTTGCGCAGCATTTGTGTTACTGTAAGCACAAGATCAGTCGCGGTCGCCCCTTCCGGCAAGGCTCCGACGAGGCGCATGCCGATGACCTCAGGGGTTAATAAATAAAGTGGCTGACCAAGCAGCACGGCCTCGGCTTCGATGCCACCAACGCCCCAGCCAAGCACACCCAGGCCGTTGATCATCGTTGTGTGCGAATCGGTACCGACGAGCGTATCGGGGAAGGCCACGCGCTCGCCATCCTCGTTCTTCGTCATGACGACGGAGGCCAGATATTCCAGGTTGACCTGGTGGACGATGCCCGTTCCAGGAGGCACGACGCGGAAATTGCTGAACGCCTGCTGTCCCCAGCGCAGCAGCGCGTAGCGTTCGCCGTTGCGCTCGTATTCGCGGGTGACGTTGCGGTTAAAGGCCAGGGTCGTGCCAAAGGTATCGACCTGGACGGAATGATCGATCACCAGATCGGCGGGCACGAGGGGATTGATCTTCTGTGGATCGCCGTGCATGCGCGCGACCGCCGAGCGCATGGCAGCCAGGTCCGCCACAGCCGGTACGCCGGTGAAGTCTTGCAGGAGGACACGACCAGGCATAAAGGGGTATTCTGCTTCGCTGGTGGCGGCGTGCCCAGGGGTCCAGCGTGCCAGCGAGAGTACATCTTCCGCGGAGACGATCTCGCCTCCGGCGTGGCGCAGCAGGTTCTCCAGCACGATCTTCACCGTAATCGGGAGACGGCTGAGATTTTCCACACCGCGCTGAGCGAGCGCGCTCAAACGATAGTAGTTGACGGTGCCGTAATCGCTCTGCAAAGCTGCGCGCGCACCAAACACATCTCTGTACATAATCCTATACACGTCCTTTTAACGGAATTCGTCCTGATTGAGGATGGCAACAGCACCAGAAGGGTGCGAGAGTCAATCCTTTTCTTCGCCGTAGTAACTGGCCCTATTATATAACAGAGTGCATTCGTCAAGGGGGAGAATTCAATGACCGGCAAGGGAAAGAAATGCGTGATTACCCTGAACTTGACACTCGCAACGCCCACCTCCTACAATGAAGCTGTCAATATTGATCTACTTAGTCAAGAATTAGGAGGAGTCTATGACGTCAACGGTTCAGGAGTTCCTAAAGGCGAACGAGCGGTATGCAGCCAGCTTCCAGAAGGGGAATTTGCCGATGCCGCCTGCCCGCAAGGCTGTGATTCTGACCTGCATGGATGCCCGACTGGACCCGGCCCGCTTTCTTGGTTTAGAGGAAGGCGACGCTCATGTTATCCGCAACGCGGGCGGGCGCGCCACCGAGGATGCGATCCGCTCCCTGGTTATTTCTGAGCAACTGCTTGGCACCACCGAGGTCGTGGTGATTCACCATGTTGACTGTGGCATGCTTACTTTCAGCAACGAGGATCTGCGCGGCAAGCTCAAGCAGGATTTCGGGACCAGCGCCGATCACATCGATTTCCTGCCCTTCAAGGACCTGGCCCAATCCGTACGCGACGACATCGCCACTATCAAAGCTTCTCCCTTCATTCCCGACAGCGTCACCGTCAGCGGCTATATTTACGATGTGAAAAGCGGCAAGCTTCTCCCTGTTACGTAGGTAGGGGCGGGGCTTGCCCCCGCCCTGAACATCCTCGCCCTGAACATCCTCGCCCCGCCCTGAACACCTTTGCCCCCACGCCATCACCCATGTGCCCCCACCCTGAACGCCCTGCCCAGAGCAACCGCAAGGGATTGCCCCTACCTATCGGAGAGAGATTACCCCCTTCGCCGCCTCAACCACCTGCTCCACGCTTACGCCTTGCAGGCAGGGGTTGCCGATGGGACAGACGGCGTAGCCGCAGGGGCGACAGGGAACTTCGTGTATTACGGCACGGAATGGACCGGTATGCAGCGGACCGTTGAGAATGGGGCTGCTGGCACCGAAGATGGTCACGGTGGGCGTGCCAAGCGCGTACGCTATGTGTGCGGGACCGCTATCGTTGGTGAGCAAGACCGCGAGACGAGCAAGCACACCGCCAAGCGTCAGCAGCGATGTCTGGCCCATCAGATTACAGCAGGGGCCATCTATTTGCCGAGCTATCACCTCGCCCAGTTCGCGCTCCTGCCCTTCACCCACCAGGATCACCGTTCCCCCGTATTGCTGCAAAAGCGTGGAGCAGGTAGCCGCGAAGCGATCAGGGGACCATCTTCTGGCCTCATCCCTTGCCGACGGATGCAGCCCTATGAGCGGAGGCGCCGCATCCTTTAGCAAGCGTTCTGCCTGCTGGAGATCCTCAGCGTGCAAGGGGAACAGGATATCTTCACCCTGGTCCGGTACGCCCAGGAAACTGGTCAGGGCGAGGACGCAGCGAACCTCGTGCAGATGCTCAGGGTAGGGCAAGGCCGCGTCCAGCAATCCGGCTCCCTCGCCCGGACGCACAAAGCCGGCGGTCGTGCGCGCACCGAGCAAGAGCATAAACGGGTTCGAGTTGACGCCGGTTCCCTGCATCTGGATGGCAAGATCAAACTGCTCGCCCTGCATCTCACACAAGAAATGTGTCGCGCGACGAGCGTCAAAGAGCTGTTCGGCGATCCCTGGGTAGCCTGGGAACTCGACGACATGATCCACATAGGGCAGGCGTTGCGCGATCTCCCGCAGCATCGGCAGCGTGATCAGCGTGATCGCAGCATCGGGCAGCGCCAGGCGTAACGCTCGCAAGGCCGGTGTGGCGCAGAGGAAATCGCCGATGCGTGAGGCGCGCAACAGGGCTATTTTACGCGGGCTCTCCTCCAGGCGCGTCAGCAGTCCAGGGGTAAAGGGATCGTTCATAGCACCTCGACATTCGTGATAGCGGATTGAGGGGCATAGCGTTCAACCATCTCGTCCAGCAGGTCGAGCGCGTGCCCGTCCACCGTGCCGGCCTCGTTCAGCACGGTTGTCGGAGCCTGAGAATAGTAGGTGCCGGATGGGACGATGGCGCAGCCACCCCAGCGCCGCAACAGCAGGTTCTGCACCAGCACCTCTTCGCCCGAATGATAGCGTGGCAGGCGCGACCAGAAGGAGAAGCCGCCCACGGCCAGTAGTTTGGCGCGATCATAGAGGATGCACGAAGCAATCCAGGCGACCTTATAGCGCCGCGTCTCATCGGGCGGTAGCGCCTGGGCGACGTGATAGAGATTGGCGGCACGGTGCAACTGCCAGCGTTCCCATTGTGGCGTGCCAGGCGTAACGACTTCAGGTCGTACCGGTCCATCCCAATATTCGATCTGCTGCTGCTGCGGTCGCACATCGTCACAATGCGATAGGCCAGCCGGAAACGCGCCCACAAAGCCGCATCGCTCGTCACGCAACGTCGCCAGCAGCCGTTCCGCCACCCACGGCTCCATCAACACATCGTCATCGAGATACAGCACCGCCTCAGCAGTCGCGCGTTTGAGCAGAAAATCGCGTTGCTCGGCGATGCCATAGACGGGACCACGATCATGCCATTCAACCGAGCCGCCGCGCGCCTCAATCACCCTTCGTAACGTCTGAATCTCCTGCTCATCTTTGACCGCAGGCTCGCTCTGGTCGGCCACTATCACCCGCACGTCCCGTAGCGTCTGCGTAGCCACCCCTGAAAGCGTCATCATCAACGAACCGAGCCGATTGCACGTCGGCAGCAGGATATCAACAGCGGCTCTCCTGCCCATATAGTAAACCCCTCCTGATACTCTTTTCCCTAAATGATGATCGTCCTCAATGTCGTACCGACCCGATTGACCCAGCAGGGCAAGCGCAAGGCATTGCCCCTACCCATCTTCGCCGACACCCCTACAGGATTGGCACGATGCTGGGCCATCCCTGGAGCTTGCCCTGCTACGTCCTGGCCCAACCGACAAATGGATGGGTAGGGGCAATCCCTCGCGGTTGCCCTGCTGTCCCTACCCATTCGTTCCCCCCAACCACCCTCACCCCTACGGCGATGACGGCGGTGTGAGGTATTCAAAACGTTCCTGAATAGATTGAGCATGAGCGGCAGACCTCCGGCGGCTCGTCGGATGAGAGCTGGTCGCGAAACGATTGATAGGCGGGGCTATTCCAGAGCTGCTCGGCCCCGCGTCCGTTGATTGTGCCGAAGTTGATGCGGTCCGGCGTGGAGACCATGCAGCAGGGCATGGCGTAGCCCTGATAGCTGAAGTAGGCTCCGCGCCAGGGCCAGTCGCACCGCTGCGGGCCTAGCGTGCCAGGCGGATGCAGACGCATGCGCGTATGCGGCAGGCGCAACTCTATACCTAACGAACGCGCCACCGCCCGCGCTTCGGCAAAATAGTGCTCCACGCGCGCGGGATCTTCCTCAAGCAGCGTCTCCTGCTGCACAAAATCGCGCATCGGGAGGTAGCGTTCGGGCAGGCTGGACTCGCCAAAGTCGTGACAGAGATGCTGCACAAAGATGCTCTCCATCGACCAGCGATGAGCCAGCCGCACCAGCTCCGGCAACTCCTGCAAGTTCTGGCGCATAATCACCATCACCAGGCGCAAATGCGGCAATGCGCTCCCATGAAGCTGGCGCGCGGCTAGCAAACGCTCAAGATTATGCACCACGCGCTCAAAGTGGGCATGCACGCGAATGCGCTCGTACGTCTCGGCGGTTGCCGCGTCAATCGAGACGTGGACGCAATCCAGCCCGCTCGTCACGCAACAGTCCGCCCTTTTATCGTTTAATAGCGTCAGATTCGAGTTGGTCGAAACCCTGACGCCTCGCTCCACGGCGTACGTCACCATATCGAAGAAGCGTGGATGCATCATTGGTTCGCCCAGACCTTGCAGGTGAAGCTCCTGTAAGCTGGCGAATTGATCAATAATGCGGGTATAGGTTTCGAACTCCATAAATGCTGGCGGGCCATAGGGAGGACCGTCCTGGCGAAACTGGATGGAACACATCTGACAACGCAGATTACATTGTCCAACAGGTTCAATCTGGATATAGCCTGGCAACTTCATCACAGCGTTTGCCTCCTCTCGTCCATACAATCATAGAAACAGCACGCGAAAGCGGATCACGCCGCGCAGCCGCCAGAACACTGCCAGCGGCGGGATCAGCATCGACGTGAGCAGCATCTTCGCCACATGAGCTGGCGCGCGGCTCGTCCGGCTCAGACGTTGCGCGCAGAAGCGGGCCGTCATCCATCCCCACAGGCCCAGGCCGCAGAACGCAAAGAAGCGCGAACCCAACAAGGTCGCCGTCAGCATCAAGAGCAGCGCGCCCACGATGCCATAGTAGTGCCAGGGCGGGCTAGGCTGAATTTTCTGCCAGTAGAGTCTGGGGTGCTTCTTGAACAGCAGCGCATTGAACATACTTTTGCGCTGCTGGCTCAGGCTAATGCCCCAGCGAGCCGGGCGAACGGGATGAACCACTACGGCTTCAGGGGCGCAGGTATATGACACATTATTTTCCAGCAGAGTAAAGAAGAGATCGCTATCCTCGCGCCAGGGGGCCGTAAAGCGTTCATCGAAGCCGCCCGCCAGCGCCAGAGCCTCGCGTCGGTAGAAGCAGTTCGCGGTCACGAACTCGCTGTTCGCCAGGTGGGAAGCGTTGTACTCGTAATCGGTGGGATTATCGGCCAGTGGGATCACGATGCGACCGGAAACCGCCATAATATCGCCGCTAAAGGCAGCCACGCCAGCTTTCAGCCATGCTGGCGTGGGAATGCAATCGTCATCGGTAAAAGCGATGATCTCTCCTCGCGCCGCCCGCCAGCCAAGATTGCGCGCAGTAGCGGGTCCGTGAGGCGTGCCAACACCACATACGGGAAGATAACGCACGCAATGACCGCAATGGGCCACTCGTTTAGCCCAGCCCTTGACCTGCTGCCTGGTTTCAGCGCAGGCAGCGTCATCAACGATCACAATTTCGTACGCCGCCGGATCAAACGACTGGGCCACCAGGGCGGCAATGCAGCGGTCGAGCAGGTCTCGCCTTTTGAAGGTCGGTACCACCACAGAAACAAGCATACTCATCACTCACCCTGCGCTTTTTCTAACAGAAACGAGCCAATCACCAGCGCATCCAGCGGCGAGGTCCAGAAGCATTCAATAGCGTCGCGCGGCGTACACACTATCGGCTCGCCACGCGTATTGAACGAGGTATTGACCAGCACCGGCACGCCCGTGCGCTGCTGAAACGCTTTGAGCAGGTCATAGTACAGGGGATGCTGCTCGCGGTTGATCGTCTGAATGCGCGCTGTGCCGTCAACGTGGCGCACCGCCGGAATCTGCTCGGCCTTATCGGGCAGCACATCATAGACAAAGAGCATAAACGGCGATTGCTCCCTATGAGCGAACCAGTTTGCCGCCTCCTCTTCCAGTACCACCGGAGCCACCGGACGAAAATCCTCGCGGTCCTTGATCTCATTCAGCTTGCTCTGCATCGATGCGTGGAGCGGCGAGGCCAGGATTGAGCGCGCGCCCAGGGCACGAGGACCAAACTCCATGCGATGCTGGAACCAGCCAATCACCTTATCCTCTGCCAGCAGGTCCGCCGCCGTTTGTGCAATATCAGTCAGGCGGCGATAGGGCAGCTTCGACCAGCGCAGGAATTGTTCGATCTCGTCGTCGCTGTAGCCAGGTCCCAGAAAAGCGTGCTCCATGCGATACGAGCGCATGCGGCTCTCACGTTCCAGCGCGTCGGTCCAGAGAGCAGCGCCCAGCGCCGTGCCTGCATCGCCGGCTGCGGGCTGCACCCAGATGCGCTTAAACGGGCCGCGATCCCGCAGGCGCGCATTCATCACGCAGTTCAGCGCCACGCCGCCCGCGAGGCACAGCTCATCCAGTCCCGACGCAGCATACAGCCAGGAGGCCAGCGCCAGCACCACCTCTTCCAGCACAACTTGCAGCGAGTGAGCAATATCGTAGTGGCGCGGCTCCAACGGTCCGCCCTTGAAACGGCAAGGGCCAAAGCGTTCTTCCAGACACGGAGGTTGAATGGTATATTGCCCGTTCTCTCCCAATTGAATGATTTGCCGAAACTCTTTTACATAGCTCGGTTGACCAAAGGAGGCCAGGGCCATGACCTTATATTCGTCGGAGGAATGCAGGAAGCCCAGATATTCCGTCACCTGCTCGTAAAGGATGCCAAGAGAGTGCGGCATCGTCACCTGCCCCAGCCAGTGTAGCTCGTTGCCACTACCGATGCTATAGCTCGTCGTTGCCTGCTCGCCGCGACCGTCCAGCGTCATGATCGCCGCCTCCTGGAAGGGCGAGGGGAGGAAGGCGCTGGCGGCGTGGGCCAGGTGATGCTCGACAAAATGCCAGCGGAAAGGCCCATCGTAGCGCACGCCCCGGAAGCGAGCCTGTAGATGATGAGGTGCGCCGCTTGCCAGGTGACGCGGGGCATTCAGAATAGAGGATAAGAAGAGCGGGTCCCACGGCGCTTCCCACTTGCCGGAGACGGCATGCGCGCTCGGTTCCAGGGGGAGCGTCACGAGCGTATCTTTATGATCCCAGCCTGGGAAGAGATAGGGATCATACGAATAGGCGACATGATCGACATCGGCAAGGTTGACGCCGCCTACGCGCAGGCAATAGTCAATGGCGTGGAAGGGTAACTCGTACGTTGAGAAGGGGATGGGACGCTTTCCGTGCTTGATATGCGTGAAACGTTCTTCTTCGGCTGCCGCGATCACCTGTCCATCGACGACCAGGCAGGCAGCGGGATCGTGATAGACGGCATTGATCCCAAGTGTGTGCATCGGCATTCCTCCAATATCTTCCTGACAGGCGGAATTTCTAAAGTAGAGTTTATGTAGAATCTTTGCGACTCTTAACCCGTTTGCTCATATTTGCTATTCTACATATCTCGATTGAAAACATACTCAACAATTAGCATATCTTATTGAGAGTATCATAATATATTCTAAAGCAATATACCAAACTCTTCCATTAATAGAACAATGAAAGGTTATGCTTTCTTCTGCTAAAGCATAACCTCCCCTTCGTATACATAAATGTCCGAATCGCCGTAATGATCAGGTTTACCGAATTTGCTTTAGCGCCTATAATACCCGCCAATTGGCTTCACGAGTCGTCTTGAAATTTCGTTGTGCCGTTGGTATAGTTACTCCAGGAGGTACGAATATGACAGTACGAACTTTTACCGCTATTCTCCATCAAGAGGGTAATCTGTACGTTGCAGAATGTCCCGAAGTGGGGACTGCCAGCCAGGGCCAGACGGTTGAAGAGGCTATCGCTAATCTGAAAGAGGCCACTGAATTGTATCTTGAGGAATTTCCTCTGCCAGAAGCGGGACGAACCATCTTAACAACGTTTGAGGCAACATATGCCGCCTAAATTACGTCCGATTTCAGGTATGGAAACAATACGTGTGCTGGAACGTTTAGGGTATATACAAGTGAGGCAGCGTGGTAGTCACGTTGTGTTAAAAAAACAGTTGCCAAGTGGTAGAGCAATAGGCTGTGTGGTTCCGCTCCATCAAGAGCTTGCCACTGGAACGTTACGTAGCATTTTAAGGCAAGCTGAAGTTACTCCAGAAGAGTTCATAAAGAATCTATAAGGCCAGAAGTTGAAAAGCGAAGAGGGTAAGCGCCAGAGAGGTGCGAGAGGATGTAAAAGGGAGGGTCCTCCAGAAAAAGCATTTACCCTCCCTGTATTTTACCCCTCCAACGTCGCTATGCGCGCAAAAGGTCGATAGCCGGCGGCATCGGCTAAGCGCAGAGATGGCGTATTTTCGGCAAAGGCGCTGTAAATTGGCACAAGCCCCTCCTGCGCCACCGCATGCGCCCAGAGAATCGTGGCAGCGAGCGCGTACCTTTTGCGACGAGCCTCCGGCAGCGTTTCAATGCCCAGCTCGCAGGCTTCCGGTGTGCGCCGTGAGCTATGGGCCAGGCAGAGCAGGCGTCCAGCGACCACAACGCCGATATGGGGATATGTGTTGTCTTCGAGCGTGTCGCCAGGCTTCCAAAATTGCTTGATCAATCCGTGGTCATCAGGCATGAGAGGACGAGCGATGCTGCGAGCAGTTTCGATATCGAGCCGTGGAGCGGCAATCTGAGAAAGTGCAACCTCGCGGCTGACGCCGGGTATAGGTACGATTGGAGGGAAAACTAGCGCCTCATCGGCCCGCAGGCGTAGATCTTCGCGTTCCGCGATGTTGACGTCTGGTCGCCAGATATGGACGCGCCCCGTAGCTATTGCTGCAACACACAGCTTCCACGCCGGTCGCGAGCTTTGCGGCGCAAGCTCAAGTTCATCCGATGTGAAGGGGGAGAGTTGTACGCCCCAGACGGCCTCTACATGCAGGCGTAGCAATGTTCGATCTGTAGATACCATGACAATCCCTAAGTCTCTCACTGGCTAAACGCTCTTTGAATACCAGAGCGTTTTATATACAATATGAAAGCCAGCCGCAGCAAAAACTGCTTGAGCTTTGACATTCTCGCTACTCGTGCCGAGCGTTGCTGTTTCGATACCAAATTGCTTCAGACTCTGGAGTCCTGCTAACACCATCGCGCGTCCCAATCCTCTGTTTTGATAGGCTTTACCCGTGCCGATGATGGCAATCTCTCCCTCGTTGCGCCCACTTTGCGCATTGGCCTCCTTTGGGATCGTGCAGTAACAAAACGCGGCCAGTGTGCCATCAGGTGCGACCAGCAGCAGGTCCAGCTCCGGTACATACTCAGGATTGCGCAGGATTGAGAGTCGCCCGTCCCGCGTCATATTGCGCGTCCCGAACGCATCCTGATGCAGCGCGACAACCGCTTCGACCTCGTTTTCACCCGCCACAGGTCGCAACGTAAAGCCCGCGGGAAACTGAGGAGCAGGAACTGCTTCAGCAAGGGAGCGAGCCATATGCAGCGTCTGTGCGTCTGAACAGGTAAATCCATGCCGTTCCAGTAGAGCTACTCGCTGCTGATCTGTATCACGGCAAGGAGTGTCTATCGCACCACAGGTACCGGTGCCTTTTATCTGATCCTGGCCTCACTCAAGCACTTGCGCAGCAATCTCAGTATCTTGAACGCGAGGATGCAGCAGAAAGTAGAGATTGCAATACCGTAAAGCGACAATTGCATACGCCAGGATAGTTCCATCCTCATCCTCCCATACTGCCATACGCTCCTGACTGTTCGCTGGCGGTTTACTCAACATCTCGTGGAGGTCAATTATTGCAGGATAATCGTTGATATTTTCGCGCGTGGTGCAGGCGCGGCGAAAGTCAAGGACGCGTTGTGTGTCCGTCGCAGGCATATAAGGGCACATAATGATCGTCATGGATTTTCCTCATAAACGCTTGAATTTTATGGAGTATATCTTCAGGAGCGTCTTCCTGAACACAGATTAGCAGACCTTTCTCCACAGAGCATACGCCCTTTGCATGAGGAACACAAGCTTATGCAGGCTCAACCGGTACTATGGTATCAAGCCAGCCGTTGACCTTATCAACTTGCACCTCGTAGTCCTCTGCCAGGAAGCTGGGGATATAGGGGAGCAGGTGCCCGTTCATCAACTGGCCCATCTTGACTGCCGACAGATTTTCTTTTGCCTGCCATGCCAGCAACTCTGAAGCTCTGCGCGCATCGCCCAACTGAGCCTGCAATTTTGTCCATAGCTCGCCCAGTTCGTCATGCATGCATTCTGCGTAGACCGATGGCACTGCGGCGGCAGAGGAAAATTTGCCCGAACGCAGCTTTGAGCGCATACGTGAGAAAAACTGCGGGAAGCGCGCGGCGTGCTGAGCTTGCGAAAATTGCGCCTGCCCCATCGCTTCAATGATGCGAAAGAGCGTATCCTCATCGTAGAAGCCCAGGTGCTCAGCCATCAGGAGCATGCGCAAGCCCTGCGCAATTTCGGGGTGCATGACGACCACGTTAGCTTCGGTGTCATCGCACATTCCCCGATTATTGAGGTTGGCGGACCCGATGGTGAGCCAGAGATCGTCCACCACAGCAACTTTGGCGTGAACGTAAATGGCGCGATAGACGGCATGATCGTCGCCATCCTCCCGATACGAGCAGCCAAGCGTATAGAGATGCAACAGGCCGCGTTCAATGGCCTGCGGTGCCAGTTCGCATAGATACTGCAAACCTTCATCGGTAAACTCTCGCCCCACGTTGGGGTTATCGGGAAGCACAAGCGTGACCATCACGCCGCGTAAGAGAGCATCAGCCAATGATCGTATTATCTGGTCCATTTCGGCATGGGGAACGCCTAACATGGGATTCTCCATACCGAAGAATGCACGCCGCCAGAAATATTGATTTTCGATATAGATATGCCGCCTGGCTCTGGAAAAGGCGCGCAGGTAGCTCTCTAGAATTGTGGTAATCTCTTCTTCTGCGGCAAAGTTATAAAAGCCTTTAGGGATTGTGCGCACTACCTGGATCTGGGTGCTACTATCTTTATGCAGCGGCGCGGTGGTGCTCGCCGTTGGCTGAGGAGCAGGATTGGGCAGGCAGAGAGCCGCGTCGTCCTGATGAAGCTCGACTACCGCGTTCCAGCGCTGGCGAAAGTTCAGTTCGACATCGGCAACGGCAGGACCCTCAAACATGATATGCACATCATGCCAGCTCACCGCCGTTTTGCCATCGCCATCTTTGCGCAGCAGCGTGTGATAGGGATGGCCTTTGGTATCCCAGCGATCCCGCTCGCCATTGCCTTCCGCCATCATATCAATGCCGCCAACGAAGGCCCAGCGACTATCCACCACAGCGGTTTTTTGATGGTGCGACGCAATCGGATTGTTGAGCAAACTCTTATGGCTATCGTCGAGCAGGCAGCCTATACCACGCTGCTCCAGCACCTCCTGGATTTGCTTAGGGCCAGCCGTAAATGGTAGCGTGTAGGTATCCCAGAGCAAAATCCTGACATCGACGCCTTTGCTGGCGGCATAGCTCAGCACATTGACAACGCTCATCTCTTCGCAAAGCTGCCAGAAGAGCAGGTCCTCATCTGACAGCCCCCTCTGCCGCAACCATGCCAGCAACTCTTCCTGTTCGGGCGAGCCATCTGGGCCGGCGCGGTTGTGTTTGCCGCGAACCAGCAGCAGTTCGGGGGTCAATCCCCAGGCGGTGATATAGATCGAACGTTGCGCGCGTAAAAAATGGACGCACATCTCCAGCATCGTCGTACGCCCATCGATCAGAAAAGCCACATGGGCGGTATGCCGCATGGGCATATCGCCTCTTGCTCGCCAGTGTCCCGTGGAATGTTTCTGTCTGCTCATGTTCCCTGACTCTACCAAAGTCCTTTATTGTAGAGACGGATTAAAAGGATTTTCAGACTCAATATGCCTTTACTTTCGCTTCCACAAATCCTGAGAGGGTATACGCAGAGCGCGATTAAACTTGCTAGAGGCATTCTCCCAGGCGATAATCTCGGTCAGTTCCACCAGTTCGTCATCGTTATAGAACTGGCGCAGCCGCGAGAAAAGTTCGTCGCTGACCTCGCGTCCGGTAATCGTCATACTATCGGCATATTCTAGCGTCACCCGCTCGACCTCGCTGTAGAGGGGGCTGGTGGCGTAGTCCGCCAGCGCGAGAATCTTTTCGTCTGATACGCCAAGCTCACTGCCCACGGCAGCGTTGATATCCTGTCAAAACGCGCAGCCGTTCAGCGAGGCCACGCGCCGGTTGACCAGCGCCTGAAGCTTCTCAGCGATCAACCCCGAAGCCGCAATGCCGCCCCACATCCCGCGCACGCCGCGAAAGATGGCGGGCCGGCGAGCATAGACCAGGTGGTTCAGCAGCGGCGCTCCCCACTTTTTGGCCTGCGCGTCTAATACCCGCCTGACGTAATCCTCTGTTTGCTCAGGATCGACCCCATCAATTCGTGCCATGATGTTGCTCCTCGTGATAGTATTTGCCCTCTACAAAGGAGAGCAGATGTAATACGTGAGCAAACATCCATTTTCTCACAGCAGCAGTTCCCATGTCTCACTCACAAGGTCATGGCCGAAGCTGTGATGCGCTTCCTCCGCAACGAGCTTAAATCCGGTCTTTTGATAGATATGGCGGGCTTCGACAAGGACGCTATTGGTCCAGAGCGTCATTTTCTGATAGCCCCGCCGTCGCGCGAAGCGGATACACTCTTCGACGAGCCGCGTCCCCAGCCCCAGGCCGCGCGCCTTAGGTTCAACCAGCAGGAGCCGCAGCTTGGCAACGGTGTCGCTGCTCTTCACGACAAAAACGGAGCCGATGATTTCGCCATTCATCTCGGCGATCCAGCAGCGTTCCTTGTCAGGATTATAGTTCGTGATGAAATCCGAGACGATCTGGGCGACCAGCGCCTCGAAATGCTCATTCCAGCCATACTCTTGCGCATAGAGAACGCCATGTCGATGCGTTACCCATCCCATATCGCCAGGCTCATGCAAACGGAGAACAAATGGCTCGGCAAATTTGAAGCCCCTGGTGAGAATACCTTCAATCGTCTGCATGGCCTTTAATAGGCGCTGCTGCTCCTCTGCGCTCAAATCATCAAGCATCTCTGCCACCTCATCGCGCGAACGCTGATCAAGGAGGGCAAAAGCCTCTCTGCCTTCCGTGGTGAGGCTCAGGAAGAACTGGCGCCCATCATTGGCGGAACGCACTTTTTCAAGTAACCCCTGTTGTTCAAGACGCGCCAGGATGCGGCTCAAATACCCAGGATCAAGGCCCAGCTCGCGCGCCAGACCGGAGGCGGTCACCTGGTTGCCATGCCCAAGCTCAAACAGGACGCGCGCCTCGGTGAGCGGGTAGGGGCTGTGCAATAAACCTTCGCGCAACACGCCGATCTGGCGCGTGAAGAAACGGTTGAACTGCCGTACAGCGGCAATCTTCTCTTCAAAGGACTCACTGATCATACTGCTCATCTCCTTTACTTGCCATAAGCAACTATTTTCTAGCCATTGTCAATCATTTAGTTGCTTTTGTCAAGTAGTTTTCTGTAAGATAGCCCCTGATCCGGCTGACGATGGCTTTATCAGCTTCTATGTGCTCTAATAAAGAGAAAGTGGTAAAGGAGAGCTATGCCAGTTCTGGTTCACCTGACACCGGAGAAAAACGTAAAGCGTATATTGCACGCGGGAATACACAAAGGGCGCGGCGTCTATTGCATGCCTGTTTTGCAGAGCTATTATGTTTCGCATCAATGGCTGCGCGAGCTAAAGCGGCGCGGCGTGCGCACCCTTGTCGGCGTCTACTTTCGCGTGCCCGACGAGGAGATGGTCTGGTTTGGTCGCTACGGCCAGCCACACCAGTATATTCCGGTGACCGAAGCGATCCATTTGCTGATGCAGCAGTCAGATCAGCAAGGATACGAAATGATTATTCCTCGCGCTATCCGTCCAAAAGAAATTCACAAGGTCCAGGCCGTTTCGCAGGTCGTAGGCTGGCGTTACCTGCCAGGAGTGCGCCAACGCGCATGGTGTACCTGTCCCGTCTGTATCTCTCCAGGAGAAATTAACTCGCGGAAGAAGCGCGCTCAACAT
The DNA here is from genome assembly GCA_035293765.1 of Ktedonosporobacter sp. Classification (GTDB taxonomy): domain Bacteria; phylum Chloroflexota; class Ktedonobacteria; order Ktedonobacterales; family Ktedonobacteraceae; genus DASRHT01. Next base: position 133,332 of record DATGMF010000058.1, read on the forward strand.
GCCGTGCGCATGATGAAAAAGAAGCGCAACATTTAAGCTTCTGGCAACTTGCCTGTCAGCTTTATTAGCGATACGATGGGTTGCTTATGGTCCACAGGTGGACCAGCCCGGCGTCATCGCCTGAGACCATCCGTTGATCGACCGGCGAGGCTGCCAGGGCTTTGACCGGCGCGTGATGCTCCTTATAAGTAGTGGCAGCAAAGTATTCATTCAGACCCCAAACCTGGACCGTCTGGTCGTCGCTCGCGGTGGCGACACGCAGGCTATAGATATTCGCATTGGCAGAGGAAATAGCCGCAACGGCATTCACTTTCCCCTGGTGTCCGCGATAGAGACGAATAGGCGGTGTATTGATTGTCTGAGTACCATTGATCGTCTGAGTACCGATGAATAGCTCCCAGACCTGTGGCATCCAGACCCGCGCCGTCCCATCATCGCTCGCGGAGACAATATACGCTGGTAGCCTGTTCGGGGCATAGCGGAGCAGAGCCAGCCCATTTACGCGAGCCGTGTGCCCATGATAGGTGAGGAGGCGCGCCCCGGTTGTCGCGTTCCAGAGCTGAACGGTGTTATCTGCACCGCCAGATGCGATTACGCTGACGGATGAGGTGCTGCCTGGGGTAGCGACCACTTGCATATCAGGCAGCCATACCACTGCCCTGACTTCTCCCGTGTGCCCCATATAGCGCGCCCCTTCCTTTCCGCTGGAGACGTTCCAGGTATAGATCTCATGGGCCGTGCCGCCAGCAACGATCCACGGTGATTGCTCCTTCCAGGAGAGCGCCAGGACCCTGCCATCGCCATGAAAGATGCCATCTCTATGATCTCTCAAGGCGTCCCAGACCTGCACCGTTCCATCGCTCATACCTCCTGAGGCAATGACGTTCGTTCTATCGGTTGCCCAGACCAGCGAGGTCACCGGGCGATCATAGCCGCTCAACGTGTAAAGCAGCGCGCCATCCGCTGCACGCCAGACCTGCACGGTTCTATCTGCGCTGCCAGAGGCCACCATAGTCCCATCCGGCGACCAGCTTAGCGCCGTTATCGCTCCCGTGTGTCCCCGGTACACCAACTGCTGCCTCGTCGCTGCCGGGCTCGGGGGTAGCATAGCAACTACCCCATGAACGCCAGGGTGCAACGCAAGCGCGGAGTAGCACAACCCAGCCACGCTTAATCCCCCTACCGCGAGCCCCCCAAACTTCAACCCGGTAGTGAGCAATCCACGCCGCGTCATACTCGTACTCTGTGTGACAACAGGGGCTGGTCCAGGGCTGGCAGGGAACGAAGGGGCGTTATCAATGCTGACTCTGTACTCGCGGCGGCGTATCGCCTCGGATAGCCGTTGCAGCGTCATTTTCACCTCGGCGCAGCTCGCAATTCTCTCTTTTGCCTCAATTGCCACCATCTGCTGAATGAGCGTATCCAGTTCCTCCAACTCGGCGGGACCGGGGAGGAGCAAGCGGGCAAAGCGGAAGGGATTCTCCGCCGGGTCAGCGCCCGTGAGCAGGTGATGCAAAAGCGCGCCCAGGCTGTAGATATCGGCCTGTGGAGTCGTTTGCGCCTTGCCATACTGCTCCGGGGCCGCGTAACCCGGTGAGCCAAAGGGAGCAGTATCCTTAGGTTTGCCGGGGCTAAAATGACGCGCGATGCCAAAATCGATCAGGAAGAGCTGCCCGCTAGCTGTGCGCATCACATTGCTTGGCTTGAGGTCGCGAAAGACGATCACCGGTTCACGCGTGTGCAGATAGTCCAGCACAGTGCAGAGCTGCACGCCGATAGCGAGCACCTCCTTTAGCGGCAGGCCGGACCCGGGCCTCCTTTGCAGATATGCTTCAAGCGTCTCGCCCTCGATAAAGTCCATTACCAGGTACCAGTGCTCCGGGTCGGTAAACGTCTCATGGATCACCGGTAGATTGGGGTGTCTCAGAGTGGAAAGCAAACGCACTTCGCGATAGAAGCCATCGGTCGCTTCAATCACCTCCTGCGCGTTCAAGCCACGCAGATTAATCTCTTTGATCGCGACGATGCGCCTGGCCTGCGCGGTATCCAGCGCCCGGTACACCCCGCCAAAGCCACCCGCGCCGACCTGTGTGAGGAGCCGATAGCGTTCATGAAGCAATACATCTTGCTCTTGCTCTTCTGGCGTATCCAGGGGAAGCTGACAGGCGAAGCACACCAGGCTCTCTATCGAGTTGGCAGCACCGCAAGAGGGGCAGTAGCGAGGGGTAACAGACATCTTTTTTCTCCTCGGGCAGATTTGATCAGATAGAAATAGAAAATGTGATGATAGCGAATTTCTCATACTCACAAAACATTACGGCGCTTCCGCCCTTTTCTTCACAAAAGACTGAGATCCATGCATAAAGTGGTCAAGAGTGGGAATATTCGATGATAGTTGAGCCACGAAGAGAGGGCAAAAGCGCCTGGATTGGTTATTCCAGACGCTTTTCTTGTTTCGTATTGCGACGCCTGCTAACGGCGGCTCGTACTGAGTTCGACGCGCCTCAAGATCAGGTAGGCGATAGCCGTCAGGACGATACCCAGCTCGAAGCCGACATCGATGCCGAAGGGCGGATTGACCAGCTTAGCAATCGGCCCAACGTAGTATGCCTGCGAGGCTCCCAGCACCACGCCGACCAGACCGATAGCCAGGGAGGCGATGGCGGCCCAGCCGATGGGCAGCTTGCTCGGCGTGTTCCAGTCCTCAACGTTATACTGGCCGCGCCGGAAAACGAAGTGCTCCAGGATCAGGACGATGGCCCAGGGGCCAAGCCAGTAAGCGATCAGCAGCAGGAAATTCTCCAGCGTCTCGTTGAAGTTCGCGGCGGCTGGCAGGGCGATTGAGACATAGATGACCGCGCCGATCAGCGTCCAGATCCAGCGCGGGATGCGCTGGAAGCTCTTGCCAAGTACCTGCACGGAGAGGCCGAGGCTGTAATCGTTGGGAATGTTGTTGGCGATGACGCTCAGCGCCAGCAGCACGATCAGGAAGGAGCCGAAGCCGCCCAGCGGGTTCAGGACCGCCGCCAGCAGTTCGCCGCCACCCAGCAGTTTCCAGGAAGTCAGTGACATGCCCAGAATTTCCAGCAGCACGCAGGGGATGAAGACGCCCAGAAAGGTCAGCCAGAAGATGCGGGACGATGATGTATTCTCCGGCTGGTTCACATTGTAATCGGCTGCGTACGAACTCCAGCCCGTTGCGAAGCCGTAGACCGCTCCGCCGAAGGAAACGAACGAGGCGATATGGGCGGCATTCCATACAGGCGTAGGAATAATGTGCATATGCGGCCCCGCTACGATCAGCATGATGACGAAGATGATCGCCATTGGAATCCAGGCGTAGCGCTCGTAGCGATGGACATAACGGTAGCCGTAGATGCTCACCAGCGTGGTCACCAGAGCAATGACCAGGATGCCGATGTTGCGCAGCGCAATGCCGCTCAGCGCCAGACCGGCTACCTGGGCGGTACATTTATCGATAGCCGTATTGCCACAGGCCAGGGCTGCGGCAAGCTGACCGCCGACGATAACGTTGACCGCCGACCAGCCGATACAGGCCGCCACGTTCACCAGTCCCATAATCATGCCGCCGATCCAGCCAAAGGAGAAGCGGGAAATGGTCATCTGGCGCAACCCGAGCTTGGGGCCAAGCGTCGAGAAAAAGGCTACAGGAAGAACACCGAGCGCGTTAAAAATAATAATGACGGCAATACTATCCCAGAATCCAAGTTGAAAAAGGTTGGTTGCTAACGCTCCGAGGACAACGGTCGAGATTACCAGATTGGCCGAGAGCCACATGGTAAAATTGTCGAAGATGCGAACGTGGGTGCGCGTTTTTGGCGAGACCCGTTCGATACCGTGTGTTTCTATACCACGTTCCTCTGGTATAGTAACGGTGTCAACGCTCATGCTCTGGTCTCCTTTATTTAATAAAGACTAGGTTGAACATTCCTACTAGATCCGGTCGAACTTGAGACTGGCCCTGGAGAGATCAGATATTCCAGGAACAATAATGACAACGCCCAAACGCCCATGCTACATTGTCTAAAGTTGGGAATAGCTACTCAGGTCAATGTACAATGGAGCGATCAGGAAGATCCAGAGGATAATGAGATGTATTAATTATACCATATTCTCTGCTGAGCTACCAGCCAGAGAAAGCCCTCTTTTCTGGTCGAGATAGTCTATATGATATACTCGCTTATGCACCGGGATGGTGATGAACTATTTCACTTTCCCCATCAAGCAAAACTATCAACGCTCCGCAAAAATACAGGATACGCTAGAATAAGGGGAATATCATGAGCGATCAATCACTGCCTGCCGATAATCAAATAGCTGGGCTCAAGGCGCGTATTTTTGCATTAGTCCGTGCCTGTCCGGTAGGTAGGGTAACAACCTATGGCTGGCTGGCAAAATGCGCCGGCTATCCGCGAGGTGCCAGGATGGTCGGGTGGATCATGAGTCAACTACCTGCGGTCTGAGACCGCAGGCTTGTTCTTACCTCAGGACTCCACCGCAATTCTGCATACCTTTGCAGGCGTGCAGCTTTGGCTTCATGGTCCGAGGCATCAGGGGCCATTGACAGAAGCCCCGTCGCGCTCCAATCGTGTCGAAGCACGAGCGTTCTCATCACCAGATTGCGTGCCCCCACCAGATCAGCGTGCAGAATATACCCACACATCGGGTTCTGACACGTAAAGAGCAACCCCTTGTTTGGCCGGTTCTCATTCGCGATGTGCCCACACTTGGGACAGCCCTTTGACGTATAATCGGCATCGACTTTGACCGCAAGGGACCCCGAA
>DATGMF010000059.1:0-190535 GCA_035293765.1 Ktedonosporobacter sp.
GGGGCAATCCCTTGCGGTTGCCCTGCCCAGTTCCGTAGGGGCAATCCCTTGCGGTTGCCCTGCCCAGTTCCGTAGGGGCAATCCCTTGCGGTTGCCCTGCCCAGTTCCGTAGGGGCAATCCCTTGCGGTTGCCCTGATACAGAACATTTCAGTGCCGAAAGGAGTCTTACGCATCTATGGGCAAACGCGCTTATGGCAGCTTACTCGCTGCTCTCATCGCCCTCCCTATGTATTATATGTTTTACTCGATGTTTCACAACGGCTTTGAAACAGGACCATTTCTCATTGCTCTGATCATCGGGGTGGCGACATTTGCGATTTCGCTGGCTATCGCCACAGTGGTGGCGCGGCAGAGACAAAAAATCGCGTAATCAGGAATGCCAGGAGGCAAACACGGTCGCTCTAGCATTCCAGTTAAAGAGTTATGGCTATACGAAAATCATCCGCCCCCGGCATACATTGAGATGGTGCCAGGGGCGGATGATCGAGCCAGAGGTCATCGAACTGAGGGCTACGCTTCGCTGACAGCTCTTAAAGCATTGGCCTGGCTCATTGCCTCGGCGGCCTCGTCGGAGCGACCGGTCTCCTCATAGATTTGTGCCAGCGTTTCATACGCCAGGATCATCGAGGGGTCCATCGCAATCGCCTGCTGCGCTACGTCCAGCGCCTCGTCATAGCGTTTCACTTCGCGCAGGGTATCCGCGAGATCATTGTAGTAATCGGCGTTCAGCGGATCGCTATCAACGGCGTTCTGATAGTTCTCGATGGCCTCGTCGTAGCGACCAAGAGCATCATACGCGGTGGCAAGCTGATAATATCCCTCCGCGTCATCGGGGAAACGCTCAAGCAGCGTCTGGCTGGTTGCAATGGCCTCGTCATAGCGTGCCAGCGAGTTGTACGTGTCGGCCAGGCCCGCGTAAGCTGCGGCAATGTCATCATCCGATAGCATCTCTCTCTCAGCTCCGTCCACAAGTCCTTTATACAGGGAGAGAGCATCGTTATACTGTTCGGACTCAAGGTATGTCTCTGCCAGGCTGAAACGGGTCGTGACACGCTGCGGATCGAGCTGTAGAGCGCGCTGGTAGGCCACTGTGGCCTCGTCGTTGCGCCCTTGCAGGGAACGCCAGGTACCAAGATGTTCCCAGGCTTCCGCGTCATCGGGCTCGATTTCGACGATGCGGGCATAGCTTTCGGCTGCCTGATCGCGCTCCCCCATCATCTCATAGACCGAGGCCAGCACATCGTAGCCGGTACGCCCTTCGGGGTCAAGCGAGAGCATCTGGTTCGCGGTCGAGAGCGCATCATCGTAGCGGTGCATATCCAGATAGATGCTGGCAAGTTCCGCGTAGCGTGCCGGATCGGAAGGATCGGCATCGATATGGCGCTCCTGCTCCATCACGCGCCGCCATTGATCGTTCACCCGTTCGCGCGTATCGGTGAGGTTGCTGGAGGTGGTCGTATTCTCGGGGTTGATGATCAACGCCTGGCGGTATGCCTGAATAGCATCCTGGTACAGGTTCTGGAGCCGATATGCATCACCCACGCTCAAATACAGCTCATCATTCTCAGGGTCCAGTTCCAGAGCCTGCTGGAACGTCTCCAGCGATTCCTCGTGCATCCCCAGTTCGCCGTAGAGGTTGCCGAGATTGATATAGGCATCGACCAGCTCCGGGTCCAGGTCGATAGCGCGCCGGTAGCCAGCGACCGCCATCTCGACATCGCCGAGATACTGTTGAGCCAGGGCCAGATTATAGCGCGCGCGTGCATCCGTCGGATTGCTTGCCACAGCCTGTTGAAACGCCTCAACGGCCTCCTCATAGTTCCCCTGCTGCGCAGCGGCATTGCCTTTATCGGTCCAAGCCTGCTCCTGGCGGCTCACAAAATGCACCGGAATCGCGTTATTATTATTGGCGGTATTCTGTCCGTCCTGTGTCTCATCCATACGCCTGTTCTCCTCATTCTATTCTCATTTGTGTCTCTTCAAGAAGGCATCAAAATTCCTTGCGTAGTATAGCACCTACCTTCACTATAAACAATGTTTTACTATCCCCAATTGATACCTCCTTGCCTACCAGAAAGGTGGTCGGAGAAACAAGCTACCAGGGCAAGCGCAAGGCCACCTCTCCCCTTCCCTCCCCTCCTTGCCCCTACCATTTCCGTAGAACATCGCAGGTCCCGTTCGTTTTTTTGGTGCGATGCGGGGCATCTGTAGGGGCAAGGGGCGGTGGATGGGCCTGGGAGGGGGCCTCGCGCTTGCCCTGTGGCGGATTGATACAATTTGTAAGAGGACACATAATGACCCGGTTCATTCACCCGCATGACCTGGTCGCCACGAAGATTCATACCATTTCTGACGGGGAGAGAGCAATCGACACCCATTAAAACGAGATGAGAAGCTCAAACAGCACAAGCAGGCATGCAAAGTTTTCTCGCCAGCGAACATTAGATTACAATAGCGAAAACATGTATCAGAGAAAATGGTGAGACGAGACGCATCCCGGTTGATTTTTTGAGCACATACACGTCTATAAAGAAAAGGAAACAATTGCGGGAGGGACAGGGTATGGCACAGCAAGAACATCTTGATCTGATCAGACAAGGTGTGGACGTCTGGAATGCGTGGAGAAAAGAGCATCTTGATACAAAAGTTGACCTCAGTAAGGCTAATCTCAGAAGTATTGACCTCAGTAGTGCTTATTTTACCGGCGTTCACTTCAGCGGCGCTGACCTCAGAGAAACCAATCTCGGCTTTGCTAATTTCAGCGGGGCCGACCTTAGAGAAGCTGATCTTAGAGAAGCTAACCTTACCAGGGCCAACTTCAGCAATGCTAATCTCAGCAATGCTAATCTTGAATTGTCTTATCTCAGCAGAACAGATTTTCTTGGGGCTTATCTCAACGGAGCCAGTTTTAGCAATACTACCCTCATCAACGCTGACTTCTATGGAGCCAATCTCAGCAGAGTCAATCTCAGCCGCGCTTACCTTTATGGAACCAATCTCAGCAATGCTATCCTTAGCGAAGCCAACTTTAGCAACACTGAAGTAATTTTCACCATCTTTGGAGATGTCGATCTTCGCGTAGTGCATGGATTAGAAACAATACAACATAAGGGGCCATCGACCATAGGAACCGACACACTCCTACGTTCAGAAGGCGATATTCCAGAGATATTCCTTCGTGGTGCTGGACTCAGTGATAGCTTTATCGAATACGCTCGTTCTCTGACACAACGTCCCATCGAATACTACACCTGCTTCATCAGCTACTCAAGCAAAGACCAGGACTTCGTCGAAAGACTCTATGCCGATTTACAAAGTAACAACGTGCGCTGCTGGTACGCTCCAGAAGATATGAAAATCGGAGACAAAATCAGGACACGCATTGACGAGTGTATTCGTATGTATGATAAGTTACTGCTGGTACTTTCGCAACACTCGGTTACAAGTTCCTGGGTGGAGGCGGAAGTAGAATCCGCTCTAGAAAAAGAGCAGCGGCACAATAATAAAAGTGTGCTGTTCCCAATTATGCTGGATGATAGCGTTATGCGTACTAATCAGGCGTGGGCCGCTGATATCAGTCGCACGCGCCATATCGGCGATTTTACGCGATGGAAGGAGCATGATGCTTATCAGCGGGGGTTGAAGAAGTTATTGAAGGATCTGAAAGCATGAAAAGGCTGGCGGGTCAGATTAACCCTGCCAGCCTGCAAAAGGGCTTCATCTTGAGGCGCGCAGCGTGAGGGCGAAGTCGTAGCGGCTCCCAGGATAGAAAGCTTCGGTATACTCAATAGGAGCACCGGTCTCATCGAAGACCGTACAAACGAGCCGCAGACCAGATTCGCCAGCGGGCAGGCGCAACAGCTCGGTCTCGCGAGGAGAGGCGCAATCTCCCCTGAAAGACTGCTCAATAATGTAGGGATGAAGCCCTTCGCTTGCCATCAGGCTGAAAAGCGAGCCTTCGGCGACCTCTTTAGCCTGCTGGTAAATAGTGTTGGCGCGCGGATAGGGCAGGTAGTCGATCTCGTAGGCTACAGGCGTGCCATCGGCGGTGCGAACGCGCTCCAGGCGAACGACCTGCTCTTCGTCGGTGAGGCGTAATTGTTCGCGCACCGTCTGCGAGCCTCGCACCAGTTCGCTAACGATCAACATGCCCCCTGGGCGCTTGCCGCGTCGGCGTAGTTCGCCGGTAAAGCTATTCAGTTCGCTGATCGAGTGCTGTTGCACGCGCGGTTCACATACGAATGTCCCACGCCCATGCTGACGATATAACAGCCCCTCATGCACCAGTTCGGTCAACGCCTGCCGAACGGTGGCCCTGCTCACATGATATTGAGCGACCAGCTCCGGCTCGGATGGAATGGAAGTGTGGGGAGCAAGATGACCCTGCCGGATCTGCTGCTTCAGCACTTCCTTCAACTGATAGTACAGCGGAAGAGGATTCGAGCGTTCTAAAGTTGGCATATACGGTTCCCCTTATGTCCAGACAACAGAAAAAAGAATGGGTATAATACGGGAAAATATACCACAAAAAGAAAGAAACGTCGAGTAGGGATTGGCACCAAATAGAAGTGACCTGGGATCTTTGTCGAGCGCCAGGCCACTTTCCGTTTTTTTAAGCGACCGGAATGCCGTTTTCAGCCAGCAGCCGGTCAATCTCACGCTTGAGCTGAGAAGGATGCGGTCCCAGCAAGCGACCAACGGCCTTCCCGTCTTTGAAAATCAGCAACGTCGGAATCGCCTGTATTCCATAGCGACCTGGGGTAGAGGGATGCTCCTCTATATCCATTTTGGCAAAGGCCAGCCTACCTGTATACTCATCGCTTAATCGTTCGAAAACGGGAGCGATAGCGCGGCAAGGACCACACCAGGCAGCCCAGAAATCAACGATCACCGGTTTACTGGACTTCAGCACCTTCGCTTCAAAATCCTGATCGCCAACATGGAACAGGTTGGCAGTTGTATCCATAATTCTCTTTACTCACTTTCCCAGTCAGATAGCTTCTATCTATGCTTCCGGTAAGGCTAGCGCCTGCACTGGAATACTACGTACTTCCTCTATTAGAGGAGAACAAAACTGTGATTATTTCTATTCCAGTTCTGCCCTTCTCAGTATACGCGCTGCGGGCAGGAGAATGAAAGCGACTAGCGCCGCCGATTCCCTCCCTGCAAGATTGTGAGCAACTGCAAAATGTAGAGGAACAGGTTTAGCACGGTAATAAAGATCGACACCGTCAAACCGATGGCATTGGGCAACGTATCAGCCATATATTTGGCGCGCTGCACGTAGAACAGCACGTAGGCGGAAAAAATGCCAATGCCGGCCACCGAGATGAGAAACGCGAAGAAAGTACTATGGAAGAAAATGCTGATGATACCGGCGACCAGCAGCAGGATCACCCCGAAGAAAAGATAATCCCCGATGCGCGTAAAATCGCGTTTCGTCGTCCAGGCATACATCGCCAGGCCGAACGCGGTAATCGCCGTCATCAAGAACGCTTCTCCCAGAATATTGGGGTAACTCTGCGTATAAAAGCTGAGGAGAGGCGAAAGAGCCAGGCCCTCCAGGAACGTGAACAGGTAGAGCAGCACCAGATTGAGCCCGGATACCTGAATCAAAAGGTTTAAGGCGATCAGCACCACCAGACCGGCGATGGCGACAATCCAATAGCTACCGAAAGTCAGGTGTATCGTGGTCAGGCCGACAAAAGAGCCGATGGCGGCAAACATGAAAGAGAACGCCAGCAGGCCCATGACCTTCCCGATCAGGCCGCTGGCCTGCGTCCCCTCGTACCCGTAAGGCAACGTCTGATACTGGTAGCGTGAGCTAAACATATTTCTTTGCCCGAAAGGGCTGTTGTTTCTTTGATAGAACATCTGCAAACCTCATGTGCAAGCTAGCGAACAGATCCCGCTCTAGCATGTGTTGCCAGAAAGGACTTCTCACCAGTATATACGCAGGGTGACAGCCACGAGTTGCACTCCTATCCATCTACTCACCCATCCATATAAACGTATAAAAACTTGCTGACGACGAGATGAGATACGACACTATGCGGCGCTTCTCGGCGATATTCATCCTCCTCCGCTTCCTCCTTCAAGCCCTGGTTGTATTCATAAGGGGCAAAAGAGAAGTTATCGCTGCTTCTTCTTTGACTGCCCCTTTGGCTGTTCCTCAGAAGTGTCTTCAGGAGTGGGCTCTTCGATTTTGGGAACCTCAGCAACATTTGTGATGCTACAGGGTGGGTGATTGCTGGTGGCGTGCCAGTAAAAAGAGCTACCGGCAGGCTTATACATTGGACCGCCACAGCGTGGACAGAAGAAGGGGGCGGTTCCCTCCTGACCCGTTACCATGTCCATCCTCTCTTCGCATATGAGACAGCATAGAGGCCATCAAGCAGGCTACATAACGCTCCAGACGCCACAAATTTCGCAAAACGCAACGCCAAACTCACCAAACGTCTTGTTGCGGGTATTCCAGCAGTCATAAGCGATGGCGAGCGAACCACAGCTCCAGCAACGACCGCGCCCCCCACTTTTGCTCTCGTTAGCCAGCTTATGCAGCAAGACGCTACGCGCCTCATCCGCTCCGGTGTAGCCAGGATTATAGGCAAGGTGCAATTGGTCTCCAGTTGCATCCCCTGGCCTTGCACCCAGCGGCAACTTAATTTCATGGGAAGGGGCTTGCAAAGGGGTTGAAGTCATTGCCTGGCTGGCTGGCATGCTGGGCATGGTAGAAACGGGGATCGGTGGCTGTGGAGGGCGACGGAATAGTTCTCCGCGAGCCGTACGACGCCCACCTTCAATTGTCGGGGCATAATCCACCCGTCCCACACGATCACCATTGGCGACTGGAGCCGCCACAGGCACGATTGGTTGAAAAGCATTATTTTCTGCACGATTGACAGCAGGGGGAACAGGATTCGCATTCTCCTCCACCGTTACTTGTTCCGGGGCCTCCGAGGGCTGTTCTGCCGCAGGTGCCTCTACGGCGTTTTCACTTTGATCCGCGAGATGATTGTTGTTCTCTTCCGGCTGATCTGGTGGATTGGCACGTTTACGTCGGGTTATCGGCATAGAGGTCCACTCCATAAGTTATGAATATGTTGACGTAGCACAGGTATTATATCACAAGCCTTTGCGACAAAAATATACGACATGGGGCAAGCTTGTTCTTCCTTGCCGCACTCCCGTAGGGACCCGGTTTACCGCGTCCGGCAGCGTTGGAGTGCGGAATACCAAGAATTCTTAAAGAAATTGTCAAAGAAACTGCTTACCCCTACAGTTACATCGATGGAAGGCGTACGCAATCGACGAGATATTTTCGGGTTGCACTGTTGCCGCGCGCTCTACTCCTCGCCCTTAAAGAAATCTGCGTTGATCTTAATATAGCTCTGCCACTCGTCGGGCACTGCGGATTCCTCAAAAATCGCTGTCACCGGGCAGGCAGGCTCGCATGCTCCGCAGTCAATACACTCATCGGGATTGATATACAACTGCTCTGCTTCTTCAAAGCCCGGCTCATTGGACGATGGATGAATACAATCGACAGGGCAAACATCCACACAGGATGCATCCTTCACGCCAATGCACGGCTGGGTGATTACGTAGGTCATTGTCCTTGATATCCTCCTCTTGGCACGCTATGTAGAGATGAGTACATAGCTGCAAAGTTCTTTTTTGCCTGCTTTAGTATAGAGGGTCATGCAGGCGATGTCAATTGCTTTGGCACCTGCCTTGTAACTCTTCAGTGAGGCCACCCGCACAACCTTGACAAAGCCTCTGAAGACCCGGTATAGTTGTATCAGTTACACGTAATTATACCACTTATCACGCGACCAGACCATAAGGAGGTTTCCAGTATGTGGCATCCTGGCTCTCACCAGCTTCTACCACAGCGTGCCTGGAAACTGTGTGTGCCAACTACGGTCGCGGCCTTGCTCCTTACATCAACGATCACTATCCCCGACACAGAGCCGCTCCCGGCCCTGGGCCTTACTGCGCCCAAATTTTGGAGAGCCTGCCAGCCCGCACAGAACGTCTCTTTCATCTGACGCTTAGTAGCACAAAGCAACTCTTCAGAATCGTGGGCAGGTAGAGCAATCCCACGATTTTTTATGGGCTTTTTGCGCTCCTGCCATACCACTATGCCTGTTAGCTTTATGTACACAACAACGAGGAAGGAACAACCATGCAGACAATCAGAGATGCCGCCGATAGTACATATCGGCGCGATTTAGGCGATGGGCTCGTATTGCGCTGGTCCACACAGGATGATACGGAACATATCGTACAGTTATGCGGCCAGGTTTTTCGTGATAGCGCCTCCGATCCGCAGAACACGAACTTGATGAATTTTGTGCGTCGGCTGATGAGCGGACGCCATCCCTGGATGAATCCTACTGACTATGCCATTATTGAGGATACGCGCAAAGAGGGCAATCCAATTATTGCCTGCACTTGTCTTTGGCGGCACGAATGGGAATACGAAGGCATCCCTTTTGGCGTCGGTCGTCCCGAAATTGTCGCTAGCGATCCCACTTACCGCCGTCGCGGCCTGATACGAGCATTATTCGAGACGATCCACGCTCGCAGCGAAGCCGAGGGACGCCTTGTCCAGGCGATCACCGGCATTCCCTACTTCTATCGCCAGTTCGGCTACGAATACGTGCTGGACCTGGAAGGGAAGCGCGTTACCTACCTCTCAATCATTCCCAAAGCAAAGGAGGGAGAGCCCGAACCATATACCTTGCGTACGGCCACAGTCGAGGATCTGCCGCTGATTATGGAAGCCTATAACAGCCGTCGCTCGACCAGCATGGTCTGGCACAATATGCCCGAACGTTACTGGCGCTACGAAATCGAGGCGTGGCAGAGCAATTCCGAAGCCGATAAGTCCATGCATATTCAGATGATCGTTGATGTCAGCGGAGCTTCAAAAGGGTTTCTTATAACCTATGCAGCACGGCGCGGGCGCGAAATGAGTGTCATGGCATTTGAGGTGCTTCCCGGCATCAATTTGCAGGCGATGATGCCATCAGTATTGCGCGCTTTGCAGGCTTACGGCCTGCAAATGCCAACCCACACTCCTGATGCAGAGCCATTGCGGGAGATCAGCTTCGTCCTCTACCGCTCTCATCCCGTTTATGAGGCGTTAGGAGAAGAGCTGGCCCCTTTCCACCAGCCTGACTACGCCTGGTATATACGCGTAGCCAACGTGCCTGCATTTCTCCGGCATATCGCGCCAGTCCTGGAGAGGCGTTTAAGCAGCTCCATCCTGGCGGGCTATACAGGAGAGCTGAAAATCGACTGCTACCGCAGCGGTCTGCGGATGGTCTTTGACAACGGACGCCTGACAGCGGCTGAAGACTGGGAGCTGCCCACCTACGACTCCAACGCCGGAGCAGGTTTCCCGCCGCTGGTCTTTCTCCAGATCCTCTTCGGCTATCGCGGCCTGGACGAGCTACGCCAGATCTTTCCCGATGTCTGGGCAAACAACAACACAGCAACGCTACTCAAAACCCTCTTCCCAACCAAACCATCCTACGTACTAGGATTTTAGCCCAACCGGTAGGGGGCAGCGCCTCGCATCTGCCCCCACCCTCCCCAAAAATAATATACTGCTCGGACTACAGTGGCGACGCAATTGGTCGCGTCTCCCACGATGAATCGGGGAGCTACAGCGCCCATCACATCATCCCTCACACGCCAGCACCCCTCGTAGGGACGAGATCAATCTCGTCCCTACGAAGGGTGTTTTGGCATTGACACCCCGTTCCTTCACCTCTTAGAATAAAGACAGTTCTTTATGTAAAGGCAGAATCACATGCAAAATAATGATACAACCTCACTGAGCCTCTTGAGCATTCTGGACTCGCCCGAGAGTATCGCCAATCCTTACCCGATTTATCACCAGTTGCGTGCTATCGACCCCATACTGTGGGATGAGCGGGGGAACTGCTGGGTGGTGACGCGACACGCCGATGTGGTTGCTGGATTGCGCGATCCGCGCTTCTCCACCGCCAGCTTTATGATGGACGAGTTGATGTTTCCTGAAGAGCTGCGACCTACGCTTGGTCAGGCTGCCCGCGCCTTGACGCATCAGATGCTCTTTCTCGATCCCCCCGATCATACGCGCCTGCGTAGCCTGGCGGCGAAGGCTTTCACCCCTCGCGTGGTCGAAGCGATGCGCGAACGCATTGAACATATTGTCAATGAACTGCTCGACGCGGCCCTGGCAAAGGGGACGATGGACGTTATTGCCGAATTCGCCTATCCGCTGCCCGCCATCGTGATCGCGGAGATCCTGGGCGTGCCTCCTGAGGACCGTGACAAGTTCACCGAGTGGACCGGCAGCTTCGGCACCCTGCTCGGCGCGACCGAACTGACGCCGGAGATACTTTTTCAGTCCTTGCAGGGCGTCTCCGAATTTATCGAGTACTTCCGCCAGATTATTCAGCAGCACCGCGCTCATCCTAAAGACGATCTAATGCAGGCGATGATCGCCGCCGAGGAGCAGGGCGACCGGCTAACGGAAGAAGAGCTGCTGGCAAACTGCGTTCTGCTGCTCGCCGCCGGACACGGCACAACGACGCACCTGCTCGGCAACGGTCTGCTAGCCCTGATACGCAACCCGGACCAGCTTCAGATCTTGCAGCGCGATCCCTCAATCATACAAACCGCGGTCAATGAGTTGCTGCGCTACGATAGTCCGGTCCAGCTTACATCACGCCGTGCCAGCGTGGATTTAGAGCTTGGCAACAAACACATCAACGCGGGCCAGGAAGTCTTCTTCAGTCTGGGAGCGGCGAATCACGATCCTGAGCAGTTCGCTAATCCAGATCAGCTCGACCTGCGCCGTCAGAAGAACCCACTGCTCTCGTTCGGCCACGGCATCCATTTCTGCCTGGGCGCGCCGCTCGCACGGCTCGAAGGCGAGATTGCTTTCAGCACCTTCATTCGCCGCATCCCTTCATTTCACCTGGACGAACCCGTGACATTGCAATGGTCACAAAGCCTGGTCTTCAGAGGATTAGGGTCGCTGCCGATAGTGTTTAAGTGATACTTTCAGTACCTTCAAGCGGAGTCAAGAGAGCCATCAGCTCCCGCCGCCTCGCTTGAGAAAGTATAGACATCATCGAGTTTGATGTCTAGCGGAAAGCGTCCATCAATCATCGCCCATGATCGCAGCTCGGGAATCTCTCACCTCCTGAGCTGCGGTTGCTTCAGAGCAGGCGCAAGGCACAGCCCCAACCACGACCAAAAAAGGCTTGATTTTTCCGAAAAAACCGTGTATAATTGATTACATAAATTATCCTCACAGGAGATACAGCGCGTGATAATCTTCATCTAAAATGTACCAGCTTCATAGCATATTCCCGTCTTTACACGGCCAATTTTCATGATGTTCTGCATCATGGAGGTATGCTAAAAGGTACATGGTGGTGAAGGCTGTTTATTCTCTGGCAGTGCGCATCCAATCCCTACATCTCTCGGCCCGAAGCTGCTTTACGCCTCTCCCACCTGCCTCTACAGAAGCAATGATTTTTCCCAATCAGTCATAGTCAACAGAAATTACATCAACTTCAAAAAGGAGCCAGGTTTGCAAGAAAATTATTCTCCTGGTAAAGATACCAATCAAGATAAGCCCATGCAAGGATTGCTAGCTGAGGCCCCGTTGCGCGCTATTCTGGTCGGCGTGGAGATGCCCACCACCGATTGGCCCGTAGAGGAATCGCTGGACGAGCTGGCGCAACTGGCCTTAACGGCGGGCGTCACATGCGTTGATCGCGTCATTCAGCGCCTCGCTCAGCCGCATCCCGCCACCCTTCTGGGCTCGGGCAAGGTGCAGGAACTCGCGGATCTTGTGCGCTTCCACGATTGCGATGCCGTCATTTTCGATCTGGAGCTAAAGCCCGGCCAGCATCGCAATCTGGAGAAAGAGTTGGAGGTGCAGGTGCTTGATCGTACCGCGCTGATCCTGATCATCTTCGGTCAGCGCGCACGCACCCGCGAGGGCCGTTTGCAGGTCGAGTTAGCTCAGGTCGAGTATGACCTGCCGCGCCTGACCCGCCAGTGGTCGCACCTTTCCCGCCAGCGCGGCAGCGTGCAACAGCGCGGCGAGGGTGAGAAACAGATCGAGGTTGACCGCCGCCTGCTCCGTCGCCAGAAAGATCAGTTGCTGGAAGATTTAGAGCTGGTGCGCGCGCAACGGCAGCTCCATCGCGACCGGCGCAAATATGCGGGCGCGCCAGTTGTCGCGCTGGTCGGCTATACCAACGCGGGCAAGTCCACCCTGCTCAATCAACTGGCAGGCACGCGCAACCTGGCGGAGGACAAGCTCTTCGCCACGCTCGACCCGACAACGCGTCGCGTCAGGCTAGCGGGTGGGCAGGAGATTCTCCTGACCGATACCGTCGGCTTCGTACAGCGCCTCCCAACAACGCTGGTCGCGGCCTTCCGCGCCACCCTGGAAGAAGTCGCGGAAGCCGATCTGCTGCTACACGTCGTTGATGCCTCGCATCCTCATGTACATCGGCAGATTGATGCCGTCGAGCAAGTGCTGGAAGAGATTGGCGCGGGCGGCCTCCCCACAGTGGTGGCGCTGAACAAAATCGATCTGTTGCCCTGCGATCTCCCGCTCCAGTTCAACGGTCTGGCAGCCAATTTTCCCGCGGTAAAAGTTTCTGCCGCTCAGGGAACAAATATCGACGCCTTGCTGCGCTGCATCAGCGAAACGCTGATACAACAATTTGTGGCGCTCGACGTGCTTATTCCGTATGATCGTGGCGACCTGGTCGCGCAATTTCACCAATTCGGCACCATCGAAGCGGAGGAGTACGAAGAGGCGGGCACCCACCTGCGCGGTCACATGCCACAGAATCATAGCGGCCCATTTATCGCGTTCCAACTCACATCGCAGAAGAGGACGCGCGCATGATTTAGCCTGTGGCGACGGCATGAATGTCGTCCGCTTCCGCGCCCGTCCGTGCCGACAAGCGATACACCAACAGAGAAGACGTCGCTGCTGATCCGCTGGAGGATGGTAGGACGGACAGGACAGGATAGGCGAGACAGGGACTAAAGCGGACGCGATGGAATCGCGTCCCTACGGGGGCACTCCTAAATAGCGCAAAACAAGAGGGCAGATGTTGATCTGCCCTCTTGTTTGAGCCTGAGTGGCTACTCGACTTGACCAAAGCGTTTGATCTCTTCCAGCTCCTCTGGTGAAAGCTCGCGCGGAAGCTGACCCCGTGCCAGCTTCTCGCTCTGGGAGTAGTGGCGGATGTTTTCCACGATCTCCGGGTTCGCTAGCGTCGTGACATCCCCCACATCGGTAAAGTTGGCAATCGAAGCCAGGACCCTGCGCATGATCTTGCCAGAGCGCGTTTTGGGCATATCCGCAACGATCCAGATATTCTTGGGGCGCGCGATCTTGCCGATTTGTGTTTCAATCGCCGTGTTCACTTTCTCCTCAATCTCTTTGCTCGGGTTGAACCCAGGCTTCAGAGAAACATACACCTCGACGACACGCCCGCGCAATTCGTCCACCAGAGGTACGGCAGCGGCCTCGGCAATCTCGCTCACGGTGAGGCAGGCCGACTCAATCTCTTTCGTGCCCAGTCGGTGGCCGGCAACGTTGATCACGTCATCGACCCGGCCCAGGATGCGGAAATAGCCGTCGGCGGCCAGGAACGCGCCATCGCCTGCAAAGTACGGCCAATCGTGCCAGTCTTTACTCGTGCGATCCTTGCAATACTTGGCATAGTAGGTCTCCACGAATCGCTCCGGCTGGCCCCAGATCGTCTGGAAGATGCCAGGCCACGGGTTGCGAATGCAGATGTTCCCCGCCCGGCCACTACCAGCCGCAACCTCTTCGTGTTTTTCATCGTAGATCACCGGGTAGATACCGGGTAAACCGGGGCCGCAACTCCCAGGCTTCATCGCCTGCAAGCCTGGCATAGTGCTGCATAGGAAGCCGCCGGTCTCGGTCTGCCACCAAGTATCGACGATGACGGCTTCTCCCTTTCCGACAACGTTGTAATACCAACGCCAGACATCCGGCTCTATCGGCTCGCCCACGGTCGTCATGTGCTTGAAATGGTAGTTATATTTCTGCGGCTCGTCGGGGCCAGCCTTGCGCAGCATGCGCACCGTCGTTGGCGCTGTGTGGAAGATGGTGACGCCGAGCCGTTCGGCGATGCGGTAGGGACGACCGGGGTCGGGATACAGCGGCACCCCTTCGTACATCACGCTCGTCGTGCCAAGCGCGAGGGGACCATAGACGATGTAGGAGTGCCCGGTGATCCAGCCGATATCGGCAAAACACCAGTAGGTGTCTTCAGGGTGGATATCCTGATAGTACTTTGAGGTTCCAGCGACATACGAGAGGTAGCCACCGGTGCTGTGCTGGCAGCCTTTGGGGCGACCAGTTGTGCCACTGGTATACATGAGAAACAGTGGGGCCTCGGCAGGCATAGAGACCGGCTCGACGATCTTGCGGCGATGCTCCTTCAATAGTTCATCGACGAAGAAATCCCGCCCTTCTACCATCGGGGTCTTTGAGGAGTACCGACCTGGATAACGCTGCCAGACAAGGACTTTATCCACTTTGACTCCCTGCTTCTGAGCCTCTGCTACCGCCTCGTCGGCCTTCACCTTGTGGTCAAGCAACTCTCCATTGCGGTAGTAACCGTCTATCGTCACCAGGATATGACTTTCCGAGTCGGCAATGCGACCTCCGCACGCAGCGCCGCTAAAGCCGCCAAAAACCTCAGAATGAATGACGCCCAGACGCGCACAGGCTAGCATGGCAATGGGCAGTTCAGGAACCATTGGCAGGTGGAAGGTGACACGGTCGCCCGCCTTGACGCCGCAGAAATCCCGCAGCAGCGCGGCAAACTCGTTAACTCTGATATACAACTCCCGGTATGTGATGGCTTTGGTATCCTCTGTCTCCAGCTCGGGGACCCAGATAAGAGCTGCCTTATTTGCGCTGGTCTTCAGGTGGCGATCTACGCAGTTGTAACAGGCATTGAGGCGACCACCAACAAACCATTTCCAGAAAGGGGGATTGCTTGTGTCCAGGGTCGTGTGCCAATAATGGTCCCATGTGAGCAGGTCCGCGTATTCTCTGAAGCACTCTGGAAAGTGCTCCTCGCTGAACCGCTCAAAGATACTCGGATCGCTGACATTCGCCTGCCCAATAAATTTTGGAGAGGGCTGATAGTACTCCTCCTCCCGCCAGTGAACAGCGATCTGCGCCTCAGAAACTGCTATTTCCTCCGCTTCTTTCGCCATTGTCTGATTACCTCCTGTATATATGATAATGTTCCACTACTACAATGTTCTGTATCAACACGCCCACTTTGTCTTTCTCCCTGGTCGCATACAGGACCGCGAACTTATGCATATACCAACAAAAGTTGGAAAAATACGCGCGATCCGCGAAATACCGAACAGTGTTAGTAAGCAGACCTTCAGGTACCAGGAATATACAGGCTGATACCTGAAGGCCATGGCGCTAAAACAAGACCTTTGGTAAAACTAACGACTAGCCACGCGGCCAGACAGGCAAGGTAAACGCGCTCTTAGAGCTACTCAAAACTCCTGCCAGCGCGGTATACCAGGCCGCCAGGGCAGTGACGATACCAAGCCAGCCGCCCACTGCGGTGACCCCCAACGCTCCTCCCATCAGTTCCGCAATACCGAGCACGAGGAAGGTCAGGAAAAGGAAAAAGAAAACAGCGATAAGAGCCAAGTTAGTCCTCAGCGCCGCAAGGAGCATAAGGAGCGTAAAGAGTGCCCATCCCAGGTTGAAAATTGCTGCTGCGGGATGGAAAGCATTGGCTTTGAGCAATGCATCCAGAATACCAGTTCCGGGAAGCAGGACGGCGCCATAAGCCAGCCAGAAGCCACCGTAAGAGGAGAACGCCGTGGCCCCGAGGGTATTACCCGCGCGGAACTCCCACCACCCGGCAATCAGTTGCCCGAGACCACCATAGAAGAATGCCAGCCCGAGAACGATATTTAATCCCTGCCCCTGAGTGGTAAGAAAACCTGCGTTGACGCAACTGAGAACGAATGTAGTGAGCGCGAAGGCGCTTAGCCCGAGGGGGGCAGGATTGGCGGACGATGCCGCCGCTTCGGCGCGTGCGTTTTCTGCCGCGATTTGAGCCATTGAAATTTCCCACCTTTCCTTAAAAGGTCAGCAATACGCGTACTTCCTTGAATCGTGTACATGGCAACCACGATGTTTGCCTGTATGCTCTGCCTGTGGCAGGCTTCGCTTCCTGCCAGGTAGGATAGGTTTTCGACTATTTATTGATAGTCATCAGCCTCGCCCTATGAGACTTTTGAAAGGGACAGTACTAATGAAGGAAACGCACTACGAAAGAACTTGGCTACCCGAAAAGTGCTTCTCTCTACCTCCTTTCTCTCTATAGTCGTCCTGGGGATACTCCAACGTGTCTTTTAACGAGTGCGCAGAAATGGAAGCGAAGGAAAGGAAACATACCAACAAGATATACCCTACACAGGAAGGCAGTATATATATTGTCGATGCCTGTAGTATGCCTCCCATCTTTTTGTAGTGCTTTGATAAAACTCCCAAGTTACTGATCTTTGGGCACTCTACGATGGAGTTATACATAGTATAACATAAAATTTTTTTAAATGACTGGTCTATGGATGCAAGAATACAAGGTTTTTATCATATTGCCCCTGGTGGACTTTTTCCCTGGCTGGGCAAAAACAAATCCCGACACAGCTTTTGTGCCGGGATTTGTTTTTGCATGGCCTCAAACGGCACGGCCTTTGGGATGATATGGCTCATTATCGATCCCCCAGCTCATAATACGAGTAGGGAACACGCGAATAAACTCCTGGTCAAAGCCCGGCTTTAACCGCTCCCCACCGGTAGAGAACGCCTCAACTCGTCCACGTATCTCTATACCGCGCGGCATTCTATCTGGAGTCGTATCATCCACGACGAAAGCGACAATTTTTTGCTGAGCCGCGTCCCGAAACTTTTTACTTTTCCCCATGCCAAACCCTCCGATATCAATCGCATCCAGCTCGGCATTGTACCAGAAACCCACCGGCACGACATGAGGTTCCCCTTTGGCATTAACCGTTGCCAGCCGTCCCAGTGGCTGGCTCTTGAGATAGCCTATCTCCCCTGTGGTGAACTTACTCATACGTGTATCCCCCTCGTTCTAAAGTTAAATAGTGTTGTAGAGGTAGAACTGGAGTTGCAGTTCTACCTCTACCTCGTCTCGGCGTGTGAAATAGGTTTTATCTGCTAGCAGTGGCACCTCCAGATCCAACGACTGCATTGGCGATCCGCCCGACGCGCTCGATTTCGATCTCTACCAGATCGCCTTCGTGCATAAATATGGGAGGATGCTGGATAAAACCTACGCCAGAAGGCGTACCCGTGGCAATAATGTCGCCCGGCACCAGGGTCATGATCGAACTGATAAATTCGATAGCCTTTGCCACGGAAAAGATCATCTTCGCGGTATTGCTATGCTGCCGCTCCTGACCATTCAGGCGGGTTATCACTTCCAGAGTTTGCGGATCGGGAATCTCTGCTGCGGGTACGATGCCCGGCCCCATCGGCGCAAACGTGTCCAGCGCCTTGCCAGCGGTCCACTGCGGGGTGCGCATCTGTAAATCCCTGGCGGTCACGTCGTTCATGATCGTGTAGCCCGCGACATGGCTGAGGGCATCCTTCTCTGCAACGTCCTTACAGGTTCTACCGATTACTACCGCAAGTTCGGCCTCATAGTCAATAGCAGTACTATTACGAGGTAAAACGATTGAACTGTAAGGGCCGGTTAAAGAGTTGCGAAATTTAGCAAAAAGTACTGGAACTTCGGGGATAGCCATCTTTGCCTCGGCGGCATGATCGGCATAGTTGAGCCCCAGACAGACAATTTTATCGGGGTCGGGTACCGGCGGCCCCAGTTCAATCGAGTCAAGCGGCACCAATTCCTGCTTGCCAGCGCTAAATATCTGTCTGGCATTAGCAAAGACGGTTTCCAGGGCCGCCGGACCTGCCTCAAGCAGTTCGCGGACGGTGGGCAGCTTTTCGCTATGCCGTCCCGCGCTGGCATACACGGCGCTTCCAGCAATGACGAGTCCTTGCTCCTCAATGCCAGCTCTCCACGCCTCTCCAGGCTGTGGACGGTAACTTACTAAGCGCATAGGCGCTCCTCCTCTCAGTTTTACGGTTTCTGCGGTTCTCCCGCCAATTCAAGAATGGCTAATACCTGTGGCAAAGCAACCCTGGCGCGCTCGTCCAGCTCCTGCTCGGTAACGCGCCCGATGGGATGCAGGATTTGCGCAAATGGATAGCCGGCCATGCCAAAGGTCTGCGCCGTCATACGAGCTGAACTGGCAAATTGCTCGGTGCAGATCACCGCCGCCGCTTTGCCGCGCCGCTCGATCATTAATCCATCGTGTATACTACACGAGCTGCACGACCCTCAATCACCAATACCGACTAGCGCGGCATCACACTCGGCTGCCATCTGATCAAGCAGAGCCGCAGGAGCGGGCCGATACGCCCCGGACTTGCGATAGTATCTGACCTGGACCTCGGGATACCGCTCGGCCAGTAGCACAGCCACTTTTTTGAGCAGCTCGCCAGAATTGGGCTTGCTGTTATCTAATAACCCCAGCATACGAATCTGCGACGGGCGAGCAGCCTGCTTCGTTTGTGGAGCCTCAACTTCTAATGTCGGGTCCAGAACGATGAGTTTTTCTGACATCTCGTTCGCTCCTTTTGCCTTTACACCTGGAATCTTACTATGTTCTCGCGGTTAAGCGCAATCAATACAAACGCCAATAGCGCGCGTGACTGGATGTGAGTCACCCGCCGCCCAGGGCGGGACGATGGCGGAGAAGCCGCCCGCTTTACCGCCGGCGGTGACAATGAGCAGTTCTTCGGGCGTATAGAGATAACGATAGATTGCAGCAGCGTCTTCAGCGGAGATCGCGCTATCGGGCAGGCCATTGAGGCGCTTGAATTCGGCGAGCGAACGCGTGGCGCGCTCGTAAATGGCCTGGCGAATCTGCCCCTTTGTCCAACCCTCCTTTTTGAAGATCGTCACATGTTCGGGACCGAGCACCAGCGCCCAGCCGCCGCCGCGATAGAGCGTGCTCATCATGGTGTTGACAATCGCACCAACGATGCGCTCGCCCGTGCCGCCTATCTGGCAATTGACATAATGCGGAGCCTCGCC
Source organism: Ktedonosporobacter sp. (assembly GCA_035293765.1). Lineage (GTDB taxonomy): Bacteria > Chloroflexota > Ktedonobacteria > Ktedonobacterales > Ktedonobacteraceae > DASRHT01. The sequence goes on from DATGMF010000059.1 coordinate 19,249, forward strand.
GGCGAAAACGGTGACGGAGCTGACGCCCTCCGGCATACCGCGTTCGGCGCTTAGCGATTCCCAGGGGTTGCCCTCTTCGTCCTCCGCGATACAATAGCTATACTTGCCAGGATGCCCCAGGCAGGCTTTGTCGAGCACGTCGGGGACGGCGCCGCCGACATTGATTAACGTCAGGCGAATGGCGCGTCCAATTGTGGCGTTCGCTCGCACACCAGGACCGAAGCAGTTGACGCCGCTATTAATGTTGAGCTGCTGGGCCACGGGTCCGCTGACGATCAGCAAGGGAGCGGTGCCCCCGGTGGTGGCCGTAATGCCGTGCAGGTTAAACTGATCCTGGCACATGGCTTCAATGGCGGCAGTAATCACCGGCATGTAGTTCGGCAGGCAGCCAGCCATCACGGCATTGATGGCAACCTTCTCGGCGGTGATGATCCGGTTGCGCGGCGGGATCGTGCCCAGGATGTCGGCGGGAAAGTGACCGGAATACTCTAAAAATTCGTTGACACGTTCAGGCGTGGGCGGTATGACGGGCAGCCCATCGGTCCAGCCCTGACGATAGAAAAACTCTACTGCGTCGGCAGGGTCAAGTTCAAAGCGCCGCGAGGTCAAAGCCCGCTCAGCTTCGCCCTGCTCCTGAGTAGAGGCTCGCACAGTATCCATCAGATACTCCTTAATCTCTGTCTACGACAGTATGACAGCCGGGTCCCTCTATAATAATACATTTTTGCCACATATTGCACCCCAGGTAGAGGTTTCCATTTTTCGCCATCCATCAGATCAATACATGACCTGTCACAGATATTGCGTAAACTCTGCTTCTTGAGGTACAATAAAAACGCGAAAATACACCTTTATTCTTCATAAATCGTGGCTCTTGCCTCTGCCTGACAACCAGAGGCAAGGCACGCATATTGTTTTTCACATCGCGCTCAAAAATATAACGCGCCCGCCGCTTTTTTTGAGCAGGGATAGTATGTCGAAAAACGTCCCTCATCTGATAACATCTTAACGATAAAGAGGACTGGCCTGCAATTATTCGCCGCCTGTTCTCTGCATGTACAAAACCATCTCATCGTTCTTCGTTAGAGATTTAGGAGAAGGAACTCCATGTATACACATTTGCCCGCAAACTATATGGTGCGTCCTCCGATGGAGGAAGATGTTCAGCCAATCATCGATTTGATCTATGCTTATGAAATAAGCGAGAACGGTTCCGCTGATCGCTACACCCCGGCTGAAATTCGCGGCGATTGGGAGCATCTCGATCCCAGGGCCGACGCCTGGTGCATTTTCTCCCCAGAGGGTTCGCTGGCAGCTTATGGCCTGTTGTGGTGCCATGACGCCGCCAGCTATGGCCGCCTTACGGGCGATGGCTACGTACATCCAGCCTACGCCGGTCGTGGTCTCGGTTCAACGCTGCTCGATCTAATGGAGGCGCGCGCCGCCGAGATCGAGCCGACACTGCCCGAGGATACGCGCCTGGTGCTGGTGAATTCTATCATCGCCAACAGTGCGGCCTCACGCGCACTCTTCGAAGGGCGCGGCTACAGCCTGACCCGCGTTTACTTCAATATGGAGATCGCGTTCGCAGAAGAGCCGACTGCCCCGGTCTGGCCCACGGGTATCGAGATACGAGCCTGCGACGGCAGTAGTGACGATATCCGGCGAGCTTACGAGGTCGTCGAGGAGGCATTTCAGGACCACTTCATGCACATGCCACGTACTTTCGAGGAGTGGCGAGAATTCATGGTACACGAGGACTTCGATCCTTCGCTCTGGTTCCTGGCAATGGATAGGGACACAACAGTCGGTGCAATCCTCTGCCAGGTACGCGACCAGGAAGCCGGCCTCGGAGTAATTCCACGCCTGGCGGTGCTTCCCTCCTGGCGTAAACATGGCCTGGGAACCGCGCTGCTACACCACGCCTTTGGCGCCTTCTACATGCGTGGCTTCAAACGCGTCGTTCTGGGCGTTGATAGCCAGAACCTGACAGGTGCGCAACGCCTCTATGAACAGGTTGGTATGCGTGTGGCTATGCGTATCGGACGCTATGAGAAGGAACTGCGTCCGGGACGAGAGCTTCACCCGGGGCGGCTCGGTTAGTATAGAGAGCACAGGCAAGAATGGCCGGGGAAAAGTGTTCCCCGGCACTTCCTGTGTCTAAGCAGGCCACAGGTCACCCTGATTATAATCTCACCTCTTATTCCCCCACACACTCTCCGCCTAAAAACGCCAGCACAGCCGCATTGAACTCGCGATACTGATCATACATACCAATATGTCCGGCTCTGGTAAGCTTGAGCAGGCGAGCGTTGGGGAGTTCCTGACGTATAACATGCCCGAATTTGGGAGGGACCAGGAAATCCCTATCGCCCCAGACGATCAGCGTGCGCACAGCAATTTTGCTCATAATCTCGTGGGCCTGCGCCAGCACGATGTCCTGAAGGGCTTGCAGGAGCGTGACGGGGCCTGCGCGCAGGGCATCGTGCAGAAGAATGGGAAGAAAGCTGGGTTTGAGATTGACGAGGGAGTTGATGAGTGGAATGAAATAGCCGTAGACGCTGCGAGCCTGTGGAATGGCGGCGGGCGAGACCAGCACCATGCTCTCCACCAGTTCAGGGCGACGAGCGGCGAGCAGCATACAGATATAGCCGCCCATCGAGTGGCCGATGAAATGAGCACGTCGCAAACCGACCGCCTCCATCCAATCAATCAGCCAGGTTAACGCCTTTTCAATCGTAAAGCGCCCGCGCAGACGACGCATCAGCCCGAACCCTGGCAGATCAAGCACGTAGACCTGATAATGCTGAGCCAGCGCCGGCACATTGCGCACCCACCAGCGCATCGAACCGGAAAGTCCATGCACCAGCACAACTGGCTCCCCCTCACCCACAACCTGATAATAGGCTGGCACATCATCGACCAGCACATGATGAGTGGATAATTTGCGCATCCTTGCCTCTCATTCCCTGATAAAAGCATCCTGCTGGGAATGATCATAGAGAATATCCTTATAAAAGCGTCACGCTTTAACTTTTGCATGAGGAGACATCTTCAGGATCGATCTCCTCACAATCGGGCGGAACAAGGGCAGGAGCTGCCGCACGGGAGGGGGCAGGGCAGTGGCCTTGATCACATCTTCAATAATATCATCAAATGAATGGCGTTGATAACTGAGTAGGGCCTGGCTCTCGGTCGTGTCGAGCCAGTCGGTGCAGTACTGCTCGTGGCTAAAGGCGTCTTCGGGCAACATACCAATCCCCATAGCCTCAAGCATGCGACCGAGATAGTCCCGATAGCGGACCTGACAGCGAGAACCGCCGCCGATCAGCCAGATTCGCCCCCAGATAGGGCTACGCACCCCGTTGGCAACGGCCAATCCGGCGTCGTGCGTATGCAGCATTTCCAGGCGCGTATTCAAGGGGATACGAAACATGATGGGATGAGGATTGCGCGCGGCAAGCGGGGGAACATCGGCAAAGCGGTAAATGGCCCATTCCAGGCCGGAATTCTTGACCATCTCTTCGCATTCAATCTTGTGCCTGGTATAGTCATCCGTCGCGTATATCGGGTCTGAGACTTTGCGCGGCGGGGGCTGATCCTGAGTATGACCAAAGACATCCAGGGTTGAAGCAAACAGGATCTTGGGAGGCGTTGCCTGTCGTTGCGCGACCTCCAGCAGGTGGCGTGTGCCGACCACATTGACCTCGTAAGCCCCTTTGGGATCATCATCAAGATCGGGCGGGATCACAAACGCCAGGTGAATTATCACCTCCTGCCCCTCGACAGCCGCTGCAATATCTTGCGCCTGACGAATATCGCCCCAGCGCAATTCTACCTTGCCGCCTGCCGTAGCCCCCCGATTGATCGTGGGAGTGCTAGCTGCACTGTAGCTCCCCGATTTCATCGTGGGAGTGTCGGGCGGAATTTCAAGGACTGCTTTCCCCGCCACCTGCCGCGCCTTCTTCTCATTCGCCTTTGTTCGTCGATCAAAGCCGCGCACTGTATGGCCCTGGCGCAGCAATTCTTCAAGCGTGCTAAAACCAATATTGCCTAAAGCGCCGGTAAGGAGAATTTTCATGCAGCGGTTCCCGTCCCTCGTTTTTGTTTGAGATAAAGCTAGCGATCCAGCGGTCGGTCGGACATCGAGACCATTCTGGCGAACGACTGCGTGCCAACAATTTTATTAATCTCGACCAGCACGGGATCGAGCGGCGTACCGGTCGGTTGCAGAATCATAGGCCGCCCGGAAGCGATGGCATAGCGCAGGCTTTCGGCAACCTGACGAGCAGCATTGCGTGTATAGTTGAGCGTATCGACATCACTTTTCAAATACTGGAGGCGGTTGAGCAGATTATTGAGCGGCAGAGCAATCGACCATAGCACATTGCCTTCGCTCAACGAGACCCGCGCCTGGAAATCGCCGTTGGCTATGCGCGTATAGGTATCCGCGATCTTGTAAAACCCCTCCTCCAACTGCTCTCTTTCCACGGAGTGCCCGCGCTGGTAGTCGGCGATCTCTTTCTGCAACGCGATAATCTCTTCCGCGCGATCTGCCCGGCGAATCGTGAGAATCCAGTTGCGCATAATCGCATAGATGATGACAGCAACGATCACCTGGATCGTGATAGGCAGCATCAGCGTAATTGTGAAAAGCCCCCGCTTTAACATCTGCTCGTAAGCATCGGTATGCGGCAGGAAAACGGAGATCAGCACAATCTCGACGCAGCTTCCGGCCCCCACAATCAACGACGCCAGGGGAGGCATTAGCGCCCCGGCCAGAATGATGGCAATGGAAAAGAGACCAAAAAGAGGCAACAGGGTGGGATCGAGGGGATTCGTCACCAGAGGACCGGTCACGCCGAGGATGACGTAGAGTACGACGCAGGTCGCGGCGAGAATATGATGGCCCCAGCGCCCCAGCATGAGCGAGCCAATCAGCATGCAGAGCAGGGCCACGGCCAGCGGAGGCGACGAGGGGCTGTGCGGGGAATCAAAAAACATGATCGGGCCTAGCGGGAGAAACGTCACAAGCAGCAGCAGGGTAAACGCGCTTGTCAGACGCGCGTAACGGGTCCGCTCCCTCTCCATCGGCGTTGTATCTGGCCCACGGTTCGGCAGCGAAACGCCGTACCACCAGTTAAGAAAAGTTCCCATTTTTCTGCTCCTCTTTGCCGAGCGACTGAGCTGTGCTGTAGCTCCCCGATTCATCGTGGGAGTATCGCTCGGAATTTCCAGGGTCTCCTTTTAGCGGAGCCTGATCATTCAATGATGCCAATAGAGTAAAGGTAAGCCAATACCTCATCAACAACATTGGGAGGTAAGTTGAGTTGTTCTTTGATCTGCCAGGCAGTTCTTTGCCCATTCACCATTGTCAAAACGGTGCGTAGAATCAGGCGCTGCCTCATATCCAGGTGTCCTAGCAAAGAGGGATCTAACATTCTCTTTTGTACAAGGGGTTTCTGGGGAGGCTGGGAAAGATCGCTACCATCAGGCCGGGGAGGTGGGGAAGGTTGTGACGGCACCGGGGCATCTTGCTCTAACTGCACTTGCCATTGTTTGGATGCTTCCAGATATGGGTATGCTAGCTGACCTTCGAACTGGGTTCCATCCTGCATACGGATAAAGCACCTGATGACCATGCCATCTTTCAGAAAAACATAGCCATTGCCCGATTTACCCGAAACCGTCACTACTGTGGTCAGCATACATGATTGTCCGCGAAGATACTCGAGCAGGGTCGGGAGATCAAGAAAATACGTCTTCCCCATTCCGCGATCCTTACAAATAGAGATGGACTCGCTAGCTTCCGTTTGAACTGGCCCTATCCACGAGCCAGGATGGCTTCAAAGCATAGCTGCCGGATTTTTGCGTGCAAAATTGATCCTATCATGCAATGATGGAGATCGCAACAAAAATCCATAAAGATAACATAAATATCTATGCTATCCGTTAATTTCTACTTCTGCGTGGCCTCCCTTCCGGTTATTTTTAGCCTTATCGCGACATAACCCATTTTCTCAGTAGCGATGGAAATGTACAATATACATGTTCTCACGCAGGAAAACAGATGTTTTTACCCACAGGGGGTTATAAAATGACGCTATTTGTCTCCGCAAAAAAATATGTAACAATCATATTGATGGGGGCGTGATACCGATAACCATAACTTTGATGGGAACGTGATAGTAGTAACCTATAATTACCATAAAAATACAAGCAGTGACCCGTCTTGAGGGAGAATTTGCATGGCTATAGAAACATCTACAACATCTATGCCTGTGGTAGGCGTGAAAATTACGGCGCAAGAAGTTCGCCTGGCACATGGCGCGGAACTGGAAGAGATCGCCCGTTACCGCCGCCTGGTCAACTATTTAGCGGCAGCCCAGATTTATCTAAAAGACAATGTGCTACTGGAAGAGCCGTTGCGGCCAGAGAATATTAAAGATCGCCTGCTGGGACACTGGGGAACCAGCCCCGGCATTAATCTGATCTACGCCCACCTTAATCACCTGATCACGCGCTACGATCTCGATATGTTTCTTGTAACGGGACCGGGCCACGGCGCGCCCGCCAACCTGGCAAACCTCTATCTGGAGGAGACGTTGCGCGAGTTCTATCCCGCATTGACGCTGGATAAGCAGGGATTACACGAGTTTGTGAGAAGGTTCTCCTGGCCCGGCGGCTTCCCCAGCCATCTCTATCCCGGCATTCCCGGCACGATCCACGAAGGGGGTGAGCTGGGCTATGCACTGGCAACGGCCTTCGGAGCGGCAATGGACAACCCGGACCTGATCGTGGCCTGTATTGTGGGTGATGGCGAGGCAGAGACCGGTCCCACCGCGACGGCCTGGCATAGCTATAAGTTCATTGATCCAGCCGAATCCGGCGCGGTGCTCCCTATCTTGCACTTAAATGGCTATAAGATAGCCAATCCGACCATCTACGGCGCGATGAGCGATGAGGAGTTGCTTCACCTCTTCACCGGCTATGGTTACCGCGTGATGTTTGTGGAGGGCGATGATCTGGACGCGCAGCTCTATGGTGCGCTGGATTGGGCTTATCACGAAATACGGCGCATTCAGCAGGCGGCCCGCTCGGGTCATCCCATTGAGAAGCCGCAGTGGCCGGTGATCCTTTTGCGCTCGCTCAAGGGATGGACCGGCATTAAAGAGATGGATGGGGTGCCAATCGAGGGTTCATACCGCTCTCATCAGGTTCCGGCGCCCGATGTCAAGCAAAATCCAGCTCATCTCAAGTTGCTAGAACAATGGCTGCGTTCCTATCATATCGAGGAGCTCCTGGACGCTAACGGCAGGCCGAAGGAAGATATTCTGGAACAGTGCCCTAAGGGCAACAGGCGCATGGGCAGCAATCCTCACACCTTCGGCGGACGTATTCGCCATCAGCCGGTGCTGCCAGACATTCATCGCTTTGCAGTCAAGCTTGGCGACGGGACGGCAGCGAAGCCTTTCCGCCGCGGCAGCATCAACGTCAGTAATGCGGAGCAGTTGGGGTATTATCTAAAAGAGGTGGTGCTCCTGAATCCGCACGCGTTCCGCATTTTCAGCCCCGATGAACTAGAATCCAACAAGCTCACGGCGGTCCTTGATGTCACGAAACGCGATTTCCAGTGGCCGGTTGCGCCATTCAACGATAAAATCACCGCGCATGATGGGCGTGTGATCGAAGTATTGAGCGAGCACGATTGCCAGGCGTGGCTCCAGGGCTACCTGCTCACCGGTCGCTTCGGGCTCTTCCCATCATACGAAGCCTTCCTGAACATCGTTACCAGCATGATGGATCAGTTCGCCAAGTTCCTCAAGATGTCGATGGAGATCCCCTGGCGTCTGCCCGTCTCATCTCTGAACTACCTTGAGACCTCAACGTTATGGCGGCAGGAGCATAACGGGTTCTCGCACCAGAGTCCCGGCCTGATCAATAGCGTGCTGAACAAAAAGCCTACGGTATCGCGCGTCTACCTGCCGCCCGACGCCAATTGTCTGATCAGCACAGTCGATCACTGCCTGCACAGCACCAACTATGTGAACCTGGTCATTGCCAACAAGCCGCCAATGCCGCAATGGCTACCAATGGACGAGGCTATCGCGCATTGCCGCGCCGGCGCATCGGTATGGGAATGGGCCAGCATCGACGGCGGCGTTGATCCCGACATTGTGCTGGTTGGCATCGGCGATAACCCGATGCTAGAGGTTATGGCAGCTACGCAGATCTTGCGCGACGAGATGCCCGAGCTGAGAGTACGCGTGGTCAACGTCACCGACCTGATGGTATTGCAGCAAAATACCGATCATCCACATGGCCTGGACCAGGAAATGTTCGAGGCGCTATTCACTAAAGATTGCCCGGTGATTATCAACTTCCACGGCTACCCTTCCTCGGTGGAGCAGCTCCTCTTCGGGCGAGCCACCACTCACCGCTTCATCATCAATGGCTACCAGGAAGAGGGCACCACTACGACGCCGTTTGATATGAACGTGCGCAACGGCACCAGCCGTTACCACCTTATCAATCAGGCCATTCGTCTCTCAGCAGCGCGCAATCCACGCGTAGCTGCGCGTGCCAGCGAGCGCGTCCATCACTATGAATATGTGCTGGTCGCCCATCGCCGCTATATTCAGGAAAACGGAGTGGACCCCAAAGAGATTACCGAGTGGAGCTGGGATGCATAAACGATGAACATACTTGTTTTTAATGCCGGGTCCAGCACGCAAAAAATGCGCCTCTATGAGATAGAGAGGAGCCTGCCGGACCATCCATTACCGTCGTTGTGGTCGTGTGACGCGGACTGGACGCACAACACCAAGGCCGCGAACCTGCGCATCAGCGCCAACGGACGGAAACTGGAAAAGGCTATTCCGATGGGAGCGCGGCCCGCCATTCTTGAAGAGATGCTCAAGATGCTCTGGAGCGGCGAGACAAAAGTCATCAATGGACCCGGTGATATCGGGGTAGTGGGTCACCGTGTCGTTCACGGTGGCCCCGATTACCGCGCAAGCACGCTGATTACGCCAACCGTCCAGGAAACCATTCAACGCCTGAGCGCCTTTGCTCCCCTGCACAATCCCGCCAATCTGGAGGGAATCGAGACGGCCAGGCGCATGCTGGGAGACGTTCCGCAGGTGGCGGTCTTCGATACCGCCTTTCACCACACGCTCCCCATGCCCATCGCCGTCTATCCCGGTCCCTATCAGTGGTTTGAGCAGGGCATCCGGCGTTACGGCTTTCATGGCATCAGCCATCAATATTGCGCCCGCCGCAGCGCGCAAATCGTCGGACGCGACCTGGCATCGCTGCGTATTATCAACTGTCACCTGGGCAACGGCTGCTCCCTGGCCGCGATCAAAGGGGGTCAGAGCATCGACACCACGATGGGCTTTACTCCTTTAGAGGGCTTGATGATGGGGAGCCGCTCCGGCTCAATCGATCCGAGCATCCTGATCTACCTGCAACGAGAGCAGCAAACAAGCGTGGATCAACTCGATACGGTGCTCAACAAAGAATCGGGGCTGAAGGGCATCTCCGGTGTTTCAAGCGACATGCGTCAGGTGGTAAAAGCGAGCAAAGAGAGTCTTGCAATTCCGCCCGCCAACGCCGCTAGCGCGTCTAGCTCCGCTCAAGCGAGCGGAAAGGAAGGCAATGAGCGGGCGAAGCTGGCCTTAGAGATGTTCGTCTATCGCCTGCGCTTCTTTATCGGCGCGATGCTGGCAACGCTGGAAGGCGTGGATGTCCTGACCTTTACCGGAGGCATTGGCGAGAACGCGCCCCAGGTGCGAGCGGACGCGTGTGCCGCCTTCCGCTTTCTCAACCTCAAGCTCGATCTCGGCAAGAATGCAAGCGAGCCTGTCGATCAGGACATCGCCGCACCCGATTCTGCCGTACGCGTGCTGGTAGTCCACACCGAAGAAGACTGGGAGATCGCCAAAGAGAGCTGGCAGGTCATGCAGCTTCAACGCTCTCAAGGTGAACGGGGATAAGGCAGGGCAATCCCTCGCGGTTGCCCTGCTCGCCTGCGATCTTGCAGATTCCCTCTAAAATTCGGTCATACATGGTAAATAGGGCGAATATTCGAACGCAAATACTGGCTTCAGAACCCCTTGTTCGAATATTCGCCCTATTTACCAGGATATGTTGTCGCCACGGGACATGTTGTTATGGCAGGTGCAGCAAATGTCAAGCGTAGCATCTTAGCGGATGGCCGCTATAGCCCTCGGACTCGCGAACGATCTCTACAATATTGAGCGGAGCGGCATAAGGTTCGCCGCGTAACTCTGAGTACGCACGATGGAAATTGGCAACGATACGTTCGGCATCGGCCCATCGTGCGTATTTGCCGAGATCGGTTTGTCGCGCCAGTTCGAGCGGCGGAATGTTCTGCGCAAAACCTCGCTTCGCTGTCTCCAGCACGAAGCGCAAATATTCCTCAACTTCGTCGAAGCCCTCCGGCCCGCAGACAGGCCCATGACCGGGCACCAGGACTTCAGCGCCGAAGGCGCGTAATCGCTCCAGCACAGGGAAATAAGGCGTGATATTGCCTTGCAACACAAACGGCGTGCAATCCTTAAAGACGATATCGCCCGTAAAGAGCACCTTGCGCTCCGGCACCCAGACCACGATATCGCTCACCGTATGGGCGGGGCCGACGTAGTAGAGTTCAAGCTTCAGATCGCCCGCATACACATCGAGACGATCTGTAAAAGTAACGGTGGGAGGAACCACCACGATCTCGCCAAAGTTGGCCGTTGGGAAGAGCGCCTTGATGCTCAAGCCGACCGCGATCATTTCAGAGCGACATAGCTCATGCCCGATGATCGTAGCGGGAGGCAGCAAACCGTTCCCCCAGGTATGGTCGCCGTGATGATGCGTATTGATAATAGTGCGAATGGGCAACGGGGAAATACTCTGAATGGTGGCAAGCAACGCTTTGCTGCGCGCCTCGGTAAAGCAGGTATCAATCACGATAATCCCATCAGGACCCACGATAAACGCTGGATTGTTCAGACCCCAGCTCCCATCGGGCTGGAGATAAGCATAAATCCCCTCGCTCACCTGCTCTAGCTGCGGCGGGCCCCCAGGCGCGATATCATGGTAATGGCTATGCGAATGCATGCGGTCTCCTCCATTTTTTTACAATGATGCGTCCTCATCGAAGCAGTTATTGGATTTTCCGGGCGGGGGCCAGCCCCGCCAGTGCCGTAAAATCGATATGATACCTGCCATCGGGCGGGGGCTAGCCCCGCCCCTACCGTCGGGCCATGAAATCGACGATAACGCGCGCCAGTTCTTCCCCTTTGTCCTCCTGGAGAAAGTGACCGGCTTGAGAGATGGTGACGTGGGGCTGGCCCTTCGTACCAGGAACGGCTGATTGGAAGAAACGATCTCCACCTCTGGTAATCGGATCGGAATCGCTAAAGGCGGTCAGAAAGGGCTTCTCCCAGCGTTGCAGCACCTCCCAGGCGCGGCGATTAGGGGCCGAGGCGGGATCGTCGGGCGAGATAGGAACGATCAAGGGAAACTGACGCGCACCCGCCAGGTAACGATCATCAGGGAATGGCGCGTCGTACGCCGCGACCACTTCTGGATCAAGCTCGCTCACACAGGCACCCTTGACGATGCCGCCAACGTGAAAAACTGGCGTCTCCTGCGAGAAGCGCTTCCAGCGCAAAAATGCCTCGCCTGGAGGAATATCGCCCGTTGGCAAAAAGGTATTGGAGGCGACGATACGCGCGAAGCGATGCTCATGCTCAGCCGCCAGGCGCAGCCCGATCAGGCCGCCCCAGTCCTGGCACATCAGCGTGATTTGCCTGAGATCAAGGGCTCGCATCAGCCCGCGCATCCAGTCCACATGGCGCTGATAGGTATAATCCTCGCGCCGGATTGGCTTGTCAGAACGTCCAAAGCCCACCAGATCAGGCGCGATAGCTCGATAGCCAGCATCCGCGATGATCGGGATCATCTTGCGGTAAAGATAGCTCCAGGAGGGCTCACCGTGCAGCATCAACACAGGAGGGGCATCTTCCGGGCCTTCATCGATATAATGGATACGCACCTCATCTACTTCGACATAGTGAGGTGCGAAATCATAGCCCGGCAAGTCGCTAAATCGCTCATCGGGCGTGCGAAGTATCTCCATGATCAGGCTCCTATCGTCTCTCCGTACCAGGACAGAGTGATATGACAACACGTTGTAAAATCGATTAATCTGGTCTGTATTGTACCACCTTTGGCATAGCAGCATGGAGAGGTATCAAGCCTGAAACCTCTCACCCATCTCATGCGTGGTCTAAATGATACTTGTTTCAAGGAACATTACCTTGTTTGACATAATAAAGAATGGAGGGGATATGGCAAAGCTCAAAGACGTGCAAAACACCAGTGCAGAGCGCGCGAAGGATGTTAATGGAAAAGCAAAAGATTTAGCTCAAACCACGTACGAGGGGGCTAAAGATATTGCTCAGGTCACTTACGCCAGCGTGCAGGATAGCGTGAAGCCGGTGATAAACAAAACGCAGGCCGCATTCCTGGCAGGGCTGGGTCTGGCTCAGGGGTTGCTCGCGTATAATCAGAAAAAGTCCCGTAAGGATATGAAATGGGCGCGCAAGAATATGAAGAGGAAGCAGAAGCAGTTGCAGAATCTCCAATCCAACGTCCAGGAGAATATTGGCAGCGGTTGGATGAAGGCTCTGGCAATGCTGCAAGCTGGTCTTGGTCTGGCTCAGATCATCACCGAAAAAAATAAGAGGGATGCTAGCAAAAACATCAAAGAGGCTCAAAAGCAAGCCCAGAAGAACCTCAAAGAGACTCAAAAGAAGGTCCAGAAGAATCTCAAAGAGACACAGGGCAATCTTGAGTCTGGCTGGAACAAAACCCAGCGCATGTTTAGCAAGCGTTCTCAACAAGCGACGGCGACCGCTAAGGACATGCGCGACACGGCGCAAAAACAACTTGCGCGCTATAAGCGCCGCCGCCGCCGTGCCAGAACCATTTTCCGTATGGGGCTCGTCCTGGGAGTGGTCCTGGCCCTGCTGTATGCCCCATTCCCCGGCTCAGAGATTCGCCGCCGCATCGCCTCACAAGTAGAGCGATACCGCGCCAATCCTGCCTTGTAGCGCCCTGCCACAGCACTCGATAGAAATAAAAAGAGAAGGCATCCGACGATGACCTTCTCTTTTACTAATCACCCGGGTATGCTATTCGCTCGCCCCTACGCTGACCCCTTTTACCAATGGCGACGTCCCATAATGAGCCAGCAGGGCGGCGGGGCCATCGTAGATGCAGATGGCTCCGGCAAGATCACCATCGCTCCAGCCGCCACAACGGAAGGCAATGGTCTTGACGCCAGCTTGCGCCGCCGACTCGATATCAAAGGCCATATCACCAACCATCACGACTTCGTCGGGCGCAACTCCCAGACGCCGCAATGCAATAGCCATCACATCAGGAGCGGGCTTTGAATGGCTTCCCATCTTGCTGACAGTAGATGCACAGGTACTATCAGGCGGTAACAGCCTGCATTTGTCCGCTGAGCATCTTGCGCAACAGCACTTTGGCGCGATGGAAGTAGGTTTTGGCCGTCGCCTCCGGCATATTCAGGGTATGACCAATCTCCGAGAAACTCAACTGAGCGGCGTAACGCAGCACAACAACAGATCTGAACTTGGGAGGAAGTTCCTGAATGGTTTTTTGCAGCATACGCTGGAGATCATGATGTTCTATCAACTCATCAGGAAGAGGGCCTGGATCAGGCATGTCCCCCAGGAAGGAAAGCTCGCCATCGCTGTTCTCCGACTCCAGCAGCGAGAACTGGATAGCATAACGGCGCCTTCGGCGCAATTCATCGACGCAACAATTGCGGGCGACTTGAAATAACCAGGGCTTAAAGGGCTCACCAGTGCCCAATTTGGGAAGGGACGTATAAAAACGAATTGAAACCTGTTGCAAAACGTCACAAGCCTGATCGTAATCACCCAGGAAACGGTAAATGAAGTTAAATAGCGGCGTACTGTAACGCTTTAGTAAAACCTCAAAAGCCCTCTGATCACCCTTCAGCGTTAACTGTGCTAAAATGGCATCGGTCATGGTCATATCTGGAGCGGGGTTTCTCACGAGTTCTTGCGTCTGCACAACTGGCCTCCTCATATTCTCAAACGGGTGATAGCTTATCTTACATCTATTCATCTAAACATTTTTCTATCTGCTGACCGTTTACGGTTACTTTTTTTATCTCCCTATTACTAGGGTATCCTCATATGACAAGAATTACAATGGAATTTTCTCCATAAAAACGCGACTATAAGTATTTGTAATCATAAACTAAAGTATGGAGACGAAAGATTAGAATTTTCTTATTTTTCTATATATAAACACTGCTGTTTATATAGGGGCGGGGGCCAGCCCCACCCCTATATAAAAGATGCTGGCTTTTGCCTTCCTCTGCGCGCCCCCTTCCTGGGCGGGGCTGGCCCCCGCTCTCACATAAAAGATGGCGGCATTTTCCTTCCTGGGCAGAGATCAGCCATCAGCGGAGGCCCCGGTTACGTTATGCGTGTCCGGGTATGGCGGGGCTATCCCCACCCTACAGCGTTTACGCGTGTTCGAGGCGTCGCAGCTCGATTTTGCCGTTACGTACGCGCACGCCAAAAGTGGGTTGAGCATAGACAGCCGGACTATTAGCAACGCTGCCATCGCACATGCGAAAGCCGGAGCCGTGCCAGGGACAGGTTACAATGCCGTTTTCATAGCTGCCCTCGTCCAGTGGACCGCCCAGGTGTGAGCAGGTGGCGGCAATAGCGTAAATGTTAGCGCCATCGCGGATCAACACGGCAGGAATGCCAGCCGCGTCCACCCTGGTGAGCTTGCCCTGCACCAGATCCTCCTCATCCATCACCGGCACAAAATCATCGGAGCCGCCCTCCCAGGCAACATGATTGACGCCAATAGCTGTCGAGTAAGAAAGCTCCCCTCCGAGATACGCCGAATATAAGGCAATAGCATAGGCGGTGGTCGAGAGCGTGATGGCGCTGCGGCGCTGACCCACAAGCCTTAAAAGCGCCGAGGTCAGATTTAGAACGGTCACGCCGCCATTGAGCAACGCGTGCAGCATACCGGTGCGCTGCTCTGGCCCGTCGGTATCGACCCAGTTTGTCGCTCCTGTAACTGCCGATGCTCCCGCCCCCGCCAGGCCCAGCCACATCGTCATATCCGATGCGCGCGCTATCCCCTCATACTCGTCAGAGAGCCAGACCAAGTCGAGCAGCAGCGTAGTGGTCCAGGCCCCGAGAGGAACCGTGACCAGCACAGGATGAAGCGGATGGCCCAGCCAGACGCCGTTGAGGATATCCTTGATGGTATACGAGGGCTCCCGCGGCTGACCATACAGCTTTGCAATCCACTTTTGCAGAGGCGTAGAGAGCTTATCCAGCCAGGGCATGGCGGCAATGAATTTCCCATTAAGTCGCCGCAACGGTGGGTTATTTGGGGGGGTATCCACCCATTTGCTTGTCTCAGTTATCGTCACTTTTGTTACCATAACTCATTTCCTTTATCGCATCTCGCGCATGCTGCTACGAAACCTCAAGCCAACAATAATCACATGGAGGGTTAACGCCAATCACAGAAAAGGGAATATCTGCTCTTCGACGGCTACGAATATAGTCCACAACGGCCCTATTGCGAGCGTAAAAACGCCGCGCGCACTCAATGGCGCTTCGCAACGAATGGAAATGAACGCGCATCTCTCCTGAGATAGGCAGGGAGACATAGTTAAAACCGTGCTCCAGCAGCCACTCGCGATCCTCTAGACGAGGCCAGATGAGCACAATCTTGCCCCCGGCTCTGGTGACACGCAGCATCTCAGCCAGCCCCGGTTCGCCACCCTGCTCGGAGGCTGCCGTAAACGCCGAGCATGCAAGCGTGAGATCCATACTATCATCTGCGAAAGGAATAGCATCGAAACGCCCTTCGTAGACTAGCAGGCGGTTCGCAGCAGGCGATTTGCGGCGCTTCCGCTCCAGAATATGGCGCAGGCCAGGCGAAGGCTCCATCGCATAGACCACTTCGGCCCCATAGCGCAAACATTCAAAAGAGGCTCGTCCTGTGCCAGCGCCGACATCAAGTACTACGCGGCCAGCAAGATCAGGAGCCAGGTGCGGGAAGAGGGCGGGATGTAACCACTCTCCTTCGACCAGTTCCTCATATAGTTCGGGCGTTTTCCAGTAGGTCAATTCCCAGAAGAGATTGTCGAGCATCTGCCGACGAGCCTGCTGCTCTTCATCTGGCATGACGGGATGATGCAGAATACGAAGAAAGGAGTCACGCTGTTCTACGGGAAGCAGCCGCTCAATACGCCCCGTCAGCAGCTCCGGCCCGGCTTGCAAACTATGCCCAAGCAACTCTATCGTCAGGCCAAAGGCATGGCTATTCAGCAGGTGTCGCAGGGTATCGTCGTCGAAAACCATCAAATCCTCTATCTGAAACGGGTTCTCAAACAATTGCTGCTCTTTTTCAGAGTCAATCGCGCTCATCAGACCTGTGTCCCCTTCATCGATGCCATCCTGAGGCAGACTATCCCTTATTCTCACGATTATTTTGATTTAAAAGTTTCTGCTTATGCAGAATGTTCCATCTAATGTTGAGTTTGTATCCGGCATACTCATGCTTTATAATGCAAGGACGAGTTCACAATGGGGAAAGGGTCTATACACATTATGAGCAGCTTACACGAATCGGCTAAACCAGATACCCTGCACGATATTTTCGCCAACGGCGGCGAGATGGGCCGTTTGATGAGTACAATTGACTGGTCAGCCACGCCTCTTGGTCCCACAGAGAAGTGGCCTCAGAGTCTGCGTACCGCGCTGAGTATTTGTCTGGCCTCGCGCTTCCCTATCCTGATCTGGTGGGGACAGGATCTGGTCAAACTCTATAACGACGCCTATCGTGTCATTCTCGGCACGACCAAGCATCCCAAAGCTATGGGACAGCGTGGCGAAGAGTGCTGGCCCGAAATCTGGGATGTGATCGGGCCGATGCTTGAGAGTGTGTTGCATGAGGGTAAATCGACCTGGTCCGACGATCAACTGCTCCTGCTCGACCGCAACGGCTACATCGAAGAATGCTATTTCACCTTCTCCTATAGCCCTATTCGTGACGAAACGGGCGGCGTAGGCGGCGTCTTTACCGCTGTTACCGAGACGACCGGCCACGTCCTGAGCGAACGACGGCTGCGCACCTTACGCGAACTGGCCGCCCTCAGCGCTGAAACCGAGACAACCGAAGAAGTCTGCCAGGTTGCTATAGAGATACTTTCCAGAAACGACGCGGATATTCCTTTCGCCCTGCTCTATCTATTAAGTGAAGATGGCAAACAGGCCACGCTCCAGGGCTGTACCGGACTACCGCCCAATACGTCCGCCAGTCCCGCCGCTGTTGATATTGCCTTTGCGGGGAAAGATAGAGCGTTATGGCCCCTCAGTCAGGTGCTGGCGTCGGGCAAAGCAGCCCTGATCGATAACATCCCCACCCATTTCGGCTCTCTCATCGGCGAACTCGGGTTGGTCACTCCTCACTCCGCGCTGGCGCTCCCGATTGCTAAATCCGGGCAGGAGGGCCTGTATGGCTTCCTCGTGGCGGGAATCAGCCCCCGGCTGGCGCTCGACGAAGAGTACAGGGGCTTTTTTGAGCTGATTGCAGGGCAGATAGCAACAAATATCTCTCACATACGCGCTTATCAAGAAGAGCGCGAACGAGCTGAGGCTCTGGCAGAACTGGATCGGGCCAAAACTACCTTTTTTAGCAACGTCAGCCACGAGTTCCGTACTCCTCTGACCCTGCTGCTTGGCCCGATTGACGATATGTTGCGCACAGAGGAGCAGTCTCTCTCTCCCTCCCAGCGCGAGCGGTTGGAGGTGGCGTATCGCAACGGATTGCGCCTGCTCAAGCTGGTCAATACTCTGCTGAACTTCTCGCGCATCGAATCCGGGCGCATCCAGGCCCTCTATGAGCCTACTGATCTCGCCGCATTCACCACCGAGCTGGCAAACGCCTTTCGTGAAGTGATTGAAAGAGCTGGCCTGCGGATGGTGATAGAATGCGAGCCATCGCCCCAACCGTTCTATGTAGATCGCGAAATGTGGGAAAAAATTGTGCTTAACCTGCTCTCCAACGCCTTTAAATTCACGTTTGAAGGCCAGATTGCGGTAAAACTGCATGTCTTCGATGACCATGCTGAACTGGAGGTGCAGGATACCGGTATTGGCATCGCAGAGGAAGAGCTGCCGCATATTTTTGAACGCTTCCATCGCGTGCGCGGGATACGCTCCCGCACGTTCGAAGGTTCGGGCATCGGCCTGGCCCTGGTGCAGGAACTGGTCCGCCTGCATGGTGGCACAATCAGCGTTGCCAGCACACCAGATCGGGGCAGCAGCTTCACAGTCTCCATTCCCTCGGGCTTGGCGCATCTCCCCGCCGCTCATATCGCGACAACGCATCAAATGACTCCGGCACAGCTAGAC
Source organism: Ktedonosporobacter sp. (assembly GCA_035293765.1). GTDB lineage: Bacteria > Chloroflexota > Ktedonobacteria > Ktedonobacterales > Ktedonobacteraceae > DASRHT01. The sequence continues at coordinate 37,782 of DATGMF010000059.1, forward strand.
GCCGCTCCCTATGTTGAGGAGGCGCTGCGCTGGCTGCCAGACACACTCGAAGCGATCACCGCGGAAACGACCGATGCATTCGGTCAGCTCCCATCAACTCAGGCCATCCCGCCAGAACAACCAGCGCAATCGACCAGCCATATTCTCCTGGTGGAGGACAACGCCGATATGCGTAACTACTTAAAGCGCCTGCTGAGCCAGTATTATACTGTAGAGACCGTGGCGAACGGCCAGGCGGCGCTAGAGGCAACTAAACGGCGCACGCCGGATCTGATTTTAAGTGACATTATGATGCCCGAGCTCGATGGCTTCCAGCTATTGCATGCATTACGCGAAGATCCGCAGGCCCTCGCTATTCCGGTGATATTGCTTTCGGCGCGCGCAGGGGCAGAGTCTGCAATTGAAGGGCTGAAAGCAGGGGCCGACGATTACCTGGTCAAACCATTCTCCGCTCGCGAATTGCTGGCCCGCATTAGCGCTCGGCTGGAAGTATCGCGTATGCGAGCCGACATCATCCAACAGGAGCGCCTGCAAGCACAACGCCTGCAAAAATTGACGCAGGAGTCCATCCAGGCGCGCAACGAGTTCATCTCTATGATCTCTCATGACCTTAAAAACCCGCTAGGGGCGATCAAAGGCTACGCCCAGTTGCTTGAGCGTATGGTCAAGCGCCTACAGCTAGAATCACCTATCGCCGAGCGTATGGCAAGCAGCCTGGCGGGGATCGATGCAACGGTCGTGCGCATGACCATGCTCGTCAACGAATTGCTTGATCTTGCCCACCTTCAGGCGGGCAGGCCAATACAGTTGACGTATCAATCCGCGGACCTGATCGCTATTATCCGGCAAGTGCTCACAGAACAGCAACAGATTGCGCGCAGGCATCGTCTCCGCATTGAAACCACGCTTGCAGAGCTACACGGCTCCTTCGATATCACCAGGGTGGGACGCGTCATCGCAAACCTGATCTCCAACGCCATCAAATACTCCGCGAAAGGGAGCGAGATTATCGTCCATGTCACTCAGGAAGCTGACCCGGACCAGGATGACCCGTATGCGATTATCGCGGTGCAGGATCATGGGATGGGCATCCCCGCCCAGGATCTGCCTCACATCTTTGAGCAGTTCCGCCGTGGCGGGAACGTCGTTGGCAAGATTCCCGGCACCGGCCTGGGCCTGGCAAGCGTGCGACATATTCTCGAAAGACACGGCGGAACGGTCTCCGTTACCAGCGAAGAAGGTGTGGGCTCAACTTTTACGATCCGGCTGCCCTTGCAGGAGCGAGCCGATGCTACTACTAGCCAATCTGACTGCTCAAAGCCTGCTGGAGAGCTATAAGTTGAGCCTTCATCATCCACTCCCCTGGCCGCTTGCCAGACCGTAGAACAGGAGGCCAATCGCAATCGCCGATACCAGGATCGTCAAAACCAGCCAGAAGTTGGTGAGCCAGCCCAAACGCTGGTCGCGCATGACTTTACGATTATTACTGAGCAGCAACAGGAAGATCATCAGAATGGGAGCCAGGATGCCGGAGAGCACATTGGCCCAGAAGAGCAGTTTGATCGGGTCCAGGTGGACCAGGGCCACCACCAGACTTGCCAGCAGCGCGATTGTTATGATCCTGCTGACTCTCGGCTTACTGACATCTTCTTCCCCAATATCGCCCTCCTCGGCCTCCACAATCATCCCCGGCTCAATCGTATTCAGCGTTTTCTGCCATCCCTCATCAAGACGAAAGGCTTCAGGCTCTTTTTTCATATCCCCCGTACCCCCTTACCAAGCTCACTTTGACCACTTGTTGTTTTACAAATCTCATCATACATGTCTCTTGTAATACTCACTTTCTAATGGCTATGTTTCATTACGGTATCTCTACAGCTAGAGAAAAAGGGATCTGCCTGAGATCCCCTTGTAAAAAGGCAGTATTGTACATTCAAGGCCACTCTATTGCCCCCCATCGGCTACCATTGGCCGGGCTAAGCGGCTGTGCAACACAGATTGTTCCACTTCCAGCAGGGCCGCCTGGGTACAAAGGCGTCCGCGTAAGGCTACGCAGATGCTATGCGCGATGCTCAAATGGATATCTTCGACCTGCTCAATCGAGTGCCCCGGGACGCGTACCGCTAGATCGACCAGGCGCGCCAGCCGCCCACCTTGCGCGCCTGTAAACGCAATTGTGGTTGCCCCTGCCTGTCGCGCTTCAACGACGGCGGCCAGGACATTCGGCGAGTTGCCGCTCGTGCTGATTAAGATCACCAGGTCATCCGTTCGTACCAGGGCCGAAAGTTGCTCGGCAAAAATACGTTCGTAGCTGCTATCATTAGCCCACGCGGTGAGCAGCGCGGCATTATCATTGAGCGAGATGACGCGGAACGCCGGCAATCCCTGCGCACGCGTCCCCTTAGCAAGATCGCAGGCAAAATGTGAAGCGGTGGCAGCGCTCCCACCATTGCCCAGGATAAAGACGGTATTACCACGCCGGTGACAGTCGAGGAGCAGCTCGCTTACTCGCACCAGATGTTTCAAAGGTAATTCCTGCATCGCGCAGGTCAATTCACTCCAGTACTGCTGCATATCATCATACATTGTATTTACCCCTTCAGGACGCGATAATGGATTTTAACTATGAACACCGGTCATGAAACACGGCGCTGTAGCTCCCCGATTCATCGTGGGAGACGCGATCAATCACGTCTCTACGAGGCGGGCTCATCAGTACCTGAGCGCCCGTAAAATCAAGATCAAAGGTCATTTCGCGCAAGCCATAATGCGCCAGTGTGGCTCGCACTGCCTTCTGACGGGACTGCGGGCAGTAGAGCAGCAAGAACCCGCCGCCGCCAGCACCAACGATCTTGCCGCCGATGGCCCCCGCCCGGCAAGCCGCTTCATAACAGGCATCAATGGCGGCAGAAGATATTTTTCTGGAGAGTTGCTTTTTCTCCTGCCACCCCAGATCAAGCAAATGCCCAAAATGATCCAGGTTGCCCGCGACCAGCGCCTTCTGCATGGCGATTGCCAGAGCTTTGATACGATGCAGCGCCTCGACCGTTTTTACCTTCTTCTCTGTATCTGCTCGCTGTTTATCGAGAATCTCCGCCGAGTTGCGCGCCTGTCCGGTTGAAAAGAGCATCAGACGCGCACTCAGGGCCGCGCTCACCTCTGGAGCCAGTGCCAGAGGGCTGACATGTACCGCGTTGGCAGTAAATTCAATAGTATTAAGCTCTCCCATCGCGCTCGCGTACTGATCTTGCTTGCCAATCGGCATAGCCAGGCGCTCGATCTCCAGCTCGCAAGCCAGCTCGGCAGCCTTCTCTGGCTCCATGCTGCTACCAGCAAGGGCTGCCAGCGCATAGACCAGCGCGACCGCCATCGCGCTTGAAGATCCCAGCCCTGTCCCCGGCGGCACTTCAGAGGCCAGGAACAGATCAATGCCCTCAGTCAGCAAGTCACGTTCCATAAACCAGGCAATGGCCGCCTTTGGCAACGAGAGAGGAGCAGCAACCGGCGGGATGACGCCACGCGGGTAGGATTGCCACATGTGATAATCGGCGGAACTGATGCGCGTGCTGCCATCGGCTGTCGCCTTTGCCATCACATAGCAATAGCGTGTAATGGCGCTGCTGACCACGAAACCATTGAAATGCGTATAATACGCCGCCAGATCAGTGCCACCGCCCCCAAAACTGATGCGCACAGGCGCACGTACAATTACCATAGCTCCCTCCTCGAATTTCCGTCAGCAGGGCAGGGGCCAGCCCTGCCCCTACAGTTGACGGTTTTGCAGGCCCACCGTAGAGGCAACCCCTCACGGTTGCCCTGCCCCTACGTGATACACCGATCAAGGCCAGCTCGTTTCTGTGATTGGCGTAATTACCATCTCTTGAAGCGCCGATTCGGGCGGCAACTGCGCGGCAAAGACGATGGCGGCTGCAACGTTGGCTGGCTCCTGCAAATTTTTCTCTTCCGGCAGCGGAATGCCCTGCTCTACAAAGCGATCAAAGAAATGCGTTTTCATGCCACCGGGGATGATGGTTGTGACGCGAATGCCATCGGAGCGCCCCTCAACGCCAAGTCCGCGACTGAACCCGACCAGTCCCCACTTGGATGCATGATAGGCAGAGGCATTAGCCCAGGCTCGCGTGGCTGCGGTTGAGGCAATATTAATGATATGACCTGCGTGCTGCTGGCGCATCACAGGCAATGCAGCCTTCGCAAAGAGGAAAGGGGCGCGTAAGTTGACGCTGATGACCTGATCCCATTGCTCAACGCTCATCTCGTTAACGGATAGGGTATGGTCGATGGCGGCGCAATTCACCACAATATCCAGACGGCCAAGCTGCTCGCGCACATGCTGCACTGTTGTAAAAATGGCCTGCGCATCGCTTACATCGCACACCAGGGCAAGACTTTTGACGCCCTGCATCTCCAGGCTGCCGCTTACCCGTTCGAGAGCCGCTTGATTGATATCAACACAGGCAACCTTGCAGCCCACAGCGCCAAAGGCATGCGCCGTCGCTTCGCCCAGCCCGCTGCCAGCGCCGGTGACGATGACTACTTTTCCTTTTAATACCTGTTCCTTCATATATCTCCTTTATCATCAATCAATATACATACAATGGCATATATTATTTTTTGGCCGCATCGGGCATGAGAGCATCATATTCAGCGATCAGTTCCTCAAACAGTCCGGTCGCATTACACTCGCGGTCCTCGATGGTCATTGGCATGTCGAGATGATAGGTGCCGCTGGGCAGGATGCCGCAGCCCCCGTACTTGCGGATCAGAAGAAACTGCGCCACCACCTCTTCGCCTGCATGTTTGGGCGGGAGGCGCTCCCACCACGAGAAGCCGCCAACGCTCAGCAGCTTCGCCCGGTCATAGAGCACATTGGCTCCTCCCACCCATGCGACTTTGTAGCGCACGACCTCGCCATTAGTGACCAGCCGCTGTTCCAGGTGCAACGGGTTGGCGGCATTATTGATCAGGTGACGCTCCCACGGAATACGCTCGGGCGCAAATGGCTCTGCTGCTACCGGACCGGTCCACAGCTCTATCTGTTGTTGGTGCGGTCGCCTATCGTGCAAATAGTGCAGGCCCGTGGCAGGACAGCCGACGAAGCCGCACCCTTCTGACTCCAGCGTTCTCACCATGCGTTCCATCACCGGCGGGTCCAGCAGCACATCATCGTCGAGGTAGTGAACGAGGGGGGCCTGGCTCTGTTCGAGTAGGAAGTGACGCTGCTCCGCCATGCCACGTCGCGGCAGATGATGATGCAGCGCAACCCCATGCCCATGCCAGCGCAAAGCCCGAACCAGCATTTGAATTTCCACACTATTCAGATACACGTTCTCATGCCGCGTCTGGTCCGAGATGATGACGTCAAAATCGCTAAACGTCTGGCCCAGCAGGCTGGTCAGCACAATAGCCAGGCCGGTCTTACGCTAATAGGTCGGAATCAACACATCAACCCGAGCCATATTACTCACCTCCTCTCATAGGGCGGGGGCTAGCCCCGCCCCTACGCAAGGCGAACGCGTTTGAGAGGAGATCAGCGTCGGCTAGCAGGTCTTCGTATAATCTGGCGGTACGCGTGGCGACCATCGGCCAGGTGAAATCGGCCTCGACGCGTCGTCTCGCCGCCCGCCCCATCCTTTGACGCAACTCTGGCTCGATCAAGAGGTGATACAGGCGGGCCGCCAGCATTTCGGGATCGCGCGGGGGCACCAGAAAGCCGGTCTTGCCACAGGCCACCGTATACGTGATCCCACCTACCGCGGAGCCAATGACCGGACGCCCGCACGCCATAGCTTCGAGCGGCGTTAAACCAAACGGCTCATACCAGGGAGTGGTGACCACAACATCGCCCGCGCTGTAGTAATAGCGCAACGTATCCTGTTGCCGCTTGCCGACAAAACGCACATGGGATGCGATTCCAAGCTCCGCCGCCTGGCGTTGCAGCTCAGCTATTTCGGGAGTAGCACGCGGATCGGGCTCTACTGTATTGCCGCCCACGATCAACAATATAATGCCTTTGATGGCTGACGGCAGCATGTCTTTACATATGCCGATCAGATGGGCGACGCCTCGCACTACGTTGCGCACATCCTTACGCGGTAGCAGGCGTCCCACGTACACCACGACAAAATCATCCGGCCCGACTCCCGCCACACGACGCGCCTCCTCACGCGCGACAGGGCGAAATACCTTTGTGTTGACCGCCGAAGGAATGACCACGACTTTGCGCGGATCAGCGCCATACTCATCAATCAGTTCGGCCTGCTCGCCAGGACACTGGGCAAGCAGACGATCAGCAGCGTGGATAATAGCCCTCTCGATCTCGATACGCTCGCCCGGGCTGCTATCGGCGCAACCCTGGTAACGCCGCTTGGTTTTCCCCATTGCATGAAAGATCTGCACCATCGGGATTCCCAGCCGGCGCCGCAGTTCGGTCGCAACCCAGCCGGACATCCAGAAGTTGCCGTGCAGCAGATCGTAACTCGCGCCATCGCGAGCCATAAAATCGAGCGCGGCATCGCGAAACTGTGGCATGTAGGGCCAGAGATCATCTTTCAAAAGAAATTCAGCGGGGCCTGCCGTGAGATTGATGACGCGCACGCCGGATACCCACGGCATCACCTCTGGCGCGCTGGGATCGTCGCGACGCGTAAAAATGTCAACATTGTACCCCTGGCGCGCCAGGTTGCGGCTCACTTCATCAACATACACATTCTGTCCACCGGCATCTTCGCTGCCCAATAGAGCAATCGGACTGGCATGCTCACTTAAAAACGCCACACGTCTGCCCTCGTTCATAATTTCTCCTCCCTTACCAGCGCGAAGGCCGCATTCCAGTCGCGAATGAAACGCTCCAGGCCGAAGCGTTCGCGCGCGACCACGCGGGCGTTCTCACCCAGCCGCTTCGCCTCCTCGGGATACGCCAGCAAATAGCACATACACTCGATCAGCGCATCCATATCGCAGGAGACATAGCCGCTTCTGCCATGCTCAATCACCGTTGGCAGCTCGGTGGTAGCAAGCGCCACCACCGGCATGCCCATCGTCATGGCTTCGATCACGGCCAGGGGCAGGCTGGTATAGCGAATCGGGCTGAAGAGGAAACGATAGTCGGCAATGCGTCGATGCAGTTCGCGATACGGCACATCCCCCAGCCCATCCAGCGCCTCCGTCCCCATCCCCACAGCGTCTAGCGGTACCAGCTCGCGCGTCTTGAGAAAGAGATCATAGCCGGCGATGCGTGGTCGCTGCTGCATACCATTGATGATGGTAATACCGCGTTCCAAGCGACCGGTGTAACTGGCGGTCGGATCAATTGCGACGCTATGCTCGATGACTATCGTCGGAGTGCTGCCGTTATCCCACATCAGGCGGTTATAATGGGTCACATGAACTAATAGCACCGCGGGATCGTCCACGGGATGCCGCGTATCGGTCGGATGCGGCTTTGGCGTATTATGCTCAAGATAGATTTTAGGTAATCGGCGCTGTTCGTCACTCAATATCTCATATTGATCTTCAAAGTAATTTTTCGGCGTCTGGTAGATGATCAGATCAAGCGGCAGGTAGCGCACCGCCTCGGCAGGCACCTCGCGTACATAATCGGGCAGATCGAAGGTTGGCCCGCGCCCCCCATACCCCTCCGGGCGACCGGGTTTCACAGGCAAAAACCAGTTATGATCGATACGCGCCAGCGTATTAAGATAACTACCATGAATATGCCAGATCAAAATGTTCAGCCGTCTCATCACCATTTTCCTTATCTCTTTCCCCCATACATCTCGCTTGACCGCATCCCCACAGGCAACAACCCTTCCGCAGCCTCTAACACCATTGCTGGACTAACCCAACGCAGGCAGCGATGATCAATTGGACACTGCCAATACCCACATGGACTACACACCACGCCATAGCGCACAATGGGGTGCCGCTCGCGATCAAGAGGCGCCCAGCGCTGCGGCTCGGCGGGACCGAAGATGGTCACGCTCGGACAGTCCACCGCCACCGCGAGATGTGCCGGACCGGTATCGTTGCTCACGAAGAGATCCAGCTTGCGCATCAGGGCTGCCAGCCCTCCCAGCGAGGTCTTGCCTGCCAGGTTTATCGCCCGCGTCTCCATTCGTTCCAGCACGCCGCGTACCATCGTCTTTTCGTCAGGACCGCCGGTCAACAGAACCTCAGCATTGAAAAAGCGCACCAGTTCATCAGCCAGCGCGGCAAAATGCTCCAGCGGCCAGCGACGAGCAGGCGGACGCGCCCCGACGTGCATCCCTACCCGGGGACGCCGCCCCGTCGGCAAAAGCTTGAGCAGCGCAGCCGCCTCAGCATAATCCTCCTCATACAGCAGAAACTCCAGCCGCACATCCATTCCTTCTGATCCAGCGCCCTCGGCAGGGCAAGCACCAGGGCAAGCACCAGGCCCCCTCTCCACAGCCACCCCACCCCTTGCCCCTACCCCCTCGCTCCCTATACCGACCCAATCCCTCCCATCCTTCGTTCCCCCATCCTTCGTTCCCCCATCCTTCGTAGGGACCCGCTTTAGCGCGTCCGAGCGCGATTTATCGCGTTCCCCCCATATATCCTGATTGATCGCGTCCCCTTCCTTCGGGCTACCCAACAAATTTGCCAGGCCCAGATTACGCACAATCTCGTGTTCCTCATCGGGATATGGCGCCGCCACCGTCAGGCCGGGCGGTCGCTTGCCTTGATAATAGCCGACTGTGCTGCGCCCGTTCAGATCCAGGACGAAACGATTGCTGACCTGCCCGCTCCCATGCATCTGCACCACTATGTCATAGCCGTAAGCTCGCTGCTCCTCCAGAAAGGGGGCCGTGCGAGCAGCATCGAAGGGAACCTCCGCTATCCCTGGATAGCCAGGAAACTCAATGAAGCGATCAATATAGCGTGCAAAACGACGCGCGAAGGCGGCGGCCCAGGGCAGGCCAATCAGCGTAATCTCGGCCTCTGGCAACTGGCGTCGGATGGCGCGAAAAGCGGGAACAGCCGCTAGCATATCGCCCAGTTGCAGCGCGCGCAAGATAGCAATCCTTTTAGGATTAGCCTGACTCATCGCGACCCTCCCCTCGTCGTACCAACCATGCCCTGAGCACACCTGACCTCTTCTCGTAAAGCGCCAAACTCCTGTACCACCTCTTGCGGCGAGATATCCAGGCAGGGCAGGCCAACAGGGCACTCAAACAGGTAGCAGGGATGACAGGGCGTCGGGCGTCGCAGCAAGCGTGCGTGCGTCGAACGGGGCCGCCATTGCTCCTCGTAATCGGTCCCTGAAAATAGCACCAGCACAGGAGTACGGACGGCGTCAGCCAGGTGCATCGGCAACGTATCATTGCAAATCACCACCTCCGCACGTTTGATCAGGGCAGCAAGTACTCCCACCGGTGAGCGCACACGCTCCTGGCGCCATTTGCTTCACCTCTTTTATCAGCCCTGTCTCCCGTTCAGTGCCGGTGATAAGTACCTGCCAGCCGCGCTTCACCAGCAAATCTGCCACAATGCCAAAGCGGGCCGCCGGATAACGACGTGCCTGCGCGCTCGCGCCCGGGTGCAGTAGCACAAACGGGGCAGCAGGATCAATGCCGCTCTCACGCAAGAGCCGATCAGCGCCAGCTCTATCCTGATCGGAGATAGCCACGGTCAGGCTGCGATCCCTGGCAACGAAGCCAAGATGCTCAACCAGACGCAGATTGCGCTCAACCTGGTGCAGCTCGGTCGGCGCGCCCCGCAGCTCAACCGAAAGCGTGCTCCCGCCAAACTCTTTTGATTCTCCGGCGCGCAGCGGAATACCTGCCAGGTAACAAACATAGCCCGGCGTATGCGGCGTCTGGCTAAACGAGGTAAAAATCAACGCCGCATCAAACTGATAGCTCGCCAGCCGCCTGACCAGCTCCTGTTCACGCTCTGGCTCAAATGGCATCCTGTTCCCTACATCCTGCCAGATAGCGCGCCAGGTAATCACCTCATCCACCCAGGGCAACATCCCTGCCGCAGTAGTGCCTGCCGGACTTGCCAGCAACGTGATTCGAGCCCGCGGCGACGTCTCTTTGACCGCCCGCAAAGCCGGTCCCAGCATCACCACATCCCCCATATTATCCATACGCACCGCCAGAATATTCCTGGCCGCCAGCCATTCATTCATCCCGCCACCTCCTCCCTCCCTGTACCAACCCGCTTCATCACGCCCTTCGTAGGGACCCGCTTCAGCGCGTCCGCTTCAGCGCCGTTCACCTCCACCCCCCGTTCCAATGCAACCTCCTGCGATAAATTTGGCGGCTTCTCTTGCGGCTCATATAGGGGCGATAAATCGGACGCGCTCAAGCGGGTCCCTACGGATTGTGGCGAGGCGTGAGATTCGGATTGCTGGGCCAGGCGCAACAACTCGATTGCAGCGCCGATTACGGTTTGGGGCGGGACCAGACGCAGGCATTCGTGCTGGTGGGGGCAGACACGGCTGTAGCAAATACGACACGCGACGTCGCGGTAGAGCTGGCGATGAGGGACGTGCCAGGGTCCCCATTGCTCCGGCGGATTCGTTAAGGCGAAGAGTGCAACCACGGGCGTCTTGACCGCCGCAGCTATGTGCATGGGACCGGTATTGTTGGTGATGGTGAGATCGGCAGCCTTGATCAGGGCGCAGAACTCGGGAAACGGCAAGACTCCTGCCAGCGCCAGGGTTGCAAGCCGGTACTCTTCCTTTATATGATCAAGCACCTGAGCTACGAGCGAGCGCTCGTTCTCCATGCCTGTTACCACGACAAACGCACCCAGTTGCTCGATCAGCAGATCGATTACCTGCACATACATCTCCCACGGATAAGTACGCGCAGGCATGCTGCATCCCGGGTGGACAACGGCTAGCGGTCGCCCGTCGATGTTGAGATCGGCCAGCATGGTAGAGATAGCCAGCATGGCATCGCCGGGCACCTGGAGCGCCAGATCGTCTTCGTCCGTCTGCATACCAATCGCGCCGACAAGATCAAGGCCGCGCTCAACCTCGTGCATCACGCGTTCAGGATGCTTATGCCGCGTCGTCAGCAGAGAGCCGGGGCCATCGATTGATGCAGCCACACGCAGAGGAATGCCCGCAAGGTAGCAGAGATACGCCGCCGGCAACGCACTCTGGCGGAACGATGTAAAGATGATCGCGCCATCAAATTGCCGCTCCTTTAGCAGTGAGATCATCGCCTGCTCGCGTTCATCATCTTGCGGCAAGGTGCGCCAGGGATCCATCCAGGGAGCCTGGTAGACGATCACATCGTCGATATCGGGATCAAGGGCTGCGACCTGCGCTCCAACAGGGCTGGCAAGCAGGGTGAGATGCGCATCCGGTAGCGAAGTTCTGACGGCGTGAAAAGCCGGAGTTGTCAGCAGCACATCGCCAAGATTATCCAGCCGCACCAGCAATATATTGCGTGCAGCGCGCCAGCGTTCCTCGATCATCGCTTGCCTCCGTCGGGTGACGCGTCAAAGGTTGAGCGCCGCGTTGCCAGAGCGGCGATGCGCTCTATCATGCTGCTTGTGCTCACGCTGCCGATCAGTGGCAGAATGATCACGCGTCCGCCCACTTCTTGCACAGCAGCAGCTTCCGGCAACGTTTCATCGGCGTAATCACCGCCTTTGACATGAATATGAGGGCGTAGAATGCGGATCAGCTCGCCAGGGGTGTCTTCATCAAAGAGCACAACATGATCCACCACGTCCAGAGCGGCCATCAGAGCAATGCGGTCGCGCTCGCTATTAATAGGCCGACCCGCGCCTTTGATGCGCCGCGTACTCCTATCGCTATTGATCCCCACGACCAGTACGTCTCCCAGTTCTTTGGCCTGGCGCAGGAATTGAACATGTCCGGCATGCAGGATATCGAAGACGCCATTGGTAAAAACTATCGTGCTACCCGCGCAGCGCTGAACGTCAAGCGCAGCAACGAGCTGGTATAACGCCGCCTGCCCATCGCGCTGGGGCGAGAAAGGGGGGCAGGTATTGCTGGCATAAGCTCGCACGCTGACACGCTGGAGCAGTTCCTGGTACTGCACAGCCGCCGTGCGCTGTTTTGCTACCGCGATGCCAGCCGCGTCTATGCCAATCTGCGCCGCCTCATCTATGCTGCCCCCGGCTGCCAGCGCCAGCGCCAGCGCGGAAGCGAAGGAATCGCCCGCCCCGACATCATTGGCATGCGCCACCGGATGCGCAGGCAGGTGCCAGGCGTCTCCACGACGGTTGAGCAGAAACACGCCTTTTTCAGCCAGGGTAATGGCAATATGTTCGGCATCCAGCAGGGCCAACAACTGCCAGCCGATGCGCTCTACCTCCTCTAATGTCTGCATCCCCGGCAACGCAACGCCGGATGAACGCGTTTCGGTCAGTTCAACCAGCAGCCGCGCCTCCTGATAATTGGGCGTTACCACGCTTGCTTTTAAGTTGCAGAAACGCTGCAACGCTTTGGAATCGATCACCAGCACCTTAGGCTCTGCTTTGTGCAGCGTGCTCAGCCGTTCGATCAAAGCGTCGGAAACAGCTCCGTAACAATAATCGGAGACTACCACCAGATCGCAGCGCGCATAGGCAGCTTCAAGATTGGCGATGAGGCGCTGCTGGCTTGCTTCGGCATAGCTATGAACAATCGTGTTTCCACCCTCGTCGAAGCGCGCCACATACTGCCCATCAGCCAGGATACGTAGCTTATGCAGAGTAGCCGCCTGTGCGTCTTCCACCAGCCAGCGATCATCTATCCCATACTCACGCAAAGCTTCGCGCAGCACTGTCCCCGCAATATCGTGCCCGACAAAGCCAAGCAACGTCACATCCGCTTCCAGTGTGCGCAGATTAGCGGCGGTATTGGCCGCGCCACCAGGGATGCGGTGCTCTGCCGTTTTGCACACAACGGGCACCGGCCCCTCGCTGCATAAACGAGCGGCTGTACCTTCCAGATAGGTGTCCAACATGACATCGCCAATCACCAGCGCCCGTAGCCGGCGGAACTGCCGTACCAGATCGATAGCATGACCAACGGTGGTTAGAGGATGCGGCATGAATCTTCCTCCATAACGTATTCCCCGCTACAATCCGCACCGGATTGGGCAATTTGAGATTGGGCAAGGGCAAGGCCGGACATGGGGCTGGATGCGGAACCGGTCGCGGACGCGCTGTCGCTCCCCGCTTCATTGTGGCAGGTTCTTACTGCATAGGGAGCGGAGAGGGCATACCGCCAGTTCTCAGGGCGATACGTCAGTTCCAGCGCGGAGCCGAGCGATTCGATGGTCTGGATCATGCGTAACGCGTGGCAGCTATCCCTTGCCACAAAGGTGGGACAACGCTTCATCTGGGAGGGAAGTTCTTCAGTACCCAGATCAACCAGCATTGTGCGGCACCCGGCACGATTGCCGGCTTCAATATCGTCAAGGATATCGCCCACAAGCCAGGAGCGGTGCAGATCAAGGTCAAGCTCGGCAGCCGCACGCAACAGCATGCCGGGCTCAGGCTTGCGGCAAGCGCACTGAATCGCCAGTTCAGGAATGATACCATCAATATGATGCGGGCAATAGTAGATACCACTCAGATAAACGTCTGAAGCTGCCAGTTCGCGCGCCAGGTGCTGATGCATCTGTTGCAGATCGGCCTCGCTGAAATAGCCACGGGCAATGCCGGACTGGTTGGTCACAACAATCAGGCGAAAGCCCATCTGTTGCAAACCATAGAGTTCCGACCCGATATGATCATAGAGTCGCAATTGCTCAGGACAGGATGGGTAGTGAACAGGATGGACTAGCGTCCCATCACGGTCAAGAAAAATAGCGCGGCGCTTCATACATTTCCCTCATTTTCACAAACAGACAATCTGGATTCAGCAAGATCGCAGAGGATATGGATCACCACCATGTGTAGTTCCTGGACGGTCGCGGTATCAACCAGGGGGACGCGGATCGTCATGTCGGCCAGGCGCTCCAAGCGGCTAGGCTGCTCGCCGGTTACTGCGACGACGGTCAGCAAGCCTTCACGTCCCGCTTGAGCAGCGCGCAGCAGGTTCTCTGACTCGCCACTGGTGCTAAACGCCATCAGCAGGTCGCCCGGTTGCCCCAGCGCCCGCACCTGACGCGCAAAGACATCCTGGTAGCCGTAATCGTTAGAGACCGCAGTGATAATCGCGAGATCGGTCGAGAGAGAGATGACGGCGTATGGAGCCCGCTCACGTTTGAAACGCCCCACCATTTCGGCGGTCAGATGTTGCGCCTGCGCCGCGCTGCCCCCATTGCCCGCTACCAGCACCTTATGCCCGCTCCGTAATGTCTCAACCAGCTCCATAGCAACTTCCGTCAATACGGTGGCGCGGGTCGTCAGCGACTCAAGCGCCATACCGAGCTGGATGCGACGTTGAGCAAGAGCATTGACGATAAAGTCGTGATAGTCGCTATGCGCCGGCACAGCATTAGCGGGCGGCATAAAGAGAGCGGGCTCTCTGTGATGGTATGTTCCCATAGACCTCTTCTCCGACAGATAGATGTATCGCCTGATTATTGATGACTATTCCATTGAGGATAGACTATTTTCAGCGTATACATGAATATTAACCGAACTTTTTTTACTGCTCATATCGTAACCTACGTTTTTTTCATAACACAAGTCAACAATAAAACTGTTAAGTTTTTTCTTAGCTTCTCCTAATGCTTCTCATCATAATCGACTTTGGTCATTGTCATCAGCATATGCGCTTTACAAGTATGAAAGTGACTTCTCGCTAATTTTTTCCCGTCCTCGCACATGAACTTTACAAGTGTGAAAGCGAGACATTGAACATACCATGTCTCTTACTAGTATGGTTGCTTTAAAAGTAAAAGTACAAAAAGTGTATCACCATAAACACGTATAACCCACCAGAAACTATTACATTTCCTCTCGCGGCCTCTGGAGCGAATCGGGACGAGAACCAGGTCCCTACGATACGTTCAAGCGGTTCGAACAACATTGCGGTTGAGGTGAGCGGTAGCTAAACGAGACGAGCATTCGTGTAACACCTAGTAAGAGACGGGAAGGAGAACTCTCATGGGAAAGCATTACGATCTGCTGGTCATTGGTACGGGCGCGGCGGGGAGCACAGCGGCGAGTAGCGCCGCCAATGGTGCGCATGTCGCCCTGATAGAGCGCGATAAGATCGGGGGGACCTGCCTCAACTATGGCTGCGACCCGACAAAAACTCTGCTGCATAGTGCAGCCATGCTCTACCGCGCGCGCCATGCCGCCCCTTACGGCCTGCGCATCCCTTCAGCGTCGTTTGATTGGGAAGCGGTGGAGGCATACACGCGCGAGGTGATTAAGCGCATTCGTGGCGGCACGTTGGATGAAGTCCGCGCGGATATGGCGAAAAAAGGGGTCGAGCTTATCAAAGGCGAGGCGAGCTTTGTCTCACCGCACGCATCATCGTGGCATCCGGCAGCCAGACGCTTGTTCCGCCTATCGAGGGGCTGGAGAAGGCAGGCTTTATTACGAATGTGGAGGCGGTCGCGCTCTCCTCGCTGCCACGGCGGCTGGCGATGGCGGGCGGCGGCGCGATAGGCATAGAATTCGCCCAGATGTTTCATCGCTTCGGCGTGAGCGTGACGGTACTGGAACGCAGCTCCTATCCGCTCGATAAGGAAGATCGCGAGCTGGCCGATCAGCTCTGTGATCTGCTCACCGCAGAAGGTATTCATATAGAGACAGAGGCTGAACTACAGCATGTGCAGAAGATATCCGACGGCAAGCAACTGACGTATCGTTGCAAAGACGGCCCGCAGCAAGAACTGGTGGCGTCAGCAAGACAACATTCTGGGCAGCCATATCCTGGGAGCAAGAGCCGACGACCTGCTGGCGCCTGTCATTGTCGCGATGCACGCAAAGATACCGCTCAAGCAACTGGCCGAGACCATCATCCCCTACCCTACATTGAGCGAAGCCGTGCGCTGGGCCGCCGACCGTCTATAGCAACAGCGAACGGCAGTTGTCTCCAACTCGTCAGTTGGCCCGTGTTACACATTGGAGACCATACCATGCCCGTTTTTGATTGGTAGGGGCTGTACCTTACACCTGCCCCCACTAATCAAAAATGGTTCGTCGGTAGGGACTGTGCCTTGCGCCTGCCCTGCCCCCCAACAATCAAAAAACGTCAGGAAACATATAATAATGAAAACAATTCTTATTCTCAACCCGGTCTCAGGGACATCGATGATGGCCGCCAGTGATCACGCGCCGGAGGATAACGAGGCCGTGATACTGGCCGCACTGCGCGAGTATGATATTATACCTGAGGTCTGGCATACAACAGAGGAAGATCCTGGTAAAGAGTTGGCAAAAAAGGCTGCCGCTGAGGGAGCCGATCTGGTCATTGCGGCGGGCGGCGATGGCACGATTCATGCCGTTGCAGGCGGCCTGATCGGGACCGAAAGCACGCTTGGCATCATCGCCATTGGTACGATGAATAACCTGGCGCGCAGCCTGCAAATTCCCGAAGAGATCAGACAGGCATGCGAGGTGATCGCCCACGGCGACATCAAACGGGTCGATGTGGGGCAGATCAACGGACACGTTTTCCTGGAAGTGGCGGGCATCGGCCTGGAGGCTGCGCTCTTCCCGGCAGCAGAAGAAATTAAAACTGCCGGCGTACTATCGACGGTGCGCGGCGTGGTCGAGGGACTCTTTAAGCTCTTTACCTTCCGACCGGCAAGAATGAAAATTACCTTTGATGATCACAAAAGCCGGTCCTATCACGCTATTCAGGTGACGATTTGCAACTCGCCATCATACGGCGCACATTTGCAGGCGGCGCCAGAAGCGTTGATGGATGATGGGCTGCTCGATGTGGTCATCTATAAAAACTTCAGCAAGCTTGAATACATTCGTCACGCCATCTCAATTAGTCAGGGGAGACGCATACTCCAGCCGGGGATCGTTCGCAGGAGGAGCAAGTCGTTACAGGTGACCGGCGACGAGCCAATAGAATTTCACGCCGATGGCATCCCGCACGGCCATACGCCTGCATCGGTCAAAGTTGTGGCGGGCGCGTTACGCGTGCGCATTCCACAGCAAGTCACCGGTTTTCAGCATCCTCAAGCGGGTCGAACTCCCGCCGCCTCCTTATGAGGAACAGAAGCCCTCGTAGGGATGCACTTCAGCCCGTCCGCTTTAGCGCCCGTGGGGGCCATCCCCTACGCCATAGGGACGCGCGGGCATCGTCTGGAGGGAAGATAGGCGCTGAAGCGGACGCGATCAATCTCGTCGCCACAGCAGGGGAAGCCACGGGAGGAGTATTACCAGCATCATTTGTTAGTGCGTTTAACCAGGCCCTACCGAACGTCAGTGGAAATACATTAGAGAGGTTCGTCCTATGTTTTGGAAAAGCCGCCAATCGAAAAAGACGACCACTACAGGTCCAACAGTTACGGCTATAGGAAATACAACCAATATCGCGAGCAAGGTAGAGGAGAATGTCAAACCTGTGGTGGACGAGGCACAACGCATGGCGGCCCAGACCTCCGTTTCGGGACGGCGAGCCGTTTCGCGCGGCACGATGTTCCTGGCCTTCTATCTCTGGCTGCTCTCCGGCGCTGTGATCCTTTCGCTGATCGCGCAACGTACACAGTTCTTTCCTGGCGATAAGTTAATCACGGCGAACTTGCAGAGACAGCGCAACCCCTGGTTCCGCCGCCTTATGTACGCCGTCTCCGAGATTGGCTTCTTCGAGTGGTCATTCCCTCAAACTATCGGCGCCGCCGGCATCTTCTGGGCGCTGCGCTTCCGCTTAGAGGCGCTCTTTATCCTGCTCACCTCGTCGTCGGGCGTGCTCAATATGCTGGTGAAGCGCCTGATCAAACGCCCACGCCCCACAAAGGAGCTGGTGGCAGTCGCACGCGTCATTAATGAGCCGAGCTTCCCCAGCGGGCATGTGATGCAATACATCAATTTCTACGGGCTCTTAATCTATCTGCTAGCCACCAACTGGCGTTCGGGCCGGATACGCAATATTCTGATTACGATCTGTACCGCGCTGATCATTTGCATTGGCCCCTCGCGCATCTATCTGGGTGCGCACTGGCCCAGCGATGTGATGGCGGGCTACATCTACGGCGGCCTCTGGTTCAGCGGCATCATGGCGCTCTATCTCCGCGTCAAGTCCTGGCTTCATCCCCCCGTCGGCAAGCCGCCCGAGATTGCGAAGCCTCTGCAACAGCCAGGGGACGACGACGATCAATAACAGTCCCCACAGGAACTGCGCAGGGAGCTCCCACAATGAAGCAGGTAACATGAGTGATGTCTCTGCATCGTTGCTCTAAAGCCTGATGCAGAGACGTACAAAAAACACAGCCCCATATTCCAGAGGATCTGGCTTTACAGGTCGCTAATCACCAGGGCTTGCTGGTGCTGGTGCAGGAAATCGGGATTCCAGTCGGGCAGGAGCGACTCCCAGGACTCGCCGCCATCGGCAGAACGGAACAGCCCTTTGTTGCTGAGCGCGTAGAAAACGCCTGGCTCGGCCTTATGGCTCGCCAGCACCGGTACAACCGTGCCCGCGGATTCGGGAAGGCCCGCTGACACAGGCTGCCATGCCGTACCACGCGTTTTACGATAAATCACGGACTCCGCTCGCCTACCATCCTGTCGGCCCATCCGAGGAGGCGCCTGGCCTGTCTGATTGGCTGCGCTGGCTGTAACCCAGCGCGGCGCCTGACCGCCATGATGCGCTCGTGCCGCCTCGGCCCCCGCCGCATCGGGGTTATGGGCCGAGAAGGGATCAGAGGACGCGGAAACGAGAATAGTCTCGGGATCGGCAGCATCGACCGCGACCCCCCAGAGATAGTGATGCTCAAGTCCCTCGTCAGGGCGTTGCCAGCTCTCGCCACCATCTACGCTTTCGTTATACCCCTTGCCCTGAGCAATAAAACCATCACCCGCGGCAGAATACAGCCGGTTGGGGGCAAGCGGGTGCATCATCAGCGTGTGGGTGTCATAGGGACTATCGGGCGTGCGATCTTCCCAATGCGCACCGCCGTCCAGGCTGCGTACCAGCGCTCCGGCTTCAATCGCGGCAAAGAGACGGCCAGGCACGAGGGGATCGGGCGTGATCCAGCGCACATGACTGGTGTAAGGGCGAGGGGGGAAGCTCCAGGTCGGGGCTGAAGGCAGTTCAAGCAAGCTCTTCTGTTCCTGCCAGGTTTCGCCTCCATCTTCGGAACGGAACAGCGCCGTTGGCTCTGTCCCGACATAGGCCACCCCATAGCCGTTTGCCTGTTCCGTCGGGCTGACAGCGACAGCGGTGATCTGCGCATGAGTAATGCCGTTGCCTATCCCGCCGGTCGCCGTGCCTGCATCCCCGATAGGTTTCCAGGAACGGCCCGCGTCATCGCTTCCCCATAGCCCGCGTCCGAATGTGCCGCAATAGAGATGCTCCGGTCGAAAAGGATCAACGGCCACGCTGGTTGGCCGCATCCCGACCAGTTGTCGCTCAACCTGCCAGGCTCCGTTATGCCGGTGCAGCACCAGGAGTTCTTTTTCCATCGCAAGATACATACGCATAAAATATATCTCCCTTCTGATTTTGACGTATCAACGCGCGTAATCGCTTTAAAAGTCAAATACGCCTGTAGAAACAGTAGCACGGATAACAATCTCAAACAGCTAAAGAACGACGACACCCGACATAGCTTCAACCTGGATATTATATATCATCCAACGGAAAGCGGTGACTGATCATTGGTACAGCAAAGGCCAAAAATGTTGCTCCCCTGGAAGTTTTTCCAGGGGAGCGGTATCAGCATCGTCTAATAACGTTTTGTGGGCCGGTAGTTCTCTGACGGCATGCCAATCACAGAAGGCGGAGGTGGTAACTGGGGCGAAGAGGGGCGCGTCGGCGGTTGCCTATCGTGAGAGAACATCGACGGGTCCATAGCACGGAAGGAAGGACCTGATTGAAACTGCGGCTGCGGTTGCGGCTGCGCCGGCTGCAACTCTGGTCCGGGGATGAAGCGGCGCAGTAGGGGAGACATAGCCAGCACCGGCGTTGCCTCGTAGTCGGCCTTCGACGTCGCATCCTGCTTCGTCGGCACATTGAACAGGCGGAACAGGCCGGTTAGCGCCGTCGTCACCAGCAGGTTGAGCAGCATCGCCGCCAGACCGGCGTAGACCGGTATGGTATAACCGGCAATGGTCAACGGGAAGACGGAGACGAAATTCTGCGAGGCCGCCATGAGCGTGCCCGCGACCATGCCAAAGACCCAGCCTACCATCAAGGCTCTGGGATGGAACCAGTTGGTATAGAGGCCGATGAAGACCGCCGGCAGCGTTTGCAGAATCCAGAGGCCGCCCAACAACTGGAAGTTGATCACCTGGGTCGTTGGCAGCACAAGGACGCAGACCAGCGCGCCAACCTTCACGCCGAGAGAGGTGAGCTTGGCAACGTTGGTCTCCTCGCGATCAGTGCATGACGGGCGGAAATACTCTTTGTAGATGTTACGCGTAAAAAGGTTCGCCGTCGCGATTGACATAATGGCCGCGGGTACAATCGCGCCGATAGCGATGGCCGCCATGCTAAAGCCCACGAACCAGTTGGGGAACATGCTGGCGAAGAGAAAGGGGAGGGTTGCATTGGTTTTGTAAATGGGCGATGCTTTAATGCCTGCCGCGATTGCCATATAGCCCAGCAAGGCGACAAGGCCAAGCAAGAGACTATAGGCGGGAAGGAAGGCGGCATTGCGCTGAATGGCTTTGCGGCTATTGGTGCTGAAGATGCCCGTGATGCTATGGGGATAGAGGAATAGCGCCAGCGCCGAGCCAATAGCCAGCGTCGCGTATGACGGGTATTGCTTGGGGAGCAGGAGGAGCTTCTGCGAAGGGACGGAGGCGAAAATGTGACCGAAGCCGCCCAGTTTGAACGGGATATAGATGACCGCCACCAGCACAATGAACCAGAGCATCAGGTCTTTGACCAGCGCCATCATCGCCGGCGCTCGTAGACCGCTGTTGTACGTGTAAGCGGCCATGATGAGGAAGGCGATAAATAGCGTGATGTCAACGTGAACGCCCATGATCACAATGTCCAGGGGAACCCCCATTTGCGCGATCACGATCTCAATACCGTACATTTGCAGCGCAATATAGGGCATGGTTGCCAAAATACCGGTCAGGGCAACCGCCAGCGCCAGCGAACTGCTGCCAAAACGCTCGCGCACGAAATCGGCGGGCGTGACGTAGCCGCGATGCCTGGCTACCGTCCATAATTTGGGCAGGACCAGGAAAAATATCGGGTAGCAGAGAATGACATAAGGAATGGAAAAGAAACCTGCCGCTCCCTGGGCGAAGATATTGCCAGGCAAAGCAATAAAGGTATAGGCCGTATAGATCTCTCCTCCGAGCAGAAACCAGGACATGGTTGTGCCAAAGCGTCTTCCGGCCAGGCCCCATTCCTGTAGCCGGTTTAGATCTCCACGTCTCCAACGACTGGCTAACAACCCCATGATCGTGACCACGATAAACACAAGGAGGAACACGCTAAACATTTGCCAGTTAATCATCGACTACCTCCTGAATCCCCAACGCAAGAACGTTACCGTCGCAAAACATTACAACCGAGAAGAGATCGCTTACGCGGCCCGTGACTATGCTCCCTTTATCTGATAGTGAGCATGCTCTAACGATCCCGCAAACAGAAGAGTAACATAGAGCATTATCATTGCGCAATAGAGCAGCTATTTTAGGCTATAAATCCTCAGTTTCTTACTGCAGTAAATAAGTGTAGATGAAACGTAACAGGCTAGATACGTTCTACGCGTAGAACGTATCTAGCCTGTTCCAGTTATACTAAGGGTAATTCAAGAATGCTTGATGTTATGCCGTCGCTTTTCAGCTAGCCGGAGCTTGCCCGTGACTACGCCACGCTGCTCTTCTTCCGCTTGGTAAAACGCTCAGCCAGGACTTCGGCATAATCGCCGACAATGGGCAGCTTCGTTTTCGCTCCTCTATACGCCTGAAGCATCAAGAAGAGCCAGATCAGCGCCGCCGGAATAAAGATCACGAAGGTCAAACAGGAGATGATCGGGCTCAAGAGAAAGCCTATCAACGGGATGATGGTGATCAGCCTGAAAACGATGTACACGACCATTGCACTGCCCAAAAAGATGAACGACTGTGCGGCGTGAAAACGTACAAAGCGGTTCTTCCTTTCCAACACCAGGAAAACCAGGCCGCTAATGCCCCAGAACAGGTAGCTCAGAACTGCCTCATTCCTGGCGTTCATCTTGAGCGAGGTCGGTTCTGTCGCTTCAGCCGAGCCCTGTCCCCTGGCAGTGGCGCTCTGTGGCGGCTGATACGTATTATACATTTGCTGCTGTTGCTGTTGGCCCTGCTGACCATAAACATACTGGTCATCGCCCTGCTGATATCCTTGCTGCCCATATGAGGCGCCTTGTTGTGCTGGAGGAGTATAGCCGCTATAACCGCCATACTGGTTTGATTGATCGGGATTCTGTCCCTGATAAGGATTAGTGCCCATGACCACGCTCCTTACTGATTAAAATGTCTTCTACTCATTAGTACGCCAGAGTCACGCAAAGGTTAGAGCATCACTAGCGCGCATTGTAACATAACACAAGGCTTGCAAAGAGGTTGTCGAGATAATATCATAGTAACATATCCGCAAGGTTGAGCCAGCCATTGCGCTAACGCTGGTCAACCCGACCCGCCTGAGCACCTTGTTCT
Organism: Ktedonosporobacter sp.; assembly: GCA_035293765.1. Taxonomy (GTDB): domain Bacteria; phylum Chloroflexota; class Ktedonobacteria; order Ktedonobacterales; family Ktedonobacteraceae; genus DASRHT01. The sequence continues at coordinate 60,531 of DATGMF010000059.1, forward strand.
CGTGAATGTACGGCTATATCTGCGCATAGGAAAGAGAATTACATGGCAAAAGAACTGCACGCTCACAATGATCAGCAGACGACAGGGATCAAGCCACACATGCTCAATGCGCTTGAATGGCGCTTGATCGGCCCCTTTCGAGCAGGCCGAGTAGTTGCGACCGCCGGTGATCCGGTAAACCCACAGGTATTTTATTTTGGCTCGACGGGCGGCGGCGTGTGGAAGACGAGCGATGGAGGGTTACTGTGGGAAAACGTCTCCGACGGCTTTTTCAAGCGCGCATCGGTTGGGGCGCTGGCTGTTGCGCCCTCCGATCCCAATGTGCTCTATGTGGGAATGGGCGAGACGACGATTCGCGGCAACGTTTCTCACGGTGATGGCGTCTACAAATCGACCGATGGCGGCAAGACCTGGCAATTTCTTGGCCTTGAGGATACGCGCCACATTGGCAAGATATGCATTCATCCCCAGAATCCCGACCTGGTCTATCTCGCGGCCCAGGGTCACGCGCACGGCCCCAATGCCGAACGTGGCGTCTATCGCTCCCACGACGGCGGCAAAATCTGGCAGCGGGTACTTTTCCGCAGCGAGAAAGCAGGGGCGAGCGATCTGGCGCTGGACCCGAATAACCCGCGCATCCTCTACGCTTCCTTCTGGGAAACCATCCGCCTGCCCCATACGCTGATCAGCGGCGGCGAGGGTAGCGGCATCTTCAAGTCAACCGATGGCGGCGAGACCTGGAAGGAGATTACGCGCAACCAGGGGCTGCCAAAGGGGCTGCTGGGCAAGATCGGTCTGGCAATCTCGCCCGTGAAGGCGGGCCGAGTCTGGGCCATTGTCGAGGCTGAGGATGGGGCGGTCTTCCGCTCGGACGATTGGGGCGAAACCTGGCAGCGACTCAGCGAGGAACGGCCTCTGCGCGCCCGCGCCTGGTACTACCAGCATATCATTGCCGACACGCAAGATGCCGATACCGTCTGGGTGCTGAACGTGCAGGCATGGCGCTCCATCGACGGCGGTCGCACCTTCTCCGAGGTACCCGTAACCCATGCCGACACCCACGCGCTCTGGATCGATCCCAATAATGCGCGCCGGATGATCATGGGGCACGATGGCGGAGCCAGTATCTCCTTCAATGGCGGCGAGAGCTGGTCTACCCCATATAATCAGCCCACGACCGAGTTCTACCATGTCACGACGGATAACCGGGTTCCCTACCGCGTCTACGGGGCGCAGCAGGACAATACCACCATCTGCGTGCCCAATCGCTCGTCCTGGGCGGGTATTACGCAGTCCGATTGGTACGATATCGGCGGTGGCGAAAGCGGCTATATCGCGGTCCGGCCCGATAATCCCAATATTGTCTACGCGGGCAACTACCAGGGCTACATCACGCGCTACGACCATAGCACGCGCCAGTCGCGCAATATCTCCGTCTGGCCCGAGCTTGCTTCCGGCTGGGGAGCGGGCGATCTGAAGTACCGCTTCCAGTGGACCTGCCCGATTGTTCTCTCGCCGCACGATCCCAACATCCTCTACCAGACCGGCAACTATGTCTTCCGCACCACCAACGAGGGCCAGAGTTGGCAAATCATCAGCCCTGATCTGACGCGCAACGATCCCAGCAAGATGGAAGCGTCCGGCGGGCCGATCACGAAGGACAATACGGGCGCGGAATATTACTGCACGATCTTCGCCTTCGTCGAATCGCCGCTCAAGCGCGGCCTGTTCTGGGCCGGCTCGGATGATGGCCTGGTCCATGTATCGCAGGATGGCGGTGAGACCTGGAATAATGTGACGCCGCCCACGCTGCCAGAATGGGCGCTGATCAGCATTATCGAAGCCTCGCCCCATGATCCGGCAACGGCGTATGTGGCTGCGACCTGCTATAAGCAGGACGACTTCAAGCCCTATCTCTTCAAGACCAACGATTACGGTCAGAACTGGACAGAAATTGTGACCGGTATCCCTGATAATGACTTCACCCGCGTAATTCGCGAAGACCCGAGCAGGCGTGGGCTGCTCTTCGCCGGCACGGAGACGGGCATCTATGTCTCGTTCGACGATGGCTCGCACTGGCAATCGCTGCGCCTCAATCTGCCGGTCGTGCCGATTCACGATCTGGTGATCAAGGATAGCGATCTGATCGTGGCGACGCACGGGCGCTCGTTCTGGGTGCTGGACGATATTACGCCTCTGCGCCAGATCAGCGAAGAGATCCAGGATCGCGCGGCCTTCCTCTTCAGCCCGCGCCCGACCGTGCGCTTTATCACCAACATGGGCTTCTCGCGCGCGCCTGGAGCTGGCGGCAAATACTTCCGCATGACCGGCACCGTGATGGTGACGATGCGCCGCGAGCAAAAACCGAATGGCGAGTCGTTTGATCGCTGCCTCGACGCCGGACAGAATCCGCCCGATGGTGTGATTGTGACCTATTACCTCAAAGAGCAGCCGGAGGGTGAGGTGAAGCTGACCTTCCTCGACGCTCAGGGGAACGAGATCAAGTCGTTCTCAAGCGCGGAACCGGAGAAACCTGCCAATAACAAGAATGGCGCCAAGGGACCGGAGAAGAAGGAGGTACGCGTCCCCAAGAATGTGGGAGCCAACCGCTTTATCTGGGATATGCGCTATCCCGAAGCCGCCAAAGTGGATGACTTCATGGGCATGGATGGGCCGATTGCGGCTCCGGTCGCCGCTCCAGGCCAATACCAGGTGCGGCTGACGGTCGGCGGTCAAGAATACACGCAGCCCTTCGAGATTCAGAAGGACCCGCGCATCGCTGCCAGCGTGGAAGATCTGCAAGCTCAATTCGCGCTACGGATGCGTATTCGCGACAAAGCGACGGAGACCCATGAGGCGATCAATATGATCAGGGATGTGCGTAAGCAGATCGAGGATTGGGAACGGCGCACGGAGAAGCAGAAGAACCACGAGGCGATAGCGCAATCCGCCGGCGCGCTCAAGGAGAAGCTCGCGGCAGTTGAAGGGGAGCTGATCCAGGTCAAGGCCAAGACGCGCCAGGATACGCTGAACCATCCGGCCAAGCTCAATGCCAAAATCGTCACGCTCTCCAACACCGTTGGCAGCGCCGACGCTGCTCCTACCCAACAAATGTACGAAGTTTTCGAGGACCTCTCGGCGCGCATCAATGCCCAGTTGAAGCAGCTCCAGGCCGTAATCGAAACCGACCTGACCGCCTTCAACGCCCTGCTGCGTGAGTCCGAAGTGCCACCCGTCGTCGCAACGCCTGCGACCTCGCAATAGAGACAAGGGCAAGCAGGGCAACCGCGAGGCATTGCCCCTACCCAGACGCCCTGCCATCCGCCCAGCACCCCCGCTGCCCTGTGGCGGTGCCCACGATGGTGGATCATGGTAGGACGGATGGGTAGGGGCAATGCCTTGCGCTTGCCCTGCCCGCCTGCGATAACCTTGCCCCGCGCTGCAACGGATGGGTAGGGGCAATGCCTTGCGCTTGCCCTGCCCGCCTGCGATAACCTTGCCCCGCGCTGCAACGGATGGGTAGGGGCAATGCCTTGCGCTTGCCCTGCCCGCCTGCGATAACTTGCCCTGCCCGCCTGCGATAACCTTGCCCCGCGCTGCAACGTCTGGCTAGGGGCAATCCCTGGCGGTTGCCCTGGTCCAACCCACACCGGTTCTACAGCGGTCTTTGCTGCGTTTGCGACATATTATGTCATAGATGCATACGATCTGGACAAGCAAACCTTACCCAATAGTATCTAGAAAAGTACTCTTATCATCAGAGTTACTCGGTTTCATTTGCAGAGTTGGGATGTCTCTCGTAATACACATCTGTAAGGGCGCTTTCAAACGTGTTACAACTAGAAATGCTCGGTGCCTCTAGCGAAAAGGAGATGCAAATGGACCAGAAACAGGCTCGCGAACTGCTACGCTCGGCTGGCTTGACCCATCTACAGATTGACCGGCTCATCAAACTCCGTCAGAGACTGAGCAGAGGCGAGACCGGTCAACCGCTTGTGGAGCATCGCCGCCTTGAGTTCGCACGCTGGCTCTTCACCACGGGGAAGCTCACAGATTCCTGATACGGCATCTCCGCATAAGCTGCAACCTATACGGTGCCGTGCTGGGCAAAGTCGGCGGCATAGAGGATCAGGTTGCGCACACGCTCCCCGAAGACGGCAAAGCGTTCATCCTGCGTCTGCCCTCTCTTCCAGCGCACATAGATTTGCTGGAGAATTACCGCCAGCTTGTAATAGGCAAAGGTCATGTAAAAGTGCATGGAGGCGAGGTCGCGCCCGCTTTTCTGGGCGTAGCGTTCCATGAATTCTCTGCGACCGGTAAACCCTGGCAAGAGGGTGACGGCGGGCAAGACCATTTGCAGTTCAGGGGGATCGTCGGGGCTGACCCAGTAGCTGAGCGAGATGGCAAGATCGAAGAGGGGGTCGCCAATGGTGGTCATCTCCCAGTCGAGCACCGCCGTTGCTTTCGAGAGATCATCGACCCCCAGCAGCATGTTGTTGAGCTTAAAGTCGTTGTGAATCAAGGCGGGCGCGGGACTGGTGGGGATGCGGTCCATGAACCAGCGTGCGAGCGGCTCTACCTGCGGGATGTCGTCGGTCTGCGCGCGAAAATACCGTTCAATCCAGCTCTTGACCTGCCGCCCCAGGAAGCCTTCGGGATAGCCGAACTCGCTCAGTCCTGCCGCCTGCCAGTCAACGGCATGAATCCCCACCAGCGTGTCCACCACCATGTGAGAGATAGCGGTACACAGCTCTGGGGTTACTGTGACCCCATCGGGGAAAGCCTGGTTGACGACATAGCCCTTGCGCCTCTCCATGACGTAGAAGGGCACGCCTAAAATATTCAGGTCATCGCAAAATACGTATGGTTTGGGTGCCAGCGGGAAGACAGGATGGATTTTGCGCAGCAAGCCGGATTCGCGCCCCATATCGTGCGCTTTAGGGGCGACCGGCCCTAAAGGCGGACGGCGCAATACTCCTTCCCAATCGCCGATCTGGACCAGATAGGTCAGGTTAGAGGCGCCGGAGGGAAATTGCTGTACTTGCATCGGCCCCTCGCCCAATCCCTCAATATGCTGGCGCAAATAGTGCTCTACTTTAGGAATATCAAACGTCTCTCCCGTGCGCACCTCTATTGTCTCGCCTTCGATGTTCATGGCACCTCCTGATATAGCTGGATAATCTCATATATGTCATTGTATTATATAACCCACTATCTTCTTAAACCAAATACAGGCTATAATAAATGTATGCCTCTGGACGCTTGCACTCTTTGGAAGGAGAAAATCGTGACATCACCCGAGCAGTTGACTCAAGAGCATACAAGCGATCAATATGCCCCCAAAAAAGAGGATAAATTCAGCTTCGGACTCTGGACGGTGGGCAACCGTGGGCGCGATCCCTTTGGCGATTTTGTGCGCCCAACGCTCTCACCGGTGGAAACGGTCAAGCAGCTCGCCGCGCTGGGCGCGTGGGGCATCAATCTGCACGATAACGATCTCGTCCCCATCGACGCCACAGCCGCCGAACGAGATCGCATTGTGCGCGAGTTCAAGCAGGCCCTGAGCGACTACGGCATGGTCGTTCCAATGGCAACAACCAACCTCTTCTATCATCCGGTATTTAAAGATGGCGCGTTTACCGCCGTTGACCCACGCGTGCGCGCCTATGCGCTGCAAAAAACGATGCGCGCCATCGATCTGGGCGTTGAGCTTGGCGCTACCACCTACGTATTCTGGGGCGGACGCGAGGGCGTGGATGCGGAGGCCAGCAAAGATCCGGTGGTGGCGATTCAGCGTATGCGTGACGCCATCAATTTCCTGTGCGAGTACGCGCTTGAGCAAGGCTACAAGCTGCGCTTCGCCCTGGAGCCCAAGCCCAACGAGCCGCGTTCCGATACCTATTTTCCCACCATCGGTCATATGCTGGCGTTTATTTACACCCTCGATCATCCTGCTATGGTGGGCCTCAATCCCGAGGTGGCGCATGAGCATATGGCGGGACTGAACTTTGTCCACGGCGTGGCCCAGGCGCTGGAGGCGGGCAAGCTCTTCCACATCGATCTGAACGATCAGAAGGGACCGCGCTTCGACCAGGACCTGCGCTTCGGCAGCGAAAATATCAAGAGTATGTTCTTCCTGGTCAAGCTGCTTGAGGATAAGGGCTACGACGGGCCGCGCCACTTCGACGCGCATGCCTTCCGCACCGAGGATCAGCAGGGCGTCTGGGACTTCGCGCTCGGCTGTATGCGTACCTATAATATGCTCAAAGCCAAAGCGCGCCGCTTCGACGCCGATGCGGAGATCCAGCAGGTGCTGCAAGAAATCAACCGCGGCGACGGCACATACGAGGCGCTGCTGGATGGCAAGTACAGCGCGGAGAAGATGCGCCAACTCAAGGCGGCAGAGCTTGATCCCGATGAGCTCGGAGCGCGTGGTTACCTCTATGAACGGCTGGATCAGCTCACAGTAGAGATTATCCTGGGCGTACGCTGAATGTAGCAGAACTGGAGTCGTTGCCTATGCTTTCTATCGAGACATCCGCACATATGGTTATGGAGCGGTGCGACGCTCTGGCGCGCTTCAGCGAGGAGCCTGATCGCCTGACGCGCCGTTTCGCGACGCCACCGATGCGGCAGGTCAACCAGCAGGTTGCTGCATGGATGCGAGCCGCAGGGATGGACGTTCATGAGGACAATATTGGGAATGTGATCGGACGACACGAAGCTGACCGCGCCAACGCCCCTACGCTGCTGCTCGGTTCGCACCTCGATACGGTGCGAGATGCCGGCAAATACGACGGCCCTCTCGGCGTTATGATCGCTCTGGCCTGCGTCGAACGCCTGCACGCCAGCCAGCAGCGCCTGCCCTTCGCCATCGAAGTGCTGGGGTTCGCCGACGAAGAAGGGCTGCGTTTCCACAGCGCCTATCTCGGCAGCAACGTTGTCGCGGGCACGCTCAATCCTGAGGTGTTAGACTGGACGGATAGCGATGGCATCACGCTGGCGCAAGCTATCCGCACGTTTGGCGGCGACCCCGAAAACCTGCTCGCCGCCAAACGCAACAGTGATGACCTGCTCGGCTACTGCGAGGTTCATATTGAGCAGGGGCCGGTGCTGGAGTCGCTCGATTTGCCGGTGGGGGTGGTTACAGCCATTACCGGCCATAGCCGCATCATGGTCAGCTTTACGGGTATGGCGGGTCACGCCGGCACGGTGCCGATGTCGTTGCGCCGCGACGCGCTCTGTGCCGCCGCCGAGTTCATTCTGGCAGTTGAGCAGATGGGACGCAGTGACCCTGGTCTGATCACGACGGTGGGCCAGGTCTCAGTGGAGCCAGGGCTGGTCGCGACGGTGGGACAGGTTACGGTTGAGCCTGGGGCCAGCAATGTTATTCCTGGCAAGGTTGTGCTCAGCCTGGATGTTCGCCATCAGGATGATGCGACACGCATGCTTGCCTGCCAGCAGTTACGCGCACAGGCGCACAAGATCGGGACGGCGCGCGAGATCGCCGTCGCGTGGCAGCCGATGCAGGAGAACGGCATGGTCCCCTGCACGCCTCACCTGATCGACTTATTGTCACAGGCTGTTAAGCAGCAGGGCTATCCCGTCCATCTCCTGCCCAGCGGTGCAGGCCACGACGCGGTCACGCTGGTCAAGCTGACTAACGTGGCAATGCTCTTCGTACGTTGCAAAGGCGGCATCAGCCACAACCCCGCCGAAGCCGTTACAGCGCAGGATGTCGCCACAGCCATCCAGGTCATGGAGCAATTCTTCACGCTGCTGGCCCAATCATCCCCCCCATGACCTCCGGTCCGTGGCGACGAGATCAATCTCGTCCCTACGGGGTACGGCAGCAAATAGGGAGGGGATGGATGGTTGCGGATGAGGGCAGTCTGACAATATGGAGGAGAAAGTCGATAAGGACAACTTCTCCCTTTCCCTGCGTCATTCCACCTTCAACCCGCGCAGGTTGACCATTGCATAAAATGCCCCCAGCATGAAGAGCAGGCCGACGACGACATAGATGGTGTCGTACGTCCCGAAGCTCATCCCTAATACTTGCGCGTGCAGACCCACGAAGAGCGTGCCCAGCAGGCCGGCAAGCGAGATCGAGATGAGGTTGCATAACGTCTGACCGGTGGTGAATACGCTGATAACGCGCCCCATCAGATCATGCGGAATCACATGCATCAGCAGCGGCCCTAGCGACGTGTTCAACGCCCCCAGTGGTAAACCTAACAGGAGCAGGAGGAGCAGCGCGGGCCAGAGCGTGTTCTGACGCGCGAAGATGATGAGCAAGATGCCACAGAGATACAGGCCGAGCCAGAAGAGACGGGCCGTTCCTAGCCGTTTTACCAGCAAAGCCGCCAGGATCGCGCCCGCTACCGAGCCTGCTCCGATTGCCATCGGCAGCGTGCCAAACAGGCTGGTGGGCGCGTTCAGGTTCTTCTGGAAGAAGAAGACCAGCAGCGCATCAAGCGCGCCTGTGCCGAGCGTGACGATGAGCACGGAGATGAGCAGGGTCATCATTAATCGGCTCTCTCGATAGAAGCTCATCCCTTCCTTTAACTCACGCAGGAAGTTGGCCTCCTTTTTATTCTCAACACTCACGACGGCATCAGCCGGTACGCGCAGCGCCATAATAGCTATGAAGGAGACGGCGAACGAGAGCGCGTTGACGATCAAGGCCCACTGGACGCCGACGACGAAGAGCAAAGGAGCAGCTAGAAAAGGGCCGATGATCTTGACGACGCTGCCGGAGATCTCCTCCATTGCAGTGGCCCGCGCCCTCTGCGCTTCGGGAAGGATCTCGGTCAGGATGGTAAAGCGCGCCGGATTGAAGAATTGTCCGCAGATGCTGGCGGCGATGACGACGAGGTAGATCGAGCCAATCTGCCAGCCTACGGACAAGGGTTCATGCATAAACGGTAACGGCAGCAGCCCTGTCAGTGGCAGTAAAAGCAAGATCAGGATGGCGCGGATCATGTCCATGCGGATCATGGTCAACCGCTTATTCCAGCGATCCACGAACACGCCTGCGAACGGGCCGACAGTAAGCGTCGGCAGGGCTCCGGCAAGCAAGACGCCGCTCACTGCCGCAGGAGCCCAGGGCTGATCTTTGGCGATAACGGTAGCAATCCAGAGGCTCAGGGTGACAAAGTAGATCACGTCGCCCAGGTCCGAAATGGCCTGTCCGACCCAGAGCAGGCCAAAGTTGCGGTTTATAAAGAATGAAGGTTTCGGCTCGGGGGCCGCAGCATCAGGGATTGCTTCCATGTGTTTTATCTCTCCTATGATAGCATAAAGAATATTTTACATTGCTTTCCCTTTAAATAAAAAAAACGTTAGCTGTGGTTTTTCATCAAATCATCGATGGGATTCCCCACCCTCTGCTATCTTGATATTTCCGCTTCTCAGCTTAGACGCTGCTGGAAGCGCGTCCTGAGCTGCCTGCGCGATGGGAGCGCGCCACCGGTTGAGAGCCAGGAGCCGAGAATGATGAGCAGGAAGCCTGCAACTGTGGCGAAGCCGAATGGCTCGTTGAGCAACAATACGCCAAGCAGCACCGAGACAGCCGGATTGACATAGGTGAAGACGGTGCCGCGACTGGCTCCCACTTCGCCCAGCAGCATGAAGAAGGCCAGATAGGCCAGGGCGGTACAGATGGTGCCAAGCAGGATCAGGCTTACGATCACATTCAACGATGGCATATGACTGGGGAGCCGCGTCAGCGCCAGCGGCAACAGCACAATTGTCGCTGAGACGCACTGGGCGGTCGAGACGCTCAGACTTGATAGCGCGGCGATGGGCGGTCGCTTGACCAGCAGGGCGCTAAAGGCATAGCACATCGTCGCCAGCAGCACAAAAGCGGCTCCCAGCAAGCGCTGGCTATCTCCTCCGGTATCAAAGCCCAGCAGTATGATTACGCCCAGCATACCGATCAGCAAGCCGACGAAACGCCATCCATTGACGCGCTCGCCTGGATCGAGCCGCAGCGCGAAGAGGGCTACCAGCAGCGGCTCCGAGGCGATGAGCAGGCTGGTGAGCGACGATGTGATATGCAGCTCGCCATAGCTGATCAGGAGAAACGGCGTCACAAGCTGGATCAGCGAGAGTCCGGCCAGCAGCAGCCAGTACTTGCGCATCTCCCCCAGTGCTTTGCGTTGCGCCGCCACCGGCAAGAGGATAGCCGCCGCCAGCGCCAGGCGGACAAATACCACTACCACTGGATCAAGCTCCTTCACGGCAACCCTGATAAAGAGATACGGGATGCCCCAGAGTACCGACATCAAAATAAAGAGCAACCAGCCTTTGCGCGTCATGCTTCCTCCTGATCATAGCCGCATACGACCCCCTATCGCCGCCTCCTCGATGCACCTTGTTCTATCTTACTCCATAAAGCTGGATAAGGGAACCTTTCGGCTTTACCTTGCCGCGTCACACTGTGCTATGTTTCGCTACCACACTACAGCTACCCCCTATTTGGAGGAACAATTGCCGCATGTGGTGGTGGCTGCTGTGGCAACGAGATTTATCCCGTCCAATTTATTGATCGGTCCCCCATTACGGCGCTAAAGCGGACGGCATGAATGTCGTCGCCACAGGGCCGGTTGTGACATTGTGACACCATTGTGACGCCTTTTTTTAGAGATGCCGCAAGCTGTCATCCCGCTCTACAGGCCGTTCCAGCCCACATGCGGCAATTGTTCCTCCAAATAGGAGGTCCTTAGAGGAGTCTCAGCAATATTGCTGGAAGTTCAAAGAAGTCCAAAAGTGCCACTTTTTTTCGTCAACTTTCCCCCCCAAAAAGGACCCGAATAGTACTTTTTTGTCAGAGGGTCCCGGAAACATGACGATGTGGAAAAAATCTTATACCTTGCATTCTTGGTACCAATACGAAGACGTATAAGACATCATGATGTCCCAATCGAACAGCAGGGGCAAGGGGAGGTGTGGATGTGGAGATGGGCCTTGCTCTGCGACCTGATGACGGTCCTGGCGGGCAAACCGCTACGCCGGCGGGCAACTGGTAGCTCCCCGATTCATCGCGGGAGCGGCCCCTACAGCGCCGTCACAACAAGGAATTATTTTGCGATAAGGGAGGAGGTTGCCATGTGGCGGCCTCTGCTCTGGGGGGAGCTTTGTCTCTCGAAATGAAAGGAAAGGGAAATCATGTCTAAACGTGCTATTCGCTGGCTGCTGCCGATCCTCGCTCTGCTGCTGATCGCGACCATCATGGTCCTGTCACCCATCATCACCACCCACGCCGCCGGCGCCACATCCCAACCAGCCACTCCGACCGCACCGTATCAGTCGCCTGTACCTAGTTCTTATTGGTATTTCTAGTATGCAGATGGCTAAGGCATTGGGGAGTAGCTCCATCAGATAATTACTACTCCCCGAATGCCTCCGCTCGATAGAAAAACATGCGCAATTCGCCACCACTAACCCTGCACGCTCATCGCAACGTCCCTACCAGGAGGGACGCTGCCTGGCTCAACCCTTGCTTTTTACTGCCTCCAGCCAGTCCCTTACCTCTTTCGCATCGCGATGCCCGATTTTTTCCAAAATCAAAACGCTTACCTCCCCTAACCTCCGTGCCTCTTCTACATCCCCTTGAGCATCCGCAATGCGTGCCAGACCATATTGTGCCAACGCAAGCAAATCCTGTCCACCTTCAGGAACAGCGGTAAGCAACCTTTGAAAAGTAGATTGAGCAGCATCCAATTTCTTCTGCTTGAGATAGAGATTGCCATACTCATAAAGAGCTTTTGCAGTAATATGTGGCCTGCCAATCTGCTGAGCCAGGTTCAAAGTTTCTTGCAGGTAATCTTCAGCTTGCGCATAATGTCCCTGAGCAATTGTAATCTCTGCTAAATTGAGGAGTAAAATGCTAATCCATTCTCGATGCTCTATTTGACGTGCAAGAGCTAGCCCTTCACGTAGATAAGCATCGGCTTGTACATAGTTTTCTTGCTCTGCTGCTGCACTTCCTAAATTAATCAGCAAAGCGGTTATTCCTTCGCGATGTCCGATTTGACGCGCTATTACTAGCCCTTCTTGAAAATATTCTTCGGCTTGTTTGTGATTTCCTCGCTCACCGGCTGTTGTACCTAAATTGAGCAGTAAGATAAAAGCCATTTCGCGGTCCCCTATTTGCCTTGCGAGGGTGAGCCCTTCCTGGTGATAGGCTTCGGCTTGCGCGTAATCGCCTTTGCTGCCGGCAACGGAACCCAGGATGCGCAGGAGGCCGCAGATGCGTTCGGGGTTGCCGATCTGGCGGGCGATGGTCAGGCCCTCTTGCAGGTAGGCTTCGGCTTGGGCGGATTCGCCGCGCCGCCAGCTTACGTTGCCCAGGTCGTTGAGCAAGGCGCAGATCAGCTCCTGATTGCCGGTCTTGCGGGCAAGGGTCAGCCCTTCCTGGAATTGCGCCTCGGCCTGGGCGAAGTTGCCCTGCTGTTGCGCGACTTTGCCCAGGTACAGCAGCACGTTCGTCAGCCCGTCGTTGTCGCTGAGGGCGAGGGCGGCTGCGTGAGCGCGTTTGAGGTGCAGTTCGGCCAGGGAGTAGAGGGCGCGGACGAGCATGAAGGGGGCGAAGGCACAGACGGCCCGCACCAGCTCCGCCTGCTGGTCCTGCTCGTGCGCCATCGTCAGAGCGGCCAGGATGGTGTTGCTTTCGAGTTCAAGCAACTCGTAATCTTTTTTGTGCTGCTCGACATAATCGGTGACGTAGGCGATGAGGCGCGCGTGCGGGGCGTGATCGGTGAGGCGTAGATGGGCGTAGTCGGCGATGGTCTGGTGCAGGGTGTAGCGACCGGACGAGTTGCTTTCGAGCAGGCCCGCATCGCTCAGCACGTCGAGGGTATCGACCGTGCAGGCGGCAACGACGAGCGCGGCCTCCTCGGAGAAGCTGTTGGGCTTGGGGGGGAAGACGGAGAGCGCGTAGAGGGCTGAACTGGCCTCCTCGCTCAACTGCTGGTCGGTCACGGCGATGACCGATTGCAGGGAGAGCGGCGTCTCGATGGGCAGGCTGGGATGCGTCTCCACAGGCGCGTGCGGCTCGCTGATGTTCAGCCGCTCTTCGACGTTGCTCAGGCGTTGCAGAGCGGCAACGATGCGGCGCGATTGCCCGCTGTACGCTTGCTTGCGCAGGTAGTTGCCCATCAGGGTGAGCGCCAGTGGCAGGCCGCCGACGGCCTGGACGAGATCGTGAGCCTTCTCCATCTCGCGCTCCACCACCTGGGGAGCGAGCAGGCGCAGCAGGTTCATGCTCTGGTCCTCATTCAGCTCGTGGATCAGCGTGGCTCCTTCGATAGAGATGTGCGAGGCGATGTAGGGGAAGCGTGTCGTCACCAGATGGGCGCAATTGGGGCCACCCACCTTGAAGGTCAGCGCCTCTTCCAGCTCCCAGGCGTCATCGATCACCAGCAGCATAGTACGCGAGCCGATGGCGCTGCGCAACGCCCTGGCCCAGGCTTCGTAATTGTTCAACGTCGCCATCTGGTTGGCCGACACGCCCAGCAGCGTCCCCCAGCGACTCAGCAGGCCAGGCATATTCGGATTGGGTCCCAGCGCCGCCCACAGCACGCCATCGCGGAAGTGTGCGCGTATCTCGGGGTCGTGCGCGAGAGCTATCGAGAGAGCGGTCTTGCCCACGCCTGGCAGGCCGTTGAGAGCCGTTAGCGCAATGCTGCCTCCCGCTCGCAGCCGTTGCTTGAGGCGCGCCAGGTCTTCATCGCGGCCAATCAGCGGGATCGCCGGAGGGAGGGGAATCGCGGGATCGTACAACGCCTCGCTCGCCTGTGTGGTTGACGCCCATGTAGGGGCAACTCCCTCGATCTCCCGCGATGAATCGGGGAGCCACGGAGCTACCGCTTGCCCTGTTGGCATGGGGGCAGATTGGGGGGGCGCTGGCAGCAGATCGAGTTCCTGCTCCGTCTTGCCGAAGAGGGCGGAGAGCTTGCGCCGGAAGTAGGGGCTTGGCCTGGTCACGCCGCGCTCCCAGCGACTCACATTGACATGGGTTGTGCCGATACGTTCAGCCACATCTTGCTGAGACAAGCCGCGTTGCGTGCGCGCCTCCGTCAGGCGTAAACGCGGCTGGGGGGGTGTCTCTGGAGTTTGCATCACGCGCATCATCCTTCCCAGACCTGAAAATGATAAATTTGTATAGGAAAATGATAACATAAGTTCTTATGGCTGTATACCAAAATTTGGCATAATTGGACCAGGAACGTCGTACGCGGGAGGGTCCTCTAAAACCAGCCTTTAAGAGCGTTTCATACAAGTATATACGGTACGAGGGGCAGCATCAGATGAAACACGAGGAAATGAGTGACATAAGTACTATCCTGGTCGAGCCAACCGATGAGCGATCATCGGTGGTGCGCCGCGTTAGTACGCAGAACAAGCCCGTGGTCATCGTGTTGCCGGAGAACGCCATCAGCGCCTTTCAACGCCCAGGCGATTTTGGCGAATTGAAGCGGCTCAAGCAACATCTTGGCACTTCGATAACGCTTGTAATCCAGGGGAATGACCGTCTCAAGGTATGGGCTCGGAGACAGGGCTTAACGGTCTACCCCTCGATAGAGACTCTGGCTTACAAACTTTCGGAACGCGATACCGAGCCGTTGCATCTGAGCTCCCTCGCATCTGTAGACAAGGAGAAAACTCATCAGGTCGGTCCATCAACCAGGCGGCGACGTTCATTGATTATGCAACCGCTGGATGCGCAACAGCAACAGGTCGTGCTGCGGGCGGCGCGCTCAAAAGATCGGGCGCTGCTGATCCTCATCGTCTTGCTCATCCTGGGCATCCTGGGCGGCATCGGCTTTGGCTATTTATTGACATTATCACATGCTGCGGGAATTTTCCCGTATCAGACATATATTGTGGGATGGATGTGGTAGGGGGAATGCGGTGAGGTGGAATTGACAAACAGGCCGGACGATGGTGGAGGACGGCGAGACTGTAGGGAGCAGGTAGAGTGGAAGGAGCCTTTGTGATTATGCTTGTTCGGGTAACATGCACCAGGCACGGACAGCAGTACCAGCGAAAGGATCATCGCGAAGGTTTCTACCTCAGGCTTACGGGCTCGTCGTCCCCCGCCATTGACAATCAGAAGGAGTGCCATTATGCAAAAGGTCTATGTTAAAGGGAAGCCAACCATCAAGGCGCAACTGGAAGAGCGCAACAAAATCCTGCATTTCTCTTTGCAGGACGCGCTGCCACTGGGCCATACGCTGGCGTTAAACACAACGTTCGGCACTCTCTCGTATCTCATCTCCGATGACAATCATCCGCGGCTATTGATGCAGGAGCAGTTCACCAGCACCGAGCTGAGCGTGCTTATGCCGCTCTTCGAGCTGTTCCCGTACTATTGCCCGTACGAGACCATGTACGCCAGCTTTTATAATCACGATGTCAGCGAATTGACGATAGCCAGTTGCCGCCAGCACTTGCAGAAGGCGCAGGAGCTGGGAGTGTGGGACCAGGAGATGCGTCCGGTGCGGGGCGCCTTATCGCGCGCGCGGCTCAAATTGCGCGCCTTCGGCATCGACATCTCCTCCATCATGGCGACCGGCTATATCCTGCTCATCGACACCGAAGGGCTCCTCATCGCCAGCGCGTAAGCAGAAATCACCATCACCGTCCTCCAGGGCTCTTGCGACCGTCGCCAGCAAGAGCCCTCTCCTTTTTCTTGCGCAGAAAACAGCAGGCAGGGAATAAATTACCTTCTCCAGGCGTTGTGAATAGTACAGCATTGCTATCCAGACGACCAACGCTCCCACGATGAAGCGGGGAGCTACAACTCAGGCCGTCTGCAACGAATGGCATGATATCGATGAGCGGTAATATAGTGGATGGCGGAGTTTGCCTCCGATGCCTCATCGTTAGAGAGAAACTGAAATAGCTGTACTCTGAGATATAGGGGAGAAGTTACGTTTTCCCCTCTAAAAACGTGGAAAAATTGGACGATGATAGAGATCCAAAACGTATTTCGCGCTGACTACTTGCTATTACCCCCTCGGCAAGATGCTCTTCCGAAAAACGCTCATCGTCCCTTTTCTTGCCCTTTTGCAGTCAGAAGCCCTATTTTTATCTATCCCTGGAACGGAGAAAGCCCCTTATGAGTATGAGCAGGAAAACAAAGATCATCATTATTGTGGCACTGATGCTCGGTATGTCGCTGGCATCGCTGGACACCACGATTGTGGGGACCGCGATGCCAAGTATTGTAGGGAAGCTAGGGGGGCTCGCCCTCTATTCGTGGGTGTTCTCGGTCTACCTGCTCACCTCGACAACGACCGTCCCTATTTATGGGAAGCTGGCCGATCTCTACGGGCGTAAGCCGCTCTTCCTCTTCGGCTCCAGCCTCTTCCTGCTCGGCTCTATGGCCTGTGGCACAGCGCAGACGATGGAGCAGTTGATCGTCTTTCGCGCGATCCAGGGGTTGGGAGCAGGAGCCGTCTTGCCGATAGTGCTGACGATCATCGGTGATATTTTCCCCCTGGAAGAGCGCGCACGCCTGCAAGGATTTTTCAGCGGCGTATGGGGCTTATCGAGCATCGTCGGTCCCGCGCTGGGCGGTTTGATTGTCGATCACTTCACTTGGCGCTGGGTATTTTACATCAACATCCCCTTCGGTCTGCTCTCGGCCATCCTGCTCGCCATTTCCCTCAAAGAGAACGTTGAGCGCAAGAAGCATCAACTGGATTACATGGGCACGTTGACATTGACGGGCAGCATTCTCGCGCTGCTCTTCGCCGTGCTGCAAGGGGGAACGAGCTGGGCCTGGAATTCGCCGCAGAGCATCGGCCTGTTTGCCGTCGCCGCCGTCCTGCTGGCGCTCTTCCTGCGTCAGGAGCAGCGGGCGAGCGAGCCCATTTTGCCGTTGACCCTCTTCAATAACCGCATCATCGCCATTTCCAGCTTCGGCGGCGTGATCCTGGGCATCATCATGTTTGGCATCACGTCATACGTGCCGCTCTTTGTGCAGGGGGTCAAAGGCGGGACCGCCACCAGCGCGGGCCTGGTGCTTGGCCCGTTCCTCCTGGCCTGGCCCATCGCCTCCACCATCAGCGGGCGCGTCGTGCTGCGCCTGGGCTATCGCTTCACTGCTGGCCTGGGGACGTTGCTGACGGCGATAGGCGTGAGCATGGTCATGCTGTTTAATATCCAGACCGGCACGCCCTTTATCATTACCGCTATGGTCCTGATGGGAGCGGGGATGGGGTTCTCAAGCACATCTTACATGCTCTCGGTGCAGAACGCGGTGCCCTGGCGTCTGCGCGGAGTGGCGACGGCCTCGACGCAATTCTTCCGCACAATAGGCGGCACTGTCGGAGTGGCCATCATGGGGACGATCCTCAACGCGCAAATGGCTGTGCGCTTCTCGCCGATCTTCGCGCAATTTCCCGCCGCGGCGCAACAGTTGCCCAAAGGCATAGCGCCCGCCAACGTCCTGCTCACCCCTGATGTGCGCGCCGCGTTGCCCGACGCGTTTTTACAGCAGTTGCAGATCGCGCTGGCTCAAAGCCTCTTCTGGGTCTACCTGCTGCTGGTAATCCTAGGCGTCATCGCGCTGGTGAGCATGTACTGGCTCCCGCGAGGCCGCGCCGATCAGCTCACCTACAAACCCGAAGCTGGCGAGGAAACATTTGATCAGGCCGCGCCAGAAATCAGCATGATCGGATAGCAGCGTATGCTCTCCCAATCCGGTAGGGACCCGATTTATCGCGTCCTACCCGATTTATCGCCTGTTCTCTAGTATATTATCTATCACCGTTAATGCATGTTAATTCGGTTTACGAACAATGTGTTTTGCAGACCGCATACTCTTCAGCAATATCATTGTTGGCTCAGCATGATGCAGCACAGCTTTACGCGTGCCCTGTCGCGGGTTGA
The DNA here is from genome assembly GCA_035293765.1 of Ktedonosporobacter sp. Lineage (GTDB taxonomy): Bacteria > Chloroflexota > Ktedonobacteria > Ktedonobacterales > Ktedonobacteraceae > DASRHT01. The sequence continues at coordinate 78,438 of DATGMF010000059.1, forward strand.
GAGGCTGCACAGGCGATAAATCGGACGCGATAAATCGGGTCCCTACCGGATTGGGAGGGCGTCGCGTTGACGCTCTTGGGGGAGGGCCAGGCGAAGGGACGAACGGACGATGAAGCGGACGCGCTGTACTCCGCGCTTCATCGTGGGAGGTTCCTACGCAGCGCTCCAGCGGTTGGCGAGCGGTATCCTATCGACCATCTAACTCCAGCTTTTTCACCAATTGGGAAAGCATGATCCCATGATCGGCGATCAATGGCGGCACAGCGTCGGGCAGGGATGCCCAGAAGAACTCGAAGATGGGCCTCGCTGCGGGGTCATCTGCTGGATGCAGTTCCTGACGACGCCACATAGCAACCAGAGGCCCATTGTAGCGGAGGTGATAGAAGTGACGATGATGAATCTCGTCACGCTCAAAATCAGCCACATCCCGTTCCTGCTCACCCAAAAAGCCATCAAGCACAAGCTCTGATAGTCCCGTTTCCTCGAATGCTTCCCTCATGACCCCATCTTCAGGGGATTCCCCTGGCTCAAGGGTTCCGGCGGGAACCTGTATCCCCGCTTCAGGCGCAAAAGGGTGACGAAACACGAGCAGATTGTTTCCGTAGGTGATATAGGCAAAAACTTTGCGCTTGACCGGCTTCATTGCTGCCATCCTTTTTCACAATCAGGACGCGCTTCACCAGCGGCTAACGACCATCTTCTTGCGTGTAAAGAAGTCGAGGCCATCGGTGCCATGCAGGTGCAGATCGCCGTAAAAAGAGCCTTTCCAGCCCGAGAAGGGGTAGAAGGCAAAGGGCTGAGCCACTCCCACATTCACCCCCACCATGCCCACCTCCACCTGCTCGCGGAACTCGCGGGCCACGCGACCGCTCTGCGTGAAGATGGTCGCCATATTGCCCAGGACGCTCTGATTGGCCTGGCTGATCGCCTCCTCTAAGCTCTGCACATGGGAGACGGCAAGCACCGGCCCGAAGATCTCGTCGCGCCCAACCGTCATCTCTGGCGCGATCTGATCAAGGATTGTCGGTCCCAGAAAAAAGCCAGGCTGATCAACATATCCTCTGCCGTCAACGAGCAAATGCGCGCCTTCTTGAATGCCGCGCTCAATGTATCCCAGCACTTTCTGACGGTGCTCGTCTCTGATCAGCGGCCCCACCTGCACCCCTGGCTGATTACCTGGACCCACCTGAAGGCGGCTCGTTTCGGATTTGAGAGCTTCGAGCAGGGCATCCTGAGCCTTGCCCACCGCAACGGCCACGCTACCGGCCAGGCAGCGTTCGCCCGCGTTGCCGAAGGCCGAGTTGAGCACAGCGGGGATGGTGCGTTCCAGATCGGCATCGGGCATCACGATCAGGTGGTTCTTGGCTCCGCCAGCCGCCTGCACGCGCTTGCCGTGCCGCGCGGCCTCCTGATAAACGTGGCGCGCGACCGGCTCCGAGCCCACGAAGGAGATAGCCTGGATGCCTGGATGGGCGAGCAGGGCGTTGACGCTCTCCTTCGCACCATGCACGATATTGAGCACGCCCGATGGGAAGCCCGCCGCCAGAAATAGTTCCGCCAGCCGTTGCGCCCCCAATGGAGTGCGCTCCGAAGGCTTCAGGATGAAGGTATTGCCCGCCACGACAGCCAGTGGGAACATCCATAGCGGGATCATCACTGGAAAGTTGAAGGGAGGGATGCCAGCGACAACGCCCAGCGGGTAACGGTAATAATCCTGATCAACCTCCTGACTCACCTGGCGCAGCGTGCGACCTTGCAGCAGCGTGGGCGCGCCACAGGCGAAATCAACCACCTCGATCCCGCGTCTAACCTCGCCGCGCGCCTCATCAAGTGTTTTGCCGTGGTGGCGGGTGACGATCTCGCTCAGTTCTTCAAGATGCTCTTCCAGCAAAGCCTTGTAGCGGAACATACACTGGACGCGCTCCATTACCGGAACGCGTGACCATTCCGCATACGCCTTCGCGGCAGCCTGGACCGCTTGCTCGACCTCTTGATCCTGCGAAAGCGGCACCTGCTCGATAACTTCTCCTGTGGCCGGATTATAGATCGGCAGCGTCTCCCGTTCCGGCTGTATCCAGCGTTCGCCGATGAGATTTGCTAGCATGTTCTCTCCTCCATTTCCATCGTAGATGCTGTACAGGGCAGGCGCAAGGCACTGCCCCTACGGGTTTCATCCATCGTAGATGCTACGCAGGGCAACCGCGAGGGATTGCCCCTACCCATCCATTGTCGCCCACTGGCGAACGGGTCGCAATGGGCATAGGGCAACCGGTAGGGACCCGATTCATCGCGTCCGATTGATCGCCTGCACCTGGGGCTCCCGCCTTCGACACCCAGGCAGGGCAGGCGCAAGGCACTGCCCCTACAGGGGTCTTCCTTCGGGTATTGCCTACATTTTCACTTGACTTCTTCAGGTGTGATGCTATACTTCCCTCAAGGGAGGCGGCAGAAACTGAGAACTCGCTCGACCCACTTGAGGAATTGAAACTTACCATTCGTTCCAGTGAACCACCGTGTCCAGGGGTTCGCGGGCGCCAGGTTTGAAATCTGTGCCGAGCGTATAGGCGACGGGGATCAGTGCGGCCTGCATGATTTCGTCATAGGGAATGCCTAGAATCGCGGCGGCCTCTTTTTCATAGGGCAGGTGCAGCGTTGTCCAGGCGCTGCCCAGGCCGCGAGCGCGCGCAGCCAGCATAAAGCTCCAGGCCGCGGGCAAGATCGAGCCCCAGACGCCCGCCTGCATCACGCTCGGCATACCATCGGTGCGACCGGTGATACAGGGGATGAGATGGACCGGCACTTCATGGAGATGCTCGGCCAGATAGTCCGCGGAACTGACGATGCGCTGCTGGACGCGGACGCGGTCGGGATTTTGGGCGTACTGAGCGGGATTGGAGACGCCACTATTGCGATACGCGTAAAAACCCTTGCGATAGAGATCAGCGATTGCCATACGCTTCTCGACGTCGGTCACAACCATAAAGTGCCAGGTCTGGCGATTGCTGCCCGACGGAGCCTGAACGGCGATCTCCAGGCATTCGCGAATCACCTCCGGCTCAACCGGTCGCGAAAAGTCGAGTCGTTTGCGCACCGAACGGGTGGTGGTTAGGAGCTGGTCAGGGGTCAAATCAAGTAATGGCATGTTGCTCTCTTCTCCATAGAAAAATAACCGCTTTGTAGACGGCCTGAGCGAAGATGGCGGTCCTGGCCGTCTGCGATGAAGTAGTAACTACATACATTCTATCATGGATTTTTGGCATAAGTGTGATGCGCTATGATGAGCGAGCAAGCAAGCAGGGCAAGCGCGAGGCCCCCACAACCACCCACGCCCATCCCCTTGCCCCTACCGTTTCTCCTCATGATTGTCTGCCCCGTTGCCTTTTTTCCCCACCACGATCTTCGATGGGAGCACCATCTGGTCCCCAAAGAAATCTAAACGGGACCGATTATGTTGGACCGGAGGCGTAGGGGCAAGGGGAGGCTGGTTGGGGGCGGATGGGGCCTTGCGCTTGCCCTGCTACGGGGTGACACGATTTTTTTTGGAGAGGCAATAAATCGGACGCGGTAAACCTGGTCACCACGAAGGGTTCGGCGGTTCGGCTGTTCCACTTGACTTTCGAACGAGTATCGATTATTATTGGCCTATCTTGTTCCAGGAGGTATCAATCATCATGCCCTCACCACAGCTAAGGTGTTGCTACACGAAGTGTGCTGTGTCTACAACTAAATCTGGTCGCTTGCAAGTGGATCATCGTTTTGATTGCGCTTTTACCATCAGTGCGACCGTGCTTTTCTTTAGATAGCTACACGGAGAGGTAGACCTCTTTTTTGTAGACTTCTTCTTCACATTACATAATCAGCCCACTTCGCCTCATCGGGCTTCTTCCGCTTGCCTGCTCATCGCTGGCGACATATTGCCTTCCTTTCAGCATCACCGCATGCCACCACATAACATTACATCTCATCGTGGGCTTTTTTCTGCTCAATAGGAACAAAACATATAAGGAAAAAATATTGATAACACACCCTTTTCAGGCACTGACCCGTAACGTGCGGCTGCTAGCCCGTTATCTGCGGCAAGAATGGCTGCGGATGAGCCTGCTGGCTGGAGTCCTGCTCGCAACCATCGGCGTGCAGGTGGCTGCGCCGTTGGTGACGAGCTACTTCATTGACCGCGCGACCTCCGGTGGCGATCTGAATGATCTCATCTTTCTGGCCGGACTAGCCATTGCCCTTGCTCTGGCGGGACAGGGCCTATCGGTCGCCGAAACCTATATCGCCGAACAGGTGAGCTGGACAGCCACGAACGCGTTGCGCGCCGATCTCGTTGCCCATCTGCTGCGATTGGATGCCACGTTCCACAACGCCCATACGCCAGGCGAATTGATTGAGCGCGTGGATGGCGATGTAGCCACGCTGGCCCGCTTCTTCTCGCGGTTCGTGGTGTATGTGCTCGGCAACGGCCTTTTGCTGCTGGGCGTGCTTGGGCTGCTCTATCATGTGGATTGGCGCGTAGGTAGCGCAATGAGCGTCTTTGTCATGCTGGCGTTGCTCGCCATGCTGCGTATCCGCGCTGTTGCCACTCCCGCCTGGGCCGCAGATCGCCAGGCTAATGCCGACTTCTATAGCTTCGTGGGCGAATATCTGACCGGCTTGCAGGATATCCGCTCCAGTGGCGCTGGCGCGTTTGTGCTGCGCCGCTGTGCCGAGGTGATGCGCTTATGGCTGGCTGTGACGCGCAAGGCGCGGATGTGGGGCTATAGTCTGGGGGCCGTCAGCCTGGGACTCTTTGCGCTCGGCACGGCGGTCGCTTTTGCCCTGAGCGCCATGCTGTTCAAGGACGGCCTGCTGACCATCGGCACCGTCTACCTGATCTTTCAGTGTACCGAGATGCTGCGCCAGCCAACCGAGCAGATCCGCAACGAAGTGCAGGACTTGCAGCAGGCGGACGCCAGCATTACGCGCATCGAGGCGCTACTGGGCGTGGAGCCGCTAGTGATCGATGGCAAGGGAGTAGCGTTACCTCCTGGCCCGCTATCGGTGCAGTTCGACGATATCTCTTTTGGCTACGCGGATGATGTCCCGGTGCTGCGCGACGTTAGCATCGCACTTGCGCCTGGTCGCGTGCTGGGAGTGGTGGGACGTACCGGCAGCGGCAAAACAACGTTGACGCGGCTGCTCCTGCGCTTTTACGATCCACAGGCTGGCGTCGTGCGTCTGGGAGGCGTAGACCTGCGAGCGGTCCGCCTTGCAGCAGTGCGCTCGCGTATCGGCCTGGTCACTCAAGAAGTGCATCTCTTCCAGGCCAGCGTGCGCGACAACCTGACCCTCTTCGATGATAGCATGGCGGATGAGCAAATTAGCGCCGTGCTGGATGCTGTGGGCCTGGAAGATTGGCTACGGGAACTGCCGCAAGGGCTGGATACGCAACTCGGGCCTGGCGGCATCGAACTCTCCGCCGGACAGGCGCAAGTGCTGGCCTGCGCACGCGTCCTGTTGCGCGACCCCGATCTGGTGATCCTGGACGAGCCATCTTCGCGCCTTGATCCGGCCACAGACCGGATGCTGCATGCCGCTCTGGGGCGGCTGCTCACAGGTCGCACCGGCATCATCGTGGCGCACCGGCTGGCTACGCTTGCGTATGCCGACGATATTCTGATCCTGGAGAACGGGCAGGTACGCGAGCACGGGCCACGGCTTGCCCTCGTTGCAGATCCTGACTCACGCTTCGCCGAGTTGCTGCGGCTCGAAACTGCGGAGGTCTCACTATGAAACAACTCCCGACCTGGCTCTACCTGCTGAAAATGGCCCGCTACAGGCTCTGGCTCTACCTGCTCCACGCGCTATTGTGGGGAACGTTCAGCCTCACCTTCCTCCTGGAAGGGCTGCTTGTCCGCGCATTCTTCGATACGCTCACCGGACAGGCGCATTTGCCAGCGGGCGTGACGGGGCTGATCGTGCTGCTGATCGTGCTCGCCGTGAGCCGCGTGGCTGTATTGCTGACCGCAGGCTTTGTGGAGATTATGATGCGCTTCACTATGAGCGGACTGCTACGCAGCAACCTGCTGCGCCACATCCTGGAACGACCTGGCTCTCATGCGCCGCCCTACTCCATTGGCGAGACCATCAGCCGCTTCCGCGATGACGCCTATCAGGCCGAAGACGGCGTGGATTGGAGCGACGAGATTGCGGGCCAGAGCTTGCTGGCAGCAGGCGCGTTCCTGCTGCTCCTGCGTATCGATGTGCGCGTGACGCTGGTTACTATCCTGCCCCTCGTGGTTGTGACAATCATCACGCTGCGGGCAAGCAACGCGCTGGGTCGCCATCGTGAGGCAAGCAGTCAGGCCACCAGTCAGGTAACAGGATCCATCGGTGATATGCTGGCGGCGGTACAGACGGTGCAGGGAGCCGGCGCCGAAGGACGAATCGTGGCGCGCTTCCGACGGCTCAACGAGCAGCGCCGTTCAGCCATGCTAGCCGATAGACTGGCAACGCAGGCTGTGGATGCCATCACGACCAACGCGGTAAGCATAGGGACGGGCCTGATCATGTTGTTAGCTGCCAGCAATCTGCGTGCCGGTGGCCTGTCGGTGGGCGACTTTGCCCTGTTTGTCTCATACCTGGGCTTCATCGCCGATTTTACCACCTCGCTCGGCAAGTTCCTGGCTCACTACCGACAGACTGGCGTTGCCTTCACCCGCATGAAGGGCTTGTTGGATGGCGCTCCTCTGACCGCATTGGTCGCGCCCACGCCATTGCATCTGCGTGGGCCGTTGCCTACTGCGCAGCCTCCAACACGCAACGCCACCGATCAGCTAAGCTTGATGGAGGTCCAGGAGCTGACCTATCGCTACCCACAGTCGGGACGCGGGATCGTCGGAATAAATCTACGCCTGCCGCGCGGCAGCATGACAGTGGTAACAGGACGCATTGGAGCTGGCAAGACAACACTGCTACAGGCCATGCTGGGCCTGCTACCACGCGAGGCGGGCGAGATCCGGTGGAACGGAGACATTGTGGATGACGCCGCCTCTTTTCTCATACCGCCGCGCGCCGCGTACACAGCACAGGTACCGCGCCTGTTCAGCGAGACGCTCAAGCAGAACATCCTCCTGGGGCTACCCGATGACCCAGAGGCCCTGGCTGACGCTTTATGGGGAGCGGTCCTGGAACGCGATGTGCAAGCACTGGAAGAAGGGTTGCAGACGCCGGTGGGCACGCGCGGCGTCAAGCTCTCAGGGGGCCAGGTGCAGCGCACGGCGGCGGCGCGCATGCTGGTGAGGCGCAGCGAGTTGCTGGTAATCGACGACCTGTCCAGCGCCCTGGACGTTGAGACGGAGCGTCTCTTATGGGAACGTCTCGGCAAGGGCGGTCCAGTAACGTGCCTGGCTGTCTCGCACCGTCGCGCCGCACTACGCCGAGCCGATCACATCATCGTACTGAAAGATGGCATGATCGACGAGCAAGGCACGCTGGACGAGCTGCTAGCGACCAGCGAAGAAATGAAACAGTTGTGGTGGGGCGATGCTGAAAGTGATCATGAATGAATCTTGAAGCGGTGCTGCCTCTCCTGTTTCCCGAGCATCTCTGAAAGAGACGAACTGAGCGGAGATGCTCGGAGCTTCTTTGGAGGAGGCAAAAGGAGAATCAGGCTTGATTTTTGTCCGCCTTGCCTGCCTGGAACGAAGTGCTCTAGAGAATGTTTTTGGAATCGCTTGCATGGAGCGGCTTGTAATGTTATATTGTGGGGGTAGCGGTCTGAAGGATGAGGGGAGCCCGGCAGGGATTGGAACCTTGAATCCCTCCATGTAAGCTGGAGAGTAGAGCAGTGTCTAAGGGATGAGGGGAGCCCGGCAGGGATTGGAATCGGCGAATGCCCAACAGTATCGCGGGCGGGCAGGGCAAGCGTGTAGCCTCCCGATTCATCGCGGGGTTTGCCCCCACCCAGGCCCCTTCGCCGCCCCTTGCCCCTACCGTTCCTCTTCATGATTGTCTGTCCCGTTGCATTTTTTCCCCACCACGCTGTTTGATGAGATCGGCATCTGGTCCCAAAGAATCCGAACGGGACCTGCGATGTTCGACGGGATCGGTAGGGGCAATCCCTTGCGGTTGCCCCGTGGGGGCCTAGTACGATTTCGGGTGGGGGCAGGGCAATAAATTGGACGCGATCAATCGGGTCCCTACGATATTAATGGTGATAGATTGTTATTAGGTCAGGACGGGCGCTGAAGCGGACGCGATCAATCTCGTCGCCCCAGGAGATGCAGCAGCGCCTCGTTTTAAGGCTGCGGAGACATCAGGAGAAACGGCTGGCGTTTCGCCCTGGGAGGATACGTAGCGGGAGAAGGGAAAGTGACACGCTGAGGTATAATGAGATGGCGAAATACCTATCGGTTCTTTGAGTTTAGCAGGAGTAAGTGGCAATGAGTGCTTTACCGCATCCGTCGGCGTAGACTTCGCGTTTGACGAGAGCCAGTAACGCAGGTGCAGAGGCTGGCAACGGGCCTGCTCATCCTTGACAAAGGCCCAGTTCAGTGGTATTTTTGTGATAGTATATTATCAAAATGTGAGAATATTCTCAAACGAAGAGAAGACATCAGTGTGCTCAACTATAAAGAGAAAATCGCGGAGGCCATTGCTATGGCAGGCATCAAGGCTACACTTCTCTTGCACCCGCTCCACCTGCGTATCGTAGATAAAATAGAGGGTCGGCAATTGACGGCCCAGCAACTGGCCGCCATCTTGCCCGATATTGCCCAGGCTACGCTCTATCGTCACCTCAACCAGCTTGTGGAAGGGGGCATTCTTGAGATTATAGAGGAGCGGCCCGTGCGCGGCACTGTTGAAAAGGTATATGCCATCACCGAGCCGATTTCTGTGGAACTCACGCGCGAAGACCTGGAGCAATTTACGCGCGAAGACCTGATCCGTTATTTCACCGGGCATATGATGCTGCAAACCACACGCTTTGAACGCTATCTGCAACAAGAGGAAATTGACATCCCCAACGATGGCATCCGCTTCTATCAAATTCCCCTTTATCTGAGCAACGAGGAATACCAGCGGCTCTTTGCCGAGGTGCAGAAGCTGCTTTTAACGTTCGCGGAAAATCAGCCTGCCCCCGGTCGGCGCCGTCGCATCGCTAGCACGGTTTTTATTCCAGATATCGAAACGTTGGAAAGCTAACAGACTGCAAGAAAGGATTGGCAGTACATGACACAAACAGAAGAGACCACCACGACGCTATTTGCCGGTATCGATGATACGGTCGCGAGCTGGCTGAGCGCGTGGAAGGTGCCTGGACTGGCGCTGGCAGTGGTAAAGGATGGCGAGATGGTATTTGCACGCGGCTTTGGTAAGCGCGATCTGACCGGCGGCGAGGCCGTGACCCCGCAGACCATCTTTGCCATTGGCTCCAGTTCTAAAGCGTTCACGGCTGCTTCCCTGGCTATGCTGGTGGATGAAGGCAAGCTCAATTGGGATCGACCTGTGCGCGAGTATATTCCTTTTTTCAAACTCTATGATACTGTGGCAAGCGAGCGCATCACCCCGCGCGACCTGCTGATCCACAATTCCGGCCTTCCACGGCACGATCTGGCCTGGTACCGCTCCAGCAGGTCGCGCAAAGAGCTCGTCGAAGGGCTGCGTTACCTTGAGCCCAGCAAAGATTTTCGCAGCACCTGGCAGTATCAAAATATGATGTACGCCACCGCGGGCTATCTGGTGGAATGCGTCAGCGGGCTGAGCTGGGAAGACTTTGTGCAACAGCGTATCTTCGCGCCGCTGGGTATGAGCAATAGCTATGTGAATGATACCAGCGCCCGCGAGCATACCACCAATTACTCGCTCCCTTACAGGGAAAAAGATGGCGAGATCCAGCAGATCCCGTTTTATAGCCATTGGCAAGCCCTGGGTCCTGCTGGCAGCATCCATTCAAATGTGGAAGACCTGTGCAAATGGCTGCTGTTGCATCTCAACAAGGGCAAGGTCGGAGATCGTCAGCTAATCTCCGAGGGCCAGATGACGCAACTGCATAGCCCCCAGATGGCAGGCGTTGATCGCGAACTCATCACGCTGGACCCTAAAAAACTGCCGGAGATTTTCTATAGTAGCTATGCTATGGGCTGGGTCGTCACATCCTATCGCGGCAATGTCCTGTTGCATCACGGGGGCAGCATCGGCGGCTTCCATGCGCTGGTGGCCTTTATGCCCAACAACAATATTGGCGTTGCCGTCCTCACCAATACCCACACCAGCATGCTGGAGACCGTTGCCGTCTATCACATGCTTGACCTGCTGCTAGGCGTGGAACCAGCCGACTGGCATGGTCGCCATATCCAGATCTATCAAGGGCTCATGGATGCGATGAAGAAGGGGAAAGAGGAACTACACGCCGGTCGCGTCCCCGACACCCGGCCTTCTCACGACTTGAGCGCCTATACCGGCACATTCGAGCATGGCGGCTATGGACGCGTACTGATTGAGCTGGAGGGAGAACAATTAAAGATCGAGTATAACAACACAAAGGCGTCGCTTGAGCATTTTCACTACGATAGCTTTGTTTTCTCCTTTGCGGCATTCGATATCGATCTCAAAGTGACCTTCACCGCCAATGCACGCGGCGATATCGAATGCCTTGCCATCCCCTTAGAGGGTAAAGTCGCGGATATCGTCTTCAAACGGGTCGCCAGCAAGGAGCTTCAGGAGAGCAGCTATCTAGAACAATTCGCGGGTGAGTATGAGATCGTCCTGGGAGAAAACACGCTCGCGGTCAGCGTCATTTTGCAGGGTGAGGCGCTCATCGCCAACGCTCCAGGTCAATCTAATGTAGAACTGGAGCCGTATAAAGAGAACGAATTCCGCTTCAAATCCACCCCTTCGCAGATCATCATTTTCGTGCGCGATGCAGAGGGGCAGATCAGCCACGCTCGTCTACCCGGAGGCATCAGCGCCAGGCGTGTATAGCAAAGATGAATGCGTTGGGCAAGGTCATCGCAGGCGGGCAGGGCAACCGCCAGGGATTACCCCTAGCCAGACGTCGCAGCGCGGGGCAAGGGGATCGCAAGGGGGCAGGGCAACCGCCAGGGATTGCCCCTAGCCAGACGTCCTGCTGCACCCCATGCCCGTCCCGACCCGATTGATCGCGTCCGTGTGATCGCCCTGTCGCATCCATCATGGTGCCAATCCTTTGCGGTTGCCCTGCTTGGACGCGATGATGCAACTGAAGCGCACACGGTCAGTTGATGCGTTTCTCGCGCCCGCTCCATTCTTTCTCGCGTAGCACATATTTTTGCACTTTGCCGGTGGAGGTTTTGGGCAATTCGCCGAACTCGATGGCGGCGGGACATTTGAAGTGGGCGAGCCGTTCGCGACAGAAGGCGATGATATCCGCTTCGCTGGCGCTCTGGTTCGGCTTCAAAGTGACGAAGGCTTTGGGACGCTCTCCCCATTGCTCGTCGGGGATGGCGATCACGGCGCACTCCAGCACGGCGGGATACTGAGCCACCGTCTGCTCCACCTCGATAGTCGAGATATTTTCGCCACCGGAAATAATCACGTCCTTCTTGCGGTCGCGCAACTCGATATAGCCATCGGGATGCCAGACCGCGATATCGCCCGAATGGAACCAGCCGCCCGCGAACGAGGCTGCTGTGGCCTCCGGGTTGTTGTAATAGCCCTTCATCACGTCGTTGCCGTGCATAATCACCTCGCCCATCGTCTGACCGTCGCGCGGCACATCGTTCATATGTTCATCAACGACGCGCGCACGGTCGGCAATGACATTCCCCTGCCCCTGACGAGCAAGCATACGAGCCTGTTCCTCCTGAGGAAGGTGGTCCCATTCAGCGTGCCACTCACAAACGGTGTAGGGGCCGTAGGTCTCGGTCAGGCCATAGACGTGAACCGGACGCAGGTTGAGCTGGTGCATCTGTCCCAACAGCGTTGGCGATGGCGGCGCTCCGGCAACGGTGACGGTAATCTCATGCTCAAGGCGATGGGCTTTGGGATGATTCACCAGGAAAATCTGCACGGTGGGAGCGCCGTTGTAGTGCGTGACGCCTTCGGACTCAAAGAGATCCCAGACCGTGCCGGGGTCCAGCTTGCGCAGGCAGACATGCGTGCCCCCGACGGCGGTCACTGCCCAGGTGAAGCACCAGCCATTGCAATGGAACATCGGCAGCGTCCATAAGTACACGCTCCTGCTGCTCATGCCCGTCTCAATCACCTCGGAGAGCGCGTTGAGATAGGCACCGCGATAAGTATAGACGCCGCCTTTGGGATTGCCGGTTGTGCCCGACGTGTAATTAATCGCGATAGGCTCTTCCTCATCTTCCAGCCAGCTCGTTACAGGCTCGGGCGAGCCAGCCGCCAGAAACTGTTCGTACGGATCGTCCGAGGAAGCCGTATCATCGATGCGCACCACCTTGAGGTCGGAGGTATCAAGCGGCTCAACCAGGGGAGCGAGTTCCGCGTCCACGAACAGGAAGCTGGTTCCTGAATGTTTCAGGATGAAGCCAATTTCCTGCGAATTGAGCCTGGTATTGATGGCGACCAGGATGCCGCCAGCCGCAGGCACGGCAAAATGGGCTTCGAGCAGCGCCGGGGTGTTGGGACACAGGAAGGCTACGCGGTCATGTTTTTGCATGCCGCTGGAGCGCAGGCCGGAAGCCAGGCGATTGACACGCTCGGCAAACTCGCGGTAGGTATATTGTTGATTGCCGTGAACGATGGCAACCTTATTGGGAAATACCAGCGCGCTCCGTTCGAGAAAACTGACCGGAGTCAGTTCAGTGCGATAAACTTTTTCTGTCATCGGTAATTCCTTTCAGCCAGATGACCTCTGTAGCTCCCCGATTCATCGTGGGAGCGTTTCTGGCTGGATTAAAAGGGAGTTCCTTCTTTAGCTCGCAATACAGCATTTACTCGATGAGCAGGGCTACTTTGCCCTTCACTTTGCGCTCCATCATAGCGCGCAGCGCCTGCGGCGCCTCTTCCAGGGTGTAAGTCGCTGAAATGAACGGTTTAATCTTATCTGATGAGTACCAGGAGAGCAATTCTTGCAGGTGTTGCTGATTGCGTTCGGGGTCGCGGGCCGTGAACGAGCCCCAGAAGACGCCGACGATGGCACAGCCTTTGAGCAGGGTCAGATTGAGCGGGATGCGGGGGATCTCGCCATCGGCAAAGCCGACCACCAGATAACGCCCCTCCCAGGCCATGCCACGTAGTGCAGGCTCGGCATATTTGCCACCTACGGGATCGTAGATAACATCAACCCCGTTGCCGCCGGTAAGTTCTTTGATGCGGTCCTTGAGATCCTCAGTTGAATAATTAATCACCTCGTCTGCGCCATAGCGTTTACAGACTGCCAGCTTCTCATCAGATGAGGCCGCCGCAATTACGCGCGCGCCCATCACCTTTCCCAGCTCGACGGCGGCAAGCCCGACTCCACCGGCAGCGCCAAGCACCAGCAGAGTTTCGCCGGCTTTGAGATGAGCGCGATCTTTCAAGGCGTAGTGCGATGTGCCATAGGTCATAATAAAAATAGCGGCGGTCGCGAAATCCATATTGGGCGGCATGGCAATAATGCGGCTGGCCTCGGTCACTACTTCCTGCGCGTAACCACCCCAGCCGGTGAAGGCAATAACGTGGTCGCCAGGCTTGATATGCTCCACGCCCGGCCCGACTTCCTGGACAATGCCTGCCAGCTCTCCGCCAGGCGAAAAGGGCATCGGCGGCTTGAACTGATATTTCCCTTGAATAATCAGCGTATCGGGGAAGCTGACGCCGCAGGCTTTGACCTTGATAACCACCTCACCCCGGCCTGCTCGGGGCGACTCCACCTCCTCAATCACCAGATCCTCTGGTAGACCATATTCTTTGCACAAAACTGCTTTCATGGCAGATGTTCCTCCTGGGATTGTAAAAGTGAGAAGAAGGGTGCCGCTCGTTCCTAAAATCCTCTGGATAAGAATCAATCATCACCTGACCATATTATAGCAGAAAAAAAGTGGATTACTGAGTATCGCCCTACTCAGTAATCCGCCTTTAGTGAAATCTGGCCCCCGGTCCTTGTTGAGGAGCCACAGCGTAAAAAGGATTTCCCCCAACCTTTTTACGTCGCTGACTGTCACACTAATTATTACGTAAGCAGGTTACACTATAAAATTATAGCAACTCCATTTGTATGATCGATTTGTACAGGTTATACTATTCCAAAAGCTGAGTTTTCCCTGCATGAAAAATATATTTAAGGGTATATCGTCACCATACACCACTAAATGACTGATTGTCATTTTTATATAAAATTCGCCTGTATCTACTTATTTTATCCTGCCGCTTTTCAATTTGCGGATTTTTCCTCACATATCAAACTCTTTCAGGACGTGACTGAGACGCAGCCGCCATACATGAACTGTTGCCACCACCGCATCTCTTTCCTCATTTTTGGGAAAAAGGCGCTTGATTAATGAGACAAAATGATCCAGTACAGCCAATAATTCTTCCAGTTCTACAGCAGTTAGAAAAAGTTGTACTTGCTTGACATCTCCCGTTGTCAATTGCTGCGCCATCCGCCCCTGCAATTGTGCAACAAAACGTATGCGCCCGGCATGCTTCCCTGATGCAGATGCCTTTTGTAAATACCGGTGATATCCCCTTAATACATCAGCCATTGTTGCTAACTCTTGCAGCGAAAACCATATTTGCGGGATTATCTCTTGAGACATCTCTTCCATTGCTCGTTCCTCACACTTACCCACAGGCGAAATATACCTTATACGGCGTATGGTATCTCTTGCATTCTTCCTCAAGCGCCTGCATGCTTTGGTTACGATGTTGTAGTGTGACATCTTCCCTCTTCCAGTCCCCATGTGGGCTTTTCCATCAGCAAAATCACCTCTTCATGTTTCCCCTCTCGAATAAGTTGCAAGAGACGCTTCGCTCCGCGCTCCATACGGGCGGTAATGACTTCATGGCTGGCAACAACCGCAAAGCCGTTGAGTCCCTGTCGAGCTGCTTGCTCTTGCAAGATTTGTTCTTGTCTGAATCGTGCTATCTCACTTGAAGACATGATTAAAGATCCTTTCGTTCGGCCCAGTCTTAGTTGCACCAAAGGAGAGCATACAATACTTGAGTAGAGCGATACTGAGAGGAAAACGTAGAGAAAAACTCGTAGAGAGCCTGGAATGGGTTATGACGCAAGAGGCTATACAGGTAGGAGGTGCTATGGTACAATCATGGAAGAATCGGCTCAATCGTGGGTAAACCGCATGAAAACCGTCGAATAGGCATTTCGATGGAGGGAGAGGAAGGAAGATGATAGACACGATGGGGGCGTCGCCGCTTGTTCGCGTGTGGTTGTTCGGGCCATTTCTCGCTGAGTATCGTGACCAGGATGGCACCTGGAAAGTGGTAGAAAAGGCCATATGGGAAAGAGGCTATAGTCGGTCTCTTTTTCGAAGATTACTCTGCGCTCATGGTAGAAGAGCTGCACGCAGGCTTTTACTTGATGACCTGTGGCCCGATCATCAGGAGCCAGCACTTGCAGATCAATATCTGAGCGATGCCGTTTCCAGTCTACGAAAAGCGATACCTCTCCCTGCTCTCCTTCCGAAAGAAGGAAAAGGGACGAGTTATGTGCTTCCTGATCAGTCTATTTTGTGGACTGATCATGATGCCTTTCAAGCCCTGCTCAAGGAGGCCGAGCAGATCGGGCGTACAAGTGCCCGTGCCGTACCGTTGTTAGAGCAAGCCAGTGCCTATCTCCAACGGGGAGAGTTTTTAGAAGGCCAGTCAGGGCTGCGGTGTTATAGCAGACGGGCCACCATGGAGCGGATGCAGTATAATAGCTCTCTCTGGTTGGCTCAAGTCTATGAGCAGCAAGGCTTGATCGGACAGGCGGAAATGCAGTACAGCAGACTCTTAGAGGACAACCCAACCGATGAAGAGGTCCTCTGCCAGCTCATCCGTTTGCTGCGTCGGCAAGGAAAGACCCACCTGGCACGCAAGTGCTATCGGGATGCCCAAGCTGCTTTCACACAAGCACAGGTCCCACTCTCGTCTGCCACTGAGGCGCTGATCCAACAGGTCCTCCACGAACTTCCATCGGTGACAAGCTCTCAAGCAGAGGATCTCCCCTTGTTTGTGCCCTATGAGCGGCCCAAGCATGATACAACCC
Organism: Ktedonosporobacter sp.; assembly: GCA_035293765.1. GTDB lineage: Bacteria > Chloroflexota > Ktedonobacteria > Ktedonobacterales > Ktedonobacteraceae > DASRHT01. The sequence continues at coordinate 94,615 of DATGMF010000059.1, forward strand.
TCCCTGTCTCTTCTTCACGCATATCCCCTGCTTCCCTCGATGGTTGGTCTCTCGCGCTCACACATGATACAATACGAAAAGATGTCAGCAGCGATCTGGAGGGACATGATTTGGATAAGCTACGCCGCGACTTGATGAAACTGGCAATACAAGTGCCTTTGTTCTCCTTCCCACTGGGAAGGGACTTCTTAAACCTCCCAGTTGAGGAGTACCTGGCCCATTGTAAGCTGTTAGTGCAAGATTGTTGGAAGCTGATGGGAGGAAAGTTCCTCTCTATCGCGGAACATATCCTCTCGGCACAAATGCAGCCATTGATGCAGATCGTGTATAGTCCCTCTCCTTTGAGAAAAGAGGCGGCCTCCATCGCTACCCAGGCGAAGATCGTCCAGGCCATTTTAGTCATGCATCGCTTTGATCTTGCTGCGAGGGAACTCTGCTGTATGGAGGCGATTACCTGTGCTCGGCTCTCAGAGAATCCCCGCCTCTCTTCCCTTGCTTTGATGTACCTGGGGTTTACCTATGTCTATCACAGTATCCCTCGCCAACCGGAGCGCGCCGTGCTCCTGTTTCAAGAGGCGCTCCAATGCTTAGATGGGGAAGAGCCATTACTCCGTGCAGCAATTCATAGCGGTCTTGCCGCTGCCCTGGCCCAATGTCAGCGAGAGCAAGAGGCGCTAGAGAGCCTGGAACAAGCACAAACATGGTATCCCTCAGATCCTGAACTCGACCCCAGTTTTGGATTGATCGACGCTGGACAAGCACTGTTCTCATGGCGGGTCGGGCAAGCCTTGCTTGATCTTGCACAGCATGCTCCTGAGCAGGGATACTATGAGCAAGCGCAACAGACCTTTGAACACGGTCTTGCTCTGCCAGCCATTGCCGACCGCCATACCAGTCAAATACTCATTTGCAGAGCAGCCACCGCACGAGGGCTTGGTGATTTAGAACTCTATGAGGCCAGCTTGAGAGGCGGGCTGGTGTTAGCCAAAGAGATAGGCAGTCAGAAGAGGTTCATAGAGGCACAGACGCTTTTTCAGGAGACTCCCCCTGCCTGGCTGACAGATCGACGTATTCAAGCGTTGAAGGAAGAGTTCTTTATACCTGTATAGGGATCGTATGACTGAATAGGGAAGCTGTGCGGGGGCATTTTCCAGAAAAGTGATGGGGTAGGATTAAGCTTATTCTTAATTTTAATTATTAGATGAGTTGAGCCAGGGCATTAGCTTCTTGAAAAAATTTCTCTGAGGCTGCTCTGTATTTGGTGGAGTGCTTTGTATCTGGCTGGTAAGGTTTTGTCTTTTTTGCAACGCAGTTTGATTATTGGGATCAATATTTAGCGCCTGGGTATATTCATCGAAAGCCCTTTGATATTCTTGACATAGTTCGTATGCATAGCCCCGCCAGCAATATACTTGGGTAGACCTGTCGCCATATATCATAGCTTTTGTATAAGCGTCAATAGCATCTTCTGGTCTTTTCATGAGTACGAAAGCATCCCCTATATATCTGTGGATAGAAGCGTTTTGGGGGTCGCTGTACAATTTTCTTTCAAAAAAGAAGTAGATCTCTTGAAGAGTATATCGATACTCCACCTGCCACTGTATTGATTTGTCAAATCTATATGCATGCTTTAAGCAAATTAACGCTTGTTCATAAGATCCCTGTTTCTGAAGCGCGGCACCTTTACCACTGTAAGCATTAGCTAAATCCGCTTTCATATGATCGATTTTGTGCATGCGCTTAATTATATCATCAAATATTTGAATTGCCTCTTTAAACCTTTTCATTGTAAGTAATACTTCGCTCAAAGTTTTTTGGAATTGCAGCGGGACGACATCAGAGTTAGAACTAAAAGCTATTTTGTATATTTTGTACATCTCATATGCCAGGGAGTACTGATTCACTTGAGAATAACATTTCCCTTTTAGGAAGTAGCATTCACTAAGTTGAGGTTGAAGTTCTAATGCTCGATCAAAAGCTGCAATCGCCTCTTGAAAGAGACCACGTAGAATATGTATTTTCCCTAATCCAATGTAGGCTAATGCCTGCTCCTGGAGAGCATTAGCCTTCTCATAATGAGAATACGAAGTATTCAAAGTATTGTCGTCAAATTGCGAATCAGAGCGTTCAGCACAGTGATAGTAAGCATCACCAAGCGCAATCTCGATATCAGCTTCAGCAATTTTTGATTTGCTACTATTACAATGCTGGCGTGCATTTTCAAAATAACTCAAGGCTCTACCAATATCACCGAGTTCAATGAACGTTCTTGCCATCTCTAAATGTGCCTCGGCCATAGCAGGTGCATAGGAGGTAGCGGTACTAAAGCAGTGCTGTGCTTTTTCCCAATCTTTAAGGGCACAGTATACCTTACCCCAACCAAAGTATGTTGCTTCTTTACGCCCACCGTGGTCTGCGGCTTCTTGATAATACTTTACTGCCTGACCATAATAATACTCCGCTTGGTTTTGCTGGTCTCCGCAAAGGGACGCTATGTGTCCCAGAGCTAGAAATACCTCTGCATAGTGCAGCAAGAAGTCAACAGACCGAAGACCATAGTGAGATGCTTGTTCATATAATTTTTGAGCTTCCCGGTAGCGTTGAAGGGATTCTAATACTTGACCCATGCCATAATAATGACGTGCATTATTGGGTTCTAAAACAAGGGCCTTATTAAAGTCTTTTAAAGCATCTTCCAGGTTTTTGAATGCCAACAAAGCATAGCCTTTACTGCTATAGGCACGAGCTTCGCAAGAATCAAGCTGAATTGCCCGCTCATATGCTTTAACAGCATCTTGAAAACGACCTGAGAGGTAGAGAATATCTCCCCACCCTACATATCCTAAAGCAAAGTTAGGATGGCTGGCTGTAAGTTCGGTATAAATTTCCCGGGCTTGCTCATAAAAACTATGGGATTGTGAATGAATATATCGCTCAAGATATATTTGGCCGATTTTGTCCAGATATTTCGGATTATAAGGATTGAAATCTTTTGCTTTAGAGTAAGCACTTAACATTTGCTCGAAATTGGAAGCCTGACCACTCAGCTTCTGATGGGCATCTCCCGTTGCACAGTAAGCTTCGGCGCACAATTGTTTTTGTACAGCGACTGCGATATTAGCCAAAGCATGTACCTTCTGAAATTCTATGAGAGCCTCATCTATTTTTCCCATAGCTAAAAAAGCATGCCCCTTATAACAAATTTGAATGAGCTCTAGTTGTTTGCTGGCAGAAGAAGAAATATCTTTTCCTTTTGGTTGGGTCGGAGAATTCTGCTGAATCTGCGGGCATTGATAAAAAATACTGTTGAAGCACTGTTCTGCCTCTTCGTGCCTATTCATCTGGCGCAAGTCTTGCCCCTTGCGGAAAAGCGCAGGAGGATAGTTAGAAACATATTGGAAGCTTCGTTCGTAAGCTGCAAGCGCTTCAACGAAGCGCCTCTTATGGGAATAGTTAAGTCCTTCCTGGACCCACTTGTTGGCAAGTATCAACGTAACTTCACTGTCTATTTTACCAACAAGTAGCCTAAAAGCTTCCTCTGGAGTATTTGTTGATGCAATAGGTTTATCTTCTCCAAAGAAGATTGGAAATTTGCAGAATTCTGAAGCCGTCCAGTGATAATCTTTTGCAATGATTGGCCAGATATGTATCCCTTTTTCGGAACACTCATTGAGAAGAGCTATCATCTTCCTGCCATATTTAGCTTCAAAATCTCTACCATATTTGGCTTCAAAATCGCTACTGAGAAAGAGCGTAATGACGTCAACCTCTTCAAACCGGGATTTCAAATAGTCATAGGGATCTCCGCCTGCAGGAGCAGCATGGTGTAAATTTTCAATTTTATTACGTAGTACTGATAAATGATTATAAAACTGATCAAAGTGATACTTATCCTCTTCATCGTGAAGATGATATATTTTGATATGCTTAGTTGGTTCAGAATCCCTTGTAGGGCCTGATGGCGTAGCGATTTTCTCCATCTTATACATTCTTCCCATTGATAATTCCGATGACTCTTGCTATCTCCTTAGCCACTTCTTTCAAAGTTGTACCACGATTATAAGCTCTTGTTATGGGCTTATAATCTCTAGGGATCACTTGTAATCCTAATTTACCAAAAAGCGTTTCTTGCCAATCAACGTCTTTCAGTAGTATTGGAATGACTTTTACTTCCCCTGATTTGATCCTGGCTAAAGTACTCGGTGACTCTATAAGATCATAGCTGTTAGAACTTATAAAGTCGGGACTGATCAAGCAAAGAATAATATTTGCCTCCTCAAAATGTTTTGCGATCTCTTTTTCCTTGTTTTCACCCGCTAGAATTTTTTGTTCATCCCAGATTCGAAAACATCCCTGACGCTCCATTAGCTTCAGATGCGATTCTAACTGGTTTTTCTGTTTTTCATCTTTAGGTGAGTATGATAGAAAGATTTTGACTGGTTTGACAGAATCTGATCTAGATGGCATGCTAACAGCTCCAAATCAATACATGTCCAATAGCAAACGTAACGGAATCCGGGAGTGTAAGTTCTCTTAATATAAGATTATATTTTGTTAAAAACAGTAATATCAAGCATAGTTGGTTAATACATTCATAAAATGAGTCTTGCATAAATATGTGGCTTTGAAAGTTATATTCAATAAGACGGTTGATAGGCTCCTAAATAAAATGCTGATCATTGGTTTTCATTCATAGGATTAGGACATAGAGAGTGGTGTAAGAAGTATATAGAACAATGCTTAACAACCAAGCTTTTGTTAAGAAGGGCTGTTTGCAAAGCTACTAGAACAGATGAGCCTGTATCAACGGCCTGCGCCCACTCAACAAAATGTACGGCGCGGCCTGTTCTGGGGCGTGAATGTGCAATTTTCGGAGGTGCGCGAGTTCAGTGAGACGGCCCAGGCGGCGGGCTTTGAGGATCGTCTCCGCCGCTTTGGGGCCGATGCCGGGGACGCGCAACAGTTGCTCGCGGGTCGCTGTCATAATTTCAACGGGCGCTGCGAGCAGGTGTTCTTCGGCCCATGCTCGTTTAGGGTCCAGTGTGAGCGACATATTGCCATCGGTCATGAATGGCAGGTCGGCCACATCCCAGCCATAGTCGCGCAACAGGAAGCTGGCCTGGTAGAGCCGGTGTTCGCGCAGGGGATCGGTCGGCGTAAGATGCTCAAAGGGAGTTTGCTGGACGGGACTGAAGCCGGAGTAGTAGGCACGCGTCAGGCCCACTTCACGATATAAGCGAGCGCTGAGCGAAAGCAATTCTTGGTCGGTATCACCAACTGCCCCGACGACAAACTGCGTCACCGTGTTGGCAAGCTTTTGATAGGGATGCTGACGGCGAATCGTCTCCGCCATTTGCAGCATCCCCAGCAGTTCGCGCATAAATTCTTTCTTAGGAGCCAGCGCGCTCAGACGTTCCTCCGTCGGGCCTTCCAGGTTCACCGAGACGCGGTCGGCCAGTTGCATCAGGCGGTAGAGCTGCTCATATTCGATACCGGGCATGACTTTGAGATGGAGGTAGCCGCGGTAATGATAGCGCTTGCGCACGATCTCAGCCGTGTCGATGATCTTATCCTGCGTGGTTACGCTGCCCCTGATGATGCCTGATGAGAGAAACATGCCATCCACCTGACCGGCGCGCTGGAGTGTGTCAAAGCCGCGCGCCAGCTCATCTGGCGAGAAAGTAACGCGCTGTGTGCGGCTGCGTCCGGCCCGAAAGGGGCAATAGAAGCAGTTTCGCTCGCATGCTGTGGTCACCATAGCCTTGAGCACGGCCTTGCTGCCCTTTGGCGTGGCGACATGGGTAATACACTCGGCCAGGCTATGTGACTGGTATGGGACGCGTTTGCGTTCGGCCTGCGGTTGATCGCCCGCCGGCTCATAGCTGGTCACGTCGCCCATCTGGGCAAGCTTCGTTATCGTATCAGGCAGCGTTTGTACTAGCATGAATACAGTATAACGAACTGATGTTCTACCTGTCAATAGCCGTGATGCTTCCTGAACGGTCTGACTGGCATGTACTAAACTTTCTTTCGTTTTTCCAAATAATATGATAGACTATCACAAGTTTATGCGGTTCAGTCTATATATATGGTTGAGCATAAAGCTTAAAAAGGGCGGAAGCACATATGGGTAATCCCGATTCTGTAGGGGAGACCACGAGAAGATCGCAGGAGTATTTTTCCCCCGATGGCGAGCAGAGCGCTATCTTATCCTCGGCCACCGATTTTCTTGCGGGCGGGGGAGAGATGGGGGCGCGCATACGAGCCATGAACTGGTCTGCCACGCCACTTGGCCCGGTTGAAAGCTGGCCGCAGAGCTTGAAAACTATCGTACGCATCATGTTGACGTCGCGCCAACCGATATGGATCGGTTGGGGACCCGAACTGATTAAACTATATAATGATCCGTATAAAGCTATTGTCGGAGGAAAGCATCCAGAGGCGCTGGGACAGCCCGCCGCCGTCGTCTGGCACGAAATCTGGGATGATGTGGGACCACGCCTGCAAACTACGCTGCAAACAAACGAGGGTACCTACGACGAATCGTTGTTACTGATCATGGAACGTTATGGCTACCCGGAGGAAACCTACTACACATTCTCCTACAGCCCCGTTCCTGGAGATCATGGCGGGGTCGAGGGCATTATTTGCGCCAACACCGACGATACGCAGCGCATCATCGGCGAGCGGCAGTTGAAATTGTTACGTACCCTTGCCGCCGCGACCGCCGATGCTCGCACTATTGCTGATGCCTGTCGTCTGAGCTCCAAAAGCCTGGAGCATAACCCCTATGATCTGCCTTTTGCCATGATTTACCTGCTCGCCCCGGAAAAGCAGGCCGTGTACCTTGCCGGGACCTCTGGCATCGCAAAAGACCATCCGGCGGTTCCTGCGACGGTGGCGTTAAATGCTAACAGTATCTGGCCCTTTGCTGATGTGATTAATAATAAGAAAGTGCGTGTCATTGCTAATCTGGAAAAAGTATTTGACGACCTGCCAACCGGCGCATGGAAGCGCCCTCCCCATCAGGCGGTTGCGGTACCAATTGCTCCATCAGGTCAGACAGGCAAAGCGGGTGTTTTAATTGTTGGCCTGAACCCCTTCAGACTGCTTGACGAGAGCTATCAAGGATTTATCAATCTGGTGGCGGGGCGCATTGCTGCCAGCCTTGCCAATGCGCAGGCGTACGAAGAAGAACGGAAGCGCGCTGAGGCATTGGCGGAAATTGATCGAGCCAAAACCCTGTTTTTTAGCAACGTTTCTCATGAGTTCCGCACTCCCCTGACCCTCATGCTCGGTCCGATTGAAGATACCCTGGCCGAAAAAAATACGCTTTCACAAGAGCAGTACGAGCGTATGGAGATCCTCCATCGCAATTCGCTGCGTTTATTAAAGCTCGTCAATGCACTGCTGGACTTCTCGCGGATTGAAGCAAGCCGTGTGCAAGCAACCTATGAGCCAACCGATCTGGCCGCGTTGACAGCCGATCTTGCCAGCAACTTTCGTGCTGCCATCGAAAAGGCCGGTATGCAATTGCTGGTCGATTGTCCTCCGCTGACCAAGCCCGTCTACGTTGACCATGAAATGTGGGAGAAGATCGTCCTCAATCTGTTATCCAACGCGTTTAAATATACGCTCAAGGGCAAGATTACGGTCACGCTGCGGCAAAAAAGCAATGCTGTTGAACTGGCAGTGCAAGACACGGGAGTAGGGATTCCAGCAGAGGAACTCCCACATATGTTTGAGCGGTTCCATCGCGTAAAAGGCACAGAGGGAAGAACATACGAGGGGACGGGCATCGGGCTATCGTTAGTGCAGGAGCTGGTGAAGCTGCATGGTGGAACCATCGACGTCAAGAGTACCGTCGGCAAGGGCAGCACCTTCACCGTCACTATTCCTCTGGGTAGCGACCATCTTCCTCAGGACCATATTGCCGCCAGGCAGATCCATGCTGCCCGTATGTCCGGCACAAATATTTATATTGACGAAGCCTTGAGGTTACTGCCCGAACATGAAAGCATCGCCGACATTATCCTTGACGTGCCACTTATTGCTGACGGTAGACAACCGGCTGACGATCAGCTAAGCAATGGGGAAAGAGGACAGGGAGCGCGGGTCCTGTTAGCCGACGATAATGCCGATATGCGCGAGTATGTCAGTCGCCTGTTGGCGGACCGCTACCAGGTCAAGGCGGTCCCCGACGGCAGAGCGGCGCTTGAAGCGGTCGAGGAGTATCGGCCTGATCTCGTTTTGACCGATGTAATGATGCCGGGAATGGATGGTTTCGAACTGCTGCAAGCTATCCGCTCCAATCCGCAGACGAGCACTCTGCCCGTAATCATGCTTTCAGCGCGCGCGGGGGAAGAAGCCAGCATTGAAGGGATGAAAGCGGGGGCCGACGATTATCTGGTCAAGCCGTTCAGCGCCCGTGAGCTTATGGCACGCGTGGGGGCTCACCTTGAGATGGCCCGTATCCGTAAGGAGGCCGAGGCCAGCATCGAAGAGAGCGAAGCACGCTTCCGCGCGCTGGCCGATAACATTCCCAACCTCGTCTGGATGGCAAGGCCCGATGGCTGGATTTACTGGTACAATTCCCGCTGGTACGAATATACAGGAACCACCCCCGAGCAAATGCAGGGCTGGGGCTGGCAGGCAGTTCACGATCCAGAGATACTTCCTTCCGTCATGGAACGCTGGCAAAACTCTCTCAGCAGCGGAGAACCTTTCGCGATGGTTTTCCCTTTAAAGAGCGCGCAAGGTGAGTTCCACCCGTTTCTGACGCGCATAGTGCCAATCCATGATAATGAGGGGACCATTGTCCAGTGGTTTGGCACCAATACTGATATCACGGAGCAGAAACGGCTGGAGCAGCAGAAGGATGAGTTTATCGGCATTGCCAGCCATGAGCTCAAAACGCCAGTGACCAGCATCAAGGCATATGCGCAACTGCTGGAGCGACGTTTCAGAAGAATGGGCGATGAAAGCTCTTCACAGATGCTCAGGAAGATGGACGCGCAATTAAATAAGCTGACGAACCTGATCAGAGATTTGCTTGACGTAACCAAGATAGAAAGCGGCAAGCTCCAGTTGCACAAATCCTCCTTTGATTTAAACGAGCTGATCGCCGAAATTGTCGAGGAAACGCAGCGTACGGCGACGAATCACGCTTTTATCCAGGAGCTTTCAGCCTCCGCCATGCTCTATGCCGACAGAGATCGCATTGGACAGGTATTGACCAATCTGCTTACCAACGCCGTCAAATACTCCCCTGAGGCCAATACAATCGTTATCAGAACCATTCATAAAGACGGGGCCATTATTACCTCTGTGCAGGATTTTGGAATAGGGATACCCGAAGAAGAACAGTCCCAGATCTTCGAACGGTTCTTTCGGGTTGATGGGGCAGTACAGGAGACCTATCCCGGGCTAGGCTTAGGGCTTTACATCTCATCAGAGTTTATCAAGCGACATCACGGTACCATCTGGGTTGAGAGTAAAGCAGGAAAAGGCTCGACCTTCTCCTTCTCTTTACCCATAGAAAAAGTGAAAGCATAAACGCTGTACTGCAAACATCCTACAGTCATTGCGGCTTTAAAGAATGAGAGGAGGCGAGGGCAAGCCTGGTTCTTGCGCCGCTTTATGGGGAATGATGAGGGATATATTTTTGTATTTTATGCAGCAAGGTCTCTATATCAAACGGTTTGGTCAGTGTATCTTCAACGCCCGCTTCCTGGGCTAAGTGTTCAATATGGCGGTTGGCGGAAAACAGAATGATGGGGATATGCCTGGTCTGTTCCTGCGCTTTCAGGAAGCGAGCAATCTCGACGCCGTTTGTTCCTGAGAGCCAGATATCGAGTAGGATCACATCAGGAAGATCGCCCTCGATCTTGCAAACAGTATCGCCGCCGGAAGCCGTTATTACCTCGTATCCCTCGTATTCAAGTAGCAATTGTGTCGAATCTAGAATTGCTTGATCGTCATCAGCAACAAAGATGCGTACCATTACGCCTCCTTTTCAAGAGATATATTGGAGCCGGCTGCCGGTAACTCCAGATAAAAGGTAGTTCCTTTGCCAAGCTCGCTTTCGACCAAAAGTCTGCCATTTTGCCTTCTGGCAATTTCAGAGGCAATATGCAATCCCAAGCCAAGACCAGGATAGGTCTCCTGCTTTCTGCCATCGACGCGGTAAAAGCGCTCAAAGATTTTTTGTTGGTATTCTTTGGCGATCCCAATCCCATAATCCTGGATGGCAATGCCAACTTTGTCATCTCCATCAGTTACTCGGACCATAACACGGTCCGCCTCCGGCGAGTATTTGATGGCGTTTGAAAGCAGGTTGATCAGGATTTGCGCCGTTCGCTCCCTATCTCCATAGACAAACGCTTTGATGCTGCCCTCCTTCACAATTTGATGTTTGCTGGTCGTCAGTTGCATATTGCTGATCACCTCATCAACGATCTCATTGAGCGAAAAGCTCTCGAAGTTGAACTCAAGTTTACCAGCCTGAACTTTTGTCACGTCTAGCAGGTCGTTAATTAGATGGGTGAGGCGGTCCACCTGAACATCAACTTTTTGAATGAGCGGCAGGAGGTCCTTTTTCTGCTCCCGCTTTGCGTACAACAACATGAGTTGAATATAGGCTTTAATGCTTGTCACCGGGGTTTTCAACTCGTGGGAAGCAAAGCCGAGAAACTCCTCTTTCTGAATCTCTGCCTTCTTACGTTCAATGGCATAGCGGATTGAACGTATTAACCCCTTTGGCTCAATAGCGTCTTTGAGCAGGTAATCCTGTGCTCCCAGCTTGACGATCTCATAAGCCAGGCGTTCGTCGCGCAATCCCGTTAATACAACAATGGGAGTGAGCGAGAAATACGACTGTGCATAATTATAAGTCTCAAGCCCCGTCATGCTATCAAAATGGAGATCAAGCAGGACGACATCGAACGTTTCATCAGTCAGCTCTTTTATTTTAAAAAGGTTATCTATATGGAAAAATGCACATGGAAGAGAGGTGCTCTCTTTGAGCATCTCTTCGATGAGCCGGGCATCTCCTGGATCGTCCTCAACTAAAAGCACCTTGATTGGTTGTTCCTTCAAAACGTTCACCTCCCTGGCAGCTTCACGATAGTAAACCAGAAATTTTCAATCGAATGGATGACGGTAATAAACTGGTCCAGATCGATTGGTTTGTTGATATAGGCGTTGGCTTGCAGATCGTAAGCCCGTAATACGTCGTGTTCCGATTGTGATACAGTGAGAATGATCACCGGGATGGTGCGTAGACTCGCATCTGCTTTTACCTGGGCCAGCACCTCTTTCCCGTGCAGGGTTGGCAGGTTCAGGTCGAGCAGGATCAGATCAGGTGTGGTAACGTTGGCATATTTCCCTTCTTTGCGTAAATAAGCCAGCGCGTCCTCACCATCTTCAACGCTATCCAATGTATTGCGGATCTTGCAATCCTTTAAAGCCTCGATGGTCAAGCGAACATCTCCCGGGTTGTCCTCCACCAGGAGAATTTTGATTGGTAAAGCGTCGTTCTCATTCATATCTGCTCATGAACCTCTTCCTGTCCAGGTATGAATTTGGGAATGCTAAAATAGAAGGTCGAGCCTTTGCCAACGGTCGATTCCACCCAGATGGCGCCATGATGGCGCGTCACAATCTTCTTAGCGATTGCCAGCCCCACGCCGCTACCCGCCCGTTCGCCACGTTTGGCTAACTGCTTGAAAATGACGAAAATGCTGCGCAAATGTTTGGCTTCGATCCCTTTCCCATTATCTTCTACCCAAAACACCCACTCCCGTACTTTTTCTTCAACGCCGATGTGAATGCGCGGCGGTTCCTGCCGTCGAAATTTCATAGCGTTAGCCAGCAGATTTTGGAACAGCCTGGTAAGCTCTCCTGGCTCTCCGACGAGGACTGGAAGCTGATCATAGGTAATCTGAGCATGGGTCTCATTGATCATCACCGCGACGTTAGATAACGCTCGCTGCAGGATGGTCATCATATCCGTCTGGACAAAAGGCTTGCCCAGCGTGCCAATGCGGGAATATTCAACCAGGTCGTTGATGAGCATTTTCATGCGGCTGGCGCCATCCACCGCGAAGTGCAAGAATTCTATGCCGTCCTGATCAAGCCTGTCTGCATACCTTCGTTCAATCAATTGCAGGTAGCTGACGACCATACGCAACGGTTCCTGCAAATCATGGGAGGCGGCAGAGGCAAAGGTGTCGAGTTCCTCGTTGGAAAGCATCAGATCGGCTTCGATTTTCTTGCGGCGCTCGATCTCTTGCTGTAAAAGGATGTTGGTATCCAACTGCCTGGTTTCGGCCAGCTTGCGCTCGGTGACATCCCTGACGACCCCGATATAGCCAATATGATGGCTTTCCTCGCTATGAATGGGGGAGAGTGTAATATCGGCTAAAAACAATTCGCCGTTCTTCTTTTTTCTGTACGCTTCCTCTCCATACAAGCCTTTGTCTCGCGCCAGCCGTAAGTGCTGTTCTGGCATTCCCTTGCTCGCCTGTTCGTCAGGATAAAGCAAGCTAAAATGCCTGCCCAGAACTTCTGCTTCCTGCCACCCTTCGATCAGCTCAGCGCCTTTGTTCCAGCTTGTAATATGCCCCTCTACGTCGAGCGTAAAAATGGCATAATTTGTGATAAGATCAACTATATCACCAAAATTTTTATGATAATAGTTTTCCTGTGGGGAAAGCTTCTTGCCTTCCATAAGCTCACAACCTTCGAATATTTACAAGTGCTCCTCGTTAATCTACAAAAATCCTTTCGCAATTGTGCTTTTCTTGCAAGAAGAGGAGCACGAATGATCGCTCAATCTCGTTTTCGGTTCTCCACAAATATAACACGGATGAGAAGGCAGAATGGTTGTGCTGCAAAAGAACGCTATTTCCGGCCATCAATCCTCCTTGACATTAACAAGGTAGTTTGTGTATAATCTATTTAGGTTGTCTAAGTAATAGATGGTCTAACTACTAGCTGCTTTAATTACAAGATTAGGAATAGGGACTGATGGTAGAGCATTCTTGCCTTCCTGAGGGAGAGATTGCTGACGAGCTGCTCGATCTTCTTCCGCGCCTGTTGCAGCGGATTCGCGCAGACATTCCACGCGAGCTCGCCCCCGAACAGGTACAGCCTGAGTGGCGCGATATCTCGGAGCTACGCGCTACTACCGGACAGATCCGACTGCTGCGGGTCTTAATTGCGGCGCAACGCTGCACGATGCAGAAGTTAGCCGAGCAACTGGATGTGGCGCCGCCAACGGTGACGGCGATGGTCAAACGGCTGCTCTCGCAGGGATTTGTTGAACGTTTACGCGATGAAGAGGATTGGCGCATGGTCTGGATCTTGCCAACCGAACGCGGCCAGCGTGCCGTCGCAATGTATGACCAGTTGCGCCGTGCCAGCTTACAACGTCGCCTGGCGCACCTCACTCAGGAAGAACAGGCGCACCTTCGCGTCTCTTTGCCAATCCTGCGCCATCTTATCGAGGTAGAAGCATGACCATCACAGTTGAGAAGCTTGCACGTTCCTTCGGAGAAATACAGGCGGTGAAGGGGATCGATCTCCAGATTGAGCATGGCGAGACCTTTGGCTTTCTGGGACCCAACGGGGCTGGAAAAAGCACCACGATTAAAATGCTCTGCACCCTGCTGCACCCTACCAGCGGGCGGGCCTGGATCAATGGCTACGATATCGAACGCGAAGCCTTGCAGGTGAGAGAAAGCATCGGCATTGTTTTTCAAGATCCGACCTTAGACGAATATCTTACCGCAGAACAAAATCTCTATTACCACTGCATGATTTATCACACGTCACGCAAGACTCGCGCCGAACGCATCCAGGACGTGCTGCAACTGGTTGGGCTCGATGAGCGGCGCAAGGATGTCGTCAAAACATTCTCGGGCGGCATGAAACGCCGTCTGGAGGTCGCGCGCGGCCTGCTGCACGAGCCGCAAACGCTCTTTCTGGATGAGCCAACCGTTGGCCTTGATCCGCAAACGCGGCGCAGCGTCTGGGAGCACGTCCTGCGGTTGCGCGAGAAGACCGGACTCACTATCTTTATGACGACCCACTATATGGAAGAAGCTGAATATTGCGACCGCATCGCCATCATCGACCACGGGCGGATCGTTGCCATCGACACCCCGGCGGCGCTCAAACGTATGGTTGGTCGGGATAAGGTCAGCCTCACCACACCGACGCCCGCGCGCGCCGCAAGCATCCTTGAAAGCATGGGGCATACAGTGCATTGCCGGGAGGATGCCGTTGATGTCGAGGGGGAGGATGGTCAGGCTTTAGCCGCCGACGTTGTGCGCCAGCTCACCCTGGCGGATATTGCAGTGCGAGGCGTGAATGTGACTGTTCCCACGCTGGAAGACGTTTTTGTTCATCTCACGGGGCGAGCTATCCGTGAAGAGCTTGCCAGCGCCAAAGATCGTCTGGGCGCGCGCCTGCGCAGCCGGGGCCGTTTGCGCCGCTAACAAAGGAGCCATCATGCTGAAAACGACTCAGCCGGTTACTATCCCTCAGCCCAAACTTGAACCCAGAACCGCACGCCCGCTTTTGATCGATCCAGAAGGTATTGCCATGATCTGGCAGCGTGATATGGTCCGTTTGTGGCGGCAACGCACACGTTTGCTTGGTGCGGTGGCGCGCGCGCTGGTCTGGCTCTTCGCGCTGGGATTTGGCCTGCGCGGCTCGCTCGGTTCTATCGCGGGCTTCAGCTACGAGCAGTTTGTTTTTCCGGGCGTGATCGCCATGACGGTGATATTTAGCGGTCTGCAATCGGCGATCTCGATTGTGTATGACCGCGAGTTTGGCTTCCTCAAGGAGGTTCAGGTCGCGCCAACCCCGCGTTCAACGATGGTGATCGGCAAGTGCCTGGGTGGGGCATCCAGCTCAACCATTCAGGCGCTGGTGATTCTCTTCTTTGCCCCCTTTGCCTCCGTATCCCTGACGCCTTTGAACGTGCTGGCAACTATCGTGGCAACCTTCGTCACCGCGCTGGCAATCTCCGGTATGGGGGTGGTGATTGCCATGTGGATCACTGACTTCGAGAACTTCGGCACCTTCCAGAACTTTATTACGCTGCCGCTCTATATGTTCTCGGGCGCGATCTTCCCCACACGCCAGGTTCCCCCCTGGCTGCACACCGTGTTGCTGCTCAACCCCCTCTCCTACGGCGTCAATGCCATTCGCGGGGTGCTGCTAGGCTATCAGATTGCCGATGTGCCGTTTAATCTCGCCGTGCTGCTAGCCTTTACTGCGGTGATGCTCGTACTGGCGATATTGATGGCGCGCAGGGAACTGTAAGTTTTTAGCCTTGCTTGCGCAGCAGCGTATGCAACGTATGGCCTGGAAAAGCAAAAAAGAGCGCGAGCAAAAAGCCGAGGATAATACAGGCCGGCACGCTAATCCAGGCCAGGACCAGCATCACAAAATAGCATATGGGACCAAATAAATACTGCTTGCTAATATCCGCTATGGCATGCGGCTCTATGTCTCTGCCCAAAAGCCGGCTGTGATACGAAGCGTAGAACCAGAGCCCATTAAAGCAGCAGGCCGCGACGAAAAAGGTGCCGCTATAAAGGATGGCCGCCGTATGCAAATCGGGGCGGGGGAGATATTCCGCCAGCAGGGCCGTGGGGACGGGAATAAACACGATGAAGAGGAGCAGCAAGAGGTTGAGGAACAGTAATGGCGTGTTGGTCCGTTTAATCAGGGTAAAAAGGCGGTGATGGTTGAGCCACATAATGCCCGTTGTGGCAAAGCTGGTGACATAAGCGACCAGCACCGGCCATTCATTGCCCAATGCTATCCACAAATCTCTATCGCCCAGCAGCTTGCCGGGGTTGTCCAAGCCTGGAACTTTGATATTCAAGGCCAGGAGCGTGATAGCGACGGCAAAAACGCCATCGCTGAACGCCTCTACTCGACCCGTCTCCTTCTCTTCCACGACCGATGCTCTTCCTTCCTCATCTTCCATGATTGATGCTTTTCCCTCCTCACATCAACAAAATGCTATCTTTTTTACTTTGATCGCGGCTTGAACGTGACATGGAACTGTTTGACGCCGATGATCATGGGACTCTTCACCGCCTCGACGCTTTTCGTCGGGTCGCGCCTGATCTCGCTCAGACATTGCAGCAGGATGGGGAGCGCGATTTTTGCTTCCAGGCGGGCGAGCGGAGCGCCGAGACAGAAGTGGATACCGTGACCGAAAGCCAGGTGCCGATTGGGTTCGCGCCGGATGTCGAAGCGTTCTGGCTCTGGAAACTGCTCCTCGTCGCGGTTGACGGAGGCGATCCAGATCATGACCGCCTGGTGCCTGGCAATGTGTTGCCCTCCCAGGACCGTGTCCTCGTTCGCAATGCGCAACACCCCTGAAACCGAGGGGAAATAGCGCAGGATCTCCTCTATCGCGCCTGGAATGAGCGCCGGCTCGTTGCTCAGTTCTTCCGCCACATGCGGATACTGATCAAAGCAGATGAATGTATTGCCAAGCAGGTTGGCCGTTGTCTCGTAGCCCGCGATCAACAACAGGCGACAAAACTCTAACAGCTCCTCTTCGCTCAAATGCTCGCCATCCACTTCGGCGGTAATCAGGCGACTCATCAGATCATCAACGGGATGCAGGCGGCGCTCCGCCAGCTTCTGCCTGAAGTACTCTTCCAATTCCTGATAATTCCCCTGCGGCGTCTGCCGCGGAGGGCCTGAGATCGCATCAGACCAGCGTTTAAACATCTCCTGGTCTTCTGCGGGCACGCCAAGCAGATGGGCAATAATCGTGAGCGGGATTGGATAGGCAAACTCGCTAATGGCATCCATCTCGCCCCGCTCTATGACCCTATCGATAAGCTCATGAGTAATTGCCTCAACCCGGGGAGCCAGTTGCTCGACAAAGCGGGGCGTGAACGCTTTGGAAACGATGCTGCGCAGCTTATAGTGACGCGGATCGTCCATCCCCAGAATGCTCGGCAGGTGCGGCTGAAAAGGTAAAATCGCCTCCGACGAATATAGTCGCGGATTTGTCAGGACCTGCAAAGCATCCTTGTAGCGGAAAACGCTCCAGCTCTGAAAACCGGGATCGAATAAAACGGGGTGACTCTGGCGCATCTGGCGATACCACCCGAGGGGTACCTGAGTGAGGGCGCTATAATCGCTTGTCATAAAATTTCTCCTAAGCCTTGAGACAGTGATACTCACAGAAAGAGCATGAGCTAGCTTCGTATGCAGAAGCGATTCTCACGCTCTTAGTAGAGAGTGTGGGGAAACATATTCCGGGTCATTGCTCTCCGGCGGGGGGATACCCAAGCAGTTGCCGTGTCAATTCCAGGTGTCCCAGGTGCAGCGCGGCATGTTCAACGGCGTGCAGCAGCGCATCTCGCACCGTTATTGCTCCCAGATGGGGTACATTCACTACCTGATCCAGCCGTTCTTCTGGCAACGTTTGCAATAATTGCTGCATGGCAGTGAGCCAGCGTTCATAACGTGCTACCAGTTCTGCCGCGGAGCCGGTGGCGCGAAATTCCGCACTCCGTTCGCGATGAACATCCTGTCCGCCCGCCAGTTGCAGCACCCAGTATTCGGCTGACCCTATCAGGTGCGTAGCCAGCACCAGAGCGGTATTACTCTCCGGCAATTCAAGGGGACGATTAAGATCGGCATCAGAGACGTCGCGGAACTGTGCCATTGCGTTGCGCACAATGCGCTCCAATACAAAGGCAAGGCTGTGTGTCTCGCCAGTCATTTTTTATTTCCCTCATTTCTCTGGACATATAACATCTCGAACGCCCGGTAGGGACCCGGTTCACCGCGTCCGATTGATCGCTCATTCACCTCCTCGCACCCCATCAGGGCAAGCGCGAGGCCCCCACCACCCTCCACACCGCCCTTGCCCCTACGCCTCCGGTCCAACATACCCGGTCCCGTTTAGCCCAGGGCAAGCGCCAGGCATCGTCCCTACATCACAATCCCCCAAACCCACAAAATTGCCGTGGCGACCCGATTGATCGCGTCCGATTTATCGCCCTGCCCTCCCCGAAATCACACCACCCCGCCCCAGGGCAAGCGCAAGGGATTGCCCCTACCGATCCCATCAAACATCGCAGGTCCCGTTCGGATTCTTTCGGGGATGGATGCTGACCCCACCACATGGTCCGTCGGGGCAAGGAGGTGACGGGACAAACAATTATGAGGAGGAACGGTAGGGGCAAGGGGTGGTGGATGGGCCTGGGTGAGGGCAAACCCCACAATGAATCGGGGGGCTACACGCTTGCCCTGCTCGCCCGCGACCCGTGGTTGGGCCTCCACCGATTCCAATCCCAGGCGGGCTTGCCTCCCCATTTAGACACCGTAGTTCCTGCTCATCCTGGCGCTGTTACAGGTTCCAATCCCTGACGAGCATCCCTCCCCATTTAGACTGCGTCAGATCGCCCCTCTACGCAATGAAGTTCCAATCCCTGACGAGCATCCCTCCCCATTTAGACAAGGAGACGTACGATTAATACGAGAATGGGAGATTGGTTCCAATCCCTGACGAGCATCCCTCCCCATTTAGACTGCTACCCCCATACTATAGCATTACAAGCCGATTCACGCAAGCAATTCCGAGCATCTCGCTTTTTGGGGGAGTTCGTAGACAGTCAATCAGGACAGCTATCAAGATCTTTTTTGGTCCTGCCGCTTCTGGAGCGAGCCGAGCATCTCCGCTCAGGTCGTTGATTTTCGAGATGCTCGGAAGTGGGCAAAGCCAGCATGGCAAAAGCACCTATTGCAAGGACGGACGGTGAACCGGACGCGGTGAACCGGGTCCCTACGGCGTTCGCATGGGAGGGCGGTCAATCGGATCGCTACGGGTCCGTTTAGCCGTTGGCAAGCTCTTTGGGGACGGGGACTGCTTCACATTGGCCGCCGGCCTGTTTCCAGCCGTCGAAGCCTGCTTCAAGGTGGGCCACGTTTTTATAGCCCATCTTCTGCAAGACGTCCGCTGCCAGGGAGGAGCGGAGGCCACCGGCGCAGTAGAGGATGGTGCGCTTCTGGGGGTCCATGTAGCGTTTGTGGTACTCGCTTTGTGGATCGGCCCAGAATTCGAGCATGCCGCGCGGCACATGTTTTGCGCCGGGGATGGTGCCCTCGCGCCAGCGTTCGCGCACGTCACGGATATCGATGATGGTGGCCTCGCCCGCCTCAAGTTCGCGCTGCATCTCTTCTATCGATAACCCCTCGATGCGCGTGCGAGCGTCCGCTACCATTTCGTTGACTGACATTGGTTCCATTATGGCGGCTCCTTTCAGCCCTATCTGAATCCAGGTATTAGCATTTAAAGCAAATACATCGCTATTATGATAGCACGAAAAGGCAGGCGCTATCTGGATAGATTTTCCATTCGCGTTTCCGACCATATGCGATGGGAGCAGGAATGGGTTAGCGGCGTTGCTGGGCCTTCCATTGAGCCTGAGCCTGCTGAAGTCCAAGCAGTTCTTGCTCAAGCTGCATAATTTGTTGCTGCAACTGCTGCTTCTGCATCTGCGGTTTCCACAGGCGAAAGTCCTCTAACCACTTATAGCCACGCCTCATCAGACCATGCGGGACAAAAGCCGCCGTTTCGTAATATTGCGAACGCGTACTGGACATATTGGTGGTAATCTGTTTGAGGTAAAGTTTAAGCTGCTTGATTTCTAATTTGAGCTGCGCAATCTGCTCCTTATACGGGTCTTGCGCCGCCGCTCGACTACGCTGTGCAGCAGTTTGAGGCTCCTGCATAATAGAACCAGGAGCTTGCAAGGGAGCGCCGCAGTTCTGACAAAAGTGGTCGCCGTCCTTGACACGCTGCCCGCATGCTGAACAATACATCTCGTTATCCCCCCTTCTATTCATAGAGAGCTGGCTACGATACTATTGATTTAAAGATGGTACTCACCATATTCTACTATAAGACACGGTTATTGGACCTGTTCAGTTCCGGCACGCGTCGTTTTTCCCACTCAGAGCAATGTGCAGAACTGCCCGTTCCTTTCACAACAGCCTTCTTGAGTATTTCCAGAGCATTTCGCTGGAAACCCAGAACTCCCCTTTACACTTTTTCTCCTATACTTCTCTGGTAAGGGACGCTCTTGAAAGCAACGGCGCCCATCTTCTCCTGGACGGATGTTGTGCTGTAGAGGAAAGAATATGTTCAGATGAATACCCTGGAACTCGCGCTCCCTGTTAAAGCGCATCGCTTCTCCTGGCAACGCTATCTGCTTGATAGCGTCCTGGCATTTGGCGGGGCCATGCTGGTGACGATGATAATGTATTTCTTCCAGCTCTACCCCCGCATCCCCAACATTTCGATGCTGTACCTGCTGGTAGTGCTGGCTCTGGCGAGCACACGCGGGCGCTATGCGGCGATTCTGGCCTCGCTGGTGGCCTTTCTTTCATTCGACTACTTTCTCGTGCCTCCATTGTTTGTTTTTACCATCAACCGCGTTGAAGAGTGGATTGCGCTCTTTGTTTTCCTGGTGACAGCTATTCTGACCAGCCAACTGGCCGTTGCTTTGCGTGAGCGCGCCTTAGAAGCTTCGCGTAAGGAACGCGAGACGCGCATTCTTTACGACCTTGTACGCATCACCAACCGCGCGACTGAGCCAGAGAGCCAACTCCACTCCATTGCCCTGGCAGTTGCCGATGCGCTCTCCTCCTGGGGTGTGTATGATTGCGCCATCCTTCAGCCCACTGCAACCGGCGAGTTCCAGGTGCCGGCAAGCGCGCATCAACCGGTTGAACAGGTGATCCTCTCCTCCGATGAGAAAGCCGTCGCCGTCTGGGTGATGACACATGGTCGCAGCCTGAGTCTCTATGATGATGACGCTCTCACACCTCTCATGTTCTCGCGCTTTATGCAGCGCGTCATTTTGCACAGGAGCGCAGCAGGTCAGACGGTCGGTCGCTCTACGCGCTTCATCCCGCTCAAGCTGGGAGAGAAGGTGGTTGCCATACTGCGATTGCGAGTACAGGGCGATCCGCGCCGGCTTTTGCAGGAAGAGCGGCAGGAGGAGGAACATGCGCGGGCCGAGGCTCCGACCTCTTTCTTCTGGACCTTCCTTGATCAGGTGACAGCGCTCATTGAGCGCGCCAACTTGCAGCGGGAAAATATGCATATTGAGATTCTGAAGCGGACCGATACATTGCGCGCCGCCCTGCTGTCCTCGGTATCGCATGACTTGCGAACTCCTCTGACCGCGATTAAAGCCTCGGCCAGCTCTCTTTTACAGGAAGACATCGAGTGGGACGAGGAGGCGCGGCGCAGTTTTGCTCAGGCCATCGAACAGGAGGCTGATCGGCTCAATCGCCTGGTAGGCAACCTGCTCGATATGTCGCGGATTGAGGAGGGGGCGCTCAGGCCGGAGAAAGAGGAGTACTCGCTCACCACGCTCATTCATGATGTGTTAGAGCGGCTCGCGCCACTGTTGCGTGGTCGTGATGTGCGTACTTCCCTGCCACCGGATGATCTGCTGCTGGTCGAACTGGACTACCTTGAGATCGACCAGGTGCTGACCAATCTGATTGAGAACGCCGTTCGCTATACCCCAGCGGAGTCGCCCATCGAGGTCAGTGCGCGCTGCAACGGAGAGCAAGTGGAGATCAGCGTGGCGGATCGCGGACCGGGGATTCCTCCCTCCGACCTCACGCGCGTGTTTGACAAGTTCTATCGCGTCTTGAATGGGCCATCTCTGACCGGATACTCGATGGGTTCGGGGCTGGGCCTGGCAGTCTGCAAGGGGCTGATCGAGGCGCACGGCGGGCGCATCTGGGCGGAACTGCGCCCGGGAGGAGGGCTGATCATCTTTGTGACATTGCCTTGCGGAAACCGGGAAAGGATCGTGGCATGAGCAAACAGGGGGCCTTTATCCTCGTTGTTGACGACGAGCGCGAGATTGTACGGGCGCTGCAGCGCGCGCTCAAAGGACACGGGTACACCGTCCTCACGGCCAGCAATGGCGAAGACGCGGTAGAAATAGTGAGGCGACAGCATCCCGATCTACTCTTGCTTGACCTCCTACTGCCTGGAATGAGCGGCCTGGAGGTGTGCCGTCGCGTCCGAGCGGAATCGAACATTCCTATCATCGTGCTCTCGGTCAAGGACGCCGAACGCGACAAGGTGGAGGCGCTTGACCTGGGAGCTGATGATTACGTCGCCAAGCCCTTTGGCATCGACGAAGTGCTGGCGCGAGTGCGCGTCGCCCTGCGACGCGTCATCCAACCGCCGCATGGAGCCGAACCACGCTTCCAGGTTGGGCCGCTCTCCGTCGATTTTGCACGGCGGCAGGTCGAGCTCGCCGGACAGGAGGTTACTTTGACCCCGACCGAATTCGACCTGCTCAAGGTGCTCATTATTCACCGTGGCAAGATTCTCACGCGCCAGATATTGCTCAAAGAGGTCTGGGGCGAGAAGGCGCACGCCAGGATACATAGCCTGCACGTCTATGTAGCGCAGCTCCGCCAGAAAATCGAGCCAGAGCCAGAGCATCCCCGGTTCATCCTGACCGTCCCCGGGGTAGGCTATCGCTTCAATGACGAAACTTTCAGTATCCCCATTTCAGTATCCTCAAACGGATCGAAATAGCCAATCGGCTCCCCCCTCTTGGGGAGAAGGATACCATTGAAGCCGAAGGCGTCAAGCGTACCCTTGCTTTCTTGAGCATTTTCAGAGCACCCCTTCAAGAATGTTGAGAACATTCAGTGTTTTTCTCAAAGTATCCAGAACGCACATTTACCGATTCAAGATTACACTTGGTTGTAGTCATCCAGAGCGAGGATGCAGAGAGAGTGAGAAGTCTTTTGGGTGATATTCGTTGCGATACCCACTTTCACTTTTGATGCGTCTTCTATCAACAATGATTGAAACCTTGATTCGAGCTGAACAGCAGCGCCAGGAACGAATGATTTGCAGGCAGAAAGGACTGCCTTTCATGCGGCCTGAGCGAAGCTAGCTGCGACAGCGGCGTTGGTCGCATGAATTTCAAGGAGGCCATAGCCATGCCAGGAGCGCGAATTTTACTGGTGGAAGACGATGCGGTGCTGCGCGAACTTGTGCGGCGCAATCTGGAAGCACGTTGGCATGACGTGTCCATCGCGGCAGACGCGCAGTCCGCGCTCGCTTATCTGCGAGCCACGCCGTTTGACCTCGTCCTGCTGGATATTAATCTGCCCGATGAGACCGGTTGGGAGGTGCTGCGCAATGCGCGCAAGGAGGGATGGCTGGCACCTCTGGAACTGCATGGGAATGCTGAACAAATCCCTGTGGTGATCCTGTCGGCAGTGCGGGTCAGTCCACGCCGCTTGCAGGAATTTCACCCGCTGGCCTACCTGCCCAAACCGTTCCCAATGGAGGCAATCCTGAGATTGGCAAAAGAGGCCGCATTGCGCAGGAACGGCGCTGCTACCAACGAAGGGGAAGACAAAGAACGGACCGAGCGCCCCTGGAATGCCTTCCTCGATAATACCTTCCTTGACGAGGAGGATTTTTATGCTTGATGTGATTATTGTGCTGGTGACCATACTTACGTTCCTGGCGTTTCTCGGCTTCACCGCAGGCTGTGAGCGCCTCTAGCTATGGAAAGGAAAATGTTTTTATGAACTCGCCCGTGGAGTACATCCTGGTCGGTATTGTCACGCTGGGCGTGCTGATCTATCTCTTTCTCGCCCTGCTTATGCCTGAAAAATTTTAATGTCGTCTGCTATTGATTGATAAAGTGAGGAGTCTTGATATACTGCGCCCCAACGCCGCTCCCGCGTCTCCCACGATGAATCGGGAAGCTACAGCTCAGGGGCGCAGCAAGGAGGTACACCTATGCCTGTAACACTCAATAGTGTTTTGCAGGTGCTGATCTTCCTGCTCATTGTGCTGCTGCTGACCAAGCCGGTTGGCCTGTATATGTACAAGATTTTCAACGGGGAGCGCACCTGGCTGTCCCCCGTCTTCGTCCCGCTGGAACGTCTCTTTTACCGCCTCAGCGGCATTGACCCGCAGGAGGAGCAGAAGTGGACCGGCTATATGATCTCCGTGCTGATCTTCAGCGTAGTGGGCATGCTGCTGCTCTACCTGCTTGAGCGCACCCAGCAATGGCACGGCACGCTCTTCAACCCGGCAGGGCTACCCAACGTCGAGCCGCAACTGGCCTTTAATACTGCCGCCAGCTTCACCACCAACACCAACTGGCAGAACTATACTGGCGAGCAGACCATGAGCTACCTGACCCAGATGGCCGGTCTGGCCTTCCATCAGTTCGTTTCGGCTGCCGCGGGTATCGCGATGGCGGTGGCGCTGGTGCGCGGCCTGGCGCGACGCAGCGCCCAGCACCTGGGCAACTTCTGGGTGGACCTGGTGCGCTGCACCCTCTATCTGCTACTGCCCATCTGCATCGTGGGCGCGCTGGTCTTCGTCTCGCAGGGCATGATCCAGAACTTCAATCCCTACACCGTCGTGCATACGCTGAATGGGCAGACGCAGATCATCGCGCAAGGGCCGGTCGCCTCGATGGAGGTGATCAAAGACCTGGGCACCAACGGCGGCGGCTTTTTCAACGTCAATGCAGCGCACCCCTTCGAGAATCCCAACGCGTTCACAGCATTGTTGATCATCCTCTGCGAGATCACGCTGGGGGCCGGACTCTTCTACATGTTTGGCAAGTGGGTTGGCAACACCAGGCAGGGCTGGGTGCTCTGGATCGTCTCGGCTATCCTGTTTGTGGTCGGCATAGCTATCATCATCCCTGCCGAGCAGACCGGCAACCCTCTGCTGACCAGCGCGGGCGCCGATCAGGTGGTGAGCGCAACCCAGTCTGGTGGCAACATGGAAGGCAAGGAGGTGCGCTACGGCATTACCATCTCCACCTTGCAGGAAGTGACCACCACAGCCACCTCAACGGGAACCGTCATGAGCTTCCACGATAGCTATACCCCTCTGGGCGGGCTGGTGCTCATCTCCAACATGGCGCTGGGGGAGATCATCTTTGGAGGCGTGGGCGCCGGACTCTACAGCATGCTGATGTTCGCGATCATCGCTGTCTTCATTGCCGGACTGATGGTGGGCAGGACCCCGGAGTACCTGGGCAAGAAAATCGAGCGCAAGGAGATCATGATGGCGGTGCTTGCGCTGCTGGTCTCGCCGCTGGTGATCCTGGGCTTTGCCGCCGTCGCTGTTGCGCTACCAGCGGGGCAGGCCGGACTCACGACCGGCGCGGGCAACCTGGGGCCACACGGGCTCTCCGATATCCTGTACGCCTTCACCTCGACCAATGCCAATAACGGCTCGGCCTTTGCCGGCCTCAACGGCAACACCCCGTTTTATAACTGGACGCTGGGGTTTGCCATGCTGATTGGGCGCTTTGCCGAGGTGATCCCACTGCTGGCTTTAGGAGGGGCGCTGGTCAAGAAGCGCGTGGTACCGGCTGGCCTGGGAACGTTCCCCACTACGACGCCGCTTTTTGTGGGCCTGCTCATCGGCGTGATCCTCATCGTAGGCGCACTGACCTACTTCCCGGCCTACTCACTGGGACCAATCGTTGAGCACTTGCTGATGCTGGCAGGGAGGACCTTCTAAGATGCAACAGACAACGACCCGTACCGATGAATTAGAAACGCAGCAGTGGAAGACGCGCCGCAAAGGGGACATTTCGATCTGGGACCCCACAATCATCCGGCGCGCCATCCCGGACTCCTTTAAGAAGCTGGACCCACGCGTGCAGGTCAAGAATCCAGTCATGTTCGTGGTCGAGATTGGCAGCGTCATTACCACCATCGAGTTCGTACGCCTGCTCTACACCCTGCTGTTCTCGCAGCCACCGGCCACGGTGACGCGTGGGCAACTCATCGCCGAAACCATCTTCGTGCTGGCAGTGGCAATCTGGCTCTGGTTTACAGTCGTGTTTGCCAACTTTGCCGAGGCAATGGCTGAGGGACGCGGCAAAGCTCAGGCCGATACTCTGCGCCGCGCACGCACCACCACGATGGCGAAAAAGCTCAGCACCTCAAATCGCACCGGACCGGTGCGGGAAGTCACCGCACCAGAACTGCGCAAGGGCGATCTGGTGCTGGTCGAAGCGGGCGATGTGATCCCGGGCGACGGCGATGTAGTGGAAGGGGTGGCCTCGGTGGACGAGTCGGCCATTACTGGTGAATCGGCCCCGGTGATTCGCGAGAGCGGCGGCGACCGCTCCGCCGTCACCGGAGGCACGCGCGTGCTCTCAGACTGGATCGTGGTGCAGATCAGCGCCAACCCGGGCGAGACCTTCCTGGACCGCATGATCGCCCTGGTCGAAGGCGCTAAACGGCAGAAGACGCCCAATGAGATCGCGCTCAATATCCTGATCGCCAGCCTGACCATCATCTTCGTGCTGGTTGTGGTCTCGCTGGAACCCTTTGCCATTTACTCGGGGCAGCCGGTCTCGGTGACGACGCTGATCGCGTTGCTGGTCTGCCTGATCCCGACGACCATCGGCGGCCTGCTCTCTGCCATCGGCATCGCGGGCATGGACCGCATGGTGCAGCGCAACGTGCTGGCAATGAGCGGACGCGCGGTGGAGGCAGCGGGTGATGTGGACGTGCTGCTGCTGGACAAGACCGGCACGATCACGCTGGGCAACCGGCAGGCGACACGCTTTGTACCGCTGCACGGCGTCGAGGAGCGCGACCTGGCGCATGCTGCCATGCTCTCCAGCCTCTCCGATGAGACGCCGGAAGGCCGCTCGATTGTCACGCTGGCTAAAGAGAAATACGGCTTTTCCGACGAGGTGGACCCCTCGGCAACCTTCGTCCCCTTCTCGGCGATGACGCGTATGAGCGGCGTCAATTTGAATGGCACCAGCAATGGGGCAGCTCCAGCGCATACCATTCGCAAAGGCGCGGGCGATTCGGTGGCGGCCTACGTGGCTGAGCATGGTGGCTCGACCAGCGACGAGTTGAAGACGATTGTCAACGGCATCGCCAGCGCGGGCAGCACGCCGCTGGTGGTCGCTGAAACTGATGCGGGCTTCAACGGCACGGGAGAACGCGCCCGCGTGCTGGGCGTGATTGAGCTGAAAGATATCGTCAAGGGCGGGATGCGCGCCCGCTTCGATGAACTGAGACGTATGGGCATCCGTACCATCATGATCACCGGCGACAACCCGCTCACCGCCGCCGCCATCGCCAAAGAGGCCGGCGTGGACGATTTCCTGGCGCAGGCAACCCCTGAAACCAAAATGAAGCTGATCCGCGAGCAGCAGACGGGCGGGCGTATGGTGGCGATGACGGGCGACGGCACCAACGACGCTCCGGCGCTGGCGCAGGCCGATGTGGGAGTGGCGATGAACACGGGGACGCAGGCCGCCAAAGAGGCGGCCAACATGGTCGATCTGGACTCCAATCCCACCAAGCTGATCGAGGTGGTGGAGGTCGGCAAGCAACTGCTGATCACGCGTGGCGCGCTGACGACCTTTAGCATCGCCAATGACGTTGCCAAATACTTCGCCATCATCCCGGCGGCGTTCGCGGTAACGTATCCGCAGTTGAACGCGCTTAACATAATGCAGCTGGCAACGCCGCATAGCGCGGTGCTCTCGGCAGTCATCTTTAACGCGTTGATCATCATCGCGCTGATCCCGCTGGCCCTGCGCGGCATCAAATACCGTCCCATCGGAGCCGGGCCGCTTTTGCGCCGCAATCTGCTGATCTATGGCATCGGGGGCATTATCATCCCTTTCATCGGTATCAAGGCCATCGACCTGATTTTGTACGCGCTACATTTAACGCTGTAATGTAGGGGCCTTGTAGGGGGATAGGGCTCTCCCCTCGCCCACGTCGTAGGGACCCGATTGATCGCGTCCGGTTTACCGCCAGTCCTTACACCTGTACAAATGCGGCTCCAACGACGGAGCCAACGAGCGATGATGTTCAACACCGTCAGTCCTATTGAGAAATTATGGTTTTAGTTGGTTAAATGGAAATAAGATGTAAAACAGGCGATAAATCGGACGCGCTAAAGCTGGTCCCTACGACGCATTCCATGTCGGGAGGAGGGCGGTAGGGGGCGATCCCTTGTGGTTGCTCTGTCCGACGTTGCCCACCCTGGTATGGGAAACGATACATTGTACTAGGACCCGATAACGCGCACAGACGTGATCAAATCAGGTCCACGGAAAGAAGGAAGTAAGCATATGAGTACCGTGACGCCCGCCTCTGAACAGGTGCCAAAGCGGACATTCTGGCGGAGCTTCTGGCAAAAATATCTCCGCCCGGCAGTGATGTTGACGCTCCTGTTGACGCTCCTGACTGGCATTATCTATCCCGGCGTGGTGACCGGCCTGGCCCAGTTGCTCTTTCCCTATCAGGCCAATGGCAGCCTGCATTATGTCAATGGGAAACTGGTCGGCTCGGACCTGATCGGGCAGTACTGGACGTTGCCTAAGTACTTTCATGGACGGCCCTCGGCAACCGTAAATCTGAACGGCACGCCATCGCCCTACGAGGCTGATAACTCGTCGGCCTCGAACCTGGGGCCGACCAATGCGACCCTGATCAAGTCGGTGCAGCAGCGGGTTGCTGACCTGAAGAAGGAGAATCCCAATGCGCCTGCCGGTCCGGTGCCGGTGGATCTGGTGACGACCTCCGGTTCAGGTCTGGACCCGGACATCTCAGTGGCCGGGGCACTCTACCAGGTGCCGCGCATCGCTCAAGCGCGCAGGCTTAGCCAGAGCGCCGTTCAGCAACTGGTGATGGCCCATGTACAGGGACGCTTCCTGGGCATCTTTGGAGAGCCGTATGTCAATGTGCTCGACCTGAATCTGGCGCTTGATGCACTGAAATAGTTCGACTCCGCGTTCCTGAGCGAAGCTAGCGCGTCAGCAGCGTTGGAACGCGGAACACTTTCAAAGTGGTAGGGTGTGGCTATGACCAGGCAACCTTCTGATCAATCGCGACAACGTGAGGAGGGGCGGCCCGATCCAGAGGAACTGTTACGCCGGTATCAATTGCGCGATAGCGACATGAACGTTCCCTCTCCGCCTCCCTCCACCGTGGGGGAAGCGACCTCTCCTCCGCAAGGAACGTACCGCTCCGGGCGCGGGCGGCTGCGTGTCTACCTGGCATCGGCTGCCGGAGCCGGCAAGACCTATGCTATGCTCAACGAGGGCCATCGCCGCCAGAGCCGCGGCACTGACGTGGTAGTCGGCTATGTGGAGACGCATGGGCGCGCGCAGACGCAGGCGCAGCTTGGAGATTTAGAGGTCATTCCGCGCAAAAAAATTGCTTACCGCGGAGTGACCCTCGAAGAAATGGACACCGACGCCATCATTGCCCGCCGCCCGCGCGTGGCGCTGATCGATGAACTGGCCCATACCAACGTGCCCGGCTCTAAACATACCAAACGCTACCAGGACGTGCAGGAGATCCTCGACGCGGGTATCGACGTCGTGACTACGCTGAATATCCAGCACCTGGAGAGCCTGAACGATCTGGTGGCGAGCATCACCGGTGTGCGCGTGCGCGAGACGCTGCCTGACCGCATTCTAGATCAGGCCGACGAGGTAGAACTGGTTGATATCTCGCCACATGCCCTGCGACAACGCATGAAGCACGGCAACATCTATCCCCACGAGCGCATTGATGCCGCGCTCAACAATTTCTTCCGCGAAGGCAATCTGACGGCCCTGCGCGAGATGGCGCTACGGCGCACAGCCGAGAAGACCGAGACGCAGCTCCAGCAATATATGACTGAGCATGGGATCAAAGGGGTCTGGCCCGCCAGCGAGCGCGTGCTGGTGGGCTTCGACCATCGCCCGCATACGCGCCGCGTAATCCGCGATGCCTGGCGTCTGGCTCACGGCCTGCACGCCGATTTGATCGCCGTCTCGATCCAGCCTGAAGGCTATCCCGCCCTTATGAGCAAACTCATCGGCTGGATCAAATATGGCGGTGAGGCGAAACAGCGCAGGGAAGAGGCGCTACGTCGCCTGGAGGAGCATGCCGTGCTGGCTGAGGACCTGGGGGCCGAGGTGATCCGCACAAGCAGCCACGACATTGCGCAAAAGCTGGTCGAGATTGCCCGTGAGCGACAGGTGACGCAACTGGTGCTGGGTCAACCCGCCCGCAGTCCCTGGGAAGAATTTATTCGCGGGTCCATCGTCAATCGCCTGCTGCGGCTCTCGACCGATATCGATATTCATCTCGTACCGAGAAGCCACGAAGAAGAAAAATAATGAGCAGCGCGTAGCCTTGACTTTTTATTCTCTCTGCCATATAGTTCTAATATCAGTTTTATGACTAAATCAGCACAATTGGTCATTTGTATGAAACGAAGGAGAAAACGTTGGTAAAGCAGGGTCATGAAGTGTCCAGGCGAGAGGAGCGGGCGCATCGCATTCTGGATGCGGCTAAGGTATTGATCTTGCGCTGGGGCTATCACAAAGTTACCGTCGATGATATATCCAGACAGGCCGGAGTGGCAAAGGGCACGATTTATCTACACTGGAAAACGCGAGAAGACCTGTTCGCGGCACTGATGAAGCGTGAGAAGCTGGAAATAGCGGAGGAACTCAAGCAGCGCATTGCGGACGATCCCGAAGGAGCCACGCTGCGCGGTCTCCTGAAGCATACGGCGCTGACGCTGATGGAACGCCCATTTATGAAAGCGGTCCTTTTGCGCGATATGGAGATATTGGGGAAGCTCAGCCAGGGAGAAGCAAGTAAAACGGCTTATCTAGAGAAGATGATGGGCTTCAAAGTGTACCTCGAATTTTTGCGCGAGCATGGATTGGTGCGAACCGATCTTAGCTTGCGAGCGCAGGTTTATATCTTCTGCGCCATTTTCATGGGATTTTTACTTGTTATTCCCCTGATGCCCGATGAATTCACGCCCACCGATGAGGAGATTGCGGAACTGATGGCTGAGACCGCGCATTGCACGCTGGAGCCTCGTCATGCGGTCTCGCCTGATGCACTGCAAAACGCCTCTCACACCTTTATCCAATACATGGAACGCTCTACTAAAGTTGTCCAGGAACAGTTTGAGAAAGAAATGAACGTATGACCACTCAGGAAAGTTCACTTTTGAACAATATCGATGATGCTCCTCTTGTTCTCGCATTGAATGATAGCCCTGTTACATTGGAACAGGTCGGAGGGAAAGGCGCATCACTGGCACGCATGGCCGCCGCTGGCCTGCCTATTCCCCCCGGCTTTCTCGTCACTACGGTGGCCTATCGCCGTTTTGTCGCGGAAAACGGGCTGCAAGAGCAGATTCTGGCTGCGGTCTCAGGCAGCGATGTCGATCAGCCCGCAACGCTCGAAGAGGCGTCCAGCAAAATTGGAGAGCTCTTCGCCGCAGGCGTGATGCCCGACGAGATTGCTGAAGCGATCCGCCAGGCATATGCCGGATGTAACGATCAGCCTGTCGCCGTACGTTCTTCCGCCACGGCTGAAGACCTGCCGGAGATGTCCTTTGCCGGTCAGCAGGAAACATACCTGAATATACGCGGCGCGGCGATGGTACTGGACGCGGTCAAACGCTGCTGGGCCTCTCTCTGGACTGCGCGCGCCATTGGCTACCGCGCCCATCACAGCATCGCGCCCCAGGATGTCAGTCTGGCGGTCGTCGTCCAGGAACTGGTATCCGCCGATGCCTCCGGCATCCTCTTCACGGCCAATCCCTTGACCGGCGACCGCGATCAGGTGGTGATTAACGCCGCCTGGGGTCTGGGCGAAGCCATCGTCGGCGGTCAGGTAACGCCCGATACCTTTGCGCTTGACAGGGCGAGCGAGAAGATTGTCAGGCAGGAGATAGCAGAGAAAAGCGTCATGACAGTCTGTACACCTGAGGGCACCCGCGAAGAGCCTGTCCCCACCGATAAGCGCAAAGAGGCGGCGATTACTAGTGCGCAAGTAACTGAGCTGGCGCGCATCGGTAAACAGATTGAGCAGATGTATGGTCAGCCAATGGATATCGAGTGGGCGATAAAGGATGATCGCATCTCGATTGTGCAGGCGCGCCCGATCACAACGTTACGCTCTCCAGCTTCAGCAAGCGAGACAGCAAGCGATGAATGGAACGATAGCCTGACCGGTAACTACCTGTGGACCAATGCTAACCTGGGCGAGGCAGTACCTGACGTCATGACTCCTGCGACCTGGTCGGTGATCCAGGTCCTGGTCTTCGAGACGGCCCCGCTGCCGTCGCTCGGTCGCTACCGCATCATGGGCAATATCGCCGGGCGCTTCTATATCAACTTGAGCCTGCTGTTATCGCTCGCAGCAGTCTTTGGTGTGAAGCGCCAGACCGCGCTAGAGCGCAACGAGAATTTCTTTGGGCGCGTTCCCGACGATGTCGAGATCCCCCTCATCCCGCTGTCACGCTGGCAGGTAATCGCGAAGTTGATACCAGAAGTAGCCAGCCTGCTCTGGACGATACGCCGCTATCAGCAACAATTTCCGGCCTTCCTGGAGGAGTCACCGGCACGCTGCGGGCGGCTGCACGCCCAGATCAAAGCGACATCCAGCACGCAGGATCTGGCCCGGCTGTGGCGAACGGAGATCGAGCCATTTTTCCGCGATGCCCTGCGCATGCTGCGTTCGGTTGCTCAAGGGTTAGATCGTATGTTGCGCTCAGACCTGCGCAAGCTGGTGGGCGAGGCCGATACCAACGCGCTGATCGGCGGATTGAGTAGCGGTGCCAACCAGTTAGCCAGCCTGGAACTACTGCTAGGGCTGGAACAACTCTCGCGTGGTGAGATTGACCGCGAGACCTTCGCGCGCCGCTACGGTCATCGTGGCGCGCACGAGATGGAACTCTCTATCGCTCGTCCCGCTGAAGATCCTGATTGGATCGAGCGGCAGCTTGCCGGGATGCGCGGGGCTGAGATAGATGTCCATCAATTGCTGGCTCGTCAAAATGCGGCCCATGAAGCCGCCTGGGAGCGTTTCCGCCAGCGTTATCCACGCGAGGCAAAGAAGATACGTCGTCGCATTGATCGCAGCGCGGAGGCTGCCCGCAAAAGGGAGGCTGCCCGCTCGGAGGGGGTGCGCGTCTTCTGGGTGATTCGCGCCTTTATCCGGCGTGCCGGCGAACTCACGGGACAGGGCAATAAACTATTCTTCCTCTCAATCAACGAGATTCTAGCCGTTCTTGGTGGCGACCTGGCTCCCCTTGCCTCTATCCCAGGCCGCCACGCGCGCTACAACCGCTATTGCGCGTTACCGCTATATCCAGGGCTGATCCGCGGACACTTCGATCCTTTCCTCTGGGCCGCAGATCCACACAGGCGCAACGACCTGTTCGACGAAGGGCGCGAGCATGCCATCAGCGACGATGCGATCAGAGGGTTCCCCGGCTCGGCAGGGATCGTCGAGGGACGAGCGCGCATGGTTGCCACGGTCGAAGAAGGCGATCAGCTCCAGGCAGGCGAGATCCTGGTAACAACCACGACCAATGTTGGCTGGACGCCCCTGTTTCCACGCGCCGCCGCCATCGTAACCGACGTTGGCGCGCCTCTCTCGCACGCCTCCATCGTCGCTCGCGAGCTGGGCATACCCGCCGTCGTCGGCTGCGGCAACGCCACCATGCGCCTGCATACCGGCGACCTGATCCGCGTCAACGGCGCACAGGGCACCGTCGAAGTGCTGCAAGTGGCAGAACCGTAGGGTTCTGCCGTTTGCAAAAAAAGCCTCCATCTGATAGAGTGGATGGGTAGATAGTCTGTCTCTCCTTTCACGCTTCGAGGTGCAACGCATGACGACGACAACCGGTTCCGAAACCTCCTTCTTTTCAACCCTGTCTGGCCGTTATTATTACGATCCCGCTATTTATGAGCTAGAACAAGAGCATATTTTCTCCCGCATGTGGGTTTGCGCGGGACGAGCCGACGCACTCTCTGCTCCGGGCGCTTACCAGGTTGTTTCTATTGGACGAGAGAGCGTGATTATCGTGCGTGACCGCAACGACGAGCTGCACGCCTTCCTCAATGTGTGCCGCCATAGAGGGGCGCGGCTGTGTAGCGAGATGTCGGGCTGCCTGAAAGGCTCGATTCAGTGCCGCTATCACGCCTGGACCTATGGGCTGGATGGCTCGCTAATTGGCGCGCCGAATGTGCTGGCTGACGAACAATTTGACCGCGCGGCATACGGGTTATTTCCGGTGGCACTGGAACTGTGGGAAGGCTTTATCTGGCTCAATCTGTCCGATGACCCGCCATCGGTAGCTGAGCAGCTTAATCAGCAGATCATCAAGCGGTTCGGCAGTTACGCTCCTTTTGCGCGCTATGGGCTGGGAGAACTGAAGGTGGGGAAGGCAATCACGTACAGTCTGGAAGCCAACTGGAAGCTGGTGCTTGAGAACTTCATGGAGTGCTATCATTGCGCTCCGATGCATCCCGAACTGTGCGATCTGCTGCCCGGCTTCCGCTCCGGCAAAGCGTACGACGCTGGTGATGCCGCCATGTTAGCCGATACCGCCGCAGCCTTCACCGTCACCGGCAAGGCCAGTCGTCCGCCGCTTCCAGGCTTGCTGGCGGAGGATTTGCGTCGCTACTATGGCGAAGTGCTGCTGCCCAATATCCTGCTCAATCTATTTGACGATCATGCCGTTGTGCATACCGTCTGGCCGGAGGGGCCAACCCATTCGCGCGTGGTATGCGAGTGGCTCTTTGATCCCGTGGTGATGACCAGACCGGATTTTGACCCGATGGATGCCGTCGAAATCTTTGATCTCGTCAACCGGCAGGACTGGGAAGTGTGCGAACTGACCCAGCAAGGCATGACCTCGAAAGCATTCCGTTCCGGCGGCATCTACGTCCCCGCCGAACAACATATTCGCGCATTCGCAGATTTCATCCTTGCAAAAATCGCCCCGTAGGACAGGCGCAAGGACCGGATCTGTAGGGGCAGTGCCTTGCGTTTGCCCTGCTGGCCCTATTGAATCATTATCAAAAAGAGAGAAATACATGAATCCTGAAGAATTTCGTCAGATAGGTCACCAGATCGTTGATTGGATCGCCGATTACCGCGCCAGGATTGCAGAGTTTCCGGTGATGTCGCAGGTCGAGCCTGGTGCGATACGAGCGCAGTTTCCGACCACGCCTCCCGACTCCCCCGAGTCGTTTGAGGATATTTTGCGCGATCTTGACCAGATCATCGTCCCCGGACTATCGCACTGGCAATCGCCCAACTTCTACGGCTATTTTCCAGCTAATAGCATGCTGGCCTCCGTGTTAGGCGACTATCTGAGCAGCGGCCTGGGCGTGATCGGCCTCTCCTGGCAATCCAGCCCGGCCCTGAGCGAGTTGGAGGAAGTGGTCACCGATTGGGTGCGCCAGATGGTTGGCCTTTCGGACGCCTGGAGCGGCGTCATCCAGGATACCGCTTCGACGAGTACGCTGGTCGCCCTGCTCTGCGCACGCGAACGCACCACCGACTATTCGTTAGCGCGCGGCGGCCTGCAAGGCGAAGAGAGGCCGTTGATCGTTTATGCTTCCGCACAGAGCCATAGCTCGGTCGAGAAAGCGGCCCTGCTCGCAGGTTTCGGACGTGCGAATGTACGCAGCATTCCGACCGACGAGCACTTCGCCATGCGCGCTGACCTGCTGGCTGCATCGATTGAGTCCGATATCGCCAACGGCTTTATTCCCTGTGCGGTCGCTGCCACCATTGGCACCACCGCGTCAACGGCGCTCGATCCGCTGGAAGAGATTGCGCAGATTGCTCACAGGTATAACATGTGGATGCATGTGGATGCGGCCCTTGCCGGCGCGGCCATGATCCTGCCCGAATGCCGCTGGATGTGGCAGGGTATCGAGAAGGCCGACTCGCTGGTGTGGAATGCCCATAAGTGGCTCGGAGTAGTATTTGATTGTTCGCTGTACTATGTGCGCGACCCCGAGCACCTTATACGCGTGATGAGCACCAATCCGAGCTTTTTACAGAGCGCCGTGGATGATCAGGTCAAGAACCTGCGCGATTGGGGCATTCCGCTGGGGAGACGCTTCCGCGCGCTCAAGCTGTGGTGCCTTATTCGCGAGCAAGGAGTGGCAGCCTTGCAGGCTCGTCTGCGCCGCGATATCGCCAATGCTCAGTGGCTTGCCGAGCAGATCAGGGCCACACCAGACTGGCGTATCCTCGCGCCTGTTATTCTCCAGACGCTCTGCGTGCGCCATGAGCCTCCTGGCCTTACAGGAGAAGCATTGGACCGGCACACCCTGGCCTGGGCGGAGCGTGTCAACCGTTCGGGCGCGGCCTATCTCACGCCCGCGCAGCTCGACGGTCGCTGGCTGGTACGCATCTCCATCGGCTCAGTCCCGACCGAACGCGAACATGTGGCGGCCCTGTGGAGGGTGATCCAGCAGGAAGCGGAGAGTATTTAATAGCCACGCTGCCCTTCGTAGGGACCCGGTTTACCGCGTCCGGTTCGCCGCCTATCTTCGCCTCAGCCCACGCGTTGCTCCAACGGCGAACGCATCGGGAGAAAACGCGATCAACGCGTTCCTTTTGTATTTAGCGAGCATCGTTTTTAGGTTAGGACGGGCGATAAATCGGACGCGCTAAAGCAGGTCCCTACGATCATTCAAGTAGCGCCAATCCCTGCTCAATCTTGCGTTGCGCTTCCGCCAGTTCGTGCATGACTCTGTTCCTTCGACGCACGAGCAGGGTCAGCAACTCGTGCGCTGTGTCGCTTTCAGGGCTGGCTGCAACCAGCGCGTCAATAGGGGCAAGCAGTGGCACCGGTGGCTGACCGAGCGCGGGATCATAGGCGTAGGGGTCGGAGCTGGTATAGTTCAGGCGCACAAGCGGCTTTTCTGCTGCCTGGATGATCTCGTTAAGCTGCGAGATCGTTGCTGGTGGCAGCTTATCAGCGCCATTATCAAGCCTCGTCTGAAGCTGCGTTGCGAGCTGCTGCACCTCCTCTGCGCGTTTGACTACCATAGAGAGATCAAACCGCTCTCCCGCCTTCTGTTGCCACGCGCATAGGTGTTGAAGCAGGTCATCAGCCGACAATTTGATGTTTAAGGGAAGTATTGCCGTCGAAAGGTAATGATAGATGATGGCGGCATAGATTTGCGTATCGCGCACGAGCAGAGCCGGATCGATCTTGTCGGCGGTATCCTCGGTGGTATGCCACCACCAGCCCAGGCCGCCGCTTTTGGCGGGCGAGCCGCCGAATAGTTCCGCCGCCGAATCTCCTGCCCTGGGTGGCTGCTCTGAGAGGGACATGAACAGCGACGGGATACCGTGCCCCTGAAACGATTGATCGCCCGCGCGGCTGAAGCGCGTACCGTTGTACTCGATGCCCGTAAGCGCCTGTATCACCTGGGCCGCGCATGGCTGCATCTCCGCCATCGTTGGCGCTTCGCTCAGCACGGTAGCATTTTGTCCGCCAACCGAGTCAACGTTAATGTGCGCGACGCAGTTTGCCTCCAGGTCTTCCCAGAAGTTATCGGCATACCAGGTGGAACCGGCGTAGCGGCCATGTGAATGTCCCGACCAGAAGGCCAGGCGAAGACCACGCCTGAAGGTGTGACGATAAGGTAGCACCGCGCGTAATGTCTCCAGCATCGTCGCGTTGGCGCTGCCGTTATCCATCGCGCCATAATGCCAGGAATCGACATGCCCCGAGAACAAAATGAATTTTCCCTGCTCGTCCTTGCCGCCCGCCTGACCATCCACCTGGGCAATCAGCGTGGGGATCTGCGTCCAGCGCGTGGAAACCTGGGTGCGCAAACGCACCGCGACCTCCTGCTCCGTAGAGGCAACTCCCACGATGAATCGGGGAGCTACCGGTTGCCCCGCATCAAACATATCCCGCAGCGTATCGCCATCCTCTTTACCGAGCGAGATAACGGGAATATGTGGGAGCTGATGCCGGTTCTCGGGCGTCGGCGAGCCCCAGATGCTTGACACGATCATCTCATGAACATGCTCGTCCTGATTGACAAAGATACAGGCCGCAGCGCCCGCTCGCTGCGCGGTAAGCACTTTCGCGGGCATGGCGATGCCATCAATGATCACCGCTTTGCCCTGGACGTTGCGTGATGCATAGCTCTCCGCGCCGCCGCTGCCGACGTAGACCGCGCTGAGTTGCAAGCCTTCTTCAGGCGTGCTTACAGCCATAGCATGCGTGATGGCCCGCAACTCTTTTTGTCCCGCCCGCAGTTGCGCGCTGATGGGTAAGCTGATCAAGCCATAGCCGGTGTAGAGGGTGGGTTCAACGCCGCACTGACGGAGCATAGAAGCGATATATTCAAACGCTTTGCGCTCATCTTCTGTTCCCGAAAGGCGTACCCACTGCGCTATCGCCTGCGTATCCGCCATTAGTCGCTCGCGCGAAACCGCTTGCACGATTGCCTGCTCTATGCTGCTTAATGTCGTCATCTGCTCGATCCTTCCTTTGACATAGCGCCCAGGTAAGAAAGCATGGCGGCGCCGGTTTTGATGCCTATAAAGAAACGCGCAACCTCCATATTCTCGTTAGGAGCGTGGTTCGCCTCGTCCGCATTGGCATAGGGGACGCAGAAAACGGGAATGCCCAGGATTTTGGTGAAGACGTAATTAGGCAGGCTGGCCCCTTTGGCAGGGACAAGCAGCGGAGCAGCTCCCTGAGCCGCGGTAATCGCCTGACGTAGCGGCTCGGTATAGGGGCTATCGAGCGGCGTCTTCGATGGGTCCATGCCTCCGTGGCTGCTGACGATGACATCGGGGGCGTGACGCTGGACGTGCGCTTTGACCTTTGCCAGGATCTCCTGCGCCGTCTGAGCTTCGACCAGGCGGATATCGCACTTCGCAACGGCCTCGTGCGGCAGCACCGTCTTAGAGCCAGGACCGCCATAGCCGCCGTGAATGCCGTTGATCGTCAGCGTGGGCCACGCGGCCTGGCGTTCAAAAAAGTTTCGTTCCTGTGGCTCATCAAGACGGCGCAGGTCCAGCGACTGTTTGACCTCATCCACATCGATGGGCAAGGCTGCCAGCGCCTCGCGTTCCATCGCGGTCAGTGGCTGCACATTGTCGTAGAAGCCGTCAATCGTAATCTCACCCCGCTCGTTTTTCATCGTCGCGAGCAGGTGGACGAGGGTCCAGAGTGGATTGGGGACGATTCCACCCCAATGGCCCGAATGGAGATCGCGGTTGGCTCCCCTGGCGCGCAACTCTATATCAAGCACGCCGCGCACGCCAAAGCTGATCATTGACTGCCCATTCTCATGCACCGGCCCATCGCTGACGATCATCAGGTCAGCCAGGAGCTTATCACGATGGGCGCGAATGAACGCAGGCATATGCGGGCTACCTACCTCCTCTTCCCCCTCAAGCAGCACTTTAACGTTACAAGGTAACGTACCATTACAGGCCAGCAAGCTCTCTAACGCCATCAACTGCGCAAAATGCTGCCCCTTGTTATCCGCGACTCCACGCGCATAGATGCGCCCAGCGCGAATGGCAGGCTCAAAAGGAGGAGAGAGCCATTCTTCTAGCGGATCAGGTGGCTGCACATCGTAGTGGCCGTAGAGCAGAACAGTGGGCGCATCGGGTCCGACGTGATATTCTCCAAAGACCATCGGCCACCCATCCGTGGGTAAGATCTGTACAGCCAGGCCCATCTGGCTCATCACGCCCGCCATATATTCTGCCACCTCGCCAATGCCCTCTCCGTAGGCGCTAATGCTCGGGCGGCGCAGGTAGTCGAGCAGGCGCGACAAAAATAGCTCGGAGTGGTTGTCAATGTAGGTAAAAATATGGTCTAGATCAGGGGTCATAGAGGATGCCATCAGGATCGTCCTTCCTTTACTGCGGGCATTGCCCGTTGCTCTCCATCAGCATGCCTCTATGATATTGCCTCTAATTGGAAACTGCAAGTGAACGGCTTGCAGGGCAGAGCTATCAATAGTTCACGCATCACAGAATTTTTGACGTGATAGCTGCTATTCCATCTTGAGCGTTGCCAGTTCATCTCAGAGCACAACGGTATGATATGATTGAGGTAGTAATCGTAATCAGGAAAGAGAGGGCAATGATGAGAACGAACGAGGTGAAGGCAAAGCTGAAAAGGGGCGAGCCGGCGGTTGGCGCGTGGTTGAATATTCCCAGCGTCGCTATCGCACGTATTATGGCGCGTCTGGGCTTCGACTGGCTGACGGTGGACGCGGAACATGCAGCACAGAACCCGAGCTTGATGTCCGATATGGTCGGGGCTATCGCCGATGCCAGGACGAGCGCGCCTCTGGTGCGGTTGCCGGAGAATAGCGTCAACTGGATCAAGTGGTCGCTCGATGCAGGAGCGTGGGGCATTATCGTCCCGATGATTAACACCCGTGCCGACGCCGAACAGGCTGTGAGCTGGGCCAAATATCCGCCACAGGGCATGCGCAGCATCGGCGGCGTCTTCGGGCCATATGGCTTTGGCCTCAGCGATAGCAGGAGTTACGCCCAGCAAGCCAACGACCAGATCCTCGTCGGCGTGCAAATCGAAAGCGCCCAGGCGCTGGAAAATCTCGATGAGATCCTCTCGGTGCCGGGGGTCGATGTCGCCTTCGTTGGCCCCAATGATCTGCATATGCAACTGGGTCTACCGCCAAGCTCGGAAGGAGCCGAGCCCGAATTTGTCGCCGCGCTCGACAAGATCAAGCAGGCAGCACAACGTCATCATGTCGCCCTGGGCATGTTCTGTAGCAGCGGAGAGGCGGCGGCAAATCGTATTCGCGAGGGCTTTCACATGGTCAGCGCCACCAGCGACGCTTCCTGCCTGATCGGCGGCGCAACCCTCCATCTGCGAGCCGCGAACCCTCGCTAGACGATCCCCTCTATATTTCAACATCCTCAAGCGGGCGATGTCGATCCGCTTGAGGAACAAGATAGACGCCATATCTGAGGATGTCAGGTGAAGCTGTAAAATGAAATAAGGAAGTTGTAAGGAGGTATCTTCATGGAGCGCACACAATGGAAACAGGAGCGGCGGCTGTGGAACGAAGTGCAGATGGATACCATCTACGCCCGGCAATACGATGAGCAATGGGGCGGCTATGTGAACCCTTCGCACTTTATGATGATCGAACGCCTGCTAGAGCTTTGCCCAGCGGGAGGGACCATTCTCGACGCAGCCTGCGGCACAGGTAAGTACTGGTCGATCCTGCTGGAACATGGCCTCTCCGTCCGTGGAACCGATCAGTCGCAGCAGATGCTGCAACAGGCGCGGAACAAATTTCCCGAGGTGCCGGTAGAACATATCGGTCTGCAAGAGCTAACCTTCGTTGATGCCTTTGACGCCGTGATCTGCATGGACGCGATGGAGATGGTCTTTCCTGAAGACTGGCCGCTTGTGCTCGCTAACTTCGCCCGCGCACTGCACAAAGGTGGGCATCTCTATTTCACGGTCGAGATAGAATCGGAGGAGGCGCTCGACATCGCTTACGAAGCTGGCAAGCGCCTGAAATTACCTCTGATCTATGGCGAATATGCCCATCACGGCGGCTACCACTTCTACCCCACCGATCAGCAGGTACGCGACTGGCTCTCTGAGGCGCACTTCACCCTGCTGGACACGATGGAAGGCGATGGCTATCGCCATTACCTGGTCAAACTGTAGGGGCAACTGCCCTTTTTCATCAAAAAGAGCAGGGCAAGCGCAAGGCATTGCCCCTACCCATCCATTATCGCCCACCGGCGAACGGGTCACACTGGGCACAGGGCAACCGCCAGGGATTGCCCTGGCCATGCGTCCCGCGTTGGGCACGGTCATCGCCGCCCGCCGCCACAGGGCCACCGTCACCCATCATCGTGCCAACCCGTCACAGGGCAAGCGCAAGGCATTGCCCCTACCCATCCATTATCGCCCACCGGCGAACGGGTCACACTGGGCACAGGGCAACCGCCAGGGATTGCCCTGGCCATGCGTCCCGCGTTGGGCACGGTCATCGCTGGCGGACAGGACAAGCGCAAGGCATTGCCCCTACCCATCCGATCCAGTCCCCCATCATCGAAGGCACCGCAGTAGGGCAACCTTCCAGGATTGGCACGATGAGGGATGCGGCAGGGCGATCACATGGACGCGATGACGCGGGGCGGGACGGGCGTGGGAAGCGGCAGGACGAATGGCTAGGGGCAATCCCTCGCGGTTGCCCTTGTTAATATGCAAAATCATGGTCCCTACTTGCCTGTTCTCCCCTTCAACCGTTATACTACAGTTGCACGACAAATATACTGTTGATTGCTCGTTGAGGGGAAGAATATGGCAAGATCTTCTAATAGGATGGCTCAGGGGCAGATGGTGAAAAATGAGGAGGCACAGTTCTATGGCTGGCTCTGGAAGGGCCTCGGCTTCTTCTGGGGTACCATTGTGCTGGGCCTTGTGACAAGCATCGTGTTTGGCATCATCTCGTCTTTTGTGCCCAAAGATTGGTCTACCTTCTTGCAAAAACCTATCGAGTGGGCCTTCCAGAACTTGCTGATTGTGGCGCTGGCGCTGGCTATCCTGGCCTTGCTAACCTATATCGTGTATCTGAGAAAGCGCATTTTAAACGATGCAACCGCTTCTGCATCCGTTGTCGATCCTTTAGCCAGCTCGCAGCCATATCAGCCCAAATCGGAGAAAGACCTGGAGCAGCGCTACCTCCAGCGCATGATCCGCGAGAACGAGCTGCTCAGGCTCACGGGCGTTCCGGCGGGGCTGGTCGCGCCCCATGTGATGCTGGACGAGGTCTTCATCGTGCCGGAATTCTTCCCTACACGTCTGCCCAACGATTACCCGCTCACGAGCGATGAATTTACGCGCTATCGCGACCTGTTGAAGCGCGGCCAGTTCTCTGAAGAGATGGAGCGCGCGTTTGTCGGCACAGAAAAATCGTGGTTGGATATTCTCAAAAAGGGCGAGAAGGTGAGCGTGAGCCAGCTCTGGTCGCAGCTCACAAGAGAGCATCCTACGGCAGTGATCCAGGGCTACCCTGGCATGGGCAAAAGCACCCTGATGGCCCGACTGACGCTGCACATGGCGCGGTGCAGCCTGAATCGGCCCGATCCGACAATGGGTGAACGGCTCATCCCCGCTCGCTCAACGCTTATCCCCGTCCTGCTGCTGCTCAAAGATTACGCTACTGAGCTTGAGAAAGCCCTGACAAACGCGAAGGATCTGCCGCTGCTCGACTACCTGAAGATTGTGGCTGATCGCGTGCCCCTGGTCGGGCTGTATTCTTACCTCCTGGAAAGCCTGCAAGAGGGACGTTGCCTGGTGATGCTGGATGGATTGGACGAGGTGAGCAATCTGGAGACGCGCAAACGGGTCAAGCAGGCAATAGAGAGCTTCATTCTGGACTATCGCGATACCGCAAAGACGAGCTTCAATCGTTTCCTGATTACCTCGCGCGTGGCTGGCTACGACGTGGTAGCCTTCGCCGACTACCTGCACTTTACCATCGCCGAACTTACGCCGCAGCAGATCGATGGCTTCCTGCCGCGCTGGTGCCGCGCCAACGTGAGGCGCGATTCCTACCCTGCTACGGGAG
The DNA here is from genome assembly GCA_035293765.1 of Ktedonosporobacter sp. Classification (GTDB taxonomy): domain Bacteria; phylum Chloroflexota; class Ktedonobacteria; order Ktedonobacterales; family Ktedonobacteraceae; genus DASRHT01. The sequence goes on from DATGMF010000059.1 coordinate 138,123, forward strand.
GAGAAGAGGAGCGTGAAGAGCGCATCGTCCGAGAAGCCGAACTGATGGCGCAGCGCCTCAGCAGGGCCGTTCACGAACATCCGGGCGTAGCCAGGCTGGCCGAAAATCCCCTCCTGCTCACGCTATTGGCGGTGATGCAGCAGAACAGCATCGAGCTTCCTCGGCAGCGCACCGAACTCTACAAGACGGTAACGCTCACGCTGCTGGAAAATCGCAATATCGCCAAGCAGCTCGTCCCCATCCCCGAAGCGCAGGCGATTCAGCGCCTCGGCCCGATAGCCTACGAGATGCAACAGTCCGGCAACAGCTTCGCCCGCCAGAAGGATGTCAGAGAATCGCTGACACATACCATCGAGCAGGAGGGCGGGACGCCGCAGGAGGTGGCGCAGGAGGTCGAGAACTTCCTGCTGCGTATCCGCGAGCGCGGCGGCCTCTTCGTGATCCGCACGGGCGACTACTTCGGCTTCTTCCACCGCACCTTCCAGGAGTACTTCGCCGCCCGCTACATCCTCAACCAGATCAAGCGCGACCCCGACGCCTGGATCGCCACCCTCGTAGATCTGGCCCGTAGCCGCGACGACCTCTGGCGCGAACCCTTCCTGCTCGCCGTCGCCTACCAGAGCGGCGAAGACGAAATCATCGCCCGCAAAATCATCCAGGTGCTACTCGACGTCCCTCAAGGAGCCGATTTCAAGGCTCAAGCGCACGACCTGCTCCTCGCCGCCGAATGTGTGATCGAGTCCAAACCCCTGACTATTGGCTCAACCCTCGAAAAACAGATCGCTAAACAACTCGTGCAGGCATATGAGCAGGCGGTGAGGGGTCGGGAGTTTAAGACTTGCAGTGATATTGAGGAAATAACGAGCCGCTGGCTGCTCAGTTTGCCAGAGGAGACATATCGTCCGGTTCCGGTGATCGTTCTCAGCGAGATTGTGAGCGATTCGCACAATATATTGCCGCAGAGAACAGTTCTGACGTTGCTTGCAATGATTGCGCATAAACTCATTGATGGTCCTCCAACCATTTTCGAGATGCTTGTTCCGCCTCTGCTAGCATTATGTGGACTGCCTGCTATTGACGAATTCCGTCCTACTGATGGCCTTTCCGAGTCATCTGACTTTAACGTCATTGACCTGGCTCTGACAGCTCTATCATTCATGGGAAGAAGGGGACCTGCTGGCGCTCTGCTTGGAAATGTGCGCCAGTATTTCAAGCAACATCCTGAGCATCTAAGATTGCTTGCTCGTTACTCACTAGAACGTGGCACTCTGATTACCGTGACTTTAGTGCCATTGGCTGAAGGCAATTATCAACGTTATGAAGCAGTTATCGATCAATGGATCGAGCTGCGTGACTCCTATCGCCCTGCCCGTATTACGGAGCGAGATGTATCCGCCTGTCTTGAGATTCACGAACAATTACTCGTCAGTGCGGAGGAAGCAAGCTATCCCACAACGATGCATCTGTTAAAGATGCTTCAGATTGCTGGAGATAACCCGTCCATATCCTGGCAGCAAAATTGGCAACAATATATGCTGGAGCAAATGGCTTCTGGTCGCTATAGCAGCTACCAGGAGTTGGCGTTGCTCTGGGCCATGCTTTTCCCCAATGAAAAGGCATTAGCTCCTTTAGCTCAGCATATCCTGGAGCACTATAATAGCTCCGCTAACTCAGTACAACGTTATGCCCAACGCTTTATTATTTCTCTCGGTTTCAACCTGAGAGACCTGAGAGACCTGAGAGACCCGAGAGACCTGAGATCCCTGAGAGACCTGAGAGACCTGAGAGACCTGAGAGACCTGAGATACCTGAGAGACCTGAGATACCTGAGAGACCTGAGAGACCTGAGAGACCTGAGATACCTGAGATACCTGAGAGACCTGAGAGACCTGAGAGACCTGAGAGACCTGAGATACCTGAGATACCTACAAAAAGTGTTACTCACCCATAAGGTTGCTGAAAGGGCACAGAACTTTATTCCTGCAACCGATGCAACGCAAACAGTAGACCTGCTTGGGATTTTGCTCGGACGGGTACTCGAAATCGAGGAAGAGGGTAAGACAGGCCAGGATATCGAGGAAGAAGTTCAGCAGATTGCCAAAACCGCGCTTGACAATATTGCATCAGCAAGTTCAGAGGAGGTGAGGGAAGCGGCTCTGGATATCGTACGCTATCTGCCTATGCGCACGGCAAACGAGGTCGAGTTTGTGCTGCAACTGGCGGAGAAGACAAGTGATGTGCGAATACAGAAGGCATGTACTGAGGCGATAAGGTTTGCGAGGTTGAATGCGGAGGGGAGGACGGCGCTGGAAGCAGGGAGGCAATCGGGGGTGAAGGTGGTGCGCGAGGCGGCGGAGGAGAGATTGCGGCGGAAGGGGTAGGATGAGGTGCAGCAGGCAGGGCAAGCGCTCTTCTTGAAATTCCGCCCGCCAACGCTGCTGCGCGCTATCTTCGATCAGGCGGGCGGCGAGGAAGCCCCCTACCAGGCCCATCCGCTGCCCCCTGCCCCTACTGGTTCTGTCCAGCGTTGCGGGGACCGCAGCAGGGCAACCGCGAGGGATTGCCCCTAGCCATACGTCCTGCCACACCCCATGCCCGTCCACCCGATTCATCGCGTCTGTGTGATCGCCCTGCCGCATCCATCATCGTGCCAAGCCTGCGGGGTGCCCTGCGGCGGTGTCCGCGATGATGGGGGGGGAACCGGATCGGATGGGTAGGGGCAATCCCTCGCGGTTGCCCTGTCCGCCTGCGATGACCTGGCCCTATGCTGCAACGTCTGGCTAGCTAGGGGCAATCCCTCGCGGTTGCCCTGTCCGCCTGCGATGACCTGGCCCTATGCTGCAACGTCTGGCTAGCTAGGGGCAATCCCTTGCGGTTGCCCTGCTGGGGTTGCAGGGGGTCTCGCTCTGAGGCGGGATTGGGCGATTCTTGGTGGGGGAGCGGCAATGAATTGGACGCGATCAATCGGGTCCCTACGACATCCGATGCAATTATGGTATGAGCGGTAGGGGCAAGACCCACCCCTATCCGTTGGCGTTGTCGCTTTCGTCCAATCATTCAGGGTTGCTGACCTGGTTGAGGCGGTTCCAGAGGAGGTAGTCGGTCGCTTTGGCATAGCTCACTCATCCTCGCATAACTATCAACTTCTCTTCATCCTTTCAGTAACCACGTTTTGCATGCGAGGATGGTGACAACCGCTATGGCGAGCTGATGTCAGGGAACGGCTAGCTCTGGAGGGAGATGGGTCGCGGCAGCAAAGGCGGCTGTGACAGCTTCTCCGTCTGGCAAGATGGTGTGAAAGATACGGGCGGACTCCATTCTGGTCTCTTCGTTCCACTGCTCCTCGAAAAAGACGCTGGTGGTAAACGAAATCAGATCTTGCGCGGCACGCTCCCACAAATAGTAGGTGAGCGCGATCCAATCAATCTCAGTCTCCCCATAGCCCTGGAAAAAGGGCGTTGTCCTGTCCCAGGATGGGCCATCTGCTCGCAGTTCTCTGGTAAAGATGAAGTCGCGCTCTTTGGGGGCCATTTTCACGTCGTCCCAATCGATCACAAAGACGCGGCCATCCTGCGTGCGCAACAGGTTGCTGGCGTGCAGGTCGGCGTGACAGATAACGTATGGCCCTGACCGCTGCTGGAGCGCCGCTCCCAGCTTCTCCAGGGAGGCTGCCGCCGTGTGAATGATGTCGCGGTACAAGACCCAGTCGGAGAGAATGATCCGTTCCGCAGCATTTTTCCCCTCAGCATGCGCATGTTGAGCGTCAAAGGAGCGCAGCCAGCGAGTATACTCGCTCGGGTCAAAGGTTTCCTGGCGCACGCCCTCAAATCCTTCGACAGGCAGCTCGACCTGATGAATCTGCTTGAGGGCGCATCCTGCTTCCTGCCATTGTTGGGCCGTCATACCTGTCCAACTGGTATCGCCCTCGATGAAAGGAAATACCAGCGCGGTCCACGCTCCCACCTGCGTCCACAGGCTGCCGCTTTTCGCAGGGATGGGCGCGACCACAGATGTAATCCCCTGCTCCCTGAGATAGCGCGAGACGAGATAGCCAGGCTCGTAAAGCGAACCAGTTTTGATTTTGAGCAAATAACAGTTGCCGTCCTCGCCCACCACACGATAGACCCCCGCGTCATAATCCAGACCCAGGGGCAGAAATTCAAGCCTGGCAGTGGCAATGCCGTACTGCTGCTGCAAACAGGTTATAAGGTGGTCTTCGATAACATTCGGTTTTTCACGCATTTTTTTAGAACACCGCCGGTTCCATGTAGTCGCCGAAGACGGCGCGGAAGACGTCCATCATCTCGCCGAGAGTGGCATAGGCTTTGGCGGCTTCGATCAGCGCGGGCATGGTATTTTCATTGCCTTCGGCGGTGCGACGCAGGTTGTCGAGGGCGCGCTGGACGGCGAGCTGGTCGCGTTCGCGACGGATGCGGTTGAGGCGCTCAAGGTGCTTCTCCTGGCCCGCGTAGTCAACGTAGAGCGTGGGAACCTTGATGTTCTCTTCGATGATGTAGTCGTTGACGCCGACGATAGTGCGCTTATGCAGGTCGATCTCCTGCTGGTAGCGGTAAGCCGATTCGGCGATTTCGCGCTGGAAGAAGCCGTTCTGGATGCAGGCAAGCACGCCACCCAGCGCGTCAATACGGTTGATATAGTCCATAGCCGCGCGCTCGGTCTCGTCGGTCAGCGCCTCGACGAAGTAGGAGCCGCCGAGCGGATCAACGGTGTTGACGATGCCGCTCTCACTGGCGATGATCTGCTGCGTGCGCAACGCGATCAACGCAGCCCTTTCGGTGGGCAGGGCCAGCGCCTCGTCGAGCGAGTTGGTGTGCAGCGAGTTGGTGCCGCCCAATGTTGCCGCTAACGCCTGAATGGCTGTACGTACGATATTGTTCTCCGCCTGCTGAGCCGTCAATGAGACGCCGGCAGTCTGGGCGTGGCAGCGCAGCATCCACGAGCGCGGGTCCTTCGCCCCGTAGCGTTCGCGCATCAGTTTGGCCCAGAGACGCCGGCCCGCGCGGAACTTGGCAATCTCTTCAAAGAAGTCGTTATGCACGTCAAAGAAGAAGGAGAGGCGCGGCGCGAATTCATCGATCTTCAGGCCGCGTTCCAGGGCAGCATTGACGTAGGCCAGGCCATCAGCGATGGTGAAGGCCAGTTCCTGCACCGCCGTCGCGCCCGCTTCGCGAATATGGTAGCCGCTGATGCTGATGGTGTTCCAGCGCGGCATATGGCGCGTGCCAAACTCAATCGTGTCCACGACCAGGCGCATCGATGGTTCGGGGGGGAAGAGAAATTCTTTTTGCGCGATATATTCTTTCAGAATGTCATTCTGCAGCGTGCCGCCGAGCTGCTCCATTTTGAAGCCCTGCTTCTCGGCATTGGCGATATACATGGCCCAGATGGCGGAGGCCGGGCTATTGATGGTCATGGAGGTGGTGATTTTATCCAGTGGCAGGTCGGCGAAGAGGATCTCCATATCGGCCAGCGACGAGACCGCCACGCCACACTTGCCGAACTCGCCAGCCGCCATTGGATGGTCGGTATCGTAGCCGTAGAGCGTCGCCATGTCGAATGCTGTCGAGAGGCCGGTCTGGCCCTGCTTTAACAGATATTTGAAGCGGGCATTGGTATCCTCTGCCGTGCCGAAGCCCGCGAACATGCGCATGGTCCAGGGGCGCGCGCGATACATGGTCGGCTGCACGCCACGGGTATAGGGATACTCGCCAGGCAGGCCGATATCGCGGCTGTAGTCGAGCGCGGCGTTATCTTCTGGCGTGTAAAGCCGATTGATGGGGACGCTGGAGGTGGTGACGAGATTAGCGCGTTCGGGGATGCGCTCCACCGACTTTTTCACAGTCGTCGCTTCCCACTGCGCACGTTTGACGCTCAGCCGTTCTAATTCTGCTTTATCAAAAAGGGTACCCTGTTCTATACCGCCCTGCTGGCTCGGTTTCTGCTCAATCATGCGGAAAAAGTCTCCTCATATTAAACTGCCTGGGTCCGCGTTCTGAGCAGGGCAACCGCAAGGGATTGCCCCTACACCGCGACTGTAACAGGGCAACCGCAAGGGACTGCCCCCACACCGCGACTGCGACGTTGAAGCGCGGAATATACTAGTTTGACTGATTACCCATATTGTACCATATCGCGATGAACCGGGAGAGATAGGGCGCTCCCATCGATGATTTCGCCCTGTTAGGGGTGAAAAGAGCAATAAATAATGGAGGCATCGCGCGATGCCTCCATTGTTGTCTGCTTTCCGTTTTACGAGATCAATCTTATAGCGGACGACGAGTAGTTGTGCCGCGAGAAACGGCGCGCAGGATCGCAATCAGGATACAGGCGCCGATAAAGGCGATGATGATAGTCCCGATCAGGCCGCTCGCGCCGAGGCCGAGCAAGTTGGCGAGGAAACCGCCGATGAATGCACCAACTATACCGACGATGATATCACCAACTATACCGTAGCCACCACCGCGCATCACCACGCTCGCCAGAAAGCCAGCGATTAAACCAACAAGCAACCACCAGAGAATAGCGGTTAAAGAAATGTCAGCCAGCACCATATTTGCAAACGTCATCGTTGTACTCCTTAATCCTACTCAATACGAAAACAACAGGGTGTTTAGATTATTACACTATCTGCTTCACAATCTTGCCGGTAAACCGGCGCATTTATACAATACCTGAGCCGATTGAATATTGCAAGTCAACAATAAAAACACTAAGTATAGGCTAAACTTGTGCTAATATATCTTTAATGTAATAAGCAATGTGTCCCCTTATACGGCGCTGGCTCTTATCTCAGTATAAGGAGACACAATCTTCAAAAAGTGCGACGATGTTACTGGCGAACTCGTCCCCGGTTGATGGGCGCTGGCGCGATTCGCCCGCTCTTAAAGAGGGCCATCAACGTGGTAAACAGGTAGATGCTGACCCCCACGGAGCAAAACATCATCAGGATCACCAGGGTGGCGAACGGCGACCACCTGCCGGAATAGAGCTGGATACCGGCGACCATGCCATCGATGACCAGGCTCAGCGCCACGATCAGCGCCCACTCGGCGGCGGATGAGCGCAGGCGCAAGAAACGCACCACGACTATTCCTGGGCAGACGACGAGAAACCACAGCACCAGCAGCGGACGCACCGTCGCTGCGGGAAACATAAAGGTCACCAGACCAGCCAGATAAGTCGAGACAATCACCACTATCGGCCACACAAATGTCCGCATCAGCGTCTCCCTCCTGTCGTATCACCCACGAACTGAAGAACTTCCGCATCCTGGTTGGTATACACCAGCCTGAACTGTCCAGAAGCTTGCAAGGCATTCACAAAGCGGATCAGCGTTCCCGGCGGCTCCTGTGAATTGGCTTCAAAGGTTGCTTCGTCGCTGCGGGTGAAAAACACGTAGGCGTTTGCACCTTTGCGCCTCATTTTCTCAATAAACTGCGTCAGCGTATCCACATCGACTCTGCCCACCGCGTCCGCCAGCGACTGCGTATCCGACAGGGTATAGTGGTCATAGGTATCAAGGCCCTGAAACTCCCAGGCGGCGCCATCCCACGCCTGTACAAGCATCGAGCCAGGAGTCGCGATGCTGTAGAGATAATGCATGCCTGCAAGTTCCTGATTGGTCTTATAATCCATGCGCTCATTGCCGTAGCGGGTAAAGAGAAAGCCCGCCAGCAACACCAGGGACATGGCAACCAACCCCAGGCTTGCCCGGTGCGATCTCCCGCGAGGAGATGTGGGATAGAAGAGCGCGGCGGCGAAAAAGGCCATCAGAGGCAGTGCAAAGAGGTAGATGCGCAAAAACGCCTCGCCGCCATACGACTGCACCACAATCAAAGGGAATGGAGCCAGCGCCAGCAGCACATAGGTTGCGTCGCGATGGCCTTCGATCAGGCGACGAATGCCGCCAAAGAGCGCCAATCCCCAGATCAGCATCGTCATCACAATGCGTAACTGAGCAATGAAGGTATGCTCTGGATCGCCAACGACGCGGCTCGTCACACTGTCCCCCAGGTTGTTGCCGATCTGACCGAAGCCATCGAAGATCGTCCCACTATGACCGGCGACAAACACCTGCGCCATGAAGTAGATCCATGCCAACGTCATCACCGCCATCACAATCGGCAGCCACCAGAGGGAGCAGCGGCGGAAAACAACCAGCGCGGTCACAGAGGCAAGCACCAGGAACGGCGTCAGGGGATGGCTATACACCACAAAGGCAAAGATGATCAGTACGCAGGCGATCAAGGCTATGCGCTGCTTGCGCGTCGTGGGAGGAGCAAGCGGGTCGGGTGCGGTTAACCAGGCAAAGATGGCGCGGGAAAAGCGGCGGAGCCGTCCATCGTTCACCGGAGCCAGAGACTGCAAGCGAGCCGCGGGGGAGACCCTGAACCACGTCACCAGGATAGCAATGATCACAAGGTACATGAAAAAGTCGAGCCCTTGAGGCGAAAAGTAGTCCTGCCCGATCCAGTTGGAGAGATAGAAAAACCAGATTCCAAGCCAGGCGAGGCGCTTATCGCTGGTCGCCGACGTAAAAATCATATACATCGGCGCGAGGTAGAGCAGGTTGAAAAATACGGGCGCCCAGGCTGCCAGGCTCAGGATATCGTGATAGCCGGTCACCTGTGTGACAAACGCGCTCAGGATAAAGAAGCCAGGCCAGCTAAAATATGCGTCCAGGTAGGGATTAACCGTGCCGGTGCGCATAATAAACTCGGTATACCCGTTATGACGATAAACGATGCTAAAGCGTGTGGCCTCTTCTACCAGCGTTGTGACGCCATAGAGCATCAGGATCAGCAGACCGACATGCAACATAATCAACGGCACGCGCCACGCTGGTCGTTGTAACAAGAGGCAAAAACTGGTGGTAAGAACCACCAGCGCAATAATATTTGCCATCGGCAACACCGAAACCAGCCCCAGATCGTTCATCTGGCGCACATGCACGGCCTGGAGCGAAAATAGCCATAATATGAAAGCACCGAGCGGCAACAGGACGCTTTGCACATCTCCAGGCTTGATTAACTTGACGACCCTACTGAGAAACGATCCCTTGACGCGCTCATCCCTCCACCCCGGCACATCCAGCTCTTGCGTTTGCTTTATCTGCCCCATAAGTACACGTTCCCCTTTTACGTAAAACAGGTAATTTGCCCTCTCCACAGCTAAAACTATCGGCCATTTGACCCTTTATCTCTTCACGCTAAACCATCACCTCCTTTCTAAGCAGAGCAACCCCTACAGATGGGCACGACAATACATTGGACGCGATCAATCTCGTCGCCACCGCAAGCGAATCGGGTCGCTACGACATTGTTGTGGTTTCCGCTATGTCGATGTAGGAGCCTTCCTTGCCGCCAGCCTGAGCGCAGCTAGCTGCCGGGCAGCGTTGGCTGGCGGAACTGCAAGACAGGGCTGGCCCCTGCCCCGGGGGGATGACTATTCAGAATGGAAAAGCTAATTCCTTGCAGCCGACCTGAACTGTAGCTCCCCGATTCATCGTGGGAGCGCGTCAGCAGCATTGGTCGGCTGAATAATAAAGCTTATCCTTTCAAAGGAAGCATACAGAAAGCAGATGGAAAATGTCAATGCGTTACAGAGTATCGATCACGCGCACACCATAGGGAGCAAGGTGTACGCTCGTATCGTCAACGACCACCGTGAGCGCGCTATTCGTCTTGTTCACCAGCATCGTTTTCTGGGGAGAGGCTAATGCTTCAACGCGAGTGGATGACACGTTCGTATTGTAAATGACGGTGCCAGGGCCAAAGTAATCTTTGAATGCTTTGTAAGAGTAATACCAGTCCAGCGGACGACCACCGTTCACGCTGGCTGTAGAGGTCCAGAGCGACGAGCTATCCCAGGCCAGGACAACCGCGCCACCCGCTTTCAGCAGCTTCATCATGGCGTAGGTCTTCAAGGCATTATTGCTCGCGTTAGCCGGCAGAGCGTACGGTTCGGCGTACCATTCAGCCCACCAGATAGGGAGCGTTGCGGCGCCTGGATAGAGGCTATTGTCAAGCGAGCGAATCCAACGCACCATATCCGCGAATTTGTTCGCGGCAGTGAAAGCATCGGCCTGCACGATATTATCGTCGTTGGCAATGTCGCCATCAATCGTGATAAATTCCGCGCCAACCTTATATTTCAGCCAGGAGGTAACGGCATCCAGGCTTCTTTGATCGAAGACGCCATAGGGCCGGACGAACCGCGAGGGGAAGCTCTGGGCTAGCGAGGAACGGGTATCAATCGTCGCATAGGGACCGCCGACTTTGATGGTTGCCGGATCAATGCCAAGCTCGCTCGCTACCTGCTTGAGCGTGGTATAGACGCGGTTGTACATGTAGGTATATCCGTGTTTAGCATTAGGCCCACGAGGATCGCCCGCCGATGCGCTGGCATCCCAATTGTTTGTGATGGGATTGTAGTAGCCTTTGAACTCGTTCCACACCTGGAAATAGCGAACGTGGTAGGGCGCGACCATATAGCGTTCGGCAACGCGCCGGACCAGCTTGAGCCAGGCGTCCATTTTGTTGTCAAGGATACGGGAATCGTAGGCAATGGGCGCGAAATCATCGCTGCTGGTAAGAAGCGTTGTGGTACCATCGGCATTGAGGCGACCCTTCATCCACCAGGGAGCCTCGCAAAGGGTGATTACGGGCGTGGTGTTTGTGCGCAGGGCAACCTGCATTTTCCTGTCCAGTGACCCCCAGTTGTCCGGCTCGCTCTTCGACGGGTCGGGCCAGGGATCGTCCGCGCCCCAGGCCATTATATGGACATTTACAAAGGATAATCCCTGTCCGATCAACCCCAAAGCGCGCTGAACCGCTGCATGACTATTGCTATCCCAGGGATCAAAGAGATTGTTATTTGAATCCGTCAATCCTGGCGCGAAATGGCTGACCCCGAGAGGCTCATTCTTGTCAATAGTCACAGTGACATCGCCAAAATAGTGCCCTGCCAGATTTTGCGGATACTGCTGGTTTAAGAAAATGATGCATACAGCCGCGCCAATCAATACAAGGGCCAGCGCGGTGTACCCCGGGATAAGAAGTTTTGTTGCTGCTCTGGTCGTTGATGGCATGTACGTTCCTGATATCACTAACTCTTCATTTTATCTACTTATAGTGTCCACGCTTCATAGGAACATGTCAAGGCAACGGATCAGGCAAAAAGAGAACAGGGCAGGGGAACAGGGCGGGGGCCAGCCCCGCCCCTACAGCCGTTCATGTGGGATGGTAGGGGCTACCCTCGCGGTTCCCCGCCCCTACAACGCCCCCCGACTATTCAAATACGTTTGCACCTGCGTTGCTGCCAGTTCGCCATCGTGGACGCAGGCGGCGAGGCCGGAGCCGTGATAGGCCGAGCCCGCGAGAATAATGCCGGGCAGCTCTGCCAGCTTCGCCTCGACGCGCTCGATACGGGCCTTATGACCCGACTCGTATTGCGCAAAGGAACGCGGCCAGCGGGCAACACGCGTTTTGACCGGATATGCCTGCACGCCCATCGCCTCGACCAGCTCGCCATGCAGCCGTTTCACCAGTTCATCGTCGTCAAGCTTCATGGGTCGGTCATCGCCCAGGCGGCCAGTGGAGCAGCGCAAAATGATCAGGCCGGAACGACGCAGCTCAGGCCATTTGTTGGTAGCCCAGGAGCAGGCTGTATGCAGATGGTTATCGACGCGCGGCGCAAGAAAGCCACTGCCATCCAGCGGACGCGGAAAGGCCGACGGCTCATAGCCGAGCGTGACCACCGCAACGGAGGAATACTGCACCTCCCTCAACTCAGATGCTGCCTCCGGTACGCTGCTTTGTAGCATATTTGCAGCCTCCCACGCTGGCACACCGAGCACAATCCCGTCTGCTATCACATCCGGCCCGTTGGCGCATTTGATGCAGTAACGACCATCCTGCCGCCGCATGATAGATGTAGCGGGATTGTTCAACTGCACATCAACATCACGCAACTCCTTCTTGATGCGCTCAACCAGCCGCTCCAGACCGCCGGAGAGCGAGAGGAAGATGGCAGCATCGCTCGTATTGGCAGGGGCACGCTGCTTTCTCAGACCCGCGATCAGGCTGCGGTGCTGCTGTGTAGCCGCTACCAGGTGAGGGACAACAGCAGCCAGGCTCAGCCGGTCGGCTCGTCCCGCATGAATGCCGCCCAGCAACGGCTCAACCAGTCGCTCGACCGCCTCACTGCCGAAACGTGAGCCGACAACCTGAGCCACCGAGGGATCTTCCGGCAGACTGGTTCGTGGCAACACCAGATCAAGTCCGGCCCGCATCACGCCCCGGGGAGAGAGGATACCGGAACGGGCAATGGGTAATATTCTGGTGGGAATGCCGAAGACCAGCCCTTCTGGCAACTCGCGCAGTCGTCCCCTGGTCCAGATCCACGTTTTGCCGGTCGCGGGCGCGATCAACTCACTCTCCAGTCCCAGTTCGCGGCAGAGCTTTGTCACCCAGGGGACGCGTGCAAGGAAGGCATCCGGTCCACGATCAAGCGGCATATCCGCGAACGGTTCTGTGCTGATTTTACCGCCCAGGCGTCCATCGGCCTCGATCAGCGTGATATGCTGCGGGCTATTTTCGTTATGTCGCGTGAGATAATAGGCGGCGGACAATCCCGCGATCCCGCCGCCGACGACCGCGACCCGCAATGGCTCAGGCATCAGCGTGCCTCAAATGGGAACGAATCACGTCTGCCAGGGTTGCGAAAAACTCTGGATCGTCATGGGGCAGAGCTGTGCGGGTAAAGGCCAGCCCTAGCTTATCGGCAAGCTGCTTTGCTTCGATATCCAGATCATAGAGGATCTCCAGGTGCTCGGAGACAAAGCCAGCCGGACAAACAACCACGCCCTTCACCCCTTGAGCCGCTAATTCGGGCAGCACATCCAGCAGGCTGGGGCCGATCCAGGTCTCCGTCGTACGCCCGGCGCTCTGCCAGGCAATCGACCAGCGGGAGAGGCCCGCGCGATCCGCCACCGCCTCGGCAGTTTCGCGCAACTGCTGCGGATAGGGATCGCCTATATCTAGGATACGTGTGGGCAGGCTATGAGCTGTAAATAAGACCTCGATGCTATCGGCCAGAATGCCGGTCGTGGCAATCAATGCGTCGCGCGTCTCTCGAACCTGCGCGGCCAGAAACTCGATATAGCCGGGCGCAAGATGCCAATCCTTAATCACCGTGAGCTTCACTCCGGGAGGGCAGGCGGCCTGCGCGCGAGCGGTATACTCGCCCACGCTCATCGACGAATAATGGGGAGCCAGCACCAGTCCGATGATGCGTTGCGCACCGCTCTTCACCAGTTCGGCGACGCCATCCTCAATAAATGGCGGGGCATGCTTCATGCCGAGCGCCACGCGAAACCAGCCCGGCTCCACTCGATCTAGCGCCGCCTGAATGCCATTGGCCTGCGCGCGCGTATGTTCGAGCAGCGGCGAACTGCCCCCGATAGCCTGGTACCGCTGTTGTAGCTCAGCCAGCAGTTCCGGCGGCGGACGATGCCCGCGCCGCACATGCGTATAATACGCTTCGACCTTATCTGGTCCGGCTGGCGTGCCGTAAGCCATTACGAGCACGCCAACTGGGGTGGTGTGATGTGATGTTGACATGACTACTTGTTCCTATTGCATTTCCACTTGACATCTTCACATTTGATGCTATACTTCTTCTCACGGGATGCGGCGCAAGTTGATAGCCATCTCGACCCGCTTGAGGGTACTGAAACTATCTCCATGCGCTCGCCTTATCAAGCTCCGCCATTGTCGCATCATCCAGATGCAGATCCAATGCTCCGAGCAGCTCGTGCGTCTGTTCAACGGAGGTGGCACTGGCAATGGGGGCGGTAATACCTGGGCGCGCAATAATCCAGGCCAGAGCTACCTGTCCCATTGTGGCTTTCTGCGAGGCGGCTATGAGCTCAAGCTCGTCGAGCAGCTTGAAGCCCTTCTCGTTCATGTAACGCCGCTGGATATTCTGCGCGCGCGGCGTGGGCGGCATATCCTTATTCTGACCATATTTCCCCGTCAGGAAGCCGCTTGCCAGTGAAGAGTAGGTGATGACGCCAATCCCCTGCTCGCGGCAGCGCGGCTCCAGCTCTTTCTCGTACGCTTCACGGTTCGCCAGGCTGTACGGCGGCTGCAAGCTCTCGTAGCGCGCGTAGCCGTGTTGCTGACTGATCTTTAGCGCGTCAGCCAGCCGCGAGGCGGAGTAGTTGGACGCGCCAATATAGCGCACCTTGCCCTGCTGCACCAGATCATTGAACGCCTGCAAGGTTTCTTCAAGCGGCGTGTCCTGGTCGTCGATGTGGGCCTGGTAGAGATCGATATAATCGGTCTGGAGACGACGCAGCGAGTTCTCGCACGATTGCATAATGTGGCGGCGCGAGAGGCCCTGCTGGTTGGGATCGTTGTTCATGCGGCTCCCCACCTTCGTCGCGATCACCACGCGCTCGCGATTCTTGCGCTGTGCCATCCAGTTGCCCATAATAGCCTCGGACTCGCCTCCAACATGCCCGCTCACCCAGGTCGAATAGGTATCTGCCGTATCAATAAAGTTACCGCCGCCGTGAACGTAGGCGTCAAGCACCGCGAAGGAGGTTGGTTCATCGCAGGTCCAGCCAAATACATTACCGCCCAGGCACAGCGCCGCGACCTGTAATGGCGTTCGACCAAGATTACGCATCAGCATTTTTTCAAGCATCCCTTCGTTGATAACTATGATAGTTCGCGTGCTACTGCTTTGCGCTTGCACTCGGACCGGAGAAATTTTTGTTCGTGCGGGAGCATAGCAGGGCTTTGGCGAACTCTGCAATCTCGCTAGATAGTCACTCAGATAGATTATAGCACGTAATATGGGTTAGCCTCTTTTTGAGTGAAGAGACCCTAACCCTGGTAGAGTTTGCGCAAAATGTGGTACTATGGTGGTACATCGAGCTATCAAGCTATTCATTACAGACGGCCTGAGCGAAGCTAGCCGCGAGAGCGGCGTTGGCCGTCTGCATAGCAAGCCAAGAAGGATAGAGCGAGAGCCGCGCCTCCACCGCCAATACTTCGCTTCCGCGTTCCTGAGCTGTAGCTCCCCGATTCATCGTGGGAGGCGCGCCAGCAGCGTCGGAACGCGGAACGCTTCAAAGTACGCAGGTGCCGTAGAGTATTGGACGCATGGAGTTTATCACCGTTCCCACGCGAACACTCCTGGGACTCTTGTGAGTGTTGGCGTGACTATGCTACACTGAGTCAGTTAGAAATTCAGTCATTCGAGAAAATCGAATCGTAGAGGCAAACGCATGGCACAAAATGTACCGATCACAGTCGCCTATGGAGATGGCATCGGGCCGGAGATTATGGCCGCCACTCTCAAAATCATCAGAGCCGCGGGCGCGAGCATCGACGTCGAAGAAATTGAAGTAGGCGAGAAAGTGTATCTGCGCGGTATCAGTTCAGGGATAGAACCGAGCGCATGGGAATCGCTGCGTCGCACAAAGGTGTTCCTCAAAGCTCCCATCACAACACCTCAAGGGGGAGGCTATAAGAGCTTAAATGTTACTGTCCGCACAGTCTTTGAACTCTATGCCAATGTACGCCCCTGTGTTTCCTACTACCCCTACGTTGATACCAAGAACCCTAACATGGATGTGGTTATTATTCGCGAAAACGAAGAAGACCTCTATACTGGCATTGAGTATCGCCAGACCCATGATATGGTGCAAAGTCTTAAATTGATCAGTCGTCCCGGTAGTGAGAAAATTGTACGTTACGCCTTTGAGTACGCCAGAAGCAATAACCGCAAAAAAGTTACCTGCTTTATCAAAGACAATATCATGAAGTTGACCGATGGTCTATTTCATCGCGTGTTTAACGAGATCGCGGAAGAGTATCCCGATATCACCAGTGAAACATGGATCGTCGATATTGGCTCGGCCAAGCTGGCGGACACGCCGGAAGCCTTTGACGTGGTGGTCCTGCCCAATCTGTATGGAGATATTCTCTCGGATGTTGCCGCCCAGATCGCGGGCTCGGTCGGCCTGGCAGGCTCGGCCAACATCGGTGATCGCTGCGCCATGTTCGAGGCCATTCACGGCTCGGCACCACGCCGCGCAGGCCAGAATATCGCCAACCCCTCCGGACTGCTGCTCGGAGCCGTGATGATGCTGGTCCACATCGGTCAACCGGATGTCGCTGCCCTCGTCCATAATGCCTGGCTGCGCACGCTTGAGGACGGCATTCATACCTACGACATTTTCGTTGAAGGCGTGAGCAAACAGAAGGCCAGCACCACCGAATTTGCCGAGGCCATCATCAATCGCCTGGGTCAACAGCCCAAGACGCTCAAACCCGCCAATTACAGTTCCGCTCCCAAGCACATTCTGAGCAAGCCACGGAGCAATAACCTGCCTGCCGAGAAGAAAGAACTGGTGGGCGTCGATGTCTTTCTCGACTGGCACAGCGGAACCGCCGACGAGCTGGGCGCAGCCTTTAAACAGGTTAACGGCGACGGCCTTGAGCTGAAAATGATTACCAACCGTGGAGCAAAGGTCTGGCCCGAAGGTCTATCCGAGACCTTCTGCACCGACCACTGGCGCTGCCGCTTTCTGGCGCCTCAGCCCAACCAGACGATCAGCCACAACAAAATCGTCTCTCTGCTGCAACGCGTCCACGAGGCCGGTTATGACTTCATCAAAACCGAGAACCTGTACAACTTCAATGGACGCTCAGGCTATTCGGCAATCCAGGGCGAGTAACTTTTTCCTGAACGCAAGAAGCGATGCTTAGACATCTGAGCATCGCTTCTTTTATTTTTATGCTAGCGCCACACACGCATCTGGCACTTGCGGTGACACCATCACGGCATCGGATGGTTAATGAAGAAGGTGTACATAGCCTGGGTCGCGCTTGGCCCTTGCGGATCGGTAAAAGAGCCTGCGGTACTGCCACCGGACCAGGCGTGCCCCATGCCATTTATCGTCCAGTATTCTTGAATCTCCCTGCCATTCGCATCATTCCAGCGCCTCACTTTGAAGGCATGTCCGCCCGGTACCTGCCCGTTGGTCACGCTACCGGGGCTGCCGAAGCTGGCATTATACGAGCCGCCGGAGGCCAGCCTATCGGTCGTCATCCACTGCTGCACCGCCTGATCGCCATTGATAGGGGCGACTACGTTATCGCTCGTGCCGTGAAAAACAATCGTCGGCACGACGCGGGCATTGCTCCCCATCGCGTTAAAGGCCGCCTGCCCCTGCCCCGAAGGATTTGGCCCGCCAAATAGCAGCACCGAGCCAGCAGTGAAAGGGCTTACCGATGCCTGGTACTCGGTCCCCGAATGAACGCCGATGGCCGCGTAGATATCGGGATAGGTTGCCCCCATGATCACGCTCATAGCCGCGCCCGCCGATATTCCCGTGACATATACGCGCCGCGCATCTATCGTCCATTGCGAAGTTGTCTGCTCCACAAACTGTGTGATGCCCGCGATTACCGCAGGCTCGCCGGAGCCGCGCACTTGGTCCACAGGCAAGAACCAGTTCCAGCAGGATGAGGCATTGAAGGCTGCCGTCTGCTGTGGATACACGACAATAAAGCGTTGTTGATCCGCCAGATCATCCATTTGCGTGCCTGCCGCCAGATCGCTGGGCGTCTGCAAACAGCCATGCAGCATCACCACCAGGGGGACAGGGGTACCAGGATGATAGTTTACCGGCGTATAGACAAAAAATGGGTGATTCCCTGCCGGACTGATGAAAACAAAGCTCTGCCATGTGCCAGAGGCGGCACGAGCGGTTGAGGGAGAGCCCAGGAAGAGACTACAGGCGAGCAAAGCAAGCGTACAAGATAACAAAGCGAAACGTTTGAGCTGCGGGGACATCCTCGTACCCTCCTGCTGAACGAGCAGCACTAGAAGATCAGCCTTGATGGCAACGCACAAGAAACCGGTATATCAAACAAAAGGAGAAGATGTGATCTCTACTCTCCTCCTGGACGCTGGCCCCGCAAAACATGACAGGTGAGTCATATATTTGTGATATAACAGATAAAGACTGCGTTGTCAAGCAAATTGGCAAGGGATGATGAGGAAAAAGGTAGAAAAATTTATAACGCACTACTGCTACGAAGCAGCTTATCGATTTTTTGCAGGAGATCGGAGAAATCAAAGGGTTTACAGGCTCCCACAATCTTACGCGGCGTCATCTCAGCATAAGGGAGGGGAGGCTGACCCATCAAAAGGGCGGGGATGCTCTGAAGTTCTCGACGCAGATGCAGCCTATCGTATAGTTCGATGCCGTTGAGGGAGGGCAAACAATGCCCCAGGATGAAAAGGTGGGGTTTGAAATACTGCGTGAATTTCAAGGCCGCATAGCTATCGGAGGCATGAAAGACGCGATAAGCTCGCTCGCGCGAAATTCGCTGCATCAGCAGTAAAGCACTCGTCTCGTCGCTATCAACAAGCAGGATCACTTTACCAATCTCAAAATCTCTCATAGGATCATCTATTCGCTCTTCAATATCACGGTTCTACAGGCTTATAAACTTTCCCATTATAGCAAACAGCACATGAGTTGTTAAGATATATTGCATAGATAAATAGACAAGGCTCCACAATATATCGCCTCACATCCACAGGCCGCAACAAGACTTTGCAGGCTCACCACGGTCGGGATGCGGCTAAACAGGGTCCTCTCTATAACTACGTTACAACAGAGCCAAAAGTTGTCACCATGAAGCAAAGCAGGAGACCTGCTTCCAGAGCTCCTGCTTTGCTTCGGACTTGATAGCAGTCATAAGCTATGCTATGCGCGGCGCGAGCTGCTGCGACCGATCACCCCTCCAATAAGGCCAAAAACGAGTCCGATGATCGCGACGACGATGATGGCAGCAATGCTAGCAGTAGCATTTTGCTGGATTTGCGCGTTGGTCATGCTAAACTGCGCCCCCGAAACGGGGAATATGCTCTGCATGGCGTTAAATGCGGTCAGCGCATTCTGGCGCATCCTATCAACGGCCATAGAGGTCAGGAAAAGGTTAAAGCCGTAGCCAATGAGGAAAGAAACGCAGGCAGAGACCAATCCGGCGATGACGCCGCTACCAACTTTGCCGCTGCGCCTGCTGCTGCGGATAGCCGGCCAGATATATAGCACAATGGCAGCGACAAGCAACACAACGAGGCCGGCAATAATGGCTGCCGTCGAAAACATATATGTATAGACCAGATTGACGGCGATACCTATAATGCCGAGGATTACGCCGAAAAACAAACCTGTAAGCAAGGGGTTGCCCCCTCTCGCCATGCTACGTTGCTCCTGTACTTGAAACTCCTGACGCATTATCTTCTGCTCCTTCATAATCAGTTGACTATCTAAAACGACGTTTTTAGATCGGTTGACGCCAGATTCCGTAACACAGCAATTATATGATTACTTGCTACCAGAGAGAAATCTGCCAAACAGAGTGAACTACAAGGAGATGCTATGAAAATTCCGTTAACTGGTATAGACATCTTGACATATACACCACATCAGGGTACACTCTTGGTAAGATTGATGGATTCCGCGCTCAGGGCAGGGGCAAACCCTGCCCCTACACGAGATTGAGGCCATACCGTGGAAAACCCTTGAGGCCATACCGTGAGGAACCCTGACGATTGGGCCATATTGTGGGGAACCCTGGCGGTTGGTTGCCTATCAGATGCAGGATAGGGGCGCGGAATCGAGGTGGGGCGTGGAGAAAATGGGGGCTTGCTTACTAGAATTGGCTAGTGGCAGGTAAACAGTGCTGGCAGGGACTGCTGGCAAGGAGTAAGACATGTCAAAGAAGAAGCTGTTTCAACTGGGAGCAGCATTCAGCCTGCTTCTCTTTACGTGCGTTGGAATGATTCGTATCCCTTCAATCGTTTATGGTGCCACCAATGCTTCAGTTGTCTCCACGCCCACCAATGTGCAGGTAACAGGCACCGGGCCGCAATCTATCACACTCTCGTGGTCGGCCTCGACCGATAGCTCGGGGACCGGCGATGTCGCGGCCTATCAGGTTTTTAACGGCTCTAATATTGTGGCGACTTCAATGGGAACCTCGGTAACAGTTAGTTCGTTACTGCCCTCCAAAAGTTATACGTTTACTGTGCAGGCGTATGACAAAGATGGCAACACCTCCACTCAGAGTTCTGCGGTGACGGCCTCGACGCAGGCAGCGAGCGCGCCGCCATTTCAGAGGATCGCCTACTTCGACCAGTGGAGCATTTACGGCAATGCTTACTTCCCGTCGAATATCGCCTCCTCGGGCGCAGCTTCGCAGCTAACCGCCATCATCTATGACTTTGAGAATGTCGATCCGAACAATCTGACCTGCTTTGAGGCCATCAAGGCGTCAGACGCCTCCAATGAGAGCGATCCCAACGCGGGCGACGGAGCGGGCGATGCCTTTGCCGACTATCAGAAGAGCTACAGCTCTAACAGCGTCGATGGCACCTCAGATTCCTTCAGCCAGCCGATCAAGGGCAACTTCAATCAGTTGCGCGAACTCAAGGTCAAGTTTCCCAATCTGAAGATCTTCCTCTCGCTCGGCGGCTGGACCTACTCCAAGTACTTCTCGGATGTCGCCGCGACGGCGGCCTCGCGCCAGAAATTCGTGAGCTCCTGTATTGATATGTTCCTCAAAGGCAATCTGCCAACGGGCATCAGCGGCGACGCTTCGGGCGGTCCGGCCTCGGCAGCGGGCATTTTCGACGGCTTTGATATCGACTGGGAATATCCTGGTATCATCGGACATGTCGGCAACCATTTTGGACCGCAGGATACAGCCAACTATACGCTGCTGATGCAAGAGTTCCGCAACGAGCTGGATAGCTACGGGGCGAGCATTGGCAAACACTTCCTGCTGACGGCGGCGGTATCTGCGGGGCAGGATAAGATCGCAAAGATGCAGACCGATCAGATCGGCAAGTACCTGGATTTTGCTGATGTCATGACTTATGACATGCACGGCGGCTTCGAGGCCACCGGACCCACCAACCTGCAAGATCCGGTTCACGACTCGCCCGGCGATCCATCAAAGGCTATTGCTCCCGGCAATGAGAAGTACAATATTGATACTGCGATCAAAGCCTGGACGACCGGCCTGCCCGACTACAATATTCCGGGCGGCTTCCCTGCCAGCAAGCTGGTGATGGGCTTCCCCTTCTATTATCGCGGCTGGACCGGCGTTGCGGCTGGCAGCAACCACGGCCTCTACCAGGCGGCAACCGGACCATCTAGCGCCTTCTCCATCACCCAAACAGCGGGAGTGGCCGATTACAAAGAACTGGTATCAGCGGGGCTGGTCGGCAATGCCAGCGACAACTTCTTCGATCCTACCACTCAGGCATCGTGGATCTATGATGGCACCAACTTCTATACCGGAGATACGCCACAGTCTATCGCGGCCAAGACTGGCTTCATTAAGAACAACGGCCTGGCCGGTGCCATGATGTTCTCGCTTGACGCAGAGGACCCGGGTGATACCCTGCTAAACGCTATTGCCAACGGTCTGGGCGGCACAGGACCCACGCCTTCGCCCACGCCTGTTCCAACCGTCACGCCTACACCTGCGCCAACGTCAACACCGACGCCCGCGCCGACGACTGTGCCCACACCCACGCCGACGCAACAGCCGACGCCTACACCAACGCAACCGCCAGGCCCAACGCCCACGCCCACTCCCGGGAACCTGGTCGTGAATGGCGGCTTCGAGACCGGCGATTTGAGCGGCTGGACGTGCAATACGGGGGATATTGTGGTTTCCTCGCCGGTTCATAGTGGTTCGCACGCGCTGCAAATGACGCCGAGCAGTTCGACGACCGGCGAGTGCGATCAGACGATTACCGTGCAACCCAACCACACCTATACGCTCTCGGGCTTTGTGAATGGCCCATTCGCGTATATTGGCGTGCAGGGCGGGACTTCCACCTGGACTACGAGCAGCAGCTATACTCAGCTTAGCGTCACCTTTACCACCAGCTCCTCCCAGACCAGCATCACGATCTTTGTACATGGCTGGTACGCTCAGAACAATGTCTTCGTGGACGATGTCTCTTTAAGTTGATCGCGGAGAGGGGGGCCTGCGCTCCCCTCTGTTGTTCGTACAACTTTTGGCGATGAAGTATAATAGATACCCTCATTGGACCCGCCTTTATTGTGTCCATATGGAGCGAAGGAAAACACCATGTTAAGCAATAAGCGCGTGAAGCATGGAAGCCTGGGAGCCATTGCCCTGAGCGGGCTGCTCCTGCTCTCCCTCCTCACCATCGCTCATCCACAATCACCTACAGCGAAAGCGGCTGCTGCGGCCAGCACGACTTTGTACGGGGCGGCGCCCTATGTCATGCCCCTGGCAAACAACCCGCCAAACTTAACCACGGTCATGTCGGCGAGCGGCATTAAAGCCTTTACCCTGGCATTTATTGTGGCCGATAATGGTTGCACGCCCGCCTGGGAGACCGATGCCGGCCTCGACGATGTGAGCACCGATACACAGATCGGACCTATCATCAACGCGATTCGCGGAGCGGGAGGCGATGTCGTCGTCTCTTTCGGCGGCTTTAACGGCACCAAGCTTGGGCAGACCTGTAGCACGCCCCAGGCGACGGCAGCAGCCGAGCAGGCAATCATTAACAAGTATGGCCTGAAGGCTCTCGACTTCGATCTGGAAGAGCCGGAGTACGAGAATGCGACCGCGATCAATAACGAGCTGGGGGCGGCGCAAATCCTGCAAGCCAACAACCCCGGCCTCTACGAATCGATCACGACTGCTGGCACAGCCAGCGGAACTGGCTTCTTTGGGCAGCAATTGCTGAACAACGCGAAGACGCTGGGTTATACGCCGGACAATTACTCGATCATGCCGTTCGATGGCGGTTTTAACGGGGCCAGCAGCCAGATCAGCGCCTTGCAGAACTTCAACACCCTCTTGATGAATACCTTCGGCTGGAGTAGCGCGACGGCCTATGCCCACGAAGGCATCTCATCGATGAATGGCCGGACCGATAGCGCGGAGTTCTTCTCGCAATCGGACTTCCAGACCGTATTGAACTTCGTAGAAAGCAACCATCTGACACGCTATACCTTCTGGTCGGTCAACCGCGACCGCCAGTGCAATCCGCCCGACAACAACGGCAGTCTTTCGGGCACATGCAGCAGCGTACCTCAAAGCGATTGGGATTTTACTAAGATCGTCGTGCAATTCGCTGGTGCAGCGCCACCTCCGCCACCTCCGCCCACCCCAACGCCGACGCCATCGCAATCCACGCCCACCCCGACGCCAACGTCTACACCTGGAAGCGGTGGCATATGCGCGGGCATTGCTCCGTGGAATTCGACCACGGCCTACGTCGGTGGCAGCAAAGTCACCTTCAATGGTTCGCTATGGCAGGCCAAATGGTGGTCCGAAGCCGACGTCCCCGGAGGAGCGGCTGGCGATTGGGCTCTGCTCGGAAGCTGTTAAAAGCTCTATTAGTGTAATAGCAGCGCCTTCCACAGTATATTTGAACTGTGGGAGGTGTTGCTATTCTATTGAGATGAACGGATGCAGCAATGTCTCCCTTCACACATACATCCCCCATCTTCCACCGCACCGGTGGGACTCGTCCTCTCCTGCTTTGCTTCTGACCACATGCATGCGGTCATGATCATGGCAGCACGAAGGTCGTATTTGCATTACAGACCCGAATTGTTTATGCTAGCGATGCTGAAATGAGAAGTGAGAGGAATATCTGATATGGCTGAAGTCTACCCTACAGATCGCGCTGCGTTGGAGCGCGATTGTGATATCGAGTTTTTTATCGCCAGTGGGCCGGGTGGGCAACATCGCAATAAGGTTTCGACGGGAGTGCGCCTGACTCATCGCCCCACCGGAACCGTCGTGACCGCCACCGAGCGGCGCTCACAGTATGCGAACCGCGAAGCTGCTTTTGAACGTTTGGCGGCGCGGCTCCAGACGAGGCAGCGCGTCGAACGCCCGCGCAAAGCGACTCGCCCCACAGCCGCCAGCCGCGTCCGCAGACTCCAGGCCAAACGGCGCGCCGGTCTGACCAAACAGCTCAGATCTGCCCCCATAAGCGAGTGAGCACAAAGTCATATCACCCGACGGCCTGAACTGCCAGGAGCCCGGCTGTGTCGCCCAAATATGACAATAGATGGCAATTTTCGCCAGGTATACTTTCTTTCTATAAAGGGAGCAGAGAAAGAAAGGGAGAACTCCATGGTACAGTATGGCTTCATCATTCCTGGCGGCGACCTCCAGACTTTAACGGACCTCGCAGTTGAGGCCGAGCAGGCGGGTTGGGATGGTGCTTTCTACTGGGATGGCATTTATATCGAATCGATGCAACCAATGTTTGATCCGTGGCTCGTCCTTGCCGCGATGGCAATGCGGACACAGCGCGTGCGTCTGGGAGCAGTGCTCACCCCTTTATCGCGTCGTCGCCCCTGGAAAGTTGCGCGCGAAACCGTCACGCTCGACCATCTTTCGCATGGTCGCCTGGTGCTGCCCGTTGGGCTTGGGGCGATAGACGATGGCGGTTTCAGCAAGGTGAACGAGGCAACAGACCGGAAAGTCCGCGCCCAGTTGTTAGATGAAAGTCTGGATATTCTGACAGGTCTCTGGAGCGGTCAGCCATTTAGCTATCAGGGGACGCATTATCAGATTGAAGAGATGACTTTTTCTCCCACCCCGGCTCAGACCCCGCGCATCCCCATCTGGGTAGTCGGGGCATGGCCCAGGAGAAGATCGCTACAGCGTGCCTTGCGGTACGATGGGATCATGCCGGACAAATTCAATGAGGATGGGACGCGCGGTACGATGACGCCGCAGGACATCCGAGTCTTAAAAGCATACGTTCAGGAGCAACGAGAGCCAGATTCGCCCTTTGATATCATCTGGGAGGGTGAGACGCCAGGCGACGATCCGCAAAAGACGCGAGCCATTATAGAGCCGTATATTGATGCAGGCATCACCTGGTGGATGGAGTCCCGCTGGTCGGCGCAGCATCCAGACGAGGTGCGCGCGCGTATTCAGCAAGGTCCACCGCGTCTATAAATAAGGCAGAGGGGAACGAGACGCTATTATCGGCGTCTGATGAATGCCCGCGCCAGGCGGATCTCATCGTACGAATACGCATCACCCAGCAGCTCCTTGACCGGCCTGAGCATACCGTCTCCGGTATGCTGAAAGGCGTCCGCGATGACCTTATAGCGCGCCAGGGAGATGACGCGCTCAACCTCAACAGATTCGCCTGCTTCTATGAGCATACAGAGATGGTCGCAAATGGTGGTGGTTCTGAGCCCGCGCACCCTGGCAATCTCACCTATGCTCAATCCCTGCTGATACAATTCCAGGGTGCGCAGGTGCGTCGAACCGGGTGGCACAGGTGTTCCCGGAGGGGGGACGCCGTTTCTCGTCCTCTCGGCTTCCGGCAATGGAAGATCCATAGCCAGGTCATGTTCCTCGCAAAAGGCACGAATCTCGCTGGAGAAAACGGCACAGTACGCCTCAAGCTTGCGGCTGACCACGCCAGGACTACACGCAAAATTCTCCTGGCTAACAGGACGATAGACGGCCATCGCGTGCAGACTGGTATCGGGAAAGACCACGTAGGGCGGCACGCCCTGTTCGTCAGCCAGGCGCTTGCGCAGGGTACGCAGGCGCTGAAGGAGTGTTACCGCCAGTGGGTCTGTAGCCTCGGGCGTGGGAGCGATAGCCATCGCGACACTGGTCCGCTTTTCGGGGCGTGCCTTCTCGACCACTCTGGGTATCTCGACGGTGCGCTGCCCACGCAATATCTCCAGGGATTGCGCGTTCAACCGCAGCACCGGCATGCCGTCGGCGCTTGTAGTGAGCGACTCCTGTTGCACCAGCGCACGCCCAAGTCGTTGCCACTCGTCGGCGCTGTACTCCCTGCCAATCCCGTATGTCGAGAGTTGATCATGGTGGTAATCGCGTATTTTCTGAGTATTCGCGCCCCGCAAAATATCTATGATATGGCGCATGCCGAAACGTTCTTTCACCCTTGCCACGCACGATAAAAACTTCTGAGCGTCGATGGTGCGATCCTCCATCACCACCGGACGCGTGCAGGTATCGCAATTGTCACAGCTTGCCTGTTGCCAGGGTTCACCGAAATAACCCAGCAGCACCTGACGACGACAATCGCTGCTATCGGCATATGCCACAACCTGCTGGAGCTGCTGCATAGCAACTCGTTGCTCCTGCTCGCTCGTTTTCTGGGTAATGACATACTCGATCTTTATGCGGTCACTATAATTGAAAAAGAGGATGCATTGGGCAGGCAACCCGTCACGGCCAGCGCGGCCCGATTCTTGATAATAGCCCTCAAGGTTGCGCGGCAGATCAAAATGAACCACCATCCGCACATCCGGCTTCGAGATACCCATTCCGAAAGCTATTGTGGCTGCCAGCACATTGACATCGTCGCGAATAAAGCGGTTCTGATTCTCTATGCGCTGCTCATTGCTCATCCCAGCATGATATGGCAGTGCCTGAATCCCCACCCGCTCCAGGTATCGGGTCAGGTCCTCAACGTTTTTGCGGCTGTGGCAATAGATAATCACCGGCTCGCCCGTATGCTGACGTAACAACTGCACCAGCTCGTTATACGAGCCGCGATCCTTGTAGCGCACCTCGTAATAGAGGTTGGGACGATTAAAGCTGGCGATGTGGACATAAGGCTGGCGCAATCGAAGCTGGGTAATGATGTCATCGCGCACGCGTTCGGTGGCCGTCGCGGTCAACCCCAGCATAGGAGTTTGCGGGTAACGCGCTCGTAAATGGCCCAGCCGCCGATACTCAGGCCGAAAATCGTGTCCCCACTCGCTAACACAATGCGCCTCATCCACAGCTAGCAAGGACAGCCCAACCTGCTGCTGCGCCTGATCCAGTAGCGAGAGGAAGCTCTCGCTCATTAGACGTTCCGGCGCGACATAGAGCAGCTTCACCTCGCCACACGCGGCGGCCCGCTCTCTCCTAGCGCGATCTATGGCGCTGAGCGAGCTATTGGCAAAGGTGGCCGGGATACCATTGGCGGCCAGACGATCTACCTGATCCTGCATCAGCGCGATCAGCGGCGAAACCACAATGGTCAGTCCTGGCAAGAGCAATGCGGGCAACTGATAGATCAGCGATTTGCCGCCGCCGGTCGGCATCAGGACCAGCGAATCGCGCCCGGCCAGAACCTGATCAACCACCTGGCGCTGCCCCGGCAAAAACGCCTCGTACCCAAAATATTGTTTTAGCGCGTGATCTACAGTATCCAACTTCAACAAATCCTTCGTAAAATCTTGCCAATTGTACCCCATATTCGTCGATGGAACAATAGATCAAAGCGGGACATTTGCCTAGAGGAGTTCGGGACAATTACCTGATCATACATCAAACTCACTCATGATATGAATCAGGCGCAATCGCCATACGTTGACCGATTCTACCACTGTCTCTCTTTCCTGATTTTTGGGGAAGAGCCGTCTGATCAGTGTGATAAAGTCGAGCATTGCCTGTAACAGTTCCTCTAGCTCCTCCAGATTGAGAAATATCTGCACTTCCTTCGTTTCTGACGCCAGTTGCTCCTCTAATCGCTTCTGAAGCGGCTGTAAGGTCTGAAGCTGCTTTACATTTTTTGGAGAGACAGGAGGTTTTTGTAAATACTGGCAATAAGCCCACACCACTCGCTCCATCCCTTCCAAATCAGTGATCGCAAACGGAACTTGCGGGATCAGCCCTTCTGGATACTCGCTCATACGTTTGTTCCTCTTCACACCTGCCCGATTATTAACCTATTGTTAAAAGATTTCATACTAAGTCGTAGTGGGACATGAGCTTTTTCCTTCTTCCAGCCCCCATGTGGGCGTCTCCATGAGGCGAGCCACCTCCTGATATTTTCCTTCCTCAAGCAATTTAAGCAAATACTCCGCTCTCCGCTCCATCCGAGCAGTAATGCTGGCGTGCCTTGCCATTGCAGCAAACCCATAAAGCCCTTGATGCGCCGCTTGCTCTTGTAATGCTTGCTGTTCTCTGAACCTGGCTACCTCACTTTCAGCCATGATCATGGCGTCCTTTCCTTGTGCGCTATTGTCTCTCACTATCTCTTATGGTATTCTTCAACCTAAAGATTAACTTTCTAGCAGAATTTAAGGAATGCTCTTATATGAGCGTAATTGAGCCTTTTTAGATGCAGGGGATATGATCCAATAGGTACATGAGAAAAGTTCGCAGAGGGGTAAAGATGCAGTACCATTACGGAAAAACAATAAAAGAGTATAGAATAGCGAAAAAAATGACATTGGCACAATTAGCCTCTAAATGGCCGTCTAAGGAAATCGGAGTTAATATTCGCTATGTGCAGGATGTAGAAGCAGGGAAAAAGCAAATAGTTAGTATGGAAACTTTACGTAAGCTTGCATCTCTCCTGGACATCCCGCTATGGAAATTTGGGCTAAGCGACTACGACCCATTTAATGAAAAGAATACCTCACTACATACTTTTATAGACATGAATAGTTTATTAGAGCTTATCGAGAGCATATGGTATATAAGATTAAATATGCCTAGTGATATCACGGAGAAGAAAATTACTTCCTTATCAAATACATTTAATAATCTGATAAAAGACAATTCGAGGGTTTTAAAAAATAACGATTTTTTGGTGTTATATGCACAGGTAAAAAGATTGCAAGAAGTCGTTTATACTGAAAAACATAATTATGCGATGTCCCTAAAATGCAGCTTTGATATGTTAAACCTGGCAAAACAATCGGGAGATATTGTATCCGAATGTTTAGCCATGACAAGAATAGGTGTAGAACTGCTGAGAAATGAGGATCACAATGCTTTAGATTACTTGGAGAAAGCCAGAGATTTATCATTCAGCACATCTTCAAAAGAAGTTGCAGCTTATTGCTACTCGTTCCTGGCAAGAGGCTATGCAACCTTTGGAGACGAAAAAAGATTTTTACAAGCAGTGAATACTGCCATTGCGTTAGCAGATAACATGAAAGGGCTACCAGTAGTAACGAAAGATTATGTTTTCCATGCTTTCAGTGCCGTATTAGAGGAAAAATCAAATGGATTGATATTGCTCGGAAGAGGGAAAGATGCACTCAATGGATTAAGCGCAATAGATTTGGAGGCTGTGAAAGAGGGGAATACATATCTAAAAATGTGGATGCCATTAGACTATGCGCAGAGCTTTATGCTAATGAATGAAATAGAAACAAGCGTTAAATGGTTAGAGAAGTTTTATGCTAGCATAAAAGATTTTAAATCAGCAAGACTACATAGTACTGTGGAAAGGCATCTATCTCGCCTGGAAAAATCGGGCTATGTGAATTTGCCAGCCGTAAAAAGCTTTAAAGATATGTATTACGAAGAAGTGAATAACAATTCCTCCTCAGAGTAAATCACAATCTTTTACCGGTTCCTTTCTCCATTTTTGAATTTCTTCAAGAGAAATAGTATCACCATGATAGACATAAAGATACTGTTGGATCTCTTCATCTGAAATTTCTTCTGGTATGAATGACAGGGAACTTGAATCATACCATATAAACCTATCCGCCAGTAAGTGCCAATTTTGGAGATTTTTTTGATTACTCATGGCAACCCCCTTTGCTAAATGATTAAAAAACATGTTCTAATACATATCATTTTACCATAGAGCTAAGACTAAAAACTAGTTTGGATATCACCACATCATTTAAAGTTTTCTTGCCTGGCCCAAATCCCCGCTTTGTGCGCTATTGCTAATAATCAAGCGGCAAATTATAATATGCGCGATAAGCTTGGTACCATTATGGGTCATAAACCCCTGCAATTAGGGATCACAGGAAGGTTGCCGGACATGCTTTCACAAATCCTCAAAGAATATCGAGAGAAATACAACACGACTCAGGAACAGCTAGCAAGCGATCTTAGCGTGGATGTTCGTACCATTCGCAGATGGCAAAATCAAGAGACTGATTTGCAGGATAAGAGAGAGCTACGGAGATTAGCCAGCAAGCTAGGTATAGAAGCTGAAAGGTTAGGGATAACAAGCGAGTCTATCACCGATGAACAAGCCAGCGAAACGATAGAGCATATATGGATGCTGGTTAATCATGGGCGGGCATGGGAGGCAAGAGCCATTGCAGAACGGTTAGTAAGTGATTTGCAGGTAAAATCTCGTCTTACCGGAAAAAATAAAGATATTCACAGATTGACGCTAGCTCATCACGCGCAAGCCTATACACGAGCGATGAATACGCACATAAATGAAATTCGATATCCACTAGCAAGCTATCATGATATGGGAGAAACCGCTCGCTTTCTTGAAGACCTCTCTTTACTCGCCATAGCCCTCACCTATGAAGGCGATATGTATAACCGTGTTGGGAAGATAGACAAAGGTATTCCGCTGCTCAAAGCTGCACTCGATACGGCACCGGAGATGGACATAGCCGTCAGAGGAAATGCTCTGCAACTATTAGGGAGAGCGCATTTCAAAGCCGGGAATATCCCAGAGTTTGAATGTGCCATGAAAGAATCAGAAGAGTTATCTACTCTGCTAACAGGCAAAGAAGTTACAAGGGGCCAATACGGCTTGATATCAGTGTATGAAGAGTACGGGAAAAGTTACGCTTTACTCGGACAGATACAAAAATCTCTGGATTATATCCAAAAAGCTCGCAACCTGGGAGTTCCAGATACCCATTGGGAGATGGTATTAAAGACAACAGAAGTTATAGCGTTAGTTAGAGGTAAAGAAATGGATGCAGGAATAACATTAGCTGTTGAGAGTATAGAGCAATGTAAAAAGTATGGCACAATCCGCCTTCTTGAAAGAATCTATGGGGTGCATAAATATCTTCAGCAATTGAGGAAGCACATAGGCAAAGCCGACGAGATCATCAGAGAAGCGTTAGACGGGCCGGTTGAGTATTAGCTTCGATGTCAGTACAAGCGAATCGCGTACGACCACAAATTGACCAACCATCTGCCTACCTACTTGCCATTCACAGCACCAATTTTTTATACTGCTAGAAACATATCGCTAATAATAGCACATATTGTATAAGCATACATTGGTGAGAGGCCCATGAAAGACAGCGAAACCGAACAGCCGCGAGATGAGTTGGAAATTGAAATCACTTCTTTAGATAAACCAGATGCTACCACCGGACCAGAGCCGTTGCAGAGATTATTACGGCTGCGATCTTTGCCCCGCTACAGATGGGGGCTCACACTCATTACAACACTCATCGTATGCATTTCGCTGGTCGCTCTCGTGGTCACCACTCCTGCACGCAATTTGATCGTAGGAGCGTTTGTCCATCCAACGCCGACGCTGGTCCCCGGGGTTGATCTTTTTTACGTCCAGGGAGTCCCGCCGTGGGCGCGGCTTGCTGTCGATGGGATGCCTGCCCACCTGCCCAGTATTTCGCAAGATCCGCCGTTGCGTTTAGCGCCGGGCCGCCATACACTGACGTGGCACGCTGCACCATTCTTGAAACAAGCATGTACAATATCGGTACCTCCCAACTATGGACTGGATACCTGCTCCTTTCTGCAAAGTGGATTAATCCATTTGAATACAGGCGTTTCCGTCTGGGTCATCAACTTCTCTATATCGTTAGATTCATTGCCCAGCACGCAACAGCCAGCCTTCATGCAAGCAATACAGGCGGCAATCGATGCCGCACAATTGACCGATACGGTGCGTCCAGGAGAGCGCTATGTCATTTCGTCACATGATCCCGCGTGCAAGCCTGCGCCAGGAGAGCCGCTGTGCTATGCAACAGCAAAGCAACCGCTAAAGGCGACGTTGAGCTGGCAGATGGATACTGATGCAGCCTCTAACGAACCATGCATTAACGTATCCAGCCTCGGCTGTACCTTTTTCACGCAGAACTGCCACCGGGTTTGTATCCGCTCCACCGGCACGGGCAACTCTCTGAATGCACAGGCGTTGGACGTTGTCGTGCCGGTGCGCACCACCTGGACGTTTGCCACGTTGGATGGAAAGGTGCTTGAGAGCCAGGTTCCAGATAATACATTATCAATCTTCGCCACCGGCGATCCTGTTACCGAGGCGTCTTTATGGCTGCGCGTCGTCTGGGATGGCTCGGCATGGCACGCCTCGATGCTCACAAATCCGCCTCTCAATCCTGCTTGTGCAGCGGCGCAACAGGAAGTCCAGCCGCTCGACCCGCCACCAGTAGCGACGGGAACGGCAACATCCCCACAATGGCGCTTCGTCTCCGGCGCCACTCCTGCCGCAGGATGCCTGGCTATAGGAACTCCTCGTATAGATGCATTGTCAACGCCCACCGCTTCCTTCACCATTTATTGCCTGCATCGCTTTGGCGTGCTGTTAACGGCAAATGATGCCGCGCAACGGGCCTGGCCTTATCTTCCACATGCCGACGCTTACGAGCAAGGGCTGGCGCGCCAGTTAGCAGCTACTTTCGGTGGGTCCATCATCATCAATGGCCCTTAGTCGTCTCCCAATGTATGGGCCAATGGACAGCTAAACATTTGCAATCGCCCCCTCTGAGATTCTATAGTGCGTATATTGCAGAGCGAACGACTAAACAGAGCAGAGGAGGCATGTTTATGTATAGCCCTCAAGTGGGGGAGCCGCTGACCGCCCTGGATACCCCGTCGATGATTGTCGATCTCAACTTGATGGAGGCCAACATCGCACGTCTACAGGAGCGGCTGCGGCAGAGCAAGGTCAACATCAGGCCGCATCTCAAGACGGTCAAAAGTCCCGATCTGGCCCGCATTCTGATCGCGGCTGGCGCTATCGGCGGTTGCGTCGCCAAAGTGAGCGAGGCCGAGGTGATGGCTCAGGCTGGCATCGAGGACCTGTTGATTACCAGCGAGATTGTAGGCAAACCCAAGCTGGCTCGCCTGGTGGAACTGGCGCGCCACCATCCAAAGGTCAAGGCGGTAGTGGATAGCGAAGTCGGAGCCAGGGCCATGAACCAGGCCATGCAGGAGGCTCAGCTTCACCTGAATGTCCTGATAGAGCTCAACGTTGGGCAAAATCGCTGTGGTATCCAGCCGGGAGAGCCTGCCCTCAAGCTGGCAAAGCTGATCGCGACAGAACTGCCGCATCTGCATCTCGTTGGCGTTCAGGGCTACGAAGGCCACCTGCAACATCTCCATGATCAGGCCGAGCGCGAGCAACGCTGTCGCGCCTGCATGAAGCTGCTCACCGATACGGCCAACTTGCTGAGAGACGCGGGGATGCCAATCGAGATCGTGACCACCGGCGGGACAGGCACCATCGAAGTATGCGCCCACTACGAAGGCGTGACCGAAGTGCAGCCCGGCTCCTTTATTTTTATGGATACCGATTATCGCAACGCCATCGGCTCAGATTACGCCAACGCGCTGACGATCCTCTCGACCGTCATCAGCCGACCCGCTCCCCAGAGAGCCGTGGTTGACGCAGGCTTCAAGTCGCTCTCCACCGATAGCGGAATGCCCGAAGCGCAAGGGCTGCCAGGCGTGAAATATCGTCCAGGCGGCGATGAGCATGGCATCCTGAGCTGGGAGGATAGCACCTTCAATCTGGCTATCGGAGAGCGGATCAAGCTGATCCCCAGCCATATTGATACGACCATCAACCTGCACGATTACTATTATGCCTATCGCGATGGCAGGATCGAGGCGATCTGGCCCGTTGCGACCAGAGGAAAAGTCCACTAAATATTTTCGCCGTTACGTACATTGCAGCTAACTATCCCGCTTACCCACGGAGGTACCCTCGTGAACCAGATAACATCCATTGCTCCCGAGCGGCTCAGAGCCTTTTTCCATCCGCGCAGCATCGCCCTGGTTGGCGCGACTGATCGCTCTCGCTGGTCTCTCAGCACCTTCTCCAACCTGAAAAACTTCAACTTTCCCGGCCCCGTTTATTGCATCAACCCGAATTACGAGCAAATTCATGGCGAACCGGCCTTTAAGCGCCTGAGCGATCTGCCCGAGCGGGTCGATATGGCCTATGTTATGGTGCCGACGCGCCAAGTGTATCCCATCGTTGAAGAGGCTGCGGCGCTGGGCATTCGCAATCTCGTGGTCCTGACGGCAGGCTTTAGCGAAACGGGGGAGCAGGGCCGTCAGCTTGAGCAGCAGATTATGCAATTCGCGCAAAAGCACGATATCGTCATCCTGGGACCCAACGGCAACGGCTTTGTGAACGTTGTCGATCAGACTATGCCGTATGGATTGCCCCTGACGCCGCCAATGACGAAGGGACCGGTCGGGATCGTGCTGCAAAGCGGCGCGCTGGTAAGCGTCGTGATTACGCTGGCGCAGGCACGCCACGTCGGCATGAGCCTGCTGGTCTCGATGGGCAATGAGACGATGCTCTCCGCCACGGATATGATCAATTATTTGATCGAAGACGACGCAACGCGGGTGATAGCCGTGTTCCTGGAATCGATTCGCCAGCCCGAGGTCTTCCGTCAGGTTGCGCTTAAAGCGTTGGAACACAAAAAGCCGATTGTCGCGCTTAAAGTCGGCAAAAGCGAGGTTGGGGCGCGCGCTGCGATGGCGCACACGGGAGCGCTGGTCGGCAATGACGCGGCCAACGACGCGCTGTTCAAGCAGACGGGCATTATCCGCGTTGACTCGCTGGAGGACTTGATCATTACTGCTGGCCTGCTCGGCTATAACCCGTCGCTTCCTGGTCGCCGGGCAGGCATCGTCACGCCCTCGGGCGGAGCCTGCGATATTCTCTCCGACCGCGCGCACGACGTAGGGATCGAGCTGCCCGAGTTCTCTCCCGATACCACGCGGGACTTGCAGCAAATTTTGCCCGAGTTCTCTACCATCCACAACCCGCTTGACGTGACCGGTTACATTGTCATTGACCGCACGCTGCAACAACGCGCATTAGAAGTGGTGATGAAGGACCCCGGCTTCGATTTCACCATCTTTGTCAGCGAACCGCTGCGTGTTGAGCCAGCGCCTCCTCTGCTCGAACCGCTTTTAGAATATTATGATAGCTTCGGCGAAACCCTTCGCAACGCGCCTCGTCCCGTAGTGATGATGTCCAATACCAGCATCGACCTGACCCCCTTCGGACGCAGCATAGCCGACCGTCTGGGCATTCACTACGTAGGCGGCATGGAACATGGCATGAAGGCGCTGGGCAGGGCGCTATGGTGGCATGAGATCGTGGCCCGGGCAGGCGAACGCTCGCAACAGCAGGAAGCGGCCCCCGTTATTACGTTGAACGAAAAGCCTGCGGGGAGCTGGCCCGAATACAAGGTGCGCGAGTTTTTGCAGGCGCATGGCGTCCCGGTGGCGCCGGGGAAGCTGGCTACTGATGAAGAGGAGGCGGTCGCAGCCGCTCAAACGTTCGGTTTCCCGGTGGCGCTGAAAATTCAGGCGAGCGAAATCTTACACAAAAGCGATATCGGCGGCGTCTTGCTCAATCTTGCATCAGCGGACGAGGTGCGACAGGGCTTTCGCACGATCATGCGCAACGCCAGCGCGCAGACGCTGAGCAGACCCGTCGATGGCATCCTGGTAAGTCCGATGCGCCAGGCTGGCATCGAGTTGCTTGTCGGCGTGATCCAGGACCCGCTCTGGGGCCAGGTGCTGGCCGTTGGTCTGGGCGGCATTCTGGTCGAAGTGCTGAAAGATACCAGCATTCGCGTCCTGCCGGTGCGGCGTGAGGAGGTCAGGGAGATGCTGCTCGAACTCCAGGGAGCGGCGATTTTCCGCGGCATACGTGGGCAGGCACCGGTGAATATGGATGAGTTGGTAGACAGCATTTTTCGAGTAGCCCAAATTTCTCAGGGATTAAAAGACAACCTTGAATCCCTGGAAATTAATCCTTTTTTGCTTTATAATTCTCATTTGGAAGCATTAGATGCACTGATGACGTGGAAGCAGAAATAACAGGGAATTATGCCAACAATTCCATCCTGCTGATCGCAGAACAGACTTGCTACGTCTGGAGCATTTCCTCGGACAGATACTGGTCAAGTAGCATGGGGGCAACACACCAGAAGCTCGTACTGGTGTGTGATGTTACGCAGTAAGGTCAAGACTCGTAAGAGGAGGTTTATTTTGAACCGCGTTACTAGCAAGATTATCAAGACCGGCTTCCTGGCAGCCCTACTCGTTCTTACTTTGACAGTTGTTACCAGTTTCGCCGTTTTTGCACAGGGCCGTGATGAAGGTAGTCAGGCCCAGGCAACGTTGAGACATATGCCACATGGAGCAGCAGTTCTGTTCTGGTCTCCGCGCACCCACACCCTGACGGTAACCACTATTGTGTCCGGCTTGCAGGATAATAGCAGCCACCCGGCCCACATTCATATGGGATCTTGCGCGGCAGGAGGACCGATCATCATTCCTTTGAATGACGTAAAAGCAGATGCGGGCGGCAATGCCGTCACCACCACGACGATCCCGAACGTGATGAACGGCATTCCAGCGACCGGCTGGTTCGTCAACGTCCACGCTGGCCCCACACTGGCTGACGGACAGGCCACACCGATTACCTGCGGCGATGTTGTGAATCGTGAAGCGGGGGAACATGAATTCCAGTTCGTATTTCTCAGACTGGGCACCACCACCGCCGCTAACCAGAATGCATCTGGCACCGCCCATCTTAGCCTGGACAATGGCACTTTGACAGTTCAAGTCACGGTTAAGGGGCTCGTCCCCGGCTCGATGCACGCAGCCCACATTCATCTCGGCAGTTGCGAGCGCCAGGTTCCAGGCAACGTCATGTTCCCGCTCAACACCTTGACCGCCGATGCCAATGGAGTTGCCATGTCAACAACGGTCATCCACAACGTTAACATGGCCGAAATCCCAGAGCATGGCTGGTATGTCAACGTCCACTTCAGCACCGATCTGTCCACCCAGGTTGGCTTCGACCCCATCGCCTGCGGTGACGTGGTCGATTAATTACTGATAAAGCCGATAATAAAGAAGCCTGAGCATTATGCATGTTCAGGCTTCTTTATAGAAGTTATGAGCATGGTTAACACTTTGCGCCATCGCGTCTACACAACCCGCATATCGAACACATCAATGTCCTGCCCCATCAGGCGGCGGTAGATATGGACATACGTTACATTGTAATTGAGGGGTAGCACGAGGTATTCGACCACGTCGCCCTTGTCCTCATAGGGGCGTGCGCTGAGGGAGCCGCGTTTATCAATGTGAAAGGCCAGCAGTTCATCAACATCGATAATCCCCAAACGATGGTAGTTGTGGTAGATAATCCAGCGCACCGCAGTGACATTCACGACCAGCAGCAATTCGTCGTCACTGCCGAGATCAAGGCCGATACGCGGCTGCGGTCGCGGCGACCAGCCACCTCTCTGTCGTTGTGTCTGCGTCTCCGTCGGAGGAGCATCAAATTCCCGAATTATCTCGATGTCTGGAGCATAGATTTTTGCCAATGGGAGCCAGTCCTTTGAATAGCAGAGAAGAGAAAAACATCCTCCAGATTACATTAATGATGAAAGGTTTGCAAAAAGGAAAGGGCCGAAACAATTATAACATACATTTTTCTGTTTGTGTAGCACAAGGAGGACTTTTCTGGGAAAGAAATCATGCTTGTATGAATAGATTTTTTTCATTTCAATAACGTGAAAAATAAGGAAATCAGCAGAGTTGAAGCAGCATCTCGTGATTGACCTTGACTGAACCACAGCGAGGGCAAGCGCAAGGCCCTCGCATCCCCATCAGCCCATCCCCTTGCCCCTACCGTTCCCCCAACGAGATCGCATCCATCGCAAAAATAAAAATCAAACGGGACCCGCGATGTTCGATGGGGCGGTAGGGGCAATCCCTTGCGGTTGCCCTGCGGCGGCTTGCTATGATTTCGGGACGAAGGGCGTCAATAAATTAGACACGATCAATCTCGTCGCCACGGCAATGCGGATGTTTGCGGTATTTCAGGATGAAGTGTTTCAATAAATTGGACGCGATTAATCGGGTCCCTACGAAGATGGGTGGTGAATATGCGGGTTTATGCTTGCGGCGAGAGCCAGGAGGGTCTGCACGCCGACGGAGAGCAATACTGTTACCTGGGGACCGTAATATTGCAAAAGGAGGCCGGTCAGGGCGAGGCCGAGCGGAGCGGAGCCGAGACCGATCAGGCGCGCGACACTGTTCACCCGGCTTTGCAGCGCGTCGGGCGTCATAGCTAAGCGTCGGCTGACATATACCACATTATAGAATGGCCCGATAAAAAAGAGCAGGGCCGTCATCAGGCCAAGCAAGAAGAGCGATGGCAGGATCGCCAGTGGCAACCATAATAGGACATATAGCCACAACACACATACGATCACCTGCGCGAAACTGAAACGTTGCTGCACCCGGTCAACAATCGCAGCTCCCATAACACCGCCAACGCCGCCAATGCCAAAAATCAGGCCGATGGTAACAGCCGAAGCATGGTGCAGTTGTGCGATAATGATCACGATGAGAGGGAAGCCCGTGCCAGCAAAGATGTTTCCACTGGTTACTAAAGCCATCGTGCGCAAAAGCGGCTGCTGCCAGAGCCAGCGCAACCCTTCACCTATCTCCGCTCGCAAGTTGCGCCCAGGCACCGCGCGTTGCTCCTGAAATGGGACGCGGATCAGCAACAGAGAACAGGCAGAAATGGCGTAGGAAAGCGCATCCACCAGGAACGGCAGCAGCGAGCGTAGCGAGAAGAGTACACCGCCCAATGGCGGGCTGATGAGATTGACGATGCCGGTGGACGCCTGCGTTCGCCCTAACGCCTCCGGTAGCTGCTCTTTTGTTACCACCTGCGGCAGACAGGCTAATTCGGCGATATCAAAAAAGACTTCCAACACGCCGGAGACGATGGTCACCAGATAGAGCTGGATGATGGCGAGCTGGCCCAATGCAATGGCTATAGGAATACTGACCAGGCTTAGCGCACGCCCGATGTCGCAATACACCATCACCCGCTTGCGATCCCAGCGGTCCAGCAGCGCGCCAGCCGGCAGGGTGAAGAGGATATAGGTGAGCGAACGCAGAGCGCCAACCAATCCCGCTTGAACAGGCGATCCGGTACTAGCCAGGATTAGCAGCGGGAAGGCAATCTGCGAAATGCCGCTGCCAGCCGTGGAGATTAATTGACCGCTCCACAATAAGAGATAATCACGGTTGCGCCACAACGAGACGGGTTTCTCGAACGTTGTCAAGGCACTCCCCCTTTTTTACAGTCTACTATCTGTTACAGATTACTCGCGGATAGCGCATGCATTACTCCTTTCCTTGCTTCACATGATGGCTGACCATCATCATCGCTTTGACGCGTGTATGGGAGGGCCACCAGGTTCCTTTTATTTTTGCAAGGTGGCTGACAGGCAGAGAGAGTATATATTTCGGGTCATACAAAAACATCGTCCAACTGGACGATGCCTCCTACTTGACAACTATGTTACAATAATAATGAGAAAATGCATCTTCTGCCTGTGTTGCTATAGCTGGTTTTCCACTATTTATAAATATTATTTTGAGGGGCAGGCAGGAAGATTGGTACGAAAAAGGGGAATATGGTCTTGCGTATCTGTGTTATGATGAATGTGTGATGTGGGGATCAGTCAAAGGTACGGAAATTCAGTCCCTGGTTTCGCTCCGCTAACCGGAATATGAAGCAACCACTACCTGATGATCACATTGAGATAGATTCTGCTGTCAGATGTTTTGATAAAAGGATCTCCTGCTCTTAGCCATCCCATCTCAAAAATGTTTTTTTGCGGAGCGAAGACAAAGAAGAGGAAATTAGTTATCCATGATGTCCGCTGACAATTACCAGGACCGGACCCTTACCTGCCGCGATTGCGGTCAGGAGTTTACCTTTACTGCTGGTGAGCAGGAGTTTTATGCCAGCCGTGGGCTAACCAATGAGCCGGGACGCTGCCCCGAGTGCCGTGCCGCTCGCAAACAGTCCGGTGGTGGGCGCAGAAACTCCTATGGCGACAGCAGCTATGAATACCGGGATCGCGCACCACGCCAGATGTATACCGCGACCTGCGCCAGTTGTGGCAATGAGGCCCAGGTACCCTTCCAGCCACGCGATGACCGGCCCGTTTATTGCAGTGATTGCTTCCAGTCGCAGCGCCCCGCCCGTGGACGCGAGGATTCGTACAGCTATAGCAGCGATTCCCGGGGCCGTGGCCGCGGTGGTCGGCGCAATGATCGCGATTCCCGCTGGTAAGCTTCAGTAGCAGCAGATCCGAAAAAATGTTGAGGGTAAGCGGATGTTACCCTCAATGTTTTTTTGGTTATCGCATATCAAAACCGCGCCTTATAAGGATTTTGTTGCAGAGAGCGTTTAAAATTTTTTATTGCGACAATATTGACATCCACCACTGCTGAGTTTCCTCGCCGATTTTTAGTTATGACAGGTAATAACGACCGCGCTCATATCATCTGCTTTGGAGCGCAATGCATCCTGTTGTGAACGATTGACGGCCTGACGTACAATAGCGCGGGCGACGGTTGTACGCGCGCCCTTCCTCAATAGCATCTCAAGCTCGCTATTGGTGAGATTATCATGGATACCATCGGAACAGAGGAGAATTCGGTCGGTGGGCTGGATTGCGATCTGCTCGCAGTGAATGGTTGGCGCTTGAGGATCGCCCAATGCTTGCGTAATCCCATTACGTCTATCGAAATACTCCTGCTCGGTTTCCGTTAATTGATCGGACTCTGTAGCCTGTTCTATGCGTAAAGCATCTTTATCATTAATTATTTGCTCATCCAGCAAGATTGAGAGAAAGCCATCATCACGCGTTAATGGTCTGAGGGAATCTTCTCCTCGCAGCAGGTAAATGCGGCTGTCGCCAACATGGGCATAGGTCATAAGATACCCATCTTCGCCTGGCTGCCGGCAGAATGCCACCACCGCTACCGTCGTCGCCGGCCCTTCAATTAGCTCCTGCATTACCCCCTTCCTTGCTTGCTTCCACCCTTTTGTACGTATTCGCTCGTGCGCGTCTTCCACCAAGCGCAGCAGCGTTGAACGCAGGTCGAGACAATCGCAAGGCTCTAGAATAGCAGCAGTGTCATTTCCCTGTTGAGCCTGCTGAAAAACCTGCTTCCAGCCATGACGGATGCTATACGCGGCCATACGGGAAGCGATATCGCCCGCCACGCTCCCTCCCACGCCATCAAAGACAGCAGCCAACCCACGCGCCCGATCCACCAGGACGCGGTCCTCGTTGCGACTATGGTTTTCACTCACGACGCTATAATGTGAAAAAGTAAATGGTATATGACCCGGCTTCTTTTCAACCTTTTCCTGTGTCTCTGGATTTACTGCCTCATTAATCATTCTCTCTTCTCCTGCCAAATTTAAGTCAAGTAGTGGTATAGATTGCGATAGTAAGAAAAAAACATTCTGGTAATTTTAACGCCTTTTCTCCGCTCCCTCGAACGTAGTAACAAGAGTATATCATATGTTGGACTTTCTATAATCACAACATCGACATATTTTCAGAATTCAGCCTACTATTCAGACGGCCAACGCTCCCACGATGAATCGGGGAGCTACCGCGGCTCGCTGCGCTCAGGCCGCCAGCAAGGAATTGCTTGCGATAAAAGCTTGCCTATCTTGCCAAAACCACATAAGATACTCTTGCTCTCTATCTTCTCTAGAGAAAGACTGGTAATCAGAGTCGAGCCGCCTGAAAAAGATTTATCACGAGCATTACAGCCTCGCTTATCTTCCCTCTCCCACTGGGTGACTACATGTGGTATAATGAATAGATACTGTATGGTGCATTGTTGCTCTGAGTAGATTGTCTATTAGAAATTTGCGCGATACAGGGATTTTGAGGGGGAAGACCCCAGAATTGAGAAAGATTAATGGCATTAAGTGATCAAACCTTGTATTGCCGCGATTGCAATCAAGAATTTACCTTTACGGTTGGCGAACAGGAATTTTATGCAAGTCGGGGACTCACCAATGCACCCAGCCGCTGTCCCGAGTGCCGCGCCGCTCGCAAGCAGTCTGGCGGTGGCCGCAGAGACTCCTACAGCGGTGGTGGATATCGAGATCGTGATGCACGCCAGATGTATACCACGACCTGCGCCAGTTGCGGCAACGAGGCCCAGGTACCTTTCCAGCCACGCGATGACCGGCCTGTCTATTGCAGCGATTGCTTCCAATCGCAACGCACAGGCCGCTCCAACGACCGACGGTCCCGCTGGTAATCTCCATGACAGAGATTTTAGTAAAACAGGGCGATTCGTTTGAGTGGGCCCTAAAACGATTTAGCCGCAAAGTGCAGGAAGCTGGCATCCTGTCAGAAGCGCGGCGACGACGCCACTATGAGAGCCCACAAGCTCGTCGCAAACGCAAAGCCGAATCGCAACGCCGCAGGCGTCGTCAGACACGGTAGTCAGGCCCATCATAGAGCAGATTTCGTAGGAGCATGCATAACGGCAGCGATCTTTCCATAAAGAGATGTTTTGTGAGGAGATCGCTGCCGCCATTGCTCTCTACTCTATCACCACATGGGTTCTCTCCTCGTAGCGTAAGCATGGGTTTAGAAAGGACCACCCATGAAGATGAACAGCCAATCTCGATCCTTTGTTAAGCAGGTCCAGATAGATCTGCTGGCGCTTGGTGATGCCGAC
This sequence comes from Ktedonosporobacter sp., assembly GCA_035293765.1. GTDB lineage: Bacteria > Chloroflexota > Ktedonobacteria > Ktedonobacterales > Ktedonobacteraceae > DASRHT01. The sequence goes on from DATGMF010000059.1 coordinate 180,809, forward strand.
CTGTTCCAAACGGTTCATCAATGGGTGGAGGGGAGAAGTGTAGCCACGTTATCGTTTGAAGTTATAGAAGATACGCTTACTACGCTTGGATATACCCGTATGGAAATGCTCTCAGCCGAAGATGTGCTCCCAGTTCGGGCACAGTGGCAGCCTCCCCTGCCGGAGCAATTGCGCGTCCTGCTTACCGCGATGGATGTCCATGTGTTTGCTCAGTACGTCATTCCTCTGGCCTTCCAATCGCTTCATCCAACCCATCCCGAATGGTACGATGGAGTCACATTCAACGCGCATCTCGCAAACTATCTGCGCCAGCTAAAAAATAAAAGGGCGGACGCGAGGCCCACCCCAACCATTACAGGACGCGATCCCGACGGGTCGTTGTAACGCTTTGCCGATCCGTCAAGACGGGCGCGAACAACACCCGGCCCAGCGAGACGATTCCCCAGGCAATCAAGGCATAGACGAGCATCGCGATCAGTGTCGAAACCTCGAACACGCTTCTTCCCAGAGCCTGGTCATTGAATATGCCGTTAAAGGCCACGACAAAAATGTGACTCAGATTGTACAGGAACGTAATAAAGTCATTGCCTTCGTTTGCCCCCAGCAGGCGGAAAAGCAGGCGCAGCCCCAGAATAACTTCCAATACGCCCAGCACAAAGTAGGTCACTCTGGTGATCCAGTAACGCGTATTGGCACGACTCTGGTTCTTATCCTCAAAAACATCGACCCGCTGCTCTACCCGGTTACCAGCAGGATCAACATAGTTTTCACGCTGGCTCTGACCAGAGCGAACGGCATCATTATACACCTGTCTATCATAAGCACGATCTGAAACTGTGAGCTGCTCATAGCCCGGCATACGTGGATCGGGAGAAGTACTCATTTTTTTCTCCTTACTATATACTGCAATGTAATAAATTTAGAAAAGGACATCTTCCTATAACACGTAAGACCCTGCCTATCAGACTCTTGAAATGAGAGATACATCGGGAAACGCTTTACCTGTTAGCCATAAGCGGGTAAGTAAAAAAGACGTTGAAACTCGATGAACATTTGTCCCGTATCTGCCTCAAAGAAAGCTATCAGTAATATATGAGGAGTTATCATGCCTGGCAAAAATGCGTGTATTGTTATTGATCTGAGAACCGGCCAACATCTGGTGAAAATCCCGGATATCGTTGCGGTCCTGGCTGCCGCGAGCTGGAAGGTCGATGTCTCATTGAAAGAATATGGCGGCGAGACGTTGAAACTGGCACAGAAAGCGGCGCTGGCTATCGTGAATAGCCAGATACACAAAATTGATCTCGGCCATATGGAGGTGCAGAGCCCCACTCCTCTCAAAACGAACAAGCCCAACGGGCTGGCTCCCAGGATGAGTCTGGAACAGAATACGTAATCACTGTCATAGGGACCGTTCTCCATCCAGAGAAACAACATACCTATATCATTGCAGGCAACCATAAAGACCCGAATACAGAGGCCAGCGAAACCTTTGCCGTACGCGTCAACAACAATACATTCGTGTTCAACAGCGACGGCACCCACTTCCCTCCAGCAGCCGTGCTGGACTTGCAAGAGGGAGAGGAGATTATAGTCAGAGGGGAAAAGAGCAAACGCAACGTCATTCGGGCGCATTCAGTGAGATGGCTACGTCAATCAGGGGACGTTCACGCGCTAAATCATCCCTGATCTTATACGCAACTTCGGCATCCTTGAGAATGCTCTCATCTATCGATTGGATAAACATCTCTTCGCATGTATGATCGAGCCGCTTGAGGGTTCCCTTAAATGGCATCGCGACCTGCGATCTGCCGATGAGGTCATCCATCTGCGCATCGTCTCCGCCCTGAGAAGCCGCGTTGGCAAATACTACGGCAATCTCATTTTCAAAGGCGCGCGCAACGCAGAGAGCGTTTACGGCGTGGACCTCAGCGGCGGGATCGTGCTGTAGCCCTATGCCCGCGTCCACAAAGCACCAGTAGCTGGGGCAGATGACGATATCAACATTCTGCCTGATCATTGCTCGAAACACTTCGGGGAAGATCAGGTCCCAGCAAATGATGAGGCCAATCCTGCCATATGCCGTATCAAACACATGCACCGCATCGCCAGACGTCAAATAGGGCCGCTCTGGATGCCAGAGATTATTTTTGCGATATTTTCCCCTGACCTCGCCCGCACGGTCTATATAATAGGCCGTGTTATACCACCCCTGCGGCGTTCCTTCAATAATAGAGCCAGGCACAATGTCAATTGCATAGCGCCTGGCTAATTGCTGAAAGTGTTGCACGTATCGGCCCGTAAAATCAACATACTCTTGATTGCCATGCACTGGACCTGTGACAACATCCTCGGGAAACACAATGATCTCCGCCCCGGCGGTTGCCGCAGCTTTAATAAAGCCCTCCATGCGCTCAAGGTTTTTCGCTACCGCAAACTGGGCAATTGCAAACTGCACGACTGCGATTGTGACCATCCTGTTTCCCCCTTCAGGCAACAAGACTAATATGTTGCCTCGGTGAGCGTTTTGATATATTTTTTAGCTCTTGGCATGCCGCTGGTCTCCATTTGCTTGACGACCACCTTAACATCATACTCCACACGGCAATGTTCAGCCAGCCACGCGTTATCCTGCCAGGTGAGGATCGCGTAAGCTGCGCGCAGGTCTTTGTCGCGCGGCAGTCCGCAACTGCCAACATCGACCAGCAAAAGATTGCGCCAGCGCCGCGTATAGGCGACATGGTAATGACCAAAGGCCAGCGCGCCAACAGTCGGCTCCAGCTCGCCCAGGAACTGCTCCAGATCACTATCGGGTGCGTCGGGATAGATATGATCCTTCAGGTTATGCGGATTGGCATGCACCACCAACAGATCGCTCCCCTCGGGGTTGGGGATCAGGTGTGAAAAGGGCAACGAGGCGAGATAGTCAATGCCCTTTGATTTAATTTGCTCACGGGTCCAGTCAACTATTTTTTTCTTACTTTCCTTCGCCGGGTTTCCGGTCACAATATCGTTATCGGTATTGCCCATAATAACCGGACACTGTAACTCGCGAACAGCGTCCAGTGCCTGACGGGGACGGGGACCATTCAAACACAGGTCGCCCGCGACAACCAGTTGATCGATCTTTGGCTGTCGCTCCAGGTCGCGCAACACGGCTGCTAGCGCGACCTGGTTCCCATGAATATCTGAAAGAATAGCTACGCGCATATGATGGAATACTCTTATATCTACTTTCAAACAGTTCTTCAGCATACAAATAAACGAGGGTCTATGCAAGGCCCGTATGGTAATATAACGCAAATGGCAAATATGAGCAAATTTTATAGAATCTTCTCCCCGATCCAGGCAATCGCCCAGGAAAACCAGAGTATCCTCTTCACGAAAAGGCAGGATGGCGAGCAAGCGCCGGAGCAAGGTGACTTCGCCGTGTATATCCCCAATTGCATAGGTCATCGCCTGCTCCGGCGTTAACGGCTCTGCGCCTGATTACCTTCGGCGTTGCCGCAGTGCTGGCATGGTTCGGCTACATCACACTTCCCCTTCTGTACGCCGTAGCCCTTATTCTCGGCATAACCCAGGCATTGGAGGAACCGGCGCTGGCGGCTACCCTGCCGATGGTGGTAGCCGTCGAGCAGCTTGAGCGGGCCAATGCCTGGCTGGTCGGCGCGCAAAATGTGATTGAGCTGCTCGCATTCCCGCTCGGCGGCGTCCTCGCCAGCATCAGCGCGACGTTGACAATGGGCGTCGGCGAGGGCTGCACTATCGTTACGCTGATCGCGCTTTTGCTGCTACGCGGCACATTCTACCCGCTACGCACGGGCAAGCGCCACATCGTCATTGAAGTTATCGATGGGCTGCGGTTCCTGTTCCCGGCAGAACGGGCGCTGTAGCTCCCCGATTCATCGTGGGAGACGCGGTGAACCGGGTCCCTACGGGGGAGGTATTGATTGGTTCTGCTCTACCATCGCCAGCGCATCGTAGAGCCAGCGGATGTAGGTTTTCTCAAAATCGATGGCGAAGCGGATGATGAGCGTGAAGTAAGGGTCCGCTTCGCCCTCAGCAAGATATGGATTAGGCCGCCGATTGCCCTGCGGATAGCTCCCTCGCACGGGAATATGATGCGACTGTTGGAGATAGTCTAGCAGTCGCATCTCGTGATTGGCGATGCTGGTGCGCAAGTTGTGGGCAATGTCGCCAGGAGCTGCGAAGGTGCCAAACAGGACTTTGAGCAGCAGTTCATCGCGCAACTGAAACACCTCCGGCGGCTGCGCCTGCCACTGGCGCAACGCGGCATGCCCTGGCTCCGTGATCGCGTAGACTTTGCGATCCGGTCGTGTCTCCTGCTCTTCCCGCGTCATCTCCACCCAGCCCAGCGCTTGCATGCGCCTTAGCTCTTTATAGATCTGGCTCTGCGCCGCCCCCCACATGGGCGACAGCGTATGATCAAAGACGCGCTTCAGATCGTAGCCGGACAACGGCCCCCAGAAAGCCAGCAGCCCCAGCACGCCGTAGGTGATCGGATATGCCTCTTGCTCCATCGGTATTTCCTCTCCAACGTTTTTCTCCATTATATGACAGCAAGCTATATAGCTCCTTGTCATAATGACTTTTCTATGGTATATTCTTTCTAGATATATACCTTGAAGTCATATATCATCAAACTATAGCTATGTTGTATCAGATAAGCTTTTTAGCAAGCAACAAAGGGGAAAACAATGGGACAGATTAGCGCAAAAGCCGTGGATATTCTTGATGCGCGCCCGGAAGATGTCTACGCGACCATTGCCGACTATCACGAGGGGCATCCGAGCATTCTCCCGAGGAAGAATCTGTATGATCTGCGAGTAGAGCAGGGCGGCTATGGCGCAGGCACCATTATCCGCTTCAAAGCGCGCATGCTGGGCGTTGAACAGTCGTTTCACCATCGCGTGAGCGAACCGGAGCCGGGCCGGGTGCTGGTCGAGCAGGATATCGAGCCTGGACAGAATGTCACTACCATGTTTACCGTCACTCCTCTGGAGAACGGGGAGAAATCGCAGGTCGAGATTTGCACCACTTTGAACGCCAGCCCTGGCCTGAGAGGTCTGGCCGAGCGCCTGCTCGTACCACTGATCAATCCGCCAATTTATCGCAAGGAACTCAAGCTCCTGGAGACGGTGGCGCGGCAGAGGGCCAGCAGGCAGTAACTGCTGGCTCCCTTACAATCTTTAAAAGAGGGTAATCATTTTCCAGCCTGTCATTTATCATCCAAATATGTTATACTCTACATGCAAATAGTCTTTTTAGGTCAACAATTTTAACAACTAGTTAACATTATTTAACAAAACTTATAGGATAGTTGCAAGACTAGCCTATAAGAAAGGAGTAGTGATCCATGAAAGGATTCCCGGGAAATCGCTTCATCCGCATCGTGACGGGAAGCATGGTGATAGCGATGCTCTGCGTGTTCGGCGCATGGTCGCTGCCGGGCGCGACTCCCGTGAGCCAGGCGGCAAACAATGGTTGTCATCTCAATGCGCCGCAAGGAAACATTCAGCACGTCATCAACATCCAGTTCGATAATACGCATTTCACGCGCGACAACCCCAACGTTCCTTCCGATCTGGAGCAAATGCCTCATCTACTCAACTTTATCAAGAATAACGGCACGTTGCTCGCGAATAACCATACGCCGCTTATTTCACACACCGCCACCGATATCCTGACAACATTGACAGGCGTCTATGGAGACCGGCATGGCGTACCGGTCAGCAACAGTTTCCGTTACTTTAATCCAGACGGCACTACCAATCCGGGCGTTTCCTTTGCCTATTGGACCGCGCCCCTGTTTGATCCAAGCACCGCCACCCCGACGGATACGCAGTTCAATATGTTAACCGCGCAAGGCCAGAACGCACCGGCTCCGTGGGTACCGTTTACGCGCGCCGGCTGCAATTTTGGCGCGGTCGCCACAGCCAATACTATTCTTGAGAATACCGCTATCGACATTCCCACTGTCTTTGGCGCGAACTCGCCCGAGGCCGCAGAGGTCAAAGCGAATCCCGGTCAGGCTTTTGCCGATTTTGTCGGTATTGGCGTTCACTGCGCGCAGGGAAACGCGCTCTGCTCATCAGCCAATGGTGGTCGGCCCGATCTGCTGCCCCAGGAGCCGGGCGGCTATAATGGCTTTATGGGCCTCTTTGGGCATAAAAACACGGCTCCGCAGATCAGCCCGAATGGCCCATTGACCGATCTCAACGGGAATGTGATCCAGGATACTTCCGGTCACATCGGCTTCCCCGGCTTCGATGGCATGTCCGCCTCCGTCTCGCTTTCATACATTGCCGCGATGCAAGAGCATGGCGTGCCGGTCACGTATGCCTATATCTCCGATGCGCACGATGCTCATCCCGAAGGTGGTGCTTTTGGCCCTGGTCAGGCGGGCTATGTCGCGGCCCTTAAAGCCTATGACGACGCCTTCGGCAAGTTTTTCGCGCGTCTGGCTAAAGACGGCATCAATGCCAGCAACACGCTTTTCGTGTTTACCGCCGATGAAGGCGACCACTTTGCAGGTGGCGCACCCAGCCCGACCAATTGTGATGGCGTCACTATCCCCTGTACCTACAGCAAAATAGGTGAAGTCAATACCAATCTGACGGGTCTGCTGGCAACGCAGCAGAATATTACTACCCCGTTCACCGTTCACGCGGATTCCGCTCCAACAGTTTATCTCACCGGCAATCCTGCACGGGATGCAGCCGTCACACGCACATTCGAGCGGGGGACTGCGGCCCTGACCGCCACCAATCCGATCACAGGCAATACGGACAAGATCACCAATTTTATGGCGGACCCCGTGGAGATGAAGCTGCTGCATATGGTTACCGCCGATCCCGCTCGCACGCCTACTTTCACACTGTTTGCCAATCCCGATTACTTCCTGTTCACCGGCGCGCCTAATTGCAGCAAGCCGTGCGTTACGGAGAATCCCGCGTTTGCCTGGAATCACGGCGATGTCTCTCCAGACATTAATACGACCTGGCTGGGTCTGGTGGGTCCTGGCGTACGTCATCTGGGAGTGAACACCAGCATCTGGGCTGATCACACTGATACTCGTCCAACGATCATGGAGCTGCTGGGGCTGAGGGATGATTATAGCCATGATGGGCGTGTGCTCTTCGAGGCGCTCACCCCCGGAGCACTTCCTCCGGTTGTGCGCGCACATCTTGATTTCTTCGTTGCGCTAGCTCAGATATACAAACAGATTAACGCGCCCGTTGGGAAGCTAGGTTTAGCCACCCTGAAAATTTCGACGCAGGCGTTAGCCAGCAATTCCGCCAACGATAGCACGTATGTCCAGTTGGAGAATCGCCTCCAGATGATTACCAATCAACGTAATGCGATTGCATCCCAGATCATCGCCCTGTTAGAATCCGTTGAGTTTGGTCATCACGATCATGATGCTACCGTTCAGCACTTTGCGTTGCAAAACACTACGCTGCTGGATCAGGCCAGCGCGCTGCTAAAAGTGTAGCCGTTCAGTTGCTTTAACATCCATGCCACGCGAGAGCCGCTCTTGCGTGGCATTTCTCCATTTGCGCTTCCCTACCACCCTTCGAATCATATCATCCCGCCTCAGGGCAAGCGCCAGGCCCCCACCCCTCTCCACACCGCCCCTTGCCCCTACCGCCTCCGGTCCAACAATGCGGTTCCCGTTTAGATTCTTTGGGGGAACCGATGCTGATACCTCTGACTAGCCTGACGAGCAAAAAAATGCAACGGGACAGCTCCTCATGAGGAGAAACGGTAGGGGCAAGGGGTGGGGCTGGCGGGGATGCGGGGGCCTCGCGCTTGCCCTGCTGGGGTTCCCCTCTCCCTTGACCGAACAGCCCAACCTTCGTGGCGACCAGGTTTACCGCGTCCGATTTATCGCCTTCCCCAAAAATCGTGTCATCCCGCAACAGGGCAAGCGTGCCTCGACAAAGCGTGAGCAGCCATGATATGATAGCAGTGATTTCATAAGTGAAGATCATGCAGAGGAAGTTTGAAAGGGCACACACTGATGGAACGGACACAACTATCACAGGCACGGCATAAAAAGCTTTGGACGCTTGAAGAAGCTGCCGAGCATATCGGCGTCGATCCGGCCTCTCTTTCCCGGTGGGAAAAGGGGAAGTCATCGCCGCAACCCGTGAATGTGCAACGACTGTGCAATGCATATGGCATGACAGCACAACAGTTAGGGCTAGAGGATGATCCTGTCTCTGCATATAAGCATGATATGCCACCTATTGCAGATGCGTTGACCCAGTTCCAGCAGCAGGATTTAACTTTGCGACTCATGCGGATTGTGGGGCAATGGACCCACCAGAGCACCCGTTACAGCGTGTTGCAAACGCTGATCACCCAGGAGCTAGAACAGAGCATGAATGAAGACCTTCAAACACAATTGAGCCGTCGTGACGCACTACGCAGACTGGCTTTGCTACCTGTAGAACTGTTAGGATTATCTGCAATGGGTGCAGTGCTCAAATTCCCCGTTGAAGAGATTTTGGCGCACTGTGCTGCAGGGATTACCGCCTGCTGGCACTTGCGTAAAGGCAAAGAACTCGCTTTTGCTGCTGATGTGGTATCGCGGTATCTTCCGACACTCAAAGCCGTTGCAAGCTCTGCACCAACGGCACAACGGCAAGCGGCTGCTAGCCTGCTAGCCCAGGGCTATTTGCTAAAAGGGTTGCTTGCAAGCCATGTTGAAGGACATCATGAGGCTATTGCTTATGCCCGACAAGCTGCGATGTATGGTGATCTGGTGGACAGTAGCACCCTGCAAGCCCTTGCGCTACGCACCCAGGCGACTGCCCATGCCTATGCGAATCACTGGACACAAGCGTTACACGCTGCTGAACAAGCCAGGGCTCTTCTTGAGACGGCACGAGTTCCCATTCCGCCTATGGCTCGTAGTTGCATCCATGCCGCGCTGGCAAAGAATCAAGCGCGTAATGGGCAAAAGCAGGAGGCATTACGCTCGCTCGGCAAAGCCCATGCTGCTTTTTTTGCTCAGCCGCCTGATGACCCTGCACCCATCTGGATTGACCACAGTCAAGCAAACCTCGTTCTTCTCGATGGTCTGGCCCATTTGCATCTTGGGATGCAAAAAGAGGCTCTTGACTGCTTTGCTCAGATTCATCTCGCCCCTTCTCCTAATGAAACTATCCGTATCGAGGCTCTGATCAACCAAGTCATAGCAGAGATCAGCCGTGCCGACACCGTGCGCGATATGGAGTACTGCATTGACCATTGGATTCAAGGGATAGAGAGCGCGAAAGCATTACGCAGCGAACAACGCTTTACTGAAGCCGTGAATGCTTATACGGCGCTGTGTGCTGCGTGGCCTGCTGAGCCTCGGATTAAAGAGCTTCAAGGCTATATTCTCCACTGGTAACGTCGTTTCCCTCCAAGCACTGCTCCTCTGTAGCAGTGTTTTTTATTGCATCTACAGCAAGCGAGCCTGCAACAATCTGCAATAAAGTGCGATATTTCTCCTAAAGTTCATAAACTACAATTATTCTTTCTTCTTTTGACCTAACCCACCCTGCCCGCTTCAGCTACACTTATCCCTAGCGCCGATGCTGGTGTCAGAAACCGCTCAAGCTTCCTTGCTCACACAGAGGCGCTTACACGCTGCTTACGAGATCAGGTCTGTACCCCTGTTTCCGGCAGGGGCAAACAAAGAATCATAGAAAGG
>DATGMF010000060.1:0-220681 GCA_035293765.1 Ktedonosporobacter sp.
CACCAGGACGATCACCGTCACCACCGGACAGGGACAGCCAACGCGCCCACCAATCATCCCAGGACGCACGCTGGCCGCGATCACGATGAGTCAAGCGGTGACCGCGCCCACGACCGGAACGGCGCACCAGGATGCGCAAGCTGCACGCGGAACGATCACCTTTTACAATGCGGCTCCCGTTGAGCAGGTTGTCAGCGTAGGAACGCTTCTCACCAGCGTAGACGGTATCCAGATTGTGACCGAACAGGACGCGATCATCCCCGCCGCGATCCCACCGACAGAGGGACAGGCGACGGTTTCCGCTCATACGGTGGTGACGGGACCAGCAGGTAATATCCCCGCTCGTGCTCTCTATGGGCCGTGTTGTCGGCTCAATGTGTTTGCCGTGAACGGGCCGTTTCACGGTGGAGAGAACGCCCGCGACTATCCAACTGTTACCCCGCAGGATATCAGCATCGTCACCAGCAGCCTGAAAACGAGCCTGGATCAGAGTGTCCAGGCGGCCTTGCACACGCAAGTGCAGAGCAATGAAACGCTCATTACCCCCCTTCCCTGTCAGCAGAGCATGACCGTCGATCATCACCCAGGAGAGGAAGCGGCGCAGGTTCACATTAGCGTTAGCGAGACGTGTACCGGCGCGGTCTATCAGACGCAAGCCTATCAGGATGCGATCACGCAGATTGAGACGCAGCAAGCACATGCATACCTGGGAGACGGCTATCTCCTAGCGAATGCAGTACAGGGGAGCATTGTGCAGGCCACTATCAACGAGCAGCAGCAAATCGCGCTTGTAGTCAAGATCGCGGGAACGTGGGTCTATCAGTTTTCCCAGGACGAGCAGCAACGGATGACCACGCTGATTGCAGGCAAGGGGAAGGCGCAGGCCCTCACCTTGTTAGAGCATGTCCCGGGCGTCCAGGCGGTCTCGCTCACGATGAAGAACGATGCCGCGGCCCTTCCCGCTGATGCTAACAGGATTCATCTCGTGGTGCTCATCACGGGGTAGTATTCGGAGCAACCAGTAGCGGAAGGAGGTGAAACAGATGCAACTTGTTGAACAGACAATCATTAACGAGCATGACCCACGGTATGCGGCTATCGATGCGGCTGCGTTTGCGGCAAAGAACTTGTACAATCTGGCATTGTACGAATGGCGACAAGCCTTTATCCACCAAAACATCTACCTGAGCTATGCGGAAGTCTATCATCGGGTAAAGGACTCTGACGCCTATCAGGCATTGCCGCGCAAAGTCTCCAATGACATTTTGCGTCAACTTGATAAGATATGGCGCTCGTTCAGAAATGGCCTGGAAGAGTGGTACGAGCACCCTGAGAAGTTCACCGGACGGCCACGGGTGCCCAAGTACAAGCACAAAACCAAAGGCCGGTTTATGCTGATTTATGATGAGCAAGCCATCTCGAAAAGAGCGTTGAAGCGAGGCATGCTGGCTCCATCTGGCTTAGGGATTGAAGTCCCTACCAGACAAAAAACTGTCAAGCATGCTCGTATTGTTCCCCGCATGGGGTTCTACGTGGTGGAAGTCGTCTATGAACAAGCCGTGAAACCGGTAGAGGTAAATCCTACGTATTATATGGGAATCGACATTGGGATGAATGTGCTAGCGGCGCTAACATCAAATAAGCCGAAGTTCCAATCGGTGATTATTAACGGGCGTCCGCTCAAGAGCATCAACCAGTACTATAACAAGCGTCATGCGCAGTTACAAAAGAAGCTTGGCGGGCCTGGCATCACGAAGCGTATGCAGCGTCTTATCAACAAACGCAACAGGCGGATCGATCACTACATGCACACGGCAAGCCGCTACATCATTGACTTGCTAGTGAAAGAGGGGATAGGTACGCTTGTCATAGGCAAAAACGATCTTTGGAAGCAGGAGGCGAACATGGGGAAGCGCAATAATCAAAACTTTGTGCAGATCCCACATGCGCGTTTTGTCTCGATGCTGACCTATAAAGCAGAACTGGTCGGCATCACGGTGAAGGTCACGGAAGAGTCCTACACTAGTAAAGCCAGCTTCCTTGACCTGGACCCGTTACCAGTTCATAAGAACGGAGGTGATGCCACGCACACGTTTAGCGGGAGGCGCGTAAAACGCGGGTTATATCGCGCATCGAATGGACGGGACATTCATGCCGACTGTAACGGGTCAGCTAACATTATTCGTAAAGTAGCACCTGATGCCTTCGGGGCAAAGGGTGTAGAGGACTTTGCAGTGCATCCGGTGAGGATTACCTTGCGAAATAAACAGAAAGTAGCGCGAAGGGTGGCTCTGCCATAGTCCGCGAGATTTTCTGGCACTGTTAAAAAAGAAGTTGTTGTAAAAATGCAGACATGGCTATGATGTTTGCATTGTGTATAGAAGGAGGTCTGTCTTATATGGTTATTACTTTTACGACGTTGCTGCTATGGCTATTGATTGCTATTCTTGTCGGATTTATTGGGGAGCTGATCGCGGGGCGGCGTGCGCCCGACGGCATCATTGGAGCCATTATTGTTGGCTTCCTCGCCATTTTCTTGATCGTTGGCGTCTTCCACTTTGCTATCGCAGGTGAGCCGACGCTGGCTGGCGTGCCCTTAATCAGCTCGATTATCGTGGCTGCCCTGCTGGTCGTTCTCTGGAGCGGCTTTGCCTATCGCCGCGTCCGCCCATATTACGAGCGCTACTACTATCGCCGTGGCGGCTATGCCCGCCGTCCGCGTCGTCGCTGGTGGTAGAGGGAATCCCGAGGAGATAGGAGCCATGGCGCTCGTATCTCCTCTTCTTTTGCCCTGACGCTCTCTATTGTGGCAGCAGATGCCTGGAGAGCAGGAAAGCACTGAAATCGGCCAGGCTCTCCACTTCTCCTTCATCGAGCATATTCACAATGCGCCTGACTACGACACGGCGCGGCTGATTGGGGGTCGTGGGCAACGTGAAGCCAATCGCGTTAGTCAATTGTGGCTCGCGGTCATTGCGAATAGCATCTGCCATCAATTCGAGCAGGTCGGCCAGGTCAAGCTCCAGCGCATGCGCCAGGCTTTCCAGCACCTTCGCCGAAGGATATTTCTGGCCGCGCTCAATCTCCCCAACATAAATTTCTGATAATCCTGCTTTCTCGCCCAACTCCTTAATTGTAAGGCCGTGCTCCTGGCGCTCCTGCCGGATGACGCGCCCAATAATTTCCTGTAAATCCACCGGCTCTGGCATCTCTTCGATCCTTCCTATGCTTAAAGCATTGCCCGCTTTTATTCTATGCTATTAGCATATCTTATCTCTATTAGTATAGGCCATCCGCGTGCTATATTCAAGAGGAAGTGATAGACAAACTGACAAAAGGAGAACAACGCTATGTTTATTGTACAACCTTCGCGTATACGGATGGCAGAACATTCTGAACTTCGCTCCTCTATACATGTCCCGATGGTCTATGAAAAGGTGGCCGTAGAACCGAGCCATTGGGAGTATCACGTTTTGGCGGTGGATACAAGCGAGCAAGCGCCACCGACGGAGACCCAGCTCAACGAACTGGGGAAAAAAGGCTGGGTGCTGGCAGGCATGCTGGACGAACGAGCGAGCGGCAGGGGCAAGATGGTCCACTTTTACTTTGTGCGACAGTCAATGGAATGATTGAGTTATCACTATCAGGTGTATCTGAAAGGAGTAAATATCATGGCATCGAGCTTGTTTGTGCCAACAGTGATAGAATCAACCGGGCGAGGGGAACGGGCCTATGACCTTTTCTCGCGCCTACTAAAAGAGCGCATTATCATGGTCAACGGCCCCATTGAAGAGGGCATGGCGAACCTTGTAGTGGCCCAGCTCCTCTTCCTGGCGGCTGAGGATAACCAGCGTGAAATCAATATGTATATCAACTCCCCTGGAGGAGCGGTCAATGCGGGGCTGGGCATCTACGATACTATGCGCAGTCTGCCCTGCCCGATCTCAACGACCTGCGTTGGCTACGCCGCCAGCTTCGGCACCATCCTTCTGATGGCCGGTGATCGTGGCCTACGCCGTTCCTTACCGCATGCTCGTATTCACATGCACCAGCCATTACAGGGAGGACTCAGCGGGCAGGCGACGGATATTGATATTCACGCTCGTGAAATCTTGCACCTGCGTGACGTGTTAAATGATATCATTCATCACCACACCGGCCAGTCATTGGAGCGCATTCGCAAAGATACCGACCGCGACTTTTTTATGAGCGCGGAGGAGGCAAAAGAATACGGCATTATCGATGAGGTGCTCACGCTGGCAGAGAAGTAATCAACGCCAGGATGCCACACAACAAGCGGCAAGGCAAGCTTTCTCTATCCGCTCGCCTTGCCGCTTGTTGGCCGTTTGGCTTTGCTCAAAGGTTATCCTATGTCCGGCTCACATTCTGATTGTACTCTTGCGTGGCCCGTTGCCCTAAAGAGGTCACAAACGATTGTGAGAGCGATGTCTCGCTCTCCCTCCCTTTCCAGCGATCAAGCCCTTCAGCCTTCCCTTCCCGTGGCAGCAAACGATCTGTAATACTCATTATCTTCATTGTCGTGCCGGGAAAAAGGCCGTGGAAGCGGGCCAGCAGTTTAGCAGGAAAAGTTAAGGTGATCTCTGCTTTGTTCTTGCGCGTTGCCTGCACAATGCTGCGGGCCGCCTTCTGCGCGCTCATCGAGAGTAGAGGCAGGCTATCGGCCAGGTCAAACCAGGTAAACTCAGCATGATGTTTGCCCTTGAAGATGGCATTAACGGGCGAGCCGGTACGCATCAGTCCAGGAATCGCCGTTATAACATGGATGCCTTTTCTCTTGAGTTCGGCGTAAAGCCCTTCTGAGAAGCCGGTAAGGGCAAATTTGGCGCAGGTATAGGGGAGAAGATGGGGCACGCCCACCTTGCCTCCAATGGAGCAGATATTGACGATGCGGCCTTGCTTGCGCTCAAGCATCTGAGGAACGACCGCCATTGTGGCATAGATGGCTCCCCAATACATAATCCGCATACTATCTTCGTAGTCGTCGAGCGTTTGCGCCTCTATTGGTCCCACCGTGATGATGCCCGCGTTGTTCACCAGGATGTCTATCCGTCCAAAGTGCTCTGTGGCCTGATCAACGAGCTGCCGGACCTGCTCTCGCTGCGTCATATCACAGGGGATTGCCAGCACATCCGCCCCCCTTTCCGCGAGACGCTGGCGAGCCTGTTCCAGTTCTGGCTCATCACGGGCGCAAAGGACAATTCTGCCACCCTGAAGCGCGAATTCTTCAGCCAGCGCCAGCCCTAATCCACGAGAGCCGCCCGTAATCAGGACAACCTTTCCCAGGAAATTTGGCCCCGGTCTATGGACGAATTTCCAACCGAAAAGCAAGGCTTTCGCCACATCAACTATTGTCACACGCTCCTGAGTATGTGTTGAGCCCATATCATCGCTCCTGTCTTTCATCAGTGACGTTCCACGACTTTCGCCATCGCCCTTTATATTTCCGCCCCTCTTCCGTAATACATCGTATCTTCACGCGATCCCCCTTGACCGGCACGAATATCGTCATATCGCGCAACCAGCTCGATTGAGCGCAGGTACTTCACCATTTTGTAGCCTAAAACCGTCTCGACGCGCAGGCGCAGAGGAGCCCCATGAGGAATAGGCAGCGGCTCGTCATTGAGGTCGTAGGCTAGAATAGTTTGCGGATGCCGCGCCAGCTCAAAGTCAATGACCTCATAGAATGGATAGTAATGCACCCCATCAAGACTGTGCTGATCGAGTCCATAGGAGGTAAAGACCAGGTAGCGCGCCTCCGGCAACGGCTGACAACGGTCCAGTATCTCGCTGACGGACACTCCTGTCCATTTGCCAACGCCCGACCAGCCCTGAATACAGTTGTGCTTGGTGATCTGGGTAGTCGCGGGCAAGGAGCGCAGATCTTCCAGGGAGAGGCAGAGGGGATGCTTCACCAGTCCGCATACTTCGAGCTTCCAATCGCGGAAGTTGTTCTGGCCCAGAACACGATACTCTTCGCTGGTGGGCGGCGCGCCGTTGACCCAGAAATAGGGCGATATGTCAGCTTCTTTGTAGTGCTGCACCGACGTTTCGCCATGCAAGAGCAATTTGCGCGTGGGATCTATCACTGATCCCAGAGCATGCTGCACTTTCCGCCGATGACGGGCAGAGTAGAGCGTTGACCAGACATAGACGATCAATACGAAGACCAGCGCAGCAATAGCAATCTCACCCGCTTGCGCAAAACTTGTCTGATCGCTGCCGAGCACGATGTCGCGAATGTTGTTTTGAAAGTGGACGATGAGCACCAGGGCTGTGTGAATGACGATAAAGCCCAGGAAGGCGAGCAGGCTCAAGAAATGCAGGCTGCGCCCCACCTGGCGCCCGCCAAAAATCTTGATATACCAGGGGAAGCGACCGGCGACCGCGGGCGACATCGTCGCGCCCGTGAGCAGCATAAACGGTGCGAGCAGAAAGACCACAGCCGCATAGGCGAGTTGCTGCAACGGGTCATAGGGGTGAAAATCGCTGGCTGGCGGAATATGGAAAGTGATATAGGTGAGAAAGGTATGCCACGCGTCAGGAAAGATAGACCATGATGTGGGGATCAAGCGGCTCCATTCGCCGGTGCCAAAGAGTAGCACCACGTAGATCACGCCGTTCAGCACCCAGAAAATGACGGAGAAGAAATGCCAGTGCCGGCCAATGCCCAGGTTCTTCCCGCCGGGCAGCGCCAGCCAGGGGGATGCGTCTATCTCATCATCCAGGGAGGTATAAACCACATCCTTATTTACTGGCACTTTTTTTCTGGTAAATTTGATCCACTCCTTCCCCGGCGTACAGTTATCATTCCAGTACAGACGGGGATGGGCGGCCAGAATTTGCAGTCCGCTGCGAATCAGCAAGCCGATAAAGAGCAGGTTGATAAAGTGGCTGACGCGCAACCAGGCTGGAAATCCGAGGGAAGCAATCACCAGATGCATGCTCATTACTTCCTCCACAACAGAACACCGGCGATAGCCCCCGCCACGCCGCTTGCGACGAGCGAGAGCAGACCACGATGCGTATCAGCCCACAACTGCCAGCTCTTGCCGCTGGCTCTGTTATCGAAAGCTCCGTGCGCCCCATAATCGCGATCCTCGTCAACGGGCGCCCAGAGATTATTTGAACGATCAGGATCGGCTGGCTCGGAAGTCTGCTGCGATTTGTAGCCTGTTTTGCCGAGGTACCGATCACCTAGCCCCGAGAATAGTTTGTTGCCCTGGATCACAATCACCGTGGACAGGCCGATGTAAAGCTGACGGCGATAATGGTCAGCTACCCAGGAGACGCCCCTGGCAATCACCTCAGGCTGATAGATTGGCGGCACAGGCTGCGCCTTATGCGGCAGGCGACTCTTTACCCAGCCAAACTGGGGAGTATTGACGGCGGGCAATTGCACCATCGAAATTTTGACGTTGCTTTTGTCGTGGATCAGCTCGCAACGTACCGATTCGGTGAAGCCTTGAATGCCATGTTTGGCCCCACAATAGGCTGACTGTAACGGAATGCCTCGATATGCCAGCGCAGAGCCGACCTGAATGATGCGCCCCTGATCGCGTGGGAGCATGCGATGTAGAGCCGCCATTGTACCGTAGACCTGCCCCAGGTACGTCACTTCCGTCACCCGCTTGAACTCGTCCGGCTTCATCTCTTTAAATGGTGAAAAGACCGAAGCCATCGCGACGTTAATCCAGATATCAATCGGTCCAAAAGTTTCTTCAACCTGTGAAGCCGCCGCCTCTATTTGATTGACATCAGCGACATCAGTTGGGATCGCGAGAGCTTTTCCTCCTCGCTCCTCAACATCTTTACGCGCTCCCTCCAGCCCTTCATGTCCACGAGCAAGCAGCCCGATATGCGCGCCTCGCTTAGCAAATTCGCGCGCAATGGCACGCCCCACCCCGGCTGAGGCGCCGGTTATAACGACAACTTCGGGATTTTTTACAGCCATATCTATCCTCTTCAATCCAGGAGAGCAAAACACCTGCTCTCACCAACCGTTATCCGTAACGCATCCGCAAGGTGCGGCTCATCCTCAACAACCAGTATTCGTTTCATGGCGATCTCTCCAGATCAGATAACATAAGACCGATTAATGAGCCAAAGAACAGTATGATGAAATACAGGTTTTTGTTCAGATTAAATGGTCAGCGGGATAATCCCTTTGTTGTTTTACAATAATAGGCATTGCTCACAATTATTACACGCATTTTTTCTCTAAAAAGTTACCTCTACCCTATGCATGCGTTCTGCCACATTCTAACGTTTTGCTTATAGCTGAATAGGGCTCCTCAAGAAGCTTTCGATCACAAAGCGGCTCGCTAGCGAAATGATGGTGAGAGAAGAATATTTTTACTATTTTTTTACCATAGCCATCTATTATATTTAAAAAAGGCACATTATACTGAAGTAGGAGGAAGCCAGGCATGGCGCAAACACAAACTCACCCTTCTTTCCATCCATCGCAGCAATATCTCCCGATAGAGGATTACACGCTTATTGGAGATCTGCATACCGTGGCGCTGGTGGGCAAAAACGGCTCCCCCAGCGTTTTTGGCGCGATCCTTGATGCGGATAAGGCTGGCTTTTTCCGCATCTCGCACTGATCACCGCCTGCTATCGCCTGGACCACGCGCTCAACATCCACCTGGATCACGCTTCCCCGAGAACCTGATGCACCATCATTACAGAGAACGTGAGCCAGCTTTACAGCGCCTCCTGGCATACTTGCCACGTCTGCTGCACTAATTGCGGCACCCCTTGTTCCAATAGTGTGAAAAAGGGATCATCGGTCGTGCCTGCTTTAAAGCGCGCATAGCTCCCCTCCAGCAAAATTGCCAGCTTCCACAGGGCCAGCACATGATAAAAGGCGAGGTCACGCACCGGACGACCTGTGCGTTCGACATAATAAGCGGCAACCTCGGCACGCGTGAAAAAGCCTGGTTGCGCCGTGACCTGTGATAGCTGCGAGACGATCAATGATGGGGGGTCATCGGGCTCACGCCAGGAGGCGAGCAAAATACCCACGTCTGCCAGCGGATCGCCCAACGTCGCCATCTCCCAATCCACAATGGCGGCGATGCGCGGCTCCTCAAGCGCATAGATGACGTTGCCGATACGATAATCGCCATGTACAATCGTGGTCGGACCCGAAACAGGCACGCGCCCGGTCAGCCAGGTAGTAATCAGCTCTAATTCAGGCAGGGAGCGCTGGCGAGAACGCTCCAATTGATCCATCCAGCGCCGCAACTGCCGTTGCAGATAGCCTTCGTGCTTACTCAGACCGGCCAGGCCAATGGCTTGCCAATCAACTCTATGCAGATCCGCTAACGTATCGATCAAAGCCCTGCTGATTGCACGCCGCCCCTCCACATCTGCTCCATAGGGAGGGAGTTCTTGCTGAATCACCATCCCCGGGACACGCTCCATCAAATAAAATGGCGCACCAATTACAGCAGGGTCGTCGCAGGCCAGTAAGACGCGCGGGACAGGCAGGTCGGTGACATTGAGCGCATGCAGAATGCGATATTCGCGTAAAACATCATGAGCCGTTGGCAGCAACGGGCCGCGTGGCGGACGACGCAGGACCCACTCCTGCGCGCACCGTCGCACAAAAAATGTCTCGTTGGAATGTCCCCCGCTGATATGTTCAAGCTCAAGGGGCGCATCCCCGCCGGGAAAGTGGCGGGCAAGATACTGGCGCAGGTTCTCTTCATCAATTAATGGTGTAAGCTGCTCCATAGCATTCCCTTTCTCTGGCTAGTGGGTAAGCTCGCGCAGCACATACCGCGCCAGAGCTCGCTTGTGAACTTCGTCCGGGCCATCGACAATATGGATGGTACGACCATTGACCCATAGCTCTGCTAAAGGAAAATCATCAGAGAGGCCAGCCGCGCCAAATACCTGGATCGCGCGATTCGCCACATTGGTGATCAGGTTTGCTGCCACAACCTTGATCATAGCAATCTCCTTCTGCGCCACCTTCTTGCCCACCGTATCCATCATCCAGGCCGCCTTCAATGTGAGCAGTCTCGCCTGCTCGATCTCTATTTGCGATTGAGCGATCCAGTCCTGAATCATCCCTTGCTCGGCAAGAGGCTTGCCAAAGGCCACACGCGAGACCGCCCGCTGGCACATCAATTCGAGCGCGTACTGCGCCTGTCCTATCGCCCGCATACAATGATGGATGCGTCCCGGCCCCAAACGAGCCTGAGCGATGGCAAAGCCGCTCCCCTCCTCGCCCAGCAGATTGCTTACAGGAACGCGCACATTCTCAAAAAGCAGCTCACAATGGCCCAGATTATCAAAATGCCCCATCACCGGCAGATTGCGCTTAATAGTCAATCCGGGAGTATCGCGCGGCACAATCACCATGCTCTGCTGGCGATGGCTATCGTGGTGGTCGGGATTGGTTTTCCCCATCACAATAATGAACTTGCAGCGTGCGCGAGCAGCTCCCGTCGTCCACCACTTGCGACCGTTGAGTACATATTCATCCCCAACACGGCGAATGGCAAGCTGGATATTGGTCGCGTCCGAGCTGGCGACATCGGGCTCAGTCATGGCAAACGCCGAATTAACCTTGCCATCCAGCAGAGGGAAGAGCCACTGCTCCTTTTGTGCCGACGTACCAAATTGCGCCAGGATCTCCACATTGCCCGTATCCAGGCAGTTAAACACCTCCGGTGCCCAGAGCACGCGGCCCATGATTTCGGCCAGAGGAGCATATTCGAGATTAGTCAATCCTGCTCCATAGACCTTGTCGGAAAAAAAGAGATTCCACAGCCCTGCGGCCCTGGCTTTAATTTTGAGCTCGTCCACAATCTCTGTATGATGGAAGGGATTGCCAGCGGCGGCAATCTGGTCGCGAAACGTCTGCTGATTGGGATACACAAAGCGATCCATAAAGTCGCTTAACTGGCTGCGCAACTCCTTTACGCGGTCAGAATAGGTAAAATCCATTGGTGGCTGCCCTGCCTTTCTTTGCTATTGCGAGTCCAATAGAATAGCGTGCTGTGCTGCTATATGCTATCATTGACGCCACATGGAGGACAAGATTGATGAGCACATTTGTCTCGCTCTTCCGCGGCATCAACGTTGGCGGGAAGCGCATAGTCCCGATGAAGGAGCTTAAAGAGCTGTACGAGTCGCTGGGCTTCAAAAACGTCGTCACCTATATTCAAAGCGGCAACGTCGTCTGTAGCAGTGATGACACAGACATGGCTCTGGTCTCACAACGGATCGAGGAGAGCTTCGGCGCGAAGTTTGGCTTTCACAGCAACGTCATCGTGCGAACAGCAGCCGAGCTACAGGCGATTATCGAGTGCAACCCCTTTCAGGGCCAGCCAGCGCAAGAAGCGAATCGGCAACTCGTGCTGTTTCTGGCTCTGCAACCGGCAAGTACAGCACTGGAAGATATCCACCAGGCATACAGCGGCCCTGAAGAACTCTCCTTGATTGGTCGGGAATTATACATCTATTATCCCAACGGCGTCGGGCGCTCAAAACTGACCCTTACGCTGCTGGAGAAGAAGCTGAAAACTGCTGGCACAGGTAGAAACTGGAATACTGTGCTCCAATTGCACAAACTGAGTCAGCGATAGTTTTCATGAAGGGGCGTATTACCAGCCGGTAATTTGAAAACCGGCCCAGTAGTAGGGATCAGCGTATGGACGCGCATCGGGGTCTTGCTCTTCTGCTCTATTTTGAATAATCTCTTGAGCCTGTAGCGTATCAAAGCGGTAGGAGCGCCCGCGCACAGCAACGAGTTGAGTTGCGTGCCATTGGTTGAGATCGTACGGTGCGGGTTCTTTTGCCGGCTCATCGACAGACAGCGATAGCGAGGATGGCGTTATTGACCACGCCTGCAATTCGCGATTGGTGACGGTTCGCAGCCAGTGCTGGGCGCGTGCTAGAGCAGGGGCTGGCGGTTCGCTGTCTAGACGTGGGAACCATTCCAGAGCGAAGCGCACCATCAGCAGGTACGTTGCTCTATCATCCACCGACCATAAAGCTGCCAGAACTGCCGTTGCTCCAGCTTGCAGCATGCCAACGGCAAGACTACGCACCTCGTCACGCGCCCCCTGGAGATCAAGGATGGCGGTCTGACAGGAGGAGAGAATGAGTAAGCGCAAGCCACGTAGATCAACCTGGTAACTTAACATATCGGCCAATGTCAATGTTTCCTCGTGGGCCAGGATCAATTTTGAGGAGAGGAAATTATGGGTATCGAACTCGCCATGACAGGAGGCATCCACAACATGGCCCATCTGGAGCGATTCGATCAGCCAGTTACGTGTGGCCTGCCATTGTACTTTAACGCCAGATGGCCGTCCGAGCTGATCGCCGAGTTTGGCGATGGTGAACGCCTCAGCCTCACCCCAGCGCAACGCTTGCTGCGTAGGATAGGGATTGCCTAGAGCATAGATACCTGTACGCGCCATAGCAGCATGCCTGTCAGGCAGAAGAGAGCGGGCGCTGGGCGCAACGCTGGCGGGCAGCGCCTCATTGAGCGTATAGCCATCGCTGAGCGGGATGCAGGTCAGAGGAAAAGCCGCAAGCGGTCCACAGGGGATGAGAGTCAGGCTATGCACGCCAGCTTCGCATAACCATGCAACGACCGGTTGCAGTATCATCTCCTGGAGAAAGGGCTGGCAGCGTTGCAATTCGCGTTGCAGTACAGCATGATTGAGCGTACTCGCAATCAAGGCGCGGTTTTCGTCGCTTAAAGCACTCAAGGGCGCATCCATCAGCGCACTCAACTGGGGGATGGAAAGCACAAACTGCGCCGCCTGATCAAGCGTTGCTAGATGTTCCTGCGCGATACAGGCAGCGTGGAGCGCCTCAGCCCGCTCGCGGAAAGTTGCGCCAGGCCAGGACTGTAAAAGCTCGAAGGCGTTACCACGCTGGGCGCAGTCAAAGCCGCCCGTCACATAATCCCTATCAGCGCCCGCCCGTGTTTCGACT
Organism: Ktedonosporobacter sp.; assembly: GCA_035293765.1. Classification (GTDB taxonomy): domain Bacteria; phylum Chloroflexota; class Ktedonobacteria; order Ktedonobacterales; family Ktedonobacteraceae; genus DASRHT01. The sequence goes on from DATGMF010000060.1 coordinate 12,988, forward strand.
AATGAGTTTACCAATGTGTCGGTGAGAGAAGGTAAAGCCAGCGCCGCAAAATGAGGCCCGGTCTGCATAACGGGATTGGCGGCAAACACGCCTATGGCTACGCCGCCCCAGGGAGTCGCAGCGAGATAGACCAGGGCATGCCCCTGTCCACAATGCCTGGCGGCGTTCAACAGCGTGGCAGCATCAAGCGTGGCATGCAGGAAGTCAGGGGGATCTTGCGCCACACGAATCGTTTCGACCACCACATCGAAAGCGGCACGGGCGGTCCGATAGTTGGCAGTACGCTCTAGCATGACCTGACGCTGGCCGTCCTCATCCAGACCCGGCGGAGGCGCAGCCTGCAATGCGGCCTGCGCGGCGATAAAAGCCTCACGCGCATTAATATAGCGTTCACGCCGCTCAGGATCGCTGATGTGCTCTGGAGCGGCTGCATTAAACTGGATTGCTTCAGCCAGGCCGCGCGCCCGTCCGCCCTCAATCACTAAAGCAGCCTCCTCTACGCGTCCTAATTGTGCCAGCACGAAGCCATCGCGCACAGCAGCATCGCGGCCCTCTTTGAGGATAGCATCGCGTCCAACTACGCCTGCCCCCAGAGCCACCAGTAGATCTTCAGCCTGACGAGCAGAGGCATAAGCGTCGTGAGCCGCCTGCCAGTCCTGGCGCAGCGCCTGCGTCTCGGCGCACTCAAGCTGCACCTGGCGATGCTCAGAGGGAAACGCCTCTAGCGTATAGACAGCAAGCGCCTCCTGATGTGAGACGACCGCTAAGGCGAGGTTCCCCTGCGGGTTATCGGCAGTGAGGAGTTGGTAAGCCATGCCAAGATTGCGTTGGGTCATGGCATAGTCCAGGGGGGATGCATGCAATGTCCAGATGCGTAAAGCCTCCTGATAACAGGCTATGGCTTGCTGTAGATTGGCGTGTTTCTCTCCTGAGAGACGATGCTGATAGGCTTCACCCAGGTTATTCTGCAACTTCGCATACTGATAAGGGAACTGTTCCAGCGTCCAGACGCGCAGGGCTTCTTGGTAACACTTGATGGCCTGCTCCAGATTCTCGCGTCGCGTCCCCTGCATACGCACAACGTAAACAGCGCCCAGGTTGTTATGCAGCATCGCATACTGGTAGGGAAAAGCCTCCAGAGTATGAACGCGCAACCCCTCGCGATAGCAAGCAATAGCCTGTTCCAGGTTGTCACGTCGCTCCCCCATCACTCGCTGCCAATAGGCGATACCCAGGTTATTCTGGTAGTTCGCGTATTCTGTAGGAAATGTCTGCAAGGTACACACACGCAAAGCCCGGCGATAACAGGCAATAGCTTGCTCGATGTTATCACGCTGCTCTCCGCTGATGCGCTGTGAATATGCGGCGGCCAGATTGTTCTGTATTTTCCCGTATTCCATCGGAAACGTTTCGGGAGCGAAGATAGCCGCAGCTTGCTGATAATATGCAATGGCCTGTTCCAGATTCTCACGTCGGTCGCCAGTGAGACGACGGATATAGGCAGTTCCCAGGATATGCAACGTTTTTGCATGCTCAACGGGCCAATCCTGTTCCGTATAGACGCTCAACGCTTGCTGGCAATAGCCAATAGACAGCTCGATATTCTCAGGCCGCTTGCCCTCAACGCGGAGCTGATAAACCTGCCCTAGCTCTTGCTGAGCCTGAGCATACTCATAAGAAAATTTCTCCAGAGTGAAGTACTGCAAGGCGGCGCGATAACAGGCAATAGCTCGCTCCAGGTTATCACGCTGGGCCTGCACAATGCGCTCACGATAAATATTGCCCAGTGTGATCTGCAAGCTGGCATACTGGTAGGGAGAATGCGCACGCGTGTAGACCGCTAAAGCGGTTTCACAGGCGAGAAGAGCGGCTTCCAGATGCTGGCTGCGCCCAACGCCAACATCATCCAGATAAGCCACTGCTAACTCGCGCTGAAGGGCGGCATACGTCTCTGGCGCGCAAGCAGAGGGCGGCTGAAGCTGTGCCAGGGTGTGGCGCAAAAGTGCTATCCGAGCTTCCGCCGTCTGGTAAGGCCGTCCACGACCCTGTAACTCGGCGCATTGACGCGCCACCGACTCCAGACCCGCAGATAGATCAAGCATGAATGCATTATGCACCCGCTGGTTCGATTGAGTATATTTATCAGAGCTGAAGTGCTTCATGCTACTATATTCCTCTCATATGTATGCGCAAATAGCAATAGCTCACTTTATTATAGTCTATAAGATAAACGAAAACTATTCTTAGAAATAGTAGGCAAAATTTATGCACTACATACCCCCACATACTTGTGGGTTTTCAGGAACGGAACAGCCAGGTTATGCTTTCAGCAGAAGGAGAGGCACATATGATGAACGATCACGCAATACCACAGGGCGGCTGGAATCTGTTTGCCCGCGTGTTACAGGAGATTCTGGCGGCCCACGGTGTGGGATTAGGCCATTTAGATGACCGTGCGCATATTCATCGTGAGAAGGTGCGCCGCTTGCAGCGTTCTCTCAAGATTGCCAAAAGCTTTCCCGTTTTGAACATCGATGAGATGGAAGAGGTTATTGCGGTTTTCGGGCTCAATCGCACAGAGAAGATACGCTTGCGAGCAGCTCTCCTTGCTACCTCTATCGAAGAGACCTTGATGGACCGCATCCATCCCCAGGACGCGCTCAGGGCGGCAGAGCAAATTCTGGGCATCATCGAACTCGCGCTTCAGGAACACGCCCACGAGCTGGCAGGTATTGGCGCTGTCAAAGGAGGGTCGGCATTGTCGGCAGAGGATGAGATTGATCGCAAGCTGGGTAGCGCGCTCAGCGCCATTGATCACGCGACGCTTGCCCTGCACTTGAGCCGCAACGCCGACTCCCAGACTGAACGCATTGAGCGCGCTCAGCAAGCATATACCGGCTTTACGCTGGCGCTCGACGAACTAGACAAGGCTGCTCCGGCTCTTAAAGGAGATGACGCCTGGCAGGTCTGGCACGCCGAAGCTCAAAAAGGGATGCTTGCTGCCCAGCAGCGGTTGAAGTCATTAGGCACGTAAATCTCGTTATGCTTTATCAGGATCGAAAGGAAAAATAGACAGCTATGTCACTATCCTCTATACGTCTACAACGAAAGAAAAACTCTTCAAGCAGAATGTTCGGGCTGCTGAGCGTCGGCGCGTTCCTCGTTGTTCTTTTCCTCATCAGCGCATGCGGCACCAACCCCAACCTCGGCTCCAACGGCACTGGCCTCGGTGGGGGTAGCAGTACAGGTCCCTCAACAACAACACCTGGCACTCCCACAGGAGCTACGCCGACAGCCGCGACGACAGCCACAACAACGTCAGGAACGACCTCTATCAACGTCACGATCACCTATGCCAGCGTAAAATTCACGATTGTCGATACCCAACAGGCAAGCTACTTTACCGACGATAGTAGAACCAGCGCGGATAAGCCAGGTGCGCTGCGGATCGATGTGAAAGAGGAGAACACTTCACAAAAAAATTCGTCGTACTACCTCCCCCAGGCGGTCCGCCTGCTTATGCCCGATAATACCAGCATCGATCTGCTGAACGCAAAAGACTCGTCTGCGCCTGAGGCGTCGGTGTCACGCACAAACTGGCTCGATTTTGCCGTTCCCCTCACCGTCGATGTCAAGCAGCTCACACTGCACTTTGGTACGGCTACGGAAGCGCCCATCGACGTTCTGCTCACTCCCAATAGCGACGTGAGTAAGTACCAGACGAAGGTCTCGACTCCGAACAAGCAAACGCAATATACCAATGGCAACTGGACTACCAATTGGACCATGACCGGGGCTTCATCGCAGTTGAGCTATGAGGGTAAACAGGCGGATAAAGGGGATGTCTACGTGGTCGTTTCCCTTAAAATAGACAATCCTTCCAGTAAGGATTACAACGGCTACGCTGGCAGCCTTCTGCGTCTACAAGCCGGTAGTACAGTCGCCCCTCCCGCATCCTGGACCATCCCGTTCAACGTCCCTGCGGGTACAACCAATGCGACAGGAGATGTGGCCTTCCTCGTCCCACAGGGCAATACTGATTTCACCATGACCCTGCTTGCCGATCCAGCTGCAGGGACTCACCAGACTACCATCAGCTTCCAGATCCAATAAATCACCGGAGCATGGCTATAAGATAGCCATACATACGAAAAATGCAGGCATGTTGTGCGTCATGCCTGCATACAATATTACATTCTATCTATTTTTCTACCTGATTGATCAGCAAGCATGAGAGTTTTTTCATATAACCCCTTCTCCCGTTACTGCACACACACATCTGCGTTGTTACAAACATAGAACAAATGTATAGGAGCTAAATATGATAGCTGAGATGTTGGTAGTTGGGGGAATCGTTAGTGTGCTGATTGCCATTGTCTTGATGACACAATTGGTCACGCTAAAAATGCAGCAGCAGAGCCTGGATAATATTCATGCGCAGCAGTATGCCTGGGAACGAGCGCAGGAAGTACGCCAGCAACGGGGACAGGCGATACTGGAAAGCTACACCCGTGAGGCAGAAAAGAGGCTGATCGCTCAGGTGCAACAGATATATATGCAGTGGCAGGTGTGGGCGATGGAAGACGCTGCTCGTGTGCAGGATTTGGCGCAACAATACAAGTCTGCGATAGAAAAAGCTCGCATGGCCTATGAGTTGGAGCGCATCCCCCACATTGAGGAAGCTCCACTGCCAGGGCAACAACAAAGTAATGGGATGGCCTGGCGCCCGATCAACTTGCCAGGAGCTGATCTCTCTAAATATGATCTATCTTATCGATACCTGAGACAGGCGAACCTGCGTAATGCCCGGCTCGCTAATACTAACCTGTACATGGCCGATCTCGCAGGAGCATGCCTTGCCGGAGCCGACCTCACCGGAGCTGATCTCTCTGCCGCCAATCTGGCAGGGGCCGATCTGCGCGGGGCCAACTTGACCGGAGCCAACTTCCTTGTTGCCGATATGCAACAAACGCTGCTCGCCGACGCTTATCTGCTGGCCGCGCGCAATCTCACTGTTGACCAGGTGTGCGGCGCGATCATCGATGAGCATACACAACTGGACCCGGAGGTTGATATTACCAGGCCGCGCATGCCTAGCATCGGTAAGGCAAGCGCCGATGAGCCTCATGAAACGGCGACCGTCTCTATACAAGAGCAGGCAGCGTTGCAGGAAAACTGGCAGCCAGCGAATATCGAGACGCCGCTGCCCCCGCAACCGCCTATCGAGACGCCGCTGCCCACGGAGCCCAGCACTCCGTTGCCGGGCATGGTTACGGAAATCTCACCCGCCTGCCAACCAGCGCCAGAAACGGCCTCAGTGGCTGCATTCCCATCTGGCACAGATAACTATCGGTCTGAGCAGAGGGAAGTTGGGTCGTCAGCACAACCACCAGGGCAGGCGCATATCAGAGCAAACAAGGGCTTTTCCAGGGGGAAATACCGCGACAAAAAACGAGCAAAGGCCAGTTGACAGCAAAAAAATTGCTGTCAGCCGCCGGTCTTAACTTCCGCGGAATGCCACAGCCGTTGAAATACCTGGAAAGCAGAGGTGACATTCGCGTTTTTCTATTTAAGCCATTGAAATACACTCTGAACACGGAGCAGGCTACGATAAGGATGGCTTTTTCAGGGCTAAACTCCGTCATAAAACGCTAGATTTTCAATTACTAATTTTGCTATACTACAGAACCATAATGCAAAGAAAATTTTATGACCCAGAGGATAGAAAGCATGACAAGTGAGCAACAACCACCACTGACGGGCAAAGTTGCCCTGGTCACCGGAAGCGGGCAGGGCATTGGTCGCTCAGCAGCTCAGCGCCTGGCCCGGGCAGGGGCCGATGTTATTATCAATTACCGCAGCAACGCGAACGCCGCCGCCGAAGCAAAAGCATCCATCGAGGCATTGGGCAGGCGCTGCATCGCCATCCAGGCCGATGTAAGTCAGGAGGAAGAGGTTGCACGGCTCTTTTCAGAAGCAACACAGGCACTTGGCCCCATCACGATTCTTGTCAATAACGCAGGCACCACCCGCGATAAATTGATCCTTCAAATGTCGCTGAGCGATTTTGAACATGTGATAGATAGCAACCTGCGCTCCGCGTTCCTTTGCACAAAAGCGGCCCTGCGTAGCATGATGAAAGCGCGCTGGGGCAGGATTGTCAATGTGACATCGGTCGCCGGTCTGCTCGGGCCTGCAGGACAGGCCAACTACGGCGCATCTAAAGCCGCTATTATCGCTCTTACTCTGAGCACAGCGCGCGAAATGGCTAGCCGCAACATCACAGCTAATGCGGTCGCGCCAGGGTTTATACCAACCGAACTTACTTCAGTCTTAAATGAGCAGCAGCGCCAGTTTATGCTCGAATCCACCCCGTTGGGGCGCTTCGGCAGCACCGAGGAGGTGGCGGCAGCGATTGGTTTCCTCTGCTCTCCAGAGGCAGGATATATCACCGGGCAGGTCCTCTGCGTTGATGGTGGTATGGCGATGCATGTCTAAACCATTACAAAATCCGTGAAACAAGTTAGCGGTGGACCCTCTCTAACTCTTTAGCATACTTGCAGTTAAGGAGGAGATTATCTATGGGTCTCATCGAAACAGAAGAAACCAATCTTTATACATTTGAACCATTCGCTGCTCACGCATTTTATACTGAGGTCAATCGCTCCCTTGTCAGGCAGGCACTGGCTCACCTGCCTGGCAGCAATTCTCTGACAATTGTGGATATGGCATGTGGCACGGGAGCTATCACGCGATTAATCGCAGAGGAAATGGCCTCGCAGGGACGCCTGCATCATACGCACCTCATCGGAGTCGATCCTTCCGCAGAAGCGTTACGACGCGCCCAGACCGGGATGGCCGAATTGGGATTACAGGTACGCGCCGACTTTATTCAAGGGGAAGCCAGCGACCTCCCCAATATTCTCCAGAATGCTGATGCCGCATTTTTCTGTAATGCAATTCACCTCATCCCGGATAAATTCACCGCCTTGCAACAAATGGCAAGCCTGCTCGCCCCCGGCAGGATTTTCGCCTGTAACACCGCCTTCTTCGAAGGGACATACGTGCCGGGAACCGAGCGCTTCTATCGGCTGTGGACGCGCCGCGCCGTCGGCTGGCTGAGAAAAGAGCATCCAGAGGTCCAGCTCTCACGCGAGGCGAAAGCGACGGCAATGCAATGGCTTACGACAGAAGGCTATATCGAGCTGCTGAAGAAAAGCGGCTTCGGCAAAGTTGAGGCAGAGAAAACGACGGCGCAGATCTCCCTTGATGCCTGGCGAGATATCGGCCAGTACTGGCTTTTTATTGAAGGGGCGCTACCCGGCGTACCACTGTCCCTCGGCGCAGCCGCGCTCAAGTCGGCGGTCTATCAGGCCGGAGAAGAACTGATGCTCACCCAGGTACCGCGCATCTGGCTACAGCTTGTAGCGACCAGAAGCTAACAACTGGATACCACGATGATATGCTACAATAAGCATGCAAGGCACTATTTCACCTTGCTTACGGCTCTCTCCAGGATGGATACTGTACGTATTTCACATCCAAATTAGCAGAACAGGAGAACATGCATGCAGTGGGAGGTTGCAACGACTGCCTTTCTAGCCTCCGCAGTTGAGTTTGTCGAAGCTTTTACTATCGTTCTGGTCGTTGGCGTCACTATTAACTGGCGCAGTTCGCTGATGGGCGCATTTGCTGCTGCCGCAACCCTTGCACTTATTATTGCAACTCTCGGAGTGGCACTTGTTCAATTTGTCCCCATTGATATTCTTCGCCTGACCGTCGGCGTGCTCCTGATACTTTTTGGCTTGAAATGGCTGAAAAAGGCAATTTTACGCTATAGCGGTTTTAAAGCCTTACACGATGAAGAGGCGATTTTTGAAGAGACAATGGCGGAGTTACGCGCACGCGGCGAGTCAGTCTCTCCTCAGATACATCCCTTTGGGGTGGCTCTCTCCTATAAAGCTGTCCTGCTGGAAGGTCTGGAGGTGGCCTTCATCGTAATCACATTCGGCAGTAGCGCCGCTAACAACGTCTGCACCCAGGCTTGTGGCATCAACTCTGCAGCCATAGGAGCTGCGGTCGCTGGTTTCCTGGTGATCCTTGCCGGCGCGCTGGTGCGTGCACCCCTTACCCAGGTGCCGGAAAATACGCTGAAGTTTGTTGTCGGCATTATGTTAACAACTTTTGGCACCTTCTGGGCCGGTGAAGGATTGGGGGTCACATGGCCTTTCTCTGATGCCTCATTGATCGGACTGGCAGCCCTCTACCTGCTCGCTTCCTTCGCACTGATCACCTGGCTCAAGCAGCGCAAGCAACAGCGCCTGGCATACGCACAGGCCAGCAGCCATGCAGCCGTAGCAGGGCAACAGGAGGTAAAGCCGTGAATGTAATCAAGGCCATTTATGACTTCCTGGTCGGCGATATGATTATCCTGGTCGGCGTTATCATTACCGTTATCATTCTGGCACTCATTAATAGTGTGCAAATCCTGGCCTCGCTACGGGTGGCCTCCGGCGTCCTTCTCATTATTGCTGTACTTGGCACATTAATTGCTACGCTGAATCGAGAAACAAAGGCCAGAAAGTAGCCCTGAGGAACGAAAGCTGTAGATTTTTCATAAGTAATTTCTATAGTTTTCGTTCCGCACCTCCTGATTCTTGCTCGAAATGGTTGACTTTGCTCCTAAAAGCTGATATGATGAAGCTTACGGGGCATTTTATGGCTATTTTAGCGGTGGGTGAAAGACATGCAAGAAGCACGTACTTGGCGCGAGTTGCTGGGGATGATTATTAGCGATAGCAAAGAAAAGCAACGTATCCTCGACGAGTTAAGTATAACGCCTATTACCCTGGCTCGTTGGGTCAATGGACAGTCGGACCCGCGGCCAGCTAACCTGCGGCATTTGTTGAACGTTATTCCACAACATCGCGAACAAATGCTGGATCTGTTGAAAGAAGAAAAAGAATTTGGCGAGTTTGCTCATCCTACCCAGGAAGACACATCTAAAGATATTCCAGCCGAATTTTACGCCAGGGTCTTTGTGGCACGCGCATCAACAACAGAGCATTTACGCTTCTGGTCCATTTGTCACCTTATTTTACAACAGGCCATCGGACAATTAGACCCGGAGCGTTCTGGTATGGCTATCTGGGTGGTACGCTGCATGCCGCCATCAGGACCATATCACAAGGTACGAAGCCTGCGCGAAAGCGTCGGATTGGGAACGCCACCCTGGCCCGGCAACCTGGAACAGACGGCGATGTTCTTGGGAGCGGAGTCGCTGGCAGGCAATGTCGTTACGCTATGCCGCCCGGGCATTATCCAGAACATTGATGAGGAACAGAGCCTGATGCCGGTACATCGCGTTGGCCCGGAGAAAAGCGCAGCTATCTATCCTATTCTTTACGCCGGGCGTATCGCGGGCGTGTTCCTTGTTTCCAGCGCGCAGTATCACCACTTTCTTTCGCAGGCCCGCACGACGCTTGTGCAGCACTACGCGGACCTGATCGCCCTGGCATTCGAGCCGGAAGACTTCTACGAGCCGGAGCAGATTGCGCTCAACGTTATGCCGTTCCACTCTGAGCAGAAGAAATATTTTGCGCAATTCCGCCAACTCGTTGCCGAGACGATGTTAGAGGCAGCCAAAAGAAATCAGCCAGTGAACAATATTACGGCAGACCAGATAGTGTGGCAAAAACTAGAAGAGGATTTACTGAAAATTCCTACGCTCAAAAAGGACCTGCTAGAAAACGAGAACAACCATCAATACTCCTGAACTAATCTTTGACGACTTTACTCGCCCGCTCGGCCAGCGTTGGACGCAAACCTGCATCGGCTCAGGCTCACTCTCCATTGCTGACTCGGCCCTGCGGATGACCCTTCCATCGGCCACGCAGGGAGAGTATAGCGACGCCCAGATCGATGATTATGGCACACTGGCCCGCGCCAAATTTCCCTGGCGGTCTCCCCTACGCATGGAGGTACGCGCACGCTCTTCGCTCCCCGCGGCCACCAGCGCCGATATCGCTGAGAGCAGCAACATTTTACGCGGGACGGCAGGCTTCGGCTTCTGGAACTACCCTTTTTCCCCACGCGGCGACATCCTGATGCTGCCAGAAGCTATCTGGTTCTTCTACGCCTCCCCACCATCCAACATGGCCCTGGTCCCCGGCGTTCCCGGTTGGGGATGGAAGGCTCAGGTGGTTCACAGCATGCGAGCAGGCGCATTGCTTGCCACCGTTCCCACAGCAGTAACCACCGGGTGGGCCTTGTTGACCGGCGATACGCGCTCGGCTGCCCGCTGGATACAGCGCCTCAGTGGCGCCCACGAGGCGCTGCTCACGGTCGATATGACGGCATGGCACGACTATATACTGGAGTGGCGACCACACGCAGCTACCTTTCAGGTTAACGGAGCAACTGTGCTCCGCGTCCCCAACCCTCCTACGCGACCGCTGGGCTTTGTGGCCTGGCTCGATAACCAGTTTGCCATTGCCTCACCGCGCGGCGTCCTCCGCTTCGGGACGGTAGCAAGCGGGCCACAGTGGTTCGAACTGGAGAGCGTACGCATAGAACCGCTCTAGCCCATCGGCAGCCCCCATATAACAGTGCCGATGACCTGCAAACGCATAACGCCATTCTGATGAGACTTGAGCAAGATCTTTCTCGTCTCCTGATCAAAGGCTGCCGCCTGGTCAGGTATCATGCGGTCCCTGGAGAAGCCGTTGCGCGAATGAAACGATTCGATATAATCGTCGATAGACTGCACAAAAGGAACGGGAGCGGTCATCTTTACGCCAACCTTTTGAAACAGGCCACGCCGCTCCAGTTCTTCAATCAAATCATAAGGTTCAAAATCTTTATTGGTCGAGTATTGCGGAATGATATCGCGTAGCACATCGTACCAGGGTTCCGGCAGCGTATTATCATGCGATACAATCGCCAGATATCCTCCCGGTACCAGCGATTCCTTGAAACGCGGTAACACGACGTGCCAGTCCATCCAGTGCAGGCTCTCTCCGGCTGTCACCAGCGCATAAGGCGGGTCGAGTGCAACGTCTTCGACAGCCCCATAAAGCCAGCGCAAATGCAGATGATCGCCATTGGGGAGCCGCTTGCCTGTCTCGATCATATGCTGAGAGAAGTCTACGGCGTCAAGCTGCTCGACATACTCCACAAAATGGCGCGCAAGATAGCCGGTGCCGCAGCCAACATCCAGCACACGTCGCGGCTCTGCGCTGATCAGTCCGGCCAGCACATCGAAGACTTCAGCAGGATACGGCGGGCGATACTGATATGCCTCGACGATGCTGCGATCCTTGAACTGCGCTCCGTATTCGGATGCAAGATGTTTTGGTTTTTCAAGCATCTCTATTACTGAACGCTGACAACCGTTACATCAAAAATGAGCGTCGCGTTGGCGGGGATTGTGGGAGGTTGTCCCTGAGCTCCGTAGCCTAACGCTGCAGGAATGATCAAGCGACGCGTACCACCGGCCTTCATGCCGACAAGCCCTTCCTCCCAACCTGCGATAACTTGCTTCTGCCCAATAGTCACTGGCAAAGGTTGCCCACCATGATCGTAAGAGCTGTCAAACTTCTTGCCATTGCTTTGCAGCCAACCGGTATATTGGACAGAGACATTACTTCCTGTCTGAGCTGCCGGGCCTGTTCCTTGCTTGATATCAATATACTGTAGGCCATCGGGAAGCTTCACAGGAGTGGCTGTTACCGGTGGCGGGGTAGCTGGACCAGCCGAAGGCGTGGGGGTGATTAAAGCAAGAGCTGTCGCGGTCGCATGCTGGTTCTGGGTTCTTGCCTGAGCGGTCGCATAAAGCTGATATTGCCAGATACCGAAACCTATCGCGCCCCCCAGTAACACAATCGTTACAATGCTGATGATTATTCGCTGACGCCTTTGCCGGCGGGCCTGGCGCACCAAACGCTCCTGCTGGCGCTGCCCCGGACGATTTCGCCTCTGCACAGCATCTTTTTGATCCTTATTCTGACCTTTCGCAGTCTGTGTCATTGAAGTCCCTTCTCCTCTTGGATTGTTGGCAGAATAATAGCAGGTTGAGCTTACCACTAAACGGCGATTCTGACAAGAGGGATTTTCGCCCTGCGATCCCATCGACCTGGAAGTTTGCCTGTTATTTTCCCTTGACAAGCCGGTACTCCTGTCCTATCCTAAGTTAGAACAGAACAAATAGCAGCGATTTTTTCCGGCTAGCGAGTGAAAAGGATGAAGCTGAGCATGTCACACGGACCACGCAGTATTTCAGAAGAATCCGCCGACAACGAAGAGCAGCAGAATATAGAAACCGATCTTTCGCATCTGCCAGAACTCCCTCCTGGCATCGTCATTGCCGCCCCTGGCAAAACGCCACGGCGCAGGACGCGGTGGCCCGACGCCATTGACGTGATTTTTGAGAAAGATCCAGCTTGCCGCAATATCTTCGAGGCGCTGGTCTACCAGGGGCTATGGGCGATCTTCTTTCATCGCATCGCCCACGCCCTTTACAAAGCTCATATCCCCTTCCTGCCACGCCTGATTTCGCAGATTGCTCGCTTTGTCACCAGTGGCATTGAGATTCATCCAGGGGCGCAGATCGGCAAACGCTTCTTCATTGATCACGGCGCAGGCGTGGTCATCGGCGAAACTGCGGTCATTGGCAATAATGTGATGCTCTATCACCAGGTCACGCTTGGCGCAACCGGTTGGTGGCGGCCCAGCCCTGGTCGCAGGCAGAAGCGCCACCCAACTATCGAGGACGACGTGACTATCGGCGTGGGAGCTGCTGTGCTGGGTCCAATCACGATTGGTCGGGGCAGCCGCATTGGCGCGATGACGCTGGTGCTTGAATCGGTTCCTCCCAATTCGGTGGTGGCATCCAAACCCGCGGAACTGCTGATGAAGGGCGGCCAACCACTGGAACAGCACCAGGAGCTGACGCAGGGCTGGAACGGCAAAGATCCCTGGGAGATGGACTACCAGATTTAACTCATCTTCCTCTAGTACATCCAGCAGGTCGAGATAATATCAGCTCACGCCCCCCTTGAGGGGCGTATAAGCATCAGGCCCGAAGATGTCAAGCAGCATTGTACTGAAGAGAGAAAATCATGGCCTGATGCGTCATCTCCGGCATAATTCTATATATCCACATTTATCATTTGTCATTTATAAAAGTATAGTGTATACTAAAAGAAAGACTTCGTAGTTTGTAGTAGTATCTGCTAGGGGAGCTCGGTGCAGCCGGGCTGAGAGCACCACCGCATATGTGGGATACCCTGAACACCTGATCTGGGTAATGCCAGCGAAGGGAAATGCATGGACCACTCGCTATCCATAGTGATACCTTCCTTGTATCACATTAACCGCCTCTCATCTTTCTGCACACTCGTGTTCCCTGCGTTCAATCGAGCGGAGGTCAACCATGTCTTCTGAATTGCTTTCCACCACCCCGCAGGTAAAGCAGCCTGGACTGAGCGAACGCATGCGCGCAAGCGTAGAGTCGCTCTGGCGGCGTCAATTCCATCACCCCTTCGTTGTCGCTCTGGGGGATGGTACACTGCCACAAAGCAATTTTCAGTTCTACATCTGCCAGGACGCTCTCTTCCTGGATGTCCTCTCAAAAACGTTCGCGTATGCCGCCACCCGAGCATCGGATCAGCATGAGATGGAACAGTTTAATAGGTATGCCCTGGACACCCTGCTGGTTGAAGCCGAGTTACATCGTAATTACGGCGCGCGCTTTGGACTGACGCCTGCTCAGATGGCGACCATCCCTATGGCTCCGAGCGCCTACGCCTACACGCGCCACCTGCTGGCGATTGCGACCACCGGTTCGCTGCCGGAGATCCTTACGGCGGTCCTTCCCTGCGCCTGGATTTATGCCGAAATTGGTCGTCACCTGATCGCCGCAGGCCCGCCTTCGGCGGATCATCCCTACGCCGACTGGTTAGCCACCTACGCCTCGCCAGACTTCGATGCCGTGGGGGCCTGGTTGCGCGAACGACTGGACAGGCACTGCGCCACCATTACTCCCCAGGAAGAGGCCCGCCTGCACAATATTTTTCTCATCAGCACGCGTTACGAGTGGTTGTTCTGGGAAATGGCCTGGCACCTGGAGGAGTGGCCGTCATGACAAACATCGACAACCTCTTTTCGCCAAATCAGACCAGCCAGCCACGCGCCCTGACCATCGCGGGCTCCGACTCAGGAGCAGGAGCGGGCATCCAGGCAGACCTGAAAACGTTCGCGGCCCTGGGCGTCTACGGTCTTTCGGCTCTCACAGCCCTGACAGCTCAGAATACGCTGGGCGTGAGCGCCATCATGGATGCAACACCGGAATTTGTCGAGGCACAGATAGATGCGGTTCTTGAGGATATCGGAGCAAGCGCAGCCAAAACAGGAATGCTCTCCAGCCCGGTTATTATCAGAGCGGTTGCCGGTCGTGCGCGCAAGTGGCAACTCCGTCTGGTGGTGGACCCGGTCATGACAGCAAAGGGCGGCGATCTCCTGCTCCAGCCTGAAGCGGTCGCTACCCTGCGCAGCGAATTATTACCCCTTGCCGAGGTGGTAACGCCGAACTTGCCCGAAGCTGAAGTGCTGCTGGGCCGCCGCATCGAGACGCTTGACGAGATGCGCGACGCCGCCAGCGCGCTCTATGAGATGGGGCCACGGCATGTTGTGATCAAAGGAGGGCATCGCGCGACCGAACCGGTCGATATTTATTTCGATGGCAAAGATTTCAGCGAACTGCGCGCTGAGCGCATTCAGACGATGCACACTCATGGCACCGGTTGCACTTTTTCCGCCGCCATCGCGGCCTTTCTGGCACGCGGCCTCTCCGTCGAGGAGGCCGTCGCCGGAGCCAAACGTTATATCACGGGAGCTATCCGCCACGCTCCGGGCCTGGGGCATGGGCATGGTCCCGTTGGACATTTCTGGCAATGGCAGCAGGAACAATCCGCCAGACTGGCGCGCAAGCAGCTCATCCCACGCCTTGCCTTGCACGTTCTCACCGACCGCGAACTATCCGGCGGGCGCGACCTGCTAGCGGTGGCGAGCGCGGCTATTGACGGCGGGGCAACGGTCATTCAACTACGCGATAAGCAGGCCAGCACGCGCTCCCTGATAGAGCAAGGGCTACTGCTGCGCAAATTGACGCGCGAACGCGACGCGCTTTTTATCGTCAATGATCGCGTCGATGTCGCCCTGGCGGTGGACGCCGATGGCGTTCATATCGGTCAGGATGATGATATGCCGATTCACCTGGCCCGACAACTGTTAGGGCCAGGACGTTTGCTTGGTATCTCTGCGGGCAATCCCACGGAAGTTGCCACCGCGCTGGCAGCAGATCCAGATTACCTCAGTATTGGCCCCATCTATCCAACTCAGGCTAAAGCGGACGCAGGCTCCGCCATAGGTCTGCGTCTGCTGGCCGAGGTAGCAGCTAGCACTCAGGTGCCGGTGATTGGCATTGGCGGCATTACAGCGGAAAATGCGGCGGCAGTTATACGCACGGGCGCCGTGGGGGTAGCTGTCATTACGGCGGTTGTGGCAGCAGCAGATATCAGCGCCGCCGCCCGCGAACTGGCTGAAGCTGTACGCGGGCCATTCCTTGCAGACAGCCGAAGCGAAAGCTAGGCGCTTTCGCTCCGAGGACCTGGGCGAAGCCAGCCGCAAGAGCGGAGTTGGCAGTCTGAATAGCAGGTCGGAACGGGATGGTAGCGTCGCGGTAGAAAACTGAGAAAGGTTTAAGAGATGAACGATACGCTCAAAATCGGGACTCGCGAGTTCCATTCGCGCCTGATGCTGGGTACGGGGAAATATGATAACTTTGAAGTGATGCGGGCTAGCTTGCAGGCTAGCGGAGCAGAGATTATTACAGTAGCGTTAGGGAGGTTGGACCTTGCCAACTCCCACCAGCCAGGCTTGCTCGACTATATCGATCCTGCACGCTATACGATCTTACCCAACACTGCTGGCTGCAAAACGGCTGAGGATGCGCTGCGCGTGGCTCGGCTGGCAGCAGCGCTGGGGCTGCCGCGCTGGGTCAAGCTGGAGGTCATTCCCGATCCGCGCTACCTGCTGCCCGACCCTATTGCAACATTGCGGGCAACAGAGGCGCTGGTGAGAGAAGGTTTTGACGTTCTGCCTTACATCAATGCTGATCCTGTGCTGGCTCAGCGTCTCCAGGATGTTGGTGCAGCTACTGTCATGCCTCTGGGCTCGCCGATTGGCTCCGGTCAGGGGCTGCTCAACCTGCCCCAGATTCAGATTATCATCGAGCAGGCGCGGGTTCCGGTGGTCGTTGACGCCGGCATCGGTGCGCCATCGGATGCAGCGCTGGCAATGGAACTGGGGGCCGATGCCTGCCTGGTCAATACCGCAGTGGCCCGCGCCAGAGAGCCTGAGCGCATGGCTCACGCGATGAAACTGGGCGTAGAGGCCGGGCGAGCCGCGTTCCTGGCCGGTCGCATTCCGCGCCAGACGTACGCCAGCGCCAGCAGCCCGCAAACGGGGCTGGTCAGCACGGGAGACTAAACCTGTGGACAAGCCCAGGCTGGCGCTCCCCCTGCTGGCCCTCGTCACCGATCCGGCTGTACCCGATCTGGTGGCGCGCATAGAAGCGGCTCTTGCTGCCGGGGTAAACATGGTACAACTGCGCGGGCATCGCCTTGCCGCGCGCGAGTTGTACACGCTGGCCCTGTCTATACAGCCACTCTGCTGGCGTTATCAGGCCACATTCATCGTCAATGATCGTCTAGACGTCGGGCAGGCGGTAGGGGCCGACGGACTACAACTTGGCTCACGCAGCCTCCCGTTGTCAGTGGCGCGACAGCTTGTGGGGGAGCGCTACTTGCTCGGAGCCTCGGTGCATAGCCGCACTAAAGCGCAACATGCGCTAAAAAACGGGGCCGATTTCCTGCTGGTCGGGACAATTTACCCCTCGCGCAGCCATCCTGATGAACCAGGTCGCGGCCCGCATCTGGTGCGCGCAATCAAGCAGGCGCTACCCAGCGTTCCCATTATCGCCATAGGAGGCATCACCGCCGCCAATGCGGCCCAGGCCATAGAGGCCGGGGCCGATGGGATCGCCGTTATTTCGGCCATTTTGGCAGCGCCCGACGTTGAGCGGGCCACAAAAGCATTATACGCGGCCATCCTGGCCGGACAGGCGGCCAGACAAGCGAAGGATTCCTAAAATGAATGACATGCATACCTCCAATCAAAATACGATTACCATCATAGCGAACGGCCAGCCACATTCGCTAAAGGACGGTAGCAGCATCACAGACCTCTTGCGTACGCTGGATATCAGTCCCACGCATGTCGTCGCGCAGATGAACGGTGAGATTGTCTATCGTGAAGCATTCGCAACGACCGTTCTTCACGAGGGAGATCGGCTGGATCTCGTCACGCTGGTCGGAGGCGGGTAAAGACCCGATAGCGACACTTTCATCACCTGCCGTCCGTAAATATGACAGAGATGATCGTCCATGCGCGACAATTCGCTTGTAAAGCGGATTGCTCCCGTTTGCACTCACACCGCCTCTCGACGCTTTCGGTTTGCCTTGTTATAATGCTCAAAGAGGCTAGTTAGTGAGGCCGCTACTTTTTGATTTCGGGGGATTTCATTGTCATTCATAACACACGGCAACTTGCTTATCGGACAGTCGGGCGGCGCGACCGCCGTTATCAATGCAAGTCTTGTTGGCGCAGTTAAGGCAGCTCTGGCCGATAGCCGCATCGATGGCATTTATGGGATGCGCTACGGCATCGAAGGCTTGCTCAAGGAAGACCTGGTGGACCTGCGCCGGCAGCCCACCGCAATATGGTCACAACTGCTGCATACTCCTTCGGCTGCCCTCGGCTCCTGCCGCTATAAATTGCAGGAGGACGATCCTGAACGCATTCTCGCCATCCTGCAACGCTACAACATCCGTTATATGCTCTATATCGGTGGCAATGATTCGGCGGATACCGCCCATCGCCTGGCGCAAGCTGCACAACCGAGCAGCTACGAATTCCATATTATCAGCGTTCCCAAAACCATTGACAACGACCTGCCCTTTACCGATCATTGCCCGGGATACGGGAGCGCCGCCCGTTTTATCGCCCAGGCCACAATTGACTCAACGATGAACACGCTCTCCATCCCCTGGCACTATCCCGTCAAAGTCATTGAGACAATGGGGCGCGACGCCGGCTGGCTGGCAGCTTCCTCAGCCCTGGGCAAACGCGCCGATGCAGATCCCCCACATATCATCCTCGTGCCGGAACAAAAATTCGTCCCGGAGCGGTTTTTACAGCAGGTCGAGGAGGTTTACCGGCGTCTCGGATACGTCATTGTTGTGACTGCTGAAACGGTGCGCGATGTCAACGGGCAGGCGCTGGGCGCTATCGGACAGGTGGGGCTGGATGCCTTCCAGCATCCACTACTCAGTGGGGCCGCGCAACACCTGGTAGACCTGGTCATGCAGCAACTAAAAATACGCGCTCGCTTTGATAAACCGGGAGACCTGCAACGCATGGCCTCAACCAGCGCTTCGCCTGTTGATCGCGACGAAGCCTATCTCGTCGGAGAGCAGGGAGTACTGGCACTACTCCAGGGTGAAAGTGATAAAATGGTAACTCTGGTGCGCCACGATCAGCCCCATTATCACTGCACCACCGGCCTGGTCGATCTGGCCGAGGTAGCCAATGTCCAGCGCCTGCTGCCCGCAGAATACCTGGATGAGAGCAAAACAATGGTCACGCAGGCATTTCATGACTATGCTTTGCCGCTGATCGGCGGTCCATTACAAAGCTATACGCCACTAGAAATGATCAAGGTTCAACCATGACAAAGTTAAAACGGGCCATCCTGGTCGTGCTGGATGGCGTTGGTGCCGGCGCCAATTCCGATGCCCCGGCATACGGCGATGAAGGCGCCAGCTCGCTTGAACATTGCGCCCAGGCCATTGGCGGCCTTGAGCTGCCCCACCTGGGCACCATTGGTCTGGGCAACGTCACCCCGATCCTGGGCACGCCTCCGCAGGCGGATGCCAGGGGAGCATATGGATGTATGAACGCCGCAAGCGCCGGGAAGGATAGCGTCGCGGGACATTGGGAGATTACCGGCGTGCTGCTGTCAAACCCGCTGCCAACTTATCCACATGGCTTCCCCGCCGACCTCGTTGCGACGTTTGAGCGTGCGATTGGGCGGAAGACGATTGGCAATAAAGCGGCCTCCGGCACAGAGATTATCAAGGAGTTGGGCGAAGAACATATGCGCACCGGCTTCCCCATTATCTACACATCCGTCGATAGCGTCTTCCAGATCGCGGCCCACCAGGAAATTATTCCTCTGGAGGATCTCTATCATATGTGCGAGATCGCCCGCGGCCTGCTCATAGGCGATCATGCGGTGGGACGCGTCATCGCTCGCCCATTCATAGGCACACCAGGCGCATTTACACGCACAGAGCACCGGCGCGACTTCTCACTGGCGCCTCTCGGCACCACCCTGCTCGACCTGTTAAAAAATGCCGGGAAAGAGGTCATCGGGATCGGCAAAATCGAGGATCTCTTCGCGGGCCGTGGGTTGACGCAGCGCGACCACACCGAAACGAATCGCGAAGGCATGGCCGCCACGTTGCGCTGGCTTGAGCGAGACTTTGATGGTTTGTTATTCGTGAATCTGGTAGAATTCGATATGCTATGGGGCCACCGCCGCGATAGTCAGGGCTATGCTCAGGCGTTACGGGACGTGGATCACTGGTTTGGGCTGGTTCAGCAGAGGATGCAGGCGGAGGATGCTATTTTCTTCACTGCCGATCACGGCGTTGACCCCACATATCGCGGTACCGATCATACCCGCGAGCGCGTACCATTACTGGCTTATGGCAAGCCCATCCGACCGGCAGTTAATCTTGGCATACGCAACACCTTTGCCGATCTTGGTCAAACGTTAGCCGAGGCGTTTAGCGTTGGCCCGCTGGCAGCAGGAACAAGTTTCGCACATGAAGTGGGGATTCGATGACAGAAACACAGCGCAGCAATAAAATAGAGCAAAAACTGCTTTTGCATGGCGAACGAGTCTATCTACGTCCGCCCATATCCAATGATGCCTCCAGGGTTTTTAACTGGGAACGCGATGATGAGGTCTGGCGCTACGATCCCCATCGCCCTTACTCACAGACGCTTGCCGAGTTCCTCCCAACGTTTGAGCGCAACTATGTGCGCGGCAATGGGCGACAATTCTGGTTCATCATTGAGGACGAGCAGCACATTCCCATCGGCACGATCACCTATTTCAATATCGACTATCGCCTGGGCCATGTAGAGGTGGGGCTGGGGCTAGGAGAGAAAACGCGCTGGGGCAAAGGCTATGGACCCGACGCAATCCGCACGCTGGTGCGCTACCTCTTCACATTCCCCGGCATCATGCGCGTCTATGCTGAGACGGCGCTGGCTAATCACCCGGCTCGCAGCGCCTTCATCAAAGCACATTTCAGCGAGGTCGGACAGATCTACGATCCACGCAGCACCGGAGAACCGTGGATTCTGCTGGAACGGTGGAAGTCAGATATTGTGTAGTGGTGATCGTTTTAAAAAGGCACCTGCTTGCGGCACCGACGGCTCAGGATAATGCTAAAGCTTCCAGGGCCGGAGCAGGGTCGCTGAAATTCTCAAAAAGATAATCAGGGTGATACTCCCCTAATTCCTCCATGCTATAATTGCCCGTAGCTACCGCCATGATTCTCGTTCCCGCGGCACGGGCGCAGCCGATATCGCGCGGTGTATCACCCACAAGAACTGTCAAAGAGGCGTCAATCTCTCTTTGGAGAAGTTTTTCTGCCCTTGAAATGGCTATCCTGGGAAGCAAATTACGGTCTTCCGCATCGCTGCCAAAGGCACCAACCGAAAAAATATTCTTCCACAGCCCGGCCTGGCTTAACTTGGCTTCGACGATACCCTCCAGGTTTCCCGTCAACAAGCCCAGCATTACGTGCTTTTTTCTTTGCAATATTCGTAGCAATTCAGGTATACCAACACACGTATGGAGATCGAATTGAGAAATAGACTCACATACTATTTTCACATATAATTGGCAAGCCTGGGGTAGTTTCTCATTTATTTCGTCGTCACTGATGCCGTTGAGCAGCATGAGCTCTCTCATTATCTGTGGATCAGTCTTTCCGCTCATCGAATATTGATCAATAGGTCCATCCCCACCGAAAACTTCTTTAAGAGCTATACTCATACCGTATCTTGTGACTTTGTGGCTCTGTAGAAGGGTGCCGTCTATATCAAATAATATGAGCTCTACCGACTTAGACATCATGTATTGCTCCTTCTGACTGAAGTCGTTAGCTAACGCGATATGCAAACGTATACCGCATGCTCACCGCTACACGGTTCGCCAGGATGGGGATGCGATGGAGACCCAGACGTGCCTGCCTGGGTCTCCATCGCATCCCCATCTCCCCTCATTGCTAAGCTGTCAGCCATTCTTTGCTCACCCCTGGGAATCGGTCAAGCTGCTCACGGAACTGCTGAATGATCTCTTCCAGTCGCTCCTGGGACTTTGCCTCGAACCGCATTACGAGCGTGGGCAAGTTAGAGGAAGCTCTAACGAGTCCCCAGCTCCCATCAGGAAAGGAGACTCTGGCGCCGTTAATGTCTATGACATTATCGCCTTGCGATCTAAAGTGCTGAGTCAGCTCATCGACGATCTGATACTTATATGTATCAGCTCTTTGCCCATTCGTATCGTGGACCTCGGCACTATACGTTGGTGTTGAGACATAGTAAGGGGTCTCTGCGATAATCTTGCTCAGGGGCCTGTCCTGCTTTGAGAGATACTCAAGAAGTTTGAGGGCAACAAAAGCAGCATCGTCAAAGCCATAGTAGCCCTCAGCATAAAAAACATGCCCGCTCATCTCCCCTGCCAGGGCGCCTTGCTCCTCTCGCAACTTTGACTTGATGTATGAATGCCCCGTCTTCCACATGATAGGTTTCCCGCCGTGCGCCAGAATATCTTCTGGCAAAGCGTTCGAGGTCTTGACATCGAACACAATTTTTGCGCCCGGGCGTTGTGCCAATATCTGCCTTGACAGGAGGATCATGTATCGGTCGGGCCAGATAATTTCGCCCTTTTCGTCGGTGATACCGAGTCTATCGCCGTCAGCGTCGATAGCGATTCCTATCTGGGCATGGCTTTTTTGTACGATGCGACCAGTATCCTCCATCATTTCCACTTCCGCCGGGTTGGGAGTGTAGTGGGGATAGCTCGGATCAAGTTCGGTTAAGTGCTCGACAACAGTGCAGCCAGCCCGCCGCAGTATGGTAGGAGCAAAGGCACCCGCAGTGCCATTGCCCGTGTTCACAACAACGGTGAGAGGCCTGGACATGTGGACCCTACTGACTAAGTCATCACAGTAGGCATCAAAAATGTTCCTTGTTTCAAAGGAGCCATTTCCCTGGTCAAAATCATCGTCAACAATCAAACGATAAATCCACTGTAAGTCATCCCTTAAAAGGGTCGAGGCGTAGCCGTCGGCCAGCTTCACACCGTTCCAACCCACGGGGTTGTGGCTTGCCGTAACCATGACCCCACCCCGCGTATCTAGTTTCTCTTGCCTATTGAAGAAAAGCTGAGCCCAATACATCATGGGCGTTGTCACGAGGCCAATATCGATGACATGAATGCCACAACTGATCAATCCGTCACGTATCGCTGCGTGCATCTCTTCCGACGTTCGACGGTTATCGTGACCGAGAACGGTCATCTTAATACCTTTTCTTCTCAGGAAGGTCCCGTAACCTTTCCCGATGAGTAATGCCGACCCTGAGTTCAATTCTTGTTCATTCTCACGTCCGCGCAGATCATACTCGCGGAACATCGTGTGTTCGATCTGTGACATATTTGATCTCCCGTTTTATTCTAAAATAGTAGCATGATGCTACCCGTGCGTATCTCAGGCAGTAACCGGGTCAATCACTTTCATTGTATTAGTAAGTGATACAGCTCCCAATGAAATCAAGCACGACTAGAGAGGTAACAAACAAATACTGCCGTCAAGTGGTTTGGCGAACAGATGGACTCTCTGGCTGTTGTACCTGATGAACTGACGTATGCCTTCTATTGCTCTGACCTTCCCCATTGTACCATAGATCCTGAAGCCAGGATAGAAGCGCAATGAGCAGAAAAATGAAGGCATTTCCCCCATAAATAGAAGCCACGAGGAAGATGTTATTGCACTAACTTTTTTTGCATCTGCGCAAGCGTGGCCGCTCCTATGGTCCCAGCCTGTCTACCTAGATATCCTTTTACGATCCTGAGTCGCTTCTTTTGTACGCCCATTGTATAGGTATCTTTCGCTTGCAACACTGATGGCATGATCAATTGGCTCACAGCCATAACTCCACCACCGAGCGTAACAACTTCCATGTTCAGTAAGTTAGCTAAAGTAGCGATTCCTACGCCGATCCATGTGCCCGCCTCTTTATAGACCCGAGAGGCAAGCTCATCTCCGTTGATTGCCGCTTGAGCAATGTCCTCGCCAGAGAGAGACCCTTTTTGGATCAGCTTCTCTTTTAAAGCTGTTCTCTCGCCCGACTCTATTTTCCTCATAGTCGCTTTGACGATAGCTCCGCCAGAACCTAGCTGTTCCAGGCAACCTCTTCCTCCGCAGGGACAGGCCGGACCGTCAACGTCCAATATCATATGTCCTATCTCTCCGGCGACCCCGTCAACCCCCGTTAACAAACGGCCATTGAGAATAATAGCGCCTCCTACACCGGTACCGATAAAGACTGCAACACAGCTTTTGCTCCCTCTACCAGCTCCAAACCTCCATTCTCCATAGCCGGCTGCATTAGCGTCGTTGTTGACAACGACAGGAAGAGTTGCCATCGAAGCTAGCTCTTGTTCAAAATTGATGCCTTCCATCTCAGTCATTGATGCCGAACTGACGAGAATGCGCGTTTCTGGATCGACTACCCCTGCTAATCCTACTCCGATGTGGGAGATCGCCAAATCTCGCTCGGAAGCTACCTTCAAAAGATAACGAATTGTTCTATCAACCTGGGCAATTGTTTTGCTATCTCTTTTTTCATCAATAAAGGGGCCAATGACCTCACCATTGGAGTTCACAAGTGCTGCTCGCAGACTTGTCCCTCCGATGTCGAGCCCTAAGCCGATTTCCGTGGTTGAAAATGCACCCATGATGTGTGGCTCCTTTGCCTGCTATAAATCGTGGTAGGTTCCAAGACCCAACGCGAGCCTTCCAATTAATTCCTTACAGAAGTCGTCGTTCGGACCCATCAACGAGGCAGCTAGAGCATCCCGCAAATATCTTTCCAGCGGCATGAGCCCTTTTATATACGAACTTCCTCCACTCGTCATCATTGCTTCATGGGCAACAGCAAAAGCAGCTTCCGCTGTTGCCACTTTTACCGCGGTCATCTTTATTGCCAGGTCGTGAAAGCTCTCCTTATTCTCCATAGAACGGGCAAAATCATTCACCAGGCTTTCTGCCTGCAAGAGCCTGATTGCCATACTGCCAATATGTCTTTGGGCGGCAGGATAATTGCTCAAATTTTTACCATGTACGGTTGCATCCCTGGAATATCTCCTGGTTCTGACCCTTTCAACCGCTTTCTCGTATGCTGCTCTGGCAATGCCGATGTAAACAGATGCTACGCCCAGATGATATATCGGCTGATTAGCCTCGTTATACAGGCGAAGTCCATCACCTGAACCGCCGAAGAGCAGGCAGTCAGGATCAACAATGCAATCGAAGTCTATAGTGCCACTCATATTGCCAACAAGGCCGACGCCGTTCCACTCGCCGGGGCGTATTCCCGCTGTATCGGCTGTGACAATGAATAGAGCATGCTCTTTGTGATTACCAGAGTCCGGGGCGACAGTGGATACAGTGTAGAGATCGGCAAAGCCCGCTGATGTACAGAAGCTTTTCTTAGCGCGAATATGATACTGTCCGCTGTCAAGCCTTTCCGCAGTGCTTATGAGCGACCACCATTGCGAACCCGATCCTGGTTCGCTAATCGCTTCGGTTGCTAGCCATTTCCCATCAACGACGGGCTGTAAATATTTCTCCCTTTGGTGCTCATTGCAATAAAATATCAGAGAGTTGACAGTTGTCAGGTGCATCACATAAACCATAGCTGTCGAAGCGCATGCTTTGGCGATCATAGCAATTGCTCTGGAGACGTCTGTTGGTTTCGCATCCCAACCTCCGTAAACAGTGGGAATAGTAAGTTTGAAGAAGCCAGCCTCTGCAAGTGCTTTTACCCCCTCTTTTGGAAAGAGTTTATGCTGATCCACCATAGAGGCGCCAGGTTCTATCACCTCATCGATAAGCCTTTGAAGAACTGTGAAATCTAATTGTGTATTAGGCGTGGCTTGCATGTATCCCTCCTGCGCATATGATCGCTTCATCCCGAGAACCAAAGTGACCAAATGCTAAACTTAATCGGATGAGGCTGAGCATAGACTGATTGACATGTGTGCTAATGTTGGTGTCTGCCGCGTCAGGCACAGTCACCCTCGCTCCTCGATTGCCCCCAGGGCCCTGAGCGTGGCTTTCTGAGCCATCGTTAGCCCGGTCACTTCCAGGATGTTCATACGTTCGTATGGTCTGTCGCTTCTCAATGTTTGCAAGGGCTCACCCGTGTGTACATCCCAGAGTTTGATCGTTCCATCATTGCTGCAACTGGCAAGGATGCCGCTATCAGGATGGTATGCAACGGAGTTTGCTCTATCACTATGCTCAAGTAACGTTTTAAGACACTCGCCGCTGCTCACATCCCATAGGCGCACTGTAAAATCCTCGCCCCCACTGGCCACAGTCCTCCCATCGGGGCTGTATGCTACACTCCTGATCCAATTGGTATGCCCTTGCAGAACTCTGAGGCATTCTCCGCTGCTCACATCCCACAAACGCAACGTATTATCTTCACTCCCGCTCACGATAGTACTGCCATCAGGGCTAAAGGCAGCATCTCTCACCCTCTTCGTGTGCCCGCGCAGGATCTTGAGGCACTCTCCACTGCTAGTATCCCACAAACGCAATGTATAGTCTTCGTTACCACTGGCTACAATCTTCCCATCGGGACTGTATGCTACGCACCTGACCCAGGTATTTAGATGTTGCAACGTCTTAAGATATTCGCCGCTACTGACATCCCATAGTCGCACAGTACAGTCTTGACTTCCAGTAGCAAGCATTTTGCCATCAGGGCTAAAGGCAATAGACCGAACTCTGCTGGTGTGCCCGCGCAGCGTTTTGAGGCACTGACCGCTATTAACGTCCCATAGACGCACCGTTTGATCCTCGTTGCCACTGGCGAGGATTTTGCCATCGGGCGGACTGAAAGCTACCGCATAGACCCTGCTGGTATATTCTTGCAAAGTCTTTATGCTCAAGCCACTGCCGATATCCCACAAGTGTATCGTTTGATCTTCGCTGCTACTTGCCAGTAGTGTGCCTTTGGGATTGAAAGCGACACACCTTACCCAGTCCGTGTATCCTTGTAGCATCTTGAGGCACTCTCCGCTACTGACATCCCATAAGCGCAATGTATAGTCTTCGCTTCCACTGGCAAGAACTTTGCCATCGGGGCGGAAAACAATAGACCTGACCCAGCCAGTGTGTTCTTTTAAGGTCTTGAGGCACTCTCCGCTATTGACATCCCATAAGCGAACGCTTTGGTCTTCGCTACCGCTCGCCGCAATTTGCCCATCAGGACTGAAAGCTACTGAGTAGATTCTCCTGGTATGTCCTTGTAGCGTCTTTTGATATTGACCGATGTTCACATCCCACAAGTACGCGTTGCAATCTTCACTCCCACTGATCAGTGTCTTCCCATCGGGGCTAAAAGCCACCGATCTAACCAGATCAGTATGTCCTTGCAGCGTTTTGAGGCACTCCCCGCTGCTCACATCCCATAGTCGCACAGTCCTGTCCTCACTCCCGCTGGCCAGAATCGTCCCATCGGGGCTAAAGGCCACTGACCAAACACGGTCAGTATGTCCTTGCAAGGTTTTGAGGCACTCCCCGCTGCTCACATCCCACAATTGCACAGCCCTGTCCTCGCCTGTACTAGCAATAATCTTTCCGTCGGAATTGAAAGCGACTGAGTAGACCCAACCTATATGTTCTCGAAGAGCTTTGAGACACTGACCGATGTTGACATCCCATAGTCGCACAGTATAATCTTCACCGCCGCTGACAATGAGACCCCCATCGGGGCTGAAGGCTACTGACCTGAGCCAATCCTTGTGCCCTTGAAAGGTACGCCAGGGTGTCCCACTATCAGCCTGCCAGAGACGAATCTCCCCATTGGCAACGCCTGCCGCCAGCAGTTCACCATTCGGGCTAAAAGCAACTGAGAGAATACTACCAAAGGTGTCGATAAATACAGATTTCGCTAGTTCTGCATGGGCAAAGTTAACCTCAGGAAGAGAGACGTCTTGCAGATACGCTTGCCAAACGACAAGATGAGAAAAATCATAACCACGAAGATTACATCTTAGCTGAATCAGGAGATTGAGCAGATTCCCAGCGGCATATCCTGGTACGTGTGGGCGAGTTTTGCGCAACAGAGAAAGTATATTCTTCAGCTTCCTCTCAGTCCCTTCTTTCCCGGCACTAGTGATCAGGCGATCAGCAAGAGGTTTGAGTATTAAACTAACCTGGCTATTCCTCACGTAGTCTTTCGTCTGGGCTTTAATCAAAGCGTGTCTGTCTAACAAACTCATGACTTCCGCATTGATTTCTTCAAATCCGCCCTCGATGAACCTGTTTGTCACATACTCCATGATTACCGGCTGCATGGTGAAATGGGCCACACCGGTAACTTCGACCATAGACCTTCGCCGCAGAGATTTCAGATCCTCCAACAGTACTGCTTTGGAGCCAGGGTGCATAATTTCTCCCCATAAGTCGTCGAGTGAAATAGCCTCGCGCTCTATGGCTAGCCAGTACATAATTTCTTGTTCCCTGTCTGAAAGACGGTTGAATTGTTGATCTAGGAGCTGCTGTATATCGCCGACGACAGCTTCTTCTTCCTCAAGGAATCCAGCAATATTACCACCGAACAGTTCTCGGATGGGTTCAGAGACCAGTTTCAAGGCGAGTGGATTGCCTGAGTACAGGGTGATCAACGTCCCCTCCATAGCTTCTGAGCCAAACAGACCTTCATCTTTTAAAATCTCCTGCCCCTCTGCTCTTTGCAATCCCAGGAGTTGCAATGAACGCACCAGAGATGCTGTGCCCTCCAGATGTGCAATCTCTTTCGGCTTCTCGCGGCTAGTCAGTACGAGGCAACTCTGATGATGGGTTTTTCCAACTAATTCTATCAGCCTACCGTATCCTTCGTATCCTTCCCGGTACTCACCGGCACGGTGTCCACTTAGCAGAATGGACTCAAGATTATCTAATAATAAAAGACAACGGTGTTCGCGCAGATAAGCGACTAGCAATGCTATCTGATTATCTACCCCCTCGGGCAGGTCAATTCGCTTTTGACCGGATAGAGATTGGACCCAGTTTTTCAGTACACTCTCCAGGGGCGGAGCATTTTGGAGAGAACGCCAGAGGAAGTATTCAAATCCACCCTTTAGTTGCTCTGAAACCTTTGCTATGAGGGTAGTCTTGCCGATACCTCCAATCCCCACTACCGCAATCACTCGGCAACGATCCCCCATAATCCATTGCTGCAACCTGGTCATTTCTCCCGCACGTCCATAAAACCTATCGGCCCGTGGAACTTCCATGAAGTCTGTCCATCCAGCCTCGTGAGATGATGGTTGGGAAGGGCCTGTCGGCTGTAGCGATTCGGGTATGGAGCCAGGAACTGTAGGTAGGGAATGATCATCAGAAGATTTGGGGTGATACCATTGAAAATAAGCTAGAATAATTGCAGGGATACCCCCCAGAATACCAAGAACGGTTGCAATTACAGTTAGTGTGACGAGTCCCTGGGTTATTCCCTGAGTTACCAATATCCATATAATGATAACGACCAAAGTGATTTCTATAACGATGCCCAAGGTGGCAACGATCTTGAAGCTCAAGGATGGCCTTTTGTCCGAATTGTGCCTGTGCTTCTCAGATTTACCTGACAGTTGCTGAGACCTCATAAATATCCTCCATCTCCTTTACTACAAGTCCTCCATTTAACATATGACCATCTTGAGTGTCTTCACGAATCGCTGCGACGAGCGCTCACACAACGCTCTCGGCAGAAGGAGAGCGCCAACTAAATGCCGACATCGGTATTTAGTTGCGCTCCCCCCGTCTGGGGCAAAAAGCCTATCGTCAACGTTCTCATGCCAGCAGGAGCTGCAAACACGACGCGGCCAGAGACGCCCCTGGCGCCATTTTTGAAGGTAGCTGGCAGCGTGTTAT
This sequence comes from Ktedonosporobacter sp., assembly GCA_035293765.1. GTDB lineage: Bacteria > Chloroflexota > Ktedonobacteria > Ktedonobacterales > Ktedonobacteraceae > DASRHT01. The sequence goes on from DATGMF010000060.1 coordinate 42,417, forward strand.
CAATGGGTGGTTGACTGTAACCGTTGACGACCAGTCGCATATAATCGAAGCCAAAACCAGGAGTCACATCCTGACCGCTCCCGTTATCCACCTGGAAATTGAGCACATAGAACTGCTGCCCCGTCTTGCATTGCACCCCTTGATATGCATAACGCACCTCGACGCTGCGGAGATGATAGATCAGGGGGTGACCGTAATAGTAATAATAGATGGTGGCATTCGGATGTGATACTTTATTGGCATAACGACCGGGATCAAAAGCGCCTTTAAAAGGGATCGTCACCAGTGCCTCATTAGTAACGGTCGAACCGAGCTGAAGCGCCAGCGTATCGAGATTCAGCCCCTTTGGCACCGCAAAATCGATCCACCCTGTTTCGCTCTTGCCCGGCTGCGGGCCATCAGAGAGATACACATTAGAGGGCAAAATCGACTTTTGCGCAGGTATCAGCAGATAAGCAATATTATAATACAATACCCTCGCCTGTTCGCCGCTATGATTCGCGACCCGCATATTGAGGCGCAGAGTCGCAGGCCCCAGGTGAATATTATCATCAGGAAAAACAGGAGCATATTGCGCGCTGATTACCGTCATATCTAGCCCGGCATACAGAGCGGTGCGCTGCACATCCAGCGTTGTTACGGGCAGTGGCGTCGGCGACTGATTGATACCAAGCTGAATATTCTGAATCCAGTAACCAGCAACGGAACTGACAACGACAAGGATGACTACACCAACAATAATGATAGTACTCAGCAGTATCCATAGAGATGGAATAATCATACGTCTACGAGGTGCAGGCGACTCGGGCTCCGCTGGCTCCAGGGCTTTTTCTTGTGATTCCATAAGATCGGTCGCTGAGGAGGTCAATGCTTTTTCTTCATCCATAAAGGTCCCCTTGAAAATAAGTTTAGCTATGTATATATTTCTCTCTATTGTAGCAAGAGTTCAGGTAATTGCAAAGCCACCCCACCCACCAAAAACTTCTCCACCCCAGATAAGTTGAAACCCCAGCCCTATTTGTTGAGCCAGGATTTCACGATAGAACACATAGGTAGCGCAAAATGTGCTAAGTGCTAGAAAGCTACATTAGCCATAAAACTTAGGGACGTTGGCATTATAGAATGAGGCTTCAAGGTACTCCAGCAACAGAGCAAAGTTTAGAATATCAGTATCATTGCGCAATGGTTTTGTGGGATCAGGTCCTCCATTAAGACTGGCAATAAACGGCATCACATCTTTGACGATTTGTGCCTTCGGATGCCCCGAACTGTTTCGACATACGTTCTCTCCTCCACGTTTCCAGACGTGAGAGCTATGCTATTTCACACGCTTTTCTCCCTACACTTTCCACTTCGACAGGTGAATAATCTCACCCTCAGCTATCACGTCTGGCAGAGGAAGATCGATGACATAAATAATCAGCTAATAGATTGTCACTGTATCTATTTTTAGTAAATATATTACCATATTTACTTTACCTTTACGCGCAGCAATCCTGGAACCAGTGCGGCGACCGCCAGCGTGGCAACAATGCAGGCAATGCCGCCACTGACAACGGAGAACTGGGGCGTGCTGAAACCCGCGACCATGCCCGATTCAAACTGGCCCAGCATGGGACCGCCGATGACAAACATGGCGTTTACCGCGCTGATACGGCCCCGGAACTCGTCGGGCGTAGTGACCTGCACCACAACGCCGCGCAAAATCATGCTCACCATATCAGCAGCGCCCGCTCCCGCAAGGAAGAGGGATGAGAGCCAGAGTGGTCCGGGGAGGAAGCCAAAAACGACAATACACAGTCCCCAGGCAACAATAGCCAGCACCACGCCCAATCCCTGCCGGGAAATGCGATTGATGCGACCGGTAAGGGGCGTTAACAGCACCGCGCCAATGGAGGTCGCGCCCAGCAAGATGCCGAGGCCCTGCGGTCCCACATGCAGGATATCGCTGGCGTACACCGGAAGGAGGGCTCTGGGCGAGCCAAAGAAGGTGGCAAAGAAGTCGAGCGAGAGCACCGCCAGAATGATTGGGTGAGATCGCAGGAAACGCATGCCATCCAGCAGCGCGCTAAATCCAGCCTGGGCGCGCCTATCGACAGGGACACGCGGCACTATCATCAACAGGAGCGAGCCGATCACCACGAAATAGGAGAATACATCGATCCAGTATGTATTGACCACCCCGAATAGAAGGACAAATAAAGGGTATTTATTCTGTATAGTTACCACCACTAAATTTTTCCGTACGTCGCCGCCTGAAGTCTTCCAAATCTGACCTTGATATCCGATAACGTCCAACTACATCCCTAATGGCGCGTAGCTCTCCATTGTGTATCCATCGTCTAACCGTTTTTTCGTTAACGTCAAGCTCCCTTATCACATCACGTATTGTTAGCAATTCTTCATTGCTCATGCAACACTCTCCTATAGTTTTGCACCATTATACGCCGGGGTCAGGTTAAGGTCAATGGTACTGGACAAGTACGGACATTCAGGTTATAATAGCAAAAGGAGGATATTTATTAGCGGGATATGAAAGGAGGCGAAACCATACTAGCCTGCCACGGATCAGGTAGCAGGCTAGTGAGTGAGAGTATCCACGTAGCAACCGTTAAGCAATCCTACGGGCACTCTCTGTCTCCATTGTTGGCACAGAGACGCCCGACCTGTCAAGTTTCTAGCACACGACTGGAAGGGAACATCTATGACGCGTATTACCACGAATTACACGACCCATGACCTGGCGTACTATTACGCCGACCTCAAGCGGCTGCCTCGCCTCTCGCCTGAGGGGAGACAGCACCTCCTTGTCACGCTTGCCCAGGTGGCAGCGGTGGCTCCGCAAGACCACACCCGCCTGATCGAAGATCATTTGAACCTGGCTACCCATATCGTCATTGATCGCTGTCCACCTGCATATTATCGCGTACTGCCTGATATCCTCGGGGAGATGGCGTTGAGCCTAGTCAGCCTGACCCATCGCTATGACTTTGGGGCAGGGAACGACTATACCTCGGCGGTGGTCGCCTGCGCCGATTATAGTATCAAACGCGCCATCGGCAAGGAACGGCTTATCCGTGTGCCAAGCAGTACGCTCTCGAAAGCCAAACAGCATGGGACCGAGCAGCACCTCTATGCCCTGCAACCCGAGAGCCTGGACCGGTTGATGATCTGGTATGACACCAGCGAACTAGAAGAGCCGCCCACCTCGCCACTACTTCCAACCCAGGAAGCCCCGCCGCGCGATCCAGTGCTGCGCGCCCAGGTACAGACCTAGCTTTCTTATCTCCCCGCGCAAGCGCAACAGGTGCTCACGCTGCGCTATGGTCTTGCCGAGGATGATGAACGCCCGCGCAGCAGTGCTGAAACTGCGCAGGAACTGGGGCTTTCGCGTTCGATGGTCCAGTATCTCGAACGCGATGCACGCATCCGTATTCGTGCCCTGGTGCATGGGACCGGCACCGTAGTGGAGAAAGATGGGCGAAAGCAGATCACTGGCGTCTATCGCTTTACCTCGCCCGCGCTCACGCCAGAGGATGAAGCGGTGTTCCGACAAGCGGTTATGCGCCTGCGTGAGCAAGGGGTAAGCGTGTCAGGACGGACACTGACCCGCATCACGGGCAAAAGTTATGGCCGTGCGTCGGTATTTCTGCATCAGTACCGGGAGACGCTCGGTTTGCCCTCTCGCACGCAGGTCGCGCATGAGCAGCGCATGGCCCATCTCAAGCAGGTTGCTGCTGAGCTAGAGGCGAAGGGAGAGCGTCTCACGATCAAACGCCTGGCTGAAGCCGCCCATATACGCAAAGATACAATTGTTGCATTTTTACGGCAGCGCAAGCAGGAACAGGAGGAGGGGCGCCATGCAGCACAAGCGCGGTAATCCCCACAGGCGACCCAGAAAGCGCCAAAGGCCATCCATTGCCCAGGTGAGGCCGTTGCAAGCTGCCTCGTTGAGCTTGCATGAGCAAGACCCGATTACTGGCAACGAAGACGCGCTCTATACGCTGTTCTATGAATACTATCGCGGATATACGATCTATAGCACCGAGCAAGGGCACTGCTGTATTCATGGAAGAGATGGCTGTTTGCGCATTCAGGGGAAATACGCCTGTTTCCCTGATGTGGAGGAAGCTAAACGTTTGATCAAGCATTTCCAGGCTGACGGACGCACCGCCCTGGAGAGCATGAACCGCTACGTGCCACGGGAGGCGTATCGGTGTTTGAACACGCGGAGCAACAAGCAAAATGTTCGTTACAGCATGGTAGGGACATAACACTAAAATGAGTCTCAAGAGAGGCAAACTTTGCCTCTCTTGTCAGTAATTTGCAAGATATTTAGACAATTAGAGCAAAGGAGTAGCAAAATGGTCAGAAAAATCATACCTCAAGTACAGACTGGGGAAACAGAAATATCAACATGGGAGCAGGAGCTATTAACAAACGAATTTGTACAGATCTATCCGCGCGTCTCAACACCGGAGCAGATGAAGAATGTTAGTGCAGAGATGCAACAGGACAAAACTTTTGCGCTCAGATGTGGGTGGTCTGAATCACTCATTATCATAGATACAGCAGATTTAGGACTTTCGGGTCAGCTTCGGATGGAAGACCGCACTGCTTTTAACACTATGAACAGAAGAATTGCAGAAAGAGTGGTAAAAACAATAATTGTCTCCCAGGTGGACCGGTTATTCCGTGATCGTTGGGGACAGGAATATAGCAAATTCGTGGAGATCTGCTACACTTATAGCGTTAAAGTAGTTACCCTAAAGCCTGATCGTAAAGCTATCGATTTTATCTACGATTTCTCAATTCCCTGGCACGTAGAAAAGTTTCGCCAGAAGTGTGAAGAAGCTTGGAACTACGTTAAAAACCACCTTGCAACAATGCATGCAGCACAAAGGGAATTAGGGGAGGCAGGTTACTGGGTAGTTGGAAATCTTCCCATTGGCTATATTGTTGATCGTCAGCAAAAGTATCGGAAATACATACCATATAAAACTCATGCCACGGTAGTAGCATGGTTATTTAAACGCTTCCAGCAGCTAGCAGGACAGATAAACGAGCTTTTTAGAGAAATTGACGCTCTGGAAGTTCTTTTCCTCCCGTTCGAAGAGGAAATAGGCCAGGAGATAGTGAGCAGATTCCGATTAAAAAAAGTGTTGAGTGAAGAGGGAAAAATCAAAGGATATAAGCTTGCATCAACTCTAGGGTTAAGAAATATTCTATCAAATCCTGCTTATGTTGGTTATTGGGTCTACAAAAGTAGGGTGATATGTAGTGGAAACCATGAGGCTATTATAGATTTTGGCACATTTATCTACGCCTTCAATCGCCTCTCGCCCACCAATCTAGACGGAACTCCTAATCAGTCATACCTTGAAAGGAGAAACCTGTACATCAAGAAACATAAAGCGGAGCGACCAGCTTTATTAATAAACAAGGTCACAACCGATGTTGAAGGGTATACTGTCTATGTGAAGGAAGTCCCGCTGATAAAAAGCACAGAAGTAGAAGCATTCTACGGTTTCTATCCCAAAGTTTCAGGGATAAGAGGCGCAAAGTATATGCTACGAGCATCAGAAGTAGATAAGTTTTTCTTAGATTGTTTCGTTACTCGTTTGCAAGAACCAGACGACTTCGAGAACTTTCTTGAGCAAGAAAAAGCCGAGAGGCAAGAGCAAATGCCACTTAGAATGGACATTGAAAGGGATATCAATGCAACCCGCGCTGCAATGGAAAGGTTGGAGAGGCAGGCAAAAACGGGACAATTGACAGTTCCAGCACTAGCTAAAGCTGCCAACGAGGCATACGAAAAACTAGCAGAGGAACTAGAGCGCCTTGAGAGACGCTTGAAAGATATCACAACAAATACCACCCAAGCACGACAACGACAAACCTATAAAGAGCTTATGCGCGAGGCAGGAGAAGCCTGGAAAGAGATTATTTTACTTGAAGAGATAACTCTTATGGTTGACCTATTTGTCAAGAGGGCTGTGCTTACCAATCTCTCCCCCCGTTTCTATAAGCTTGCTATTTACTGGCATGATCCAACATGGGAAGCTGATGAAATGATATGCTTTAGGTCAGGAAACCCTGCGATGCATTGGTCGTCAGAAGAAGATGCCATACTACTTGAACACTTTCCCAAGTCATCAAGGGAATTACTATTACGTCTACTACCAACCAGGAGTTACCAAGCAATGCGAGCTAGAGCTTATGATATAGGTATGCGTAGACCTAACTCCATACTAGAAGATGTCCCACATTCTTTTTGTTGGCTGGATATGCAGATAATGGAACAATATGGCGTAACTGAGAAAGAACTACGTATGGTGAAGGGGGCAAAACTCTTAACGAGACGGCATTGATCAGTTGACTGCGCGGTACGAGTGTGGGAATAATGGCCTGGCGCGTCGGGAACTCGAAGGCAGAGACGCAGGCTGAAATAAGAACGACGATGTAGATAATATACATATTGATGACATTGAAGAATGTGCAAAGGGCCAGCACAGCCGACATCAACGCCATCGTCACTTCGATGAAGAGCAGCAACTTGCGCCGGTCAAACACATCGGCGAAGACGCCGCCCACCAGCGAAAATACCAGGCTCGGCACCGCCTGCACCAGTCCGATCAGGCCCAGAGCAATGGCGGAATGGGTCAACAGATAGACCTGCCAGGCTACGGCAACGATCTGCATCTGAGTGCCAGCAGCGGAGATCAACTGCCCCCAGAAAAGCAGCGCGTAGTTGCGGTTACGCAATACGCTCAATTGGCTGGGAAGCTTTTCTTCTAAAGGAGTTGTGCCTGTTGCAGTTACGGTGGGATCAATTACTGAGTCTTGAGAAGGCTCTGTCTTCATAAGCTCCTGTTGGGCAGGGGCAAGACCCGCCCCTACACGAAATAATATGGACAACAATCTGGGCAGGTGCGAGACCTGTCCCTACAGTTATGTACCTGAAGCGGTTGGCAGGACGATGATTTCCTGGCCGGGTTTGAGTATCGTTTCCAGTCCGCTGTGGCCGCTGATCATCTCATTGTTGACAAAAATCTTGACGTGCTCGCGGATATGCCCCTGCTCAGTACAGAGGTGCTGCCATACCGGTGGGTGTAATTGCCCCAGCAATGTCAGCATCTCCTCCACCGTTTTCGCTTTGAGCACAATCTGGCTTTTGCCGCCGCTATAGGCGCTCAGTGTTGACGGGAGGCGCAAAGTCACAGTCGGCTTCTCTTCATCGCTCATAGCTCATCCCTTGAACATCCCCTCTAGCTTACTCCATCACAACCTGTGGCTTCCCATCAGGCCATCCATCTCACAAAATGCTATTGATGCAACCAACCATATTTCGCTATCCTATTTAGTGTACCACGCACTGCACAAAGATAGCTACACACCTCGCCAAAGGATTTACGTACTTTTGCATCTTAGTATAACACAAGGACAAAAAGGCGTATTTGTCTCTTCAAGTGGTGAAGAGACAAATACGCCTTTTGAGCACGATTTTTCTTAGCTCACTTTTCTATGGGAGCGCCGATCAGGCTGCCCCATTCCGTCCATGAGCCGTCGTAGTTGCGCACATGAGGATAGCCGAGCAGGTAGGTCAGTACAAACCAGGTATGGCTGCTGCGCTCGCCGATGCGGCAGTACGCGACGACATCCTTATCAGGAGTGACGCCTTTACTCTCGTAAAGCGCGCGCAATTCATCGGCGGACTTAAAGGTTGCGTCCTCGCGTACCGCCATCGACCAGGGAACATTGGCAGCTCCAGGGATGTGGCCGCCGCGCTGCGCACCCTCCTGGGGGAGATTCGCAGGAGCGAGCAGCTCGCCGCTATATTCGCCAGGGGAGCGCACATCGACGGTGGCGAAGTTACTGCGTCCCAATGAAGACATGATCTGGTCGCGGAAGGCGCGAATCTCGGCACGAGGCTCTTGCGCCCGGTACGTTGTGCGCTGATAGGATGGGACATCGGTGGTAATCTCGCGTTTATCGGCCAACCATTTGATACGTCCGCCATCAAGCAAACGCACATCTTTATGCCCGTAATACTTGAGAATCCAGAGTGCCCAGGCGGCGAACCAGTTGTTATTATCGCCATAGAGCACAATGGTTGTGTCGTTGCTCACCCCGGCATTACTCAGCAACTCTTCTAGCTGAGCTTTGCTCACGGGCGCGCGTACAACCTGGTCCTGCAACTCCTTCTGCCAGTTGAAGCCCACAGCTCCGGGGATATGGCCCTGCTCATACGCCTTTGTATCCACATCCACCTCGATTAGCCGTACATTGGGATCATTGAGATGACTTTGCACCCAGTCGGCATCCACCAGGACCTCAGGATGCTTATAACCCTTGTCCTCAGACATACATGTCCTCCCAACTATATGTGAAATAATTATTAACTATCCAGCCGCCAAACGCACCTGCGATCAATCGGGGAGCTACAGCGCAGCACACCGCCTTCACGAAGGTTGGGCAGCCAGGAGTAGTTAGCCCGTAAACGATAAGGTCTTAGAGACGACTTGCCGCTCTAAAGGTAACCTCTGTTACATACAGCAAAAACATGCAGGGCAGAGTATTTTATTCCCTCTGTTCAGCTTATCTTACCAGTTCCTGATGCATTTCCACTTGACATCTTCGGGTATGATATCTATACTCCTTCTCAAGGGAGGCGGTGGAAGTCGCTGCTTCGTCTCGATCCGCTTGAGGATACTGAAAGTTTTACTATGTCAAGCGCCTCCCCTACCGAGCCTACAACGCTAGCCCCCACCTGCAATAGCTGCTCCAGCAACTTCTGCCCCTCGCCGCCGGTATAATCACCGGCAGCAAAATCAATTTGTGCGTCTTCTCCTCCTCTAGAGAAAGGCATCAGCATCACAACAGGCAGCCCGCGTTGGGCCGCATGCACCGCTTCCTGAAGCAACGCCAGATTGCCAGGGCCAATCGGAGCCGGACAAAGGATCAGGATGGCTGCGCGGGCGAGGCCGGCGCGCACCTGCTCCAGGGTCGCGGGTGCAATAGGAGCGTAGGGTTGCTCTGTGATAACTTCGCTTGCCAGCCTCAACGCGAGGGTGTGATCGCTGTCGCCGACGTTTAATGCGCCCGCGATAAAGGGGATGTGAGCATCCGCTAATGCGCGCATCATCAGCTCACCGGAGCCACCACCAGCAATGATATGGACCTGCGCCTGGAGATGATCCGCTCGCGCCTCGCCTCTTTCGTTAGCAGTAGGGGGCAGGACGCTGAGATGCTCGGCTCCTCGCAGGATGCCGACCTGCACACTGGTTCCGTAGACGCGGCTGAGCAGATCAGGCTCCAGCACTTCGGCGGGTCCAGCATCGGCAACGATGCCACGCTGAAAGAGCAGGAGACGCGGGAAATAGCGGGCCGCGAGATTGAGATCGTGCATAGCTGCAACCACGGTGACACCCCGCTCGCGGTTGAGACGCTTTACCAGTTCCAGCGTCTCAATTTGATATTTGATATCAAGATGCGATGTGGGTTCATCCAGCAATAACACCAGAGGTTGCTGCGCCAGCGCCATAGCGATCATGACGCGCTGACGCTCGCCGCCGCTTAGCTCGTTGAAGATGCGGCTGGCGAGCGCAGAGATGCCAGCCGCATTCATGGCATCCTGTACCCTCGCCTGATCATCTTTGCCAGGGGAGCCGAAAAAAGAGCTGATAAACGGAGTACGCCCGAGATTGACCATCTGCTCGACGGTAAAAGCGAAGGGGACATGGAATTCCTGAGGAACAACGGCAAGACGCCGGGCAACGCCGCGCCTGCCCCACTGCTCTAAAGCTCGCCCTTGCAGCAATACCTGTCCCTGCCGGGGCTGGAGTACGCCGCTCAGCAAGCGCAATAGCGTCGTTTTGCCGGAACCATTGGGACCCAGCAAGCCGACCATTTCACCGGCTTTGATCGTGAGCGAAGTATCGTATAAGAGCAATTGTCGCCCGTAGCCAAAGACGACGTTGCGTAGTTCCAGCACCGGATCGCCTCTTGAAGCTTTTACCTCTGTCTGATCGGCCTTTACCATCGATACTCTCGCTTGCTATTTCTCAAGAGGAACAAGAAAAATGGCGCACCGACCAGCGCGGTAAAAATACCGACCGGCAAAACGGCGGGGGCTATCACTACGCGCCCCAGCAGATCCGCCAGGACCAGGAAAATCGCTCCCCCTAGCGCCGAGGTGGGCAGGAGCAGGCGGTGCCCGGGTCCGAGCAAGAGGCGCATGATATGGGGAGTCACAAGGCCGACGAAGCCGATCAGGCCGCTAATGGAGACAGCCGCCGCCGTGATGACCGACGCGAGAGCAATGAGCATAAGCTTGGAACGCTCGACGTGTAAGCCCAGATGGGCAGCCCCCTCTTCCCCCAATGTAAGGGCATCGAGCACGCCGGAAAAGCTGAATGAGAAAATGACGCCGATGACAATCACGACGCCGACGATCAGGATCGGCGGCCAGCTTGTGACGGCGATGCCGCCTGATAGCCAGTTGAACAACCCCTGCACGCCGAACTGGGCATGTGGGCTGATCGTGAGGATAAGCGTCTGCAACGCCACCACTACGGCATTGACCACAACGCCCGCCAGCAGCAGCGTCACCACGGGCGTATGTCCATCGGTGCGAGCGACGGCATAGACAAAAAAGACGGTCGTGATTGCACCCACAAAGGCCAGCACCGGAGTGAGCGAGAAGAGGGAGCCATAGATGGTATCCAACGGCAGGATAAAGGCGATGACCGCTCCCAGAGCAGCTCCAGATGAAGTGCCAATCAGGAAAGGGTCGGCGAGCGGGTTGCGCAACATACCTTGAAAGATCACGCCCGCCACTGCCAGGGCCGCGCCTACGAGCGCCGAGCCAATGACCGTGGGCATACGCACCTGCCACACAATCAGCTCGGCTGACGGGTCCCATTGCCGCGCAAAATGAAACAGTCCCGTCCCGTTGAGCAAGATCTGGACGATGGTGCTGAGTGGGATTGCGGTTGAGCCAAAGCTAACTGCCAGCACAATGGCCGCCAATAACAACAGGCAGAATAGAGGAATAGCCAGCGGTGCGGAGAACCATCGCCGTTTTTCTCCGCGCCGCAGTTCCGGTTGAGCTGTGCGAGTCGCAAGTTTCATAATATTGTCTATTGTACGCTAACGATGGCACACGCTGCCAGATTATGCAGCCGCACTACAATAAGCAGGCAATGAACCGGAAAATTTATCGGGGTGGACGAGTTGCGCGACGCAACGCAGCCCTTCAACAAGACGAGGACCGGGCCGTGACAGCAGATCGCCATTGACGTTGTAGACATGGTTCGCTTTCACAGCTTCAATATTTCCCCAGTTGGCACGCTTACCAACGGAAGCCGCATCGCCGCCAAATTTGGGATCTTCTGTCAGCACGATAAATTGCGGATTGGCGGCGATCACGGCCTCGTCAGTTACCTGGGGATAGCCCTGACCGCCAGTATTGTCGTGGAAGATATTGATGGCGTTAGCATCCTGTAAAAGATCATCGCCAAAGGAGCCGCCACCGAAGACGAACGGCTTGCCGGGCGTGCTGTAGTCCAGCTCAATCATTACTTTAGGGGCCGTTGTACCCGCAACCGCCGCTTTGATCTGATCAATCTGCTGTTGGAGCTGATTCACCAGCTTAGTAGCGGCATCCTGGGTAAAGGTGAGACGGCCCAATAGCAATATTTGTTGCAGCGATTGTGCAAAGTTAGCGATTGGCAGGTCCACAACGTGCAAGCCCAGACCGGCCAGTTGCCCATCGTACTGCTTGGTCTCACCGCCATAGCTCAAAACAAGGTCTGGCTTCAACGATACAATCTGCTCTACATTATATTTGCTGTTAGCATCCGATATTTTTGGCAGTGAGACCATCTCTGCCGGAAAATTCGTGTAGTAATCAACTGCCACAACTCGCTTAGCCAGACCCAGCGCGCCCAGTTCCTCGCTGATGCTTGGGATGAGCGAGACGATGCGTTGAGGCGGTGTGGAGGGAAACGCGATTGGCGTGCCATAGAAATCCGGCGCGGCGGTGGGAGTCGCGGACGCAGATGGGTTAGCAGCAGTTTGCTGGCCGCAAGCTGTTAATAACAACAGAAAAAATAGCATCGCTAAAAAGATACGGGATAGTTGAGTACGCATGTGGTGACCTCCGAATCGTCATGATAGATGCCGCAGTCACCCCGCGCGAATGGAGATTGAGCCGGAGACAAGAAGGCGTGAAATGTGTGTTGCCGCACGCAGTATCGGCGTCTCGGTTCGCTCCTTTTACGCGAAGGAACGTAAGCATACCCACCGGGCAGGTCTCCTGACTCCTGGTTGCTTGCGCAGCCCATCCGGCCTTCCCATCCTTAATGGTGGTATACACCCATAGGACAGTGACAACGTCTCGCGTCATGCGAGAGGATAAGCTGCTCACCAGTTACAGTAGCGCGACTGCGTCGGATTCGCACCGACTTCCCTATTCTGCCCGAGCCTCTGCGACTCCAGGCCACCCGGTGAAGATAAATATATTACCAGCAGTAAGTATATGCGGCGGCGCTGCACAATGTCAACAGGCTTAGTTTGTGATATCCTGGACAGAGGAAAAGGAAATGATGAAAGGATCAAGGTTTGACGACCAGAACCAGTGAGATGTCCTTTTTACAAGAGCTTGCCTTGAATAAGCAGCTTGTAATAGCAAAACAGGATCAAGAAACATTAGCATGCGTGAGCAAGATATTTAAAGCAGCCAATGGCATACTCATTCGTTTGGGTGGTAAGGCTGGAAGGTTAGGAGAGTCCATTGTGGGTACAGCTTTTCTTGAAGGTATCCTGCTTGCACTGGATTGTCTTCATATTAATGATGTAGATATTAGCATCGTCGTCGATGAAAACGTTGTAGAGTTATTTGATGAGGAACTTTATCAAGCACGATTTTCTCGGCAGATTAACGTCTTTCAGGCACCATCAGATGCAACCAATAATATCTGGAAATTACCAGCTTATCATCCCGGGCAAGACAATATTATGATTATGGATTTTCACGGTGCAAATGATGGCGCTCCTTATTTGCAAGTAGATCAGGAAATGCTTACCCATAGCAATGAACCCAGCAGCCGCATGCGTACAGTAACAACGTTATCGCATCTTTTCCGGGTAGCAGTGAGAAGTTATGTTCATCGTGGTCCTTATAGAAGATATGCTGATTTCATAGAAGAGTTATTGAGCCTGCCAGAAGGTTCCATCGACAGCTACAAAGTTCAGCCCAATCTATTACTTTCCGCGCACGATGAGGCGCGATATCCTTATCTCGTGGAGACTTCAGGTCTCAATCCAGAAGCAATGCAGATAGTATGTTTTTTTCAATCCGTCGTCATTGCTAAATGTTATCCGCGATGGGATGAGGTCATCGCATTGATCCATGATTATTTTGCGCGCAACTTTCCGACTCAGAAACTCGATTTCCTGATAGCATGTGGCCCTGATGCCCAGCAGCCAGAGGGCTTAAAACAGTCAGATGTGCAGGATGATTATGGCAATCTGCTTAAAGGACAGACTAACGCTCGCATATTGGTACATACAATAGACTCTTTACGAGATCTCGCGGTAATTGTCAAGCATGCCACATTCGTGCTATCGAACGATACCGGGCCCGCTCATATCTCAGGAGCCTTACACATTCCTACAATAGTTCCCTACCTTCCTGGAAATGTCTATTCAAAGCAAGTCTGGGCTTCTAGCCTCCGGCACTTTGGAGTGACGTTAGATCCTGACTCGTTTAGCTTCGAAGAAACGAAAGCGGCGGTCTTATGGAACAAAACACACATTATCGGGAGCATCTCTCCTGCAAGGATCGCAGATGAGGTAATGAAGGCTTGCAAGCTCTCTCATGCCTCACACGAGAGAGCTTGATCTGCAATCTTTGCAGCTCTACCATCGCTACAACACTCAGTGCGGAATGCGCCAGCGTGTGACCAGCACAGGTGGGATCTCGCGATAATTGGCCCAGCTCAATATGTTCCCCGGCTGTGAGCCATCATGAGGGGGATCGAAAGCCGGCTCTTCCAGCCCATCAAGCATCAGACCCGCTTGAAAACAGGCATTGAAGAGAACGTGCAAGGGACGATCAAAGTAATAGTGCGGCAGAGGCTCACCCAGCATCCCTACCCCTTTCTGAGGGCTGAAATGCAGATAGCTGGTGGTTTTAATGGCGTAGGTCCTGACAATTTCGCCATTGACGGTGGTCTCTTCCACACTGAATGTCGTGCCAGCCTGGTTAAAGCAGGGATGGCTCAGCGAGAAGACAAAGCGCCCACCGGGCTTGACCACCTGCCGGATGGCGCGCATCAACGGCTCAATTTCGGTCATATCCATGATGGCCTGGTTGCACACGGCGGCATCAAAGCGTTGTGCTCCCAGAGCCACAATCTCCTCCTCTCGGGTGGCATCCACCAGGCGGTAGTCGATCCGGTCGGCATGCTCAGAAGAGCGGGCGCGGGCGCGTTCGAGAAACTGGGAGCTGAAGTCTGTGGCAAGCACATTCACACCGAGCTGGGCCATACGGCGCGCGAAGACGCCATTGCCACAACCAATCTCCAGGACGGTTTCACCTGGCTGCAAGTTGAGCAACCGCTCGCATGCAGGACCGATCAGCAGGCGCTGGAACTGGTTGCCCTCACCCATCCTCTCGTCCCAAAATGCGGCTTTCTGGTCCCAGATGCGGCGCGTCTCCTCATGGAGATCGGCAGGTTGAGCAGTCTTTCCATCAGTCGTCATTAGAGGATTCCTTTCTCATTTTTTCAACAACTTGGAGTGCCAGTGTAGCGGAAATGAGGCCAGAAAACACCGTTCCAAAGAACGATGCGAGTGATTGACAACCATGATACAATTAAAATGAGAAATTTATGGTTCTCTAAAGAGGGAAGTAACAGCGAGTCGATTGTTTATATAGTTCCATCCAAGATAGCCATCGGACAAGAAGCTTCGCAGTATTACTGCGACCGCCCTTTGTATGTCCTCTTCAATGCCTGCTGATCAGCCAGAGAGGCGCGCCGGGCCTTCTGTGTGAGCATAGCCCGGCGCGAGAGTCGCGGAATATACGTTGCAAAATCTGTTTAGCTGCACGTTCCGGCTGGTATGTTGATAACCACCGTTGAAAAGCCTATGGTGGTGAACAGTGACGTTAATTGGGCTTTGGCGCTATCCGATGCTTGCTGGAGGATACCTTCCTGGCATGCCTCACCTTGCAGCGAGTCCTTCGCGGCTGACAGTACTTTCAGGGTCGTGTTCTCATCGAGATTTTGATTCCATAGCCCTCGGACGCCACTGCTGGCATCATAGATCTGTGTCCGGCCAGGATCAATGTCTGAGTTCAGAACTTGTGGTGCTGGCGCATTGACCGTGATCGAGGCTTTGCCAGGCTCTGTTCCCTGTATCTGTATATCGCTGCTGCTGAGCTTAGAGAGATCGATACCCGCGGTGACTTTGCCAAACACAACGAACAACTTCTTGGCATCGCCAAGAAAATGCCAGAAGGAATTCGCATCCGGGTCGTACGTAATAATTTGTTGCAGCGTGTAAGAGACCGTCTCCAACTTGCCGATACGCTGCACTTGTGTGATGACGACCGCATTCGTCGGGAAGTAACCAGCGGGTTTTTGCAGCAGATTATAGGCAGTATAGGCTCCTCCAGCAATAAGAGCTAGCACTAATACGATAAAGATCAACCGAACGAAAAAAGAGAAGGGTGTGCGCCGTTCCATTGTTGAATTTCTCCCTCTGGATCTGTGTTATCGACAATTTAAGCCGTAATCTTGAATGACAAAAGTTCTGACTTGCCAAACGGCGTCTGATCTCTAAACATCTGGACCTTGATGGTATGCGTACCAACAGGACCAGGTGACTGAAATTGAAAAACAAATGTATAGACGGCACCCGGCGCTACAGATGCTGTAACGAGCGCCAGTTGCTGTTCTGCCGGGCAATCCTGATCTGTTGTAGTCCCCGGATCAGGATTAGGAATACACTTCAGTTGATAGTGTTGTTGCACATTCCAGGTACTTGAGCCACTATTTTTTACTGCTACGGAAAAGGTGAAAGCTGCATTTTTTGCTGCCGAGGGAGAGCTTATCGCAGAAAACGTGACGTCATCTGTAAGTATCGGGATCGGCGTGACAGTGCCACGAACCGGAACAGGAGGCGTACGTCTTGGTACAGACGGCGTATGCGTAGATGCGACCACGCCAGGAGAGTTTGGCTGCGGAGCCCGAGCGATCAGTGAGATGATCAGGGCGCCAAGCAGGAGCAGATTCAGGCAAAGCGAAAGCAGGACGACGCGATAGAGCACACGTTGCGGACGAATCTGCGCTAATTCTTGCCGAAACTGCGAGACGAGCGCTCCTGTTGCGTTTTTTGCGCGTGTGCTGATAGGCACAGGTCGTTGTGGCGGCTGTGACATAAAACCGCCGCTGCGAGCATCCTGCTGCGGCGAGTTTTGCGCTGCAAGTGCCGCCGGTTGCTGGCGATAAGGCACGGCGGTAGCTGGTTGATTGCTCTGCACTTCCCGATCAACCAGCGGGACAGGCTGAATCGCTGGCATAACGGGCCTGGAACGCTCTCGCTCCCTGATGCGTTGTTGCTCCGCCGCTTTGCGTTTCTGCTCTTGCTCCTGTTGGTATGTCTCGAACAGCCGGAGCAAAGCCGCAACATCTCTGACATCCTGCTTGTCCGCTTGCTCAATCAACGAGGCGAGCTGATCTTCACGCTGTCGTGGGGCCTGTATCCGTCGGCAAAGCTCGGTAACAGCAAAGCTGATGTATTGGTCAACCATCCCTTCTACCTCCGGGCGCGTCCTGGAGGCTGCCGTATCCACATTGAACGAGCTTTCACCGGGCGGCAGGAAGCGTTCAGAGAAAAAACCGGCAATCGTCTCCTCGTCGCTATCGCGACCATCTGTGTACGTGCTGAACGTCATCCCGGCCAGCAGTGCGAGCGGCAAACTCTGGGTGACGCCCCAGATCAGCGCGGCAATCGTCTCGGAAGAGCCACATAAAGCAAGCTGCCCCGGAGATGAAGAGCGCAAAAAGTGTGCCAGGGCCAGGCGCAACGAGGCGCGGAAATTGTCCATCGAAGCAATTTGCCAGGCAGGCGTCTCGCGTGAGAAGAGCCTCTGCTCGGGAAGTGGGTCCAACAAAAGTTGCCGCGGGCTAAGCGGATTCTTCGTCGTCACCCAGAGATCACTGTGCCAGAGCAGAATCGCATCGCGGGCGGAAAAATGCGCGGGCAAACCTGCCAACAGATGCGTCAGATAGGCTCCTGGTCTGCCCACGCTCTCCACATCCAGCATCTCTCTGCGAACCAGGATACGCTCCTCCTCTGCATCTATCAGGGCCAGACAGACCGGCGCATCTGCCGCACGGACAGAGCTTGCCCGCATCCCAGGCGGAAGATCATAGGAGAGATAACGCTCCAGACCTCTGTAGCGTGGACTTCGAGCATCACTTAGTTCTTGCGAGGCTGCGCGAATACGAAACCCCGCCGTGCGGCCACTCAGCCCAACCTCAGACCATGTATAGATGAGTTGATCGATTCTTGCCATAGCCTCATATCCTTCTAACGAAACTCAATGCTTATATCAATACACCCCTGTTGCGAAACGCCAGAGTATCCAGAGCAAAGGATCAAGGCAACGCCGTGGCTGAATCGATGCGAACTTCCCGACACTATTGGGTGAACTCCCCGTGGCTGACACCGCAAAGAAGCTGCTATTCGGCACATACAATGTCGATTGCATCAATTGTCTTTCATTCATGGAGACAAGCCATTTGCCAATCGCTACATGATTGCGCATAAAATCATCAATATGCACAAATCCATCGTATTGCACAGGATTAAGAAAGGGCATGTTTTGACGCTCAGCAACAGGAATAATCCCATCAAGCATATCTGATTTTGAAATCGTAATCGCAACAGGATCGGACAGCGGGTCGTCTGGCCCCAGACCTCGCCGGCGACGAATCACTTTGATAGCTTTATCCAGAACCTCATGCGATGATAGGCGGGCATGCATAGCCGCTCTTGGCTTTTTGTCGGCAGGCAAACGATCAACCACGCCTCTCATGCTCAGAGGATCAGCGAGGTAGATAAACGCCTGAGCACGCAAAACAGGCCAGACATATTGTGCCAGAGGCTTTTCATCTGCGATATCTTCGCCGGAGATATCATAAAAGATGAGATTAACGGAACGCGACTCTTGTACTGAGTTGGATTGTCGAATAAGCATATTGAATATCAATGGTCTCCATAGAGGAATCTCGCCCTCTTTTCCTGGCTTGAAAGGCCTCGTAATATCGAATACTTGCTGGTCTTCGAATACCTTGCGATATTCTTTAAGCATTTCCGTCGTATAATCGGTCTGAGGAACAAAACGTACTGAATTACGTATGGCATTTTGCGCCATCCCTCCTTCTTCCATCAGGCTCAGGAGCGCGGCCAGGTAATGCGTTTTTCCACTATCTGTATCACCTACAACACCAACATAAATATTCGTGCTGGACTCATAGCGATATGGTAAAGCGAGCAGACAGCGTGGACATTGGTAACAGGCCATCTCCGAAGTGAGGAGCGGCCCATCAAGGGGGCCTTTATGCCCAAACACTGGTCCGAATACCCCTGACTTGCCAGGACGCAGCACCTTCCCCGGATTGACCGTGGAAACGACCGCCGCCTCATTCAGACGAAACTCGTAATCACAAAATGGACATCTGAGTTTCGGCGCGATGATGCCGCTACTCTCTCCTGGCGATCTCAGAACTGGATAGCGTAGCGGCACGACCTGAATATTTCCCCCCCGGTTGTCAGCAGGACGGGGGGGTATAGAACTCGACGTAGTTCCCGCATACCCTCTATTCCCTTGAGCGGGAATTTTATGGAAAGGGTCGCCGGAGCATTCCCATTTCTGGCCGACAAAGCGGAGCGGTTTGCCGCACTCAGGACATTTTTCTTGCATATGTTTTTCCTTCCTCAAATCTGACTAAGGGTACAGATGGGAGCGGCGAGATGCACGCTCTTAGCAGCCTGACAGGCCATTTGCCACGCATGTTGCAGCTCGCTCCAGGTGATACTTTGCTCAAAAACCTCCGGCCAGATCATTGCCCGATGCGCCTTGTAGAATAAACGCCAGTCTCTTTTTGCGTTTTGTGAGCGTAATGTCTGGTCGATAAATTCTTCACCAAGTGCGCAGGCGGCACTGCCGGGAATCCTGATAAAATTGCTCAGGCGCTGCTCGATTTTGTCCACCGCTGCCTTCTGCAACATATCCAGCGTCTGTAGAATAGTCTGCGGGCTAAAGTCGCGAGGCGGGACGCGCGTTCCATAAAAAGGGGAGATATCCGCCAGCGTATCAGCCTCGCGGATACGATGCAGAAACACCCCGCGCAAAGAGAGCTGGTAGTTCCCCAGCATACGAAAGGTCTCGCGCAACGCTTCAGCCAGCAAAGGCTGGGTCGCCATCACTGCGAGCAGTTCTTTCTCTTCCCCTAACCGCGAAAAAAGGTAGTCCAGGCGACCGGTAGAGAGGAACAGGTGCGCAATCCTGGTCTTTACCTCATCCATCGTGAAATTGGCATATTCATCAATGCTCATGAAGTGCCGCGTGAGATGTGTACGAATACCATGCAGGTAATCGTTAAAAGCATTGATAGGAGCGCCATAAGCTCCGACCCGTTGCGGGATCTCATCGATGGTCGGCAAGCCCTGATCCTGGCGACAGGCCGTGATAATCTCTTGCAGATGCAAAACAAACTGCTCGTTGGGATTAGTATTTTCCTGCTTGAGCTGCTCAACGAGATTGAACGAAGCTGTAGTGAGTTGCGGCCATAATAGACCAAAACACTCTTCGAATGCCTGATCCTCTTTGTGTTCCGCCGCCCTCTCGTCAAGTACTGAGGACATCTGCTCAAGGAGTTGTTCGACCTCCTGGTCAAGCGTGCAAAGCTTCAGACGCCAGCCAGCGATATATTTCTCATCGAGCGCACGCATTTCACGGGCCAGATACTCAAGCACCGGCGTCAGCACCTGCGCGCCTGCGGCAGCTTCGTTGCTACAATCCGCGACGATGCACTCCACTACTTTGATTGGATGGTCGCTATGACCTGAGGCTCCGCTTTCTATCTTGGCCTTGATATCTTCGCAACGCACCCTATTATCATCGTCCAACGTCGTTTTATGGTTGAGCACCATAAATGACCAGTCTTCTATAGGTATGATTCCGCCCATCGCATTATGCGCCAGATCGTAAAGCTGAAAATCAACCTCCTGCAATTCACCGCGCATATAAGGCATGAGGACAAAAATCACCACATCCACCTCCTCGCCTAATCCTTGCATCAAACGCGTATCATCGCCGACACCGGTATCACCCAACCCGGGCATATCAACAAGCGCAATTCTTTCGACATCCTTCTGGCGAAAGTCCGTGGTGACGATAGCCTCTTTTACCGCCATAAATTCGTAGTACTCTTGACTGCCATCCAGCGATTCCTGCGCCACGTAGCGGCGTACCTCTTGAATAGGTACGAGCAAATCAGCCGCGCCAAGCAGTTTCTCATATACCTGCGCATGCCGCTTATATCGCTCCAGATGCTGATACATAGCCAGCGAGAGCGCATCCTTCTTCGTCGATCTCGGCAAAGGCTGAGCGATGAAACTTTCTAGACTGCGTGGTTCATCACCGAGACTTAACCGCTGATAGTAGGGAGCTAAGACATCGTGGAGGAATTCCTCTCGCGTATAAAAGCTGATCAGCCCTCCTTTTTGGGCAGGATCGGTATTGTGCCGGATCACACTGCGCACGCCGGTACAAAAGCGGCGATTCCCGGCTGGAATAACTTCTGATCCCACGCCGCTCAGCTTCTGTAGCAACGTACTTTTCCCCTGACCGGCACGCCCAACCACTCCAATGTTGAGCGTCTGGCGCGCAAAACGGCGCACCGGCTTGTCCAGCTCTCGCTCCAGTGCTTCCATCTTTTTTATCAACTGAGGCAGGGGGAGATGCTGGATCAAGCTGAACATTCCCTGGGGACCCTGCCGCTCGATCTTCCGATATCGTTCCTCTAACACTCTTAAAGCCTGGAGCTGCTGCCGCAAATTATATTGTTTGGCCTGCATCTCTCGCGAGAAAGGCTCACGCTGATTGAGAATATCGGTAATTCTCTTTTCTGACATATTCGTATTTGTGTGCATAAGTTTGTCCTTTCGTCAGGCTCATGGCTAACCCGATGTGCAAGTTTCTGTTGCCGCCTGCGGCGGCGAGCGGAGGAAAGAGCGTGGGGACCCCCCACACCCCGCCAGGGGCTTCGCCCCTGGACCCCAACAACAACTTGCACACAGCGTTAGCTAAAAAGATTTAGCGTCAGCCGTTTATGAAATTGCGATCTGCCCGATGAGTTCACCAAGCGCGTGATCGATTTGATTGAGCTCGTTGTGGGCCTGCTCAATCTCCGAGAGCTGCTGATCCACTCTGGCCTGCCCAAGCGTCTTCGCCTGGAGGATCGGCTGCACCTGCTCATCGACATTGTGCAGGTTTAACCTGAGGGCCTGATCGAGCTCTTCTTGAGACTGGGCCATCCTCTGGTCAATGGTCTGGGCGAGTTGCTCCGCCATATCGGCCTGCATGTCCAGCAGCTTTTGTTTATATTCCTGACCCACGGCATCTCTGATCTTCTTGTTGATGGCATTCGCTTTGAAAAGACCTCTGATCAGAGAGGCGGCGAGCATGGCCGGGATAATGAGGGCCGGTCCAAAGATGATCGTTGTGGCAACAGCAACTGCAATCTGCGGGAGAATATTCTTCATCATCTCCTTGTAGCCAAACATGCCGCCCATGATAGCCAGGGCCGGATCGCCTAACACAATGCCCAGGCCCACCCCAACTGCCGTTGCCCCTATGCGCTCTGTACCGGAAATTTGCTCTGTTTGTGTGCTGTCAACCACGATGTCGAGCGTGGAGTGCGCCACAAGGTTTGCCCGCACTTCGTCGAGGCCGACAGCAAAGTGGTGCGTTTTTTCGCGCAGCTCCTGCTCCATAGTGTTCATGTGACGTGCAATTGTCGGCTCTAATGTTGCTGTCTGCCACTCTTTGAAGGCAACACTAACCTGATCAACCAGATACTCTACCACTTCCGCCACCACTCGTTCACGAGCCTTGCCGGAGAAGACTTCGTGCAGCCCCATCGGCTTTTTGACATCATAGGCACTCAACCAGCCTGCCACGTTATTAGCGGCGTTACCGTAGAAGCGAGATGCGGCCATACTGACCTCGTTGCGCAACCGCATCCGCGCACCCTCCACATAGAAGATGATGTCGCGGCGCTCACGTTCGAGCGTATCCAGCCCCTGTTTTGCCTGCGCGTAGTTCGCCTGTAGCGTCTCTATATCCGTGTGCAGCATCTTCTGCTGCTCTGCGATAGATATACGAGCCTCATGCATGGCCTTCTGTAGCCCTCTCGCCGGTCCCATCAGCTTGACGCGCCCCCGTTCGTGGATTAAGAACTGGCGCAATTCATCCTCCAGCAATGGTAGATTCGACTGATTTACCTGGGACGCATTATGCTGGAGGCGTCCTTGCAGGGCGCCAAGCGCATTGACAAAAAAGATATGCCGCGCTCCATGCTTTGTTAATGGGGCCAGCATGGAGAGACAGCGTTCTTTGACCCGAATCCGATCTTCCTGCTTGAGAATGACATTGATACGATTACAGACAAAAAACACCGTTTCGTGACCCGCGTCTTTGACCGTATCGATGGTATCGCGCTCAGATTTGGAGACCGGGAAGTCACAGGCAATGACAAAAATCACGGCGTCGATGGCTGAGAGGTATTCCAGCGTGATCTTCTGCCGCTCTATATCCTCGTTCAGACCAGGAGAATCGATGATCTCGATGCCATTGCGACAGAGCTCAAGCGGCCAGAATAATTCAACTTTTTCATAAGGATTTTCGTACACGACCGATTGAGCGCCATAGCCCTGCTCTTCATTTTTGATGGTGACATACTGCTCTATCTGATCAACAGGAATATTTTGCGGCGCCTGGGTCTGACCATTTTTCGCGGGAAGGAAATGTAATACCGCCTCCGGCTTCTCGCCCCACTTTACCTCGTTGATAATCGCTGTGGTGGGTGTGGCATAGCTTGGCAGGATTTCCTCGCCCAGCAAGCTATTAATAAAGGTGCTTTTGCCACGTTTAAACTCTCCCATCACCAGAATTTTAAAATTATCTGCCGCAGCACGCACTTCTAATTGATAAACCTTTTCCTGCCACCCCGTCATATTCAGCGTCTGTAATACCCGTTGCAGCCGTTGCGCCAGGGCTATCAGCGCTTTACGTTTTTCTTGAAAGTCGTTAAGCTGATTTTCTGATGCTGTTTGTGTCATAGCTGATTCCTCCTAACCCTTCTTTTGTGCAATCTGCTGCTGCTTTTTTTGTAATGAGATACGTCTGCGCTCTATTTCCTGCTGATCTGATTGGATAGTGCGTTGCATACTCTGAATGGTTTTCAATTCTGTTTGCTGATGCTGGATCATCGAATCGACAGTTTCTTTATAATGCCGCATATAGGTATTAAGGCGCTGTTGAAAGACGCGCTGTACCTCCCTTTCGTACTGCTCTAAAATGGTCAGCCCCTGCGCTTCCATATTCTGGAATGCTGTTTGCAGCGCCGGACTTACGGCATCCCACATCTTCGTTTTGCGCTCCTGGAGAGATGGGCCAAACAGACCAATCAGCAAGGGGCCGGCAAATAGCCCGATGAAGGTGCCAATACCCGGCAGAATGGCAGTACCAATAGCCGCACCGACGGCAGCTCCTCCCCAACCCAATCTTCCTACGATGCCGTCCAACTCATCATTGATTTTATTTGCCGAGTAAGAGATGTTGGACGTGTTGAGCGAGATATCACTATCGAGCTGCTCCATCTGTGTGAATGATACTGTCTGTGCCAGCGCCTGGAGCTTGTGATATTCCTGAGCAAAGCGTGTATCAAAATCCTGACTCGCCCTGATGGTTGCAAGCTTCAACGTCTCTATCTGCTCCTCTAATTCTCTCTGGAAAACCCGACCAGCCCGCGCCATCCTCTCTTGAACGGCCTGCTCTACGGTAGATTTGAGATCAGAGGCGCTATCTACGCTGAAAATTGCATCATGCACTGCCTCTTCAGTATCACTGCTTCGCCTCGCTATAAATGATTCAAGTTCATAGCGAGCATCCGATGCAGCGCGGTCGATCAATGTTTGATATGTGCGCTGCTCCTGTGTCGTAAAGGCGGAGATGTCTTGAATGGTTTCGCGTTGAATGGCCTGTTGACGCGCTTCGTATGCTGCCTGACGCTCTCGTAAACGCGCGCCTAGCTCTTCAAACAACACCGCCATGAGCCTGAGCAAACTCTCCGTAATGTTTAATGCACGCTCCTGACGCAGACGATCCCAGATCACCTGCTCAAGCTGCTCAAAATCGTTGCACCAGTGCTCTTCTCCAGCAGCGACCGGTTGTCGCTGTAAGGTATCCAGGGCGATTTGAGGAGCGGACTCGTAAAGCACCACCGGCTGATTGAGCCCCAGCATTTTTGTGAGCCGCGTCTGAATGTTTGCCAGCAAGCGTTTGCGTTCGCGTTCCTGGACCTTATCCATTTGCGTCACCACAAACAAACAGCGATGAATATATGGGCGTAGCGATTCCATCAGGAAGGTGGTCAATGTCTGGGATAATGGAACCGGCGCCGGAATAATAATCACTGCGGCATCGGCCTCGTGCTCCACCACATCACGGGTAACCTGCCTGTGCGCATCGTATTCGGCGTTGATGCCAGGTGTATCAATGATGATGGTTTTGTTGCTAAGAAAGGCCGTCGGATGGTACAGGGTCACGCTTTCCACATGTGCAGCTACATCATTATTGGCGGTGACTGCCGCAATATATGCGCGAATATCATGATTATGATGAGAAAGTTTGGGCGAATATTGCTGTATCTGTCGCCAGAGCTGTTTGCCATCTTGCATATAACGCAACGGACTCTTTTTATGGCGGAAGCACACTTCGAGATCAACCTGCGAGCCGTAGCAGATGCGCGTTGAGGTTGCAGTGGCAACAATAGCAGAAGTCTGCAATAACTCTTCACGGAGCAGGGCATTGATAAAGGTACTTTTCCCTGCGTTAAACTCACCAACTACGGCAAGATACATATTAGGATCGCTTTGCCTGCTACGAATGCGTTGTGTCCGTTCGCGCAACTTTGTACGGGACTGGGACGGCAGATCAGATTTTTGTATCACCTGCTCGGCAAAGCGCAGGTGATCAGTAATATCCGCCCATATTTGTAATGCGTCATCTTGATCTATTTGATCATCCTGTTTACTACTCTTTTTTTGTATCACGATTATCATCCACCTTCCTGCATCACTCTTCTTGTTAATGCTGTAGTGCGTCCAGAATAGATGCGCGCAAGAGGGATGCCTGCTCAATCAGCCGCGACCAGGCAAGAGACTCCTGCTGAGTTCCATTTGTCAGCTTTAAAACCTCCTTATGGGTCTCCAGCCACGCTTGCCGCCCGTCTTCAATCTCTTGAGCAACTTCCTCATAGAGGCCCTGGAGACGCCGCGAGAGCAGGTGGGTATACTCCTGGAGGGTGCTATTCACGCAGTTGATGACCTCCCTTTTGACTTGATCCCGCTGCTCCTCTATGGCTTGCCTCAGCAGGCGGTCACTGGTGATACTCAGAGCTATCGTAATCGCGCTACCGATTGGCCCAACGAGCAAGTAGCCAATAATAACTGCTGCACTGCTGCCAAGTCGTGAAAGGAAGAGGTACTCGTGCTCGTCGGTCAGCGCCAGGTCAGGTATCACTGGCAGAGGTTCCGGCACATCTGTCACCGTGGTAACGCTCCTGGTTAAAGCGGTCGTGAATGTTCTGGAAATGTCTCCGTGCAATGTCTCTACATCCTGAGCCAGGATACGCAGAAAGAAGCTAGAAGATGCCTGGGCGAGCAGCAGTAGCTCACGGTGCAGCAAAAAGGGAAATTGTTGCTCCCACCAGCTCTTGGGATCGTTGCTCTTGCTCAGATCGCTGACAAGGCGCTGCACAATCTGGTTGCCAGAAACCTGAAGTTGCTGGCAAAATTCCAGGTCAACCTGGAGACGCCTCTGCTGGAACCTCCGCTTGATTGCGTCCCAATGAGCAGCTTCTGCCTGCATTGCTGTATGCGCTTTTTGGCGTTCCGCTTCTCGCTGAGCCTGACTTAAAGCTTGCTCGGCTAGCATTTGCTTCCCAACTTCCGTCAGTTGCTTCAGACAATCAGCTAAACGGCCAGCGACCTGCCTGCTGCGCCAGCGTTGGCGGTCGGAGCGCGCAGCCATGTCTGCTATCCGCTTTTTTATTGCCTCTAAAGGCTCCTTTTCACTTTCGCCAGCACCTACTTCGTGTGCGGGTAGGAGCGGAATGTCGGGCGAGATGAGTTTCAGGCGCTCGCTGATCGCAGCAAGCACATTGGAGCGTTCTGGAGCAGGAATGGTATCGAGCATGGAAACAACGACTAGCAATTGCGGGATGTGCCTGCCCAGGATCTCCTGTTCGATAAACAGCTTTTCCGTCAGGCTGAGTGGAACAACGGCGCTGATGAGGATAATGGTAGCATCGCACTGGCTCAGCACATCCAGAATACGCGCGGTTCTCTGCTCATTGCCGTCGCCCGTCCCCGGCGTATCAATGATTTCTATCCCTATTTCATGTAACCAGGGATGCTTCAGCGTAACACGAGTGGTTGTCTCTCTCGTACGACTGTTCTCCGCCTCTTTACCGGCTATGAGGTCATGCCACGAGGCAGCTTCCAGCGGGCGTATCTCCTGGCGTCCATCCGGGAAATTTACGGTGAGATGGTCCTCTTCGCCTGGTACGATGGAAGTAATACTGGCGGTTGTTGGCAAAACGGCGACCGGCAGCAGCATACGGTTGAGTAAGCGATTGATCAGTGTGCTTTTGCCGCGACTAAACTCCCCCACAAATGCCAGCCGAAAGCCAGGGATGTTCCAGTGTGCATGCAAACGCTGTAGCGCCGCCGTGACCGATTGAACGTGGTAAGCTTCTGCCATATCTGCCACTTGCGCGAACCAGGGTCCAATCATTGTTGACAAGTCATTGGGAAGTGACCTGGGCAGCAGCCCTATGTTCTGGTCTATTGTTGCTGGAGCTGGAGTGTCGTCGTGTTCGCTCTGTCTGTTCACCGCCACTTCACTGGTAGAGCGTTTGAAAATATCATCAAACATCATTGAATTGCTCCCTCTTATGCCATTCAGTCAAAGTATAGTAATAAAAAATGATCGAACTAATTTATAAACGGCAATACGCTATATTTTTCTCAAATATTACTCAAAAAAGTTGTCAATTTCATTAGCAGGATTTGTCAACGGCATTGACAAGCATATAAGGATAATACAGACCGCATTTAAATATACACTCAGAATATTTTGATCTATGTGTTTTACACATAGAGTTTTTCTTCCTTTAATAATTTTCTCTTTTCTTTGTTTAAAACATGTCAGCTTCGGGAAACGAAAGCCCCCAGTCGGCTATGTGGTCGCGGCATTGCCGTATATGAGGCTGGAGAACAGAGAGCGGCATGGTTGCTGTTTCTCGGGCGCGGAGAAGAGCGCGCGCCGCTCTTTGCGCCCAGAGCAGACGCGTTGCGGCATCCATCTCATCCAGCAGCACCAGTTGCAAGATGCGGTGAATAGAAAGCGTCGTTAACGCCGTTCCACTCTGTTCCTCGCGTTCAAGCAGGGAATACTTTATTAAGGGACTGATCGTCTGATCGAGCAAGATTGGATCGTCCGCTATCGGGCTCAGCAGCTCGCCCAGCACCGGAGCGGTCAGTACCACAAAGTCGTCAGGAATGCCTTCGGGTGCAAGAAAGGCACAGAGCTGCAACAGGGCAAAAGCGGCAGACGAGCGTCCAATCATTGAGCTGGCTATCATCAAGGCGGGCGCAACCGGCATCGCATAATCGGGAATCACCCCTGATTTGATTTTCTGAAGCCTCGCTCGATAGCGTTCAAAGTGTTCAAGATACTTTAGCATGCCGCATTTTGTATCATTGATATACGCTCCAGCCTGCTCTAATGCCAGTGGCAGCCCTTTCATCTGATCTGCAAGCTTGCGTGCCGCATCTGCAAGTTCGACTGAGATATCTCCCAGGAACTGATTCCAGCGGAGCAGACCCGCCCGGCGGAGCAAGCACAGTGCTCCATCTTCAACCTGTAACGCTTGCAGTTCGTGCGGCTGCGCTAGCTCAATGGCCGAGCCGACTCTCGTCGTCAGTAGCACATGCCCCGGACCTACAGGGATATATGGAGCAACCAGTTCGAAATCATCAGCATTATCAAAGATAAGCAACCAACCACTTTTATCCTTGAACCACTCTTGCACCGCCTGCACCAGCACTGCCGGGTCTTCCAGGTGCTCCTGAGGAAGCTTGAGCAAGCCAGCAATGGTCTGAAAACCGAGGATGAGGCTCTCGCGTGTTTGAGCGTGTACCCAAAGCACTCTATGATAGTCTTCGCGAAAGCGATAGGCATACTCGGCAGCGGTCTGCGTCTTGCCCATGCCCGCCAGACCGACAATGGCTTGAGGTGGGACAGTTTTTATGCCCTGCTCCACTTGAAAGTCGGCAGCGAGCTGTTGCAAAACGGCGGCACGACCGGTAAAAAAAGCGTTATGACGCCGGGGGACGTTCCACACCTTTGGGAAAGGCGCACCAAAGCGGTCGCGGGGGCCAGACACAGGCATCGAACTTGACGAGCGTGAGGCAAGCTCCTCAACAGCCTTACGAATCCCGGCCACAACATCTACAAAAGCATCGTCCAGATTGTCCCATTCGGTAATCGCTTTAGCTCCGGTGGGTAAAGCCTGTAGCTGCCCGAAAGGCGTTCCCTTCCAGTCGGTGGGACGCAGCACAATCGGAATAACGACGGCTTTGCCCGCTTGATGCCGCTCCAGAGCACGCTTGACCTCAACTTGATAGCAATAATTAGAGGCCAGAAAGTCGGCGCTCATCAGCAGCAGGATCAGCGATGCCTGCTCCAGATGCTGATCAATCACGCCGGCCCAGTTCGCGCCAGGCATAATCTGCCGGTCACACCAGGTCGAGATCCGCCCCTCCAGCTTGAGCCCACTCAAATGGGCCTCCAATTGGTCGAGCAGGAACTGATCCGCATGTGCATAGGACAAAAATACATTGACAGGGTTCAGAGATGTTGTCATGCCGAAACGCTCTACTTTGATACTTCGCTCAACTGTATGGTCTATAGAGGCCGCATTGTTTGATGAACTAGCACCACTAGCATTGCTCTTGGGGAGAGCCGGTTGAGAAGCAGGTTGATCAGGAAAGTTCCTGGAGATAGCTTGAGAATCAAGAGCATATTCAGAAGCACTCTTCTGCAACGGTTCTATATTCATTCCATGCATCGTATTGAGCCATTTCCGCCTCTCCTCACACGCCGCAATCAGTTTATCAAAATCTTCTGGGATAAAGTGAGATGCAAAATGGATGCTTGCTAAATAGGAAGGTATTTCACAATCATCCAACCTGAGCGGGATATGATAGATGGTATTGATCGGCTTACGCTTAGCGGCTTCTAATATGAGGCGCATCTCGTAGTGACCATACCCTTCTTTGACCAGGAAGGTGCGAGAGAGACAGATAAGGATAATATCACATCTGCGTATGACTTCAGGGATTAATTGCTCCCAATCTTGCCCGGGCAATAAATCTTTTTCGTCCAGCCAGAGTTCCACATTGTACCTTTTTAACTTTTGATAAATATCACGTACCACCGGCTTATCTTCGGAAGCGTGGCAAAGAAAAACGCGTAGCTTCCGTGCAGGTGCATCATAAGCATGGTCAGACATCTTTTCAGCTCCACATCAAGTAATCAATGGTCAAATGACCTGATATCGACACCAGGATTTTGGCTATATGAAATTCACTTCTCTTTGCAAGCATTGCTCTTAAATCGGCGACAAGATATATGATCCTATTTATATAGAATTAAAAACGATTGCGTTATAAAAAATTCAGAGAGGAGATGCCAGATATAGCGGCGGCTCCTTTTCTGTAAGATTACTGAATAATTTTGTCAATTTCATTAGTGAAATTTGTCAATGCGAAATTGACACTTTTGTGATGGAAATCCCGATCCCAGGCGTAAAATAGTGCCAGCAGGTTTTATTTCAAGCATGATTGTTGACAGCATAACTTCCAGGTGTCAATGTCGAATGCTTGACAGCGCATTGTACCGCTGGGTAAAATAGCCCTCGTTGTTAGCAATCAATGTAGTTACGCCACATTGCGGAAGATTTCATGCTTTCAGGCTTTTCTCTTTATATTTACCGGATAATCTGTTTAGAGCGATGCCAGAGCATAGTGAGAGGGAGGATATTGTGGAAACAGTGCTTTTCGCACATTCTCGACTGAGTGTTATCGACCGTGACGATTACATCTTTACTCACACCAATAACTCCGTTGTTTATCTTCTGCCCTATCGTTGTCCCAAACAAGATGCCTACCTGCTTGGTCGTTTTGAAGCGTGCCCCGCGCATGGTCAGCAGATTGAACTCTGTGCGATCACCGGTCAGTGCGAACCGGAGACCGATCCGCTGCATGTCGCCCTCAAAGAACTTTATGAAGAGGCTGGTGTCGTGGCCGCCCCTGCTCAGCTTGTTTCGCTTGGCTCCGGCTATCTGACCAAACAGGCCGATACTATCGCCCACTTTTTTATGATTGATATTACCGATATGCCACGAAGCCACGCCCCAACTGACGGGTCACGTTTTGAGCAGGGTGGTTATTGCGATTGGATCAGCCGGGCGCAGATCCTTACAGCGCGCTGCGTTGGTCTGCAAGTGCTGCTTGCTCGTGCCAGTCTTTGAGAGCCACCCAGGCGACTGTTACATCATACGTCGCCGGCATCCTGTTCGAACCAGAGAGCTTTTCTATGGGGAATACCGATAATCTGCGCCAGGGCTTCAGCGTACTTATCCAGGCGTTCCTGAAGGCTGGCTAATTCTTGACGCATTTCTTCTGCTCGTCTCCACTCTTTTTCATGCTCGTACGCACTTTTATTCTCTCGACGTTCTTTCTCATATTGTTGCAAAAGCGGATGCCACTTGGTCATAAATGGCCTTAATCCCTCGTTGAGGATGCTGATCCCTATCAGGCCCACTGGCTGCTCACCTGCCACAGCCAGCCGGGCTCCGGCGTTGTGGAGCGTCATACGCGTTTCTATAAAAAGGGTATATAAGGAATTCAAGACCTCGCGCAGCAGTCCCTGCTTTGAGGCAAGAGGCTGAGTGGCAATCCTGGTCATCAACTCGACATAAAGAGACCAGGCAATGTCCTCAATTGTCAGCATATCTTTACGATTTCTTTTCGCCAGTTCTTCGTGCCACTTCACTGGATCAAGCGGCAGTTCTTTTGCCGCTGCCGCTTCCAACTTTAGCAGCAACGCCCGATCATCTTTGTCACGCCTATCAAGCTCTTTTGTGCTGGGGATCTGCGTTATTAAATAATTTGCCTCTTCAACCGAGTGAATCACGCCCAGGTCATAGCAGGCGCGTATGATATTGCGCAGGTGCATGCGCGTCGTTGTGCCGTTGAGCCGCTCGCCCTTGATCATACGGGATAGTGTTTCTGCTGGAACCATGCTCTCCTGAGCTAGAGCAGCCTGGGTCAGGCCCTTACGGCGCAGTAACTCCTTGAGCGCTTTTCCAAAGGGACTATCGGAACGTTTTCTGTGATTCTGGCTCATCTTTTTACACCAACCCATTCCCAATTGTCAATCCAGTATTGACAAATTTGCTCATTGCTATTGACAGCGTTATTAAGTAATCTTAGGGCAAGGGTATCCACTATCCTCTCTGGCTGATTAGAAAGCTTTCAAGCCGATATACGCCGGTAGAAACTTTCCGGCGCCGTGAGCCAGAGCAGAGCGGTGCCTTCAACCCGCATGCAACGAAGATACAGTTGTAGGAGGCAGCAGTACTATAAGAAAAGTGCATGACATTTCAGCGGTGGATCAGCCTACCCAGACGAAAGCATGTCTGGCTCGGGCCTTTTCAAATCCCTTGCTACTTCCTATCACCCGAAATACGATCTCCAATTGCTATTTTCTTCTATCGGAAAGTATACTATAATAAAATCGATAAAGATATATTTTATGCCGGATATTAGGAAAAATGGCGATATGATTGACTGAAGGAGCATATGCATGTCACCCCCAAATATCTGGTGTGTCCCCCATCAACGCAATCCGCTCTTCACAGGACGAGAGGATATCCTTGCCCGGGTTCATCAAGCATTCGAGGTCGATGAGGCCGCCTCTGTTCCTCATCCCCTGGGCCTCAGCGGTCTGGGAGGGATCGGAAAAACGCAGACCGTACTCGAATATGCCTATCGCTACCGCTCAGAGTATACAGCGGTCTTTTGGGTCCGGGCAGATACAAGAACGAACCTCATTGACGATATGATTGAACTGGCTAATGTGCTGGAACTACCTGAGCGCCATGAACAGGATCACATGAAAAGAGTTCAGGCAGTTTTAAGCTGGCTCCGTGGCAATAGCGGCTGGCTACTAATCTACGACAACATCGACGATTTCTCCACTGCCAAGCCATTTCTGCCTGAAGGGCCTGGTCATCTACTCTTTACCACCCGCGCTTATGCGCTTGCCGGGCTTGCTCAACACCTTGATCTTGAGAAAATGGACCCGGAGACCGGCGCATTGCTCCTCCTACGCAGGGCTCGCTTCCTCGATGCATCAGCCTCATTGGATATGGCTAATGCAGAGGATAAGAGCTTCGCGGGCGCCATCGCACAGGAACTGGACGGGCTTCCGCTCGCTTTAGATCAGGCCGGAGCCTTTATTCTGGAAGCTCCTTGCCCATTATCAGAATATCTTGCACTGTATCGCGCCCGCCGCAATGAGCTGCTCGGCCAGCGTGGTAGCCTCGCACAAGATTATCCCGCATCGGTCGCCACCACCTGGTCACTCGCTTTTGAAAAGGTGCGCGAGGCCGATACCGCGGCGGCTGAGTTGCTGCGTTTCGGCGCCTATCTAGCGCCAGATGCCATTCCCGAGGCGATCATTTCTGGGGCATTTGAGACATTTCAATCTCCCTGGGTAAACTCTCCCTTAAAGCAAATAGCCAGTGACCCCCTCTCTTTTGATAGCTCCATGAAAATATTATTACGCTATTCACTCATCGCGCGTCAGGGGGATAAAAGTTTTTTTAGTATTCACCGGCTCGTACAAGCTGTTATTCGAGATGCCGCTACCGATTTGGAAAACAAAGGTATGATCAACATGCAGGTAGTACCGGCTCTCAGGGACACATTTCCCGACCCGGAAGATACGCAGCAGTGGAAAATCTGCGCACAATATATTCCACACGTTTTGGAATGTACGCAATGGGTTTTGCAACATGAACTTTTTTTCTCTTCAATCGGAGAGTTATTCTATAAAGCAGGTATCTACACCCGAAAACAAGCGCGCTATCAGGAGGCCGAGCAATTCTATACCCTCGCTTTACACATATTCCAGGATTGTGGAGAGGATATCATGGCTGCGGCCACCTTGCAGATGCTTGCAATGCTTTATCAATTACAGAGACACTACCAGCAGGCTGAAAACTTTTATCAACAAGCTCAAAAGATACTGGAAGCGCAGTCAGAGGAGTCGGAGGCTGTGTCTCTGATTATGTCTGCAATTAAGGACAATAGAGCAGAATTATACCGTGATCAAGGGAATCTTCAACAGGCTTTAAGCTCTTATTTAGAAGATCCGCCGCCGCAAGATGCAATAGAAGAGGCAAGTCTGGAAACTGCAACTAACCTGAACAATCGCGCGCTCCTTTACATGAATCAGAGCAAGTATGCAGAAGCAGAGGCACTCCATCTGCGGGCATTGGCTATACGCCAGCGGTTAACAGGTAATGACCACCCAGACGTTGCCAACAGCCTCAACAACCTGGCAGGGCTATACCGCCTTATGGGACGCTATGCTGACGCAGAGCAGAACTATCAGCAAGCCCTGACCATCATGGAACGCCATTATGCAGCAGATCATCCTGCAATAGTAACCACGCTCAACAATCTCGGCGAATTGTATCGCGTACAGGGACGGTATGATCTGGCCGAGGACTACCTCGTAAAGGCACTGACGATCCGCAAAAAGCAACCAGAAAACAGCTTCCGTGCCCAAAGCCTGATTAGCCTGGGAGTGCTCTACGTCGAACAAGGAAAATATGCAAAGGGTGAAACGGTGTTGCGAGAAGCCTTAGAACTGCAAAAGCAGTTCCTGGGCAATAATCATCCTGACCTGGCAACGACCCTGAATGATCTGGGCACCTGTTGTATGCATCAGGGCAATTTTGCCGAAGCTGAAACGTTCCTCACCCAGGCCCTCTCGATGAGAGAAGCCCTCGCGGACGGTAAGCTAGCATTGAGTCTGAATAATCTGGCAGCCCTTTACCAGATGCAAGGGAAATATGCCAAAGCGGAACGTTTGTATCAACAGGCGCTAGCAATCCAGGAGCAATACCCCGGGCCGCACAAACTTGATCTTGCACGAACGCTGGCAAATCTGGGCGAGTTATATAGGAAAGCGAAGAAGTACAAAAAAGCTGAGCAAATGTTAATGAGAGCGTTCAATATCCATCAGGAGCCTGGACAAAAGATGCACCAGGGTATGGGACCTGTTTTGAATAATCTCGGATTGCTCGCCGATGAAAAAAGAATATACGATGCAGCAGAGCAATTTTATCAGGGTTCCATTGCAGTCACCGAACATTTGATGGGAGCAAATCACCCCAGCCTGGTTTTCCCGCTCTATAACCTGGCTTCCCTGTACCAGCAGATGGGCCTGAGAGCGCAGGCTGAAACACATTACCAACGAGCATTGCAGATAAGTGAAGAGCATCTTGGTAGCGAGCATTCCGTCACCTCACAAATACGGGATAGCTACACCGCGCTCCTGACTCCAGAGCCCTCAGAAAGCCGAAAGCCGGGCACCTGGACGAAATTTTTCCGGCGCAACCCCTCATGATATCTACCTCCTTTCAGGAAAACAGCGAGGCTTCCCCGTCGTGATGCCTCCCAAACACCGCTCAGCCTCATCCCAGGCCGCGCGTCTGCTGAGGTCAGGCACGTAAAGCTGCGTGGGCGTATGTTGCGCAATGGCGCGTACCTCGCTCAAGCCGTGCAGTTCGCCCAGGCCCACCAGTTGCATCAGGGCGTTCCCTCGCGCCGTTGCTTCAAACGGTCCGGCTACCACCGGCATGGCAAGAGCATCAGCCAGCCACTGATTGAGCCGGGCATTGCGCGCACCGCCGCCGACTATATGTATCTGTTTGATGCTGACTCCTGTAAGCCGGTTGATCTGCTGAAACACCTGACGATAGCGCAGTACAAGGCTTTCCATAATGCAGCGGGCAAACGCTGCCGGCGCTGCGAGCGGGCTCTGTCCACGCTCAAGCAGATAGGCATTGATGGCCTCAGACATATCCTGCGGAGCCAGGAAACGCGGATCATCGGGGTCAATGAGAGCGGCAAAGGCTGGAACTGCATCTACAGCCGCTAGCAACGTATCATAGTCAACGGCATGGCCGTCGCGTCTCCAGATGCGCTGACACTCTTGCAGCAGCCACAATCCCATAATGTTTTTGAGGTAGCGCGTTGTGCCAAAAACGCCACCTTCGTTGGTGAAGTTGGCGCTAAGCGACTCCTGCGTCATTACCGGCTGAGGAAGTTCTACCCCGACCAGTGACCAGGTACCGGAGCTGATATAGCCCCAACCATCAGCATGCTGAGCGGGAAGCGCGACAATCGCCGAGCCGGTATCATGCGTCGCGGGCGCAATGACCTTCGTCACCCCAAAATCGTCGCGCCATTCCGGCAGCACCTCGCCGAGCAATGTGCCAGCTTCGACCACGGGCGGAAGCAGCGCGCTCGGGATTGCTAGCTGATCGAGCAGGTCAGTGGCCCAGGCTCCGGCAAGCGGGTCCCAGCACTGCGTTGTGGTGGCATTGGTATATTCAGAGAGCTCCGATCCGCAGAGCCAGTTGTGCAAAAGATCGGGGATCAGCAACAAGCGATGAGCTCGATCCAGGTCTCCAGGCTGCATGCGTTCGTGGGCATAGAGCTGGTAGAGAGTGTTGATGGGCAAAAACTGAATCCCTGTGCGCCGGTACAACAGGTCGCGAGGAACGCGGGCGAAGACTTGCTCCATGACACCATGTGTGCGCTGGTCGCGGTACTGAAACGGCAGACCGAGCAGGAGACCATTACTATCTACCAGGCCATAATCGACTCCCCAGGTATCGACGCCCACACTGTCGAGTTTCCCCGCAAGCTGCCTCGCTTTGCGCAATCCGGCGAGGACTTCGTTCCACAGGCCCGGCATATTCCAGAAGCGATGCCCTCGCACCATGACCGGCTGATTGGGGAAACGATGAACCTCTTCAAGGTCAAGATTTCGTCCATCGAAGCGGGCCAGAATGACGCGTCCACTCTCGGCGCCCAGATCGACAGCAGCTAGATTGCGTGTCGCCATGTTCTCTCCCTTCTCAGCGCGGATAGGCAGCCGCAACGCCGCCATCGACATTGAGGATATTGCCGGTACTTTTTATTGAACGTATCGGCGAGGCGAAGAACGCAACGGCTTCAGCGACGTCTTCGGGCAAAATGTTCACGCCTAACGTTGTCCGTTTGCGGTACACGTCCTCTAGCTGCTCGGGAGCAACCCCGTACGTTGCCGCCCGCTCCTGTCGCCACGCACTATTCCAGATACGCGATCCGGTCAGCACTGCGTCAGGGTTGACGATATTGACACGAATGCCAAATTGTCCGCCCTCTTCCGCCAGGCAGCGCGCCAGGTGCGCCTCAGCAGCTTTAGCTGTCGAATAGGCGGCGGCATTCTTACCGGCGACCAGGGCGTTTTTGCTGGCGACGAAGACCAGATTGCCGCCACGTCCCTGCGCCAGCCAGAGACGGAACCCCTCGCGCGCGACCAAAAAGTAGCCGGTCGCCAGCACATGCCAGTTGGTATTCCACTGCGAGAACGTTGTCTCTGTAATCGGCGCGCTGGAAGCCAGTCCGGCGTTGCTGACGATTACATCAATGCCGCCGAACGCCAGGGCCGCCTGCCCAAAAGCTTCCTGCACGCTTACTTCACTGGTTACATCCATTTGTATCGCCACAGCCTTGCCGGCCCCAAAGTGCTGATTGAGGTACGTTGCGAGTTGCTCTGCACCGAGCAGATCAATGTCGGTCGCCACGATATGCGCACCATCCTGGGCAAGGCGGCGGCAGATAGCAGAGCCAATGCCCCCCGCCGCGCCCGTGACCAGCGCGATATGGCGAGCGAACTCACGTTCGGACGGAGCCAGTTTCAGCTTATACTGTTCAAGCGGCCAATACTCGACAGCGTAACTTTCGGCGTCGGAGAGCGAGATAAAGCCGCCGCATGCCTCCGCACCGCGCATTACGGCAATAGCACGATGGTAGAGTTGAGCGGAAACATCGGCCATTGCGGCATCCTTACCGGTGGTAAACATGCCCACCCCCGGGATAAGAATTACGCGCGGAGATGGATCAATAACTGTATCTTCCGTACGATAAACAGGCGAGGCGGCATCGGGATCGAGGTTCTGCCGCATGTTTGTCTCAAGATAGTGATGATATTTTGCGCGGTACGCCGTTACGCCAGCTTGCAAAGCTGCTATGAGCGCTGCGCTATCCTGATCAGGTGTCCACTCGACGAGCAGGGGCCACGGCTTGGTATGAACAAGATGATCGGGGCAGGCCGCGCCAATGGTTGTCAGGTGTGGAGCATCATGGCTCCCACCAAAGGTTAATACATCTGCGCCATCCTCGAAACGCAAAATCTGCCGCGTTTCTGCTGAGATCAGCCCGCGTAAGATGGGAGCAACCTGCGCTGCGATGGCACGCCGCTCCTGCACAGGAAGCACACCGACACGAGCGCCGCCGAAAATCGGGCGAGCAGCATGAGCGAGACGAGCCTCGACATAGTCACGCGCTCGTGAGATGGTCAAGAGGGTGGAGGAGTAACAGGCATCATCGCTCTCGCCCCAGGTGATGAGGCCATGTTTAGCCAGAATCACCAGCTTCGCCGACGGATTGGCGCGGACGGCTAAAGCGACCTCGCGCGCCAGTCCAAAGCCCGGACGACGATACGGTATCCAGATCAGGTCATCACCGAAGCAGGCCCGCGCCAGTTCCTCGCCTTTAGCAGCACAGGCGAAGTAGTTTGTCGCATCGGCATGAGTGTGATCAATGTGGGCAAAGGGCAGGAAAGCATGCAAGAGTGTCTCAATGGAGGGACGCGGGCGGCCCGGCTCGTAGAAGCAGTGCGCGAGATAGTCCACCATCTCGCTATCGCTCATGCGCTCACGTTGCAGCAAGGGCAATACATCGTCCAGGTATAGTCCAGTAAACGAGGCTGATGTGACCGTCGCAAGATCGGAGCCGGAGCCCTTAACCCACAGGATACGCGCGGAGCGACCGCGAAAATCGATCTCGTGCGCTTTGGCGGAGGTATTGCCCCCTCCCCAGTTGCAGGCGGAGCGATCCGCTCCCAATTTGCGCGAGCGTTCAACGAGTTGTGCGAGCGTAGCCGATGTTGTGATACCTGTCATTGCCGTAAATCCTTTGTGATTAGGTCAGATGCGATAACTCGGGTAACGCGATATGTTGGGTAACGCGATAAATCGCCGGAGGACGCGCTCAAGCGGGTCCCTACGAACCGGGATAGCCGCTTGCTGTGGTGGTTGCGCTGCGCTCCTGCGCTACACGTTCGGCGTAACCGCTAGCACGAAATGCCGCGATGGGATCGGGAGCAAGGCCCTGGCGTACGCGAGCTGCTGAGAGCAATGAGCGCACATCTGTCTCATAGGCAGCCTGTAGCACGCGATACGCTGCCAGCACGTCACCAGCCTCCTGCGCCTTTTGGAGCGCGGCGCGGTCCACCAGCAGCGCCTTCGCATAAGCCGTCTGCACATTAAGGACGCTCTGGATCATGGCCTCAATTTTAGGCTCAATATTGTGCGATTGGTCAATCATATAGGCAATACGAGCGGTATTAGCGTTGCCATCGGCGCTTGCACCAACGATCTCATTGAAGATACAAAAGAGCTCAAAAGGATTGAGCGAGCCGACGATCAGGTCATCATCGGCATAGCGGCGGTCGTTGAAATGAAATCCGCCGAGCCGATCTTCGTCGAGCAGTTGCGCGACGATCTGCGCAATATTGGTTCCCATTGGATGATGACCGGTATCCACCAGCACTTCTGCCTGCGAACCAAGCTTTTGCGCCATGAGCAGCGACGTGCCCCAATCCGGCAGATCGGTAGAGTAGAAGGCCGGCTCGAAGAACTTGTACTCGATGAGGAGGCGCATATCAGCCGGCATGGCAGCGTAGATGGATTGCAAGGAATCGAGCAGGCGATGACGGCGACGGCGCAGGTCGTCCTGCCCGGGATAATTGGTGCCATCGGCTAGCCACAGGCTGATGATATCCGAGCCGACCGATTGCGTGATCTGAATGCACTCTATAACATGCGCGATAGCCTGTTGTCGCACCGCCTTGTCGAAATGGCACAGGCTGCCGAAGCGATAGGCATTATCCTGAAAGAGATTTGGATTGACCGCCCCGATGCTCAGGCCGAGCTGCCCGGCATACTCTTTCACGGCTGACCAGTCGTCTACTTTATCCCAGGGGATGTGAATGGCGACGCTGGGACAGATGCCGGTGACCTTCTGCACCTGCGCTGCGTCCTCCAGCTTCTCGCGTAGCGTGCTGGCTGCCCCGGGCCAGTGAAACACCTTGAAGCGCGTCCCGGAATCTCCGTATCCCCAGGAGGGAGTCTCGACGCGGAACTGTTGCAGGGCTGCGATGACATCATCGATGGGAGCGCCTTGCCCCTGCAAGCGATTTTCGATTTCTGAACTCACATGCACACCTTGCCTGACTATGCTGATGGTTATATTGATAGAGGTTCGTATTAATCGAGATGAAAGACTTCCTCAAGCACAGGCGGGAAGCCCGAAGACGCCTCGACTTCGCGGATTAAGATATCGCTCATCTGCGCCTCCCAACGTTCGCTGGCCTGGCTGGCCGCCATGATTTCCAGGTAGCGCTGAAAATCCTCGACCTCCATATAAGCGAAAAGCTCTGTACCATGCAGATAGATCGAGTAGTTCCGGCACCCCGCTCGCTTGAGGTCTGCCAGCAGCTCCGGCCAGACTTGCTGGTGTCGCCACCGATACTCTTCTTCAGTTCCAGGCTTGATTCTCATCGTAAAAGCGATACGCTGCATAATACCCTCTCATACCTTTATGAATCAACCATATAGGAACCAATCGTATTTATGAGGGCGGGGGCAAGCCCCGCCCCTACGGATTCTAAAAATTGAACTGGTCGATATTGGCGCTGTTAAAGACCGTTGGCGGGCCGAGCAGGACCACGTTATTGGCGCTGATGGTGTAGCTGCCGAGCTTGCCAGCCGCGAAGGTCTCGCCAACGTTGCCTTTGATCTTGCCCTGAGTCAGCAGCGACGCGACATAATAGGCCAGATAGCCCAGGTTGGCAGGATTCCACAGCTCGAAACCCTTGATCGTGCCATCCTTTACGTACTGACGCAACTGATTCGGTGTCCCCAGTCCCGTGAGCGCCACCTGTCCGCCCTTATGCACCGATTCGAGGGCGCGGGCTGCGGCAGCAATACCCACCGTGGTTGGAGAAATGATCCCTTTCAGGTTGGGATACTGCTGCAACAGGGCCAGCGTCTGATTAAAGCTGGTCTGATCGTCGTCATTGCCATACGCAACTTTTACAAGCTGCATCCCCGGGTACTTATCCGTCAGTTCCTGCTTCATAAAGCCGATCCAGGTATTCTGGTTTGCGGCGGTACTCGCTGCCGAGAGAACGGCGATCTGACCGCTGCTATTGATCTGCTGAGCCAGCAAATCCACCTCGCTGCGGCCTATCTGCTCGCTATCGGCCTGGTTGACAAAGACGTTGCGCGCATCAGTTGCCACATCAGCATCATAACTCACAACCTTGATCCCCTGCGCCATCGCCTGCTTCAGAGACGGCGCGACCGCATTGGGATCATCACCCGAAATGACGATGGCGCTGACATGCTGCTGCGTCAGGCTGGTGATAAATGGCACCTGCGCGGCGGCATTGGCTGACGATGGGCCAACCTGCTTGAATTGTCCATTCAGATCCTTAGCCGCCTGCTGTCCTCCTGAGGCGGCGGTATCAAAATAGGGGTTATTCACCTGCTTGGGCACGAACACAATATTGAGGCCGCCCCCTGTAGCGCCAGAAGTACTTCCCGCAGGGCCGGAAGAGCCTCCGCAGGCGGCAAGTAGGAGCAGAACAAAAACCAGAAAACCGGGAACAAGTGACTGAAATAGCTTCTTCACTGCCTTCTCCTTCCTTAGGGGTAGGGGCCGAGTGGCCCCTACCCTGCAACAAAACCACCGCCCTTAGTGATAGGGGCTGGGCTGGCCTCTACTCAACGGACAAAACCCTGCCCAGCAGGCAAGATCCTACAGCAGGACAAGCACGCGGCATTGCCCCTACGAACGGCCCGCGGCAAGACGCCGCCGGGCTATCACAGCCTGGATACTGCGGGCGACATTGGGTCCCAGCACAGAGAAAATCAACAACAGTCCAATGGCGAGACTCTGGATATCCCCGCTGATATTCACCAGGCTCAATGCATTCTGTAAAACGCCAACGACGAAAATGGCTAGCATCACGCCCAACAACGAGCCACGGCCCCCAAAGATATCGACGCCGCCCAACAAAACGACCGTCACGACAGTGAGTTCGAACCCCACGGCATTGTCCGGTCGCGCACTGGAAAAGCGGGCGGTAAAAATTACTCCGGCGAGCGAGGCGATGAGGCCGGAAAGAACGAACAGGAGCAGTTTCACCCGATTCACGTTAATGCCGGAAAAACGCGCCGCCTCCTTGTTATTGCCTATGGCATAGAGCTGCCTCCCCCAACGACTGACATGCACCAGCACCACGAAAACCACCACCAGGATGACAAAGATCAGACTCGACCAGGGGAGCTGCGTGCCCGGGATCATGCCGAAACCGAGATTGGTAAAGGCGACGGGGAAGTTGCTTACCGCCTGATCGCCCAGCACGACGTAGGCCAGCCCGCGATAGAGGGCCAGGGTGCCGATGGTAATCACCAGCGAAGGCAGGGCCAGCTTCGTGACGAGCAGGCCGTTGAAGTAGCCGGCGACCAAGCCAACCAGGAGCCCCGCACCTATCGCCAGCCACATAGGATAGCCCCGCGACCAGAGCAGGCCCAGCACGACGCTGGTCAAACCCAGCACCGAAGCAACCGACAGATCGATCTCGCCAGCGATGATGATCAGGGTCATAGGCAGAGTCATGATGGCTATTTCCATAATGTTGCTGGGTAGCGCATACTCCAGGTTAAAGCTACTCAGAAAAAATGGCGAAAGCACGCTGCCGGCCACGATGCCGATCAGGAGTAAGGCCACAAGCAGGGCTTCCCAGGAAAGGAGCAGCGCTGGAACTTTTTTCATACGTTCTTCCTCCTGGAGCGCATGGTGCGCTGCAACCAGCGGGTGATAAAAGCGTCGAGGACTACGGCGCCAATGATGGCCGCGCCGTAGAGGGCCTGCAACCAGAACTGGGAAATGTTCAGGATGTTTAAGGCATTCTCCAGCGTGCCCAGCACAATTGCACCCAGCACCGCTCCCAGGATCGTACCGGAACCGCCGAAGATATTGACCCCGCCGACAACGACCGCCGCGATGACCTGCAATTCCAGGCCGGTGGCGTTGGTTGCATCCACGGTGGCATAGCGCGCGCCCCAGAGCACTCCCGCCAGCCCGCAGAGCAGCCCGGACGCGGCGAATGCTCCGAAAACCAGTCGTCCCTGGCGAATCCCAATGATCTTTGCCGCTTCAGGGTTGCTCCCCACGGCATACAACTGCCGTCCGGTCTGTGAGGCATGCAGAAAATAGCCAACGATGATGGCGATGATAGCCGCGATAAGAATCAAGGCCGGAATGCCAAAAATCTGAGTCGTTGCCAGCGCCAGATAGTCGGATGGCACGTCGGA
The DNA here is from genome assembly GCA_035293765.1 of Ktedonosporobacter sp. Taxonomy (GTDB): domain Bacteria; phylum Chloroflexota; class Ktedonobacteria; order Ktedonobacterales; family Ktedonobacteraceae; genus DASRHT01. The sequence goes on from DATGMF010000060.1 coordinate 85,646, forward strand.
GGCATTGACCTGCGAGGTTGTATTGGCTGCGAACACAAAGACCAGCCCCCGATAGACGTAAAGGGTTCCCAACGTGGCGACAATTGACGGAACACGCCCCAGCGAGACGATCAGCCCGTTGATCATACCCAGAAGTAACCCCAACGCGCAGCCCAGCAGGATGCCCAGCAACAGATTAACGCCAGGCAGCTCTTTGAAGAAATAGGCTGTGACGAAGGCGGTAATGCCCACCATCGACCCCACCGATAGATCCACGTTACGCGTCAACACCACCAGCGTCTCTCCTACGGACACGATGGCGAGAATGGCAACGGAGAGCAAAATCTGCTCGAAGTTATCGATGCGCAGAAAGCGCGGCGCTTGCAGGCCGACAACAAGGATAATGAGCAGCAATACCGCTAGCAGGCCCAGTTCACGGACGCGGCTGATCATACCCAGCAGGCGGGCTTGATTCTCCTGACCACGCAGCTTCGCACGCTCGACTTCTCGACTCGCGGTCGTCATGCTCTCACCCCTCCTGTCCTGTAGCGGCAAACATAACGCGCTCCTGCGTCGCTTCGGAGCGTGAGAATGTGCCGGTAACGCGTCCCTCGTGTAGCACGACCACCCGATCAGCCATCGCAAGCACCTCCGGCAGCTCGCTGGAAATCAGAATGATTGCCAGCCCCTCGGCAGCCAGATCGGAAATAATACGATGCACTTCAGCTTTGGCTCCGACATCGATGCCGCGCGTTGGCTCGTCCAGAATGAGGATCGATGGGTTGGTTGCCAGCCACTTGCTCAGCACCACTTTCTGCTGATTACCGCCAGAAAGGGCGCTGACTAACTGTTCCACTCCTGAGGAACGGATGCGTAGCTGACCGGCATAGTCGCCCGCAATCTTCTGTTCCCGGCGCGGATCAACCAGCCCCAGGCGCGAAATCTGTTGCAGAATCGCCAGGGTGATATTCGAAGCGATGCTGAAGTTCATCACCAGCCCCTGCTGATGGCGATCTTCAGGCACATAGGCAATACCATGCTCCATTGCCTGCTGTGGCGAGCGCAGAGAAATCTTTTGGCCTTTGAGCCAGATTTCTCCGCTTTCGGCCCGATCAATGCCAAAAAGTACCCGCGCCACCTCTGTGCGTCCAGCGCCCACGAGGCCCGCAAAGCCCAGGATCTCGCCGCGGTGCAACTGGAAGCTGACATCGGCGAAAACTCCTGGCCGCGTGAGTTGGCGCACCTCCAGCACGGCCTTTCCAATCTCAGCCTCGCCCTTAGGGAACAGGTTGGAGAGTTCACGCCCGACCATGTGCTTAATGATCTCTTCGGTGGTCATCTCGCTGACCGGAGCTGTGATGATGTGGGAGCCATCGCGAAAGACGGTCAGGGAATCGGCGATAGCAAAAATTTCTTCCAGGCGATGACTGACGAAAAGGACGGCGACGCCGCGCTCGCGCAGTTGCCTGACAATAGCAAATAATTCCTCGACCTCACGCGCCGAGAGAGCAGCGGTGGGCTCATCCAATACCAGGACGCGCGCCTGGATGGAAAGAGCTTTCGCGATCTCCACCATCTGCTGCTCGGCAACGGAAAGTCCCTGTACCGGCGTATGCGCACTGAGCGAAACATCGAGGGAGGCAAGCAACTGATCCACCTCGCGATACATGCGCTTCCAATCGACGCGCCCATAGCGATCACGCGGGTGGCGACCCATAAAGACATTTTCGGCCACATCCAGATCGGGGAAAAGCATCGGCTCCTGCTGGACAACAGCGATGCCGAGCTCCTGAGCCTGCGTGGGCGAGCGTAACGCTATTTCCTTCCCATCAACTTTCACCACCCCTTCATCCGGTCTGTGGATGCCGGCCAGGACCTTCACCAGCGTACTCTTCCCCGCTCCGTTCTCACCGACCAGCGCATGCACCTGACCGGGAAAGAGGCGAAAGTCCACGCCCCGTAGGGCCTGCACACCACCAAAATGCTTGACGATCCCTTGAAGTTCAATAATAGGTTCAACAGGCTCCATCACTTGCTGCTCCTCAACCGGCAATCTTGACGGACGAGCTTCTCCACAGTACAATAGGTGTAGATTGAAACGTTTCAATTGGTGAAGAAAAAAAATTGCGTTGCCCAGGGAAAGGATGCGTTACACGAACGCCCCTGTTCACGCGTCCATGTTTCTCTAGAAATATGCTGATATTCGCGCTTATTGAAACGTTTCAATAGAAGCAAGTGTACCCAATGAGTTGCTCGATTGTCAAGAGGATCGGGACGCGCAGGACTTGGTACGAGCAACGGCATTTGTGCCATACTATAGGCATAAGGCTCAGCTAGCTCTATTGCGCTCAATTGTTGCGTACAGAGCGCGAGACAAGGTGGCGCAATCAAATATTGAATCGACATTCTTTGGATTTCGCTAGAGATGAGGAACTGACACAGATGGGTTCACTATCAGGCATTCGCGAAGTGGCGAAGCTTGCGGGCGTTTCGCTGGGGACGGTCTCTAATGTGCTCAACCATCCTGAACTGGTTGCGCTGGAGACGCGGCAGCGCGTGCTGCGAGCGATTGACGAAATCGGCTTTGTGCGCAACGGATCGGCGCGTCAGTTACGCGTGGGGACCAGCCGTCATATCGGTCTGGTCGTACTTGATGTAGCCAACCCTTTCTTCACCGAGGTAGCGCGAGGCGTTGAAGATCTGGCAAACAAAGCAGGCTCTATCGTCATTCTATGTAATTCGGACGACTCTGTAGAAAAGGAAAACCACTACCTGCATGTCCTTGAGGAGCAGCGCACGCAGGGGGTGTTGATTACGCCGGTGCAGAACGATGCCAGCTACCTGCAACGCTTGCGGCGACGTGGCATCGCTGTCGTGCTGCTGGATCGTCCGAGCCGCATCAAAGAGCTCTGTTCTGTTGCAGTCGATGATGTGCAGGGAGGAGAACTTGCGACAACCCATCTGCTGGAATTGGGGCACCGGCGGATTGGCTTTGTGCATGGCCCGCTCAGTATTCGCCAGATCGCCGACCGACGACGAGGCATGATGCGAGCGATAAAAGCGGCAGGGCTCGATCCTGAACGCGTGGTGATTGATATCGCCACACGCGCCCAAAGCGCGAGGGAAGGTGAAGAGTGCGTGGAGCGATTGCTGGTCGTGGGCAGAAAGCCAACCGCCGCTTTTTGCGCCAATGATCTACTGGCGCTTGGGGTGATGCGCGGCTTAATCAAGCGTGGGATCTCCATTCCCGTGGATATGGCGCTGGTGGGTTACGATGATGTCGAGTTCGCCAGCGTCCTGGCGACGCCTCTCACCTCGATCCGACAACCCAAGTACGAGCTCGGGCGCGCCGCAGTTGAACTGCTACTCGACGAGGCGCAAAATCCCTCCTCGCATCAGCACAAGCACATCGTCTACCAACCCGAGTTGATCGTGAGAGAATCCAGCAATCCTGTCAAGTCTCTAGACCCACCACAAGCGTCCTGCTGAGATGTACTGACGCCCCATCCCGACTCCTCGTATTTGCTTTACGCAGCCTGAAAATCTATTCAAACAAGACCAGGAAAGATGTGTTTCTTCATCATTTAACCACCCGTTAACATTTCCATAACATTGGTGATCTATGATAAACGTAGTAGATAGTATGTTTCACACCTATCCTTATCGCAAGGATGTTAAGGAGCAACGTCTCGTTTATGTTAGTTGAAGACCACACATCACTGCAACTAGAGGCACAGCGTACAAAAAACATTTTAGCAGAACTGGATAACAGCGAACTCTCTGGCTTTCATTGGAAAGCCATGATTACCTCAGGAATGGGCTTCTTCACCGACGCCTATGATCTCTTTATCATTGGAGCGGCTCTTTCTCTCCTGATCCCTCTTTGGAAGCTCAATGCCTTAGAAATCTCCCTGGTTGGCAGTACCTCGCTGCTTGCCGCCGCCTTAGGCTCTTACCTTTTTGGCTCTCTGGCTGATCGCATCGGGCGACACGCGATCTACGGTCTGACGTTAGCCGTGCTCGCCGTTGGAGCCCTTCTTTCGGCCCTCTCTCCCAATATCTACTGGCTTCTGGTCTTGCGCTTCATCATGGGGCTGGGTATTGGCGGGGATTATCCCTTGAGCGCCACCTTAATGAGCGAGTACGCCAATCGGAAAGACCGGGGCAAGCTGATTACGATGGTCTTCTCCATGCAAGGTCTGGGCCTCGTTCTCGGACCGGTTATCGCTATCGTTTTACTCCTCTCTGGCCTTGACCATCAGGTGATCTGGCGCTTGATGCTGGCGCTGGGAGCAATCCCCGCGTTAGCCACCTTCTACCTGCGCCGTCAAATCGCTGAAACACCGCGCTTTGCCTTAATGATGCAGGGCAATACGGAGGCAGCAACCCAGACCATCAAGCGTGTCACGAGTTCGACCCGCCAGCAACAGCGAGAGAGAGGACAGACACAGTCTGTACGCAAATTGCAGAAATCATGGCTGCACCTGCTGCTGACGCCTCGCTATCTGCGCTGGCTGATCGGAGCGGCTGGTACCTGGTTTTTGCTTGATGTCGCCTACTATGGAACGACCATTTCGAGTCCCCTGGTGCTGAAATCCCTCAATGCTCATGCCGATGCCATTACCAATATGCTCTATACACTGCTCATCTTTACGGGAGCAGCTCTCCCTGGCTACGTTGTCGCAGCGTTGACAATTGATCGATTGGGTCGCAAAGCGATCCAATGCCTGGGTTTTGGGATGATGGCCCTCGCCTACGGCTTACTTGCGCTTGTTCCTAGCTTTACTGTTCTCACGGTTCCTTTCCTCACGCTCTATGCCGTTTCTTACTTTTTTACCGAATTTGGGCCAAATGTTACCACCTTTGTCTATCCCTCCGAGATCTTCCCGGTGATGATTCGCAGCTCTACTCACGGCATCGCCGCCGCTCTCGGCAAGGTAGGAGCCTTCCTGGGAGCCTTCGCTTTTCCTTACCTGCTTACCACTGTGCATCTGCCGGGGGCAATGGCCGTTGCTGCAATTACGTCGCTGCTTGGTCTGCTCCTGACATTCCTGACGCTGCCTGAGCCCAATCAGCGTTCACTGGAAGACATCGCTGGCGATCATCAGTTCCTCCATCCACACCCCGAGCTGGTGAAGGACGGCAGATAAACAAACCCATCGTTGGATATCCATCCCTGCCAGGATCGGCCTGGCAAGGATGGAGACGGGGCTATTTAATTTTCCTCTCCTTTTCGCGTTGCAAGCATGATCTCACTTTGTAGAGCAAGAGCAGCCAATGACGAGGATATGGGACAGATGAAATCAAAGAAAGCCTGTTCCACAACAGGGATGGGGGCTGAGCTCAGGGGGATAGACGCAAGCGCATTTTTCTTCTATAATTACTCCAGAGAGTTTGAGAACGTTCACTTGGCTATCTAACAAGAAGAAAGGATTTTGTATGTCAGGTATCGTTGTCTCAATTCATTGTGCTCCACATTCACACGCTCCAATGATCACTCTCCCCGTAGCGCATCTGGTCCCTGGAAAAGGGATCGAAGGTGATCGTTTCTATGCGCACCCAAAACTTCCTCAACCTGGTGCAAAAACGCCGTATGAAGTGACCCTGGTGGAGCAGGAGGCATTGGAAGCACTCAACGCCTTACAACCAGGAATGGTGGCTGCGGAACCGAGTGGAAGGCGGAATATTGTCATTCGTTCGTGTTCGCTGCAAACGCTCGCAGGGCGTCTTTTCCGTATTGGTGAGGTGCTTTTTTGTGGCGCAACACTTCGTGAAGCCCCTTGCGATTCTTGCGTGCAGCAGCCGAAGACCACAAATTCGCGACGGGAGAAACGTTTCCTTCCGAACAACCGGATAAATTGTGCCTGACGTTGCGACAACCTGTTGGCGTGGTGGCAGGCATTTCCCCCTGGAATTTTCCCTTGCTGCTCTCGATGAAGAAAGTCGCGCACGCCCTGATCATGGGGAATACGATGGTGCTGAAGCCAGCAGAGGAGACCCCGGTCATTGGTCTGAAGATCGCGGAACTCTTTGCAGCCGTGGGGCTTCCACCGGGGGTTCTCAACGTGGTGACGGGGCGTGGAGAGATCGTTGGGGATGCTCTGGTCTCACACCCGCTCACACGCGTCATCGCGTTCACCGGCTCGTCTGCCACTGGTCGCGTGATTGCCAGCAAAGCCGGGGGATTGCTCAAGCGCGTGGTGCTGGAATTAGGAGGCAAGGACCCGGTGCTGGTCCTCAGAGATGCCGATATCGACTATGCGGTCAATGCAATTACCTTCGCCGCCTTTATGCATCAGGGCCGGATCTGTATGTCTGCTGAGCGCATTATTGTCGAAGAGGCGATTGCCGACGAGTTCACCCAGAAACTGACCGCAAAAGCCCGCACCCTGCCGATGGGAGATCCTCAGGCGCATACGAATATTATTGGCCCCATGATTCACAAGGACCAGTTAGACATCGTGGATGCCCATGTCAAAGATGCCATTGCTCGTGGCGCACAGCTCGGTTGTGGTGGTCAGCGACACGATCCCTACTATCCGGCAACCGTTTTAACCGGCGTCACCGCAGACATGCGTATCTTCCGAGAAGAAACCTTTGGCCCTGTCGCGCCCATCACCGTAGTTCCCGATGTCGATGCCGCCATTGCTGCCGCTAATGATTGTATCTATGGACTCTCCAGTGGAGTGCTCACCAATGACTTGCAAAAGGCCATCTATGTCGCCGAACGGCTGGAAAGCGGCATGGTTCACCTCAACGACGCCTGTGTACATGATGAGTGCGATGCTCCCTTTGGCGGCGTCAAAGAGAGTGGCTTTGGTCGGGAAGGTGATCGCGCTTCTGTCGAAGCCATGACAGAGGTGAAGTGGATCACTATTCAGAAAGGGCAGCGTCACTTCCCCTTTTAAAAATCGCAGAAAGAAAGAAAGAGCGATCCGCTATGCAACAATGGGAATATTTCATGCTAGCAGTCAGTGTCAATGCCTGGCAAAAACCCGTCCCGGTCATCTCCGTGATCGACCTGGGCGGCCAGGTCATCCAACACACCTTCCCAACATTTCACACCTACATCAATGACCCGGGAGCGCATGGGTGGCAACTGGCTCATATTGAAGAGCACAATTGGGTGTTCAAGAGACCCAGGCAAGAACTGGTTTGAAGATCAATCCTGGGCCTGCGCACGAATCTCTTGCATGCGCAGGCCCAGGATTCCTTTGGGGGTCGTATCCCCAGGCCAGAAGGTCAACGTATCTTCATCGCGGTGGAGGTTCTCTAAGGAATAGCGGACCTGCAATGACCAGAGCAGCAGGAGCACCTCATAGCGTATCTCGTCATACCAGAAGTTGAGGGACCAGGAGTCAGAGGATGCCTGCTGGAACGCTGCCGCAGCAGGGGTGGAGATACGACGCAGCCGCGCGGCGATGCCTTCGAGCTCTTGCTGTGACGATGTCCGCACATAGAGTACATGTGGCTGCCGCAAGATCCAGACGATCTCAACACACTGCTCACAAGAGTACCGGCCCTGCATTCGCTCGTAGAACGTGACCGGAACAAAAAAGGGACGCTGACAGAAGAGGCAGCAAAGGACGGTTGTGGCGTCGTTGTGTTCTTCTCTCTCACAAGTAGACACGGACGTTGCTCTCCTTCACGTTTCTCCAGAAGGCTCCATCGTTCCTCACTGCGCCTCCCTCCAGAAGGCAGGCAAGCGGAGCAACACTGACCCACATGCCTGCATACCATCTGTTTGTGACCGTGGAGGTTTCACTGCCACAAACACCAGAGGCACAGCAGTTCTTACAAAGCAATACAGACAGACTTGACTTCGGTATAGTTTTCCAGCACCTCATGTCCCATCTCGCGACCCCAGCCAGATTGTTTGTACCCTCCAAATGGGAGGGCTGCATCGAACACGCTGTAACTATTGATCCAGACGGTCCCGGCTCGCAAACGGCCTGCCAGCCGATGCGCTTTGGTAATATCGTTGGTCCATATGCCAGCGGCCAGCCCATAGGTCGTGTCATTGGCAACCGGGACAATCTCGTTCGGGTCGTTGAATGGTAACGCAACCACGACCGGGCCAAAAATTTCCTCCTGGACCACCTTCATGTCCTGTTTGACATCGACAAGCACGGTGGGTTCAACAAAGTAGCCCGTGTCTCCTGCTCGCTTGCCACCAACCACAGCTCGTGCGCCCTGCTCAAAGCCCGACTCCAGATAGCCACAGACGCGATTGAGCTGCTCATCCGAGACCAGCGGTCCCATACTCGCCGTCGGATCGAAGCCCGAGCCCAGTTTGATCTTTTGCGCTTCCGCAGCTATGCCCTCCACCACCTCATCGAAGATATCTCGCTCAATGTAGAGACGTGAGCCCGCATTGCAGCATTGCCCATGGTTGAAGAAGATAGCGAAGGCGGCTCCTGGAATGGCCCGCTCAAGACTGGTGTCTTTAAACACCACATTAGGAGATTTGCCACCCAGTTCCAATGACACCTTTTTGAGGTTCCCTGCTGCTGCCTGCACGATCAACTTGCCGACCTCGGTTGAGCCGGTGAATGCGACCTTATCCACCCCAGGATGCGCGGCCAGGGATGCGCCAGCGGTTTCTCCATAGCCTGGCACAATGTTCACCACGCCTTCGGGGAAGCCGGCTTCCAGGATTAATTCGCCCAGGCGCAGGGCCGAGAGCGGCGTCTGCTCAGCCGGTTTCAAGACAATGGTGCAGCCCGCAGACAACGCAGGAGCCAGTTTCCAGGCCGCCATCAGCAAGGGAAAATTCCACGGGATAATTTGCCCAACCACGCCAATGGGCTCACGCAAAGTATAGGCAAAGTATTTGGAGCGAGGAGCGGTCACGCTGGAAATGGGGATAGTGTTGCCCTCAATCTTGGTGGCCCAACCGGCCATGTAGCGAAATATATCGACGGCGAGTGCGACATCGGCGGCTTTGGCGACCAGCACCGATTTTCCGTTGTCGAGAGCTTCCAACTGCGCGAACTCATCGGCATGGGCTTCGAGCAGATCGGCGAGCTTCCAGACCAGACGCCCACGCTCGGAAGGAGTCATATCGGGCCAGGGACCGCTCTCGAAGGCTCTGCGTGCTGCTTGAACTGCGCGCTCAATATCTTCTTTGTCTCCCTCGGCGACATGGGCCATCACGGCTCCAGTTGCAGGATTATAGACAGGGAAGGTTTTCCCAGAGGCAGCCTGGACCCACTTACCATCAATGAGCAGAGGGCGGGGTTGCGCAATAAACTGATGCACTTCCGGGGCTACCGGGATGTGTGTGTCGGAAACAGCCATGATTCTCCCTTTCTGGGTGCTATCACGCCGCTCATCGCAGCGTCTACTCAAAAATTGCTCTGTTCGCGTTGCGAGAACGATCTCTCCTTGCCGTGCAGGAGCAGCCGGTGACGAGGATGGAGGACAACGTCAAACAGCTCAGAGAGTCGTGGCATGACGCGTCCTATGAGAAGAGGGCAATAGAAAGCATCTCCCGATGAGTACAGCATGAACCAACCAGCAGCTGCCAGAGCTGGGTCGATGAAGCGCTTATCCTTTATCATCTATACTCATCGGATGAATACTCATATATTGAGTATAAAAGAAAAATAGGATGAAGTCAAGGAAAACATGTTCCATATCAGAACCTTCCCAACGGCGAGCCTGTGCCGGAGCAGTTCTGGGAGAGCTGAGAGCCCGCATCCTGACAGAGCGCTGCAAGTCGGATAAGGTCGTCGTAGCAGGTTATCTCACGAGACTACTGAGTTGGAAAGAGGTCGAAGGAGAACCCGTTTTGGCAGAAGACGCGGTGGTTCCATTGGACGCTGGGGGGAGAGGCAGGCGTCGCAGTGGCCCCTCTCCTCCACACGCAGTAACGGTCATGAGAAGCATGAACATGAGCATGAGAGCGCGTAACGTCGGCTTCAAGATGGACCTCCTGACGATATACTTCAAGAATATATTATACTGATATTACCTGCCCCAATTTTGCCTCTTGCGGAACACGTCGCATTCGGACAAAATTGCTCTGACGCGTCCATCGGCTCTGTTGTGCTTTTCATCATTCACAGCATGCCAACGGACGCTTGCTTTTTCAAGCCTTCCTGACCTTTTCACCAGTTCGTGAGACTCTACCACAGGGCTGTTGCAAAGTCGGGAATACAGGATGCCAAGCGGGGGTCAAGGGGGCTGCGGCCCCTTTGCGGGGAGCGGGGTGTCCCCGTTTTTTCCCTCCTCTCCTGCCGCCGAAGGCGGCAAAAAAAGACTTTGCAACAGCCCTGGCTCTACCAGAGGAAGCTCTTGCAAGAAAAAATCCTTTTGTGATATTGTAGAGAACAAACAAGATGTACTGCTTTTATCTCTCTATGCTTGTCTGGTCTACAGGTTCTCTTTGCCTCCCATCACTGTTCGCCCTCGCCTGGAGGGGGAGCAAGATGGGTCCCGGGCAGCGAGGTCAGGTGGTCATCCGCGTTGGAGAACATTTTTCTCTTGTTCCTTATAGTCTAGAAGAGAGTAAGCAACGTGAGCATCTCTGATCTCTCGTCCCATAATCTGGTGAGCACCAAATTGTCTATCCCGGTGCTCCCTACAACGCTGCTGCCGCGCCCTCAGCTCATGCATAAACTCGACGAGGCCCTCTCACACAAGCTAACGTTGCTCTCGGCCCCGGCAGGTTCTGGCAAAACCATCCTGCTCTGCCAGTGGGCCGCGCAAATTCCTCTGCCAGTTACCTGGTTGTCGCTCACAAAAGACGATAATGACCCGATGCGCTTCTGGAGCTACATTGTGGCAGCCTGCCAAAGAATACAGCCCGCAATTGGCAAATATATGATAGCTCAACTCCAATCGCCCGAACCACCACCGTTTGAGGCGGTACTCCCGCTGCTGATCAATGACCTCGCCTCGGTGCAGCAGCCTTTTGTGCTGGCTCTGGACGATTATCACGCAATCACCGAGTCAGCTATTCACCACACGCTTCGCTGGTTCCTCGATCAATTGCCCCCATCACTCCATCTTGTGCTTATCAGTCGCACAGATCCTCCGCTGGCCCTGGCGCGCAGGCGTGTGCATCACGAACTGGTCGAGCTGCGGATGGCCGATATACGCTTCACGCAGGAGGAGGTGACAGAGTGGTTCACTCATCTGTTGCACCTGCCACTTTCGCCAACACAGACGGCGCACTTGTTAGCTCGTACAGAAGGCTGGGCAGCAGCGTTGCATCTGGCGGCCCTCTCCCTGCATGGTTCCTCTAACCTCTCACAGACGCTTGCCGACTTCACCGGCAGCCATCGCCATGTCATCGATTACTTAATTGAAGAGGTGCTTGCGCACCAACCTGAGGAGGTGCATACTTTTCTGCTCGCCACGGCATTCCTGGATCGGCTCACAGGCCCGTTATGCGATGCCCTGACTGAGCGGTCTGATGGACAGGCGATGCTCGAAGCCCTTGAACGTGCGGGGCTTTTTGTGCAACCGCTTGATGAGCAGCGTTGCTGGTACCGCTACCATCACCTTTTTGCTGAGGCCCTGCGCGTTTGTGCGGCGCAAGAGATAGGAAACGAACAGTGCGCAGTCCTCTTTCGGCGAGCCTGCGGTTGGTATGAGCAGCATGGCATGCTCTTCGAGGCGGTGGAAATGGCCCTCTCAGCCGCCGATTACGAGACGGCGCTGCGCGTTGGTTTCAGCGTAGTTCCCCGGCTCTTGCTCAGCGGACAGCATGCCACCGTTGCCCGCTGGGTCGAACAGGTGCCGCACGCGCTGCGTGCTTCACGTCCGTTGCTCTGCCTGGGCCTGGCCTGGACACGGATGCTACTGGGGCAACGCTCGCTGGCTCTGGAGCCATTGCGGGAAGCAGAGCAGAGCTTCTCCAGCCGTCAGGAGCGCTGGGGACTTGGTCAGGTGGCTACTGCATACGCTCTGCTTGCTCGCCTGGAGCGCAATGGCAAGGACGCTATCCGCTGGGGGCAAATGGCGCTGGCACTCTTAACTGAGAAGGAGCTAGCTCAACGCTGTTTCAGCATGATCGCACTCGGCTATGGCTATCGACTGCAAGGCGAGGTGACACTGGCGCGTCAAAAGCTGCTCGAAGCTCGACCGCTGAGCGAGCAGATTGAGAGCAAAAGTGCTTTTCTGGGCACAACCCTGCTCCAGGGAGAGATATTAGCCCTTCAGGGGCAGCTTACCCAGGCTGCTGGTTGCTACCGCCAGGTCATTGAAGCCGGAGAGACCTGGATGCATCTGGCGATTGAAGCCGCTCTGGCGCTAGGGGAGCTCCTGTTGGAACGAAACGAACTCGATGGCGCTGCCATGCAGCTTGAACGCGCCTTGAACCTGAGCCATCAGTATGAAGAGACCATGCTGGTCGCACGAACAGTTCTACTGCAAGCCCGTCTTCTGCAAGCCACAGCATCGGGAGAACAGATAGAAGAGGCGTTCTGGCGCGCAGTGGTCCTGGCACGACAAAGTAAGCATCCGCAGTTGCAGGCGAGCGCGTACGCCTACCAAGTTCGCTGGTGGCTGTCCCAGGAGAACCTGGAGGCCGTCCGGCAGTTTCAGACCACCAGCGGCCTGAGCGGTGAAGAAGCCCCTGACTATGAACACGAGGAGGGGGCGCTGACGCTGGTCCGTGTGCTGCTGGCTCAGGGGGAGATAGCAGGGGCCAGGCGGCTTCTGGAAAGATGGTTAGCCTTCGCCACGATGCAGGGCCGGACCCAGAGTCAGGTGGAGATTCTCATGCTGCTTGCGCGGACTGCCGATATGCAAGGGCAACTGACCGAAGCCGTTGCACTGCTGCACCAATCCTTTCAACTCGCCGCAGAGGGGCGATATTGCCAGCTCTTTGTGCTGGAAGGCCCGGCCCTCTCTCGCCTCCTCCGCCTGCTAGAGCCACGAGTGCGAGGGAAAGCGAGTGCATCGTACCTGGAGCATGTGCTTGCTGCCGTGCCTGCTGGTCGGTCAATAACCTCCCCCTTGCCCTCTCCTGGCACACGCATGCCCCTGCGAACGCCGCTAACGCCAAGAGAGTACAAAGTGCTGCGCCTGCTGGCTGCTGGCCTCTCCGCGCGGGAGATTGCCAACGAACTGGTCGTCTCCATCAATACCATCAAGACGCAGCTCCAAAGCCTGTATCGCAAGCTAGACGCAAACAGCCGGGAAACCGCGCTGGTGGCTGCTCGCGCGTGGCAACTGCTCTAGCCTCTCGTTGCCAAAGCAGTCACCGATCAATGCATATTCCCTAACAGATCTATTTCGTTCCCCAGACAGTGAGATAGTAATCGATTCCGCAAAAGTCGGCTTGCTGCACCTCATGCTCCATCTGCTGATAAAGCGTTTGCAGTTCGGACAACGAAGCTACCTGCATCTGCACCAGAAATGGCTGCAACAATTGATATACCACGAGCAGATTCTGGACATTGCTCTGATGCAGCGCCGTCCCGGCAGAATAATCGACCACTGACGCATGCTGCCTGATTGCGCTGTACCCTGCTTGCCGCAGCAATAAACGCAACAGCGGCGTGGTCCCGAAGGTGCGCCCTTGTGGGGAAAACGAATGTCCTGAACGCTGCAGAGCTTGCGCAGCCAGCCCGGTGAGCGCATCAAGGGCGGCACTATTGGTAAAACCAAATTCCGGTTCCGTCAAACGCAGCATGCCTCCCGCACGCGTGATACGCCAGCATTCCTGTAGCAACGCTCCCCAGCCAGAAGTTGAAAGGAACCCGGTCAAGATGCGCCCATTCACCAGATCAAATGATTCAGCAGCGAAACCGAGTGGTCCTGTGGCATCCATCACGCGAAACGTCACATTCGGTAAGCTGCGTGCGTGTACGAGACTTGTGGCATAAGCAATCATCAACTGACTGATATCTATGCCTACCCCCTGAATATGCGGGTAGTGGGAGGCTACATCCAGAAGCCAGCCCCCTGGCCCACAACCGATATCGAGCACCTGGTGAATGAAGGAGACGTCCTCTTGCTCGGCAAATGGGCCTCCCATAGCCGTGGTCAGAAGGCGATCTTGCACCATGAGCCGGGCCATTTCGGCGGCGTTTTCCGCGTCGATCACGTAGTGAGTTGACTGTGTTGTATCTTCATCAGATGTATGCATGCGCGCTGTACTCTTTCCTTCTGCTCTTTGTTTCCAATGTTACCTTTTTCTCTAGGAATAGCTGGAAAAGTAATCATATTTTACCATTTTTTCATGAAAAGTAAATTCGCAAAAATGGAGAAAATAGGCTATAATAGATAGAAACAAGCGAGTACGATAACACAAGAAATATCATCTCTCGTAAATAATTCCAGCACGACAGGTTTTGAGCCGAGAGCCCTGGTATCGTCTGGCTTGTTCGTATTTTCCTGCAAGGTGACGTTTTGTGGTATGAGGAACTGGTTTTTTGCTGATCAATCAACGTATGTACAGACACTCGTGAACTCGCTTTCTGTTGGGATAGCGATTTTTGAAGATAGGGAGTTTCGCCTCCTTGCAGCTAATGCTGCCTATAAGACATTGCTGGAGCCCCAACCGCATCATAAGCAGAACGCTCAACTGCGCGATATGGTCCCGCCGTTTGTTCAGGCGGATTGCCTCGCCATCTTCAAGCAGACAGCTCAGACAAGAACCGCAGCTTATGGAGAGGCAATTACAAGGCAGGCAGCCACGGGAGCTCTGACGTCCTGGAACTGGACCTTGACTCCGCTTGCCGGCGCCGTCGGCTATTTACTGCTCACCGTGCATGAGGTCACTATTCCTGGATCTATGCAACAGGGTGAGCCCACAGTTCATACTGATCTGCTGTTAGAGCCACAGGAAATGCAGCCTTGCCCATCTTCTCTGAGAGAAAGTGATGAACATCTCCTCCAGTCCCATATCACACCGTCGCTTGCCTGTTCCCTGTGGTCAATGAGCATGAACGAGGAACGCCAGCGGTGGGCGGCTATTCTGGATCAACTGCCAGAAGGCGTTTTACTGGTTGAGGCAACCACCAGTATCATTCATTATGCCAACGCGATGGCTATACAGTTACTGGGGCTTCCCGCTTCTCAGTTGTTGGGAGTGCCGCTGAACCAGGTCGCCTTGGCAACGCCACAGCAGCCCAGGCACTTTGAGGGGTTCACCCACTGGAATTTCGCTTTGATTCGGGCGCTCTCCGGGGAAACCGTTCCTAACGAAGAAGTGCTGGTCAATCGCCCGGATGGAAGCCAGGCGGTGATGTTCAGTTCCGTCTCCCCCATTCGTACTATCCAGGGACGCATTACCGAGGCAGTGATTGTTTTTCAAGACATTACCGCCCAAAAGACGCTGGAGCAACAGAAACAAGAGTTTTTCGTTGTAGCCCACCATGAACTACGCACCCCTCTTACAGCCATTCTAGGTTTTGCAGAACTGCTACAGGCGGTTGAGAGCGATAGTGGAAATCAGAGGCGCCTCGACGCATTGGAGCGGATACAGCAAGAAGGGGTGCGCCTGCGTGTCCTGCTCCACGAACTGCTGGATGTCTCTCGACTGGACCATGCTCGCCTGGATATCCAGCAGGCTCCTCATGACCTGCTGGATCTTGTGCAAGAACTGGTCGAGAAATATCGTGCAACCGTGCGCACCCATCATTTCCGGCTCACTATCCAGGATGCGTCCCACCTGCTTCAGTTCATTGCATGGATAGATCGCCTGCGTATAGAACAGACCCTGGAAAACTTACTCTCCAACGCTGCAAAGTATAGTCCTGCCGGAAGAGTGATCGAGATGGGACTGCGCCGCCAGGAAGAGGAGGCGCTAATCTGGGTCAGAGATCAGGGACATGGGATTGCCTCGCATGACCTGCCCCGCATTTTCGAACGGTTTTATCGTGGCGTCGAGCGAGACCCCTCCACCAGTGGCTTTGGCGTCGGGCTTTTTCTCGCCAAAACGATCATTCAGGAGCACGGTGGTCACATCTGGGCCGAGAGTACACTGGGACAGGGAAGTACGTTCTTCGTCCGCCTTCCTTTAGGGCAACGTTTCTAGCGCGCTCGATTGCTAACGCTCTCACTGCCCTCGCCTTTGCAAAAAACGTATTTCCCTATTCCCTTCTCATTTATCGCTATCGTCTCATCCTCTCCCTTGTTGCCGTCGTTGATCGACAATTTCATAGAGAACAATGGCAGTGGCAATAGCGACATTGAGCGAATCGCAAGCGCCGCGCATCGGAATGCTAACCATGAGATCGCAGTAGGTCTGGTGCTCAGGCAGGAGCCCCTGGCGTTCGCTTCCCATAAGCAAGACGACAGGCGAGGGATACTCAATGTCTCTATAATGCCGTGTTGCGGCATCGGACGTGCCAACGACGGTATAGTGATGCCGGTTTTTCCACACTATGAACGCGTGAAAGCTCGTCTGCACCAGGCGCAGGGAAAAGATGGCGCCCATACTGGCCCGCAGGGCTGTGGGATCATAGGGATCGGTGGCCTCATCGAGCAGGAAGACGCCCTGACACCCAGCGGCATCACAACTGCGCAAGATCGTTCCCAGGTTGCCAGGATCTTGAATCGCCTCAAGAGCCACCCAATAGCTTCCCGGAGCGAGTCGGACCTGATCAAGTGGTTCCCAACACTGAGAGATTACGGCGGCGATCCCCTGCGGACCATCCTTTTGAGACAAGCTCTCAAAGGCTTCTGGACCGACAAAGAGGATGGGAACGCCTCTGGTGGTCTGCTGTAATCGCACTAACTCCTGTCCGTGCGGACTCTTCAGCAACTGTGGCGCGACAATGAGTCGACGAACGCGGTCAGGAACGCGCAGGGCCTCAGTAACCAGGCGCAACCCCTCGATCAAAGCCAGCCCGGTTTGTTCGCGTGCTGATCGCTTGAGGAGCGCCCGCAGTTGCTTGATCTTAGGGTTATTTCTGCTCATGATGATTTCAGATGAATCTGGCCGATTCGTACTATCGCGTGCATGGGTCATGATGGATTTCTCTCTTTCTCTAACAGACAATTTTGTGGAACAACATAGCGAGAAGCACGCGATCTCGTCTGTCAGAGGAACACAGACATGCATGCAGGCGGATCGAGCCGGTCAGCAGGCAGAGAGACGGCGCGCTGCCCGGTCACAAGAGAGGAACGTGGTCTTGAAATGAGGAAGCAAACGAGCCACACAACCCCATTCTCGATGAGAAGATCATCGAGGGAAGCAAGAGGAGTGGCACCGTTGTTCAGCCGCATAAGCCAATCAGTGTGCCGGGCTTATGCGGCGGGGATGCCTGTGAGCATATGACTGCGGTGGCTCATCCATCCCTGAAATTTCTGGTTATTGAGGGTGTTTACCAATTTCATGGGCCTATGATACCATGTCACCCCGATAGACGTCAACCGATTCACCTTTACCTCAAATAGCGCAACGCAGCTAGCATATAGGCTCGTGTGGCGAGAATGACTTCTGCGCTGCTCACATGCTCATCGGGCATATGGGCGACGAGCACGTCACCTGACCCAAAGCAGTGGATGTTTGACCGCGCGGTTGCGCTCTTGCTCCAACTGGATAAGCGCACGATGAACGTCCAGATATTTCTCAATCGCACTGACTCCTTCCAGACGCGTGCTGGCATGCGCCGATTTGCCAACGATCCGCAAGGTAAAAGTCAGCGCACCAGCCTGGGCAGGGATTCCGCAGCAACTCGCGCAGGGTGTTGAGCAGCCCTGCCTCGTCCAACGCATTTAACGCGCGCTGCTCTATCTCAGTAAACGGCATACTCATGTGTTTTGTCCCACCTAAGAGCATATCGCCATGCTCAACCATATCTTTAAAGAAACGACATTGCCCCGGTCCAATCGAGGAATTTTCGGCATATCACATGTCCCTGAGATTTCGCCAGCAAAGTAGACCCGGGCTATGCTCCTGATCCAGGCCACGCCGGAACAGGAACTATCGTTGCCGCGCTCTGCTAAGGCGATCTCGGTTAGTAACAAAGCAAGGCAAAAGCGATAAACAGAGGCCAGGACAGCTTTTACATCTGCCCTGGCCTCTACCGGGACTAAACGAAACGGCATATCCTGATCACTGGCCTACATCATAGGCCGCCTGGCAAGTCAAGCTTTGGGTAGATATGTATATAAGCAGGCTGCTGGTTGTTATCTCTTCTTATCTGCAACTCCGGCGGGAGATCAAGCCTTCGCTGAGGCGCTGGTTGACGACTCATATCTATGGTGGAACCATTCCAAAGGATCTGGTAGAGGTTGGACCCCATCATGTTGGGATGCCCGTCACAGCGGAAGAAGTACCCTCTATTCCTGACCCTTATATGCTCTGGTCTTGCCATCATGCCGCAAGCGGTCAGCAACTGTATATTGAGCCATCTCCAATCGAGCCCCTGCTGCTGGATTTGTTTTTTGACAGTGCCCAGGGCGTGATCAAGACAAATCTCAATGCCGATCTGCATCTTCCCTAACAGCGAGATAGGCTCGTTGGTATCAGTGATATATTCGTTGTAGAGTGGATTGAGAGGAGCTTGGTATGCAGTATTGAGACGATCAATGTTAGAGAAACGCAATTTATGAACAAAGCCTGCATTTACTTCTCCGCCCTCCCTATAGAAATAAGCCACGGTGTTAAAGTAGACCGGGACCGGCACCGGGACTGGAACCGGCGTAACCATCGGAGGAACTGTCGCCGGCACCGTCATCGGGACAGTTACCGGCATAAGTACAGGCACATTGACTATATTAAATTCCATCGACAGAATACTTCCAGGCACAATGAACCAGTCGTTGTATCTCCTGCGTCGGCAGTGCTTCCGTATGATATTCACTATTTCGTTGAAGCTATCATTTGAATACAACCGGGCAGCCGCTGGCTGGCCGGGGAGATCAACGCCAACAACCGGCCTGAAAAAGAATTCAGGCGCCAGAAACACTTTTAATACCTGGGGATCGGGCTCTACAAATTTCTGGCAAAGATCAATGACATTACAGATATTCCAGGCTCTCAGGCGCGCATCCTCTTCTAGACTCACCGGACGAGCAAAAGGGAAAAAAGGCGGATCGGTGACGATGTTATAGGCTATGAATTGCACGGCTGTATAGGGTGATTTCTCCGTTGACGCTTGCATTGCTCATTTTCCTTCCTCTTGTAAGGGGCAATATGACAGGCAGCACTAAAGGCGGCCCCTCTGGCCGCCGCGCGAAGACGTTAGAGATGTTTCTTGAGAGCCGCGACGAGATTACCAATGGTCTGATCAGGGTGATAGAAATTGAAATCGACCACCTCGTGGTAGCTGGTATTCATAAAAACAAGATCAATAGCCATTGATACGCTCCCACTATTCAAGTGGCTGAGCTGTCCGGTGAATGAGGCGTGTGTGATGCTGAGCAGGCTATCCTGCCCTTGCTTGCTGATCCAGCCACCTACAGACGCCATCGCTCCTACCGCCTTCTTGAGACCTTCTAGCGTCCCCTTCGCCGTCTCTAATCCTGCCGTGGCGGTGCCCAGTTTAGTATAGAGCGGAGCAACGCGCGGATCAGCTTCAACGGGCGTCGCCTGGATCGCTTTGCCGTCGAGGTTCAACTCCCCTTGTGCGGCTGCGAGAGCTCCCTTTTCGCCGCTCATAGCCGTTTCGTGAGCTCCGACCTCCGTCTCCCTTTCAGTGATGCGCGCGCCGTCGCCAGCAGCGTGCAGCCAGTGTTTGCTGGCATCACCCTTTAGAGCCTGGATCTCCTTATTGAGCTGGTCAATGGTATACTGATTGGCATCAATGCTGTTCTGAATGCTGGCTACTTTGGCCCGCGCGGCGTTCAACTTCTGCAACGCGCGGTCGCGCTCGCCCTGGACGACAGCTCTTCCTGCTTTAATTTGCTCCTGAAGCGAAGCTACCATCTGTTGAGCGTTATCCACTTTCTGTTGTGCATCCGAGAGCGAGCTGATAGCCGAACGCGCCTCTTGCGCAATGGCTGCCGTCCCCTGCGTCTTCAGGTACTGATAGAAATCATTGTCCATCGTAGCAGTGATCGTGAAGTCGGCGGAAGCGAAGTTACTCAGGGGACATTGAGCCGTCAGGCTGGCCTGGAAGACGTTGAACAATCTGGCCGAGACGCTAAACGCAAAGCCATCTTTTGTTACCAGGAGGTCAATATCTCTGGTAAAGCCCAGCATGGTTACCGCGCCTGAGAAGATGCAGTGTATGCCCCGGTAACGGGAGGTAGGCGCATCATATGTTGCCAGCGAGATTAACGGGTCCCCTCGCCCGCCATGTCCGGTCAGGGCAAAGATTTCGCCAATCGTGATAGAGTTGATGGTTCCGTCAACCGCGATCCCCTGGTTCGTGCTGACATCTACGCTTGCGGTGCCATTGAGCCCGAAACAGTCCAGTGCCGCGTTGAGCCGTATGCCCTGTGGATACGCCAATTGCCCAATCATGGTTGCTTCGGGTGCAAGGTAGAGCTGGACAGCCAGCGCCACCTGCAAGTGATCGCCGACCAGAGTAATAGTATAGTGCTTCAAGGTCGTGCGGTCGGTCAGATACCATAAACTGCCTGCTTTCCCCGTGACCAGCAGCACATCGCTGGCCCGGGTGGGCAGGCTAACGCGCCCCTGGGCAAAAGCCTGAATCAGCCCTGGCGAGACGATATTCTTATCCAGATCAGCCGCCAGACTGCCTGGAATAGTAAAAAGCGCCGTTCCTTTGAGGGAAACTTCCTCAAGAACTCTATCCAGCGCGGTTGGCGGAGAGACAACCGTGCTGACCAGAGTCGAGTAGACATTTGCCAGCGTCAAATCACTGATGCTACCGGCTAAAAGGCTCCTCTGTGGCGCCACGGAGTCGAAGAGAATGGCAATTGCGCCGCGAAAGCCGTCCAGATCAAGCGTGCCTGCCAGCCCCAGCGTCGGGATGCCCTCCCAATTGCAGCCAACGAGCAAGGCCAGATCGCTCAAGGTCAGCGATGGGATAGTGAATGCCTGCCTCCAACTCCCCTGCATCGTCGCCGCGAAGTACAGGCCGCCTTCGGTGACATCCAACTCGCTGCTGAAGGTCAACGGTTGATTGTGGACTGTAGCGGTCGCACTGGCAAGGACGCTGAGGATCACGACGCCCGCGCTCAATTGGAGACGCAGGGTCCCACTCAACGTCACGGCACTATTAAACTGACCGGCAATGCTGGCGGTCAGAAGGGAATTCAGAGCGGGATTCTCGCCGATCTGTAACCTGATAGGCAGCGTGACATCGCTCATATTGAGCGTTTTCTTCAGCAGTTCCAGACCCTTCTGACCGCCAAACTCCATTTCGGCATAGAAGTTAATGCCTGGAACGACGCCTACGGCACTGGAGGGCAGATTAATCCTGGGAGAGGTGATTGTTGGCATGTTGAAGGCGGCCAGATCAGGAAAGGTAAACCCTGGATCTTGCAATGATGCGATTACCAGGACCATCTTTTGGAAGCGAAAGCTGCTGTCAAAGGGAGCGAGCGCAGAACTGAGGCGGGAGAGTTTCCATTGCTGCGGTAGATCCATTCCAACCGCAAAGCCCCAGACACTGTTAGCTTGCTTGACCTGTAAGGCGACACTGCCAAAATCATCAACCTGGGCAGCAAGCAGCAACGTATGAGCGATGGCGTCCTTCTCAATGCGCACCTGTGCGTTGGTGAACGCTATATCGAACTCACGCGGACCGGGTATGACATCTCCGCAGAGGCTTTCCACCAGAGCGCGCAGGTGCAGGGGAGGAAGTTGTCCGCGCAGGCTAAAGGCTCCAGGCACCTGGTAAGCAAGAGCCAGGCTGACACCCGCCAGCGCCAGTGTACCGCTAAATGCGCCGTTGATACCGCTCCCCCTGGCATAGTCGATACGCAGTTGTACATCACTGATCGTCAGAGGCTTGCTCCCCAGATCGATGACCCACGGATGCGGTTGATCTGCCATAGCAGCCTGGATGCTCAAGGATTGCCCTGGAACTGCCGTAAAAAACACCTGATCAATCAGCAAATCGCCAACCGGAGGAACATCCGGCAGATACGCACGTAGAAGAGATGCAAGCGGTAAGGCCGTTTGTGGGCTCAGGTCGCCAGTGATGACAAAATCAGGCACAGAGGCCATGATAGTCATAGGAACATCTGCAACGGAGAGGGAGCCGAGGAGCATGGTTGAGAGGCTACGACCTCTACCCAACGGGTCGATGACTGTAAAGCGCACAAAGACCTGGCTGACCTCGACCAGGAGGCGATGCCCGTCAATGGTATCATCAATGGGCCGCCACGGCTGATTGTCCAGGCTAATCAGCAGCGAGACGATATCAAGCGAAAGAGGATCGAAGCTGACACTGAGCGCCACTGCCTGGAGATTCAAAGAGCCCGGCAGCGGGAGGTGAGGGGCTAACTGGCTCGCCAGATCATCGGCTCCCACCAGATCGGCCAGATCGCTCAGGCTCGGCAGGGTCAGCCCCTCAAAGATCCCGCTAAACGTCAATGTATCTGCGAGTCCTGGCGGTACCTCTGCCACCGCATCCATTGTCACATGCCCTCCCACATGGATATCGCCGCCAAAGAACATGCCTGGAGTGTAGGATGGATGACTTGCCAACCAATCGGCAGTCAGGGGGCTATAGAGGTTAATGTAAGTACTGTCCAGCTTGACCGATCCCCGAGCAAGTTGAGCATGGGTAAGTGCTTGCAAGTTGATACCAATGAGCGGCGTACTCGTGCGGCGGGGTAACACACGAGGCAAGACCGGCAGAGGCAGCGTCGGGTTGAGCGGGGGCAGCAGAATCGGGCCGGAGAGGATTAATGGCTCTGTCGTGCCAATCATCTGCTCGATACTTCCCAGCAAGCCATTCAGATGCATGTGACAGATAAAGTTTAGCCCCTGGCATAGGGGCACGTTGAATTCTTGATCTATGTGATCTTTCGTGGAAACAATAAAGCGAGCGTCGGTTAGCGTGAGCAGATCGAGATATGATCGCTGAGCGGCCCCAAACGGTTGGCGAAAGTCAAAAGACACGGGCAGATGAGGAAAGCTCTGAGAAAACGCCCAGGTTGCGGGAAGATGATAGCGCAGGGTGATGGCAACGCCATCAGGGGCCTCTTCAAAGTTGGCGGTCACGGGTACATCTTCGACGTTCAGAAACGTTGAAACGCCGGTGATCGCGATGGTTGTTGCTGCGGGGCTGTCGGGAGCAATTTGAGCCTGCCGGAGAACGATGGGAGCGCCCGCATAGTACGTGTCAATGAGCATCTTGACACTCGCCGAGTCGAAGGTGGTGCTGCTAAGCGTCAGTTGCCCCTGCTGGAGAAGTTTCTGCAACGTGGAACGAAGGGTCTCGCTACTCATCACATGAGCCTTTCTATCCTCTTCACCTATATAGAACAAGAAATATATCGCATACCATCCTACTGCATCTTCAGTAGCCTCTATCCAGTAAACCTCGGTTAGCGATTTTTTTTGAGGATGAGTTAGGCCGTGCGAGTCATGGTCCATCAGCGGTATGCAAAAACTCCCACGCAAGGGAGAGCGTTTCTGAAGAGGAGAGCAATAGGCGGAAGGTGACGAGTGGTAGAACAGGGGGAAGAGCATCATGAGAATCTTACCCGTGGGGTAAGATTCTCGTGACATAATACACTATATTGAGCTGGAAGGAGCCTCGCGTGTGCGCAACTTCATGAGAGCATAGCACCCACCCAGGAAAAAGAGGCCACCGGCTGCGGTGTAGATACTATCGATGCGCCCAAAGCTCATTCCCAGCAGCACGCCCAGTTGCCCTGGCACCACGGTACTGACCAGGAAACCCACCAGCGCCGTTGAAACAAGCGACGCCAATGTCTCTAGAGGGATAAAGATAGACATGATCCGCCCGATGAAGTCCGGGGGGGTCAGGTGTAGTAACAGGGTATTGATGGCGCTTTTGACAATGCTCAGGAAAACGCCAAAGAGAAAAATGAACACGAGCGCAGGCAGCAGAATGGTCATACGTGCAAACACGAATAATGCGAGACCCCCGGCCATCATGCCGAGCCCGAGATTGCGTTCCAGCCCTATACGCTTCGTCAGTACGCCAACGCACAGGCCACCGCCGACAACTCCGATGCCGAGCACAGCGTCCAGCACGCCAAAGAAATTGGCAGCAATATGTAGATTATTGGTGACGAAGTAGACGCCAAGCGTTGTCAGCGAAACCCCTCCGAATGTCGCAATGAGAATCGCGATCAGCAGCGAGATAAGGCGCCCACTGCTCGTAAAGAAGCGGATGCCCTCTCGGAACTCAACCAGAAAATGACCGGTATTTCCTTGCCCCGGGCGACTCTCCGGCCCGGGAAGATCAATTGCTCGCAACGTCAGAAATGAGATCGCAAACGAACTGGCATTGAGCAGCAACGCCCATTGGACGCCCAGACTAAAAAGAACAAGCGCGGCGAGCGCAGGGCCAATGACGCTAACCATACCCAGCGTGGCCTGGAGCATACCAATGGCGCGTGATCGATCCGTTGTGGGAACCAGGTTGCCGATGAGGGCCAGGCGCGAAGAATTGAAAAACTGACTACAGGTACTACAGCAGAAAAGCACGGTATAGATGATCCCTAATTGCCACAAGACCGACAATTTGCCCCCCGGTATCCAGGGCAAAGGGATCAGATTGGCAGCTAGCAATAGCGAGGCAACTAGAACGGCCCTCAGGATGTCGGCCCACAGCATCGTCTGGCGCTTGTCCCAGCGATCCACAAAAACCCCCGCGAACGGACCTATCAGAAAGACAGGGATGCCCATCGCCAGGAAGATACCACTGGTAGCCAGGGGAGCCCATGTCGCTCCACGCGCAATATCTGAGGCGATCCAGAGAATAAGCGTCGTGTTAAACACGAAGTCACCCAGGACAGAAACCGTTCTTCCGCTCCA
This sequence comes from Ktedonosporobacter sp., assembly GCA_035293765.1. Taxonomy (GTDB): domain Bacteria; phylum Chloroflexota; class Ktedonobacteria; order Ktedonobacterales; family Ktedonobacteraceae; genus DASRHT01. The sequence goes on from DATGMF010000060.1 coordinate 110,466, forward strand.
GAGAAGGGCAAAGTTGCGATTAATGTAAAAGGGCGTTTTTCTAGCGGACACGGCAGCACGCGTCTCTATAAATTCCATTGTAACCTCACAAAGTCTCTTTATGCCTGTACTTCTATTGACGCCAAACGCGCCGGAAGACTGGCGTTACTGTGCATGGCGTGCAAGAAAGTTGATCACCATCTCAGCCCAAAAACGCTCGGAGTACAGCTCATGTTTGAGATTAGTCAGTTCGCAGTACTCAAAATGTTTGCTGCATTCAACCTGCTCGGCAAGAATGGACGCGAGCCGGCGAGATTGGCGAGTGGGACAGATGGCATCATCAGCTCCGTGAAGGAGCAATATCGGCAGCCTGCTCAGCGTGTGCGCGTAAGAAATCGGGCTTCTTGCGGCTAACTCCGCCTCGTTCTCCAGTAATGGCCCAAGCTCTAGCTGGAGAGAGCCTTTGAGATGTTTATTCGCGCCAACATAGAGATCTTGCAAATCGCTGAACGGCGCCCCGGCAATCACACAGTTCCAGAGGTCCGGGCGCAGTCCGGCGGCCAGAAGGGCCAGGTAACCGCCATAACTCACTCCATACAACGAAATCTGTTGCCCTCCATCCTGACAGCGTTGTATGAGCATTTCGGCCAGTTCAATCACGCTATGTACATCCACCCCTCCCCAGTCGCCTCTGATCATCTGCTCATACTCCACACCATAACCGGTGCTGCCCGGGAAATTGGGCGCAACCACCCAGAAACCTTGCTCTACGAGACGGGACAGTAACGGACTATACGACTGCAAGATATTGAGATGGGGACCCCCGTGCAGAAACATCAGGATACGTTCGTAGTTCGTCGAAGGCGCCGTAAACGAGATGACCGGCATACGCTCTAACGTCGGAACGTTTGCCCACCAGTGCCGCCCCTGAATCGACGCAGCACGCTCTATCCCTGGATGATGGAGTACAATCTCGCAGGTATGCGCCAGTCGGTCGTAGCGGCATAACGTTGGGGCGATTCCTGGCGTTTGATAATTTGCCAGCAGATAGCGCGGGTCCTGGCAGAAAACTGGATTCAGCAGGAGGGCATGGTCAACATCAACAGGCTCAAGCCCATCATCCATCTTTGCTATCACATAGCGCCGATTAGCTTCAACCAGGCCACCACATATGACCAGTTCCCCATTGGCCGAAAACCCCAGTGCCTCCGCGCTAAAGCCGATGTCCTTGAACCACCGTGTCTCTCCTGTCGCCAGCGTATGGCTTCCCGGGAGCAAGAAGCCATCATCAGAGCAGGCTGTGATGCAGGCATGGCCGCCGCCATCAAACGCGCTAATGGTCCCCTGCTTTCCGGTGATGGAGAGGAGATTCATCAATCTGGTTTGATCAATCGTCTCCCCGTACTGATAGATGATGCCTTGCAGGCGTTCATCTGAGGCCGTTGCGACATTCACGCCTAAAATGCGCGCTTCAGGATTCCAGGCGCCGAAGTTTGCCCGCGTCCAGGAACCGCTGATGATCTGGTAACGACCTGTCTCGGGGAAGAAAAGCCCAAAACGAATGCCTTGCTCGGTACTGATAGCCAGCAACACCTGTAAAAAACCTGTGCGCGAGCTTGCTGCAATCACGCGAGCGGGAATAGCAAGCTTCGTCGTCAGCATACATTGGAGCTTCCCTTGATGCAGCCTGTAGAGCATAAGCTGCGTGGTCTCCCCCTCGCTGCGAACTAGGAGAAGCTCCTCCTGAGAGACCCATTTGAGAGCACTGACGTCATACTCAATGGGCTGCGTAATACGCTGCGTCTCTAGTAATCTGCCATCGGGAAGGATGTTGATGATCTCCAGCGTGTGCTGATGTGCATATTCACAGAGCACAGCCAGATTGCACACTCCCGGACTCAGAGCCAGGCGCAGTAATGGCGGTCCGGCGGCAAGTTCAGGCATACTCAAGTGCTCCAATCGTGTCGAGCTGGATCAGAAAATCCAGGCCCCCACGAGCATATTTGTCCTGGGCGCCAATGCTCTGGAGCGCGCTGTTTAAATCATCCAGCGTATGTGTGCCGTCAAGAAGGTTGGTGAGATGCGCTTCCACCGGGCGGAGATCGAGCGAACGATTATCACGTCCAACAATACGCAGCGTTTCGTGAATACGCCCACGATGGTAAAGCATCCCTTGCGTGATCTGGGTATCGGCTGTCAGCCGCAGAGGCCGACCGGCAAACTTGGAACCCAGCTCTGCTGGAGAAACTCCCACACCAAACAGTTTATCAGCCAGGCCGAGGGCTTCATTCAATGAATAACTGCCGAACAGGGCCGTTGACTCCGCTCTGGTGGAGTAGCCGAAAGCGACGCGCAGGAAGGCATCTCTGTCGGTGAGGTTAATCCCACCATCTTGCTGATCAATGAAATGTCGGGCCTGCCACCACCACGATTCCATCGAAAAGTTGTTGCTATACCAGAAGCGGGCCATCTCTCGGTATGCCTGCAAGGCTGTATGATAGGTCTGATCGTAAAAGTTCCAATAGGACTGCACCTGCTCATCACTGTTGGCTGCAAAGGCGGATACAATAGTGTAGGCGGCCTTTTGCGATAATTCGTGTGCCAGCATGACGCCGGAAGAAAGAATGGGATCGACAAAGCCGGCGGCATCTCCTGCCATCGCCCAGCCTGGCCCCTGCATCCGTTTGCTGGTATAGGACCAATCTTGAATGGCGCACACATCATGTTTCTGATCGGCGGCGATCCGTACTAGCGAGGCGCCGTCTAACAAACCGCTGATCTCAGGACACGACTGCAACTCGTTGATGTACAATTGTTTCAGCCCGTCGGGCATGTTCTGTAAGGTCTGCCGGTGCGTCACGAATCCTACGCTCACGGTATCCTGCTTTACCGGGATATACCAGATCCAGCCATGAGGCGTTGTGGCAACGAAGATATGGGTCAGGGTGGGGTAGCCAACAAACTCAAATTTCCACTGCGCCCCCTTCCAATATCCCCAGATGGCATAATTATTCATCTGCTCGTCATACTCGCGAAGCTGCATTTCGCGGCTGAGAACAGCGCCCTGACCGCTGCAATCCATTAACCAGGTGCTTGCTACTGTGTGCGTGCCCTGCTCGTCGCGATACTCTACCCCAACCACCTGCTGACTCCCTGGCGCACGCAGTACGCGCGTGACGTGAGCGCCTTGACGAACCTCGACGCCGCATTCAGCCGTATGCTCCAGGAGCAACTGATCATATTCGGCGCGGCGCACCTGCCAGGCTTTGGTGTAGTAATCGGGAATCGGTTCTCCTCTCGCGATAAACGTGTTCACAATCTCGGAGAACGCAAAGCCCCAGGGCTTGCGGTCACGTCCCCAGACGTAGGTCGCTCCCACTTTTTCCAGGAAGCCATAGTCCTTGACTTTTTCATAGACCTGCATCTCTTTGAGAATCGTTGAGGCGCCGGCCAGCAGGGATTCTCCAACATGGTGGCGCGGGAAAACCATTTTCTCCAGCAAAAGTACCTTCAGATGTGGAGCGTAACGTTTTACCAGTGTCCCCACAGTGCTGCCAGCAGGGCCGCCTCCAATGATTACGACATCATATTTCTGCATGTTCGTTCCTCTTTCTCCTGGTTTGACATTCTGATCAGGTAATTGCGAATCTGCTTGATTGAGGCTAGCATATGCTCCTGGTTAGCGATGATTCGGCCTATGCGCGCTGATAGCGGTTGTGACATTGCTGGCCGGCAGTGTTGTAAGTTCAGCACAATGCCGCGTAATGTCGTAGGGGCCAGGCTATGCGGCCTGCGCAGGAGACGCCAGTACCAGAACGCTGCCCGGCGGTAGTACCCGCTCTGCCAGTACGCTTGAGCCAGATTGAGCTGCGCCTTTAAAGCGGTCCGCTCCTCCATCACTTGAGTAGCGCCTGAACCATCGGCGCGCCGGGCCAGAAACAGTTCAAGGATTTCGATGGCCTGCTCTTGCTGTCCGTTTTTTATGAGTAACTCAGCCAGCTTTGGAGCAATGTAACACTGCACCGCTATCGAAGAACTTTTAACGGCTAAACGGTATGCAGTCAGATATTGCCGCATTGCCGCATCTGGATTGCCCAGCATGCGCAGGTAAAGATCCCCTAAATTGGTTCTCAGGAGCACTTCCTGCGCCGTTGGATGAGTCACTTGCTGCAATCCTGCCAGGCCATCTGTCTCGATCTGACAGGCAATTTCAGGTTGTCCGCGTTTGCAGGCGAGCAGCGCCTCCCCGTTGGCAATCGCCGCGGTCGCAGATAGCCTCTCCTCGTCTTTCAAGTCCTCAATCTCATCAAGATAGCGACGGCTGCGCTGGAAGCTCCCTGCTGCGGCCTCTAATAGCGAGGCTTTCTTCCCCTTCACCAATCTCTGTCCCAACTCGCCGTACAGACGAGCCAGACTTCTTCTATCCAGAGCGCCCTCGTAATGGCAAAGAACGTTATAAAGCATGTTTGCCTGTACATCAGGAAGACAGAGTAATGAGGCAATATAGTTTAGCGTTGCGGTAGCGGTAAGGTCGGTGTCTCCGACGTGCTTCGCATAGCGGCGTAGATGAAAAAAGTACTTTGACATCATTCTTGGCTCGGTGAGCGCGCGTTCTAATGCCGGGAACGCCCGTCTGGTAAGCAGCAATTCCAGGTTCTCTACGCCAATGGCAAGGGCTAGCGCCGGGTAATCTGTTGGAGATTGCACCCCCTGCAAAACTTTTCTGATCAGGCGCTCTCGCTCCCACTGCTCCAGGCGACTAAACGCCGCAGCGGCCTGCTCTGCCGCCTGACGCCCTGCATGGCAAAACCAGGTCTCCGCACCGACGGAACGTGTTGTAATCAAGGGGTGAGTGTCCTTCTCGGTCGAAAGGCTGCTCTGGCAGCCGGTGAGGCGCTCCCAATCGGCTACGCGTACCCGTCCTCCACAAAGATGCAGCAGAAGCGTGCTCTCCTGGCTATCGCTCTGGCAGAGCTGAGATGCCATTTGCTGATCCGTCTCATACTGATGTAGAAAGAGCACAACCGGAAAAACGCCTCGCGTCGCAGAAACAGCCAGGAGCTGCTCGATAAAAACGCTCTCGCTGGTCTGCGGCGGAGTGATACATTCAATAATGATGATAGGAGGCGCGTGAGAAGCGTTCTCCACAATGATTCGCTCAAGCTGCTTTGTCACATTCTGCGGCGTGTAGCTCTTATTTCTGAGCGCATCCAGGATCGCATCCGGTGATGGGAGCTGTTCCGTCGAGGAAAGACCGCTATAGCAAAGATAGCATGGAACGTGAAACGGCTGGCTCCCACTACAAAGGAAGTAATAGATCCTGTGCCCCTGGCTTGCACAGGTGCTCAAAAGCTGCTGCACGCAAGGATCAATAGCGCCTGAAGCTCCAGCTACCAGGTACTGTCCTGGCTGGTCATTTTGTTCCAAGCATTGCAGGATCTCTTGAAAGCTTGCTGGAGATGTCTGAATCATGATAATCCTTCCTTTCTCCAATTGGCTTTTTTGACCATACTACAGGTGAGGACAGGCTTGATCTCTGTAAAACCTACATGCGTATGCAGGAGCCGCGAGGCATGGTTCGTTGTATCCATGCTGGCAATGGCCTTTGAGTGCCCCGCCTGAGCAAGACAGCTCAGGCTGTGTCGCAGGAGCGCGCTTGCCAATCCCTGGCCCTGCATCGTACGCTCCAGGAAAATATGCGCCAGCAAAGCCTCTCCATAATAGTTTGTGAAGAGACACGCGCCGCAGGCTTTGCCCTGTACGCTAATTTCGTGACTGCCACTCGCGAGCAATGGACCGTACGCCCCTGTTAGCATCGTCTGGCAGAAGGCAGTATAGCGGGGGAGGGGGATGGCTGGCTCCCCTTCAGCAGAGTACAGTAGCTCGCCCAGTCGCTCCGCCGATGCTGTCAGAGACTTGATCTGCACGCCCTCCGGCAGAGGACGCGGCCTGATCTGCTCTGGCCCTAGAACCATCTCCCAGCGGACACGTTCGCTCAGGTGGCGAAAACCCAGTTCCTCAAAGCTCTTGCGCCACGAGGAGGGATACAGCGCAACCGCGTATTGCCACTCCGTTTGCGGAAGGAGCTCCTGCAATGCCATGACTGCCCAGGTCGCTAATTGCGGATCGGCATCCTCCGGCTGAAATTGCTCCAGCCTGATCCCCGTGGGACTATCGGGAACCATACGGAAGGTGAGCAGAGACCTCTGGTCATGTACTGTCACCTGCACTACACCTTCCGTCCCCCTCATCACGCTGATTTTTACTGCCCCATTCAGCGTCAGTTCGCTGTCAGCGATTACCATAGTGTGTCTCTCCTTTCTTCATTGCCGTTATCGGTTCTAAGTCTGCTCTGGTCTGATGCTGGAAGAAAGGCCGTTCTATATCCTGGCAAAAGAGACGCAGCAGGAACGAGTACACGCCGCAATAGCCGGTCATGTAATCAGGAGCGGGTTGCCCCCGGGTCTCTTCCGGCCACAACCACCAGGGTCGCTGAACAAAGCGGAGCGCAAAGAGTTTGTTGGCAATTTTCCAGGCGCCCTGCTCCATTTCACTGCCGGCGAACTCCCTGCTAACTTGCAGCAGATAGTCTCCCTCTCCGGCCAGGCCATGACATTGGCAACAGGACCCGAAAGCATGACCCAGGCGGATCGTATTGGCAGCCTGGAGCGCCATATGCCGAAATTCGGGCTGCTGAAGCTTCCTTGCAGCTTCAAGGAAATAGAGCCCGACTCCTGAAGCGCCATTACACCAGTGGGTCCAACGGGTTTTTAGCTCTGTCGGTCCCATAGGCCATGTCAGCCCTTGACCACGCACCGTAGGAATAGCCGCCTGCATCAGCGAGCGCGCTGTTTTCTCTGCAATGGAGCGATACCGGGTGTTTTCTATATACCCAAGCAGGCGCAATAAATAGTAGGCCAGACCGGCGGCTCCGTGGGCAAATCCCCACATGCGCTTCCCCTGGTTCACCCAACTAATGGCGCCGGTAGCATGTTCCTCTCTCTGCGCTACGATCTGCTCGGCTAAATCGATTGCGTGAGCTAGCTGCTCTTGATCACCGAAACGACGATACATCTCAAGGTGCATCAGCCCTCTTCCCGCAGCTCCGTGAGTGATATCAAGTTGCCTGAGTGGCGCTCGTGAGATCTGGTCCGCCAGATGTAACGCGCGGTCTGCGTAGTGCATATCGTTCAACCCATCGGCAAGCAACGCCAGTACCCAGGGGATTGCAGCATAGCCGAAATAGAGCCCGGCAGGGCTTTCTTCTGGAATGAAAGGATGCGTTGAAAGGGTCCACTCCAGTACGTCGGCTGCATACTCGTAGTAACTGACGTCATGGGTCGCCTGTGCCACTTCACAGAGATAATAGGCAATGCCAGCAGTCCCTGTATGAAAACATGCCGGGTGGAATAAGCCACCTAGCTTGCTCTGCGTCCACAACCGATCAGTGCTCTGCCACTCCGCGCCCTGATGCAGGTCGCGGGCAACGGCGCCAGCGTTGGCTTTCAGCGCCTCCCCATCGAATGCAAGCTCTGTGGAGGCCGGAGGCTGAACCGGTGACGCAGCAGGGAATGAGATAGCAGGAGAACTGGCATGCTCTGTGCGTTCAGGACGTAAATAACGGATGGCAAGTATCAGTAGATCATAGAGTCTTATGTCACGTAAGAAGGGGAGCAGGGTCTCTTCCAGTGTGCCGCGCTGCTCCTGTGTCAATAAAAGATGTGGAGGAACGCCTGTCAGGGTGAAGCAGAGCGTGGCCCCCAGGGCATAGAGATCGTCCGCAACGGTTTGACGTGCGAGCAGTTCTGTACCAGGAGCAACGTAGCCGGGTGTATAGCCTATAAATGGCGCGTGTCCGGTTTCGGGTGTCGAGGCGAGTTCTAAATCAACTAGTTTACACCCATGCTGACTGACAAGCACATTATTAGGGGTAAAGTCACGAATGATCACTCCCGCGGCATGACAGGTTTGTACCAGGTCAATCAATGCGGTACAGATCGTGCGCAGGTGTTCCTGATCGTCATCTCCCAGGTAGCAGCATTGTTCAATATAGGAGGCCAGCGATTGACCGGCAAGGCGTTCCATCAGTAAATAGCGGTTCTGATCAGCATCGAAGAGTTCCAGCGGTTGAGGTGCAATACCAGACGGGGCAAGCTTGCACAGGATCTCAAATTCGTTACTAAGGCGATCTCGTGCATCGCGTCCTGCAAGGTCTGGATTGGTGCCCAGACGGGCCTCTTTCAGGATGGCCGTACCTAAGGCAGTATTGACAACATAGACCCCACCTTTAGCAGAGCGACGCAGGGTACTGGCTACTGTCAGGCCCTTGCCGAAGAGCCCCTTGCGGGCATCAGGAGTTGGCTGTCTATCCTCACAGGGGAAGGGGTTTACCACCCAATCAGGACAATAGCGACCAGGCTCTCGTTTATCGTGAACTTTCTCTCCAGTGGGAGTAAGAATGCAGGGTGTTCTGAGCAAGGTGTCTGGATGATAGAACTCAATGCGCGCAAAGCCGCCATAGCGGTAGTAGACCTGACTGCCGGGAGCATAACGTTTATCGGTTGGGATAATTGGTCCGCTATACGCTGCGGTCAGACTATGCAACCGGGCGGCCAGTTCAAGCGCCTGCTGCTCTGTGCGAGGGTAGATAGTGATAAATTTGCCCACCTGGACATACGATGAGGGCACGCTTAATAGCTCGACCAGACGTTTAAGGTTCTGACAGACCTTCCAATGCACAGCCTGTTCAATCAGCACATTCGCCACGGCCTGCAAAACGTGGGAAGCATGCAGCGGGATCGCCGAAATATGCAGCTTCCACCCCTGACGGGGATACTCGGATGAGTGGAGAGGATGAAAGACCCACCAGCCATCGACGAGGGATATAGTGCAGCGGTGACTAGCCGTGTGGCGCAGGTCAGAGACCAGACGCACAATGGGGTCGTGCTCCATAGACATCTCGCTCTCTCTAAAAATGAATAGGATCAGTTGACGATTTAAAGGCGGAACAGGTAGCAATAACGAACGTTCACGACCAGCGTTAGACTATAAGAAATTCAAGCGAGTGGAGGGTGGTCAGCCCCCCCCCGGAGGGGGGCCGTTTTTAGTGAGAACGGCTAAACTCACACCCAGGATGACTGGATCAGTTGGATCCCAGCTCCGGGGCAAGAGATGGTGTCTCTGCCTAGAGCTCTGAGGAGGTCCAGCTACACACTGTGCAAAGATTCAGGTCACTGAGCATGAAGGGATCGTCCTCGATTTGAAGATGTAGCAGGTCCTCGGCGGTCAGCAGTTGCTTCTCTTCAGCAGATACGGTGTTCAATGACTCGTCTTCGAAGTGATTCTGTGTCTTTTCCATGATAATCCTCCTTCAAGGTGGTTGAATGTGCTTGCTGTATAACCAATCGATACAGCAAGGAGAACAAGGGTGGCAGCAACTTTAACTGCCTTTACCAGGGTAACAGCTTTACAGATCTCAGCATCTCTAGTTCTGATCTCTGTTCGCTTCGATGGTTGACTATCTCTTCCATCTGAGACAAGTATGCCAGATCACACCCACGATCTGGATGTGGATTTTTGGAATATTTGATGTGGCAGAAAATTTCCCTGATTTTCCTCATTTTTGCTCCTTAGGGAGGGATATAAAGTGGCTCAGGATTTTTGCGCTGGAGCTTCAGCGCTCTTCTTAGCAACATTTGGGCTAAAAAGCTGAGAAATATGGTTTATATCGTAACCATAGCTTGACAAAACTTTTACGGCGTTATTATATTTTAGCGAGCTATGATTTCCTGTATTGCAACCCTGTTTTCTTCAGACGTCCACTAAACTAGATCAGACTGTGCATGACCAATAAGGAAGGGAAGCATGCAAGACTCCTCTCTTTTCAGGAAAATTATCTGTCCCACCCCGCCTTCGGTCCTACTGCATCGCGCCCCTCTGGTAGCACAATTGCAGAAGGCATTGACACCGGAATCCTCCACAGAGGGGACCACGATGCGTTATAAGCTGGTGCTCTGCTGTGCGCCTGCCGGGTACGGCAAGACAACGTTGCTGGCCGATTTTGTGCGCTCCGTGTCACTACCTTGCTGCTGGTATTTTCTTGAGTGTGCTGACACCGACCCTGTGGTATTCCTGCGCACACTTCTGGCAAGCGTGCGTCATGCCCTTCCTCAATTTGGTGGCTCGCTAGACCCGCTGTTTTACGGCATGTATCCCGGGCAAATATCCCCCGTCTCTACGATCTATCAAGCCGCCATTGACGCGCTGTGTACCGCCCTCGCCAACGAGGTTCCTCAACGTTTTGCCATCATCCTCTGCAACTATGAAGAGATCAATGAGAGCGAGACCTTGACTGAACTGATCAACTACTTGCTGAAAAAGCTGCCACCTCAAATGACTCTTATCATCGAGAGTCGGGTCGTACCGGATATCTCATTTACCTCGCTGATCATCCGTGACGCTCTATGCGGCCTGGTTGGCGATGCCTTGCGCTTTTCCGCCGCAGACATCGCGGCATTAGCCAGACTACAAGGGCTAGCGACGTTGACGGACACTGAAGCTGAACAGCTAGCCACCTCTTTCGATGGGTGGATTACCGGGATATTGCTAGGTACGCGTTTAGGGGATGCACGTTTTCAGTTAATTGCTCAAGGCCCCTCACATGATGAGCACATCTCTCCGCTCCAGGAAAAATCCCTGACGAGCCAGCGGCGCAAGACGCTGATTACGTATGTGATCAATGAGGTGCTCAAGCAGGACGCGGCGGTGCATGCTTTCTTGCAAACCATCTCGATCTTGCGGCAGATCGAACCCGCTATGTGCAACGCATTGCTTGGTATCACAGATGCTGCGGAGCGGCTGGCGCGCCTGGAGCGCCAGGGACTCTTCCTGACATCTTATGAGAGTGGCTCTAGCATTATCTATACGTGTCATCCAGTCATTCGCGATCTGCTGAGCGAGGACTTGCAGCGCCAGGACCCTGCACGTTTTACGTCTCTGCATCATCAGGCGATAGAGCTTTGGCGCGCCAGCCGCAACTATGAGTTTGCGATGTATCACGCACTCGCGATCAATGACTATGACGCGGCTGTATCGCTGATCCTCGATGTATTTGAGGATCTCCTCCAACAGGGACAGCAGGAAACCCTGGTACGCTGGCTGCATGCCCTGCCCGAGACGTTGCAGGCAAGCCACCCACGCCTGGTCCTCCTCCAGGCAACTATCGCCCTGGAACGAGGTCAACATGACTCTGCCTTACCCTTGCTCGAACAAGCAGAGGCGCTCGTACCGGCAACAGCCGAAGCAGAAACCGCTGTACTCCAGGCGGCGATTATGATTCTACGTAGCAAGGCTCTATGTCAGGTGGGAGCCTATCTTCAAGCCCAGAGTATTTGCCAGCAAGCCCTGCTGAAATTGCCGGAGAAAGAGCATGCATTGCGAGCCGCTGCCGAAATGCGTCTGGGCATCTGTGCTAACCTCCTGGGATATTTCACGGTCGGAATCACGCACCTCCAACAGGCATTACGCATCTGGACAAATCAGCCGCCTCTTAATCAGGCCATCAATATCCATAATGCCCTGGCGAATACCTATTATCTGGTAGGAAACTTCGTGCTGTGCCAGCATCACCTGACCCACATGTCGAATGCCTGCGAGCAACTTCAGTACACTCCAGGCAAGGTAGACGCTCTCATTCTGCAAGGGCTGGTCGCCCAGGACCAGGGTCTGGCCTCAGAAGCCGAAGCAGCGTTTCTTCAGGCGCTCACACTATCTCGTAGCACTCCTTATACACGACGAGGTGAGGCATACGCGCTCGTGAATCTTAGTTTGCTCTTAGTCGAGCAAGGCAACTATGCTCAGGCGCTGAAGCAAGCCGAGGCGGGCTTAATCCTGGCGCGGCAGTGGGGGAATCGTAGCCTGACCAATGCTGCGCTTTCGAGCCTGGCACTCAGCTATCTCTTGCTGGGCGATGCCATCAGTGCGAGGCTGACAGTTGACCAGATGGAGACCCAGACTCCGAGCAATGGCGCGGTGGGCTATGAACGGGTCTGGCATGGCCTGACTAATGGTATGATCCTCCTCTCTGAACAGCGTTATCACGATGCGGCAGCGTGCCTGGTTGAAATCGAAACTGCTTTGCGTACGACAGACTTCAAGCGGGGAATTTTTCAAGTCAAGCTCCGGTTAGCCGCCTGCCGGATTGCGCAAGGCCAGCCAGAGCAAGCGCTACAGCTCCTGGAGGAAGTGTCTTCCCTGCTCGCAAGCCAGCGCAATTATATCCATCTCGTCCAGGTAGAATTGCAGTGGCTTACAGCACTACAGCCAATCGTCAACAATCAGCCCCAACTTGCCTCTCTGCGCACACTCTTAGGCATCGCTGAACCAACGCGGGAGCAGCCGGTTCTCGTAGCTCCTCCGCAGGTTACAAGTAACCCTCCCAGGCTGAATATTTACGCTTTTGGGGAGCCTACTGTATTGCTGGATGGTCAGCCGATCAAGCGGTGGCGTATGGCCCGCGCGCTGGAACTTTTCTTTTATCTGCTAGACGCTGCTCATCCTATTAGTAAAGAGGCCATTCTCACGGCGTTGTGGCCGGTATACGACGAACAAACTACGCAGGTATTTCACAACACCGTGTATCAACTGCGCAAACTGCTAGGTGATGCATGTGTGGTTTTTCGCCCAATAGGCTACAGCCTTGACCTCTCTGCCTGCTATGGCGCACAGGTCTGGTATGATGTCAAAGAATTTCAGCAGCAGAAAGCCAGGGCTGAGCAGGCCCTGGCCCTGAACAATGAAGAACTTGCCAGAGAGGCTTTCCTGGAGATGGTTCAGCTCTATCGCGGTGACTATGGACAGGCTTTCTACAATGACTGGTGTACGTTTCGCCGCGATGAACTACGCACCATGTATGTAGAGGCGCGTCGCCAGCTCGCGCAGATCGCCTGGAAAGCTGAAGCCTGGCACGAGTGCGCTGAACACTGGAATCAGATCCTGCGTATTGACAATTGCCTTGAAGAAGCCCACTACGGCCTGATGCGCTGCTATGTGCGTCAGAGAAAGCGAGGGGCCGCATTGCGCCAGTATCAATCCTGTCTAAAGATCCTTCAGGAGGAGCTTGGCGTGCAGCCAGGCCAGCTTATCCAGAATTTTTACCAGCGCCTGATCGTGGAGGTGTAAATCTCAACTGACCATCTTCTCCAGCTCAATCTCTGCGCTGACATCTGGGGTCGCCGTAGAGCGATATCCCGGCATGGGCAAGAGAGGAGAAGCCATCATGGTGGTGACAATCGCCATGATCACCAGCATGGCAAAAAGCTTTGGGGAAAGAATATTCTCTTGCAGGCCAATGTTGAGTACAATCAGCTCAACAAGCCCTCGGGTATTCATCAGGACGCCCAGGCTGAGCGCGTCTCGCCACGATCTGCCTACCATCCGCGTAGCAAGCGCGCCCCCCACAATTTTGCCAACGCAAGCTGTCAGCAAGACAAGCAAGCAGATGAGCCAGAGCGAGAGTCCCTGGATGAGACCAATCTTCGTATTGAGACCACTGGAGACAAAGAAGATTGGCAAAAAGAGCACAGCATTGACGCGATCAATCTGGCGCACATGAGCAGTGAAGGCCACATTACGGGGTAGAATGACGCCTGCCAGAAACGCACCGAAGACGGGATGGATGCCGATACTGTTGGTGGTATAGGCGGCTGCCAGCAGCACTATAAGGCTCACCGCCATCTGTAGCGTCTCTGATGAAATGGACCGAACGACATAGCCTAACAATGGGCGCACCACCATGAGCATACCGACGGCGAAAAGAAGCGACAGGCCGATGATAAGGAGGACCGAGATGGTTCCTTGCGCGTGGGCAACCACAACGACATAGGCCAGCAGGCACCAGGCGATGACATCATCAATGGAAGCGCAGGTCAGCGCCAGCATGCCAACGCCAGTTCCAAGCATCTTCTTCTCCGCCAGGAGCCGCGCCAGCACAGGGAATGCAGTGATGGACATGGCAGTCCCGACAAGCAGTATAAAAGAAAAGAAGGTTGCCGAGCTTCCTTTCAAAGAAGGATAGAGGAAAGCTCCCAGGATACTTCCCATGACCAGCGGCAGCAGAATGCCACTTAACGAGACAATAATGGCATGCCGACTTTGACGCAGCATCAAGTGGGTATCAAGTCGAGCTCCCAATGAGAACATATACAGCGCCAGGCCGATATCACCGAGCGTTTGCAATGATGCACGTTCAGGGAAGAATTGAGATGCAAGGTTCGGCGGCAACGGTGGAGGCAATGGAAACAATTGCAGTTCAAGGTGAGGCCAGAAAAGCCCGAGCAGGGATGGCCCGAGAACCAGACCCGCCAGTATTTCCCCGATGACCCACTGCTGACCTATACGTTTGCTTAAAGAACCGAACAGTTGAACAACGAGCAAGATGACAATGAGTTGAAGCAAAAGCTGGCTTGTAAGCATTGTATCCCCTTTCGCGGAATTTGCTCTTCTGGCAAAAACTGATTATTTTTGCATGCTGGCTAATCAGGCTGTTTTTAGTACAGCTAATTGCTGTGAGCGACTCAAGAGCCTGCAATTGCTCAAATGACCCACGATATTGTAGGGAATCTCTGCCTCCGTATGGCCTCCACGGTGCTGAAGGTAGTAAGCGGTCTCGTAGAGCAAACGGTCTACTTCTTTAGTAACAACCTCGTAGCGTTCGCTCATTTGTATGGCTACCAATGCCTGTGGCAGCAAGCGTTCGCAACGTAACCAGGAGCCGGACTCCGCATGAGGAAAAACCGCGTTCACTACCTGTATTGTTCGCTCCACCCATAAGCGCCGTTCTGCATCCGCTAGCGATTCCTGGATCACGACCTGCACCAGTTGATGAACAGAAAATACCCTCTCTGTCAATTGGCGTTGTAACAGGGAGTAAGTTCCAAGTGCTGCCAGGGCCTCATCAAGCGAGAACAGGTCCTTCTCCGGCGAAACTGATTGCGCCGCCAGATAGGCCGCCCCTTCAATGAAGAGCTCTTCAGGGATAGCATCAGGATACAGGAAAGCACAGAGATAGAGCAGGTTAACCGCCGCCGGGTGCTCCAGCTTGAGGCGTTGAATAGCCAGCATAAATGTTGTCGTCACCGAGCGTGAATGACTCCCTCCAGATGTTCCACGCCGGTTCAATAACTGCATTTGCTGTTGTCGATAACGTTGCAAATAGTCAGATACGCTACATCCTGTTTCATCGATATATGCTCCTACCTGATCAAGGGCAAGCGGGAGTCCGCCCATAAGCAGTACCAGTTCCTGGGCAGCGGCGTACTCCACCGGCTCGGTCGTTGCAAATTGTTGCATTTGCGCCTCTACTGCCTGTGGCGGCAATATTTTAGCTCGTCGGAGTAATAACAGCGCGCCCTCATCGCCCGACATAGGCAGTACCTCCAGCGTTGGCGCAATCGTTCCCAACGTCTGGCGATGCGTCGTGATTAAATGAGCGCCTTGTAGCGTTGGCGGCAGAAATTGCTGTAATAGCTCCAGATCCTTGACATCATCCCAGATCAGTAGCCACTGACTACGGAAGACTAGCCAGCGGTGTACGGCTTCCACAATCCGTTGTGGGTCAGCCCCCTGTCGTTCAGGAAGGTGGAGTTGCTCGGCGATCAGCCGGAAGGAGCTGATGATGGTCTCGGCGCTCTCAGCCCCGATCCAGAAAATCGCTTGATACTCCAATGCATGACGGTAGGCGTATTCTGCCGCAAGTTGTGTTTTGCCAACGCCGCCCAGGCCGCGCAAAGCGTAAGAGCGAGTCGCCCTGGTGAGCTGGCCCTGGTGGGGATAAAGATGAGTATATACTGTTTTCAGGACGTCCTCTCGTCCGGTGAAGAGGAGATTACGCTGACACGGCACATACCAATAGGGAGCGGGGGCCGTCAGGCTTGCCTCAAATAACAGGCGCGTTTCCTGATCATTCAAATGGAGCGCCTTAGCAAGTTCTAGCACCATACATTTCGCATGCGGCAGGCATTCGCCCCGCTCCCAGGTACCAATCGTATTAACGTGTTTCCCCAGCAGTTCCGCCAGCTTCTGCTGCCTGATCTTTTGACGTTTGCGAAAAGCTTTCACGAGATCTCCAAAAGGAAGGCCCTCTAAAGATAGATACTCCATTGTTCTATACTCCCCCTGTTTACTTTAAACAACTTCTTTGTAATGTTTCTCCTATCGTCCAGGTACTACTGCACAGCGGTGACACCTCATCATCAGATAGGACCTGTCGCATTTATGGATACTCTTCCTCTGGCGCTAACTCGCTGAATACACGCTCACAAAATAAAGGAAAAGGTAGCGGAGCAAATGCTTTGAATGTTGCAAGCTCCTCTGCCGTCAGTTGAAACCCATGTGATTCAAGTGCCGCCTGCGGGTCCTGCTGTAGCTCTTGCTGGAATGTCGGACTGATGGAAGCAAGACCCAGAATTCGATTGATCATTTTCCACGACATGGCCGTTTGTTCCTTCTAGAATGATTACAATGATGCCAGCCCTAAAGCCTGGGGCCAGGGAGGATCGCCGTATTGGCAAGTCAGTTGGCACGCCGACACCAGTAGAGCACTACCTGATGCTACATATGTGCAATCACTGTAGACCGGATGACTGGTGGTCTGCTCGTCGCTTCTGGTAGAAAAATAAGCTTCAGACATGACCTTCACCTCACAAGTAAGCATTGGCCCCGTGCCTATTTCAGGCAATTGACCTTACGCAATTACGTTGTACGCATTACTTCGTTCTGTCTGATAGCAGCATACGGCACGCCCACTTTGTATTCACTCTGCACTTCACTCTGCACTTTGTTATGCAGAGAAACTCTCTGAGCCGAAGCCAACCCATCAAGATCAGGCTTATTTTGACACTTTTCAATACACCCGACCTTTTGCACAGGGCATAGCTCGCCCCATCTTTTATACTGAAGCGCAAGGGGAGACAGGGGAGGGATGAGCACAGGCGTCTCTTCACCTCACTACACCAAACAATTCTATCCATCGATCAAAGACAAACAGGCGAAACAGCGCCTGTCCATGTTCTTGCCCTTTTTCACGCAATTGCCACATTTGTTGCGTCAGGCGTCTCACATCGGCACGTTCGATATAGTCCCAGAGGGGTCGATCTTGCTTGAGCCACATTTCTAATGCTGGACGCAGTGGGCCACACAGCCAGGCATCTTGCGGCACCTCAAAGCCCAGTTTTGAGCGACGATGCAGGATCTTCTCTGGCAGCGTATGACGCAGGCCAAGACGGAGCGGCCACTTGGTCCAGCCGCAGTGATAGAGGGTTTGGGACGTCAATGACAAACAGAGCTCGATTAATTCGTGATCCAGAAACGGGTAGCGACCTTCAACTGAGAAAGCCATTGAGTTGCGGTCATCCCATTTGAGTAAGCGTGGCAGAAATACCGTGCGGATCTGCTCCAGGCGCCATTCTGCTTCGTCCAGAGCCAGCAGTTGTTGTAACACGCCGGGCCTCTCCACATCCAGCGTGTTACGCAGGCGCACTAGAGATGCCGGTTTCCGACGAAGCAGGTATCGCCTGAACATGGGAGGGATTTGCGCGAGCAGCAAAGGGTTGCCATCCCTCATAGCCGACCCCATGATATGCTGTATGAATGGGCAAAAGTGCCCATGCCGGGCTAATCTGCGCAGATACAGCAAGTAGGATTGCCAATATCCAGAGAGAATCTCATCTCCCCCCTGCCCATTTAAGGTCACCGTGACATCACTTTTTTGGGTCAGGCGCGCGATACAATACCCTGCATACATCGAGAGACTGCCAACGGGTTCATCATGGCAATATAGGAATTGATCCATCTCTTGCAGGAAGGTCATCGGGTCAGGAGTCACATAATGGGGCACGGCGTGAATATGGTTCACCACGGCATCAACATAGTCTCGTTCATCGGTCGGATAACCAGGAGTCGTTGAAGTGAAGGTATGGAAGGGAGCATCCTGCCGTTTTTTTAATCCATCAACCAGGACGGCAATGGCGGTGGAGTCCATGCCGCCACTTAACGCGCAGCCGACCGGAACGTCACTGCGCAAATGCAAGGCCACACTCTCACGCAACTTCCTGGCAAAGAGTCTCCCTGCCGTCTCCGCGTCGGTGATCGTCGCCTCGATCCGTTCAGGATACCAATAGCGCTGAGGAGTGGAGGGAAAAAGTGTATTGAAGGAGACCGTGAGCCAACAACCTGCAGGAACAACCTGAACATCACGGAAAAAGCTTCGTTCCGGCTGTTCATATCCCGTCTGAAGATACTCCGCAGCCGCCATCTTATTCATTATCGGGGTAAAGCCTGGCAAAGAGAGCAACTGTTTGATCTCCGAAACCACCGCGATCAGACCCGCTCGCCGCCACACGTAGAGGGGCTTAATCCCTAGCCGGTCGCGACAGAGGATGACCCGGCTGCGCTCCATGTCAACGAGCACCAATGCCCACATGCCACGGAAACGGGCAAAGCTGCTCGTTCCCCACTCGGCATAGGCGGCCAGGATCACTTCCGTATCCGAGTTTGATCGAAAGCTATGACCGGATGCCTCTAGCTCGTGTCGCAATTCCAGGAAGTTATAGACCTCCCCGTTATAGACGAGCCAGTATTTGCCCTGATAGCCCATCGGCATATGGCCGGCCTGGCTCACATCCAGGATAGACAGACGGCGAGCGCCCAGAGCAAGACGCCATTGGGGCTCATCTACCGAACAGGGTTGCCACGCTCCCGGGGGAGTTGGTGAGAGCAAGATCATTCCGGCGTCGTCTGGTCCGCGGTGATGAACTGCTTCTGTCATCCTTGCGACAGTTCCAGGAGGTAACTCTACCCACAGCTCCCTGAACAGGGCCGTGATTCCACACATCGCGGTTCTCCCTTTCCACTTTGTTCCATTTGCTTCTTCATCCGTCAGAAGGAGGATAGCCCGGGCTAGCATGGGGCCGTTTCTGATTGTACACCTGCTCAATGAATACCGTCAAATGCGTCTGAGCATCTGTGGAGGTCTGATACGCTTGCTGAAATGTATCTTTGGATACATGTAAATCCCCTTAGCCAATGCTAGACTGTGAAAGGAAAGAGAAACATGCCCTTACTACAAAACATACACCTGCGAACTTTTTGTTCTGACCAAGAGAGGGGATGCATTAATGAAGATCGATATTTCCTACCCCCTGGTGAAGACGTCAACATTTGTTGATATCCTTACTAAGCGCGCGCAACGGCAGCCTGAGCAAATAGCGTACACCTTCTTGAACTTTGGAAAAGAAGCCGACGCCAGCCTGACCTATAAGGATCTGCACCGGCAGGCCCGATCAATAGCCATCAAGCTCCAGAGCCTGGGATACCAGGGAAAACCGGCTCTGCTGCTCTATCCATCAGGGTTAGAATACATCGCAGCATTTTTCGGCTGTTTGTACGCTGGCGCCATCGCTGTCCCTATTTACCCTCCTGATTCTGATCGGCTGCTTCCGCGTATTCAGGCCATCATCAACGACACGCAGGCAACGGTTGCTCTTACTACCGCAAAGACTCAGGACGACATATTGCGCAGGTTTATGCATCTTCCTGAATTGCAGCGTCTACACTGGATTACCACCGATGATATTCCTGTTTCCTTAAACCAGCACTGGCAGAAGCCAGAGTTGACTGAGGATAGTCTGGCCTTTCTCCAATACACTTCCGGGTCTACATCTACTCCTAAGGGGGTGATGGTTAGTCACGGCAATCTATTGCACAACTCAGAGGCGAACCGCATACAGATGGGGCTGGACGAGAAGGATCGAGGAGTTTCCTGGTTGCCAATATTTCATGATCTGGGGCTCATCATAGGAATTCTACAACCGCTTTATACTGGCTACCACACTGTCCTGATGGCTCCTACAGCTTTTATTCAGCGTCCACTACGCTGGTTACAAGCAATGGCAGATTATAAGGCAACCGTGAGCTATGCCCCCAATTTTGCCTACGATCTCTGTATACGCAGAACCAGTCCTGAAGATCGAGCAAAGCTGGATCTGAGCCACTGGCAGGTGGCGCTGAATGGCGCGGAGCCGGTTCGTAGTGAGACGTTGAGGGAGTTCGTAGCCACCTTCGAGCCATCCGGCTTCCATCCTGACACCTTTATGCCCGCCTATGGCCTTGCGGAAGCAACCGCTATGGTCAGTGGAAAGCAACGTCGCGCCCCATTCATCGTGAAACATGTCAATAAAACATTGCTGGAGCAACACTACGTAGTAGATACCACACCAGACGATCAGAATGCCCAGTTAGTAGTAAGCTGCGGAAAAGTGGTAGCCGGTCAGCAAGTCATCATCGTTCATCCCGAATCCCTGACACGATGTCAGCCTGAAGAGATTGGCGAGATATGGGTAGCAGGCGGGAGCATTGCTCAGGGCTATTTTGGCAAAGCCGAAGAGACCAGCAACACTTTCCACGCTTACCTGCCTGATAGCGGTGAAGGCCCCTTCCTGCGTACAGGCGACCTGGGTTTTATGCAGAATGGCGAAGTCTTCATTACAGGTCGCCTCAAGGATCTCATCATTATCAAAGGACGCAACCACTATCCTCAGGATATCGAGTATGTGGTCGAGCAGAGCTCGCCAATTATCCGTGCTGGCTGTAGTGTCGCATTTTCCATTGATGCCGCCCATGAAGAGCGGCTGGTGGTAGTAGCCGAAGTAAGAATCCCGCAAAATGGCCTGACGCCAGGAGAGATAGTACAAAAAATTGACGAAACGACCAAAGCCATCCGCAGAAATGTAGCGGAGACGCACGAGATTACTGTTCATCAGGTAGTGCTTGTGAAGGTAGGCGAAGTGCCAAAAACGTCGAGCGGCAAATTGCAGCGACGCGCATGCCGCACGCGCTACCTGGCGGGTAGTCTGAAAGAGTGGAATCAATAGCTCCCTATAGCCATACACCCTGGAGCAAAGCGCCCGACCAATCTCAGCGATGCCGAGCAAGGTGTATACATACAGGTTGGAGAACACATGCCTAGTATCGAAATGATTCACACCTGGCTGATTACAAAATTAGCCGAACTGCTCTCTATTGAGCCAGATGCGATAGACATTTACGAGCCATTCGCCAATTATGGCCTGGGCTCCGCCGATGCCGTAGGGCTATCAGGAGAGCTTGAGGAATGGCTAGAACGAGAACTATCGCCAACCCTGGTTTTCGATTACCCGTGTATCGCTGTTTTAGCCGACTACCTGGTTCATGGCGAACACGTTGCCACAACAACTGCGCAAAGCCCGGCAGCAGAACAGATCAATACACAGGCTGAATCGATTGCTATTATTGGCATTGGTTGCCGTTTCCCTGGTGATGCCAACACGCCTGAAAGCTTCTGGGAACTACTTAAGAGCGGATTTGATGCGATTTCCGAAGTACCTGCCGCTCGTTGGGATATTGACGCCTTTTATAGTCCCGATCCAGATGCTCCCGGCAAAATGTATACACGCTCCGGTGGATTTTTAGCCGATATTGATCGCTTTGATGCCTCCTTCTTCGGGATTTCTCCCCGCGAGGCCGTAAAAATGCACCCACAGCAGCGACTCCTGCTGGAGGTGGCGTGGGAAGCATTAGAACATGCCGGTCAGGCGGCATCAACGCTGGCAGGCAGCAAAACGGGCGTATTCATAGGCTTAATGAATATGCCTGATTATGCGCAGTTGCAAGCTCAGGCGGGTGACGCCAGCTATATGGACGATCCCTATTACGGTATCGGTACCTCCGGCAGTATTACTTCCGGGCGGCTGTCGTATCTCTTCGATTTTCAGGGACCCAATCTCGCGGTTGATACCGCCTGCTCATCCTCTCTGGTGGCAACACACCTTGCCTGCCAGAGCCTGCGCAACAGAGAATGCAATCTTGCCCTCGTTGGCGGAGTGAGCACAAATCTCCTCCCGGAGAACATTGTCAACGCCTGCAAAATGCATATGCTCTCGCAGGATGGGCGCTGCAAGACCTTTGATGCCTCGGCTGATGGGTTTGCTATAGGAGA
The DNA here is from genome assembly GCA_035293765.1 of Ktedonosporobacter sp. Taxonomy (GTDB): domain Bacteria; phylum Chloroflexota; class Ktedonobacteria; order Ktedonobacterales; family Ktedonobacteraceae; genus DASRHT01. Next base: position 132,475 of record DATGMF010000060.1, read on the forward strand.
GGGATGCGGGGTTGTCGTGCTCAAACGGCTCTCCGAAGCCCTGGCTGATCACGATAATGTGCTGGCGGTGATTCGCGGCTCGGCCATCAATCAAGATGGCCGCAGCAACGGCATCACCGCTCCCAACAAACTGGCGCAGGAGGCTGTGATCCAGCAGGCGCTTGCCAATGCTAACATTGAACCGGATCGCGTTAGCTACGTCGAGGCGCACGGTTCGGCAACCGCACTTGGAGATCCTATAGAAGTAGAGGCGCTGGTTGCCACGCTCGGCCAGGAACGCACGCCCGAGCGCCCTCTGGTGATTGGTTCCGTTAAGACCAATATCGGGCATCTCGCTGCCGCTGCTGGCATTGCCGGTCTGATCAAAGCTGTTCTGGCTTTACAACATAAGGAGATCCCACCACATCTCCATCTCAAAGAACGTAATCCATACATCCGTTGGGAATCATGTCCGGTCGTAATTCCCACAAGTTGTATGCCCTGGCCTGTAGAAGAACAGCCTCGTGTCGCAGGTGTCAGTTCCTTTGGCTGGTCTGGCACCAATGCTCATCTTCTGCTTGAAGAAGGTCCAGCGCTGGAGGTTGCGGAGCCATCGCAGCGCAAATACGCTCTCCTCACGCTCTCCGCTAAAACGGAGTCAGCCCTTGAGCGCACCACCGATAACCTGCTGGCCTACTTAAAAAAGTATCCAGATGTCAGTCTTGCCGATGTCGCCTACACCTGTCAGATTGGTCGCAACGCTTTTGCGCACCGCCGTGTGCTGGTATGTGAGAGTGTGCAGGATGCCGTCTCTAAGCTGGAACAACGCGATAGCGGCAAAATTTTGACCAATGTCTGCAAGGAAAACCGCGGTTCAATCACCTTTTTGTTCTCCGAGACCTACAACCGGTTTAGCGATAGCACCAGGCAATTGTATCAGCAAGAGCCGGTATACCGCGAATGGGTAGATACCTGTTGCAATATACTCTACCATCATTTGCACTTTGACCTGAGAGAGATCATGTACCCCTACTACCAGCCGGACCATAGTATCCTTTCTAGCAAGCCAACCAATGGCAATGGTCATACTAAAACCGCACTCTCTCAGGCAACCTGGCAAACGTTAGAAGCAACAGACCATTCACAGCGACTCAGCCGGACCGATCTGGCTCAGCTCATTACCTTTGTGATTGACTATGCACTGGCTAGATCATTCATCTCCTGGGGAGTTTATCCCACAGCCATGATTGGCTACGGTCTCGGTGAATATGTAGCAGCCTGTCTGGCAGGAGTACTTTCCCTGGAAGATGCCCTCTTGATGGTGGAATACCGCCGGCAGCTCACCACCCAGGATGCAGAGGGAGCACAGCCCGGGGCGCGCCAGTCATTGATGGACTTGTTGAGCAGAGCCACATTGCAAGAGCCGCAGATTCCTTACATCTCCAATGCCACAGGCAAGTGGATTACCGGGGAACAGGCGACGGATTCAGCCTACTGGGCGGATCATCTATGCCGACCAGAAGCTTTCGCTGCGGGCATGACCTTGCTCTTGCAAGATCCTGAGCGCGTATTGCTGGAAATAGGCGTGGGGCTGGAACTGAGCTCTTTTGCCAGACAACACCTTCCTTGCGACAGCAAGCAGCCCATGATCCTTTCCTGCCTGTCGAATGAAGCCGAGCCGCTACCGGAGCAAGCTGCTTTACAAACTACGCTTGGCAGGCTCTGGCTGGCAGGTATCCCACTAGACTGGCCGAGCTTTTACACCCACGAACAGCGCGTGCGGCTCCCATTACCCACCTATCCCTTCGAGCGTCAGCGGTACTGGATCGAGTCGAACAAGCCTAAGCAAGCTGCTGCTCCCACCGTTGCCAGTTCTGTGACCGTAGTAGATCAGTTGAAGCGAGAACACATCGCAGACTGGTGTTACTTCCCTGGTTGGAAATCGTCCAGCCCCCGTATCCCATTTGCTGATCCACACAGCCTACAAGCTACAACAGGCTGGATCTTTTTCCTGGATGACTGCGGCGTTGGCGCATATCTGACAGAAGAGCTCCTGCGCCTTCACTCAAACATTATTACCGTCACGCCTGCTCAGGTATTCCAGCACAATGGCGAGAGAAGCTATACCCTGGACCCTGCATCATCGGCCCATTACGAGGCGTTATTCAAAAATATCCGCACGCAGGGCTACACAGAGATACGCATCATACACTTATGGACGCTCACCAGCCAGGAGCATCAGGCCGACGTTTGTAGTTTACAAAGCTTTGAAAGGTCGGCGCAAAAAGGCTTTTACTGCGTGCTCGCACTGGTCCAGGCGCTAGAACATCTCCAATTTGATACCTGTCGCATCATGCTGGTCTCCAATGGTATCCACGATGTACTTGGCAATGAAACAATCTATCCAGAAAAAGCTACTATGCTGGGGCCGTGCCTGGCAGTTCCTTTTGAATATCCAGATACGACTTGCCGCAGTATTGATATAACACTTTCCGAAGTAAGGAATGGTCGAAGAGAAGCTCTGCTTTCTAGCTTATTGGGGGAAATTACTGCGGAATCAACGGAGGCCATGATTGCCTTACGCGGCAATCGACGCTGGATACCATCAATCGAGCGCCTTCACATAAAAGAAGCGGCCTCTCCCTCGCCGGTGCTGCGGGAGCGAGGGGTATACCTGATCACCGGAGGACTGGGTGGGATCGGGTTGGCTATGGCGGAGTACCTGGCGCGTACCGCTCATGCCCGGCTCGTCCTTGTTGGTCGTTCGGCATTGCCGAAGCGCGAAGAATGGTCACGGCTGCGTTCTATCCATACGCAAGAGGATAAGCTGGGCCATCAATTGCATGCAATTCAGCGTATGGAGGAGCTGGGAGCGCAGGTCTTACCCTTACAGGCAGACGTGACCAGCCTCGATCAAATGCAGGAGGTGATTGATCAGACTGTAGCTACCTTTGGAACGCTGCACGGGGTCTTGCATGCAGCGGGCGTACCCGGCATGGGCTTGATGCAGTTAAAAGCGCCGGAGCAGGCTGCCAGGGTGCTCGCCCCTAAAGTTCAGGGAACGCTGGTTCTGGAGCAAGTGCTGGCACTGTTCTCTCTGGACTTCCTGGTCCTCTTTTCCTCTATCACTTCTTCAACGGGCGGAGGGCCAGGACAGGTCGATTACGCAGCAGCCAACGCTTTTCTAGATGCCTATGCTCATCGCTACAGCAATCGACATGGCAGAACGATTGCTATCGATTGGGGCGAATGGCAGTGGAACGCCTGGGAAGAAGGGCTCAACGGCTATGATAGCGATATCCAACTCTTCTTCAAAGAGCACCGCCAGCGTTTTGGGATCACGTTTGAGGAGGGGACCGAAGTGTTTGGGCGTATTCTGGCTGCCCATGAGCCACGCGTCATCGTTTCCACGCAAGACTTTCACCAGCTAACCGAGCTACTACAATCATTTTCTGCCTCAAGCCTCGCACGCAATGCGCAGTACGATAGTCAGACTCGACCAAAATATCCCAGGCCAACGCTTGCCAGTTCATACACACCGCCTGGCAATGAGCTGGAGCAAACCATTGTCAGCCTCTGGGAAGAGCTCCTGGGAATCGCGCCGGTAGGTATCCACGACAATTTTTTTGAGCTGGGTGGCAATTCTCTGGTGGGCATCAACCTGATGGCACGCATGAGGAAAACCCTGCACCTGGAAACCTTCCCCGCCTATGTGTTGTACGAAGCACCGACCGTCAATGCTATGGCCCAGTACATAGGGCAGGGACAAAAGGTTGTCGTTATCGAAGAAAGGTGGGAACGCGGAGCAAAACGCAGAGCAGGTCTAACACAACGTTTGGATAACATGAGACGAAGGCAGTAATTCGATTCCGCGCCCCGTAGGGGCAGGGCTGGCCCCTGCCCTGCTAGCACAACGCCACGGTCGGCTGGATAGAAGGAGAGGGCTGGCCCCTGCCCTGCTAGCGCGACAGCACCGTTGGAGCGCGGAACATTTAAAGTAGGAGAACAAGGTGACATACAAGCAATACGATGACCCCAAGTATGATACAGCACTTGCCGTTGTTGGCATGTCCGGGCGCTTCCCCGGCGCTAATTCCGTTGAGCAACTATGGGAGAATATCGCGGGAGGCGTCAGGTCGATCCACTTCTTCACCGATGAGGAATTATTGGAGACAGGAGAATCGCCCGAAAACCTCAAAAACCCGAATTATGTCAAAGCGGGCTCCATCCTAGAAGGCGTCGATCTCTTTGATGCATCTTTCTTTGGCTTCAATCCACGAGAAATTGAAGTCATGGACCCGCAGCAGCGCCTCTTCCTCGAATGCTCGTGGGAAGCTCTCGAAGCGACGGGGTACTTAACCGGCAAATACGCTGGCATGGTTGGCGTCTTTGGTGGCGCCGCTATGAGCTCGTATCTGCTCAATAGCATCTATAATAGCCCCGACGCGGCCAATAACATCTCACCATTCCTGGCGTCGCTCGGCAATGATAAAGACTCTCTGGCGACACGCGTCTCATACAAACTCAATCTTAAAGGGCCTAGCGTTACAGTACAAACCTACTGCTCAACCTCTCTGGTGGCAGTTCACATGGCCTGCCAGAGCCTGATTAACTATGAATGCGATATCGCCCTGGCCGGTGGCGCGGCTATCAATATCCCACAGGAACGCGGCTATATGTACGAGGAAGGCAGCATTCTTTCGCCAGATGGTTACTGCCGCACCTTCGACGCCAATGCCCAGGGCAGCGTACTCACCAACGGCGTTGGCGTTGTCGCGATCAAGCGGTTCCGCGAGGCGCTGGAAGATGGCGATTTCATCTACGCGATCATCCGCGGCTCGGCCACCAACAATGATGGCTCCCAGCGTGTGAGCTACACTGCGCCTGGATTAGATGGGCAGTCCGGTGTGATGGCCGAGGCAATGGGAAATGCGGGCGTCGATCCGGCAAGTATTTCCTACGTTGAAGCGCACGGCACCGCCACCGAACTGGGAGATGCCGTTGAAGTCGCGGCGATGATTAAAGCCTTCAGGATGAGTACGCAGAAAAAAGGTTACTGCGCCATTGGCTCGATCAAACCAAATATTGGGCACCTGGATCGCGCTTCGGGAGTGACAGGGCTGATCAAGACGACGCTATCGCTGCATCATCGCCTGATCCCTCCTAGCCTGAACTATGAAACCCCTAATACTGATCTTGACCTGGAGAACAGCCCGTTCTACGTCAATACGGTGCTAACTCCCTGGTCTGATGCGCTCCTGCCACGCCGAGCCAGCGTCAGTTCCTTTGGCGTGGGCGGCTCTAATGCGCATGTGGTGCTTGAAGAAGCTCCCGAGCGTGAACCGGGCAGCGCCTCGCGCCCCTGGCAGTTGCTGCTCCTTTCGACCAAAACTGAAAGTGCGCTCCAGATGGCGAGCAACAACCTGGCCGCCTATCTCAAAGAGCATCCCGAGGAATCGCTGGCCGATATTGCCTATACCTTGCAAACGGGCCGTTCGGTGTTTAACCATCGTCGCCTCATCGTCTGCCAGGATCATGCCGGCGCTATTGAGGCCATCGAAGCTCCCTCTACCACGCGCTCTATCACATTACACGACGCTCGCAGAGATCGGGAGGTGGTTTTCCTCTTCCCCGGCGTGGGCGAGCAATATATTGGAATGGCCCATGAGCTTTACGAGCACGAGCCGCGCTTCCGCGAGACGGTAGATCACTGCTGCCAGTTTTTGAAAACGCAGCAGAATCTGGATTTGCAGGCGCTGCTGACCGCTGAGCGGGAGCAGCCTGCTGTGCAGTCAGCCAAAATTGATTTCCGCGCCATGCTCAAAGCGGGGTCACAGTCAACTTCCGCAGAGTCCGACCTGCTCAAGCATACCGCAATCGCTCAACCGGCGGTCTTCATCATCGAGTACGCGCTGGCGCAACTGCTGATGGAGTGGGGCATTCGTCCTCAGGCGATGCTGGGGTACAGCGTTGGCGAATACGTGGCTGCCTGTCTGGCGGGTGTGCTCTCACTGGAGGATGCCCTGACCGTCGTGGCACGTCGCGCCCAATTGATCGCCGAGCAGCCAGAGGGCGTGATGCTGGTAGTAGCGTTGCCAGAAGAGGCTGTCCGCCCCTATCTGACCGAGCAAATCTGCCTGGCAATTGTCAACGGCCCCAATGCCTGCGTGCTGGCAGGTCCCGCCGAGGCTATCGAGCAGTTAGAGGTGCAGTTGGAGGTGCAGGAGATCGCGTGCCGGCGCGTAGAGACAACGCATGCGTTCCACTCGACCATGCTGAACGCGGTACGCGAACCCCTGACCACGTTGATGCGTACGATCACATTGCATGTGCCGCAAATCCCTTACATTTCGAACGTTACGGGCACCTGGATTACCGACGACCAGGCAACGGACCCGACCTATTGGGCGCAGCATATGTGCCAGACGGTCTACTTCGCTCAGGGCATAGCAGAGCTGTTACAGAAGCCAGAGCGGGCGATAGTGGAAGTAGGGATGGGGCAATCGCTTTCATCGTTTGTCAAGCAACATCCATCCAGCTCTCGCGAACACTGGCACCTGATTCTATCGGCGCTACCGGCGCTGAACGACCGCCAGCCAGATTACACCTGTCTGCTGAGCACGCTGGGAAGATTATGGCTCGCGGGCGTCAATATAGACTGGAAGAGCTTCTATCAGCACGAGCGGCGGCTAAAAGTCGTCCTGCCAACCTATCCCTTCGAGCGCAAACGGTACTGGCTGGGGCCAGAAAAGCATGGGCCGACGAGAATTCATCTGGCAAATTTCATGGACGAATTAGATGATGGAGAACCGCCGCTGCTGGAGCATGTCGCCGATTGGCACTACCTGCCGACCTGGAAAAAATCGTTGCCCAGGCTGCCGGATGCCGCAAACACCTACCTGGAAAATGGCACCGGTTGGCTCATTTTCGCTGACGCGTATGGCGTAGGAGCTCGTATTGCCGCAGCCCTCAGGCAGAGACAGCAGCAGGTCGTCATCGTCACCCCGGGCAGCGAATTTGCCAGGCTCAATGACGACGCCTATAGCATTCATCCCGACAGACGCGAGGAATACGAACGCTTCCTCCAGGAACTACGAGATCAGGGACGCTCACCGGGCAAAATCGTCCATTGCTGGACGTTGACCGATGAACCGTCGCAGGCGATGAACCAGGAAATCGTTGATCATATGCTGGAGCGCGGCTTCTACAGCCTGCTCAACCTGGTGCAATCACTAGGCACGCTGGGCATGGATACCTGTGATATCAGTATGGTCACCAACTACCTCCAGAACGTCTCGGGCAGCGAGATAGTGTGTCCAGAAAAGGCGCTCATCACGGGCCACAGCCTGGTCATTCCACAGGAGTTTGTCTCGATCCGCGTGAGAAGCATCGATATTGTGCTACAAGAGGCGCTGCGAGAGGATAAAACTTCGCTGCGCTTGCTGGTAGAAGAGCTAACAACAGTTCCAACAGACCCGATTATCGCATTTCGTGGGCACAGCCGTTGGGAGCAGGCATTCGAAGCAACGCCGCTGGAGCGCAAAGACCTCTCACATCCTGATATGCCCTTGCAAGAAGGCGGCGTCTATCTGATCACCGGAGGAATGGGCGGAGTGGGATTAGGGATGGCTGAATGCATTGCGCGTGCCGTTCCCCGCGCCCGGTTCGTCCTGGTAGGACGTTCGGGGATGCCGCCGCGTGAAGAATGGGCGGCATTACGTGAGCTTCACAGCGAGGACGACAAGAATCTCGGCAGGCAGCTCCACACCATCCGGCGGATCGAGGAAGATCTTGGCGGTCAGGTGCTGACGCTGAGAGCAGATGTCACCAATGAAGATCAGATGCGTGCTATCGTCGAGCAGACGCTGGCGACCTTTGGTCAGTTGAACGGCGTCCTGCATGCGGCTGGCACCCCGGGCGTTGGCATGATGCAGCTCAAGACGCGTGAGCATATTCAGGGAGTGTTTGCGCCGAAAGTGACGGGCACTATCGTCCTCGACCATGTGCTGGCGGATGTGCCGATAGACTTCCTCGTCCTGTTCTCCTCCGTTACCTCAGCCATCGGCGGCGGCCCCGGCCAGGTCGATTACTGTTCGGCTAACGCGTTCATGGACGTCTACGCTCAGCGCAACGCGAACCGGCTGAACCGCAAAACCATCTCCATCAACTGGGGCGAATGGCGCTGGAATGGCTGGGAATTCGGCCTGGAAGGCTATGATAAGGAGACGCAGGAACACTTCAAAGCGCACCGTCTCAAGTACGGCTTCAGCTTTGAAGATGGCGGCGATGCCCTGCTGCGTATCCTGGGGCAACCGGTGCCGCAAATGTATGTCTCTTCGCAGGAATTCTTTAAAGTGCTCAGAAACTCCAGGGCATTTTCGGCTGCCACGATGGTCGAAGGGGCAGAAAAGAAATGGAAGAGCCAGCAGAAGCACCCGCGCCCATCCCTATCCAGTTCCTATGTTGTGCCGAGAAACGAGACGGAACAAACCATCGCCTCGCTCTGGGAGATGCTCCTGGGCATTGAACCCGTTGGCATTTATGACAACTTCTTTGAGTTGGGCGGCAACTCGCTCCTGGGCATCGATCTCATGTCCCGTATGCGTAAGACGCTGCAACTACAAACCCTGCCAAGCTACGTGCTCTACGAGGCTCCCACCGTCAGCACATTGGCAGAATATATCGAGAAGAGCAAAGCGCCCGCGACCGAAGACAAACTGGATGAGCGTAGCGCCAGGCGCAGAGAGAGCCTGCACCAACGCGTCCATGTATAGGTAGGGGCAGGGCTTGCCCCTGCCCCCTACGCAGAACATGTATGGTTGGGGTCGCACCCTACGCAGAACATGTGTGGCTGGGCAACCGCAAGGGGTCGCACCCTACGCGGAACATTGCAAATAAGGTAAAGAAGGACGACGATGAACAATTCACAGTATTCCTCTGAATATAATACGGCACTGGCTGTCGTAGGTATGGCCGGACGCTTCCCAGGTGCCAGTTCTCTTGAGCAATTCTGGCACAATATCGCCAATAAGGTGAGCGCAGTCCAGCATTATTCCGCGGAGGAACTGCTGGCGGCGGGAGTGAAACCGGAGGATATACAACAGCCCAATTACGTTAGAGCGGGTGCTGTTTTAGAGAATATCGAGTACTTCGATACGTCCTTCTTTGGGTTCACTCCACGCGAAGCCGAGATTATGGACCCGCAATTCCGCATTTTCCTGGAATGCGTCTGGGAAGCCCTGGAGATGGCTGGCTATGCTATCACTACTTTTGATGGCTTAATCGGCATCTTCGCCGGCGCGGGTTACAAAAACTACCTGCGGCACCATATCACGCCATCGCCTAAAATCGCTAAAGCGTTCAGCGAATTTCAGATCAGCCTCGGGCAGGAACAGGATGTGCTGGCAACGATGGTATCGTACAAGCTTAATCTGAAAGGACCGAGCGTGGCGGTGCAGTCTTTCTGCTCGACCTCTCTGGCAGCGGTCCACCTGGCCTGCCAGAGTTTGCTCAATTATGAAAGTGATTTAGCCATTGCTGGAGGGGTGGCGCTCAATTCCCTCCAGAAGAAAGGATACTTTTACGAAGAGGGCCAGCTTACCTCGCCTGATGGATGCTGTCGACCCTATGATGCCAGAGCCCAGGGCAGCGTTTTAAGCAATGGAGCGGGCGTAGTCGTACTCAAACGCTTTCAGGACGCGCTCAATGATGGCGATCATATCTACTGCATCATCCGTGGGTCCGCGATGAATAACGATGGCAATCAACGGGTCAACTATACCGCTCCCGGCCTGGAGGGGCAGGCATCGGTTATCGCCAGCGCCATAAGCTACGCAGGAGTCCATCCCGAAACAATTACCTACATTGAGGGAAATGGCTCAAGCACCATGCTGGGAGATGCCATCGAACTGGCCGCGATGAGTAGAGCATTTGCCAGCAAGACGCAGAAAAAGCAGTTCTGTGGCATCGGATCTTTGAAATCAAATCTTGGTCATCTGGATCGGGCCTCGGGGGTGGCGGGCTTAATCAAAACGACGCTGGCACTGAGCCATCGTCAACTGCCGCCGCATATCCATTATGAGCAGCCCAACCCGGAAATAGATTTAAAGAACAGCCCCTTTTATATCAATACTAACCTGGCTCCCTGGCCCCGGCAGCAGGCGCCACGCCGGGCAGGTGTGAACTCCTTTGGTCTGGGCGGCACAAATGTCCATCTCGTACTTGAAGAAGGGCCAGAGCAGCAGTCAGACCCTGCTGCTCGCTCCTGGCATCTGCTTCCCATCTCGGCCAGATCGGCATGGGCCTTGCAACAAGCCAATAGCAACCTGGTGGCTCATCTCAAGGCCCATCCAGAGCAATCATTGGCCGATGTCGCTTATACCTTACAGATCGGGCGCTGCGCCTTCAACTACCGCCAGTTCGTTGTCGCTCAGACCACTGAAGAGGCTTGCGCAGCTCTGGAGCAGCAACAGGGGATGTACACCCATCAAGAGCGTCGGGACCGTCCGGTAGCATTTCTCTTCCCTGACGCAGATGAGCAGTACATCAAGGTCGCACGTAACCTGTATGGGCAAGAGCCGGTTTTTCGAGAGACGCTCGACCGCTGCTGCCAGTTTTTGCCAACGCAGATGCAACTGGCTCTCCAGCCCTTGCTATCACCAGAACACAATGGCACAGAGGCTTCTGAGAGAGCCGAGGAAAGGAGATGCGATAACAACTTCCCTGCTACGCAACTTCTCGCCACCTTCATTGTTGAATACGCCCTGGCTCAGTTGTTACTGGCATGGAATATTCGCCCACAGGTTATGCTTGGCGATGGTCCAGGTGAGTATGCGGCGGCCTGCGTGGCAGGGGTATTATCGCCACAGGACGCTTTAACCATTCTGACCCACAGGGCACAATTCATAGCGGAACAGTCAGAGAGTGCTTCATCCCTACCTAAAGACGCACGTAAAGCTCTCAGTAGCGTGCAACTGCATGAGCCGCGCATTCCCTATATTTCAACAGTGACAGGCACCTGGGTTACGAAGGAGCAGGCCACCGATCCCGATTACTGGGTGCGACAGCTCGGTCAGACGGCTTCCTTGAGTCAGAGAATGGAAGCGATTCTACAGGGTCCAGAGTGCGTGCTGCTGGAAGTTGGGGCGGGACAGGCGTTCAGCTCTTTTATCAAGCAACAGCCAGAGGGCCAGCACACGCAGGTGCTCCCTCTCCTGACAGAGCAAGCCGACGAGGCTGATCTCCTGTCAGCACTCGGGCGCTTATGGCTGGCCGGCGTAACCATCGACTGGAAACAGCTTTCTGCGCCAGAGCGACGTTTGCGCGTATGGCTTCCCACATATCCTTTTGAGCGTCAGCGCTGCTGGATCGATGATCCCACCAATCTCAATGTCATCCGCCAGCGAGCCGCAACAGCGCCAAAGGAGGCAGATATAGCGGACTGGTTCTATCTGCCATACTGGGAGCCCACACTCCCGCCAGCTTTGTCCGATAAGCAACCATCGGATAACCTGTGCCTGATCTTTGCCGATCCTCACGGTATAGGAACCGGGATTGCGCGCAGCCTGGAGCAGGCAGGCTGCCCGACAATGATGGTCGAGGCAGGCGAGACATTCGCGCAACGAAGCGCGAACCGTTGCTCTATGAGAGCGGACAGCGCCAGAGATTACGACGAATTGTTCAAAGGGCTGAGCAGAAGTGGACGCATCCCGAAAACAATTATCCACTGCTGGAGCCTGACGAAGGATGGAGCAACTTGCGCTCATCCCCATAATTTCGTTCGAGAGCGACAGACAGGCTTCTTCAGCCTGCTGCGCCTTGCCAGAGCAATCGGTTCGTCGATCTATGATGCAGCGATTCGCCTCATCGTCGTTACCAATCACGTCCAGGCTGTGACCGAGCAAGACGCCCTGCGACCTGAAAAAGCTCTCGTCCTGGGAGCCTGCAAAGTCATCGCCCAGGAATATCCCTATATTACCTGCCAGAGTATCGATCTGGTCTGCCCGGATACCACCAGCCGGACTTATGCGCTCCTGGCCGAGGATCTGGCGGTGGAATGTCTATCCAACCTTGAGGAACGAACAGTGGCCTATCGAGGGAGCAGGCGTTGGGCTCAGCGCTATCTTCCCATGCGCCTGGAGTCAGCAGAGAAAGCAGCCACTCCATTCCGCAGCAGAGGGATCTATCTTATCATTGGTGGTTTAGGAGAGATCGGGCTGCTCCTGGCTGAATATCTGGCGACCAAAATGCAGGCAAGAATTGTATTGCTTGATGATGGCTCTTTTCCGGTGGGCAATCAGCGCGCTGCATGGCTGGAGAACCATCCAGCCGATGACGCGGTGAGCCAGAGAATTCTGCGTCTCCAGGCAATGGAGGCGATGGGAGCGCAGATCCAGGTGCGGCAAGCGAACTTTGCCGACGCCGCACAGATGCAACAAACCATCGAGCAGATGCGCCAGCAATACGGCGCCCTGCATGGAGTGTTCTATCTGGCTGGCGGCTTCGATCCCCAGACCATCCAGGATAGCGATCTGGCGAGCTACGAAGCGCAATTTCAAGCCAAAATCGCTAATCTACTGGCCCTGAAACAAGCCTTACAAGGCGTTGCTCTCGACTTTTGCCTTCTGCACTCCTCGCTCACGGGCATCTTAGGAGGTCTGGGATGTGCGGCAGATGCAGCCGCCAGTGCGCTGATGGATGTCTTTGCCCTCCAGCAGAGCCAGAGCTCACCTATGCCCTGGATCAGCGTGAACTGGGAGCCCTGGCAAACGCGAGAGAACGAGCGGCAGGTTTCCGGTACAACCATAGCCAGATTTCTGATTGCCCCTCACGAAGGGCTAGAGGCGCTTTCACGCATTATTGCCAGCCGCTGGACCCAGGTCATTGCCTCGACCGGTGACTTGCATGCCCGTCTTCAGCAATGGGTACAACCGCTATCCAATGATGCCGCTGACCGTGGAGCGGTGCCGCTAAATAGCGCAAGGCCGCAGGTATCAACGGCATACGTTCCACCAACCAATCCTACCGAGCAAAAGATTGTTGAGATCTGGCAGGCGCTGCTGGGATTTGAACAGATCGGGATCTATGACAACTTTTTCGAGCTCCACGGTCATTCGCTGCTCGGTATGCAACTCATCTCGCGCTTGCGCCAGATTTTCCAGGTGAACGTACCTCTAACGACCCTTTTCGAAGATCCGACCGTCGCCAACCTGGCAAAAGTCGTCGAGCAACTGATTATCGAAGAGATCGAGCAGATGGATGAAGAGGAGGCGCGGTTGCTGCTGTAGGTAGGAGCCACTCCCACGATGAATCGGGGAGCTACCGGTTGCCCCCTACGTTGATTGAAATATTTTCTAGCGTTTTTCCAGGCACAAAGGCACATAGTTTTTAAAAATAAGGAAGGGATTATGAGAATTCGAACAGTAGGCGTTGTTGGAGCTGGTGTCATGGGCGTAGGCGTCGCCCAGAGCCTGGCTCAAACGGGACATGACGTGATCCTTGTTGATATCTCTGATGCCATTCTTGAGCATGCTCAAGAAGAAATTATCAGGAATATCCGCCTCCAGCGCATGTGGAATAAGAAAGCGGACCAGGAGAGCATAGAGACTATCCTCAAGCGCATCACCTTTACTCAGGATTACGACCTGTTTACGGATGTTGATTTCGTCATCGAGAACGCCACCGAGAAATGGGATATCAAGCGGAAGATCTACCCGCAAATCGATGCGATCTGTCCCGAAGACGTCATCTTCGCAATCAACACGTCCGCCATCTCCATCACGCGCGTCGGTTCTGTCACCACACGCCCGGAGCGCGTCATTGGAACGCATTTTATGAACCCGGTTCCCATGAAAAACACGGTCGAGGTCATCCGAGGCTATCACACCTCCGACGAGACCATTGCCACGACGAAAGAGCTGCTAGCGAGCATGGGAAAAGAAGGCATTGTCGTCAACGATATGCCAGGCTTTGTCTCAAACCGCGTCTTGATGCTGACGGTCAACGAGGCAGTCTACCTGGTTCAGGATCAGGTCGCGTCGGCGGAAGAAGTGGATCGCATCTTCAAGTCCTGCTTTGGTCATCCTATGGGACCCCTGGAAACCGCCGATTTAATCGGACTCGATACCATCCTCTACTCGGTAGAAGTGCTCTACGAGAGCTACAACGATAGCAAATACCGTCCATGCCCACTTTTGAAAAAGATGGTAGACGCCGGTCTTTATGGCCGCAAGAGCGGTCAGGGCTTTTATACCTACTAATTTCAGTTAGCATAACAGCAAAAGGAGAATAGCACCATGGAAACCACCATCCAGACGAAGATCAGAAACTTTTTGGCGAAATTCTTCCAGAACATCGAGCTAGAGGACGACCAGGACATTTTTGCGCTGGGCTTTGTCAACTCATTGTTTGCCATGCAGCTTGTCCTCTTTGTAGAAAAAGAATTCGGCGTACAGGTTGAGAACGAAGATCTGGACATCGATAATTTCCGGTCGATTCGGGCCATCACGACGTTGATTGAGCAAAAAACGGCAGCCCCGGCACATTCTTAACAACTTCTCTCAGGAAGAAGATTTTGATGGGTTGTCGCGAGACCAGCCATCTTACAACGGAGATGAGATGAAAATCGAATTAACTCCACAACAAAAACAAGATCAGGCAGCCTTCAAAGCGTTTGTGCAGGAGGAGATCGTCCCCAGGGCCAACAGGTACGATCAGGAGGAAAGCACTCCTCCTGATCTGATTGAGAAGGTGGCTCGTATGGGCTACTTAGGCGCCCTGGCGCCGCGCGAGTATGAAGGAAGCGGCATGGATATGATTACCTTTGGCCTGCTCGCGGAAGAACTAGGCCGGGGGTGCTCTTCGATCCGCAGTCTCCTGACCGTCCACAGCATGGTGATTCACGCCATCCTCAGATGGGGCAGCCATTCTCTCAAGGAACTCTGGCTGCCTCGCCTGGCAACTGGCAAAACCATTGGCGCATTCGGCCTGAGCGAACCAAATGCGGGCAGCGATGCCCAGAGTATTGAGACAACGGCAACCCTGTCCGGTAACGATTATGTCTTGAATGGACAAAAAAAATGGACCACCTACGGGCAGATCGCCGATCTCTTCCTGATCTTTGCCCGCTACGAAGGCAAAATCTGCGCCTTCCTCGTAGAACGAGATGCGCCCGGCCTGACGGTGAAACCACTGTTCGGCATACTGGGCACCCGTGCCTCCATGCTGGCCGAAATCCATCTCCAGGATTGTCGTATCCCAAAAGCAAACCTGGTGGGAGGTCGCGGCTTTGGCCTCGCCTCCGTTGCCACCTCAGCACTCGATATCGGTCGCTACACCGTCGCCTGGGGCTGCGTCGGTATTATCCAGGCGTGCCTGGACGCCAGCCTGTGCTACACGAGCCAGCGCAAACAATTTGGGGCCTATCTCAAAGATCACCAGTTGATCCAGCAAATGATTACGAACATGCTGACCAATGTCCAGGCAGCACGCCTGCTCTGCTATCAATCTGGCTATATGAAAGACGTGGGCGATCCCAATACCGTCATGGCAACCTGGATCGCGAAGTACTTCGCGTCGATCAGCGCCAGTAGCGCCGCCCGAGACGCGGTACAAATTCATGGCGCTAACGGTTGCAGCCAGGAATACGCTGTCCAGCGGTATCTGCGGGATACCACGGTGATGGAGATCATTGAGGGCAGCACCCAGATCCAGCAAATTACGCTGGCCCAATACGCCTACCAGACGCATGCTGCCAATCTGCAACCAGCCTGAACATAAAAAGAAAGAAAGAGGGAACAATGGCAATTGAATTGAGCAGCTCGCACACACAAAAGGCCGAGCGAGCAAAGAGCAAAGCAAAATCCATCAAATGTGTTGTCTGGGATCTTGACAACACGCTATGGGATGGCGTGCTACTGGAAAATGACGAGGTGGCGTTGCGTGAAGATATTCTCAATATCATTAAAGTGCTGGACAGTCGCGGCATCCTTCACTCCATCGCCAGCAAAAACAACCACGAAGCGGCCATGCAAAAGTTGCGACAGCTCGGGATCAGCGAGTATTTCCTTTACCCGCAGATCAACTGGAACTCAAAAGCCTCATCGGTCCGCGAGATCGCGAAAGCGATCAATATCGGCATTGATACGCTCGCCTTCGTTGACGACCAGCCCTTTGAACGCGACGAGGTTGCCTTTGAGATCCCCGAAGTGCTGTGTATCGATACACTTGACGCCGATCAGATTCTCGCCATGCCTGAGATGAACCCGCGCTTCATTACAGAGGACTCCGCCAAGCGACGGTTAATGTACCTTGCCGATATCGAGCGCAATCAGGCGGAGAAAGAGTTTGTAGGGCCGGATGAAAAATTTTTAGCTACGCTCGATATGGCTTTTACGATCAAGCGAGCAGGCGAAGACGACTTGCAGCGAGCGGAAGAGCTGACCGTACGCACCCACCAGTTAAACTCAACAGGTTATACCTATTCATACGACGAACTGAATGCATTTCGGCAGTCTGATAATCACAAACTGTTCATTGCGGGCCTGGATGATAGATACGGAACCTATGGCAAAATCGGCCTTGCCCTTATTGAGTGCCAGCCGGAAGTATGGACGCTCAAGCTGCTGCTGATGTCCTGCCGGGTGATGTCGCGCGGCGTCGGCACCATCATGGTCAACTACATCATGAGCCAGGCCAAAAAGCATGGAGTGCGTTTGCAGGCCGAATTTGTGAGCACGGATCGCAACCGGATGATGCTGGTGACCTATCGCTTTGGTGGCTTTAAACAAATCCGGCAGGATGGCAACTTTATCGTCTTCGAGAGCGACCTCAGCCAGATCCAGCCGTTCCCGGATTACGTCAAGGTATTCCTTGACGAAGGTCTGAGCGAAGCTAGCCGCGGCAGTGGCGTTGACCTTCAAGATTTAAAGACTCTGGTAGAAGAGTAGAAAAGCCAGCCAGTGCAGAATGTGGAGACAGACGATGAAACACACGCTATCATGCTCTGCCATTGAGATTAACGGCCTGAGTAAAAAGTACCGCATTCGTGGGGACAGCAAGTGGCTAACGGCGGTTGAGCATATCGACCTGTCTGTCCCACGCGGGCAGGTCTTCGGCTTTCTCGGCCCCAATGGCGCGGGTAAAACAACAACGATCAAAATGATTTGTGGGCTGATTACCCCTGACACAGGGCAGATCCATCTGAACGGCTATGACGTACTCCGTCAACGCAAAGAGGCGATGCGCCAGATAGGCGCAGTGCTGGAGGGCACCCGTAATATCTACTGGCGGCTCTCCGCCCTGGAAAATGTGATGTACTTTGGTCGGCTCAAAAACTTCACCGGGCCAAAGCTTAAAGCGGAAGCGGAAAGATTGCTGAGCGAGCTGCAGCTATGGGAGCGCAGAAATGACCGCATCCGCACATTTTCACGCGGCATGCAGCAAAAAGTTGCGATTGCCTGCGCTCTCATTGCCGACCCTCCGATTGTGTTGCTGGACGAGCCAACGCTGGGGCTCGACATTCAGGCCGCCGTTACCGTCAAAGAGTGGGTCAGGAAACTGGCACGCGAGCAGGGCAGGACGGTCATACTGACGACCCACCAGTTGGATATGGCCGAAGAGCTTTGTGACCGCGTCGCCATTATCCGCAAAGGGAAACTCGTGGCCGATCAGCCTCTGTCAACCCTCCTCAGCCTCCATAGAGCGTGCTATCAGATCCGCATTAAAGGATGCGTTGCGCCTCAGAGGATGGCTTTGCCGCATGGCTTCTCTTGCGAACATGAGGACGACGAAACGCTGCTGACAGGGGCAATTGATGATCAAAAGGAGCTCTATACGCTACTCAATCAATTGCGCTCGCTGGATCTGCCATTGCTCGCTGTTACGCCAGTTGAGCCTAACCTGGAGGAAGTCTTCATCAACATGATTAGCGAAGAAAAGCAAGAAATTCTTTGCTGAAGATCTGAACTGTAGCTCCCCGATGCAGCGTGGGAGCGTTGACCTTCAGCAGTTAAAGGAGAACACCATGAGCTTCTCTCTCATGCTATATAATGAGACCCGCAAACGCTTGCTAATCCTGTGGGATTATAAATCAGACATACTGACGCAGATCTTCATGATGATCTTGATCTTTGTCGGAGCAACCTTCCTGATCGGCGGAGGTCAGTTTCATCCAGACCAGATCACTTCGATGCTGCTGGGCTATACCGTGTGGTACTATGCTCGTCTGGTGATTACCAATACCAGTTCGGAGATGCTGGCGGAATCGCAGATTGGCACCCTGGAGCAAATATACATGAGCCCATCGCACCCGGCCTGGATTTTGCTGGCGCGCATGTTTGTGCTCCTGATGACCTCAACGGTGATCGTAATTCTACCAACAATCCTGATTGCCACCCCGCTGGGAATTCACTTTCCCTTTCGCTGGGAGGGCCTGATCATTTTTGCGCTCATTCTGGCGGGTCTGTTTGGTTTTGCGCTCGCACTCTCGGGGGCGGCCCTCGTTTTCAAACAGATCGACACCCTGGCAGATTTAATCCAGAATGTCCTCTTATTCCTGACCGGTTCCCTGGTGCCAATTACCCATTTCCCGCAATGGCTGTTTGTTTTCGCTCAGACGCTGCCAATCACGCAGGGCATTCTCGTTCTGCGCAGCGTTGTCCTTGACGGCCAGCCATTAAGTACGACCTGGCATAATGGCAGTTTACCCGGGCTCCTTATTAACTCGCTCATTTATCTCTGCATCGGCAGGTTCGTGTATATCATCTGCGAAAGACATGCCAAGATGAAGGGATCATTGGGGCAATACTAGCCTCTGTCCTGAGAGCAGAGCACAAAAGAGAGATGTGGCTATGGTAACAAAAGAAGCAACGGCAAAACAACACTCAGCCTTCTCGGCGACCAAACGAGCATTGCTGGAGAAGCGCTTGCGCGGCGATTCTGCTCTGGCCCTTATTCCTAAGCGACCAGATGCAGAATTTGCTCCAACCACTTTTTCGCAGCAACGCCTCTGGTTCCTCGATCAATTGGAACCAGGGACCGCTACTTATAATATCCCCATCGCGATGCGCATTCGCGGACCGCTCGATAGCACCATACTTGAGCAATGCCTCAATGAACTGGTAAGGCGGCACGAAACCTGGCGCACAACCTTTGAAAGTCGCGATGGCATTCCTGTTCAGCACATTGGTCAGCCCCACCCAATAGAGCTATCCGAGCTTGATCTTGCGTCTCTACCGGAAAGTAACCGTGAGCACGAGGCCATACGACTCGCCACTGAATATGCACAAATGCCATTTGACCTGGCTACCGGGCCATTGGTACGCGTACTGCTGCTCCGCCTGAACGACGGTAGGGGCAGCTCCCACGATGAAGCAGGGAACTACCGGTTGCCCAGGGCAGGGGCCAGCCCTGCCCCTACGTCTCCCGAAGAGGATTTCCTCTTCGTCCTGGTGCAGCATCATAGCATTTCGGATGGCTGGTCCATCGGGATTATCCTGCAGGAAATCGCAGTACTCTATGAAGCTTTTCAAGCACAAAAGCCTTCTCCTTTGCCCGAATTAGCCGTGCAGTACGCTGACTACGCCTGCTGGCAGCAACAGAAGTTGCAAGGGAAGGAGCTTGAAAGGCAACTTGCCTACTGGCAACAACAATTAGAGGACGCGCCCGGGCCGCTGGATTTACCAGGCAGAGGAATCCACCAGGATTTACGAGCAGCACGAGGCGAGACGCATCACTTTCATTTCTCCAGAGCTTTGAGCGATCAATTACGGGCGCTGTGTCAGCAAGAAGGCGTGACGCTGTTTATGCTGATCCTGGCGGCCCTCCAGGTAGTGCTGCATCGTTACACGGATCAGGACGACTTGATGATCAGTACGTCTACCGCCAATCGGACGCTTCCCGAGTTGGAACCGATTGTGGGCTTTTTTGTCAATACCCTGGTCTTGCGTACCAGCCTGGCGGGAGATCCCGCGTTTGAGGAACTGCTTAAAAGGGTGCAAAACGTATCCCTGGCTGCTTTTGCTCACCAGGAAGTACCTTTTGAAAGAGCCGTCGCTCGCGTGCCCGCGCTGCAAGTACACTTTATCCTCCAGAATACACCCTCACAGTCAAAGGAACTTTCAGCTATCACAGTTGAACGTATTGAGCTGGAAAATAATACCGCCAAATTTGATCTGTTTCTCAATGTAGAAGATGCATCTGAAATCTTCGGCTTTTTTGAATTTAACGCCGATCTTTTCGATACGGCAACGATTCAACGCCTGCATATTCACTTCCAGCGCGTGCTGGAAGCGGCTGTCCAACATCCCGAGATGCAGCTATCTTCCTTTGCTCTGCTTACTGAAGAAGAGTGCCAGCAGATCCTTTTTGAGTGGAACAACACAGTTTGCCGCGATCAGCATTGCGGCTGTATCCATGAACTATTCGAGGCACAGGCAGCTCGCACGCCGCAACAGGCGGCGCTGGAATCCGAAGGCGTTATTCTAACCTACGAGGAGTTGAACCGCAAAGCCAATCAAGTCGCCCATTACCTGCGTAGCCTGGGGGTCGCTCCTGAGGTACCGGTGGGCCTCTGTTTAGAGCGTTCTATTGAACAGATGGTAGCGGTGCTGGGCATTTTGAAGGCGGGCGGAGCCTATCTTCCTCTGGACCCTTCTTATCCAGCAGAACGCCTGGAGTGGATGCTGGCAGATGCGCAGGCGCCCATTTTGCTGACACAGAGCTCCCTGCTACCACGCCTGCCTTCGCACGACTGTACGGTCGTTTGCCTCGATACCAGTCAGGACGTTCTCTCCGAGATGGCAACGACCAACCCACCGCTACTGGCGACAGAGGCAAACATGGCCTATATCATTTACACTTCTGGCTCGACCGGGCAGCCAAAAGGGGTAATGATTGCTCATCGCTCTGTTGTCAATCATAGCCAGGCTATCGCGCGCCAGTATCATATTGAGAGCAGCGACCGCATGCTACAATTCGCATCGTTGAGCTTTGATGCTGCTGGAGAAGAGCTTTATCCTACCTGGCTGAACGGCGCGACGCTGGTATTACGGCCTGAACAACTGCCAACCTCGATTACGGCGCTGCACGACTTTATCAGGAAAGAACGCCTGACCATTCTCAACTTACCCACGACCTACTGGCATCAATGGGTCACACAGCTCGTCGCCGTCGATGTAGCCATGCCCACACCTCTACGCCTGGTTATTGTGGGCGGCGAGTCGGTACAGCCCGCGCACTACCGGCAATGGTTGGATAGAGCTGGCACGCAAATCCAGTGGAGCAACACCTATGGGCCAACAGAGACGACGATCACGGCCATCCTGCATGCACCAGCAGAGGCCACCGATCTCTCTGTTGAAACCACACCGATAGGCCGTCCCATCGCCAATATGCAGGCATATGTGCTGGATCGCCGCCTCCAACCTGTCCCCATCGGGGCAACGGGTGAAATATATCTTGGAGGCGTGGGGCTGGCTCGCGGCTATCTTAATCGGCCCGACTTGACCGCTGACCATTTCATCCCCAATCCTTACGGTCCGGCTGGTACAAGATTGTACCGCACCGGCGATCTGGCTCGCTACCTCAGCGATGGGAATATGCTCTATGTTGGACGCAGCGATCAGCAGGTCAAAATTCGCGGCTACCGCATCGAGTTGGGTGAGATTGAGAACGTGTTGCTACAACATCCCGCTATCGCCGAAAGCGCGGTTCTGGCGCAGGAAGATGCTTCCGGTGATAAATACCTGGTTGCCTACATTGTTAGCAATCAGGCAATTTTAACCGCGAGTGAGCTACGCCAGTTCTTGAGCCACCACCTGCCCGAGTATATGCTGCCCGCCAGCTATATGTTCCTTGAACAATTCCCGGTCAACAGTAGCGGCAAAATCAACCGGCGCGCATTACCAGTTCCGACGCGGGATCGTCATGATAGCGCAGAAGCGTACGTATCGCCTCGCACTCCTCTTGAGGAGGTGCTGGCGTGTGTCTGGTCTGATGTGCTCCATATCGAACGCGTCGGCATCTACGATAATTTCTTTGAGATCGGAGGACATTCGCTGCGAGCAACTCAGCTTGTCGCCCGTCTACAGGATATTTTTCCTGTCGATCTACCTCTCAAGCACATTTTTGAGCATCCAACTATCGCGAGCCTGGCAGAGGCGTTACTACAGGACGAAGGCCAGCGTGAAATGATCTCAATGACCGCAGAGCTATTCTTGATGGTAACGGATCTGTCGGACGAAAAGGTGGAAGCTTTACTAAAGGAGTAAATACCTGTGAGCGAAACGATGGTTTCCAGTGCCTGGGTGAAACTCAATCCCAATCCACACGCACGCAGGCGCGTGCGCCTCTTCTGTTTTCCGTATGCGGGAGGGGGTAGTTCAGCATATCTCCCCTGGGTGAATGAGATTGCGCCGGAGATAGAAATTTGTCCGGTACAGCTCCCTGGCAGAGAGGGGCGCATGCGCGAGCGCCCATTTACACATATGGAGCCGTTGATCGAAACACTGGCGGAGGTTCTGCAACCTTACCTGGATGTGCCTTTTGCTTTCTATGGACATAGTTTAGGGGCGCTGATAAGCTTCGAGCTGGCCCGGCAGTTGCGCCGGCAGCATGGCCCAACCCCGACACAGCTCCTGGTATCCGGCTGCCATGCCCCCCAGCTTCCTCTGAGCGATGAGCCGGTCCATCAGTTGCCTGACGAAGAGTTCGTGCAGGCGCTGCGGCGCTTCAACGGCACGCCAGACGCGGTTTTGCAGGACGCTGACCTTATGCGCTTGCTTTTACCGCTGCTCCGCGCAGACTTCGCCATCTACGAGACATATACTTATACGCCCGAGGAGCCCCTTAGCTGTCCGATTGCGGCCTATGGTGGGCTGCATGATTTCCGAGCGAGCCGAGAGTCGGTCGAAGCGTGGAAGCAGCAGACGGAGCATAAATTTGTTTTCCGCATGTACGCGGGCGACCATTTTTTCATCCATACGAAGAGAAGAGTTCTTTTGCAGGGCCTTTACCAGGATATGACGCCTTTTCTTTAGCCTTAGGACGCGCTAAAGCGGGTCACTACGAGTAAATTTATCAGGGAACGACGCGCCGCATCGTTCCCTGATGGCGCAATTAAAAGGTTGGCAGTGGTGGAACTGCCGGCAATTCCACGTTCAGGCCGATCACCTTGAGCTTCTTCGTCAGCGAGCTAAACCCGTAGCGTTGCGTTTGCCAGGGGTCTTCATGCCGGGCGAGCGCATCAGGGATTGAGGACTCCACAGGCGCCAGAGCATCAAGCGCCACCGGTGCATAGAGTTGAATCGCATCGAGCACAACGTCTTTGTAAGACGCATCTTCCTGCAGCATATCGCGCAAAAACTTGACGCCAAAAAGCACATGGCGCGACTCATCGCGCGCGACTGCCGTAAAGCCTCCCCTGAACCCTGGGAAGAGATTTTTCTTGCGGAAGTATTCGAGCAAATAGCGTTGTCCGGCCAAGGCCAGCGTCCCCTCGGCAATTACATGGTAAAGCGTCACCCCCTCAATCAGCAGGGCTCTATTCTCCGGCTCGCAGCGCAAACGCTGCGCCATATCCGCCAACGCATCGACCAGAATAACACGCATAGACGCATTCATATATTGTTGTGTCATGAGCAGCCTGTCTTCGATCTTCCCCTCCTCAACCCGCAGCACCTCGCGGAAGAAACGATCAAAGAAAATAGTATGACGCGACTCATCGACCAACTGCGTTGTCACAAAGAAGCGCATCTCCTCATCGGGCATGGCAATCACATAAGGGGCCAGGGCATCGGTCACGCTGGCCTCTCCCTGGAAGAAAGAGGCCATGACGCTAATAAAATTATCCTGCTCGTCCTCCGTCATATGATTCCATTGCATAATATCATGCGAGAAATCGATATCACGCGCCTGCCAGTGCTGGCGCTCCCAGCGATAATAGAGATCCCGGTAAGAAGGGAGATGGACCAATCCTTCATCGATACTCTGCAAAACGGCATCGATTGGCGTCCGCTGCAATTGCTGCAAAGATGCGACTTCAGATAATGCATCAATGGACATAGCTTCTCCTTTAAATCCTATGCTCGGACAACACATGAGAGAGATCTGACAGGTTACACTCCAGATTCGCTGTAAGATGTTCGAGCAAGACACGATACTGTGTATGGAACCGTTCAATCGTTGCGAGCTCAAATAGCTGTGTGTTGTACTCTGTACCAATTTCAAGGCCATGTTCATGCATTGTCAGCCCAACCGAGAGATCAAATTTAGCGGTGGAGGTATGGGTATCAAAGGACGTGATCTCCAACCCGGTGAGAGATAAATCTGACGAGGGTGTATTCTGGAAGACAAAGAGGATCTGGAATAGCGGTGAGCGGTTCTGCTCTCTTTTAGGGCGCACAGCATCCACGACCTGCTCAAAAGGCACATCCTGATGCTCGTAGGCATCTAGCGTCACTTCGCGCACACGATGCAGCAGGGCACGTACAGTCGGGTTGCCGGAAAGATCGACGCGCAGAGCCAGGGTATTGACAAAGAAACCAACCAGCCGCTCTAACTCGGGATGGGGACGGTTGGTAACAGGCGTGCCAATGGTGATATCCTCCTGACCACTATAATGAGCCAGCAAGATCATAAAGCCGGCCACCAGGATCATGAAGGGTGTGACTCCTTCTTGCTGGCTCAGCTCTGCTATCCGCTCGGCAAGGGCGAGAGGCCATTGCTGGGAAGTGGTGGCTCCCGGCGGGGAAGAGATCAGCGTGCGTGGATGGTCGGTTGGTAAATCCAGCGCGGGAGCACCGACTAATTGCCGCTTCCAGTAGGCAAGATGCGCCTCCAGTCGCTCCCCTTGCAGATTTTGGCGCTGCCAGGCCGCAAAATCGGCATATTGGATGGAGAGCTCTGGCAACGGGGAAGGACGACCCTCTGCAAAGGCGTTATAAATGACGCTGAGTTCATGCGCCATGATCCCCATCGACCAGCCATCGCTGATAATATGGTGCATGGTAAAAATCATGATGTGTCGCTGTTGTTCCAGGCGCAGAATACGAACGCGCAACAGGGGACCACTGGCAAGATCAAAGGGGCGCTGCACTGTTGCCCGAATATCCTGCGAAATCGCGGCCTGGCGCTGCTCCGGCTCGCCAGCCGGGACTGCCATCACCTCAATAGCGATGGCAGGTAGCAGGTGAATGCATTGGATCGGCCCATTCGGTCCCTTAATAAAGGTCGTGCGCAGCACTTCATGGCGGCGCACAAGCTCACGCATACTTTGCCGGAAAACGGGCAGGTTAAAAGGCCCCGTGAGTTGCAGCACAACGGGAATGGTATAGGTGGCACTGCTACCCTCCAATTGATCCAGAAACCAGAGACGCTGCTGAGCAAAAGAGAGAGGGAGATCGCCTGTACGTGCGACCGGGACCAGAGGCATGCTCCCCAGGCTCTCAACCTGCTTTTGTCCCGGCGCAGTAGTGGAAGCAATCGCCGTCGCAAGGTCTGCAATCGTGGGCGCGGCAAAAAACTGGCGAATAGAGAGCTCCATATGCAGTTCTTCACGGATAGCTGCCAGCACCTGCATCGCCAGCAATGAATGACCGCCAATCTCAAAGAAATTATCCTCTCGCCCCACCAGCGCTATCCTGAGCACATTTTTCCAGATACCGGCAAGGGTTTCTTCCAAAGACCCTTGAGGGGGGCTTGCAATAGCATGCTCAATAAGATGCAATTGCTCTGGAGCTGGCAACTGCTTGCGATCAATTTTGCCGGTCACGGTGAGCGGAAAGCTGTTCACCGGTAAGATCACCGCTGGAAGCATATAGGAGGGCAGGCGTTTTTTGAGGGAGAGTCGCAGCCATGAAAGATCTAAGGTATGACCCTCTTCGGGCTGGACATAAGCGACCAGTTGCGACCGACCGGGCTGCTCCTCACGCAAAAGCACAACTGCGGCCTGGATCTTCGGCTGCTCACGCAAGATATGCTCGATTTCGCCCAATTCGATGCGATACCCTCGCAGTTTGATCTGCTGATCGACCCGCTCCACATAGATTAGCGCCCCATCCGCTCGCTGATAGACCTGATCGCCCGTTCGATACATCCGTTGCCCAGGCTGCTCGCTCAATGGGTCCGGTAGAAAGCGTCGCGCCGTTAATGCGGGTCGTCCCAGATATCCTCTGCTTACGGCTTCACCGGCCAGATATAGCTCTCCTCGCACCCCGACCGGGACCGGATGCAACTGCGCATCCAGCACATAGCAGCGCATATTGGGTACGGGCCAGCCAATGGGAAAAGCCCTCATGGCATCTGCTGCTGACAGGTCTACGGGTACGTCATATAAAGTTGCCGTTATCGTCGTCTCGGTTGGTCCATACGTGTTGCTCAAGCGCACTTTGTTGCCAGTTACTTCCAACCAGTGCTTTAAATGCTCGGCCTCCGCCTTCTCCCCTCCTATGATGAGCAGACGTAAGGAGCTGGGCAAGAGCAACGGTCGCTGCTTCAACTCCTGGACCCACGCATGCCAGTAAGCCGTAGGAATATCCATTACGGTAATCTGCTGCTCCTCCAACCAGCGATGCAATTGCTCAAAGGAGGCATGTAGATCCGCCGGTCGTAGCACCAGAGCAGCGCCACGTAGCCAGGCATGGAAAATCTCTTCAATGGACGTATCGAAACTCAGAGCATTGAATTGCAACAAACGATCCTGGGTCCCTAATTGATAGTGTTGCGCGATCCCGCTGAGGCAACTCACGACATTGTAGTGCGAGATAAGCACTCCTTTGGGATATCCCGTGGAGCCAGATGTGTAAATCACATAGGCCAGATTGTGCGGACGGACCCCACTGACGGGAGCAGCCTGACTTTCTGCTGCGAATAGCTGCTGAGAGGATGACAGACAGAGACAGTCACACCCCCGCTCCCGGAAACTCTTCCGATACGCTTCTCGTGTCAGCACAAGCTTGATTCCGGCGTTCAGCAGCAAATACTCCAGGCGCTCGGGGGGCAAGTTTGTGTCCAGAGGAACATAGGTTCCGCCAGCCTTCAAGATCGCCAGCAGACCAATCATTTGTTCTATTGAACGCTCCAGGTAAAGCCCAACCGGCACATCGGGACCAACTCCACGACGCCGCAACAGATGCGCCAACTGGTTCGCCTGCTGGTCGAGTTCCTGGTAGCTAAGACAACGAGAGCCATCTTGCAGAGCAAGGGCTATCGGAGTACGCTCCGCCTGTTCTGTGAACAATTCATGCAAACAACGATCCGCCGGGAAAGCGGCTGCGGTCCGATTCCACTCATGCACTAGCTGTCTATACTCGCGCTCTGTCAGCAAGGGTAAATCCTGAATGAGGGCATCAGGTCGCGCGCAGAGGCCACGCAAGAGCGTCTGATAGTGAAGTTGGAGCCGTTCAATGGTGGTCCGCTCGAACAACTGAGTATTGTACTCAATTGTTAAGTTCAGCCCGGAAGGACCTTCCTCCAGGATCAAGGAGAGATCAAACTGGGCAGCAGGGGGCAAAATTTCAAAACTCTGGGCAGACAACGCCGCAAAGTTCAGCGCAAATGAAGGCGTATTTTGCAAGACAAAGAGCACCTGGAAAAGCGGGGAACGTGCGGGATCGCGTTGAGGCTGCACAGCTTCAACCACCTGCTCGAAGGGAATCTCTTGATGAGTATAGGCATCAAGAGTAACTGCGCGCACACGATGAAGCAATTCGCGACCTGTTGGGCTGCCAGAAAGATCGGCGCGCAGGGCCAGTGTATTGACAAAAAATCCCACCAGATCTTCTAATTCTGTACGCGGGCGATTGGCAACGGGGGTGCCAACAACCAGGTCTTCCTGCCCGCTATAACGCATCAGCAACACCAGGAAAGCCGTCAGCAGGGTCATAAAGGGAGTAACGCCTTCTTGCTGGCTGATACCGTGAATCTGCTCTCTGAGCTCGTGCGAAATCTGGAAGCGGGGCGAAGCGCCTGTAAATGTTTGCACAGGCGGACGAGGATGGTCAGTGGGCAACGCCAGCGTAGGAGGTAGGGGCGTCAGGCATTCCTTCCAATAGGCCAGGCCAGCAGCGAAATTGGGAGCCTGCTCAGTACGCTGCCAGACGACAAAATCTCTATACTGGATCGGCGGCTCAGGCAAAGGAGAAAGGCGACCGGCAATAAAAGCATTGTAAAGCGCATTAAGCTCCCGGGTCAGGATATTCAGGGACCAGCCATCGGTAATGATGTGATGCATGGTTAGCATCAGGATGTGATAGTCCTCCCGTATGCACAACAAACGAACGCGTAGCAGAGGACCCGCAGCTAAATCGAACGGACGACACACCTCTTCCCGCATCGCACCGAGTACCACCGGACAATCGTGGAGATTTTCAGCCGTGAAGGTAGGGGCAAGGCAACCTGATAGATCAACGATGGAGAAAGCTGGTTTGGGGCAATCGGCGATGGAGAGGAACGGGCTTCCCTTGCTTACCTGAATCGTTGTACGCAGGCTCTCGTGGCGGCGAATCATCTCGTGAATGGCCTGATAAAGGGCCAGGCGGTTGAGAGAGCCGACCAGCGACAGAATGAGCGGCACATTGTACATAGCGGTACCGGCCTCAAGCTGATCGACAAACCAGAGACGCTGTTGACCTAAGGAGAGAGGGAAAGCCGCGTCAGGTGAGATCATGCGAGGCTGGAGCGGGGCGATTGGTTTCAGAGCCGGTTGGAGTGAAACCGTCTGGCATCTGGCAGCCAGTTGAGCAATGGTGGGAGCTGCGAAAAGATCTTCAAGTGAAAGACGAAGCTGAAAATCGTTCCGCAGGCGTGCAAGAAGCTGCATAGCTCGCAGGGAGTCCCCGCCAATGGCAAAAAAGTTGTCGCTTCGCCCGACCTGGGACAGTTGCAGGATCTCTTGCCACAGGAGCGCAAGCCACTGCTCGCGCTCGCTCTGGGGCATATCGAGAGGGGATGTACCGGCATGCGCTTTTAGCGGATCGGGTACAGGGAGAGCTTTGCGATCCACTTTCCCGTTTTCCGTTCGTGGCAGAGAATCGAGCACGATAAAGAAGGAGGGGATCATGTAGGCAGGCAAAATGTCCAGCAGGTATTGACGCAGCGTAGAAGCATCAACAGCATGCGTGGCTCGTGCGACCACATAGGCCACCAGGCGTTTTTCGCCGGGGCGCTCCTCCCAGGCAACAACCACAACATCCTCTACAGCAGGGTGCTGACGCAGTCGGGCCTCGATCTCGCCCAGTTCAATGCGAAAGCCGCGGACCTTGACCTGGTGATCGAGCCGCCCCAGATAATCGATGGTGCCATCAGGCCGATAGCGCGCCAGATCGCCCGTTTTATAGAGGCGACGGCCAGGGGTCGCGCTAAAGGGAGCGGGAATAAAGCGTTCTGCAGTCAGATCAGGACGATTGAGATATCCGCGCGCCTGACCATCGCCTCCCAGGTACAGTTCCCCGGCAATCCCCACCGGGACGGGCTGCATATGGGCATCCACAATATAGGCTTGCGTCTGGGCCAGCGGACGGCCAATCGGTACCGCACCTTGCTCCTTCGCACTGATGGTAGCCCAGGTTGAGTATGTGGTATCTTCTGTCGGCCCATAAAGATTACAAACCCTCTGCACGCCTGATTGCTGATAGATCGACTGCACAAGATCGCGCGTGAGAGCTTCTCCCGCCAGATTCACGGTGAGGATGGAAGCTGGCAGTCCAGTTCCGTTGAGCAGAGCCGCTGCCGCCGAGGGCACCGTGTTCAACAACGTCACCTGTTCGCTTTCAGCCAGAGCTGGAAGGTCGAGCACAGTCGAGGCCAGGATCACTTTTCCTCCCCAGCTAAGTGGGGCAAAAAGTTCAAAAATGGAGAGATCAAAGCAAATGGAGGTCCCGAATAATACGCCAGCCAGCTCTTCATCTGAGAATTGCTGGCGCGCCCATAGGAGAAAGATCACGGCACTCCAATGGCTGATGCAAACGCCTTTGGGACGACCTGTGGAACCAGAAGTATAGATGACATAGGCTAGATGTTTATTGCTCATTGCTTGCGCGATATTATCCGGGCTTTCTCCCGCATAGAGCGCGGGATCATCCAGGCAAAGAGCTTGATCGGCAGAAAATGGCATCTGATCCACCAGTTCCCTTTGAGTCAGCACCAGCGCCAGCCCGGCGTCCTGTATCGTAAAGGCCAGACGTTCGCGAGGATAGGTTGGATCGAGCGGAACATAAGCTGCCCCGGCCTTGAGGATTGCCAGCAGCCCGACGACCAGTTCTAGTGTGCGAGAAAGACAGAGGCCCACCAGGTGTTCTGGCCCGATCCCACGGCGGCGTAAGAGATGAGCTAGCCGGTTTGCCTGACAATTGAGCTGGTCATAGGTGAGCTGATGACCACCCGCGCTGAGGGCGATAGCCTGCGGGGTGCGCTCTGCCTGCTGCTCAAAAAGATGCTGGATACACTGGCCTGGTGCCGGCAAATGGGCCAGCGACTCGGCATTCCAGTCACGCAACAGAGAGGTTCGTTCGGAGCAAGTCAGGCAAGATAAACGCGTAATTGGTGCCGTGTAGTTATGCAAAAAGGACTGGAGCAATTGCTGATAGTGTTGCTGCAATCGGGCGATGCTCTCGACAGCAAACAGATCGCTGTTATAAGCAATAGTGAGATCCAGGCTCTGATCGCCGGCAGAGAAAGCAAAAGCGAGATCCTGAAGGGATAAAGGGGAGACCAGAGGCAACAACTGGGCCATGAGGCCGGAAGGCCGTTGCACGAAAATAGGAAGCTCATGGAAGGCGAAAGAGACCTGGAAAAGCGGCATCCTGGTGGGATCAAGTTGCGGATACGCTGCCTCGACAATATGAGCGCAAGGTAGCTCCTGATGCCCGGCGGCATCAAGGGAACGTTGCATATGCTCGCACAATGCTTGACCTGATAGGGCATCAGCCAGCTGGACGCGTACCGGCAGCACATTGGCAAAGGGACCGGCTACTGGCTCCAGTTCGGCGGCGCGATGCGGAGAGAGAAAGCCCGCGAGGAGATCTTTTTGACCCGTGTACTGGCCCAGCAGCAAAGCAAAAACGGTAAAGAGGAGATGAGCAAAGCTGATCTTTTCCTGCTGGCAAAACTCGCGCGCCTGTTGTATCAGTGGCGCGTCTAGCTTTGCGCTAAAAGTGGCCTGGCGGGGATGCGCAGTGGCAGCCTGCTGATGGTCGAAAGGCAAGTTCAACATGAGAGTAGCGCCCGCAAGCTGTTGTTTCCAGTATGTCTGTCGCTCTTCCAGCACAGCGCCCACGAGATGCTGACGCTGCCAACTGGCATAATCGGCGTAAGTGAGAGAAAGCTCCGGCAGCGCAATATGCTGGCCGGTAATAGCATAGAAATACAGGGTCATCAACTCCTGGCAGAGCAGGACAGAAGTCGATTGATCCGCTATAATGGCATGCAGCGAGAGAACGAGTAGATGCTTAAAATTGGCGAACGTGACAAGTGTTACCTTGAAAAGGGGTCCATTTGCCAGATCAAAGGTATGTGGCTGGTGAGGCAAAAGGAGCTGCTCCTGCGCTTGCTCGCTCGCATCAAGCTCCAGATGTGCAAGGTCGAGCAGAGTAATCTCAGCAGGCATCACCGGCATGATAGATTGAACAGGGGTACCATCCAGATTAGCAAAAACCGCTCGCAGCAATTCATGGCGTTGGATCAGCGCCTGCACGCTTTGACGCAGTACAGCCATGTCCAATTCCCCATCAAGGCGGATGACGGCAAGCACCTGTAAAGTCGGATCGCCTGGACTTAGCTGTTCCAGCCACCAGAATCGCTCCTGCAAAAACGAAAGTGGATAGGTTGAGCGATCCGCGCGGCGAGCAACCTGCAAGCGATTGGCAGCAGATGTTCCCTGTTGCCGGGAAAGGCGTAGAGCTGCCTCTTTTTGCAGGCGTTTAAAGAGCTCCTTTTTCTTGTCGGATACGTCAATAGCTCCTCTGGATATACCACTCATCTCAGTATTCTTTCTTTATGAACATCCTACACCTGCCGCAGGGCAACCGCAAGGGATTGCCCCTACCCAAATAGGGCACATTGTCGGCGCAGGGCAACCGCAAGGGATTGTTCTACCCCATCCAGGTTTTCAATGTTCCCTGTAAAAATGCCTTGCGGCAATCGCGCCGGCGCAATTTGCCGCTGGACGTTTTCAGCATTCCTCCAATTTTGAGGAGCAGAACCTCCTGCGCGCGTACCTCGTGGCGCTCGGTGATAGCCCTGCGCACACTTTTAACAATCTCCTGCATATTCAATGGCGGAGGTTCAGCCCTAGCAGAACTATCCCCCGGGCGATAACGGTGATTGATTTCAGCAAGAATGATCAGCCGCTCCTCGCCATCCTGCTCAACCGAGAAGGCCGCACAACAGCCAGGGCGAATGGCAGGATGCGCCTGCTCGACAGTCAATTCAATATCTTGAGGATAGAGATTGCGTCCATTCAGAATGATTACATCCTTGATGCGCCCGGTAATGAAGAGATTCTCGTCCTGAAACACGCCGAGATCGCCGGTACGCAGAAAAGGTCCTTCTCCCGTTGCCAGGTGGGCACGGAAAGTCTCGGCAGTCTCCTCGGGACGCCGCCAGTAACCCTGAGCAACGCTTGGGCCAGAGATCCAGACTTCTCCCACCTGCGAACCCTCGCAATGCTGCCGCGTCTCGGGATTGACAATCGCGACGCTCTGTCCGTGAATCGGTCTACCACACCCAACAATATATTTCACCGCCTGCTCAGAAGCTGCGGCAGCCTCCACAGCGTTTTCTTCCATGCGCCGCTCGCTAATAGCTTTAATGCAGGTCGGTTCTTTTTTATAACTGCTCGTCGTGACGAGGGTAGCTTCGGCCAGACCATAAGCCGGCTGAAAAGCAGTTTGAGAAAAGCCGCAGGCGGCAAAGTAGCGTACAAAGCGCTCAACTGTATCACTGCGTACAGGCTCAGCCGCGATGCCTGCCCCTTCGCAGCAACTGAGGTCGAGGTTGGGCAAATCCTGCGAGGAGACACGATGTAAGCAGAGTTCATAGGCAAAGTTGGGAGCGCAGGTAAATGTTCCGCGGTAATCTGAAATAGCCTGTAACCAGCGCAGCGGACGCTGCAAAAAATCGGTTGGTGACATGAAGTACACGGGATAGCCACTATAGAGCGGAGAGAGGATACCGATAATCAGGCCCATATCATGGAAGATAGGCAACCAGTAGACGCCTACCGGATTTGCCGTCTCATCTACCCGCCAGTAGGCATGGATCATCCCTAGATTATGTATCAGATTGCCATGACTGACCATAACCCCTCTGGGCACACTTGTTGAGCCAGAGGTGTATTGCAGAAATGCCAGCCGGTTCGTATCAATACAGCTCTCCTGCCATCGTTCAGCCAGAGGCAACTCCAGGTCATCAGTCGCCGTCCAGGTTAATTGAGCAAGATCAGGAGCTTTGTTGAGCCACCGCGTTACTTTGGTGAGCTCATTTGCTGTAGTCAATGCAATACCTGTCTGAGCGTCGGCTACAATTGCCTGGATGCGCGGCAGGTCACGGGCGGAGTGGGGAACATAGGCGGGAATGGCGAACGCGCCCGCATAAAGACAGCCAAAATAGGCGGCGATATACTCTAAACCTGAAGGGTACAGGAGTAACACCGGCTTCCCCTCTGCTCCCTGCTCTTGCAGATAGGCGCCAATAACACGCGCTCGAAGATCCAGATCTCGATACGTAAAACTTTCATTATCAGATCCGCTATACTGGAGAAACGTATATGCGAGCTGCTCTGGTCGCTCCGCAGCGTGCTGACGTAAACGATGGACAATAGTATCTACCTCTATTGTAGAAGAGGTCGCACTTCTTCTCATAACAAAAACCTCCCAGATGACAACCCGAAACATAGACTATGCTGGCGCTTATACAGTTGCCTTTCTCCTTATACCAGGAGCTCAGCATGAAAAACAATCGGGTCTGAGGTTGAATTTTTCTCATCCCCTGCTGACGCTGCCGCTCTCAGATTTTTCAGATGCGCTATCAAACTACCATCGAAAGCGCAGCTTATGGAAGGCAAACGCTTTCATCGCGCAATGTGCCTAAAGATACATGTAATAAGCTGGCAAAGTCAGTACACTATCTGCGTATGAAAAAGGCGTGCCGAAAATATAGTAATTACAAGGGAAGGATTATCCTGTGAGTGATACAATGCGCAGAACCCTGGATCTTTCCACGAGAAGGAAAGAACTTTTAGAGAAGCTGAAGCAGCAGCAGGGCATTATTCCCGCTGCATCCGTCCCCCTTTTAAAGCCTGTCCCAAGAGAGGCTAGGCAGCTCTTTCCCCTCTCTTTTGCGCAACAACGACTCTGGCTGCTGGATCAGTTGGAGCCAGGCACGCCAATCTACAATATTCCGCTGGCATTGCGTTTATCAGGCAATATCAATGTGGAGGCACTCAAATATGCTCTTTGCGCAGTGATACGGCGGCACGAGGCGTTGCGCACGGCAATTGTGGCAGTGGAGGGAGTGCCCCTTCAAAAAATCATGCCAGCAGACGCCTTATTGATACCACTGACTGATTTGCGAGCTATGGATCAAAAGAAGCGACAGCAGGAAGCATTGCGCCTGGTCGCAGAGGAGGCAGTCCAGCCATTTGATCTGAGCCAGGGCCCGCTGATCCGAGCTGCCCTGTTTCAACTGGCAGCAGACGAATATATCTTAACGATTACGATGCATCATATTGCTGCTGATGCATGGTCGGTAGAGGTGCTGTACCAGGAAATCATCGCGCACTATAGCGCATTTGAGCAAGGACGTCCCTCCCCGTTGCCGCCATTGCCAGTGCAATACATCGATTACGCTCTCTGGCAACGCCAGTGGCTGCAAGGGGAGATGCTTGAGCGGCAGCTTGGTTATTGGAAGGAACAACTGGCGAATCTACCGACCTTATTACAACTGCCGACGGATCGCCCCCGCCCCACAATCCAGACGTTCCACGGCGCAAGCGTTTCTTTCAGCCTCTCGTCGCTGCTGACAGCTCGCCTTAAAGCTCTTAGCCAGCGAGAGGGGGTAACGTTATTTATGATGCTGCTCGCGGCCTTTCAAGTCTGGCTATACCGTCATACAGCTCAAGAAGATATCACCGTGGGAACGCCCGTTGCTAACCGCCTCCAGGCGGATCTGGAGCCGCTGATCGGCTTTTTTATCAATACGCTGGTGCTGCGTACCGATCTTTCAGGCAATCCCAGTTTTCGCGATGTTCTCAGACGAGTAAGAGATGTTACGCTGAATGGCTTTAACTGCCGCGAGGTCCCGTTTGAACTGATTGTTGAGACGCTACAGCCAGAGCGAAATCTAAGCTATTCTCCCCTGTTCCAGGTACTCTTTACCTTACAGAATGTATCTGCATCATCTACGCAAATCCCTTCAATCCCAGCGCCGGATTTTATTTGCGAGCCTTTAGAGGGTGAAAATACGGTCGCCAAGTTTGATCTCACACTGGCAATGAGCGAAGAGGAGATGGAGGGAGAATCTATCCTGAAAGGTGAGTTTGAGTATAACTCCGATCTGTTTGATGCAGCCACCATCGACCGCTTTACCCGACGTTTTATCGCTCTACTCGAAGCGATAGTGGAACAACCAGACCTGCGCATGCGAGAGTTGACGTGTCTCCCTCCCGCCGAGCGCGAACAGTTGCTTATCACCTGGAACGCCACGCAAAGACCGTATGGGCAGGTTCAGTGTATTCACCAGCTCTTTGCAGAGCAGGCAACTCTTACACCCGATGCCATCGCGCTCGTTTTTGAGGACGAGCAGATCAGCTATGACGTGCTCAATCATCGGGCCAATCAACTCGCCAACTATCTGGTAAAGCGAGGAGTAGCGCCAGAAGTCCGCGTGGGTATTTGCATAGAGCGTTCAATAGATATGGTCATAGGGCTTTTAGGTATTTTAAAGGCAGGGGGAGCCTACGTCCCTCTCGACCCCGCTTATCCCACCGAACGTATCACCTTTACGCTCCAGGACGCTGGCATTTCACTGCTTCTAACGCATCAATCGCTGCTGCCCCGTTTACCCCAAATTGCTGTAGAGAGTATCTGCCTGGATAGCTTATGGCAGGAACTGACGCTGGAAAGCGCGACAGATCCTGATAGTGCGGTGCGCGCTGAAAATCTGGCCTACGTGATTTATACATCAGGTTCCACGGGCAAGCCTAAGGGCGTAATGATCCCTCATCGCGCCCTGTACAACCATATGCGCTGGATGCAGGCGGATCTCCCTCTGACCGGATCGGATCGAGTACTGCAAAAAACTCCTTTCAGCTTTGATGCCTCCATCTGGGAGTTCTATGCCCCCCTCCTCGCTGGCGCTCAACTGGTAATCGCCCGACAAGGTGGACATCAGGATAGCGACTACCTGATAGCTGCCTGCATTGAGTACGGCATTACAATCTTGCAACTGGTGCCATCGGTGCTACGATTACTCCTGGAACAGGGCGCTGGGATGAGCCGCTGCCATAGCCTTAGAAGCGTCTTTTGTGGAGGGGAAGAACTTACAGCGGACTTGCAAAGAGCTTTTCACGCCCAACTCGATGGAGACCTCTATAACCTCTATGGCCCGAGCGAAACGACCGTCCAGGTGGCATACTGGCACTGTCGCGCAAATGACGGGCTACGCGTCCCTATTGGACGGCCCATTGCTAACACCTATATCTACCTGCTCGACGCCCATCAGCAGGTGGTGCCGGTCGGGGTTGCAGGAGAAATATATATCGGAGGCGAGAATCTTGGCCGTGGATACCTGGACCAGGCAGCATTGACCGCCGAGCGTTTCGTCCCTGATCCTTATAGTAGCAAGCCCGGGGCGCGGCTGTACCGCACCGGCGATCTTGGTCGCGTTCAGGCAGATGGCAGCCTGGAATATCTGGGGCGAATTGACCACCAGGTAAAAATACGCGGGCATCGTATCGAAACAGGAGAAATCGAAAGCGTACTGATCCAGCATCCCGTAGTACAGGATGCGGTGGTGATAGTCCATGAAGATCGTCCCGGGAACAAATATCTGGTCGCTTATATTGTCACCAATCAAGATGGGGCGGCGCTATCTCAGGAATTACGCCAGTTTTTGCGGGCAAGATTACCCGATTACATGCTTCCTGCCGTCTATATGCCCTTGCCGCACCTGCCGCTAACCCATCATGGCAAGCTGGATCGACAGGCGCTACCCATACCACAGGCGAAGACGACACGCCAGCAGATTCAGTTCCCGCGCAACCCGCAAGAGGAGGCTATGGCTGACATCTGGAAAGAGGTGCTTGGCTTGCAGATGCTGGATATACGCGAGAATTTTTTCGAGATCGGCGGGCATTCGCTACTTGCTATGCAGGTGATTTCGCGTATTCGGGCCGTTTTCCAGCTCGAATTGCCCCTACGCAGCCTGTTTGAAGCTCCCACGGTCGAGGAACTGACCAGCATGATTGTTCTCGCCCGCAATGGGGACCAGCAACCGCTTGAGCCGCCCATTACGCGTGCGCCTCGCAAGCTAGCAAGGCAACACACGGCTCCGATCTCCTTCGCGCAGCAGCGGCTATGGATTCTGGACAGGATCGATCCCGGCAAAGCCACTTATAACATGCCATTAGCCTTACGCCTCTCCGGCCCACTAAACGTAGCAGCGCTGGAACGCAGCCTGTGTGAAATAGTGACGCGTCATGCAGTGCTACGGACAACATTTCCCATTATGAATGATACGCCCATCCAATCTATCATGCCAGCGCCAGTGACGATGATCTTGCCCTTTATTGATCTGAGGCATCTGCCCGCTGATGAGCGTTGGCAAGCATTACTAGCGGTGGTCGCTGAAGAAGCTGAAAAACCATTTAATCTGGTAACAGGCCCATTATTGCGCATCCATTTGCTGGTTTCAGTATCCTCAAGCGGATCGGATAGCCATCGGCTCCCACCGCTCCCCTTGAAGGGAAGTATAACATCAAACCCGAAGATGTCAAGTGGAAATGCACCAGGGGTAGACGAGACGGAGCATGTGCTCTTGCTCACCATGCATCACATCGTCTCCGATGGCTGGTCAATGGACGTTCTCAATCGCGAACTGGCGATCCTTTATCTCGCTTTCTCCGCCGGGAAGCCCTCGCCATTACCTCCTCTCTCCATCCAGTACGCCGATTACGCGATCTGGCAGCGCCAATGGCTCCAGGGGGATGTTCTGGAACGCCAGTTAAATTACTGGAGAAAGCAACTGGCGGGAGCTCCGTCGCTCCTGGCTTTGCCGACGGATCAGCCCAGAAGCGCCATTCGCAGCTCTCGCGGCGCCAGCTATAGCTTTGTCATTTTGCCAGCGCAGGTCGCAGCACTACAAAAGCTGGGGCAACATGCAGGAGCTACCCTTTTTATGACCTTACTCGCGGCTTTTCAGGTCTTCCTCTGCCGCTATTGCAACCAGGACGATATCGTCGTCGGCACTCCTATTGCCAATCGTACCCATAAAGAAGTCGAAGACCTGATCGGCTTCTTCGTCAATACGCTGGTGCTGCGTACCGATCTTTCCCGCAACCCTTCCTTCCTGGAGGTAATAGAGCGCGTGCGCCATGTGGTATTAGATGCAATCACCTACCAGGATATTCCTTTCGAGCAAATTGTTGAGGCGCTCCAACCAGAGCGCGACCTGGGGCGTTCTCCCCTGTTCCAGGTGATGTTCGTACTGCAAAATGCCTCTCAGGAACAGCTCGATATCTCGCCGCTGGTCGCTTCTCCACTGGAAGTTGAGCATAACATTGCCAAGTTTGACCTCACGCTGGCGCTGACGCAAAGCGATCATGGCCTGGAGGGTGCATTTGAGTACAACACCGATCTTTTTGAGCACGATACTATTGCCCGCATGGCGGAACATTTCCAGATATTGCTTACAGCCATCGTCAATTCCCCTGCTCAAACTATACAAAGGTTGCCGCTTCTCCCACAAGAGCAATACCGGCAAATAGTGATTGATTGGAACGCAACCGGGAGAAATTATGCGCAGGAACAACTGATCTATGCACTGGTTGAAGAACAGGCCGCGCTCCATCCAGCAGTTCCGGCGATCTCCGCTCGCGGCAAGGAGATGAGCTATGGCGAGCTTAACAGGAGAGCCAATCAACTGGCCCATCACTTGCAAACGCAAGGAGTCAGGCCAGGGTGCTATGTGGGGATCTATCTGCCGCGCACCCTGGAGATGATCGTTGCGCTGCTCGCCACGCTTAAAGCCGGTGCAGCATATCTACCGCTCGATGCGTCCACGCCGCCAGCGCGCGTTGCTTTTATGCTAGGAGAGACGCAGACCGCACTGCTTATCACGCAGAAAACGATGGCGGCACGGCTCACAACATGTGAGACTCCTTTGCTCTGCCTGGATAAAGAGGAGGAACGGCTGAAAACGCAGCCAGTTGAGAACCTTGCAGTAAGGATCACGCCTGAGTATCCGGCCTATATCATTTATACCTCCGGCTCAACGGGAAATCCTAAAGGGGTTATTATCAACCACAAAGCTCTTTTGAATATGGTTTCCTGGTACCAGGAGACCTTCAGGGTGACTGAACAGGACAAAACAACGCACCTTGCAAATTTGGGATTTGATGCAGCGGTATTCGAAATCTGGCCCTACCTGAGCAGAGGAGCGCTGCTCTACCTGGTGGAGGAGGAAGTACGCCTTTCTCCCACGGCCCTGGTTCCCTGGCTCGTTAAACGTGGCATCACTATCAGCTTCCTGCCAACCTCACTGGTGGAAATGGTGGTGAATCGTCCGTGGCCCGCTCAAACAGCCTTGCGTTTCTTGCTGACGGGAGGAGATCAACTGCATCGCGCGCCTGCGAAAGACCTGCCATTTACACTGATCAATATGTATGGCCCGACAGAAAATACCGTGGTCACTACTTGGGCTCCGATTGCGGCAGAGCAAGAGGAACTGCCAGTTTCAGGAGAGAAGCGCCTGCCGGTCATCGGACGAGCCATTGCCAATGCGCAGCTCTACGTTTTGAACCGGGCAGGAGAACCCCAGCCCCTCGGGGTGCCAGGAGAGCTGTATATTGGCGGGCAGAGCCTATCTCAGGGATATTTGCATCGTCCCGATCTTACAGCAACATGCTTTGTACCAGATCCGTTTGGCCCACAGCCAGGAGCGCGCCTGTACAGGACAGGAGACATCGTGCGGTATCTGGCGGATGGCAATCTTGAATTTCTAGGGCGACGCGATCATCAGGTCAAGATCCGGGGCTTCCGCATTGAGCTAGGAGAGATTGAAACAGCATTGATGAGTTATGCGGGCGTGCGCGAGGCTGTTGTTGTGGTCAGTGAAAGCCTGCCCGGAGAGAAACGGCTCGCGGCTTACGTGGTCCCACAGGAAAAAGTATCTTTGTCAAAGGAGGGACTGCAACGATCTTTGAAAGAACGCCTGCCTGACTATATGGTCCCCGTGTCCATCGCTTTTATCGAGGAACTGCCTCTGACCCCTCACGGGAAAATCGACCGGCAGGCGCTGGCGCTACGCCGTCCCATCACAACGACGACCCAGGAGAAGCATATCGCGGCTCGCGATGCTATCGAACTACAGCTAGTCCACCTCTGGGAGAGGCTTTTAGGAGTCAGTCCTATTGGAGTGACGGATAACTTTTTCCAGCTAGGCGGCCATTCTCTTACAGGAGTGCGTTTGATGTCACAGATTCAGCGTCTCTTTGGCGTCGATCTGCCGCTCTCAACGCTTTTCGAGGGAGCGACCATCGCATCTCTGGCCGCGGTATTACGTCAACAGGAAGCAGCTATTACGCAGACGCCGCTCGTCGAGATACAGCCGGAGGGGAGCAACCCCCCGTTCTTCTGCGTTCACCCTTCCGGCGGCGAAGTGCTCTGTTACATGAACCTGGCGCGTCACCTGGGCGCCGATCAACCGGTGTACGGTCTGCGGGCCTTAGACCCGGATGCTCACACCTCTCTCGAAGAGATGGCGAGGGCATACATAGAAGCGTTGCGTACAGTCCAGCAGCATGGGCCATACTTTCTGGGAGGCTGGTCAATGGGGGGCGTCATCGCCTTTGAGATGGCCCGGCAATTAGAGGAACGAGGCGAGCACATTGCTTTTCTGGGCCTCTTTGATAGCCATCTCCCTCCTCATCAAATTGATGATGAACACACGCTGCTGACGAAATTTGTGAGCGATCTGGCTGGAATGTCCGACGTAGCGTTTTCGTTTGGAGAAGACGAGCCATCTGCCGCTGATAGCGAAGCGCAATTGCAACATTTCCTGCTGGATGCTCAGCGCGCAAATATTTTGCCGCCGGGAGTAGATGCAAGTTATATT
This sequence comes from Ktedonosporobacter sp., assembly GCA_035293765.1. Lineage (GTDB taxonomy): Bacteria > Chloroflexota > Ktedonobacteria > Ktedonobacterales > Ktedonobacteraceae > DASRHT01. The sequence goes on from DATGMF010000060.1 coordinate 173,779, forward strand.
AAACGCCAGTTTCTCATTTTCAAGCAGAACCTCAAGGCTCTTTGTGCCTATCAGCCCCGACCATATGGCGGTCATATAACCCTGTATCAGGCCAGCGCATTCACCGATGGGAAGCCTGTGGAGATCACGTATGGCTGGCACCAATTTGCTAAACAGGTACATAACCACGCAGTACCAGGCAATCATTATACGATGATGCGCGATCCGCAGGTCGAGATACTGGCAAGGCAGGTACGTGCCAGCATCAAGGGTGAGAAGTAAGTATGCAAGAAGAGATGTTGCACTTTCTCTCTCTCTATGCCTCGACATTTCCGCAGAGAAAGCATATTCGTATTGTTGCCTGCACGAACGTCAGCACAGGCTGGGAGGGGGAGCTGCTCAGCATCGAGTTGGAGTACGAAGAAGGAGGGGAGAGAGGCAATGCAGCAGTTATTTTAAAGCTGTACTATGGACAAAGCGGTATAGACAAGGCAGAGAGAGAATTTCATAGTTTACAGCTATTGGCTCAGGCGCATTATCCAGTGCCCCGCGTCCTGTTCTCGGCCTTGAACGACTCTCCCTTTGGTCGGGCAGCTGTGGCGATGGAAAAAATCCAGGGCGACACAGCCGCCCATATCTTCGATAACGCTCCTCAAGAACGTCAACAGGTCTTGATCACGCAATGCTGTCAATTGTACGTAGACCTCCATACACTGGATTGGCAGCCGCTTGTTCCTGATCCAGCAATATATCAAACAAAGGATGTCATTTCTTCCCGGCTCGCACAGATAGTAACCTCCAGTGAGCAGCAGCTCCCAGGAGTCTTTGAGCCGGTCATACAATGGTTACAAAATAGATCTCCAGAGATATCACGGCGACGGTTGTCTATCTTCCACGGAGACTTTCACCTCAACAACCTTATCGTCAGGGATGATGGCGCATTATTTGTGATTGATTGGACGGGCACCGATCTGTCAGATTATCGTTTTGATCTAGGATGGACCCTGCTACTGCTACGCACACAGAATTCAGAGGAACTGGCGGAAAGAGTGCTAAAAGAGTATGAACGCCTCGCCGGTCACAGTATTGAGCAGTTAGAGTTTTTCGAGGTGCTGGCCTGTTTGAAAAGGCTCTTTGAGATTACGCTCTCTTTAAAAAGCGGAACGGCGCTGCTAGGTATCAAACCAGAGGCGGTAAAAGAGATCAAACAGCAGATCCATCATATCCAGGCGGTCTATGCCCAACTCCAGCAGCGAACCGCCTGTTCTTTACCTGAAATAGAGAAGCTTGTTCTGGCCTCCGGGGAGCAAACCGACTGATGCGACCAGGCCAGCATCAAATCCCCCAAATTCACATTTTCTTCCTTCTTTGTTCAAACTACAACATCGGCAGAAGATTATGCGCCTGAGCATATCTCACCGCCTGAGTACGGCTATGAACGTTGAGCTTATTGTAGATGTTATTGATATGCCGTTTTACCGTTCCCACAGTTACCACGAGAGCATCAGCGATCTCCTGATTTGACATGCCACCAGCTATATAGCCCAGCACCTCCAGTTCACGCTTGCTCAAAGGTTCGGGCACGATGAAAAGATCAGCATCGGAGGAGGCTTTAAAGGGAAGACCTGTTTCAACGGTTTTAGCAAGAACGGAGCGAGTAAGGTTATAAAATGTTTCTCGACAGCGGGCCGTGAGATCCTGATGCATCATCAGGTAGGTGCGCACGCTGGCAATCTCCGCCTGGATGCTCTCTTTTTCACTGGAGGTCCAGGATTGCAGGCTACGCTCGACCACCTGTAGCTGCTGCCTTGCCTGCTCATACTGCTGTACAAAAAGTAGCACATGGATGTAGATAAGGCCGAAGCGCGGATGAGAATCAAGGATCTCTCTCGGTAAACATTCAAGCCACTGAATCAACTGCATCCCGTTGTCGGGGAGAAACGTCACCTCTGGATAGAGATTGTCTCTGATAGCACAGGAGAGCCGATCAAGGAGGGAGCCCTCGAGCTGACCTGACTGTTTGGCGACGAGTTGCTGAGAGAAGCTCTGATTGGGATAAGAATTCATCATACGACACTTCCATATCTACTTGCTATAATCAACAATGTCTTTCTCGCCGGAGGTACATGATACGCTGTCTGGCGTTCGTTACTGTATGCCGGGATGGAGAGCCGGGGAGCAACGGGACGAATTTTTCTCGCCCTGCTGCAAGGGTTGTTTTGGTCGGTAGAACCAACCACGTTGATGAATGAGGCAGACGGCCTCCTGGCGATTGGAAACCTCCAACTTCTGAAAGATGTGATAGATATGCGTTTTCATCGTGCTGGTGCTGATGTGCAGGCGAGAACTCATTTCTTTATAGGTAACATCCTGCAAAAGGAGCTCTAGCACCTCCTGCTCGCGCGGTGAAAAAGCCGCCAGACCGACCCAGTTTTGTTTAGCAGCCTCTAAAAGACGCAGCAAGCAGGTGGAAAGCGCCTCCTGATCAGTGCTCAAACGATAGAGCGCAGTAATGGCTTCTTCGATCTCCTGGCGATATTCTTCCGTACGAACCCCCATTTGCTCAAATGGCAGTTCAAAAGCCCTGGCTATGCGGGGAGCAATCAGCAAAAAACGATCTTGCATCCCAGATGCCATATCTTCTCTATCCAGCAAATCTAGCCGCATTGCGCGAGGATGCTGCTGCTGCCAATGGAGGCATTGAGGAAGATAACGCGTATACCACAGGCGAAGCGTCTGAAGGGGGATAGTAAAAGTGATCAACAATCCCCATAGCAGCGTAGTAATCCACAACAAGGGCTGCTGTATGAGCGCAACACTCATTTTGAGCAAGAACATGTGCTCTTCTCCCTTTCCTTGTGCCCGGTTAGTGCAATCTTTTCTCATCGACTGAACGCTTCCACCAATATCTGACTCAGCTCGGCAACATCGCGAGCCTTTACATCCCGCAGAAAATCCTGTTCTTCCTGGGTGAGATCAAAGCCAAACTCCAATGCTGTATGGAGCGGGTCGGCCAGTAATCTATGGGCAAACTTTTCATCGACCATAGCCAAGCCCAACATCTGGTTAACTGTTTGCCAGGACATAAGACTCTTTCTCACCTCGTTCCCATAATACTTTGAACAGGCTCTACGCGATGAGCAACAACAGTTCCATTGCTGGGTGTGGCATGAACAAATGCTTTTTTCCTCTATCGCTTATAGATGCATCAGAAATAGCTGACTCTACTGCGACATTAGCCATTCCAGGGATCGCTCCTGAAGCCGAAAGCTTGCGTCTGCAAGTGCCAAAAAGCATGGAGTTCATTGTGCATGATTGCCCATACAACTCCCAATATGAGCGCTCCATAGAGGATAACTCTCAAGCTCACCTGACGGCAGAAAATGCTAACAACGACGAAATACCAGGAATGCAAAAAGTGTTTCATGTTTATCTCTCCTCTGTCTAACTTGCTTGCCTATTTGCTTATAGCTTACCGACCCGCTGTCGGAAATATGTCGGTAGAGGCAAAGAGCAAAAGTCAGCAACGAGTCAGCACTGTTGGAGTGATTAAAAAATCGGTATTTGCCTGTGAAAATCTATTTGGTTGGTTCTATTGATATTGGCATAGAAAATGTTTAAAATAGAAATATACATATGGAGATTATGGATGGGGTAAAGCTGCAAATAACTTATTAACTGGAAAGATCCGGTGGAGTTGTGTAGCATTTCATTTCAGAAGTTATAGTCATCATATTTTCCTGAGCTTTCCAGATACCCTCACTAGTAGATTGCCTAGATTGTTTCATATATCGAAAGCGATAGGCTAGACGAGGCTTCCTGCGCCCCTTTCAGTCCCTAACGCCATATGCAATTTTTAATCGAAGGCATCGTATTTATTTCATAAAGGCTGTGCGCGACAGCCAAAAACCCTATGCTACGGTTTATTGTGGAGCCATTCAGACACGGCTGCAATAAGCTCTACCATAGATTCGTATCGGCGGCAGGTTAAGGATAAATTTCTCGTCAGGAGAAAGAATTTTTATGAGTACGGCCCGGATTTCGCATAAGCATCAAAAGCCCACACTTCCTTCAACTACTCTTCACCGGGAAGAAATCATTCAAGCGCTGGCAGACGCTATCGAACCTCGCGATTCAGCTATGTCCTCTCCGCATAAACTGGTACTGCTCTGTGCGTCGGCGGGATATGGCAAAACGACGCTCCTCGTGGATACAGTCAACCGTCTCTCAAGCAGGTGTTGCTGGTATATCTTAGATGACTCTGATGCTGATCCCGCCATTTTTCTGCAACGGTTACTTGCCAGCATCCAATACTGCCTTCCAGCCTTTGGAAGACAGTTGACCACGCAGCTTGAAGAAAGCAACCCGGAGACAGAGGAACGTAGTGGCACCATCACGGAGCCGGAAAACTTCTTTGATGCGTTGCTGGACGCGCTCAAAAATGAAATCCCACAGAGGTTCGTCCTCATACTTTGTAACTACCACGAGGTAAACCAGAGCGAGACCATCAATAAGCTTGTCAACCGTTTAATTGCATATCTTCCTCCTCAAGGGACCGTGGTTATCGAGAGTCAAGCCATGCCCAATTTAATGCTGGTTCCCCTCATCGCTCGTCACCAGATGTTTGGCATGGGAAATGACGGATTGCGCTTCTCCGCGCAAGAAGTCTATGACCTGGCCCGTTTACAAGGCATCACCACGCTTTCACTCCAGGAGGCCGAACAGCTCGCAGCCTCTTTTGAAGGCTGGATCGCAGGCATTATGCTTGGTTCTTGCGTGGGATATTCCCAGTTCCGTCGCCCAGATTTACCTGCCAGTGAAAACTGGTGTAAAACGGCGCTTATTGGTGACGATGCTCAACTGCTGGCGTACGTCACAAACGAAGTTTTCAAACACGAAACGGCTACTTGCGAATTCCTCAAAAAAACCTCGATTCTGACCCGACTGAGTCCTGAACGCTGCAATGCGCTTTTAGCAATCAATGATGCCGCCGAGCAATTAGCCTATGCAGAACAGCGAGGGCTGTTTGTTGTACGGGACAGGGAGAATAAAAACGCTGGCTTGAACAAAGATTATATCTGCCACCCCGTGCTCCGTCAGCTCTTCTCAGATCACCTGCGCTCCCAATGTCCCACGTACTATCGAACGCTCCATAGCCAGGCTGCCCACCTCCTGCTGGCTGATCGGCAGCACGAGCAGGCTTTGACACATGCATGCCAGGCCCAAGAGTACACGCTGGCAGTCAACATTATTTTGGATGCAACCAGCTCTATCAATTACGAGGAGCACAGCGCAGCCATACTACGCTGGCTGGAGATGCTACCAGAAGAAATCTTCAAACAATCTCCCCGCTTACTGTTGATTGCCTCCAATATTCATCTCAGGCTGGGCGAATTCTCCCTGGTGCCGCCTCTACTAGACAGCGCGGATGCTTTATTAAAAGCCGGCTCGCCGGAGCAAAACCACGACAACCTTTTGAACTTGCAAGCGGAACTTAGCATTGCACGGGGGCATTTGCTCTTCTTCCACGGCGATTTTGGCCGCACCCGGGAACTTTGCCAGCATGCCTTAGAGTTGCTTCCTCCCAGCGAGCACCATCTCCATATTAGAGCATATCAATATCTGGGCATTTCCCTCATCGTCGGTTCCGGCCAGGTACAGGACGGCATTGCTAAGCTGCAACTGGCACTCCAGATGAGTCGAACGCTACAGAACGAAGCACAAATAGCCACTTTGCACAGGCTTATTGCCAATGCCTATAGCTGGATTGGCAATCACGCGCTGGCAGAACATCATCAAATGCGCGCATTTCAAATCTGGGAGAAACAGAACAACACTACCGGTATCATCTATAGCCTGAGCAGCCTGGGATTGCTCAAGATGCGTCAGGGATTTACCCAGGAGGCCGGAGAACTGCTTCAACGAGCGCTGTACCAGGCCCGCGATGTCTATCATTTTAAAAGCGGCGAGGCGTATGCCCTGGCGGCACTGGGCGACCTGCATAACAGCCTCGGTCAATATACAGAGGCGCTGACCTATCTAGAAGACGGCCTGAACCTGGCTCGCCATTGTGAGGACCGCTACCTTACCTATTGTAGCCTCTGCAATCTCGCCATGACCTATCTTTTCATGGATGACACACAAACGGCCCAGTTTTTCCTCAACCAGATCTTTTTTAAAGAGGGGGAGAACAACAGCTTTGAGAAGTGCCTGTTCCACCTGACACAAGGAACGGTCTATCTTTTTCAACAAGACTATAAGCAAGCCGAGTCGACCCTGGAGTATACAGCAGATATCACCAGGCGCGCCAATATTCAAATTATTTACATCAACGCTCTCCTCCGACTGATTGTGTGCTATCTCCGGCAAGGCCAAAAACGGGCCGCCTTGCCACTGAGCAAATGCCTCATTGATCTTAATAAAAAAGGCGACTTTGACTTCTTTCTCCAGATCGAGTCGAAGCGTTACCCCGAGCTGCAACCTTTTCTAGACCAGGCCACAGGAACAAAAAATGCGGCAGCGGTGACACCACAGGTGCCTCAGGAACAACAGACTCCTTCCGGGGTAACGGTACAGGTACTACCAGGCCAACAGGACGTTTCTTCCTTACAGATTCTAGCCCTGGGTGAACCAAAAGTTCTTCTTAATGGGACGCCTATTACACGCTGGCGCATGGCGCGTACGTTGGAACTTTTCTTCTTACTGCTCGAAAACAGGGCTCCCATGCGCAAAGATCAAATCTCATTGGCACTCTGGCCTGAAAATGACAATCAGCTTGACTCGACTGTACGCACGACAATCTACTACCTGCGCAAAGCTCTTGGAGAGAATTGCTTGATTTTCCAATCCGGCCTGTACAGGCTTAATCTGGCGTCAATCGGAGGGGGCACAGTGTGGTATGACGTGGAAATTTTCAACGAACAGTATAGTCAGGCAAAAAAGGCGCTGAAGGAGAAAGCTGACGAGATAGCGGTTGCTGCTCTGACCAAAATGGTGGATTTATATCATGGCGACTATCTACAACCTTTCTATAACGATTGGTGCAGCTTTCGTCGAGATAAGTTACGGCAAGCATATATGGATGCCCGCCATCAACTCGCGCTTATTGCCTGGCGGCGGGAAGATTGGGAAAGCAGCATGCAACACTGGACGCACCTGCTGATCGTCGATCCTTGCCATGAAGCCGCTCATTACGGGATTATGCGTTGCTATCTCCAACAGGGAAAGAGAGAGCAGGCATTGAGACAGTTTCAGCGATGCAGGCAAAATCTCCAGGACGAGCTGCACACCACACCGGGGACCTCACTGCAAAAACTTTATCGCAGTCTGACCTCGACTGTCCCCGAAGCCGGGTAGGCCGCCGCCGAGATGCTGATTGCTCAATCCTTTTGCTTCATCGATGCCCATCTGGCAGCCAAAAAGGCCGCGAGAACGCGGGTCTCGCGCGCTGTCAGAATCTGCGGGAAGAATTACATGCTATCCCTAACGCTTCAATCCAAAAACTTTACCAACGTATCATCCAAGCTAACGCGTCAGAAGAGATCGCATTGCGTCATCAAAAACCGTGACTCGGTCTCAAGGAGTTGCTCGCCCAGGACCGGCCTCTTTTCTGCTCACTTGAAGGACCAGCGCGCCATATGATATGCTGAAGTACGATATGATCATACAATAATAAAGAGGTGAACACACATGCCGACCCTCCTCGACGTTCTGAACGCCGGCCACGACCAGCACGTTGCCATCATAACCCAGTCCGGTCTCACGCTGACGTACCGCCAGCTACGAGACGAGGTCACGCGGGCTGCCGAGCACCTCTCGTCCTGCGGCGTCAGGCCCGGCGAGAGAGTGGGGATGGTCTACCCAAATTCGGCTGAGGCCATCGTGCTCTTCCTCGCCGCCGCGGTCGCGGGAACTGCGGCGCCGCTCAACCCGAGCTACAAACGGGAGGAGTTCGCCTTCTACCTGGAAGATACGCGGGCTCGCGTACTGCTCGTGCCACCTGGCGGCTACCAGGCCGCCCGCGAGGCGCTACCGGCGGGCGGGATGGTCATCGAGGCCGGCTTCGACGAAAGCGGCACGCTGCGACTGGAGCCTATGTCACAAACGCCGTCGCTGCGCGGCGGCCCGACCGCACCTAAGGATGACGACGTGGCGCTGGTTCTCCATACCAGTGGCACGACCAGTCGCCCCAAGATTGTCCCATTGCGACATCGCAACCTTGCAGCTTCGGTCGCCAACATCATCCCCTCCTACAAGCTAACAGAGGATGACGTCTCGCTCTGTGTGATGCCGCTCTTCCACGTTCATGGTCTGGTAGCGTCGGCTCTCGCCACGTTCGGCTCGGGCGGCACGGTGGTCGTGCCCCAACGCTTCAGCCCCTTCGAGTTTTGGGGGCTGCTCGGCGAGCATCGCGTGACGTGGTATTCCGCGGTGCCAACCATCCACCAGATGATCGTGGGCCGAGCATCCCACGGCAAGCAGGCAGCGGCAAGCTCTCTCCGCTTCGCCCGATCATGTAGCTCCGCGCTCTCTCCTCAGCTCATGGGCGAGCTCGAAGCCCTGCTCGACGTACCGGTGCTCCAGGCATACGGCATGACCGAGGCTTCACACCAGATGGCCTCCAACCCTCTGCCACCGGGCAGCCGGCAACCGGGCTCGGTCGGCGTCGGCACGGGTGTTGAGATCGCGATCCTTGACGAGCATTGCAATCTCCTTCCTGTCGGGGCAGTGGGCGAAGTAGCGGTGCGTGGCCCCAACGTGATGGACGGGTACGAGGCCAACCCTGCGGCTACGAGCGCGGCCTTCTGTGGGGACTGGTTCCGCACCGGCGACCAGGGGACCCTCGATCAGGACGGCTACCTCACGCTTCAGGGCAGGATCAAGGAACTGATCATCCGAGGAGGGGAGAAGATCGCTCCTCGGGAGATCGACGAGGTCCTGGAAAGCCACCCGGCGGTTGCCGAGGCGGTCACATTCGGCCTGCCACACAAAACCTGGGGTGAAGAGGTGGCGGCGGCGGTCGTGCTGAAGGGAGAGGTGGGGAAGCGGGACCTGACTGATTTCTGTCGCCAGCGCCTTGCCGACTTCAAGATTCCGAGCCAGTTTTTCTTCGTCGATGACATCCCTCGTACCAGTACGGGCAAGATCCAGCGGCGGCATGTGGCGGCGGCCTTCACAGAGGGGGGAACGCAGTGAAATTTGCCATCGTGGGCGCCGGCGCTACCGGCGGCTATCTGGGCGCTTGCCTTGCCCGAGCCGGCCTTGAGGTCACCCTGATTGCCCGAGGGCCGCATCTGGCTGCCATGCGGGAGCATGGCTTGAAGGTCCTGGAGGCTGATGATACGTCCTTCACGACCCATCCTGCCTGCACCGACCGGTTGGACGCTATCGCCTCTGCCGATACCGTCTTTGTGACGCTCAAAGCTCACAGCCTCGCCGGCATGGCTCCGGCCCTTGCGTCGGCAGCCGGGAAGCAGAGCACCTTCGTCTTCGTTCAAAACGGCGTCCCCTGGTGGTTCTTTCTCGGCACTGATGATGACACCCACCTTGAGTCCGTGGACCCGGGCGGTGTAATCGCGTCCAGTTTCCCCGCCGAGCGCGTGCTCGGCTGCGTGGCCTATCCGGCGACCACTCTCGTGGAGCCCGGAGTCGTGCGACACGTCGAGGGGAACCGTTTCTCTCTGGGCGAGCTGGACGGCGCGCGGACGGATAGAGTACGTTCACTCTCATCTGCCCTGATGCAGGCCGGGCTCAAGGCACCGGTGCAGACACGCCTGCGCCAGGAGATCTGGCTGAAGCTGATCGGCAATGCTACCCTGAACCCCGTTACCGCGTTGACGCGGGCAACGCTGAGCGATCTGCTGGCAGACGAGGCAAGCCGAGACCTTATCCGCCGGCTGATGCTGGAAGTGGAGGCCGTGGGAAGCGCGTATGGCATCCATCCTGACATCAGCGTTGATCGGCGTCTGGAGGGCGCAGCGCGCGTCGGCCAGCACCGCACCTCCATGCTTCAGGATGTGGAGGCAGGCCGTCCGCTGGAAGTCGAGGCACTGGTCGGTTCGGTGGTCGAGATGGGTCGCAGGAGGAACGTGCCCACACCGGCGCTGGAAGTTGTTTATCAGCTCACGCGTCAACTCGACATTTCAGTATCCTCAAGCGGGTCGCGATAAACACCAGCGCCTACCGCCCTCTTGGGGAGAAATATACCATCGAGTCCTAAGGTGTCAGTGGGAATGCACTAGGAAAGCCGGTCATCTTCAAAGATATGCTCGACCAACTGAGGTGCCAGCCCTATATAGCTCTGCGGCTCCATCTCTAGCAAACGTTTTTTATCTTCAGGCGACACTTGCAAATCACGCACAAAGCGCTTCATCTCCTCTGCCACCACTTCATGACCGCGCGTCAACGCTTTGAGCTTTTCATAAGGATTCTCATGCCCATACTTGCGCATCAGCGTTTGAACCGCCTCGCCAAGCACTTCCCACGAATTTGCCAGGGCATCCTGTATCACTTGCTCGTTTACGCTCACTCCTTCCATACCCTTGATCGTAGAAAGTAACGCCAGATAAGAATGACCAAAGCCCACCCCCATATTGCGCAAGGCCGAGGAATCGGAAAGGTCACGCTGTAAACGAGAAACCGGCAATTTATTTGCCAGACAGTCAAAGAGAGCTGAACTGATAATGAAATTTGCTTCGGCGTTCTCAAAATGAATCGGATTGACCTTATGTGGCATAGTAGAAGACCCTACCTCTCCCTCTACCGTTCTTTGCTTAAAATATCCTAATGAGATATACGACCACATATCCCGGTCAAAATCTAGCGTAATGGTGTTAAAACGGATGATGGCCTGAAAAATTTCTGCCATGTAGTCGTGAGACTCGATCTGGGTCGTCAGAGGATTAAAGGTTAACCCCAAACGCTCAACAAAATTTCTCGCAATCTCCTGCCACGGAACGTCGGGATAGGCAAAAACATGGGCATTATAATTCCCCACAGCCCCATTTAATTTGCCCAGATATTCCAGGTTTTCAACTTGCTTGAGCTGCCTCTGCCAGCGATGGACAAACACGGCCAGTTCTTTGCCCAGGGTCGTCGGGGTCGCAGGTTGCCCATGCGTGTGCGCAAGCATCGCAATAGAGGCCGCTTGCTGCGCCATAGCTGCAACCTGCGCTACCATTTTCCGAGCCAGGGGAAGCCATACCTGGGCTATAGCCTGCTTCAACATCAAACCATGAGACAAATTATTAATGTCTTCAGAAGTACAGGCAAAATGCACAAACTCCTTCCATGCCTCTAGCGGGCTATGAGCTAATTTGGACTTCACATAATACTCGACCGCCTTTACATCATGCCTGGTCGTCTGCTCAAACTTTTTAATCTGGTGGGCCTCAGTTTCATCAAAATTTGTCGTAATATTGCGCAAGAAGGCCACTTCGTCAGGACGAAAAGAACGCACTTCTGGTATCCATTCACTCTCTGCAAGCTGAATCAGCCACTCGACTTCAACGTGTACTCGATACTTCATCAGAGCCCACTCGGAAAAATACTCGCTCAGTGCAAGCAACATATGCTGATAGCGACCATCGAGGGGTGAGATGGCTTTAATGGACATACCTATCCCTTTCTCGTTTAGCAAGCAATGCTTTCAACAGTAAAAGCGCCTCCCGCTCTTTTGCGGCGAATTTCATGCATCAACCTGGTACCTTTTCGAGTTCTTTAGCCAGGAACTCACTAAAAATATTATACTGCTTTGAGACGCTTTCTTCTTGATACAAATGACGCATAGAATACAGTCTGATCCTTTGGTAGAAAGGTAAATAGATACATTGCATGAACGCACCACCACTGCCGCCATTATCTTAGCGGCAGGGACGTCCAGCCGTATGAGAGCCGGGCACCATAAATTGCTGCTGCCGCTTGGCAATCGCCCGGTGCTGGCCCACGTCATTGAGGCAACGCTGGCCTCCCAGGCTCGCCCTGTTATCGTTGTGCTGGGTCATCAAGCGGAGCAGGTGCGGGCAGCTATCGCACAATATACAGGTCATTCAGCAATCAGCATGATAGAAAATCCTGATTACCGGCAAGGGATGAGCACCTCGTTGCAAGCAGGGGTGAAAGCAATCGCAAATCTGGCAGCAGCATCCAGGCCCGATAGCGCCCTGATCATCCTGGGCGATCAGCCAATGATGACCGCTCATATCCTCGACACCTTGATTGCAGCCAGGCAGACAACCGGTAAGCGCATCATCACACCTTTCTATGAAGGCAAACGCGGCAATCCCATCCTCTTTGACGCGAGCCTTTTCCCCGAGCTGCTTGAAGTGACAGGCGATGAGGGAGCGCGCAGCGTCGTTGAGCGCCATCGCCAGGAGGTTGCAACGGTCGAACTGGGCAATGCGGTCGCGGCATACGATGTTGATACATGGGAAGCTTACCAGCAGGTCGTCGAGGAATGGCAGAGCCAGCAGAAATAGGGCAGTAGGGGCACGGCCTTGCGCCTGCCCTGCTGCGGAAAGGAAACGAACGTGCAACAACAGGCCAGATTCTGGCGCGAACATAGCCAGCAGCTCTCGACGGCTATTCGTTATGTCGAGGCGCTTGCCGCAGCCGAGCGCGCCGTTGCGATTGATCAGACGAACGCGGAAGGCTGGTACATCAAAGGGACCTGTCTGGCGATGCTGGCACGCCACCAGGAAGCTCTGGCGGATTTTGAGCAAGCCCTTTCGCTAGATACCCGCTACGCTCCCGCCTGGGATGCGAAGGCGTGGGTGCTGGGCATCATGGGCAGGAAGGAAGAGGCGCTTGCCGCCATCAATCGCGCTCTGGAGCTTGACCCTGAGTATTTCGAGGCTCAGAAACGCAAGCAGCGCTTGGAGGCGATGTAACCAGAAATTTCGCTATGCTATCCCTTCAGTAAGCGTTCCACCAGCCCCACAATCTCGCGATGAATTTTCTCTGGAGGGAGCGAGGCATCAATCACTCTGATACGTTCGGGATGGGCATACGCCAGGGCCAGAAATGCTTTGCGCAGGGCGCGGTGAAAGGATTCCGCTTCCAGATCAAAATGGGTCTGCTCGCCTCTATCCGGTGAGCCGGAACGGTGGCGAGTTCCGCCCTTCTGAGGACCTGTCCGTTCGCGCACAAGGGTGGGATCGAGGTCAAGCAGGATGGTGAGATCAGGAGCGCGTCCCTGCGTAGCGAGCAACGAGAGCTGCTCTATCACGTCCATGCCGACGCCGCGTGCAGCTCCCTGGTAGGCAATGCTGGAATCAAAGCAACGGTCTGTAATCACGAGTGAGCCAGCTTCCAGATAGGGCAGGACCAGCGTTGCAAAGTGCTGCGCTCGGTCGGCCTGGAACAGGAACGCTTCCGCGAGAGGCGTTATGGCAAGGTCGGGACGATGAATCAGGAGCTGGCGTATTTCGCCGCCGAGCGGCGTCCCTCCTGGTTCACGCGTACGGATGTAAGAAATGCCGTGCCCCTTCAGCCAATCTCCCAGTAAGTTCATCTGCGTTGTTTTGCCAGCTCCATCCAGCCCCTCAAACGAAATAAGATGTCCTTTACTCACGCCTCATTTTCCCTTATCTGTACGATATACGTCATAATCCCAATCTAGCTGCGGCTTGGGCAACATATCTTCGGGCACCCACGTTTGATCTGCCTTGCTATTCAGCCGACCAACGCCGCTCTCTCGGCCAGCTTCACTCAGGTCGGCTGCAACGAACTGCTTACCATATTTTCCACGATACTCTTTGAGCGTCTCACCGATATACTCGAACGTGAGCTGGCAGATACGAAAGCCGACGGGAACCCAGATGGTTGTCTGTGTATGATTGCTAATCTCCATTGTCCAGCGACTGATATACCCGACATCGCCGACGCCGGCGCAGCGGCAGACTGAGAGGCCCGAACGCGCCACTGTACTGCGCGAGTACATTTTGGCGAGATAGCCGTTATGGCCGCCGATCACCTCCTGGGTGTGCGCCAGGATGGTCGTGCCTGGGCGAATGGCGATCTTGCCATCGCGCGCTTTACGCACCTCGCCCCAGTAGCGACGAATTTCATCGGGATTGTCCAGGTGCATCACCTCGACATTGGCGTCGCCCTGAAAGTACCATTCGCCAAGACGACAATCATACGAGTTCGTGCCTAGATGGCGCGGGTCAAACGGCTCAATGACGATATTGCCGCGCTCCATCTCTTCGACGATACGCCTGTCAGATAATAACATAATGATGCTGTCTCCGGTTGCCCTCTCGCTATTTTAGCGCGGGAAGTAAAAAATAAGGCTGGTGAGCCCAAGTGCTCATGTGCAGGATATATTATAGCGGATATAAATATTTAGACAATATTAATAGCACAGAGGAATGCTGAGGGTCCCCCCACAGGGCAACCGCCTGCGATGACCGTGCCCCACGCTGCGACTTGGGACCCATCACTGGCGATTGCCCTGCTGTCCCATTGCTCATTGCTTTGTCGCTATTATCAGCTTTCAACCAGTTTTGCATTCCAGTATATCACCCGCTAGCCTAATACATGCTCGCGATCTTCCTCTTCCTCCCCCTGCTCTGCTTCATCCAGTGGCATAGTACGAGCGATACTGATATCATTCCATAAGCGTTCTATCAAGTTTTGCGCCTCTTGCTCATCCATCAGAGCATGTTGGAAGGAGAAAAAGGCGCGGTCGTTGCTGTGACGATGAATCCAGCGGCTAATGATATTGATCTGGTCAACTTCGGCCTTCCCGACGATGGAAGGGGGCTCGCCCAGCGTTGCCGCTAATGCTAGCAACTCGCACACCGTCTGTTGCACGGCTCTCAGCTCGTGCGGGATGCTGCGCTGCTGGACCAGGCGGCCATGCCGGATCAGGAAGATCTCGTTATAGCCTTCTTGCGCTGAAGGATAGACGATAAACAGATTGTTGGCCTCGACTGCGCCTGTTATCAGTTGTTGCCCGATCAGTACCTCATCAAGACTATGAATGGCATCGCGCAGCCAGGCAGCCCGCTCAAAATTTAATTGCTGCGCTGCTTCAAACATCTGGCGGCGCAAACGATCAAGCAGGTCCTCGCGCTCGCCGCCTAGAAAGGCGCATACCTCCGCGATTACTTTACGGTATTGCTCAGGGTCAGCTCCTCCCCGACATGGGGCAGAACAGCGATGGAGGTGCAGGCGCAGGCACGGATCTGATGGTTTCGCCTGGGGTGGCAGGCCGCGCGTGCAGGTACGGATCGGAAATATTTTCTGGATCAGTTCGATGGTCAGGTCAACCATGCGCCGGCTGCGGAAGGGACCAAAGTAGCGCGCGCCATCGGCAGCGACCTCGCGGGTGGCGTAGACACGCGGGAAAAGATGCTGCACATCAACCTTGATGAAGGGGTATAGCTCATAGTTGCGCAATTGCACGTTATACGCAGGCTGCAAGGCTTTGATCAGTTGCGACTCGACCAGCAGCGCCTCCAGCTCGGAGCCAAGCATGCGCGTTTCAATCTCGCGGACGTTCTGCAACAATCCGTCCATCTTGCGCGTGTAGCCGAGCGGCTGATTGTAATAGGAGGCAAGGCGATCTTTAAGGCATTTGGCCTTCCCGACATAAATCACCTGTCCATGCTCATCTTTCATCAGGTAGACGCCAGGTTTGGCAGGAAAGTTCTGCTTCCAGGCGCTATTAAGCAAGAGGCTGCCGGTCGGGCGGGTTGCCACAGCCGAGGAGGGTGCAAGCTTGCCATCCGCACGCCATAGCCCCTTCTGAGTGGATAACATCTCCTGCGCAATATCGCCGCTCCACGCGACCGGCAATTGTAAGCGACGCCGTAAGTGGCCCAGCGTGGCTATTCCCTGCTGCTGCGCCCGTTCCAGCAGCCGTAAAAATATTGCAGCCGTCACCCTGGCATCCCCCATCGCGCGGTGGCGATTCATCGTCGGAATCTTGAGATGTTCAGCCACCACGTCAAGCCTGAAACGCTTGAGGCCCGGGAGAAAGCGCCGGGCGAGGGGAATGGTATCGAGCCCATCGAGTGGAAAGCCTTGACCAAGTAAGCGCGCCTCATGGGAGAGAAAGCCGATATCGAAGCCGAGATTATGCCCGACCAGGATCGCGCCATCAATGAACCGCTGCAACTCAGGAAATATCTCAGCCGCCGATGGAGCCTCGTTGACCATCTCTTGCGTGATGCCGGTAAATTTTGCAATAAAGGGAGGGATGCGGCGGCCTGGATTGATCAGCCGCTGGAATGACGCAATCACCTCGCCCCCACGCAGGCGCACGCCGGCAACCTCAATCACGCGATCAGGTCCGGGACGCAATCCGGTCGTCTCGGTATCCAGCACAACAAACTCGACTCCATCCAGCGTCTTCTGGGTGCTACGCCACGCGGTAAGCGCCCATTGCACTTCGACGCATGCAACTTCGGCAGGCTCGCTCATCTCCTCAAAAAGCGAAGAACTTTTCAAGGTCTGTCGCAAGAGCAGTTTCCAGAGTTGCGCGTTACCATTGGCGCCAAAAAGATGCTGCACGAGCAAATCTTCGGACACCGGCTGCCCCAGACTCTCCAACAGTTCATGAGCTCGCCTCAACAATGTGCCACGTTGCGGGACTGTGCCCTCATCCTCGCCAGCCATAGCGAAAATCCCCCTATATCCGCCACAAAAATATTAGATCATGTGTACGAGAATAGCACGAAGCGGGGCCGTTGGCAAGAGTTGGGCTGACTTTTTCCATAGCTCTAGCTTTATCGAAGAACATCGTGTATAATGGTATTTCACGAACATAGTATCTAACAAGGGAAGAAAACGTGGATAGGGTTAAAGCGCAACAAAACATTGACGCATTCCGCACTCTGGCTTCTCAACAGGGCTGGGCTATCGATTCTGAAAGAGAACTCCATAACAACATTTATCAACTTCGCATCACTCATGGAACTACCACCGTTCCCATCACTTTCTTTCATACGGGAACAGTGCTCATTCAAGGAAAGCCCAGCGAGCTACAAAGGTTTCTTAACTCGTGGTGGACGAAGCAAAAAGCGCAAAAGTCACCACCATCGTTATGGAATGCCGATACACAACCAACGACAGAAGTACCATCAGGACTGACTATACCAACAAATCCGAAGCTGATCTAAGTGATCCCCAGAATAGGAAGCGACGAGGTTGGACGAGAAGACTATTTCGGGCCGCTTGTGGTGGCTGCGGTGTATGTTGACGAACAGACTGAGACTAAATTGATCGATTTAAAGGTTCGCAACCGCAAGCTGCTACCTGACAATATTATTCTCGCACTCGCCGAGGAAATCAAAGAGGTTTGTCGAGGACAGGGTACTATACTATCGTTTCATCCTGAACACTATAATGAGCTACGCAAAGCACCATCTCAGATGGGCCAATTGCTAGCCAGAACTCACGCACAAGCCATAGCTACCATACAAAAAAAGGTACAATGTAAGTTGGCTATTATCAGTCATTCTGGGAGTGAGACTCTTGTTCGTAATATACTGACGAAGGAGAATTGTGCAATCTCTATCAAGCAGCAGAGCGGGGCAGAAGATGATATTGCCATCGCCGCAGCCTCGATCATAGCTCGCGCCGAATTCATCCGTCAGATCGTCGGGCTTGCGCACATTGCAGGCATCGATCTGCCAAAGGGAGCATCCAAGCCGGGGATTATTGCAGCAGGGCGGGAGATAGTTAAAAAGCATGGACAGGGCATGCTGGCAAAGGTAGCCAAGTTGCATTTTACAACCACTCAGGAGATCCTTTCGGGCATATAGCCCCATTATACAACAATTGGAGGAGCAGCAATGAATATTGCTTTCGTCATTTACAACGGCATGACCGCCCTGGACTTTATCGGCATGTACGATCCGGTGACGCGGCTCAAGACGATGGGGTTTATGCCTGATCTGAGCTGGGATATTTGCGCTTATACGCCAGAAGTGCGAGACGGCGCGGGGCTGCTCTTCACGCCAACCAGAGTTGGCACATCGCTGCATGATTATGCGATGGTGCTTATGCCCGGCGGCTTCAGCACGCGAGAGATGATCGATAACGCGGAATTTATCGCCTGGCTCAAAACGGCTGCCCCTTGCAAGCTGAAGGTCTCCGTTTGTACTGGTTCGCTATTATGGGGTGCGGCAGGCTTTTTGCAAGGGAAGAAGGCCACAACGCATCCGATGGCTTTCGCCGACTTGCAACCCTATTGTGCGCAAGTGCTGGACCAACGCGTTGTTGACGAAGGCGACGTTATCACCGCCCGAGGCGTCACTTCCGCGCTCGATCTCGGGCTCTACCTGTGCGAAAAGCTGGCAGGTCACGAAGTTAAGGAGAGCATACGGCGGCAGATGGATTATTTAACCTGATAACACATATCTTAACCTTATCTCCCTTGCCTTTTACCCCAGCGGCTGCTATACTCGCTCGGAGTATCACATCAATTTACCTCAATGTAAACATGTTTTGATTTGATAGGGAGGGAGAATAGGGCTATGTTTGTCAAAAATAACGTCGGCAAAAACATACCGATTCTTATGTACCACAGCATTGCGGAGCATGCCAGCCCGAAATTCAGGGAGTTCACCGTCTCACCATCGCTATTTAGCGAACATCTGGCATATTTGCAGCAACACAACTATACGTCAATGACGGTAACGCAGTTGATGAACGCGCTCGCTCAGGGAAGTGCCGCACTGCCGGAGCGTCCGGTGATTATCACCTTCGACGATGGCTTCGCCGATTTTGCGACCGCCGCTCTGCCCGCGCTCAAGCGATACGGCTTTGTCGCCACGCTCTACGTCGCCACGGCCTACGTCAATGCCACCAGTCGCTGGCTGAAGAGCGAAGGGGAGGAAATGCGCCCTATGCTGAACTGGGAGCAGTTGAGCGAGATCAGTGCCTACGGCGTGGAGTGCGGAGGGCATACGCATACCCATCCCCAGCTCGATATGCTGCCACAGGCGGCGGCTCGCGACGAAATTACACGCTGTAAGCAGCTTCTAGAAGAGCATCTTGGACAACCCGTTACCAGCTTCTCTTACCCCTTTGGTTATCATACTGCCGCCGTACGCCGCATTACAAGAGAAGCTGGCTATACCTCGGCCTGCGCTGTGGGCCATGCCATGAGCACGACCTCAAGCGATCTCTTCGCCCTCACACGCCTTTTCGCCAGCGCGGATACCGATGTCGTTGCACTAGAGGCACTCTTGACCAGGGGCAGCACATCGGCGCTCACCACACTCTACCAGCGCGCCCGCACCCCTGCGTGGCGCATTGTGCGCTACTCGATGGCTCCTATCAGAAATCTGCAAAAGAGGTCCGTGTAAGATGACAACCAGCACACTTGATGTTTCGATCATTATTTGCGTCTATACCGAAGAGCGATGGCAAGATATTCTGGAAGTGGTGGAGTCGCTGCGCCAGCAAACCACCCCTGCTCGCGAGATAATCATCGTCGTTGACCATAATCCAGACTTAATGCAACGGGTGCAGATGCATATCCCCGACGTTGTCGCCATTGAAAACCAGAACCCGCGCGGACTTTCAGGAGCGCGCAACAGCGGACTGGCGATAGCAAAAGGTCAGCTTATCGCCTTTCTTGATGATGACGCGGCAGCAGAGCCAGACTGGTTAGAGCGGCTGGTACGATGTTGTGAGGACCCTCAGGTGTTAGGGGCAGGCGGCACGGTTGAACCGCTCTGGCTCAGCAAGCAGCCAAAATGGTTTCCAGAAGAATTCTACTGGGTTGTCGGCTGCACATATCAGCAGCGTCCTGATCGACCAATTGTCGTGCGCAATCCCTATGGCGGCTGCTCCTGCATCCGGCGAGAAGTATTTGAGACGGTGGGCGGTTTTAGAAGCACCATCGGGCGCATCGGCAAGCTGCCGGTGGGATGTGAGGAGACGGAGCTCTGCATTCGCGCGCAGCAGCACTGGCCGGATAAGTTTTTCCTCTACGAGCCGGAGGCCAGGATTCACCATCATATCCCTGCCGTGCGTGGGAAATGGCGCTATTTCCGCTCGCGCTGTTATGCCGAAGGGATCTCGAAGGCGGCTGTAACCAGATATGTCGGGGCTCAGGGCGGTCTTGCTGCCGAACGCTCCTACACGCTGCGCACATTGCCGCGTGGGGTATGGAAAGGGATCATGGATACGCTACGTGGCGACATTACCGGCTGCCAGCGGGCAGGAGCCATCATTGCCGGACTCTTTATTACCACTACTGGCTACGTGGTAGGCACGATCTCGCAGCGCATCGCCAGCGGCAAGAAGGCACCTGCTCCAGGGGAAGAAGGGCAGATGGACTCACCTCCCTCCCTGGAGAAAGCAAAGGTCGTGTAGCTATCTATTGCTGAGATTTGATAGCTATCACGCTGACCTGGTACGGGCTGAGGGTGACCGCTTCACCCTCGACGGCCAGGGAGATGGTCTGCGCCGTTTTGTTGACCAGCATCAACCTGCTTGACGATGCTAACGCCTCCACCTCATTCGGAATAGAAACAGTGGCGCGATAGAGCTTCGTGCCAGGCCCGAAGTAGAGCTTGAAGGCTTTGTACGCGTCGTACCAGGGGCGCGGCTGCCCTCCTCCGGCGCTGCCCGTATCGGTCCAGAGGCCGCCATCGTAAGTGGTATCATCGCCAGTGCCGCCCCACGACAGAGCCACAGCTCCTCCAGCTTTAAGCAGTTTGATCATGGCATACGCTTTAATCGCTGCATCATACTGATTGTTACTGGCGTGAGCATAGGTGGTGGCATACCACTCCGCCCACCAGATCGGCAGAGTGGCAGCGCCTGGATAAGTGGTATTGTTGAGCGACCTGATCCAGCTCACCACATCCCCAAACTTCTCAGCGGCGGTAAAGGGATCGACGGTATCTTTATCATCATTGCTATTCGAGCCATCTATCGTGATAAAGCCTGCGCCAACCTTATTATGCAGCCAGTACTGGATAGCATCGAGCATACGCTGATCGTAGGTACCATAGGCTTTGCTGAGATGCGACAGATTAGCGTGATCGGATGCGTTCCATGTGATGATTGAAACGTAAGGCCCACCCACCTTGATCTCGCTTTTCGGTATGCCCAGCGAGGTGGCAACCTGCATCAGCCGATTATAAACCTGGTTATACATGTAGGTATAGCCGTGCCTGGCGTTAGGGCCGCGGGGATCGCCAGGGCTATTATTATAATCAAAGTTCTGTGTCGCAGGATTGTAATAACCCTTTAGCTCGTTCCAGACCTGGAAGTATCTCACATTGTATGGCGGAGCCATATAGCGTTCCGCGACGCGCTGGACGAGATGCAGCCAGGCCCCCATCTTATTATCGAGGATGCGCGCGTTATAAGCATCGTTGCTCCATTCGTCGGATGCCTTGAGCAGTTGTGTCGTCCCATCCTGCTGGAGGATACCCTTCATCCACCAGGGAGCTTCACATAACGTCAGCACCGGAATGCCCCCGGTATCACGAGCAAGCTGTACCCGTTGATCTAGGTAGCTCCAATCGCCAGGCTCCGCTTGAGAGGGATCGGGCCAGGGATCGGGCGCGCCCCAGGCCATAATGGCCGTGTTCTGATAAGTGATTGCCCGCTTGAGCAGATCCTTCGCACGATTTACGGCTGTCTGATCATTATTATTCCAGGGGTAATTTAACGTATTATCGACATGAGATATACCAGGAGAGAACTGGCTGGTACCGATGGGAGAGGAGAAGTCAATCGTCACATGGTCTTTGGGCAGTACAACATTAGAGCGAGAATTGGCGGAGGAGGATGAACCGTTGGGCAACAAAATACCAGGCAGAAAGACGAAAATAGCAACGAAAACGGCAACAAAAATCAATACAAGCGAGAGAACAACAATAACCCAGGGACGCAACCGTCTTCGAGGTTGATAGTCCATACCATTACTCCCTATATCAAAAAGGACATCGACAATCGGTCTTGCTCCCTTTTTGAGCAAGACCTTTCCTATGACCAATACTAGCGAGCGGTGATACTGCTCTGCTGCTGAGCACGATCCTTATCAGCCTGCTCCTGATCCTGAATTTGCTTAAAGAACGCTTCCGCCTCGGATGAGCGACGACAGTGAGTGAGCTTCTCTTTATGGGTCATCAGGTACTTGAAGGTAAAGGCGCGTGTGCTTGTATGCACCTTGCTCAGATAATATACGCCGATAAATTTAAGCAACTGCAACTGCCGGAAGGGATTGGTGGGGGGAGTTAAATTGCCCAGATCGCCGCGCATCCACTCCAGGCGGCGGCGAATGATACGCGGGATGATCACATACCAGGGCATGTCCAGCCACACAATATAATCGGCGGTATGCAACAATTCGTCGGTCCAGAACAGAAAGATGCCTTCCGTCACCCATCCTGGCTGATCTGCAATTTCGTGAATATCGTGCAACCTCGCCGTTAAAGGCCGGTCAGTGCCTTGATAGCCTTCCTCCCACGCGATACTATCAAGCTCATAATAGGGAACATCCAGAAGAGACGCCAGACGTTGAGCCAGGGTTGACTTGCCGCTGCCGGGGGGGCCAATCACATGAATACGCGTCACGGTTCCTCCATCATCCATACACATATATACATTGGTAAATTTTAGATACAAAACAAGTAATAAAGTCCATTGGGGGGATTACAACCGTTCTTTTGGGATAAGAGCGAATTTATCACTACTATATAGTCAAGCAGGATCTCTGTCAAGCAAAGGAAGCTCAACAGTACATTTTTCTCCCCACCTGCCTCGCTATTCACAAATCCACTTCTCTCAACTAAGGGAAGACAAGCCAAATGTGCTCTTTCATAGGGTTCGCAAAACCCTATGAAAGAGCACAGGTCATCCTGTTGGTTGCAACGCGTTCGATCATCAGACCGAACGCTTTCGCTTTCCTAGCTCAATAGTATTATAGTAGAGCCGTTCAGCTCTGGCTCTGGATAAAGCCGAAAAGGCCATGTGCTTCATCGTCGATACCAGCAGTGAAGAAAAGCTGATTCGTTGCGCCTGCGGCAGCGCCATTGCCAAAGGCCAGCGCCCACAAATGGTCTATCACAATCGGGGTGTCATTGGGGGATTCTAATTGCCCCAGATGCTCACCGTCACGAGGATCGAACACATTGATATGACCATTGCGGAAGTTGCCCACCAGCAAATCATTGCTGAAGGCTCCGAAGTTCGCAGGGGCAAGTGCCATTCCCCAGGGAGAGTCGAGGCTACCACGCGAAATCAGGCGGCGGTCGAAATTTCCATTCGTGTCGAACACATCGACAAACCCATGTCCAATGCCGCCAATGTCATCATGCTTCTGAGCATTTTGTAAGGCGAACGAAACAAACAGGTGATTCCCGATGGTCTGAATCCCGAATGGAGCGTAACATTGATGGAAGACGCGACAGACGAAGGCCAGTTCCCGGTCAGTGAAAGAACGCACCAGCTTAAAGTTTCCATCAAACATTTCGACGGTGCCAAAGCGGAAATTGGCGGCATAAAGGAATGTTCCATCAGCATTCGTTGCAATAGCCAGTCCTTTGTAGACAGCCCCCAGACCGACATTGGACCGATCCACCGCGAGGATGGCATGGGTCGGATCAACCTTTGGATTCCAGCCCGAGATGGTGCCGTCCTCTGTAGCAAAAAGAAATAGGCTCGGAGCGGTTACGCCGTTTTGTGTCACCGCAAAATTGGTGGTTCCATTGAAGACGGTGCCCGTCGGAGCAGCAATAGTGCCCGCGGGGCTACCTGCTGGAGGAGGGATGGTCACGACCAACGGCACGGCGTTGCCCTGACCAGTGTACAAAGTAGAAAAGCCGCTGTTATTGTCGGAAACCCACCAGGGACTTGTGGCACTGCGTGACAGCCCCCAGGGATTTATCAGGTTTGGATCAGTCAACGGAGCCGTATTGGGCAGATCCGAAACCAGGTTCGTTTGCGCATAAAAGCCTTCCATATGGCTGGCCTGCGCGAAGGTCGCCCCAGGCATACTCAGGAGCAAAAACAGAGCAAGAAATACTCCTGGCACCAAAAGCAGCATCTTCCTGGGGATGAAACGGACATACATAAAAATCATCTCCTTGTAACAATACAGGTAGAAAGTTCTGGAAAAGAACCAGGACTTTTCATATTCTCCTCCTTTAATTACGCAGAAAGTTACATTTAACTGAACAGAAATCTACTTTTTAATCAAGGATTAATTTTTCGTTTTATTTGCGCTGTCAGTTCATTGGTGCAAAGAACGAGCAAGCTTTTTTCTCTGCCCTTTGCTTCTTTGCCCACGACATCATACAATGAGGCCAATCACAAGCATTCCGCCTGGGCTAGAGAGGAGCAAAGGACAATGGTTCCCCGCGATAATTTCACCCCGTATGGGTATCTGGATAATCCCTATCATAGCTGGAAGCTCAATCCCAGCGGGGTGCTGCGTTCATTAGCGCCGCTTGGGATGGGGTGGCACGTACCAAACCTGGGGAGCTATGTGCGTAACCAGTTCCAGTACACCGCCCATCTACAAATTGGCCTCAAAATTGGCAAAACGATCCTGATCACCCCCGCCGACTTCAAGCATCATGGCTGCACGTTGAGCAGCCATCTGCATACAAAGAACCGTTTTGAATATACCTGCACTGTTCCTAAGCATGCGTTGACGCTAACTGCTCGCTATTTTCTGATCGATGAGCATATGCTCGGCTGTATCCTCACACTAGCAACGACAGCAAAGCAACCGCTGTCCGTTACCTGTTATGTGATGCATCAACATGTGCATAATCCGCATACGAGCCGTCTTTGGGAGCATGGCCTCTACGCGATCCCTGGCTCTACTGCAGGAACCTGTCTGCTCGGTATTGCCAGCGAGGGCGATGTTTTTACGCATGGTGTGCATTCAGCCGATAGCGGTACGCTGGATATTGGAGAGATGGGCTACGTGGTGGCGCTGGAAGACGCGGCGGTCTGGGCGCGCGGCGTGGCTATGGCCCATCCTAACATTACCGAGCGCGAGGAGAGTACGGGCTGGCAGGTGCGCACCGTGATTGTGCCCTGCACGCTTACAGTGAGCAGTGAAGGCGAGCGCGTGCTGCATGCGGCGCTGGCGCGTGGCGTCTCGCAGGATCAATCAGCACAGCGTTGGGCTGAGGGTATGGGAAAGATTGAGCAGGCTGAGGCAAAACATCGTGTAGACGATGAAACTTTCTGGCGATCCGCACCTCAGTTGAGCGGCGACTGGCCCGAAAGCTGGCGACGCGGCCTCGTGTACGATCTGGAAACCCTCAGGATGACCGTTCGTCCTCCAACCGGAGTCATTCAACATCCGTGGGATGGCATGCAAATTCAAGCGCCCCGCACCGTTTTGGCGGAAGCTGCTATGGATGCGCTTTTTCTGAGCTACGCCGAACCTGAGCTGGCTGCCGCGATGATCCTGGGCCACTTCGAGTCGTCGCCACATCCTCAACTTCCCTGTATGCGCGAAGATGGCAGCTATAACATGGTGGCTGATGATGGGCAATTGTGCGGCACCGCTCCTGAGTGGGGCTTTCCGGTCTGGTGCTGTCACCAGTTGTTCCTGAGAACAGGAAATATGCAATGGCTCCGCCGCCTCTATCCTGGAGTAGCTACATATCTACGCTGGTGGCTCGATCATCGTCGTGATGCTGAAGGATGGGAAATCTATGCGTGCTCGTGGGAGAGTGGGCAAGATGTCTCCAGCCGTTTTGGCCCTCAGCAAACAGGGGGAACGATTATTCAGCATGTTCGGCCCGTGGATTTGCAGGCCAGCATGGCTCAGAGCGGGGAGATTGTGGCACGCTGGGCCGAACTGCTCGCTCAAGCATTGCCTTCCGCTGAGATTGATTTTTCAGCAGAGGCCCTCTGGTGGAAAAAGATTGCCGACGAGTTTACGGTGAAGACGCGCCTGATGTGGCAGGATGGCTGGTTTCGTGACTATGACTCTCGCACGAAAGAATGGTCAACGCAGCAGGATACGATGCACCTGGCCCCGGTTTTCTGTGGGGTCGCCGGATGGGGACATATAGAACAGCTGCGCCCGTACTTTGCGCAACCCCCCGGCCATAGCGGCTGGGCCTCGCTCTCCTGGCCGCCGGTTGTGATGACGGTGGTGGAAGCTACCTCTGCTGCTGGCATGGCTACTGATGCCGCCGAGTTAGCCTACCGCTTCATCGACGCCTCCTATCGTAGTACTGATAGTCGCGAACCGGACGAGCATGGCGGTCTGCCAGGGGTGACGCGCGAATATCGGCAAACGGTGACCGTTGGCAAATGGGGAGAGATCGACTACGTCAACGCAGGCATCGAGGGCTATGGCTGGGGCGCGCTCAGCATTCACCTGCTTATACGCCATCTGCTCGGCCTGCATACCTCTGACCCCAGCAGCATCACGCTGGCTCCAACCCTTCCCGCCGCCCTGCGCCGCCCGGGCGCAACCTATACTATTGCCCCCATTCCCTGGGGCAAGCACCTGCTGAGCCTCACCTATCAGGTGAAAGACGCACACAGTTATACAGCAACCTTCTATGTGCGTCCACGCTCACAAGCAGGTCTGCCAGCAGAGAAGACCGAGGCTCAATCAGAGACGGTCGGCGAACAGGAACATCATTGGGAAGGAACCTGGGGCGAAGGGCGAACGTTTCCACTGGGATTATAGCGAGCAGCTCCACCGCCACCCAACAGCACATTGCACGCGGTTCAATCGCTGATTATGCAGGCGAGGAAATGTTGCTTGATCAGCAAGGGATAGACCTTCTAACTGAAAAATATTCTAAGCTGGTTGCCGAGGGCACTTGAAGAAGTTAATCGCTCGTTAAGTGAAAAAGAACAGCTTGCGCCTCCAGAGATTATGATCCATAGCTGTGGTGGAGACGGAGAAATCTGGTTTACAGAGCCAAAGACGTAGCGAAGGAACGTAGCGAGCAGTCCGACAGAGAATATCGTTTGAAAGCGATGCTGGCTGACCATAGCGGCTTTATCCATGATCGTCTGGGTAGCTTTGTTGGGCGTACTCAGGAATTGAGCAGCATTAGTCAACGGATTAGCGAGACGCTGACAACTGGTGGCTATATCACTATCACAGGTCAGGCGGGCCAGGGAAAAAGCAGCATCATTGCTCGCCTGGTAGAGGAGTATGGAGCCGAGCAGAGCCCTTTTCACTTTATCCCTCTCAACCCCGGTCCTGACCATCAGGTCAGCCTGCTGCGCAATCTCATGGCCCGGCTCATTCTGAAATATGGTCTGCCGGACCTCTACGCCACCGGCGAAAGTCGCTCGACGCTGAGCGATTACTTTCCGAAAGTGCTGAGTGAAGTCGCCGCGAAAGGGGGGCAGGAGATAATTTTTATTGACGGCCTGGATCAGTTGAAGGCGGATAGCAATGGAGAGCGTGACCTGAGTTTTTTGCCCACGAATCCTCCGCCGGGGATTGTATTTGTGCTGGGTACACGACCGAATGATACGCTCAATAGGAAGCTTCCTGGCAAGCATTGGAGAATGGGAACTCGCTGCCAACGTCTGGGAGATCTTGCAAAACGCGACATTTTCATCATCGCCACCCCCTATGCCAGGCTTTAGCGATCCAAATTCGCTGCAAGCCCGGCTGTATGGCGATTGGCGGTATAAAGCATCTGTTAAAGTGTTTCTCCATATGCTGATCGAAGTAGAGCAATGGGCAGAAGCGGAAGCATTCATCGATTCCATCGTCAACCAGGATGAGCAGGCGGAAGCCTTAAAAGAACTGGCCGAGGCATTGGGGAAACGAGGGGCGCACGAACAACTCCTTCCCCTGGTGCAACGCTGGTGGGAGCATGCAAAGACCAGGGAACAGGCTATTCATTTGCTTCCACTTGCCTATGAACTGATCCCCTTAAAACCCGAGATTGGCTTTGCTTTCTATGAGGCATTTGACTGGATGGACGCATTTGTGGAAGGGTTATGACCCTGTGCTGACCACCTGGGGTCCAACATTTTTCTCCATATGCTATAGAAAATCTCCCCATTGGATATCCTCCCCCAGGGAGTCCCTGGCGAGAAGTTCTCCACAAAACTCATGCACGTAACGCCGGAAGCTAGCCAGGGCCTCGATGCACCTCCAGCTTGTCCACGTCAGTTCCTCGCGCCTCTTCTCTACCGCCACAATCGCCTTTTCCGGTCGGCTCGCCGCCATCTCGTCCAGGACTGATCGAATGACGAGAAAGTTGTAGCCGGCCTCTCTGAGTAGAGCCACCATGTGCAGGCGGTGCATCTGTTGCTCGTTGTAGAGGCGATAGTGACTGCTCCGGTCGCGCAACGGATGCAAAAGGCCCTGCTGCTCCCAGAAATGCAGGGCTGAGACGCGAACGCCAACCTGTCTAGCCGCCTCTCCCACCCGCAGCGATTGAGGGTGGCGGGCACTTTGGACAGGGGCGAATGGCGCGGCCAACGCATGCAGGGCGGTGAGCGTCTGCTCACACTCCCGGCGCTTGCTGGCAAGCTCGGCATGGCGCGAGTCGATCATTGCCAGCGCGGCTGAAAGGTCACCCTGATGAAGCGCCTGCATGATTTGCAGCATTCGTTGCCAGCCATAGCCGCCGATCAGGCCACGAGCAGTTTTTAGCGCGGCCAGATGGCGCGGTGTGTAGAGACGATAGCCGCTCTTGCTCCGTTCAGCAGGCGGCAAAAGGCCCAGGCTCTCGTAGTTGCGCACCTGCTGAACGCTGATTCCCGCCGCTCTGGCGAGATCAATAGTACGCAAAGTATCACGAAGTTCCATGTAAAACTCTCAGGCACGTTATAGAGACTTCTCTCAAGTACATTTCTCTTTATATCACATGGCACAAAAACATTACCCCTGCTAACCCTCCAATATTGCATCAGTGTTATAGATTAAGCATGTGGTCCAGAAAAAGCCCGGCCAGCCTGGATCAAAGATGCATGCATGCAATTGAAGGCATTTACAGCGAAAATAGCGGAGGGTAGACTTATGACGCACGCAGCAGAAGTATATGCGACACTCGACGATTGGATTGCACACGAGGCGCTCCCATGCTCGCCCGATTCTCGCCCGGACTTCAACGCCGCCGTTGATAAGGTGGTCGCTTCACTTGACGATTCGGTAGCGTTGCTTGGCTTTGGAGAAGCGCTTCATGGGAGTGAAGAGCTGCTTGTTCTGCGCAACCGGCTCTTCCAACGCCTTGTCGAAGCCTATGGCTACAGCGCCATTGCCATTGAGAGCAGTTTTCCTCGGGGACGTATCGTCAACGAGTACGTGCTTTGCCACGATCCAGCATCCTATGAGGAGGTACAGGAGACTGGATTGAGCCACAGTTTCGGCATGTTCGCGGCGAATCGAGAACTTGTCGAGTGGATGAGGCACTACAATGCTGATCCAGCGCACCAGAGAAAACTCCACTTCTACGGTTTCGATAGCCCGACCGATATGAGCGCAGATAGTCCCCGCCAGACGCTCTACTTTGCGCTCGATTACCTCAGCACAGTTGATGAGGCCCTCGGCCAGGAGTACCGGAGCCGTATCGACCCGCTGCTCGGACAAGACGCAGCCTGGGAGAATCCGGCTGCCGCGCTCGATCCGGGGCAAGCGATAGGTCAATCAGCAGAGGCAACCGCACTGCGGATCGAGACAGAGGATCTGCTTGCAGAACTGCGTATACGTCGTCCCGAACTGGTCGCAAAGAGCGACCAGAGTCGCTATCTGGAAGCAGCTCACTATGCTATAGTGGCGCGGCAACTTCTGCACTATCATGCTAAGCTCGCGCAAACGTCCGAGAAACGCCAGGCCATCCTGCTCGGCATACGTGCCGCCATGATGGCAGAGAATCTGATGTACATCGTCTCCCGTGAACAGGGTCGAGGCAACGTTCTGATTTTTGCCCACAATAGCCATCTCAAGCGTAGAAAGGTGCAATGGCAATGGGGGAATGAGGCGGTGGGCTGGTGGCCTGTTGGCTCGCATCTTCATGAACTATTCGGTCGCCGCTATGCCGTTATCGGCTCAGCCGTTGGCGAATCGGCTGCCAACGGGATCGGCCAGCCGGAAGTCGGGACGCTTGAGGCACGGCTCACAGCCGTGCCCGGGCCGGTACGGTTCATTCCCACCCATCAAGGGCAAGGGCTTCCTAAAGAAGAAATTGCGGCACTGCCGATGCGCTCTGGCAGTAAGAAGAACGGGTCTTATGTGGAACCACTGAGCGCCCAAAGCTTCACCGATTTCGATTGGTTCGCCGTCCTGGATACAACATCATACAACGGGTGGGGCCATTTCTAGAAGGCTGAAGGGTGTTGCACGAGAATAACGCGTTATCACAACACCCTTATTCCAATAATGTGCGCAAATAGGCGGCGGCCTGTGGCAGCGCGATCTCTGGCTCAGCAATCTCAGGGTGCCACTTCTTTTCCCACTCGAACGAAAGATATCCCGCGTACCCCTTCTTTTGCAGCGCCGTACAAATCTCATAAAGCGGGATATCTCCCTCACCGAGCGGGCAATAGGTCCAGGCCCCCGGATCGTCGGCGCTCAGATGGCTATCCTTGATATGGACATACGCAATCGCCTCATCCAGCAGAGCCAGCGTCTGAGCAGGTGTCTCGCCGCAGCGGTAGGTATGGTGAGCATCCCAGAGTACTTTGCAGGACGACGAAGCCGTTGCCTGCAACAGCGCCCGCACCTCCTCACTCTTTATCCAGGCATCGTGCGTTTCGAGGACGACAGTCACACCGCGTTCAACGCCATAGCTCCCAAGTGCATGAAGCACTTCAGCAGTTGGGCCGAGTATGGAGGGACGCGTGGTATGTGCTGGCAATTCACCGCCAAAGACACGCAGAAAAGGCGCCCCAATTTCCGCCGCCAGATCCAGCATACGCCGGCCAGCTTCAATCGCTGCTGCGCGCTCCTTTGGCTCTCCTTGCACCATTTTGCACGAGGAGTCCAGGCAGGCTACCTCGATCCCATAGGTGGCGGGCACGTTCCGCAGCCTTCGGCGGATAGCCGCAGGTGTATCAGGTCCAATGATCGCGCCGTCGGCCAACCGCCATTCAATTGCTGCATAGCCGTAGCTCTTAGCAGCAGTCACCGCCTCTTCGATGGTCCAGTTGGGAGAGGCCAGCGAGCTATAGGCCAATTTCATCATTGCTGCGTGTTATCCTTTCACTCTCCTGGGTCTGAATCCATCTCCTGGTATTTTAGTTACCGACTCGCATTGGAGTCAAGTGAGGGCTCTGATGTGAACAAGCAAGCCAATCGTGCTTTGCCCAAAAGATTCGCACGAGCGAGGGACTCCTGGCTCATCATCAAAACCTCTCAGCACGATCTGTCTAGAGAACATTGTCTTCAGCCAGCGACCCATTCAATGTGAACAGATCGCTGGCTGAAGACCACAATGTGAGCGAGAAGATAGCGCCAGCGAAGCTCTGACGCTATGCTCCCTGTTTATTCGTGTCGCTGGTACCTTCTTATGGAACATCTCTCATCAAAACTCTTCTGCACAGCATCATATCCACAGAGTAGGAAAGCTCGTCTAACCACGCCGACATGCGGCGGGAACTTCAATGTGCCAAGATCGCGATCTGCCCTCTGAGCCAGCGGCCCCAATCGGATCGTCAGGCTACCATGATAGAGGCAAGGCCACTCCTCACTCGCAACACAGAGCATTTCATGCACTTCGCCGTCATCCCTATCTTCTTCTTTTTGCCCGACGAACAATTTCACGACCTTGTGCTGACCCGGTTCCGCATCTGGAGCCTCAAAGAAAAGGTCGAAGCGGTTGATAGACAGTGCTTTGTAGCCTGGAATGAAGGGAACATGTCGCGGCTAAGCCGAATGCCAAGATGCTTTGGCGCCTCTTCGCGCTGGAAACAGCCCTGGAAGCGATGCCAGGCATCAGGGAACTCATGTTTGATATCAAAGTAGCGCACGCCAGCGCCAGGAAGATGACAGTGCGCTATTTCATTGGCGACCCTGCGCAAAAGCTCTCCTCCTTCACGCGCCGTATAATTCAGGTGCAAGATCACGTCTGTGACGCTATCAATATCAAACTGATTGTTTTCCTGCGGCAGTTCAATGCGCCAGCGGCTGACCGCGCCCATGAACTCGAACGGCAGGTACCGTTCGTCCCGGAAATTGAGTTCGAACAGGCCCGCATCGTTCTGGCCTCCCGAGGTCGCAATCGCTTCAGTGGCGGCATACTGGGTGACGATACGCGGGTCATCGCACACGGGTCGATAGCCATTGTCGCACTCATCGTCGTCGCAGCACGAGATGAGCGGATCGCGCAGACGCGGATGAACGCGCGTCATACTACGCAGCAAGGTGAGGCGGCAATGCACGCCAGTATAAGGGCCGGCAACGCATGGAATGGTGAGCGAGACGTTCCTGATGCGACGCATATACTGACCGGGATAGTCAAGATCAAACATCCACTCGGGGATCTCGATCTCGCAACAGCCGGTTGCCTTCAGACGCAGAAACTCCAGTGGGAAGTTCAGGCGCAAGGAGCAATGTTTCGTCAGTTCGTACTCGCGAACGTTCTCATCGAGGTACCCCTTCTCCATCTGGCGCTGCGCCAGTTGCAGCCGTTCGCCCGCAAGCAGACCCTCGTACAGGTTATCCCATGTTGCGCCGGGCAGGAAGTGGCGCATGGTGTGGCCCCGTTCATAGTTGAACGCTCGCTGGGCTTGCCGGGCGGCGCAGAGCACCAGTTCGTACATGTGGCTGTATAACATGGCGGTATCCTGTTGCAGGAACAGGTAGAGCGCGTGGTTCGTAAACTTATCGCGCAGGAAATTCAGCACTTCCGCCGACTGCTCCATTTGCTGACGGTGATTATTGAGTTCGCAGAGAGCCGTATCTCGCCGCCGCTGCGCATGTTGCCAGGACTCCGGCCAGCTTGGTGCCGAGGGGCAGTTGTTGATA
Organism: Ktedonosporobacter sp.; assembly: GCA_035293765.1. Taxonomy (GTDB): domain Bacteria; phylum Chloroflexota; class Ktedonobacteria; order Ktedonobacterales; family Ktedonobacteraceae; genus DASRHT01. The sequence goes on from DATGMF010000060.1 coordinate 206,654, forward strand.
TTCGAGAGGGGTGCCACCAAAGCCAGCCACCCCAAGCCAGAAATCAGGGACGCTTCCCATCGCCTGCGCAATCGCTTCAGAGATGGTGGCTGCCGCCCGCGCTGCCAGGGAGGTACCCATAAGAGCCTCGTATTGCACTTCGTTGCTAATCAATCCATTCTGGATCAGGCCGGTGTAGTAGTTCAGCCGCGCCTGCGTCTCCTCCAATGTTTTCTGTAGCGCCTGCACCTGCCAGTCGGCTTCTCGCCACTGGTACTGGCGAACATCCAGGGCCAGATCCAGCAATTGACGTTCATGAAGTGAGCGCAACGAGGCCAGGTACTCGGCATTCCCTTTCTCAAAGGCTGTCAGCAGGGCGGCGCCGAACTCTCGCGCCTGATTGGCATTTTCCTGGGCCTTCTGAATAAGGAACATGAAGCGATAGGGGCTGGGGGACAGCACCGCTCGCCCTCAATGGCGCACATGTCGCGCTCAGCCCCGGCCATTGTTTGCCAGCCGTTGCGCAGTGGATCGTTTCCCCGGTAGGGCATATCGCGGCCGGACCGTCCGTTGAGCAGCCTGTGTTCATTGAGACGATGATGGATCAGGGCCAGCCGGTCGTCCACTCTTTCAGTATCCTCGTGCGGAGCGTGCCCATTGCGACTTGTCTCCAATCACTTCAACGATCTTGTACGTGGTGTCTTTCAGTATCCTCGTGCGGAGCGTGCCCATTGCGACGAATTGATCGCTGGCGTTAACCAGCAATATCAGCACTTTCAGTATCCTCGTGCGGAGCGTGCCCATTGCGACCCGAGCAAGAGAGTCGCTGCTGCATCTGCGGCGAAGCTTTCAGTATCCTCGTGCGGAGCGTGCCCATTGCGACAGCGCGAGGGCAGCCGAGCAATCGAGTCGGGGAGACTTTCAGTATCCTCGTGCGGAGCGTGCCCATTGCGACGCAAGTGCAGAGGTGAGTCCGTTCTTGCCGAGACCGGAACTTTCAGTATCCTCGTGCGGAGCGTGCCCATTGCGACGGCTAGGAAAGAGCTTATCGGCGCTCGTGGCTGCAACTTTCAGTATCCTCGTGCGGATCGTGCCCATTGCGACCTGCCTTGCGGCTAAGGAGGATGCTGTCCCTTGTGCTTTCAGTATCCTCGTGCGGATCGTGCCCATTGCGACTCAAAAATGTAATAGTAGACACCGTAAAGTTGCTCCTTTCAGTATCCTCGTGCGGAGCGTGCCCATTGCGACGTTTTCCCCGCCTTGAATGCGCCAACGATCTCCCCGCTTTCAGTATCCTCGTGCGGAGCGTGCCCATTGCGACGCCGTGATGCCTTCCGCCGCTAGCTTCGTTGCTATCCTTTCAGTATCCTCGTGCGGATCGTGCCCATTGCGACTTTGACGATGGGAGTAATGCCAATCAAACGATTTACCTTTCAGTATCCTCGTGCGGATCGTGCCCATTGCGACAGCGTGGTATCCCTGTAGAGGTTGCGTCGATGGTTACTTTCAGTATCCTCGTGCGGATCGTGCCCATTGCGACTTTTTTACTGGATTGCCTATTGTATGCGGGCCGTTTCTTTCAGTATCCTCGTGCGGATCGTGCCCATTGCGACGCATTCTGGTCTCTATGGTGTAGCGTTTGGTTTAATACTTTCAGTATCCTCGTGCGGATCGTGCCCATTGCGACTTTTCGCTCCCCTCCTGTCGCGTCACTGATGAGAATCTTTCAGTATCCTCGTGCGGATCGTGCCCATTGCGACTCAACCGCGCAGGGGGAAGCTCCGAAGAAAGAAATACTTTCAGTATCCTCGTGCGGATCGTGCCCATTGCGACGCATAATCACAAATAAAAACGCCTGGTTCTATGTTTCTTTCAGTATCCTCGTGCGGATCGTGCCCATTGCGACGGCACAGCCATCAGACGCTGCCGGCCCCACCTGGAGCCTTTCAGTATCCTCGTGCGGATCGTGCCCATTGCGACCTCAACTCCAACGGGGCAAGCTGCTCAACGCTATTCTTTCAGTATCCTCGTGCGGATCGTGCCCATTGCGACCCCGCGCTATAGGTAAATCTATAGCGATTAGCTACTCTTTCAGTATCCTCGTGCGGATCGTGCCCATTGCGACAATCCTGATAGATCAAATCATCAATTTATAAATCAACTTTCAGTATCCTCGTGCGGATCGTGCCCATTGCGACGGCGGAAAAGACGTTATAGCCCAGACGCAAACATTCGTCTTTCAGTATCCTCGTGCGGATCGTGCCCATTGCGACAAGCGACAACAGATGCGAACATTGTTCGGTCGTGCAGACTTTCAGTATCCTCGTGCGGATCGTGCCCATTGCGACCTCGGCATTCAGCTTGTGGCAACCGTCGAAACCGCGTCTTTCAGTATCCTCGTGCGGATCGTGCCCATTGCGACCACACGCATTAACCCGCATCTCACGGTTCGCACCGACTTTCAGTATCCTCGTGCGGATCGTGCCCATTGCGACCAAACTGATGACTTCCCCGGACTTCGCGCTAATAATCTCTTTCAGTATCCTCGTGCGGATCGTGCCCATTGCGACGATGTGGCAATCGAACGCCTTTGCAGCCACGAGCGCACTTCTTTCAGTATCCTCGTGCGGATCGTGCCCATTGCGACCGCAGGTGGCTCAATTTGCTACCAAGTTTGGCGTAACTTTCAGTATCCTCGTGCGGATCGTGCCCATTGCGACGGAATACGAGCGGTTGCCGGTGCTGGACACAAGCACTTTCAGTATCCTCGTGCGGATCGTGCCCATTGCGACAACTCGCACATGGACCGCGCTGTCGTGAGCATCCAACTTTCAGTATCCTCGTGCGGATCGTGCCCATTGCGACGCATCATATGCTCGCCGCCGCTCTGGAGCATGCAGACCCTTTCAGTATCCTCGTGCGGATCGTGCCCATTGCGACTATAGATTCGAGTGCTCCGCACAAATCTCAAAATGAGCTTTCAGTATCCTCGTGCGGATCGTGCCCATTGCGACGGCTGCGGCGAGGGCGGCGATATAGTCCTGCATGGACCTTTCAGTATCCTCGTGCGGATCGTGCCCATTGCGACCAAATATCGAAGGGAACGTCCTTCGATAGAAATTAATACTTTCAGTATCCTCGTGCGGATCGTGCCCATTGCGACAAGGCGCTGATCAAGGAGTGCGCTCTGCATCTCGAAACTTTCAGTATCCTCGTGCGGATCGTGCCCATTGCGACTCCTCTGCATCGATAAATCCGCCTATTGGCTGGTTCTTTCAGTATCCTCGTGCGGATCGTGCCCATTGCGACGATGAGTTCGTTATCTCTTATGCCGATTCGTATGGTCTTTCAGTATCCTCGTGCGGATCGTGCCCATTGCGACCGACGCGGTGTCGGCAGGGGTGGGTGGGGTGTTTGGTCGGTTTGGCGCGGCAAGGGCCGTTTTTTGGCATTGTAGCGCGTCGATTTTCGACTTTTCCCTGCCGATAGTATAACACATCTCTGCGGTTTTCGAAAACCTTTTTTTGTCGAAAAATGGGGGGGATTTTCGAGCAGAGAATAGAGGCAGAAAAGGCATTTACGGGGGGCTTTGTGCTCAGAGGAGGAGAAATCAGGGCAGGTTTGTGCCCTGTTTATTTTGCGAGGGCGGACGGTTTTCGAACGACCCTCGCAAAATACCCTTTTTGACCAGGGATAGGGAAGAGCACTGTTCTGGCATACGATTGCCATTGTTTGGACCAGGATGCTAGCCCACGATTTTGTATTGACCATCTCCCTTGACGACGTTTTTGCCCACATGGATCAGTTCACCGAGGACGAGCAGGCGCAGGAACGGGGTGAGATCTCCTTCAAAAGTGGCGGTGCCCAGCAGGCCGCCTATCGGGGTTGCTCGCTTCTGCCGGTTGGAGTAGCTTTTGAGTTCCTGCCAGTAGGTCCCGTCTTCGCTGCATTCGATAGCATCGGCCAGCCCTAACCAGGCGTTTTTCTCTGCTCGCTCAATGGTGATCGCCCGGTTCCCATAATATTGCTCCAGGGCGAGAGACCGCTCCAAAAGACGTTGCACCAGGGGAGAGAAACGGGCGCGTTTGACGATGTGCTCGCGCTCGACCAGCCGCATCGGAGTGACGAAGTGCAGGGTCAGCCGCTCGGGCTTCAAGGTGGCAGCTTGCGCCGCGTGATCTGCGGGCTGGACGGTGATGATCGGGACCTGGACCAGTAGATCACCCCTCTCGTAGATAACCTGGCGTTGCTGCGTGAAGGGGTGGTAGCATTCCACGCGCACGATCTGGAAGCGTCCACGCTGCCCACGGTTTTCGTCCAGACGGCGACCCAATCCTTCCTCCTCCAACTGATGTGCCGAGAGCAGGATGTAGGGCAGCAGTTCTACAATCGAGCCGATGAGCGTCATGCAGAAGGAGAACTGTTCCCCGACCCGGTAATAGCGGCCTCCCTCCTGTGGTGGGATGATCACATAGGGGCGCGGGATGTCCTGTCCCCTGGCGTTCTCCTCGCGCAGAGGAGCGACCAGCGTGCTGACCGGGCACGCCTCATGGATGGGGCAGGCCGCGCAGGAGGGCGAGCTTTTGTTGGTGCAGAAGCGCCTCCAGACGGCATTGAAGAAATTGCCCCGTAATGAGGCCCCGCTAAACTCGTCCAGTTCGAGCGGGGTGACCGCCTGGACGGTGAACTCCAGGTGCGTCGTGATCAATTTCAAGCTCTCCAAACAGGCCGAGATGGTCATAGGTTCACGCTGCCTTCCTGGAGAGGTGGCATAGCTACCGCGTCAGCAGATGCCAGAGAGAAGCGCGTGAAGGAGTCGGATCGAATAATGGATGGCATCCTCTTTTCAGCTCCTTTCAGATCGTTGATACCAGCTATAATTGCGTGATGAGCGTTTCTGCTCGTATGGTAACACAATATGCCGCAGGATACGATCTTTATGCAGGACGATTTTTGCGTCGTCATAGATGTTGGCCTTCGCAAAGGTCAGGCTGGGGCCGCAATCGTCTAGCATTTGTAACGTTCCGGCGGGCGAAAATGCTTGCAAGGTAGGGGCGGTGATATGAAGGAAGAGCCCATCCGGCTGCGTCGCGCTGATAGAAGGGGGCTCCAGGATTTGCAGAAAGCCGCCGCGCTTGCCCAGGTAGTTGATCTGCGTCAATAGATCGGAGAGGAGCTCGCCCGCTCTATCCTCATCCGTCCGGCAGGCCAGGCGAATGGGACCGATATAGTTGACGTACTCGCGGTAGGCGATGGTTGGCTGCATGGGATATTCCTTTTTCTCGCGCGCCCGTTGCGCCTTTTCCGGGTTGCTTTTCTCCTTCAATTCGCGTCTGATCTTGCTAAAGCTCTTCATCACCAGGATCGTCTCCGGCGGCTCAAGGTGCAGGCTGAGGTCGCGGAGGAGGGGAAACAGACGTTTCCCTTCCTCGATGCCGCGACTGCGAATCGCGTTACTGAGCAAAGCCATTTTGATGGCGTAGGGCGTCGGGATCAGCAGCGTTTTGCCTCCCGAGGAGGTCGCGCCCGCCGATTTGAGCGAGAAAAAGGAGACCGGAAGGTACTGTGCGGTAATCCACATGGCACGTCTCTCCTGCACGCTTAGCGGGTCAGCGCCTGCGGCGTGCTGCTATCGATCAACTGGCGCATCTGCTGCGCGAAATCGGCTAAAGTGTCGAAGAGGTAGAGTTTCACCTGCTCGGGTCCATTGCCGTTGAGGGCGGCGGCGATCTGTTGCGTCTGCTCGCGATAGGCGAAACGCTGCTCTTCGTCGCTACCACCGATCAAAGGGCTGATCAGGGGCGCGGGCAGGGCGCTGGCGCTGGTAGAGATGAAGCCCTCAAGCGCGGTAAGATGCGGGAGCTGGGTTGAGCGCATGGCCCCGTTGAGCTCCAGAAAGGTGTACATAACGCTTTCCAGCAATAGCGCCATGCGTTTCTGCCGCTCGTCATCGCCGATGGCATATTTTTGCGTGATGTCGTTATAGCCAATGCGATGGAGTTCAAGGTGACAGACCAGGGCATAGACGCCGCTGGAGGCTGGTCGGTGGAAGATGTTCTGCCCACGGTTAGCGCCGCTTTTTTCCTGAGCCTGAGCGTCGGCCTGGAGCTGTTGCGCACCGCGCTCGGAGACGTATTTGACGTGGAAGTAGCTTTCGGTGCGCGAGAGCTCAGGAATGGCGGCGACCCAGCCGAATTCGCAGACCGACTTGCGCGGCACGGAGCGTTTCTCCTCGGTCACGAGGATACCGCCGATATCGTCCATCGCGCAATGTTGCAGCAGTTCGTTGATAAATTCGGCATCCTTGCGGCTGGCACGCGCCAGAAACTGATCGTCGGCATTGATGCGGTTGACGTTAAATTGCTGACAACTGCTGCACAGGCTCAGGCCCTGCTCTTTGGCACGGCGGTAAAAGTGCTCCATCAGGACATGCTTGAGCATGTCGCCGGAGATGGCATTGACGTTGTGCAGGTGATGATCTTCGCCCACGATATCGATCATGCGGGTCTGGATCTGGTTGCCCTCGCCTCCTTCGTTGTTGAGGCTATGCATATTCAGGGTCATGCGGGCGGCAATGGAAAGCGAGACAATGGCATTATTCATGGTAATGGTTTCCTTCCTTAATTACTATTCAGCCGTTGACATTTCGGGCTCGTTCTCGACAACATCGCTTTGCAGCTCTTCGGCAGATAGCTGCTCCAGGCGCGCGTAGCCATAGGCAACCAGCTTCTTGGCGATCAGTTCCGTGGGATAGCGGTCTAGCAAATCCTCTAGCTGGTCAATATCGGCAGTGGTGACCGGGAAACGCAAACGATATTTGTGATAGTCCTCTCTTTGCAGGCGACGCTGGAGCTGCTTCGCCACTTTCTCCTCTTCGCGCGCGGTCTCCTCGTTATAGAGAAAGAGGAACTTATTGAGCGCGTTCATGAAATCGTCGCGGTAGCGGGCTTTGCGGATCAACTCCTGCCCCAGGCCATAGCGAACTTCGTAGCGATTATCGTTCTCCTGACTGGTGCGGCGCTGCGCTCGGACGGTGGCCTCGCGAATGGCCGAGGCGATGCGCTGGAAGCCGCGATTTTGCGTGATGGTACGCAGATCATCGTGATTACTCTGCATGATGAGAAAATCCAATCCTTTCTTTGTCAATTGTGGTAGCCAGCGCAGCACGTTCTTTTCGTGGTCGCGCTGGCGGAAGAGATAATTGCCGTAGCTGGCCGCGAAGGTCCAGAACGGGTTGAGATCGTGACCGGAGAGAAAGTCGCGATAGGTGCGCAATAGTTCAAGCTCGTCGTTGCCCTCCTTGCCCTGATGCCCCTCGATGCGGCGGATGATGCGCAGATGTTCTTGCAGGAACAGCTCAGCATCCTCAGTTGCTTGCAGGGTATCGAGCTGCGGGAACCAGGTCGGGACGTTGATGGTTGAGACGTTCATAGTGGCGTGGGCGCTGCCCATATCCTTATAAAAGGCGACATCGAAGCCACTGGCAATGCTGACAATCGGACCTTCTTCCCATGCTTCCAGGCCCTGGCGGCTGCTCAGTTGCGTCTGGCGATGCTTCACCAGCACCTGGGTGAGGCGCAGCGCGGCAAAGATATCCTGCTTGATGGCGGTGCTGGACCAGCAAATCTGGCGAAACTGGTCCATCATGCGGGCCAAAGTGCCCAGTTCGACGGTGGCGGGCTGAATAACATAGGTTTTGCGATCCTTGCTGCCCTTGAGCACATATGGCGCGGCCCCGAGCATAAAACCTTTGAATTTGAGCAGTTCAAGCAGCCAGAAGCTGTCTAATCCCGCACTGGTCAGATGGTCGCTTTTGGGCGTGTTGGAGCCTTTGCCGGTGGTGGGATTGATGACCTGGACGGCGGTAACCATCGTTTTGCGCTCGATGCCCTGCTCCTTCGCCAGATTCTCCCATGCTTTGCACGCGGCCTCGATGTCATTTTGCTCCTGCGAGAAAAGCCTGCACAGCAGGGCAATGGTGAGCCATTGCTGCTGCCCTGTGAGAGCTTGCCAGCGCAAGACGATCTCGTTAAAGGTGTCCGGCACCTTCATCATATTGATGGCCTGATAGTGCGCCAGTTCGGGGCGCGGCGCAATTTTACGCAGCTTCTCCAGCTCCGGCTCGTTGCGCCAGAAGGCGTCGGGAGTGCGCAGGCGTGGCTCCAGGTGCTTGCGCTGTTCCGCGAGCTGCTTTTGTTTTTCGCGCTCCTCATCGTAGCGGAAGCCATCCTGCAAGGTGCGCCCCTTTTTGGCCTGTCGCTCGTCCTGCTTGGCCGAGATGAGCGGATCGAGTAGCGCTATCCACTGATCGCAATTGAGCTGCTCCTCGCGCAAGGGGTGCGATAGCGTAATCTCGTAGGAGCCGCGTTGCTGGCGCAGCACGATGGTGATATCGGGCCTGCCAAGTCTGTTACACACTTCCTGGAGCAGAGCGGCCCAGCCGAGGGTGAGCAGTGTATCTGCCGAGGTGTTATTCGTTTGATTGACGTAAAATGTTTGCATGGTACTTCCAACTTTCATTGAGCAATTGATGCTGGCTACGTCCCTGGTAGCGCCGTGAACCTGTGGCGACGGCATTGATGCCGTCCAGTTTACTGCCTGCTTGCCCCAACATGGCGCTAAAGCGGACGCCGTGAACCGCGTCGCCACACATCCCTGTTGCCCCCCCCCATCCTCGTCGTCGCGGGTTCATTGGTTACAGCGCGTAACTATCCGCCCGTTGATCCGCCAGCCGCAAGGCGCGCACGATCAGAAATGCCAGCCACGTCTCCAGCCGTTGTTCGCGGCTCTCTGCAACCTCCGGGTGGGTGAAGCGGCCTTCGGAGGCGTTGACCGGGAACAGGTCGCCTTTATCGAATTGGAGGAGCAGGCGGTCAAGATCGTAATCCCAGCGGCTACCCCGCCGCACGAGCTCGAATGCTTTCTTGATGGCTGCTTTTGCACCTTCTGTAATCTCCGTCTTGCCATATTCGTGCGCGGTGGGGCTATGATGGTGGGCGATGGCCCTGCATATGGCACGCACAACCGGCATATTGGGGCTCTGCGCCCCGGTCACTCCCAGACTGAACAGGATCAGTCGTCTTGCCGCCATGACGCTTTCGCAGGCGTGCCTGGGACGCTTGATCGCTAGCTCTTTTTGCCACTCGCGTTCCTTGAGCGAGTTGTAGTCATAATTCGTTTTGGCAAGGAAGGCCATCCCATCTGGCTCGGCGTAGGGAGTTGCAGGCCACTTTTTCTCGTGACGGAAACGCTGCCAGGCTCGCGCCCAGCGCTGCCATTGTTTGTCCAGCTTGCCCAGGTCGTGGGTGGCAATCGCTAGCTGGATGGCCGTATCGATGGTGCCCTTGTCCAGCCCCATGAGCTGCTCCAGGCGCTGCATGGCATAGGCCAGTTCGTGATAAATGAGATAGTGGTAGGCGTCGGCCAGGCCGCCGACGTGCTGCTCGTAACGTTGCAGCCGCGTCTCCATCTCGTCATCCCTGTTGCCGTCGCGCTTCACCAGACCGCTCTGGTAGTGCTGCGCCTCCAATCGCGCCTTCCAGGCAGGGGGAAGCTCTATACGCTCGTCCAGGAAGACCAGGCCGAGCTGCTTGTCGTAGGTCGCGAGTTGATGCGGCAAGGCGATGAGCAGCGCACCCGGGATCTGGCTCGGAGCGGTCACCGGCTTCCACTCATAGGTGGTAGGCAGGCGATGATCGTCCTCGGCCTCCTGTTGCTGTTGTTCGGCCTTATTCATCTCCGCTTGCTTGCACATCCAGGCAAGATCACATTCTTGCCGTCGCTCCTGCAAGCGATTCCAGTGCTTGCCCATCAGGGAGCCAGGGTGCAGGCCGAAGCTTTGATAGCGCCACGGCCTGAGCTTCAACTCTTCGTCTGGGTCGTTGTGGATCACAATATGGACCTGATTGATGTCGCGAATAAGATCGGCGGCGCGACCACGTTCGCCAGTGCGCAGCATGGTTGTAATCTCATTTTGCAATTCGAAGCGATGGGCTTCGTAGCGGTCAAGCAAATCCAGATCGCCAGCGGTATGCACCTGATCGATCAACTGCCGCTCCTCGCGGAAGCCGACGATGGAGCCATCGAACTGCTGCAACGCATTCCAGGTATCATCGCAGAGAGAAGCCGCATAGGGCAGGGTAGATGCTGGCTTGCCTTCCTCGTCGGGCGCTAAGGGATAGATGAGCACGCGGCCCTGTTGCTTCTCGAAGCGGGCGCAACGGCCTGCGCGCTGAACCAGGCTATTGGCGGGGGCAAGCTCGCTGTGCAGGGTCTGGACGGAGATATCCAGCCCGACCTCGACGACCTGAGTGGCGACGACAATGATATCTTGCTGGCCCTGGTAGAGGCCATCTTTCCACTGCGCTTTGCCCAGCAAGCGGCTCAGTTCCTCCGCCTGCTGCTGGCGATCTTCGTCCGTAAAGCGGCTGTGCAGCAGACGGAGTTCGATGGTTCGGCCCTGTCGCTCGATAGCTTCCCATAGCTTCAAGTAGGTCTCCTGGGCGCGCTGGACGGTATTGCAGACGACCAGCGAGCAGCGATCATGCTCTTGAAGGATGCGCTCGGCACTGAGCGGCTCCGGCGAGCAGGCGAAGGTTCTGCTACGCCCCTTGTTCAGCTCTTGCAGCTCGTCTTCGTTCAGTTCAATAGGGTCGGCATCAAGCATCGTACACAGCCGTTGCACCAGGGAAGTGGAGAGGGTCGCGCTCATAAAAACGAAGCGCGTTAGACCCTGGAGCAGGCGCAACAGTTCCAGGCAGGTGGTGAAGGCGCCTTTATAGCTCCTGCCATCTGCGGAGACGGGATAGAGATGCGGCTCGTCGAGGATCAGGTAAGAGCTACAGATGGCCCCGACGTTGAGATTAGCCAGCTTGCTATTCAGCCCGTAGGGGATGCCAAGCGCGCCGGAGAGCGCCTGATCGATGGTGCAGGCGGTGATCATGGACTCGAATGCCGGATCTTCTGGCGACTCGCCCGTTTGAATGGAGATCAGCCCGCGCTTGATGCGCCGGTAAGCGGTTTCGGCCTCGCGGAACGGCTCAGGGTTCAGCTCCTGATAGAGTTCGTCGCAGGTGGTACGAAATTGCGTTGCCAGCACGCGCATCGGCACGACATAGAGCGCCTTCTCTGGCAGCCGACCATATTTGCCTGCTTTATTCTGCCAGAAGGGCAGGATGGCCCCACGCGTTTTGCCGCTGCCGGTTGGGGTGACCACAATGGCGTTGCGGCCCTCCATCACTGCCTCAAGCAGGCGTTCTTGATAGGGATAGGGAGTGTACATTGCCTTTACTCCTTTGTTCTAAAGAGGGTGGGATCAAATTTTGTGGGATCGCGCGGCCTGACCGCTGGCGCCAGTTGATAATTCTCGATCATCTGGCGGACATGGATGAGCATGCGCTCGCGCAACGGGGCAGGCTCCAGCACTTCGCAATCGCCGCCCCAGCCGCGAATCCAGGGCTCGATTTCCAGCGTCTCGCCGATAAGGGCTGTCCACTCGCAGCCATCACGCGTCAATGTGAGCTCCTGCGAAGGGTGCCAGCGGGTCTCGCGCACGCGCGGCGTCACGGCGGCGGAGAAGCGCAATCGGACCCTGACCGGCTCCTCATCGCTATACATCACGCCCCATGCCTGTTGCAGCATCTCTGGCCCCTTGAACTTCTCAGAGACGGTAAAGGTTTCGGTGGTCAATTCCGCCTGCTGGATGCGCTCCAGTTTGTAGGTGCGGATATCGTTGACCACGCTGCTATAGCCGATGGCGTAAATGGTACGACCAATGGCCGAGGGCTCCAGCAGGTAGGGATCAAAAAAGCACTCGAAGCTCTTGCGCGACGGCGGCGCATAAGAGAGACGGACGCGGTGCTGTGAGACCCAGCCACTAGCCAGCACCTGGAAGAGATGAGACATATCGCGCAACTGATCCTGTGGATGTTCGGCGAACAACAGGGCATCCAGCAGGGTCTGCTGTCGTTCTTTGAGTGATGGGGGAAGGGCTTCGACCAGTTTCTTCAGCGCCATCGTGACATGCCAGTTCTGCTCGTCCTGCGTCTGTGAGAGCAGGCGGCCTGCCAGGTAGAGACTGACCGCTTCGGGATAGCTCAGCGACAATTCAAGATGTGGGATCGTCGCCCCTTCCGGCAGAATCCAGATATGCCCATCTTTGGTAACAGGCAGCAGACCGGCAAAGCTCAACTCATTGAGATACTTGCCCGCGGTATCCTCATTGATCCCCAGCAAATCGGCAATCTCGCGCGTGCGATATCCTCGGCGGGAATTCTGAAACAGACGAATAATATGGAAGAGGCGTTGAAATTTTTTCATGCCATCGGTATTCATCGAGACCTCCTCTATGTGATGAGCACAGTATAGCAACGTGATTCCGCCAAACCATCGGAAAAAATTATGAAAATCACCAGAAAAAACTATGAAATTGCGGAAAGACATAAAAAACCGGTGATGACATTGTGTGGGGGAGAAAACATAATCCTTTGCACTCGCTTCCACTAAACCGACTCCAACAAATCTCACAAGCTGTACAAATAATTATACATCTGGTGATCTCGCGAAGGTGTATTTATAGGAAAATCGTCATGGTGATCCCCAACCTGTTTAAAAAGGCATCCGAATCGCGCGCCTTCGAAAACCTCCCGCATCTCTCACAAAAAAAGCGTAATCAGGACAAAACCCGCCCTGATTAGCCCATCAAATGCCCGTTTAAAGCACAAAAGCGGTTATTCTCCACTCGAAAATCCCCCCCATTTTTCGACAAAAAAAGGTTTTCGAAAATGGCAGAGATGTGTTATACTATTGGCAGGGAAAAGTCGAAAATCGGCGCGTTACAATGCCAAAAAACGGCCCTTGCCGCGCCGAAATGATCAAACACCCCACCTACCCCTGCCGACACCGCGTCAGTCGCAATGGGCACGATCCGCACGAGGATACTGAAAGGCTTTTTTATCTCGCGGACGCTGGCGGCGGCGGACGTCGCAATGGGCACGATCCGCACGAGGATACTGAAAGACGGACTTTGGCGGCAATGAACAGGCCGCGCAAGCCGTCGCAATGGGCACGATCCGCACGAGGATACTGAAAGAGGTGAACAACCGCGTTATGCATATGTTCATAGTAGTCGCAATGGGCACGATCCGCACGAGGATACTGAAAGGCCAGAGCCTCTATCAAAGGGTCCGTTTGTTGCGGAGCTGTCGCAATGGGCACGATCCGCACGAGGATACTGAAAGCAAATGTGAAAGTCCAGAGCGCCGCCAGCTTGCGCGGTCGCAATGGGCACGATCCGCACGAGGATACTGAAAGCCACGATGTCCGTTGCACGCCCGTAACAGTGCCTGGGGTCGCAATGGGCACGATCCGCACGAGGATACTGAAAGACATCAAAAGTTTAGAGGTGGGGGACAAGTTGTCCAGAGGTCGCAATGGGCACGATCCGCACGAGGATACTGAAAGTTTATTGTGAGGCCGCGCATACCACGCTGATAGATATCGTCGCAATGGGCACGATCCGCACGAGGATACTGAAAGAGGAATGGAGATAGAAGTTATCCCCTATCAGCAGATGTCGCAATGGGCACGATCCGCACGAGGATACTGAAAGCATGATGACTTCTTATCCTGTTGTCAGTATAGCAAATGTCGCAGGAAGCTCGATCCGCTTGAGGATACTGAAAGTCTAATACCTCATGACTGTATTCTTTCATGTAAGAGTCGCAGGAAGCTCGATCCGCTTGAGGATACTGAAAGTTTTTGCTTTTTCTCTTATGAGAGCTTACTAATATTAGTCGCAGGAAGCTCGATCCGCTTGAGGATACTGAAAGTTCTTTTGTGGTCCTGTAGCTTTTCCCAAGCTTGAGTCGCAGGAAGCTCGATCCGCTTGAGGATACTGAAAGTGTAACTAGCACTACAGTGGCACTTCTTTTGAGGCAGGCTCCGCAAGCCCCTCTCGGAAGCACCAGCAAGCAGGCGGCTAGTTTAGATGAGCCTGAAGAGTCTGAGCAGCCTGTTCTAACACGGCAATGGTGAGCTGGTGGTTAGGGG
>DATGMF010000061.1:0-150539 GCA_035293765.1 Ktedonosporobacter sp.
TCCTCCGGCAAGCTCAATCACGTAATAGTGCGTGCCCAGATGCTGGGCGATAAAGTGGCTTGGATGCGCCGGCGAATCATGGTGACCGACCACCGCATCGATCTGAAAGGTGCGGGGGCGACCGTAATGCAGGTCATCCTGCTCCCCATGCCACCACGCTGCCAGCAGGGTGATGAGCACCCAGCCACAGAGCATTACCACCATGCCCACCCCCACCCAGGTGAGCCAGTGCAAACGGAGGGCTGATTGCTGCCGAGGCGACGGGCGAGCGAGAGATGGTGGCTGCTGTCTCGCCGGACGCTGAGCTGTGGCCCGTTGAGGGATGGCGTGACGGGTCACCTGAATATGGGTGCGTACCGGACGAGGCAACGATGTGACCGTCTGAGCAGGTTGATAGCGCCGGACGCTGCTTGGAGCGCGGGGCGCATAGAGCCGCTCGTCATAGAGCTCCTCATCCGCGAGGACATCAGGCGATGTCACGGCGGGGTGGGTCCAGCGCGGGTGATTTGCTGGAGGAGCATCGTATGGTGTTGCCATGATCTCATGCCCCTCCCTTTACACCGTCTGCCCACGAAAGATGCGGCTGGCATCATCAGGGGTGGCGAGCCCATCGAGAATGGCCTGGTTGAGTTTCTCAATGCTTGCGGCATGTTCGTGGAACTCATGCGCTATATCACCACAAAAGCCGTTCTCGTTGTGGATCAGGCCATCGGCGGGGATGACTGGAATCACGTAGTATTCTTCTTGCTGCTCGTTCATAGACAGCACGCTTCCTTTCGGCACTTGACTTGCGACCCCCGTCTGCTAGAATGAACATCAGAGGGCCTCTGAACTGCTGATCAAGGGTTTGTTGGTTCTCGCTCGCCGGCCTGCCGTGTTACAGACGGCAGGCCGGAACAGTATCACCTTCCTTCACATGAATAGAATTGCTATTTTTTCGATATTGACATTATTGATAAGAGTTTAACGAATTAAATCACCTTTATCAACTCTTTTTCAACTTAATTCAACTTTTTCAACCAAGTACGAAAGTATGGGATCTTTCTGGTTGAATTTGTTACTCGACGGTTGAATCATGATACAATATCGAAAATTTACCAAAGAGAGATGTTGCATGAGCAAAAAACTAAATCCAGAAGAGTCTGATACATACGTATCATTTAGCAGAGCAGTGGAACTGTTTGAACCGTTGGGAAAAAATGCCTTTAACTATCGTGCGCGCAAAGGAGAAATCGTCACGAAAGAAGATGAAAGTGGAAAAACCTTATATGGAGTCCGAAGCACGATAGCAGTGAGAAACAGGTTACTCAAAAAATCATCACGCGCAGAGAAGCAGCCAGAGGTCATTATTGACTGGCTACTGCCAACAGATATACCAGCATCTCTCGCATTAGATCAGATTGTCTACCATGAGATGTTTCTTGCTGAAGCGGAAGTGTATATGGCATGGAGAAGAAAAAACCCGTATATCTCAAAAGCAGCCTTTGATGCAGCGGATCGGAGGACGTGTTATGCGTATATTGGCCTCGTTCCTCTCCCCGAACCGGTCATCCTGGATATTCTTACTGGCAAGAAAGACGAGAAGAACATTACGCCAGATGAGATATTGACTTACGATCAACCAGGAGCATACACACTTCTAGCAAACAGTGCAGCCGTTCATCCAGACCATCCCGAACTTATTAGTAAGGTCATAAAGAGTCTCACTGATTACTGGTTAGAACAATATCCTGAACGGCGTATCAAGCGCATCTATGCCCAGGCAGTTTCACCACAGGGGCGTATTATGGTACAAAAACTATATCTGGGACCGCTTTATCTCCTTCAAGATCAGCAGTTAGTAAGAGTGAAGGATGCATATGTCCTCGATTTAGAGGACGTTACAGCATCGAGAATTATCTGTGAGTTTCAAGCAAAACTGGCAACGAAAGTGCAAGGTTCAGCTACCTAAGAGAAGGGTCGCCTTGCTCGTTTGCAATCTAGTTGAAAAATAAGTTGATAAATGGGATTGAATATCTATCTAATTTGATGATCAGAACACATCGTCATCTTGTCCGGTTAGTTCTAGCTAAAATCACACTCAATGCAAATCTTTTTGTTTTTCCCCTATTGTCATGATGAGCCGCTATGTTCTAAAATAGGGTGCATTCATCAATAGGAAGGAATACTCATCGATGAGTGAACAAGAGAATCTTCAGATTATCAGAAATCTCTGGAAAGCGTTCGACGACCAGAACTTTGATGCAGCAGGGGAGCTGCTTCACCGCAACTACGTTGGATATTGGCCTCAGACGGGTGAGAGGATTCGTGGGAGAGAAAATTTTGTCATCATCAATAAGCACTACCCCGAACAGTGGCAGGTGACGATCCTCAGGCTAATTGCTGCCGGCGATCAGGTCATATCAGAGGTAAAGCTAACCTATCAAGATGAGATCGTGTATGCTATCTCATTTTTTGAGTTACAGGATGGCAAAATCCTGAAAGAAACCGATTACTGGCCGGAACCGTATGAGCCGCCGACCTGGCGCTCACAGTGGACTGAAACCAGCTAAAGCGCCTCTCACAATTGCTTTCCCAATTAGTTCCATTCCTGCCAGTTAGTATGGAAAGCCTCCATGCTAGCAGGCAGGCGCTTTATACTGGCTATGTTTGCTGATGTGGGAAGGAAGCATGGCGGATGGATGGATTGAGCAGCGTGATGCCGGCCATCAGGAGCAGGCCGCCCCAGAGGATGGCAATGGTTAGAGGGACGCCGAGACGCTCCAGGCTTACGCCGATGAATGCCTGGCCCAGCGTCAACGCACCAAACGACGTAGAGGTAGCCTGCGAGAAATGCAAGATGGCGCACGACGGCATGGGACCATAGCCAGCTCATTCCCTCTCGTATCTCTCTGAAAAAATGGTGCGGAGTTTCATCTCGCTTTCCTTGAAAAGGAATATGCATGCTGACTAGCGATCCGAGCAAAACCAGGTAGGAGATAGCATCGGTGACAAACGGGAGTAAGCGTCCAATGCTGAAGAGTAGGCCGCTCAGTGAGGGAGCCAGCAAAGAAACGGTGCTATAAACGGCCTCATTTTGCGCGACGGCAGTGGGGAGTTGTGTTTTAGGGACAACGTGAGTGAGTGCCGCCAGTTCTGCCAGTTCATAAAAAAGTCCGAGCGTGCCGATAGTGAAGGCGATTAGATAGATCAAGAGAATGCTGAGATAGCCGGTGAGCAAGGCGATAGGGATGCTGGTGATGCAAAAAGTGAGCCCGATGGCGCAGATAATCATGCTCCGCTTGCGCTCCCAACGATCCACCAATGCGCCAGCAGGCAGGCTGAAAAGCACATAAGGAAGACGCTCCAGCGCGCCTGCGAATCCCGCGACGGCAGGAGAAGAGTTTGGTAATGCCAGGATCAGCAATGGAAATGCCAGTTGCGAAATTCCCGTGCCCAGAGAAGAGATGCCCTGCCCAAGCCACAGCAGGAGATAATCGGGGTTACGCCATAGGGATACAGGCTGCTGCGAAATAGTCTTTTCCTTTCATTCGGCCTCCCTCAGCCCTTGACAGTGCAATAAGTATACCATAACATTTTCCTCATTTCCCGCCCGCTACTTTGTAAATATCTCCAATAAACTAATTTGTTTTGCCATTAATATTGACAAATATTGTTTTGATATGTTAATATCTTGCAAGAAGATGATGAAAAGAAGCATGAGACTTCTAAAAATTGCTAATTGCGTGCAGAAACAGGGTGCCTGTTGTGGGAGCATCGGGCACGAGTAAAAAGAATGGAGAATAGTATGACTCAGCAAACATTTCCGATTTCTGGCCGGCATCCTCGTGTAGTTATCAACGGGCTAGAGGGCCAGCTTAATGTACAGCCCTGGGAGAAGCAGGAGATCAGCGTTTCAACCGATGGGTTTGTGGAGGTGCTGCGCCAGGATGGCGATACCGTGACCATTACTGGCTGTAAGAGCGACCTTGAATTGTGGATACCCGCCAGCATCAACCGCGTTTTCTCTTCCATCACCACTGATATTATTGGCACAGCGTTGAGCCGTGGAGCTAGCATTGAGCGCGCTGGCAATGTCGAATTGAAAGAAGTGGGTGGGAGTGTAACTTTGAGGGACACCTGCGGCAACGCCGAACTTACCACCATTAACGAGGGAGCTGAATTATCGAACGTGGGCGGAAATCTGCGAGCGGCGCATATGCCGCGTCTCCAGGCGCGGGGAGGAGTGGGAGGTAATGGTACATTGCTAGATATCGGGCAGGCGGAGATTGATATGATAGGCGGCAACCTCTGGGTCACAAGCGTCGGTTCAGCCACGATCAGCACTGTGGGGGGAGACCTGGATGTGGAGCAGGTAGAGAGCGCGCTCAATTGTAGGACGGTCGGCGGTAATTGCGAAGTGCGCAACAGTGCAAGCGCGCAGGTCAATGTACACAACGTGGGCGGCAATATGTTTGCAGACGGCACATTGCTCGCGGGCCTATGCAACGTGGGCGGCAATATGAAAGTACAGGCCAGCTTCAGCGCTGAAAGTCGTGGGCGGTTCCATGTTGGCGGCAATGCCAGCATCGTCTTACCAGAAGACGCAAACCTTACGGTGCATGCCATCGTGGGTGGCAGTGCCAGCGGACCCGAGGCCATCTACAGTCACGGCGGAGGCTTTGTTGATCTTGTCTATGGTGATGGCGCGGCCAGGCTCGACCTTACCGTTGGTGGGAATCTCCGGCTTTCAGGGGCCAGCACGCCTCGCAGCGTCAGTGGCAGCGATGCATGGCGCAATTTTGGAGCTGACATGGCAAACTTCGGCATGGAGATGGGAAAGTTGGGGCGCAAAATCAGCCGTGAAATCTTAAAATCGCTGGGGGAGTAGGAGATCGGGCTTATTGCTGCGGTGTCCTGGTTGTCCAAACTGGTGGTAAAATCTCTCTTGAATGTCATTTGCTGACCGTTTTAGAGGGCAGGGATTTTCCTATAGCCAAAAGGACATAGATAGAGAGGATATACCATGCCAGGGCAGATAAGCGGTTCGATCCGTTCTCTTGGCGTATTAACCGGCGGCGGGGATGTGCCGGGTTTAAATGCAGCAATCAAAGCATTAGTATATCGCGCGGAACCAGTCGGTATTCGCGTGTTGGGATTACGAGCCGGCTGGGAAGGTATTACCTTCCTGGACCGGGCTCGTGGCTATGAGCATCTGATCTTCCGACCAGACGATCCCGATACCTGGGAGAGCGGCTACCTGATGCCTCTCACCCGTCTCAATACTCGGACCATCGACCGGCAGGGAGGCACAACGCTGCAATCTACGCGCACCAACCCGGCGCGCATGCGCGTGGGCGATTTACCTGCCCATCTCAAATTCTATGGAGAAGGCCATCAACCCGATGATCGCGTCGATCTCACAGAAGAAGTCTTAAAAAATATGAGCTTTCTCCAGCTAGATGGCCTGGTCGTCATTGGGGGAGATGACACCCTGAGTTACGCTAATAAGCTGGTTGGCAGAGGAGTGCCTGTTTGGGGTATTCCCAAAACAATGGATAACGACGTGCCCGGTACGGACTACTGTATCGGTTTTCAGACCGCCATCAGCCGGGCGGCAGAATTTATTAACCGCATGCGCTCGGTCGCGGGCTCGCATCGTCATACCGTACTTTTCCGCATGTTTGGCCGTGATGCCGGTTTTACCGCGCTTGAAACGGCTATCGTCACCTGGGCGGATCGCCTCATCATTCCAGAAGTGCCCGTGAACATCGATCATCTGGCTGAGCTGATTGTGCAAGATCGACGCAACCCACATAATTACTCAACGGTTGTCATGTCCGAGGGCGCGAATCTAGGCGTGCCAGTGCCAGAAATCGGTCCGGCGGATGCGTATGGACATCGCAAAAAAGCTAACGTGGCCGAGTTTCTGGCGGGTCAGCTAACGGAGCGATTGCCCGGGGTACGCTTCTTACCCATCGACCTGACCTATTTCTTGCGCAGTGGCGAGCCAGAGGTGATGGACAAGCATATGGCGATCTTCTATACCAATGTTGTCATGAGCCTGATAGAGAAGAGGACATACGGTGTAATGGCGGCGCATCGAGATGGAGCGTTTATCTGCACCGATATTCCTGGGAAGGATTTACACGCCCGTCGCGTCAATCCAGAGGAATATCACAGTGAGCTCTACCGTCCGAATTTTGAACACATTAGCGGCCCATATCAACCGCAGCCACAAGAGAAGAGGTAACGGCGTGACGAAAATAACAAAAATAAAGGGCTGGTGACGTTTTGTCATCAGCCCTTGCTGTCAGCCTGTTAATGGTCATCTATGTGTGTGCAGGCACCATTGCGGGCGTTTTCTTCGCCTCTTTTGTCAGCGAGCCCGTCCAGGGGGTGCCCAGTAGCGGCAGCAGGTAGCTATCGACGCCATAGAAGCCCGCGACGCGCCACGCCAGGACCAGGAAGATGCTCAACACACCTAGAACGGGATTGATGCTTACCGCGCCTGCCAGCATGAAGTTCAGGTTCATGAACAGACCGAAGAACGCCGCGATACCGGTCAGACAACCAACGATCAAGCCCAGGCCGACGGCGAGTTCGCCGAAGGTGACAAGGTAGGCGAACGTCGGTGCGCTCGGAATAACCATGTTCTGTAAGAACCAGGCATACCACCCTTGAACAGAGGGGTGTGCTCCAGTTGCCAGCGTCAGGGCGTTTTTAGCGAAGCCAGCCATTGCCGCGCCATCATGTCCTGAGAAGACCCAGGGGCTGCCAACGGCTTTGCCAAATTCGCCGAAAGCTATCGAATGTCCGGTCAGTTTCTCCCAACCGGCGGTGATCCACTCATAACCGACGTATAGGCGAACGATGAGCCAGAGCCAGGCCATCCGGGTATCGGCGAAAAGGAACCGGGCGATGGGAGGCTCCTCAATGTGGGTTGCAGCTTTTGGATGCAGATTTTTGATAAAGGTACTCATGATCATTACTCCTTCAAAAAGGAAAGTTTTATGTTTCGCGTCCTCACGGAACCTTTTCTTTCCTTTGATGTTTCCTTCTCATCTACTGTGTATATGATAAAACCCCTCTATCACTGCAAAATCACAGGCAAAAGTCATAAAATCACGAACATCTCACATTGCCCTGAAAAAAAGAAGGACAGCCAGTTTTTAGCTGGCGGGATGCAAACTATTCAGTGCTTGATGGGAGCCTCGCCAGCGTATTTTTGTATACCAGCCTCTTTCTCTTGTTGTTTGGCGCGCCGCTCAGCCAGCTTGTTGGTAGTCCAGCGATACAAGAAGATGAAGAGGGAGAGCCAGAGTAAGCCTGATAAGTATCCTCCCAGAACATCTGTAAGCCAGTGTTCGCCTTCGAGGAGGCGTGAGTAGCCGATGGCGAGAATAGCCAGCGTCGCAAACGCCTGAAATGGTAGTAATAGCCAGCGGTAGCGCCATTCACGCACGGGTTTGGTAAAGCTCAGGTACAGTAGAAAGCCATAAAAGACCACATCATGCTCGGTGTGACCGGAAGGGAAGCTATTGAATATCAGAGTTGTGTCAACATGAATAAGCTTTGGGCTGGGGCGTGGACGGCGAACAAGGTCGCCAATCAGCGCATCGATGCCATTGCCAACGCCGACCGTCAGTGCTAGAAAGATGGCCTGGCGAAACCAGCGTAGCAGCGCCATCCCGACAACGAAGATCACGACTGCCGCAATGGACGGAGGAATATCATTGAGTGAGCTAAAAAACACCAGGGTCGAGAGCAGCCATGGCCAGTAATGAATGCTTTGCACGGTTCTGGAAAACTGTAACTCGTCAGGCCAGGGGCCAGGGTGTTGATGAACCAGAAAAGCAGCTATAGCGAGTGTAATCAAGCCTGAAACCCAGAGGATCACTCCCAGAATGCGTCTTTTATGAGCGTCATGCCTGTCTTCTCCTCCCGCTGTAGTATTGGCTAGATCTTCTTGATGACTGGCTATATTGTGCATAATTGAAATCCCCTTAATATAGAATAGGCTAATATCCTTCTGTCGAATACACGTTCTCATGAAGCAACTGGATGCAGATGAGTAGGACGAGATATTTTTGACGGTGAAGCCAGGATACCCTATAATAGTGAGACAATTGTGTGAATGCTAGTAGCGAGAGGTGTAATGCCATCAACACAGAGTCCCAAATTACCCCGGCCTCTACGGCAGTTCAGGAACCGCCTGTCGATTGTAAGGGCGTTTCGCCTGGCGCTGAGCGCGACACTCATAACGCAGGGCATCACTGTGATGGTGTTACTGGTCATAGCTGCTCTGCGCAGGCGGCACATCTATAAGCCGAGCTTTCCACACCCGCGTTTTGCTCAGGTGCAGGTTGGAGAAAATACGCTCCAGTTGTTTGACTATGGGCGCGATCTCTATAATGCTATGCTGGATGCTATCGATCACGCACGCGAGAGCATTTACCTGGAGTCGTTCATCTGGAAAGATGATGTCGTCGGCCTGGAGTTCAAAAAGCGCCTGATCAGAAAAGCGGAGCAGGGTGTGGCTGTCTATGTCATCTTTGATAGCTTTGGCAATCTGGTTGTGCCGCGCGTCTTCAAATCTTTCCCTCCTGAAATTCATGCGCTGGAGTACCAGTTTATTCGCCACCCTCTCCATGTTTTCGATCCAAGACGCTATTCGCTGGATCATCGCAAAATGCTCGTCGTGGATCACTCGATTGGCTTTATTGGCGGATATAACATTGGCGGCCTCTATGCGAGCTCGTGGCGCGATACCCACTTGCGCATTGAAGGCCCTGCCACCGCCGATCTCGCATTTTCCTTCATAAATTTCTGGAACCGGTTCTGCAAGGAAGGCGAGAATATCCAACAGGAAGTTTCTCGCAAGTTCGATCCTTTGATCAGACTACAGGGCAATGACGCGCTGCGCCTGACATTTCCTATCAGGGATATGTATATTGAGGCCATTGATCGGGCTCAGCACTCCATCTGGCTCACCAATGCCTATTTTATTCCCGACCATATTTTGTTGGATGCATTAAAAGCCGCCGCCAGGAGGGGCGTGGATGTGCGCATCCTGATTCCCAGATTCTCCAATCATATCGTGGCGGATTGGATTTCTCACGCCTACTTTACTGAATGCCTGGAAGCAGGAATTCGTCTCTTTGGCTACAGCTATACCATGCTCCACGCCAAGACCTGTACCATTGATGGTCAATGGTCAACGATAGGAACTGCCAACCTGGATCGCTTGAGCTCCATCGGGAACTATGAACTGAACATCGAAATTTACTCAGCCGCCCTGGCTCAGCAGATGCAGACGCTTTTCGAACACGATACCGCCGATAATTTTGAAATTACCCTCAAAAGCTGGAGATGCCGCCCCTGGTACACGAAGATGAGCGAACGTATCCTGGCCCCGCTACGCTTTATTATGTGAGAATGCTGCAGCATTTTTTCCATCATTGCCCCTTTCCTTCACGCGTCATTTGGGCTCTTCCGAAAAAACCGACATTCAGATATAGGAACGAATATATTTAACCTTTGATGTACTTTATGCATTGATATAGTAGTTATTTGGCAGAATTTTTCTATCAAAAGGACACATTTTTCCTTGACGTATCGCTAATTTCTATGTTACATTTGTTTTTGTGTAAAAACTATCCTTTGTTCATCTTTACTTGTCGCTACCTTCCGAAAGAGTGGCAAATACGATGATTCTGCGCCCACAGTCCCCGGTAGAGGCCGGCATCGCTAATCTACCACTGGTAGAAATGAGTTATATCGAGGCTATTAGTCGCTCCTTACAGAAAGAGATGCGGAAGGACCCTCGGGTTTTGCTGATGGGGGAGATGGGCATTGGCAATGGAACTCCAGGGGTGGCAAAAAGCTTGTTCGCAGAATTTGGGGAGGGGCGCATTCGTGATCTCTCCCTGTCTGAATGTACTATTGCGAACTATGCGATTAGAGTGGCGCTGGAAGGAATGCGACCGGTTGTGGAATTTCAGTTTAGCGACTTCATATCCATTGTCGTAGATCAAATTATTAGTCAGGGGACGAGGTTAGGTTTTACATTTGGCGGGGAGACAAGCGTACCAGTGGTATTTCGTACCCTGTTAGACGCTGCGACTGAGCTCAGCGCCCAGCATATTCAATGTCTGGAAGCGTGGCTGATGTATATACCGGGGCTGAACATTGTTCTTCCCTCCACGCCTGCCGATGCCTGGGGGCTATTATGTAGCGCGCTCCTTGATGCTGAGCCGACCGTCTTTCTGGAACATAAAATGCTGTATCAACGCAGAGATCGGGTTCCTGTGGGAGATTGGCGCGTGCCATTGGGGAGGGCTCAAGTGAGGCGGGAGGGGCATGATCTGACGATCATAGCTCTTTCTATCATGGTAGAGCGTGCGTTAGCGGTTGCTGAGCGGTTGGCTGAGGAAGGGATAGAAGCGGAGGTGATCGATCCTCGTACGCTGAGGCCGCTTGATGAGGCAACGCTGGTCGCCTCCATTTGTAAAACCAGGCGGGTGTTGATTGTCCATGAAACGGCACAAATGGGAGGTTTCGGCGGAGAGATAGCGGCCCGCATAGCGGCAGGCAAGGGATTCTCTACCCTGGAAGCGCCTATTATGCAACTGGGAGCTATGGAAATGCTCATGCCCTATTTTGCCAGTCAGAGTATTCCACAGGAAGAGGAGATTTATCGAGCAGCACATCTTCTGCTGCGGTGAGTGATCAGAGACCGTAGAAGCCCGGGATCAACCCGCTAGCCATATGAACAGAAGGATGGGTAAGCAGAGCATCCAGAATACTTGCGCCATCAAATCGCTTGAGATCATATTGACACAGCAGCGTGACGGTCGGATATTTCTCCAGCAGTGGATTAAGCAGAGCTTCGTATGCGACCAGTTGCTCGACTCCAGGGATCTCCGATTTTGATAAACACCACGTCATCTCGCCCGTCAATAACACATGAGAATGCCCCACTGCCAGAGTGGATTGAATGGCTTCCTCTATAAAGGTCAGCATACGCTGCGCGTCAAAGCGGCCTGTGAGCAGATAGCTCTGATCAGGGGGTAAAACACGCAGTAATCCGCGTGCAATCAGCCCATCCAGGGGCAGTTCTTCGGCATGCAGTTGTTCCATCAAGCGGGCCGAGGGCGTACTATCGTACAAATAGAGTACCGGCCTGCCAGCGTTAAGATAGGATAAGAGATATGGGCGTAATAACTGCCACTGCTCCTCCTGGCTACGAAAAAACAGGCAGATATGCAACTTATGGGCATCATTCGATGGGAGAGATGTAAGCGCGGGGAGGTGGACGATCTGTTGTGCTTTGCTTGAAGAGGGGGATGGCATCGTGCGTGAGCGCATAAAGGCCAGCAAATCTTCCATGAGAAAACGACGCTCGCTGCGTCCCCCGACCCGATAACAGGGTAACTTCCCATTATTGGTCCAGCGGCGCAGTGAGGTCTCGCTAACATGAAGAAATGCCGCGGCCTCTTCAATTGTCAGAAACTTTTGAGTTTCAAGCATAGAGATCCAACCATCTGATCTATCTTATCCTTTGATAATTTTTACTGTGCATTTCAGTGTACAAGCCCCCGATTTAAATGTCAAGCTTTTTGGATGTAAAAAATTCCGGTCGCTCATAAATTGCATCAGCACCTTTCTGCTGTGCCTATACGCCTCGTTTTTCTTATAGACGTGTGGGAATGCCATAGGAACTCCTGGTCAGGCTACTCGAAAACTCGTTGCGTTGCGTCTATGCATCGACGATTCTGTATCAACGCATGATCGGTCGTGTGGATAAGATGTGCTGGAGAAGCACAACAGGCTGATTTACTGTGATAGAAAGGGGCCTGAGATGACAATGGCGCTGGTTGTTGCCAGTATCCTGGGGACAATCTGGGCGTGGATCGTCTGGATCGTGATTGGCGGTATTGCCGGGGCATTGGCGGATCGCTTAGTTCAAGGGGATCAGTTAGGCATTGTAGGGAATATCGTGGTAGGCATCATTGGCGGTTTGATCGGTGGGGTCATTCTAGGCATATTCGGCGTTGGAGGGCGGGGCATCATCTGGACATTCCTTACAGCTCTGCTCGGAGCAATCATTTTGCTCTGGATCGTCAGTGCTGTTACTGGAGGCCGTGGTGTGAGATCTCGTTATTAAACCCTACTCCCTTGAGCACGAAGCGGGCGCGGTCCCAATACTTTGTAAGGGACCGCGCCCGCTTCGTGCTCCCCCTCAAAAAAACAACGAGCATATTACGGCGTCTTGATCATCTGGGATAGTTCTCTTCCATAGAGGGCATAGACAGGTCAGGGAACTTGCCCTTGTTAACCTGGTCAGAAATATATATCTGCGCAATAGCTTGAGCGGTAGCCATGACCGCATCGCGTATATGGAGCGGGCTGATGACTGTGGCGTCGGCTCCCAGCGCGAGTACATAAGAAATGGCTGCTTCGATTGATTCCATTTCGACGCTAATTACCACACCGTTCCCCGGCTCTTCGCGTAGTACCGTATAGTTCCCTCCCAACCCATAGCGTGCCGAAGGGGTTATGCGTAAGAGCAATTCAAAGGGCTGCTGTTGCTCTTCCAGGTGTTTGCGAACCTCGCGCCAGTAAGCGCGGAGATTAAAGCCCGGCTGAGGGATGAATTGCCCATTGCAGACCTGCAATTTCTCAATATAGCTGACGCGGAAGGGGGTAAACTCCTGACATGCCTGGCAGTAGGCTACCAGGTACCATACGCCGGTGCGGATATGGCGACGCGACAAGCCCTTGAAGACCAGGCCGTAGGGTTCTATACAGCGCCAGCGGACGCCGGGGGCCGCGCAGGTTTTGCATGGGTAAAGGATCTCCATCTGGCGCGCCTCCATCACTGCATTGCGGATGGTCTCTAAAAATACTGTCGTGATGGGACGATTGCGCCAGGCGGTGGTATCAAACAGAATGCGCTCACGAGCGGCCCGTATGTCGGCCTGATACTCTTCGGGCAGGCTCGCTTCCAGCTTAAAGAGCGCGCGATGAAGTCCATCATCGCCCGCGAAAAGGCTGTAGTTGCCCGCCATATCCGCGCTGAGTATCAGCGAAACGGCCTCCTCACGCGTGAAGATGGCCGACTCAAAGTGATAGTCATCGGGTAAATAATAGCCCCCGCCAGGCCCATACTCCATTGACACCGGAACATGGGCCAGCGAAAGAGCCATAATGTCTCGATAGATTGTACGTTTTGAAACTCCGAGAATGCTGGCGAGGCGTGCTGCGGTCATTTTGCCCCTGGCTTGCAGTAGCAGTGTAATTGCCACGAGACGCTCAATCTTCTGCATACGTCTATTATAACACGGCATTAACGCAAGCATGTTGTAACTAGAGGTGAAGTTTAGAACTAAGCTTCATTTGTCTTCCTGGATATCATATTGTAAAGGATTGTAAAACGTCTCTGATGTGAAAAAAGATGTTAATTGATGCAACAAAAATGAGGCATACCAGCTATGCCTCATGTTGGGTAACAAGCTGTGTTGTGCTAACTTGATTTATTGAGCCTTTCTACAAGCGTTGCAAGGACGTTTCTAATCTCTACAGTGTCAGATTTAATATCGGTCAGTTCTCCGTCCACATGTTTAAACCGTTGATCAACACTTGCAGAAAACTTTTGTTGTTCAGATTTAATATCAGCCAGGTCCCCGTCCACATGTTTAAACCGTTGGTCAACACTTGCAGAAAACTTTTGTTGTTCAGTGTCTTGCTTATCTAAATGCTCATTGACTGTTTTTAACCGTGTATCCGTCCTCATCTCGATATTATCGATAATGACCACTGTTCGGCGTAGTTCACGTTCTAAAAAAGCGACACGCGCTTCTAATTGTTCGAATGGTGTTGACATTCCCTCATTACTTTTCATGCTCTCTCCTTGCTTTTCTACCAAACTGTAAGTCCCAACAACATAGCCCTGACCGAAATGTGTTATAGCCTATAGCTTAGCTTGAAACCTTGCCCTGTTTGACCTCTAGGATACCATCTATGATGTCGAAACGCAACAGAAATGAGGCATATATACATGCCGCATGTTGGGTAGCAAGCTGTAATAGCTGTATAGCTTATACGCCTATTGTAGCATTATCTGAGCATAGTGCGGAGCCATAAAAAGTGATCTTCACGCTAAATACACACAAAGACTGACAATCATATGTCATCCATTTTCTTTTACACTATAGGGGGGAGGATTGTGTGTGGAGGGGGGGATAGTGCAGCGAGAAAGGAACAATTTGTGATGCGATCAAGCAAGGGCAGCCGTCAGTTGTCTCAGTCCCTCCATGAATGGAAAGCAAATTTGCGTATTTACCTGTTTATTATTAAGCTGTTGCGTCCTCATTGGTTACAATCCGTTGGTACTGTTGTCTGCGTCGCGCTCTCTACCGGTTTTGCTTTGACGGTTCCCTGGTTGCTTGCATGGGTAATTGACGTGGGGGTGCAGCATGGGCGGCTGAGCGACCTGCTGCTGGCTGCCTCGGCTATTCTTGGTACCAGCGCGCTCCGCGGTTTTTTTGCATATGGGCAGGGATATCTCTCGCAAGCCGTCTCATGCCTTATTGCCTATGATCTGCGCAACCTTCTCTATGACCATCTCCAGCGGCTGAGCTTTGCCTTCCATGATGAGTCAGAAACAGGACAATTGATGTCGCGCATGACGGCTGATATTGAGGCCGTGCGTAACTTTATCCCCCAGGGATTATTGCGCGCGATCACTGCCTTTGCCAGCTTTGGCGCAGTAACGGTGGTCCTTTTCAGCCTCGATTGGCGCCTGGCGCTGGTGATGCTGATCTGTGTGCCAGTGTTGCTCATACTCTCAACGCAAGTGGCAGGCCGCTTACGTCCGCTCTGGCTCAGGGTCCAGAACGAGACGGGTTCACTTGGCACGGTGATGCAGGAAAGCTTGAGCGGCGTGCGGGTTGTTAAATCATTCGCTCGGGAAGACTTCGAGATTGCCAAATTTGATGCGACCAATCGCACCTTACGCGAGCTGAACCTGAGCGCAATGCGTCTCTCTGCCTGGAATCAACCCTTAATGGTGTTGGTGCTCAATCTGGTAACGGTGCTGATTGTCTGGATTGGCGGCATCGCTGTTATTGGACACCAGTTGAGCCTGGGGACTCTGGTGGCGGTGACCCAGTATGTTCTCGTCCTGGGGTCGCCGGTGCGCGTCTTCGGCTTTATGGTGACATGGTTTATGCGCGGCCTCTCCGGTGGCACGCGTATCTTCGAGCTGCTTAACACCGAGCCGTTGATTCAGGATGCTCCTGATGCGCATGTGTTAGAGCGGGTAGAAGGTCGTATACGTTTCGAACAGGTTTCATTTGCCTATGGTAATGGCACGCAGGTACTGCATGATATTACCATCGATGCTGAGCCGGGCCGCATTGTTGCTTTGCTCGGCGCGACCGGCAGCGGGAAAAGCACAATTCTGCACCTGCTCCCGCGCTTCTACGACGTGACGGCTGGGCGTATTACAGTTGATGGGAAGGATGTGCGCGAGGTAACGCAGGCTTCGCTAAGGCGCAATGTGGGCCTGGTGCTACAGGATGTGTTTTTGTTTAATGCCACACTGCGCGAGAATATCGCCTATGGCGTTGTAAACGCAACCGATGAGCAGGTGATTGAGGCCGCGAAGGTCGCACGCTTGCACGATTTTATCATGGCGCTCCCTGATGGTTATGACACCTGGGTTGGAGAGCGGGGCGTGACCCTCTCGGGTGGACAAAAGCAGCGTGTAGCGATTGCCCGCACATTACTACTCAATCCGCGCATCCTGGTGCTTGACGATTCAACTTCGAGCGTAGACATGGAGACGGAGTACCTCATACAGCAGGCCCTGGATGCGGTCATGCGTGGTCGAACTACCTTCGTCGTAGCGTCGAGATTGCGTACAATTAAGAATGCCGATCAGATTTTAGTGCTGGACAAAGGGCGAATCGTGGAGCGTGGCACCCATACTGAACTGCTCGCCCTCAAGGGGCACTATTCCCAGCTCTATGATTTGCAATTGCGTGAGCAGGAAGAGTTTGAGGCCCGCTTTACTGAAGGTCTGAGTGCTCCCACGATGAATCGGGGAGCTACAGGTCGCGACAGCGACGTTGACCTTCAGGATTTAGAGGAGCGCCTGCTGGCTGCGCATCCTGAAATTCCAATTGATGAGCCTGATCAGTCTCGGGAGGTGGTACGATGAAAGCAAGTTCCTATGCTGACTATCGCCGACAACACTACTGGCGGGAAAATAGCCTGGCATTTTCAGACGAGGACGAATCGCTGCATTTTGATTGGAAGCTCGTCAAGAGCTTCGGTCCCTACCTGGCACGCTATAAGGGCGCAGCCTTGCTCAGCGTGCTTTTGATGCTCGTGTATATTCTCTTGAATCTCTCTAATCCGTATCTGATAGGTCTGGCTATCGACCGCTTTATTACCAACCATGATCTGAATGGATTGGCTATCATGAGCGTGATTTTGCTGGTATTGAATATTGCCATGTGGCAGGCACAATACTGGCAGGTCTGGACGATGTCATGGGCAGGACAGCAGATCCTCTACCACCTCAGTTCTGACATGTTCGCGCATCTCCAGTGGCTCTCACTGAGCTTTTATGACCATACGCAGATTGGACGTGTGATGTCACGCTTACAGAGCGATGTGGATGTGCTGGAGGCCATGCTCAGTTCAGGTTTGCTCTCTATGCTCAGTTCTATGGTATCGTTGGTGGGCATCATTGGTGCGATGTTGGTGATGAACGTCAGGCTGGCTCTCCTCTCCTTCACCGTGCTGCCCATTATGATCGCCATCGCCGCCTTCTGGCAACGTCATGCGCAGCGTTCTTTTCGCCGCACGCGCGCCGCTATCTCTCTGGTCAACTCCACCTTGCAGGAGAATATCTCGGGCATGCGGGTCATCCAGAGTTTGGTACGAGAGGATCGCAACCGGGCGGAGTTCGACGATCTCAACACGCATAATCGCGATACCAA
Organism: Ktedonosporobacter sp.; assembly: GCA_035293765.1. Classification (GTDB taxonomy): domain Bacteria; phylum Chloroflexota; class Ktedonobacteria; order Ktedonobacterales; family Ktedonobacteraceae; genus DASRHT01. Next base: position 16,995 of record DATGMF010000061.1, read on the forward strand.
TTTGGAGGCCAGCAGGGTAGCTGCCCTGGTCCTGCCACTGGTGGAAGTGGTGGCAGCGCTGGCTATCGCGCTAACGGTTGTCTATGGCGGAACTCTGGTGGCACAGGGGGCGCTGCAAATCGGCGTCCTGGTGGCATTTACGCTATATATCAACCGATTCTTTGATCCGATCCGCGAACTGAGTCAACAGTATACGCAGCTTCAGCGTTCCGGCGTGGCAGCCGAGCGCATTTTCCAGATTCTCGCCATGCCGGTGCAGATTGTGGATCGCCCCGACGCGGAAGAGTTGTCACAGATTCGCGGCGAAGTGGAGTTTCGCGATGTGGTCTTTGGCTATCATCAGGAGAGCCAGGTATTGAAGGGCTTGAACTTGCATATCAAGGCAGGCCAGACCGTAGCGATTGTGGGTCCGACTGGCGCAGGCAAAAGTACTATTGCTGGCTTGCTGACGCGTTTCTATGATATACAAGGAGGAGCAATACTGATAGATGGGCATGATGTGCGTGATGTAACTCAGCACTCGTTGCGCCGCCAGATCGGGGTGGTTCCTCAGGACCCCTTCTTGTTCACGGGGACGGTCAAGGAAAACATCCGTTATGGCCGTCTTGAGGCAACGGACGAAGAAGTGGTGGAGGCCGCGCGCGCGGTTGGCGCGCATGAGTTGATAATGCGCCTGCCCGATGGCTATGATACCGTCATTCATGAGCGTGGTCGCAATTTGAGCGTGGGGCAGCGCCAGCTCGTCTCGTTTGCGCGGGCGCTGCTGGCTGATCCGCGTATTCTCATATTGGATGAGGCGACCGCCAATATTGACACATTTACAGAGCTGTTGGTCCAGCAGGGCTTGCGAAAGTTATTGCATCAGCGTACGGCTCTGGTTATCGCGCATCGCCTCTCAACCATTAAGGGGGCCGATAACATCGTCGTGTTGCAATCGGGCAATATTGTAGAGCAGGGAACGCATACCGAACTGCTGCAACGCGAGGGAGTGTATGCCTCGCTCTATGCAATGGGCTTTCGTCATACAGTGGCGTCGGCAAAATAGCGGATGGCTATCAGCCAGATGAGGTATGCTATCTTCTGGCTGATAGCGGCAGCGCTGTCTATGTTGAGATATTTGCGCGCCTGTTACAAAAGGGGTAGTAGTAGCTCTCTAGCTTTACCAGAGAAAAGGAGTACGTAGTATTTGACCCTGCTTAAAGCAGGCTGGAGCATGGCTAAAAAGGGATGGGGCCAGCTTTTCCACCGCGCATTTCCCGCGACTTCTTCGCGCAACTTCCGCGTTCAACAGCCTGATTTCCGCGTACTCTACTGGAACCTTTATGTAAGATGTCTCTGTGTTCTGTATTTAGGAAGACCGCGAAAAAAGCCCTGAGCCAGATATCTTCAGGGCATGGGCGTGTTCCTCCTTGCAAGTCCAGATGCTCTTTTTAGAGAACACAGATAGGTCTACGTATAACAAGGAGAAGTGATAAATGCAATCTGGCAAGAAATTTATGGCTGTCATGTTGCCAACATTTCTTTGTCTGATGACGATGCTCCTGGCATCCTGTGGCGCTGCGGGAGGTCAATCATCAGGTCAAAAGGCTCCTGATAACCAGCAAATCTATCGGTGGGCTTTCAGGCTTCCAGATATTAATACGTTCGATCCAGGTATTGCGACCGATGCAACCTCCATCAACGCGATTAATCTGGTTTTCACCGGTCTCGTACAGTTGGATAACAATCTGGAAGTCCAGCCACAGTTGGCACAGAACTATGATGTATCAAAAGATGGGATGACTTATACTTTCCATTTGCGCCAGGGGCTCAAGTTCAGTGATGGCACCAAACTGGACGCCAACGACGTTGCTTATAGTATCGACCGCTCTCTGTCACCTGAAGTCAATGACCAGTCAGGGGTTGCCTTGACCTATCTGGGCCTGATTAAGGGCGCACCGGATCGCGTGAACGGGAAAGTGAAGAGCGTTATCGGCACTGGCGTCATTGTACAGGACCCAAATACCCTGGTGATCAAGGTGAGCAAAGCTACAGCCTACTTCCTGGAGGCTCTGGCTTATCCAACATCCTATGTTGTCGAGCGCACTGTGATTGATAAATGGGGCCAGAAGTGGACTGATCATCTAGGCGACAACGGCGGTCAGGGTGGCGATGGCCCATTTATGGTAAAGGTGTACGATCACAATACCGGGATCAAGCTCATTCCAAATCCCAACTACTATGGGCCTAAGCCGCAGTTGCAAGAGCTTGATTACCTGCCGATGAAAGATGTAGAGACAAGCTACAATGCTTACCTTGCCGGTCAGGTTGACTACACTGATGTGCCGGTCGGTGAGTTCGATAATGCCAAAACCAGTCAGGATTTCAGCCAGGACAACACTTTAACCATCTTCTATATTGGCATGAACTACATGGTGAAGCCACTGGATAATGTTAAAGTCCGTCAGGCACTGGCATTGGCTCTGGACCGTGAAGCCATTGTCCAGGCTGCCTTCTCAGGCGCGTATACCCCAACCTGCCACATCATTCCACAGGGAATGTATGGTTATAACTCGCAACTCACCTGCCCAGATGGTACCACCCCCAAAGGGGACGCCAATAAAGCCAAAGAATTGTTTGCTCAAGGCTTGCAGGAATCCGGCCTGACCCCGGCAACGTTCCCGACGATCACATTGACCTACCCGACCAAAAACACGGGATATGCCAATGAAGTCACGACCGTTGTTCAGATGTGGAAGCAGGTGCTGGGCATTACTGTGGCGACAACTGCGATTAGCCAGAACACGATGTACACTCTGGAAACACAGACCACCGGTCACCTCGGACCCTTACAGATGTGGCTTGGCGGCTGGATCGCGGACTATCCAGACCCGCAGGACTGGATTAGCCTCCAGTTCGGGGCTGGCGAGCCGTACAACGAGTTCAATTACGGCAACAATCCTGGCGCGACCGCCGCTCAACAGCGCGATTTGCAGCAGCAGATGAATGCTGCTGACGTAGAGACCAACAAAGCGAAACGAGCTCAAATGTATAACAAAATCGAGCAGCAGTTGGTTGATGATGTTGCCTGGTTGTCGATCTATCAGCGTCCCGATATGCGTCTGGTAAAGCCGTACGTTGTTGGTTTGAAGTTTAACGCGTTCTCGCAGTATCCACCCAACACCTGGGCGAATGTGTACATAACTCAACACTAATTGGGGCGACGAGGGGAACATACGCTTTGGTATTCTCCCCAAAGAACTTATAGGGATAGTAGCCCTTTTAGGGCTCTATCCCTCCTGCCTGCAAGTGGGGCAAGGAGTTTGGAATGGTTCAGTTTTTGATAAAAAGATTGATAGGTCTCGTTTTTGTGATATTGTGTGTCACCTTTATCACTTTTATTCTGGGAATTACTGCACCTGATGATCCAGTGACCCAGTTATTAGGGCAGCATTATACGCGAGAAGCCTATCTCCAGATCCGCCATGCCTATGGCTTAGATCTTCCTCCATATCAGCAGTATTTCAACTTTTTGACTGGATTGTTCAGATTAGATTTCGGCTACTCATTTCAGTATAAAAATCGTCTGGTATGGGATATCCTTAAAGACGGCCTTCCGGTCTCGTTGGAGCTAGGGTTCTGGGCGCTGCTCTTACAGCTTGCGATAGGAATACCTCTGGGCATCGTTTCCGCCATCAGAGCGAATTCGTGGATTGATACAGCAAATATGGGACTCATGCTCGCGCTTTATGCCGTCCCGGCCTTTATTCTTGCGGTGTTCGTGCAGCTTTTCCTGGTATGGCTGGACCAGAGCTATGGTTTTCACTGGCCGGTGGCGAACTGGGGCGCGCCCTGGCAGTATAGCTGGACGGATCTTCAATATAAGATTGCGCCCATTCTGGTGTATGCGGCGACCGGAACTGCCTATTTTGCGCGCCTGGGGCGAACAAGTATGATGGAGGTGCTGCGACAGGATTATGTGCGCACCGCACGCGCGAAAGGGTTGCAAGAGCGTATCGTCGTCTATCGTCATGCGCTCAGAAATGCCATGATCCCGCTCGTGACAGTGTTGGGGGTGTCGATAGGGTTTCTCGTGACGGGCGCGTTTTTCATCGAGCGTATTTTCAATATTCCAGGCATCGCGGAAATCACGCTGGGCTCGATTGACTACCGCGATTACCCTGTAATTCAGGCAACAACAGTATTATTAGCAGTGGGGGTGGTATTGGGTAATCTCTTGTCGGATATTCTCTACACTGTTGTTGATCCTCGCATTAAGACTGAATAGAAGGCGGATATAGAGATGGATATGCAACCACGGAACCGCAATTGGGAGCGAATGCCACCTCCCGGAGTGATGTCGCCTGATAGCACGATGCGACCACCTCCCCAGGATCTCCCCAGAAATACGATGTTGCCCCCGCAACAGCCTTTTCCACCGACTATACAGCAGTTTATGGAAAGGGAAGAGGAAAAAGAGTTACTGACACCTTTCCAGGAGTCGGCACGACGCTTACGGCGGGATAAACGTGCTATGGCGAGTCTGGGCGTGATCCTGCTGTTTGTCATCATCGCCTTGATCGGTCCGGTCATTTATCAGCATATCGGCGGTCCGATGCAAAGCCCCCTTAATGGCACCGTACAACCCGATCAATACCATAATTTCTCACACGAAGAAATTGGTCAACAACATAAAGGCCCTTCGGCTCGATACTGGCTCGGGACCGATAGCCTCGGACGTGACCTGCTGGCTCGTGTAATGCAGGGATTGCTGATCTCGATTTCGGTGGCCCTTCTAGTGGAAGTGGTAGATATTGTCCTGGGCGTGACTATAGGTGTATTAGCTGGCTACTACGGAGGCTGGATCGATTGGCTGTTGGCGCGCTTTACAGATGTGATATTTGCCTTTCCCGGTTTGCTGTTCCTGATCCTGATATCTGGTATTCTGGGTGGTTGGGCTGACCGCACCCTGGGAAAGATTCCCATCATCGGCGCTAATGGCAACGCTCGCTTGTTGCTGGTCGCGCTCGGACTCTCGCTGGTGATCTGGCCGCTGATGGCTCGTTACGTGCGCGGACAAACTCTGCAACTGAAGGAGCAGCAGTTTGTAGAAGCAGCCAGAACCTCTGGAACGACAAATACTCAGATCATCCTGCGCCACATTATCCCTAACCTGTTCAGCATCGTGGTCATTGCATCGACACTCAATATCTCCAATACCATTATTGCGGAAGCAGGCATCAGTTTCCTGGGGCTGGGCGTGCAGGCTCCTGGCTCCAGCATCGGCCTGATGATTTCGGATGGCGCTGATTTTTTACGGACACATCCCTGGGAGGCTGTCCTGCCCTGTATTGTCCTGGCGATCCTCGTGCTGGCATTTTCTTTCCTGGGCGATGGCGTGCGTGATGCCTTCGATCCCCGTTCCAAAGACTAACTCTCGATTTTTCATTTAACGACTCATTTTCGCTTTTTCTGAACCAGGGCATGCGAGGAGTGGACCCCTATCCACTCCTCGCATGCCCTGGTCCGTGTAATCTATCAGGTTAAAGTACTAAAATATTGCCCAGCTTGTCATAATGTGATATTTATTAAGGGCTGCTGCGTAGTAATAGTAGATGTTGGACTGCAAGGGATTCAGGGCAACCACAAAAATGTAGAACAACCACAAGGGGTTAGAGCAACCACAAAAGTCCAGGGCAACCGCAAAGGATTGCCCCTACATGGAAAGAATTGTGCATGGATGTAGTACAGTTTGGTCGTTGGATCAGTGAGCGGCGTCGCAAGTATGGCTGGTCCAGTCAACGCGCTCTTGCCGATACTGCACGCCATGATCCAATCCTCGCTGATTGTAAGATTTCGGAAGATTTTCTTGCTCGCCTGGAGGCTGGTCGATTAGCTCACCCTTTTCGCGGCAATGCGCGTAAGCAGGTCCTGGCGCTGGCATGGCTCCTCTGCAAAACTCCTAGAGATGTGAAGATCTACCTCAACGTGGCTGAACTGGCTGAATTGAGCGCCGACGAAGCTGAGCAGGTGGAGCGTTTGCGCGAATATCTGATGATACGCCACACCCCTGCGGTGTTACTACTATCTGCTCGCCCCTCCCGTCTGTTTGGACACACTCAGGCTCTGCATGAGCTGATCGGCACCCTGTGTACAATGGAAACCGGCCTGTGCGCTATTACAGGGATGCCCGGTGTTGGCAAAAGCGCTCTCGCTCATGAAGCTCTGCATGTGCTGGCCTCCAATGATCGCATGCACGTTTTCCCAGATGGTATCGTCACGTTCTCATGTACAAAACGACATGGAGAGCAGGGACTTATCGCTTTATTACAGGAAATTAGCGCTGTTTTCTCTCAACAGCCTGCTGGAACTGCCAGGAGCAAACGTGGGACTACCGCTAAATCTCACCGGAAGAAAGCTGGAGACGCTACACTACTGGAGAGCCAGAGTCTACCGTCCGTGGCAGTCGCTCCAGCAACGCAGTCTGGCGCAGAGCAGGCTACAAATGTAACCCTTGCCGATGCGATTGACCACGCACGTATGGCGTTGATGGATAAAAGTGTGCTCATTTTATTGGATGATCTTGACGCTTGTTTTCCATTGCGCCGGGCCTTAGAGGCTTTGCTCGGTCATAGCCGGCATGCAGCTTCTGAATGCGGAGAGCGTGGCTTAGGGCACGTTCGTCGCGTTGTGCTTACTACCGGTTGTTACGTTCCTCCAACAGCACTCGTTGCGCATCGTATCCAGTTGGAGCCACTGAAACCGGAGGCCGCGCTTGAGCTGTTTGCATCTCTGACACGCGTCTCCCTTAAACGCATCTCTGCTCAAAACCGCACTGCTATGGAGCACATTTGCGCTGCTGTCGGCTATTTACCACTGGCTATCGAGGTTGCCGCGAACGCTGTCACCGTCAAGGGCATCTCTCTCTCCCTGTTGGCAGCTCAGGTTAGCAACTGTCCTCTTGATCGCCTGTTAGATGGGGAAGGAGTGTTACGCTCCACTCTCGACCGGGCGCTGGCAAACTTTACCCCGGAGTTGCGCAAGCAGTTCTCCCTTCTGACAACTCTGGAGGTTACAACATTCGGGTTGGAATATGCGGCTGCTATCCTGGGGAAGAGGTCTGATGGGAAAACTCATCAGTTTCACTCAACAGCTCTTCCTCCTCTGTTGCATGCTTCTCTGCCGGTTGTCCGATCTTCTTATAGCCACAAAGTGCTTTATCGCTCATCTGAGGGCGACGAGAGCGTGTGCGATAATCATAATGAAATGGATGATGGTACGGTTGGCGATATCGTTGATCTTCCCGTCTCGTTGCTGGCTAATACTGCTGCGACGTTAGGACTGTTTGTGGGGCATTCTCTGCTTGAACTTATTACCGTTCCGACGATAAATGGTAGTTTCGCCAGCGGAACGTGTTATCGCCTGCATCCCCTCATTTACGCCTACGCTCAGACACTGGTAGAGCAGGTGGATCTCCAGGAGGTTTATGCCGCCAGGCGCAGCGTACAATCCTATGCAGAAGCTTATCTAGAGTGCTTTCAAGGTGATATCACGAAGCTAGAGCGCGAGCAGAAATTTCTCCTGGCGAGGCGCAGATAGTGATCCATTTGTGCTTTCCTCTGCGCCTCCTGGTAACGTTCCCTGATGAGAGGTGAGCGCGATGTGATATAATCGAGCGATCAATTGGAAAGGTTATTAATTTCGGAACGATGATTATCCGCCATGATCGCTCGCAGCGAGGCAGCCTGCTACCGGTTTACGCAGGCATCTGGTTCGCGGTTATCGCCTGGGGCGGATCGTTCGTTGCGGCTCGCGTTTTGTTAAATGCTGGTATAGCGGGCAAAACCGCACTCAGCCCCGCGATACTGGCAACGCTACGTTTTGGCATCGCGTCGCTTTTCTTTCTGATCCCTTTGCTAAAAGTCATTGTCCGCCGGCAAATCTCCGCTCGTAACCTTTTGCGCATGGCCTTCCTGGGCCAGATCAGCTTCTCGCTCTATTTCTGGCTTCAATATACAGGCGTGCAGCAAACGAACGCCAGCATATCCTCAATTCTGGTTGTTGGCCTGATTCCGGTTGTGACCGCCTTTCTGGCGCAGGTTATCGGCGGCGAAAAGTTTAGCCCGCTCAGATTGGCGGCGCTGTTGCTTGGTTTCTGTGGGGTGGTACTGATTGTCTTGCAGAAACCAATCGCGGTATCGCTGAGGTCTGGCTTCCTCTTTGGAGCGGTGTGCCTGGTCTCGAATGCCTTCGCCTTTGCCATTTACTCTAATCTGAGCAAACGCTGGATGCAGGGAATTTCTCCACTGGTAATGACTGGCGGTACGATGATGAGCGGCGCGCTCGGTTTGCTGCTGCTCTCCCTCGTAGATCCTGTCAACAACCGTTGGGATGCAGTCGTGCGACTGAGCGCCATACAATGGGGGGCGCTGTTCTTTCTGGCGGTGGTTTGTTCGGTGGTGGCATATTTTGTCTATAATTTTGCACTGACGAAAATCGAAGCCTCGCGCGTGGCCGTCTATATCTACTTTGAGCCGGTAGTTACCGTGCTATTGGGTGTCTCGCTGCTCAGCGAGCGCCTAAGCTGGCAGACGCTGGTGGGGGCGGCGGTAATAGCAGCTTCTGTGCTGATTGTGAATCTGCTGACAGGATAGTTTCAGTACCCTCAAGCGGGTCGTGATAGCTACTAGCTCCCGCCGCCCCTTTTGAGGGGAAGTATACCATCGAATCCGAAGATGTCAAGTGGAAATGCACTAGGGGTGCCAATGAAGGCACCCTGCTTAGCTTTACTCGCCGCATTGGCGGACGCTATCCATTAGGATCTTACGGGTGGGAGGCGACGAAAGAAGCGTACCAGAGGCCGCTGTCTTTGATGATACGGCGCTGGGTCGGGTAATCGACGTAGACCAGCCCAAAGCGTTTGCGATAACCTTCAGCCCACTCAAAGTTATCTAGCAAAGACCAGACGATATAGCCTTTAACAGGTACGCCTTGCTGGACCACCCTGGCAACGGTTTGAATGTGCTCTTGCAGGTAATCTATCCGCCTCTGATCGTGAATGCCATTGCAGCCGTCCCAGAAGTCTTCGAAGGCCGCGCCGCTCTCGGTGACAATCATGGCCTGTGGCGCGTAATCCCGATGAATACGCGTCAAGATATTGGCGAGCCCTGCCGGAAAGACCTCCCAACCCGTTTCAGTATAGGATGAGCCAGAGATACGCTCAACCGTTTCGTAACTGGCATCTGGCGCTATGGTCGTATCCGCACGCCCCCGCACGAGCATACGTGAGTAGTAATTGACGCCGAGGAAATCAATGGGTGTGGAGATAACCGCAAAGTCATCTTTCTGGATCACCGGAGGATGTACACCCATACCAATGAAAAGATCGTCCGGGTAGCGTCCACGAAAGAGCGGCTCAAGAAACCAGCGATTGCGGAAGGTATCGGCCTGTTTGACTGCATGGAGAGTTTCCGGGCGGTTATCCGCGGCATAGACGGGATAGAAGTCTACAGCAATGCCCACCTGCGCCTGTGGGGGAAGATGTGCGCGCAGGCGTGGCACTGCCAGACCGTGGGAAAGCAAGACATGATGTCCAACGCTCGCTGCCAGTTGTTTGTCGCGCAAGCCGGGGGCATGAATACCTAAGGCATGGCCGAGATAAGCTGTACACCAGGGCTCGTTATGGGTAATCCACATGTCAATGCGGTCTCCCAGCCGCCGCACCACGGCTTCAGTATAATCTGCGAAGGCGTAGGCCGTATCACGGGAGAGCCAGCCACCGCGGTCCTGCAATGTCAAGGGCAGATCCCAATGGTAGAGCGTGGCAATCGGGCGGATATTCCTGGCGAGCAGGTGATCGACCAGGCGGTCATAGAAATCCAGGCCGCGTTCATTGACTGCCCCCGTTCCAGAAGGCAGGATGCGGGGCCAGGAGAGCGAGAAGCGATAGGCGTTCAGATTAAGCTGAGCCATGAGCGCAACGTCTTCCGCCATGCGGTGGTAGTGATCTGCTGCTATCTCGCCTGTCTGGCCCTGATACGTTGCACCGGGCGTCGCCGCAAAGTAATCCCAGACGGAGGGAGCTCGTCCATCTTCATGGGTCGCGCCCTCTATCTGGTAAGCCGAGGTTGCGGCACCCCAGAGAAAGTCTGGCGGGAAAAGGGAAGTCGCTGCGGCTTGCTGCGCCTCTATCTCAGAGTTTGGTTGGGACATAGTTTTATTGGTGATACTCATCAAATCTCCTTTATGCTTATCTGGTTACTAACCGGCTGCTAACTGGTAGAGACAACTCCCACGATGAATCGGGGAGCTACCGGCTGCCCATCTCCATCGATTGCCCACCTCCTTTGGTCTCCCCCCCACGGGGGCAGGTGCCAGTCCTGCCCCTACCGTAGTTGTTTGCGTAGCGGACGTTCGAGCCGCAGGCGAGGGTTTGCCAGTTCGTCAATGCCGAAGTTGATAAATGCCAGTCCTGAGCACAGCAGCGCAATGCATAAGCCTGCCGGAACAAATTGCCACCACTTTCCCGAGATCAGTGCGGTATTGTTCTGAGCCCAGAATAATATCACACCCCAACTGGCCTGCGACGTATTGCCCAGCCCGAGGAACTCCAGGGCGACTTCAGCCCCTACGGCATAGACGAAGGTGCCAATGAATGTCGAGGCTACCAGGGCTATTTCATTTGGCAGTATTTCGGCAAAAATGATGCGTAATGGTCCCTCGCCAGTGACACGGGCAGCCGTCACGAATTCACGCTCTTTTAGTGAGAGCGTTTGTGCTCGCAAGACGCGCGCCCCGTAACTCCAGGATGTGAAGAGCAGGACCAGCGCAATCACGAACTCGTTTTTATTGGCGCTGCTGGCGCTGCTAGCCAGGGAGGCGAGCACGATGGCGAGCGGCAAGCCGGGCAGGACCAGGAAAACGTTGATGATCAGGGAGAGTACTTCATCGATGACGCCTCCAAAATAGGCCGAGGTCAGGCCGAAGAAAATCTGCAACATGGTGGAACCGATGGCAGCGCAGAAGCCAACAATCAGAGAGATGCGGGCTCCATAGACGATCTGAGCGAACATATCCTGGCCCAGGCCCGTTGTGCCAAAGATGTGCGCAGGTGACGGCGGGAGCGAACCTCGTACTATCGTTGCATTGGGATCATAGGGCGTCAGCAGCGGCGCAGCCAGCGCTATCAAGACAAACAGCGTAACGATGCCCAGGCCGGTGGAGATTTTAGGATGAGCTGTCATAGCCCGAAAGCTGCCATTTAGCCATATCTTCACTTGCCTGAATAGAGGAGGAGCATCAATATGCTGACCTGTTACATTTGTTGCTTGCATGATTTACCTTCTCCCCTGGCGTACGCGCGGATCAAGGAATGTATAGACCAGTTCCGACAGAAAGTTCGCGGTCAGCACTGCCAGAGCGATTACCAGGAAACAGCCCTCGACCAGAGGATAATCATCGCCCTGCACGCCGTTATAGAGCGCGAAGCCGATCCCTGGATAGTTGAACACGATTTCCGTCAATAAAGATCCGCTTACCACCAGGCCCAACGAGATAGAGAAGCTGGTAATACTGGGCAAAATGGCGTTGCGTGCTGCGTAGCCGAACATCACCATCCTTTCCGGTAGCCCTTTGGCCTGCGCCATCAGGACGTAATCTTCCGAGAGCGTTGTGATCATCGTATTGCGCATCGTCAGCACCCAGCCCGCCAGCGAGCCGATGACCAGGGTGATGATCGGGAGAATGGCGTGTTGTGCGACGCTGGTAATGAAATCGAGATTCCAGCCGGGAACGGTATTAAACACGTCATAGCCGCTGTCGGTTGGAAACCAGTTCAGATTCACTCCAAAGATATAGATAAGCGCCAGGGCCATCCAGAAATAAGGCACAGCAGAGAAAAATGTCAGTAGCGGCGGAATGGTTGTATCGTACCAGGAGTTACGTCGCCAGGCGATGACTATGCCGACCAGGGTGCCAATCAGAAAACTCAGAAGGACCGCCATACCGACCAGGCCAATCGTCCAGGGGAGGCTTTGCGCCAGAATCGTCGAAACCTGTGAAGGAAATTGCGAGATAGAAATGCCCAGTTGCCCATGCAGGAGAGCGCTGATGTAATCGAAGTATTGCTTCCAGATGGGTGTAGAGGGGTCAACGCCAAATTCTTGGAGCATAGCATTATACTGCGCCGTGGTGACATTCTGCGCGTGAATTTTTGCTAAATATGCTAAAGCAGGATTACCCGGCATTAAGCGTGGAATGATGAAGTTGAATGTTACTGCCGCCCATAGAGCTATCAGGTAGAAGCTAGTTCGTCTCAAGAGGTGGCGCATTGGCTCTCTCCTTTTTCGTACATGAACAGCAAGCGCTGACTTGTGATGATCTCCACGCACAACGCCGGATAGTTATCCTTCCACCACCCTGCAATGCAGGGTGGTGGAAGGGCGACAATAAAAGGGGTGACAGCTAGGAGATCGGCTTCAGGTGCAGAATGACATTGGCGGCATCAGGCATATTGTAAGGTGCCCCGGAGTCATATGGGTCGGCGGCGCTCGGCCATCCTGTGAAGTGGGACGTGGTATATTCGTCCCAATAGACGTTGACCGTGAGCGGGATGACCGGGAGCTGGCTGACGATAATATCCTCTATGCCCTGAATAGCCTGCATCTGAGCATTCGGGTCGGAGGTTGATTGATACTGCGCCAGCAACTGGTCGGTCTTGGCGGCATACCCATTACTGCTGGCCGCATCCCAGCGTTCAAAGTTAGTGCCGACTGCGACCTGGGGAGCCGCATTGGCGCTATTGAGCAGGGCCAGATAGGCGTAATATGGGGTAGGACCGCTATTGGTCCAGCTAATCGCGGCGTCGTAACTGCCGGTCGAGATGGCAGTGTAGTACGGAGTGTAGCCACTTTGCGAATTCATCGACGCTTTGATGCCTGCTTTGTTCAGATCGTTCACAATGAACTGAACATCCTGATCCCAGTCGTTCCAGCCCGAGACAACATCTATCGGTAGAGAGAGTACTTTGCCGCTGGCGTCACGGTAGTAGCCATCGCTCCCCTTCTTAAAGCCGGCCTGGGTCAGATAACTGTCAACCTTATTCTGACCATTCTCGAAGCTCATGCTTTGATACTGTGGCGCGATCCAGCTTGTGTTGGTGGGGATGATGACGCCGGTGGGATTAGCAACGGCGGCATATTGCGCGACTCCCTGAGGCAATTGACTGCGGTCAATGGCTGCGCTAATCGCCTTACGAACCAGCAGGTTATTGAATGGAGCCTTGCGCAGGTTCAGATAGAGCATCACGGTATTGCTGGCAGCAAACCAGGTATGATTGTGTTGCGAGTCTTTGCCGGTAAATGCGGCGTCGTTGTCGGGGCTCCAGCCGATACCTGCCCAGTCGAGCTGACCTTTCACCATAGCGGTGATGGCCGTCGTGTTGTCCTTAATGGAAGGGATCTGAATTGTCTGCACCTGGGGCTTTATTCCCCAGTAGTGAGGGTTCGCTGTATAGGTGATTAGATCGGGAGTGAAACTTTTGAGCATATAAGGGCCGGTGCCGACGGGATTATGATCATTGGCAAATTTCGCCGGATCGCCGTTGATGTTCGCCCAGATATGTTGTGGCACGATAAAGACGCTGCCGCCGATGCGGAAAAGCGCCGTGCTATCCGCGTGCTGAAGGTTGAAGACAACGGTGCTGCTATCAGGAGCATCAACGCTCTTGAGCAGCGTTGCCCATACCGAGCCCTGATCAAGGGCGGGATATTGCTTCATCAGATCAAAAGTGAATTTGACGTCGTTGCTGCTGAATGGCTGACCATCGCTCCACTTTACATCTGTGCGCAGCTTGAACGTGAGCTGTGTCAGATCGTTCGAGTAGCTCTCGTTGCTGGCTAACCAGGCCGAAGCCTGACCGGTGTACAGGTTGGTGAAGTAGAGCTCTTCATACAGTAGCCCTTGAGCGCCGTAATCACCTCCTTGATTGGTGTTAAAAAATGGGTTAAAGAGATCGGGGTTAGGTTGGCCGGGAGCGGAAAGGATGCGCAATGTGCTTGCCGGTGGCAGCGTAGTGCTGCCGCCTCCGCAGGCCGCGAGCATCATGCTTAACACCAGCAGGAGCGTGGGTATTACCACGACAAAACGGTATCGATGCGGCGGAGATACAAAATTAGAAGTCATTTTTAACCTCCTGACACTAGATGCAAAGAACTGCGCACGTTGAGAAGCTGTTCAGACAAGGACGCGATCAATCGGGTCCCTATGAGGCTGTAAAAAGGACAAAAGGACAACCAGACAACGGTAAGTCAAGCCGTTGAACCATAAAATAGACAATACCTCAGGGGCATAGGGGCAATGCCTTGCGCTTGCCCGCGAACAACGCTGGTTCATGAACCGACGCCGGTTCGCGAACTCTCACCTCTTTCTTACTGAATGGTGGCGCCATGTGAGGCGCCACATGAAGCACGCACGATAAGACTGGTGGGCATTTTGATACGAATTGGTTCAGAGAACGGTGACGAAGCCGCATCTCTGAAGTGTCCATTGGAGCTCAAACCACTGATATGGCGTGGAGCGTCAACCAGGCTCAATAGGAGTTCGGTGCAGCGGCGGCCCATTTCGTAAAACGGTTGACGAACGGTTGTCAGAGGGGGCTCCATATGGGCGGATGAAGGGTTGTCATCGAAGCCAACCACGGCTATGTCCGCCGGTACGCGCAGTCCGCGCTGTTCCGCTGCCGCAATGGCGCCATAGGCCATATAATCGCTGCCTGCGAAGATAGCGGTGGGCCGTTGCTCGGCAGGCAGGTCAAAGAAGGCGTTGGTGCAACTACGTCCGGTCTGGGGCATAAAGTCGCCCTCTCGTACCAGCATGGGATCGAGCGTAATGCCAGCTTCGTTAAGGGCATCACAATAGCCTTGATAGCGGTCGTGTGATACCTGATACTTGAGTGGCCCCTGGATATGGGCAATGCGCTGGTGGCCCAGGCGAATCAGGTGGCGGGTGGCTTCGTAAGCGCCGAGGCGATTATCGACGCTGATCCAGGGCGTTTCTTTGGAAGGGATGCCTTGATCGTCAATCAGCAAAACAGGAAAATCGGGTGAATGCAACTCTGCCAGATGCTTTGCCGAGGGACCCGGGAAAACGGCCAGTAGGCCCGCAACCAGCCGTGTTCCAACGATGCGATCAATGACCTCGCTCCGATCTTTCTCATGATTCACGTCGGTGATGCTATACAGGATAAGCTCATAAGCTGTGTTGCCTATGATCTCCCCTATGCCGCGCATCAACTCGGGAATAAGCGGCCAGGTGAGCGAAGGTACCAGGGCACCGAGGAGGCGGCTGCGATTTCTCAGGCCGGAGGCGGCAATGCTGGGAACGAAGCCATGCTCTTCCATAATGTGCAGAACGTGCTCACGCGTGGCTGGGTCCACATCTGGCTTCTGATTGAATACGCGCGAAACTGTTGCGGTAGAAACGCCCGCTATGCGCGCAATATCCCGAATCGTCAGCTTTCCGGTCATAGCAACCCTTCTTCAATTCTTTTCTTATGAAAACGTTGGAAACGTTTCCGTAAACGTTTCCGATAACGATTACAGAAAGTATACCTGGTAAATAAGCATCTGTCAATAAGCAAGCCATATTTATTATATGCATTTTTAGAGGGAGTAATCATTCAGGTTTGTAACAACCGATGCGCTGAAACTAACCTCAATAGCTTTTTCATCCGTGAGTATCGCGCATACAATATTTTATCACTATGATCTGACACCCAGTTTTTGTTCTGTCCAGATGGACAACTCTCGTTAATGATGGAACGCGGGTCATTTAGCGTTGGCGCGCTTGCGCCGTCGTACGTAAACGGTGGCAAAAATAACAATAACTGCCGTGATAATCAGGCCGGTGACGAGCCATGTCAGCGTGCCTGCAAAGTGTTCTACTTGACTGAAGTTATCATGAAAGTAGCGTCCGGCATAATAGCCCAGCAAGCCATAGATGGTTGCCCATACGATGCCTCCTGCCGCGTTATAAAGAAAAAACGTGCGCCAGTGCATCTGATTAACCCCGGCCAGAAATGCTGCCCAGGCTCGTAGCACGGCTACGAAGCGCCCTAAAAAAACAGTTTTATCGCCGTGGCGAGCAAAAAACTGTTCTGCTCGTGCGAGATGCTCCGGCTTTAAGAAAATGTAATGTCCATAGCGATTAACGATGGCTTTCCCTCCGGTTTTCCCGACATAGTAACCAATGTTGTCACCGATAATAGCGCCAAGAGCTGCGCAAGCGATGATGATCGGGATCTGTAATCGGTGGTCTATTGCCGAATAGAATGCGGCTAGCAATAGCATCGTCTCACCGGGAAAGGGGATACCGGAGCTTTCGATCATTACGAAGAGAAGGACCGCTGGATATCCCAGAATATTTAGCGCATTTTGTAAAATCTGTAAAATATCTATTGATGCTTGCATTCTTCCGAGCAGGGTCAGCAGCGACATGTATAGCGGAATAAACTTATGCATGAAAGAGCCTCCTGAAAAATTTGTGTTGCCTGAAATGGTAATTTATGCGTAAATTATGGGCAATTCTCCCTTTACTCACTCGTTTATAATACTAAGTATCTGTGATACTATGCGCAATTTCACAGCCAAATACCCTATAAAAAAACTGTTTACTGTTGTTATGACGATACCAGTGTTACAATATACGGAAACTGCCGCGCGCTGTTGCAGCGGGGCACTTTGCTATTGCAGACGACCAACGCTGCTGTCGCGCCGTAGCTCCCCGATTCATCGTGGGAGCACTCAGGTCGTCTGAAATGAATTGTATGCCAATGATAATCGATTAGCAGAATCCGGTGAAGGGGGTATAATTTCAGTGGCTGGATCGATGAAGAAGCTTGTAAGGCAATACTGGCTAGATGTTTTTGTCCTCCTGGCGATGTGTAGCCTCCTATTCTATGGCGCATCCTGGCAAATGTTTGGTTTATTTTCAGATGCTGCAAGGTATCAGTGCTATGCTGATGCCTTCTGGAATGGGCAATCCGCGCTTAAAACGCTGCCCTCCCCTCAATGTAATTTCATCCTGTATCCCGATAAATCATCTATTTCTTCGGCCACAGTTGCTCGCACGATGCGGCAGCAGGGACTGCCAAACTTTATGGCTCGCTATGTGGCTGCGCAATCTTCCACCCAACGTTTTCAATCCCTACCGTATGAATATCCCATTCTGGCTCTAGCACCTTTTTCGCTTGGCCTGCTATTTGTCGATCCTCATTGGTACCAGGTGGCTTTTGCTCTATGGATGTTACTCATCGCTGTTGTTGCCTATATCATGCTGGCGCGTTATCGTTCAAGAAAGTCCGCCATCGTCTATGCTATCTACCTGACGGTTGCAGGTTGGGCTACGCTGGCGGGGCGTTTCGATATCATTCCGGCGGCCCTGACTTTAGGGGCTTTACTATGCGCGGTACGCATGAGGTGGAAATGGAGTTTTGCGCTGTTGGCGCTGGCAACAATGTTTAAATTTTATCCTCTGGTGCTGCTTATACCCTTCCTCCTGGCGCAACAGATGCAGGTGCAGCATACTAAATGGTATGCGTGGCAACGCTGGGTTCCTCTTGGCGTGTATGTGGCCGTCTGCGCGGTTACAGTTGTGGTGTCGCTATTACTCAATGTTGGAGGGACGCTTGCGCCATTGAGCTACTTTGATGACCGACCCATTCAGGTTGAGTCGCTGGCAGCATCTGTCATCTGGCTCTCGAATTTCTTTAACCATAGTTCGTATTATTTTGACTTTACGTTCGGTTCTCTCAATATTTTCAGCCCTCTTTCATCGGGCGTCTCGCTGGCCGGTACTCTTCTGTTGATCACCGGGCTGCTCTATACATGCTGGCTGCAGTGGCAACGTAAAATCGATCTTGCTGTGTCCTGCCTTTTGATTTTGCTCATTGTGGTCGTGATGGGCAAGATCTTCAGCCCGCAATACCTGATCTGGCTCGTCCCGTTCTTAGCGTATGTAGGAGAGTTTGATCTACGCTGGGTAGTTTCCTGGGTGATCATCGGGGTGTTGACCTCCTGGATCTATCCTTCCATGTATCTCACGACGACTATTGCTCAGAAGGTTCCCGAATACCCACTATTTTTCCCTGTCATCACAGTCCGTAATTTCATCCTCCTGGCATTTGTCCTGATATTACTCTTTTATTGCTCGCGCAGGCGTCCCGCTGAACTGGCGAGCTCTACCAACAGAGGACTACATCCTGTTCCCGCAAGCGCCGGCGTGTGAGGTGAATCTACCCCTCCGCTGCGGCGCTCGTGGGGGTAGCCTCAAGGCTGTGGTCATTTGTTGCAATAGGCAAGAATAGGAAGATGAGCAGGACCACAATAGGAGGCCCGAGGGTCGTAAGGAAATCGAGCCCGATCCATTCTCCGAACGGGGCCTTCTTCTGATGGTAGAGGTAGATGATGAGGGATGTTGCGGAGAATGTGAAAGTTGCGGCGATCAACGCCCGGGCCACGCGGTCATATGTGACGGGCAGGCAAACAACGGCCAGGCTGAGCACCCAGGCAAGATACCAGGGGAAGAACCAGGGCGTAACGACCAGCAACGTTCCTAGCGTGGCAAGCGAGGCAACTGCCAGCGTCCGCGTGGTGGGGGCGCGCCATAACCAGATGATGCTGACGATCATCAATAGGGCTAAAGCCACAAGGTTGATCCTGTCCCATGTATCGTGGGAGCTAAATATCTGCAAAGGAAGATACGTCCAGTTATTAACGGGCGGCAGGCCATATACCTGTACCACGCGTATAATTGCCCGGTGAATGGAGCCATAGGACATAGTAGCAGAGGGGGGCGCGGTAAAACTCGTGATGATATCACCGATGCTATGTCCGATCCAATAAGGAGCATACATTACCAGGACCAGCGTGATACTGGTCAAACCAGCCAGGAGCGCCGTTAATAACGCTGATTTCCATTCCAGCTTTCGTTGCTGTGGGAGTTCTGCTGCGGGATAGAGCCTTTTGCGAACAAGCATTACTAATGAAAGCACGACGAGCGGTAACGCTGTAAACTTAATCAATGCAGCCAGGGTGAATGCGAACAATGATGGAAGATAGCTGCGCAAGCCGCCGGTCTTGCGTAGTTCGTAACGTATGCTAAAGAGCAGGCCAAGTAAAAAGAATGTAACCATGAATTCGTCATTATGGCCGCCGAGACTGCTTTCTTCCAGCAAAAGGGGATTCCAGGCGTAAAGGAGAGTGCCGAGCACGATTGTGCGCTCCGACCGCTCCATTGTACGCAACAGGCGTATGATGAGCAACGTATTGACGAGATGAATTGCGAACGCGAATATCCGATAGATGAGTAATGCCCGGTCGGTATTGTCGCCAATGATCGGAGTAAAAACGGCGCTGAGCGTTAACCAGAGTGGACCATAGGCGGCAATGGCTTTTTTCCAGTCATCGTAGGGCAAGAAATAGTCATGTGGGAAGCGGATTAACGGGACGAAATAGGGGTTGGCATGGTAAATGGTAATAATACGACCGTAGCTTGTATAGACAAAAATATCGTGCGAGAGCATCGCCGGCGTTAGAATGAAAATGATCCCACAGATCGCTGCTCCGGCCCAGATCCATCGTAGAGTGGACTTACTGGTGCCTGGCGTTGATTGACGCTGTATGAACCAGGCGAATAGTCCATAGATGATGAAAGCTATAGCCATACAAGCGAGGAAAAGAAGAGCATGCGTTGAGATTTGAGAAGCGCGCGGATCGGCAGCCAGACCAAAATCGATTGGTAGCCAGGCGCCGAAGAGCGTGAGAAAAAAATTAGTAGGGAGTTGATAAAAAGCAACCCCAGCCAGACGCACCAGAGGCGCAATACTGATGAGGATGCACAAAATAAAAGCACATGTGAAGAGCATCGGCGCTTTCGTGCTTTTTGATTGTGTGACCTGCTGATTGTCCAGAGGTCTGGAAGCTACCGGCATTGCTGCTACTATTTTTCTCATTACACAGATCTTTCTCCTATACCATCCAACGATTCATCATAAAAAGTATACTCAAGGTTGCAAGCAGGGCCTGGAAAACCAGTAGAAGCGCCTGGTGCAATCTTGGGTGATGGATGCCAAGAATAGCCAGCGTCACAAAGCCGGGAAACAGTTCAAGCACGAAACGCTGGTTTGAGATCAGGGGATCGTGTTGCCCGGTGCTGGGACTGATAAGGATATACAACAAAAGGAGTCCCATCCACAGGGTATAGCTTGTGCGTAGCCTGGGCCTGCCCAGGATTGCCAGGGCAAGAAATGCCAGCGTGGCGCTGAGATCAAGCAGCACATGCGCCTGGTTAAAGGAGCCAAACGGCTGATTCCAGAACAGTTCGAAGAGTGCCTGCCAGATTCCTTGCCAGGGCCAGGAAAGGTGACGCGCCCAGTGGTCCTGCACGGTAGCGAAAGCGATGGGATCGCCAGTTGTATACCAGCAGTAGAGGCTATAGAGCGCCGTTCCCAGCGGAATCAATGCTACCGGCAGAAGCTTTGGCAGTGTTTGGCGCCAGGAGCACAACGTCTGATCCTCTCTTGTTTGCCATAGTTCATAAAGGTAGGGGATGACGAGCAGGATAGCGGCTGAGCGTGTCAATGCCGCTAGGAGGCCACAGCAACCTGCCCACCACCATTTTTTCCGTTGCAACGCCAGAAATGCGCCAGCCGTCAACAGAAGAAACAGCGATTCGTTATAAGCCGCGAAAAAGAAAAAGGCTGTCGGGAAGATGCACAGGTAGAGAATAGTTCTGTATGCCACCTGTTCGCCTTCTGTCTCCACAACTAACTGGTAGATTACAAGCATGGCGCCTAGCAGGGCCACGTTGCTCAGGAGCGTGCCAACGGCCAGATAGCTCCAACTGGCAGGCGAGTAGGAGAAGGCGGAAATCAGCAAGGGGAACAGTGGAAAAAAGGCAAGATCAAACTTCGATTGATAGCCATACTGCGCTATTCGCACATAATTTGCGGCATCCCAGTGGTTCCAGGTTGACAGTAGCGCCGGGATATCAACGGGCGTGTTCGAATATTTGGGGGCCGTCAGCAAAATATAGCCAAAGTAGGTAATCATTATCAAAAGCAGGCGCGTGATAATAAATAACCATACGATGTCTCTAACCCAGGAGCCCTTCATGATAAATAAATAATTCCCTCTAGCCTGAAAGCTTATGGTTATCCAACCTGGCAAATTCATCGTTGCTGTCATTTCGAGACGAAATGGAATGGCACGAAGTAACGTAGTATGGCATCTCATGCTCTGCCAAATGATGTCTGTCAAGAGTCACTATAGCAGGAAGAGGGGTTTCAGGCAAGGGAAAGGTGAGGTTCCACGAGCAAACAAAATGGGCACTTCTTGCGAAGTACCCGGAAAAACGCATGAGAATGATGGCGTGATTATACGCATTCTCGTAAAGCGACGCTGCCGCTAATGCCGCGTAACTTCATCAATGCAACCACTTCGAGTTGGCGCACGCGTTCCCTTGAGATGCCCAGCTCCTTGCCCACTTCCAGCAGGGTGCGGCTGCGGCCATCTCCGATGCCGTAACGTAATGTAATGACGGAACGCTCTCTGGGAGTCAACAGAGCCAGGGCGCGATGCAGTTCTTCGCCCAGTAAATGCTGGGATGCGGTTTCAGCAGGGGCGGGAGTTGTACTATCTTCCAGCGTGTCGGCAAGCGAATAACGCGCTTCGTCGTCTACTGGAGCGTCGAGAGAAACTGGCTGCTCAATCACACTGAGGAGATCTATGACCTCATCAACGTCGATGTTGCAGGCGGTAGCTATCTGCTCGGGCAGAGGGTCCAGGCCGTTTTCTTGTGAGAGTTGTGCTGCGACCCTGCGCACTTTGCGTAAACGTGTCGCGACATGCTCGGGCAGGTGGATCAGGCGGGATTGCTCTCCTGCGGCTCTACTCACTGCCTGTCTGATCCACCAGGTGGCGTACGTGCCGAAGTGGCAGCCGCGCTGGTAATCGAACTTTTCGGCGGCGCGCATCAGTCCCAGATTCCCTTCCTGGATTAGATCAATCAGTGGGACGCCAGTACTGGTATAGCGGCGCGCAATGGCAATGACGAGTCGCAAGTTTGATTCGATGAGTTTGCGTCGGGCCAGCTCATCGCCCGCAGCGACCCGCCGGGCCAGCTCAATTTCTTCCGCGTGGGTCAGTAAGCCAAGACCGCGAATGTCGCGCAGGTAGCTCTGAAAAGCATCTTCAGCGCCCGTCGCGTGTTTGATCGATGAAGTGTCTGCTTTTCTTGTGGGGGCATCCTCCAGGGGATCGTCATCCGCATCCTCGTCTTCTTCATCAATGAGCGTCTCTGCGATCTCATCCTCACCGAGCAAAGGCTCGATAGTGCGCGCTGGCATATGTCTATCCAACTCTATATTGAACTCAGACGCGATGACGCTAGGAAGCCTGTCCATCGTCGTAAAATTGGTGGCTGGCATGGTTCTACGGTCGTCACTGACAGAATCAACAATTGCCATGACTCCACGCTCCCTTCAGGAAACTTACCGACAAAATCAGCGTCGGCCCCATATGGCCTCGTGGTCAGCTTTAACAGGCTGTATTGCACGTTTATGCCGATGTGTACGTGTCCATTTCTCTTCTTCTTTTCCTCTATTTTAAAGAATGGACCGGGGCCATAACATCGGGTGATTACCCTAAATACGATCAGGTTCTAACCTTATCTTCCCTGTGTGTGCTTGCTTTATATACGCTATCGTTGGATAGAAAGTTTTGGGTACATCCTTTCTCGTTACATCAATTACTGGATGTAAATATATAGCTAATAAAGTCTGGATAATCATGGGTACGTCTCTGAATGAAGCCCCACTATCTGGACGCTGACTCCTGTCTCAGTAGGTAGAGGTAATTGCTATGTTCGATCAGGATTCGTTTCGTCAAATGGATCGTGTATGCCATGACCGCGATCATAGAAGAGTTGCAGCGGATCACCCGGATGGTCTTCGTAGTCCGGGCGGACCTCCCATTCCTTTTCGTTGACTTCACCTGCGCTCATTGACAACTGCATCTGATCTCCATAGACATTCGCGATGGCGCTATAAGGGATATACCGCTTTTTTTGAGCAGCGTCCCTTCGTGGACCAGGAAAGAATCTTCATAGACCTCAGCAATTTTGCCGAGGGATTGAGAATCAGATGAAGAGACCTGCATATGTTTATGAATGTTCTCCTGACTCCAGCGGACCATGTTCTCACTCCTACTTTCAGTTTTTATCAGGCATCCTATTCGCTTTCACGCGCCGCTATGCAGAAAAGTTTCAGGGCTTCACGCGCTAAAAGGCGGCGCTGCATGTCTGGAGTCGGGGCAAAGTTTAGAGGGAAGCCGATAATTTTAATAGGACAAAAGGGTGTCGATCACCATGTTCCAGAAGCGTTCCACCTCCAGGCTATACCCAACCGTTGCGTTGGGGGCCTTGTCCAGAACGCCATGCATGTCGCAGACCGTCCTGCCGCGCGTCCATTGCCCGGCCAGCTCGATTTCTACCCGCAGCGACTTGCTTTTGATGATGGTAGGATCAATAACGGCGGCGACTGCGCAAGGATCATGCACTGGCGCGGCAGAAAAGCCAAAAACTTTGTGATACGTCTCGGTGTAAAAGTCCAGTAATGCGGCAGCCAGAGAGGGAACCGGACGATGAGCGGATCGCAGTTGATGAAGAATGCTTTCAGTCGCCAGCGCTTGATGGGTAACTTCCAGGGGACACATGGTAATAGGGCGACCACAGGCAAAGACGATAGCAGCGGCATGTGGATCGGCGTAGATATTAAACTCGGCGGCGGGAGTTACATTGCCGATTCCTATCGCTCCACCCATTAGAGAAATACCCCGAATTTTAGGCAGGATAGCGGGCTCGCGTCGTATAGCCATTGCAATATTGGTCAGCGGACCGGTAGGGACCAGGGTAATATCCCCTTCGGAGCCAAGAAGTAGCTCGATGATTAAATCAACGGCATGTTTGTTGATAGGCTCGATATCAGGGGCGGGAATATCCGGCCCATCCAGTCCCGATTCGCCGTGGATATTGGCTGCGTGCTGGGCTGGAACAACAAGCGGCCTTTCCATCCCTCTGGCAATTGGAATGGAGCGCAATCCTGCCAGAGAACAGACTTTCAAAGCGTTGAGGGTCGTTTTATCGACGGACTGGTTACCTGCCACCGTGGTAATGGCAAGCAGCTCAATGTGCGGGTGACGGCCCGCGAGCAGGATCGCCATCGCATCATCATGTCCGGGGTCACAATCAAGAATGATTTTATGTTTCATAGCTCATCTTTCTCAGGAATGCTCCATGTATCTTCAGAGATTATATCACCGCGCCATTCATTGCAGACGGCCTGAGCTGTAGCTACCCGCTTCATCGTGGGAGCGCCAGCAGCGTTGGCCGTCTGCAATGGCAAGCCGTGCTGGCGGTAGTAGGGCAGTAGACGGTAATCGATTAATGCTCTATAATAGCGGGGAAGCAGAGAGGAAACGCGCTATTTTTAGCCTGCCAACTCTGTTCGCCAAACTCTCCTGAACAGAAGGAATTTCATGCCAGACGATTATAATGTGTTAATTGTGGGCGGTGGGCCTGCGGGGCTGGCGGCTGCCGAGTCTGCGGCGAAACAAGGCGTGCATGTGCTTGTGCTGGAGCGGCAGAACGAGATTGGCTATCCGATCCATACCAGTGGCGGCAGTTGGATCAGCGATATGAAGGCCCTATCAGTGCCAGAGCAGCTCTATCATCCAATTACGAACGTTGTCTTTCTCTCTCCGCAGCGCGAAGTTTCCCTCCATTACAATCCAGCGGTAGCCTGCGTCGTGGACGTGCGAGGACTGTATCAACACCTTGCCCAGCGCGCCATTACGGCAGGGGCCACGCTGCGGATGCGACATACGGTCGAGCAAACATTGATGGAGGGAGATCGCATAGTGGGCGTTACTGCGAAAAACCACGTCGGCGAGCGTGTAAAGCTGCGTTCAGCCGTGACTATCGATGCCAGCGGCTTCTCCCGCCATGTTGGCGTGCGTGCAGGCATGGGGGCTGCGTTTCACCGCTATGGCTATGGGGCCGAATACGATCTGTACGCCCCCAACTATCCACAGGATGAGCTCTATTTGATTATGGGCAGCTCTTTTGCTCCTCGCGGCTATGCCTGGGTCTTTCCGCGAGGAAAGGGACGCGTGCGTCTGGGCGTGGGTGTGATTCATCCTGACTGCGATGAGGACGCGCGAACGTATCTAGAGCGGATTATGCATGATATTCCTCAGTTGAGCGAGAAATTCAAAGGCGCCAGCCCGATTGAATATCATACGGGGCTGTTTCCCTCGGAAGCCCCTCTTGAGCGATTTTCGCGCGACGGTCTGCTGCTGGTTGGAGATGCGGGCGGTCAGGGCTCAACGCTGGTCGGGGAAGGCATTCGTTTCGCGATCTACTCGGGGCAAATGGGTGGGCAGGTTGCGGCGGAAGCCGTCAAAGCGGGCGATACGTCCGCGACATTTCTGGCGCGTTTTGATAAGCAATGGCGCGCTCGTTTTGGCCGTGATATGGATATCGCCTATATGATTAACAGGCGTATCTCGACCTATAACGATCTCCAATGGGATAGCTCCCTCGATTTAATGCAGCGCCTGACGCCCGATCAGATGGCACAGGCTCTGCGCGGCGATTTCAGTGCCGGTCTTGTGATGGGGATACTGGCGCGCAATCCCTCGCTGATTGTTAGCGGTGGCAAACGTTTTCTCGACTTGATGCTGGAGCGCATCAACAAGCCCACGCCGGCCTCGGCTGAAGGTTAGGCCGTAGCGCGCCAGGGGAGGATGGAGCAGAAGCAGGCGGGGAAGTGGAAGGAGGGAATAGAATACCTTTGTGGCGTGTTATAGCATACAGACCTTTCAGTACCCTCAAGCGGGTCAAGATGGCTATTTGGCTCCCATCCCTCCTTGAGAGTAATATAGGCATCAAATCCGAAGATATCAAGTGAAAATGCACTAAGGAGCTACTTGTGGCAGAATCCACGATACAATCACCGCAAACTGCTGAAAAGATCAAGATGTATGCAACCGCCTGGTGCGGAGATTGCCGCTTTGCGAAACGCTGGCTAGATTCGCATGGCATTCCTTACGAATACATCAATATTGAAGAGGATGAAAGCGCAGCCGAACTCGTTGTGCGAGTGAACAAGGGCGCCAAAAGCGTGCCGACCATTATCTTCCCCGACGGCTCCGTTCTGGTCGAGCCCACCGCCCGCGAGCTCGCTGCCAAGTTTAGCGTATAGTTAGAGCAAAGAGAGACCTCTGTTCAAGGACGGGGGTCTCTCTTTTTGCTGTTTCTCAACGCCCTTGAAAAATGGTTCCTTTTCCTCTATAGTGAGAGCCATTACTGTTTGTGGAGGAAGCATGTCTTCGTCGCATCCAGGGTTGCAAGGCAATCCCATCTATCTGGATTATAACGCGACCACTCCTGTCGATCCGCGAGTGGTCGATGCCATGTTACCCTATCTCGCAAGCCACTTTGGCAATCCTTCGAGTACGCATTTTTATGGGCACACCACCCATCGCGCGATCCAGGAAGCAAGAGAGCAGGTAGCGCGCTTATTACATTGTGCATCCGATGAGGTTATCTTTACTGGCTGTGGCTCGGAGAGCGACACCCTGGCGATTCGTGGCGCGGCGCTGGCCTCGCAGAAGGGCGGTACCCATATCATCACCCAGGTAACTGAACATCCTGCGGTCTTGCGTGTCTGTCAGGCGCTGGAACGCTGGCATGGGTTCCGCGTCACTTATTTACCTGTAGATGGGTATGGACTGGTCGATCCGGCGAATGTGGAGGGTGCTATTGATAATGAGACGGTGCTGGTCACCATTATGCATGCGAACAATGAGACAGGAACGCGGCAACCCATTGCCGCAATCGCGGAGATTGCTCATCGACATGGTGCGTTGATGCATACGGATGCCTCCCAATCTGTTGGCAAGATAGCGGTCGATGTTGCTGCTCTGGGGGTTGATTTGTTGACGGTGGCGGGCCATAAACTCTACGCCCCTAAAGGCATTGGCGCGCTCTATGTCCGGCGAGGGCTGCGGCTGGAACCGGCCATTTATGGCGGAGGCCAGGAAGCGGGACGCAGGGCAGGAACAGAAAATACGGCTTTTATAGTGGCGCTGGGGGTCGCGGCTGCCCTGGCATCCGAACAGCTTGCGGCAAGCCAACTCCATCAGCAGACTTTGCGCGATCACCTGCACGCTCTGCTTGAGCAATATTTGCCGAGGACGGTCCATCTAAACGGGCATCCAGTCGAACGGCTACCTAACACATTAAATGTCAGTATTGACAGTGTCGTCGGTGAAGAGGTGCTTACTGCCACTCCAGCAATTGCCAGCTCAACTGGGTCTGCCTGTCATGAGGGCAGTACGGAGCCGTCCGCAGTGTTGCTGGCGATGGGATTATCGCGTGAACGGGCGCTTGGAGCCTTGCGGCTGACTCTGGGGCGCTGGTCAACGACGGAAGAAGTAGAGACCGCCGCGAGATCGCTCGCTCAGAGTGTGGAGGCGCTGCGACAGAGAGCCGTTTGCTGATCACAACGTTGGGGGAACGGGTGCTGTAGCTCCCCGATTCATCGTGGGAGACGCTCTCAAGCTCGCCGCCACGGCTGTGCTGGCAGGACCTGATTGTGTGATGTTAGATTTACCTCCACGATGAAGGTAAATCTGACAATGCTTCAGATTATTCGCCGAGAGCAGCGCATTATTCCGCTAATCCCCAACGCCTGCGCACAAGATGTTCCAACGGTCCAAAAATGCCGCCATCAATAGCCACTCCTAGTGTCAATTGAAAGGTCAGAGAAACACTGTCGTAGTATCTACATTGATTTTACCTACGCACCTCTGTCTCACTAAAGGCAGTAACATATTTTAAATCATTCTTTCAAGTTATTTTTATCGTTCCATAAAGTCATATTATGACTGAAAGTTATCAGTAAAACTACTAAACCTTATGATTTATCGGCAAAATGGGGGAGTTGTACATAAAAATATCGCTCTCTAGACAAAAAATAGTCATGGAGATGGCGAAAACGCTGGGTTTTTTGGTATCATTGGAAGAAAGCTTGATTGGTCACAGCTATCCTGGAACCATTCTCCTGAACCTGGAAAAGGATATATTTGGAGAAGAAGATGAATCTGCAGAACTTGCGGGTATTTTTAAAAGTCGCTGAATTGGAACATATTACGCGTGCAGCGGAGGAATTGGGCTTGAGTCAGCCTGCAGTCACCAAAACCATTTCCGGTTTGGAGCATGAGGTGCAGCTCAAGCCGGTGGAGCGCCAGGGGAGACGCATCGTTTTGACTCATGCGTAACGAGACGGCGGGGTAACGCTACCAGGAAGAAGAACATTTTTTGCATCCTTTCCGCAAACCGAAAAGCCCTGAGAGAAACTGCGCTCCAATTGACACTAAGAGCGCGATGTTCTACAATAATTAGACGTTGCAGGCATGAGCAGACATCAGGGGAGGCGGGAAGTGATTCGCAGGATACAAAATACGCTTGCATCCCACAAATCGGGGCCCCTGTCCCGTTCAGGGACGGGCTTGAGAACGGCTCTTCGCTCTAGCTTGCCTTTGGCATCTTTTCTTTCCTCCCGTCGCGTCAACGCAGGAGGGCATCCAGAAAGGATTTCTGTGAATGGGTGTCGTTTTTGTAGAAAACCAGAAGCTGAATATGTTTTAGATACATGAGGAAGGCAGTGAGCACAGATGACTTTAGGTGAAGCTAGAATGCAGTATCCAGCCCCCCCTGCTCTTGAACATCCTGAACTCCTGTCTTACCGGGCAGAGTTCCCGATTCTGCAGCGAAAAACCTACCTGAACAGTTGCTCACTAGGGGCTTTGTCCGAGCGCTCAATGAGCAATGTCGCACAGTTTATGGAGATATGGAACGAGTGGGGCGCGCACGCCTGGTATGAAATCTGGATGGGCGAGATTGCTAAGGCCCGGCAAAAATTTGCCTCGATCATCGGGGCGCAGGTTCATGAGGTCGCGATTGCTCCCAACGTCTCGGTTGCCCTCAGCTCTATAGCCTCCGCCATCGATTACGGTGAACGCAACAAGGTCGTGATGGCCGATATGGATTTTCCGACCCTGCCCTACCAGTGGTTAGTAAAAGAACCCCAGGGGGTCGAGTGCTGCTTTGTCGAAAGCCCTGATCGTATTTATGTCCCCGCAGAGCTATTTGAGCCTGTGATAGATAGTAAGACGGCCCTGGTCGCCACCTCGCGTGTATTCTATACCAGCGGCTACATCCAGGATATCCGGGCCGTCGCCGATATCGCGCATAAGCATGGCGCCTATATCCTGGTGGACGATTACCAGGGAACGGGGCATATCCCGATCAATGTCAATGCCCTGGATATCGATTTTCTGGTAACCGGTACGCTAAAGTGGCTGATGGGCGGGCCGGGGCTGGCCTTTGTTTACGTTCGCGAGGGGCTGATCCCTGCACTCAAACCAACGATTACCGGCTGGTTTGGGCACCGCGACCAGTTTCAGTTTAAAACCAGAGAGTTCGACTTCCGCCCCGATGCGGCACGCGTAGAAATGGGGACGCCGGCAATGGCTGCGGTCTATGCCGCGCATGGTGGCCTGGATATTGTGCAAGAAGTCAGCGTTGAAAGCATCTGCGAACGTACCCGCTACCTCACCAACGATCTGATCGCCCGCGTTCGTGAACGAGGATGGAGCGCCCGCGTGCCTCAGGAGCCGGAATGCCGCACCTCCATTGTGATGCTGGAGTTTGCTCAGCCGCAGGAAATTGTGAAAGCCCTGGCTGATAGGAATATTATCACCGATTCGCGCCCCGGCTTGTTGCGTCTCTCTCCATACTTCTATAATACGATAGAAGAGAATGCAATTGTGGTAGATGCAATTGCAGAGATACTGGAGAAGCGAAAAAAATAAGAAAAGTTTATTCTATCTCGAAGAGGAGAATGCAGATGCTATGTGCCAATTGCCACTCTGATTATGCGGAAGGAGATATCTATTGCCGGAGCTGCGGGGCTGAACTGCCAGAAGTAGAGCCTTCAAAAAGCATTGTACCAGTGGGGGCAAATTTACCAGCGATCCTGCACAACGCTCAGCTACCGCGCAAGGTAGCGGCGGGTGTTGGCGCTCTCGCTGTAGGGGTTGGGCTGGAACTGCTGCGGCGCAACTTGCTATCTCGCTTGACACAATCAGCGCCTCGTTCGGTTGAGCACGCGTTACCTGCGTTATCGAGTATCAGGGACATCTGGCAGCCGCAGGATGAGAAGCCGCTCAAGCCGCCTAAGGGATACGAGGTCCATGAGACAGTTGTCTATATGCGCAGGGTAATTCGGCGTTCGCATTGATTTTACTATGAAGCCGGTAGCAGTAGATGGTAGGGGGGAGTATGGCATTACTTTTGCGTGAGCATCATGTGCGGGCTCTATTAAATATGCGCGATGCGGTAGGGGCATTGGAGGAAGGCTTCAATGCCCTATCTCAAGGAGCGATCATCAATCCGCCTCGTCTGAGGCTCGCATTCGCCAATGGCGTGTTCACCATCCTCGCGGCAGCGGCTCCTCTCTTTGGCATTATGGGTTTGAAAACCTACACAGCGTTTCGCGAGGGGACGCGTTTTGTGGTGATGCTCTTTAGCGCCTACGATGGGCAACTCCTGGCTATCATTGAGGCCGATTGGCTTGGCTGCATTCGTACAGGAGGGGTAAGCGCCGTTGCCACAAAATATCTGGCTCGCTCGGATGCGACAGTGGTGGGAGTGATCGGGGCGAGCAAGCAGGCAAGCGCGCAACTCCTGGGGGTCTGCTCCGTTCGTCCAATCTCTAGCGTTTATGTTTATAGCCGTCGGGAACGTGAGCGCGAACGCTTTTGTCATGAAATGGCCCTTGCGCTCGGAACCGACGTCAGGCCGGTTTCGACGGCCCGACAGGCAGTGGAAACAGTAGACATTCTCATTACCGCCACCAATTCGTCCGAGCCAGTGTTATCAGGCGAGTGGCTTCCTCCTGGTTGTCATATTAACGCCATTGGCGCAAACTGGGTACAGAAGCGCGAACTGGACCTGGCGACGCTGCAACGCTGTGGGCTCATTTTCACCGATTCGTCGGTGCAGGCACGCACTGAAGCGGGCGATTTTGTTATCCCGGCCCAGGAGGGTCTGTTTGATTGGAACCGGGTACATGAGTTGTCCGAAATCTTTAGCGATACCGGACTGGGGCGCGAGTCTCCCCAGGAGATCACGCTTTATAAGGGGCTCGGCACCGCATTGGAGGATATTATCGTTGCTGCCTATGTGTATCAGCAGGCAAAGAAGATGGCCCTGGGCGATGAGATCGCGCTGATCGACTAACTACCTGAAGAGGATATTGTATGCATAAATCGCTGCCTGGCAATCACATATCATCGCATATAAATGCGTTCACGTCGCTGGCGTTTGCCCTCGTTGGATTGTTCATTGCCCTTTCCGCCTGCGCCACCAGTGTGGGTGTTTTCAGTGGTGGGGATTGGCAGGCAGCCGGATTGCAAGGGAAAAACGTGCGCGCTCTTACGGTGGACCCGAATGCTCCCCAAAAAATTTACGCGGGTACTGCCCAGGGAGACGTGTTTGTCAGCCCCGATGCCACCCAGAACTGGACGGAACATAGCGTGGGTCTGCCTTTGCCAGATGCTATTATCGATCTGGAGTTTGATGGTCCCGGCAAGCGATTATATGCTGCTACGGAGAAAGGCTTGTTTGTGAGCGACGATGCGGCCCAACATTGGCAATCGTTGAATACAGCCACTTCTGGCCTGCCAAGCGATCAGTACACCACGCTGGCCTTTGATCTTCACGCCACAACGGTGATTTACGCTGGAACTGCCGCTCATGGCGTTTTCAAAAGCAGCGATAATGGCATCACCTGGAAGGCGATCAACACGGACCTGCCTCAAGGGATCGCTATTAATAGTCTGGTCTATGATACTGATCAGCAGCACTTATGGGCCGCGACCTCCCTCGGCGTCTATCGTTCTGACGATAAAGGGCTTTCCTGGAAATCGCTGAGCAAGGGCCTGCCTGCTAATAGCGTCGTTAACGCGATAGAGCCGGCATCCATCGTTGGCGGCGCTCAAAATCTTGTTTATGCCGGCACCAATCACGGCTTTTTTCTTTCTGAGAATGCCGGCGCTCAATGGGCCGCAGGCCGCGAAGCGCTGTCCGGTACAAGTATTCGCCACATTCTGATTGATTTCCGCGGGGCCAGTAGCAACACTACGCTCTATGTCGCCACCGATGCGGGCGCTTTTCGCAGTGATGATAGTGGGCAAACCTGGGGGAGTATCGCTACCGGACTACCCAGAGGTGAGCCTGTTTACAGCGTCATACTGGGGGCGGACAATTACTCGCAGCTATTGGTTGCCACCAACGATGTTTACCTGTTCCCCGGCGCGAGCGGCGGATTTTCGCTGACGCGAATCATTCCGATTGTGCTGATTGGCCTGCTCTTCTACCTGCTCTACCGCTTTTCAGCACGCAAGCGCGCGCTCCGCTCCAAACCGGATCGCATCATCGAACCACGGGCTCCCAAAGCGGAGACTTAGCCCGCCCTGTTCATCAACCACTGCATGATGCAACGAACATTGTGATTGTGAGCCCAGGCATAGAACTTGCTATCGGCAAATTCGGCTAAACCTGCGCTCACTTCAGCAAATGGATAGTTGATCAACAGCGCAGGCTCTTCAAGTTCGGCATTGGAAGGGCGATAGCCAGGGCGAGCTGCTAACATGGCCCGGCCACGCTGCTCTACTTCACGTAGATAAGCCAGATTCCGCTTCACCGTATCAACACTGGTGGTTTTACCGTGAGAGCAGAGGACGCGTTGTGGCTGCATGCTGAGAAAGCGTTCTAACGTGGCAGACATTGATTCCACCGCTTCGGCATTTTCAATAATTGGGATGGGGTTTTCTACTGCGTCAAAGGCCAGCAGCAGGCGTAGTTCCGTCAACCAGACGGCGATGTGGTCCTGGTGATGGCCTGGGGCGGGAAGAAGTTCAAGCGTCAGATCGCCGCCAGAGATGGTAAGCGTATCGGTGAAGGTGATGGTTGGCGGCGTGAGCGTCGTGTTGCGAAAGGTCGGGTCGCGCTGCTGAAAATCTGCTAATCCCGTCCTTGCCTCATCCGATAACAGGCGTGCGCGGCAGTGTTGATGCGCGATGATGGGCGCGGCGTGTGTTCCGGTGAAGTAGCCGTTGCCCCAGGCGTGATCCCAATCGGCGTGACTATCGATAACCAGTAGTTGTCGTCCGGCTAATTCGTCCTGTATCTCTTGCGTTACCTGTGCCATATCTTCGGGGCAGAGCAGCGTATCACAGAGAATAATATACCGCTCTGTCGTTATCGCATACGCGTCTACCTCCATCGCTTCGGACTCTCCCTTTGGTACGAACGTGCGCCGAAATACACGTACACGCTGATCGCCGCTTATACCTGGGATCAGCGCAATTTCACGAGATACGGACATATGGAGTACCCTTTCAAAATAGCCAAAAGTTAATGGTGAACGTGGCTGCCGATATAGGCTACCAGCAGATAGAGTCCGTACAGTAGGACGCAAATCAGAATAAAAGAGCCGTAGCAGGTCAGCGACCAGGCGCGACGCGTATTCAACGCCTGCCGGAGCTGCTCGCTCATATCGGGTGGATCAAGTTGCAGGTCTGGACAGAGTTCAAGCAGGTGGGGCAGCATAGCGCGAAAACCGCGCGCGTTAGACATCCCTTCCGCCAGGATAATCGTCGTATCGTCATCCAGGTCTGCCAGCAGG
Source organism: Ktedonosporobacter sp. (assembly GCA_035293765.1). GTDB lineage: Bacteria > Chloroflexota > Ktedonobacteria > Ktedonobacterales > Ktedonobacteraceae > DASRHT01. Next base: position 50,845 of record DATGMF010000061.1, read on the forward strand.
ATCAGCTTGGAGGGATTGGGGTCGCCCGGCATTAACGAAATGCGCTTGATTTCGCTTAGCTGAACCGAGATCTCCTGGTTTTCCTCCTGCCCTGTTACTACCAGCGTATCGTAGTAGAGCTGTATTTCTTTTCCCATACCGAAGCGTACAACGCTGACGGGATATTTTCTCAGGGTTTCCTTATCGCTCATCGTCAGTTCGCATTCTAGCTAGAGTTTGTGTACTTTTCAGATTGTACCGCATCTGGCGTCAGGCGTCGAGGGCGCTACATTGCGGCATCATGAAATGCTAAAAAATCTCGTCAAAGGTTCACAGATTGCGGAAGAAGTGCTATAACTTTGGAGAGTCTTATGCATGAAAAACCGCATTTCGGCAAAAATTTATCGATCAAAGGTGATTGAGAGAAGGAAGGATATGGAATTGATTGATCGCTGTCGCGGCAGCCTGTTGGGATTGGCCGTTGGTGATGCACTGGGGACAACGTTAGAATTCGAAGCGCCAGGCACGTTTCTGCCGATAGAGGATATGGTCGGGGGAGGCCCGTTTCATCTCAAAATCGGTGAATGGACGGATGATACCTCTATGGCTCTCTGTCTTGCTGCCAGCTTGGTGGAGTGCAAGGGCTTTGATGAGCTCGATCAGGTCAGGCGTTACATTCGCTGGCGCGATCAGGGCTACATGGCAAGCAACGGCAGGTGCTTTGATATCGGCGGAACTGTCTCTTCGTCTTTGCGTCAATTTGAGCGCAGCGGCGATCCGTTTGCTGGCTCTACCGATCCTCATACAGCGGGGAATGGTTCAATCATGCGCCTGGCTCCCGTGCCCCTCTTTTTTGCCCGCAACCCTGCTGAGGCCATCGAAAAATCGGGAGAGAGTTCTCGCACAACGCATGGAGCCGCAGCGGCGATAGATGCCTGTCGATACCTGGGCGCTCTCATTGTGGGCGCGCTTGAGGGCCAGAGCAAGGAATTATTGCTCTTCCCCCATTATAGCCCTATCCCCGGCTACTGGCAGATGCATCCACTCATGCCTGCGATTGACGTGGTAGCTGCTGGCTCATTTAAGCGGCGCAATCCGCCGGAGATTCGCGGCACCGGCTATGTCGTTGCTTCACTGGAAGCAGCTCTGTGGGCCTTCTTCCATAGCGATACCTTTCGCGACGGCGCCCTGCTTGCCGTCAATCTGGGCGACGATGCGGACACAACTGGCGCTGTCTACGGCCAGTTGGCAGGCGCTTTCTATGGGGAACAGCACATCCCGCAGCAATGGCGTATGCGCCTGGCTCAACGCCAACTGATAGAATCGCTGGCGGACCAGCTCTACCAGTTAGCAACATCTTTCGCTCCATAAATAGAGCGCATCGCTCTTTTGCCTCAGCAGTTTGATCCCGGGTGATGGTGAGGAGATCTGCAAATTATTCCCCGCTCGGTGATCAGGTGTCAAACCTGACACCTTAGCCTGAGTTGGTTCGTGTTATTTTCGGTCAGCAAGATTGTCGATAGAGCAGAGTATATATTTGCTTTCTTTCTCGTAAGGTAAGACGGTAATTTATGCGCTAGCGTCATATGCTGGCTTGCGTACGTTGCCATTTGGCCGGGCCATTTGCATGGCAAGGGAAATCACGACGTTGATTATGCTGAAGTGTAAAGCCTGCTGTAAAAGAAGGGGTGAACCGATGGCACTTGAAGATTATCTGGAACCCGAGGTGGCTGTGACAGCCGCGGTGGCGGCAGCAATTTTTTCGCCCAAAGCGCGTGGCTGGCTACGGCGTGGCCTCGTCTATGGCACCGCCGGGGTGTTGATTGCGGGCGATGCGCTGGCCGGGCTGGCTCGTAATGTGAGCCAGGGCGTTCAGCGAGCAGGAACGCAGCAAGCTACAACGGAGCAAAGCGAAGAGACAAAGGGATAAATCAAATGGAACACACGTCAGGAGAGCAGCCGGGCCAGGCCGCAATAGCGCGTGCGGAGGTACTGCTAGACAACCTGGGACGTCGTCTAAGTCTTTTCGCTTCTCAGGCGGGCCAGCGCGTACAGGATGCTGCTCTTGCCATACGCGATCAGGCTGATCGGCTGAATAGGCCAAGTACGGAGCCGGGAGAGCAAACGCACTCGTCAACAGTCGCAGGGGCTGAGGAGCAAGGTGAACTTGCGCTGGTAAGGGCGGAGGAACTGGTAAAGCGTTTTGAGCAGCAACTTGGTCACTATACCTCACTGGCGAGCTCCTATATCCAGCGGCAGACAGCCCGTGTACGTGAGGAGGGCGAGGATATCTGGGCAGAAGCTCAGAACATCTATCGCGCAAGAACTCGTACACTGTCATAGCCGGGGCAGAGCGATTTTCGCCCGCCTCAGCTATTGAGTGATGGGAGTGGGGCGAAGCTATGCCAGAGAAACATGGCATAGTATTTCAGTATCCCCAAGCGGGTCGAGGTAGCCATTAGATCCTGCACCCCTGCGGGAGTAGAAGCGTCGAACCCTGAGGCGTCAGGTGGAAAGGGTATGAAGGAATAAATGAGTACCACTGTTGCAGAGGAACCTCGCATCCTGCACACACTGCCGGGTCGGGTACGCATCCATTTTCCAACATGGTCAGGGCAGGGGAAGCGCAGGTTAGAAACGCAGCTCCGCCAGATGCGAGGAATTCGCAGTGTTCAGGCGAATGACCTGACGCACAATGTGCTCATCCAGTTTGATCCTGCTGTGATAGACGAGCAGACGCTGCTAACACAAGTGCGTACGCTCGACCTGCGGATGCTTGAGGCAACTGAAGAAGCTGCGCCCCCTCCCGTTCATCATGAGAAGCAAGGGCAGACGATTCGGGCTTGCATTGCGGTGCGCGGCCTGGAGCGTGATCCTCATCTGGCAAAACGCGTGATTGACCGCCTGCAAAGCTACGCAGGGGTCCGTGCAAGCGCAAACTCGCTGACCGGTCGTGTGCTGGTTGAGTTCAGCGAACACGAGGTCGATCCGGAAGACCTGATTAGCGAGGTCGCCGATCTGGAATTGCCCGACCTGCCAGGAGAGAGCCGACCCGCGTATCCACTTGATCCAGGTCCGCTATTCCAGAGCATCTCGCGCACGCTCGGTTCCGCTCTTGGCCTGGGGCTTCTGGCTTTCCGCAGACTTTTTGCTTTTGAAGATCCGCTTCCTGGTGCAACTGTCGCTTTGCAAACCTCAAGCATCATCAGTATTGTGCAAAGTATTCCTCCTGTACGTTATGGGCTGCGCAGGTTCCTGGGGCGGACGGTCGCCGACTTGCTCATAAACATTCCCAGCATCATTACCCAGACATTGGCCGGGAGTCCACTGGGACTGACTGTCACCCTGGGCGAATCGCTGCGCTTGCTGACCGCCGTCTACCCGCAACGAACTGCCTGGAAGCGGCATGAAGAGCGCATAGCGCATGCGCCCTCAGCGCAGCCGCACGCCATTATCCGTCTGGAGGCGGGCGAACGCACGCCACTTGCGGCTAAGGTGTTGGATGGGACTGGTACCGGTATAGGACGCGATGGCATGCCTCAGCCGGTGGTGCAAGGCAATACAATTCCCCCGGGTATGCGGCTCTATGGTGGCCCCTTTGTGTTACAGTTGCAGCCGGAAAAGACCTTTGACGCCTTCACTCCGCAGCCTCGTCCGGCTCCGCAGGTTCCCTCGCTCTACGAGCACTATCTGCGCTGGCAAGGGCCGTTCGTGCTGGCATATACCGCCCTCACTGCCATTCTGACCCGCTCTTTCAGTCGCATAGTAGCGGCATTGATGCTGGTCAATCCGCGTACCGCCCTGATCGGCGTAGATACTGCGGAACTGAGCGCAACTGCACGCGTGATCCGTGCGGGATGTGTGGTGGTAGGGACGCGCCCGAATCGACCTCTGCGGCTCCCTCATCTGGTGCTGCTAGATGGCGTACGTGTGCTTACCGACCGTCTTGAAGTGAGCAGCGTCCTTCCATTGGCTGAAGAGGAGGGCGACACGACGACCCTGCTTGCCCAGGCGGCAGGCATCGCCGCCGCTGCTGGCTCACCCTGGGGAGGAGCTTTCAAAGCGGTGAAGATCGTTGCGGCAAGTGATGGCAACTTTGATGGCAAAATGGCGACCGCTCGCCTTGAAGGCATGAGCTACACGCTCGGTCCGGTTGATGATTGGCATGCGCTACCGGGAGCCACGCGCCTGCGACAGCGTGGTAACTTCGTCCTGGTATTGCGCCGCGAGGACCGCGAAAAGCCGCTGGGGCTCTTTGCGCTGCGGCCACAGCTTGCGCCGGGAGTATCTACGCTGGTGCAAACATGCCAGCATTACGGAGTGGAGCTTGCAATAGTGGCGGGAGGCGACCAGCTTGCCTCGCAGGCGCTGGCTCAGCGTGTGCATATTCCTCTGGTTGAGAGCAATACCGCCCTGGAAGCCATTCGTGCGCGGCAGCTAGAAGGCGGATATGTTGCCTTTATGTCGGATAATGCGGCGGCACAGGCGGGCTTTGCCGCCTGCGATCTGGCGATTGGCCTTTCTGATGAGCGCAGCCGCTTCCCGGCTCGTGCTGATCTGCTCGCCCCCGACCTTGAGGCTGTGGCCGCGATCATTGAGGCTGGTGCGCAACGCGAAGCCACGGTGCGAGATTCTATCTGGCTGTCAGTGCTCTCTAATATAGTGGGGGCTATCTGGGGTTTCCGTGCCGCTCCAGGGATAGAGGCGGCTTCGCGCGTTGTTTATATCACTGTGCTTGCTGCACTGGTTGATGGATGGGCCAGGTTACGAGGCGGCAAACGGTCTGGCGCAACGATGATCAGGCTGACCGATCCTCGTCCAGAACGCTGGGGGCGACGTGGGATCGAGGAAACCCTGCATACGCTGCGGACATCCAGGGAAGGGCTGAGCAGCGCTCAGGCTGCTCAACGCTGGCAGCGAGCTGTTCCCCAGACGCGACGCAATCGCTTATTGTCGGCGCTGCTTGACCAGCTCCGTTCGCCTTTACTGGGTATTCTTGCGGTTGGCGCTGGTCTTTCGCTCCTCCTCGGCTCGACCACGGATGTGCTGATTATTACCGCCACCATTGTGACCAATGTGGCGGTGGGGGTGTGGCAGGAGCATAAAGCCGATCAGGTTGCTGAAACCCTCAAGCATTTAGGAACATCGAGCGCAGCAGTGTTACGCGATGGTCATCCCCTGATGATCTCCGCTGAGAAAGTTGTGCCTGGCGATATCCTCTTGCTGACACCAGGAACGCGCATTGCTGCCGATGCTCGGGTGCTGGACGCGCAGGGCCTGGAGGTAGACGAAGCAGCCCTCACAGGAGAGTCGTTGCCGGTATCCAAAGCGCCGCACGGTGCAACGGATGCCAGCCGCATCGTCCTCGAAGGCAGCGATGTCACAACCGGAACAGGGCACGCCGTTGTCTTTGCTGTGGGACGGCAGACGCGCATGGGAGCGACTACCGCAGCGCTCTCGGTGGAAGAGGAGCAACAGAGCCCGCTCGGAGTCCGCTTGAGCAAGATGCTGCGTGTGTTCATCCCCCTCTCAATAATGGGCGGAGCTATCGTTGTCGGTTCCGGGCTGCTCTGGGGCAAACCGCTTACGGCTTTGCTGGCGACCGGAGCGACGGTAGCCCTGGCCGGTGTCCCCGAAGGATTACCGCTGCTAACAAGGGTCGGTGAATCAGGTGTGGCTCACCGCCTGGCCCAACGTGATGCCGTGGTGCGCCGTCTCTCCGCAATTGAGGCCCTGGGACGGGTCGATGTCGCCTGTGCAGATAAAACAGGTACAATGACGGAGGGACGCCTGGTATTAAGCCTGGTGAAGGATAGTACTGATGAAGCGCGGCTTCCAGGAAAACTTAGCGGTGGCACGCGCTATGTATTGCTGACGGCAGCCCTTGCCAGCCCGCATCCCGATACCCCCGGCGCTCATGCCCATCCTACCGATGCCGCAGTTATCCTGGGTGCGCGAGAGGCTGGTCTCGGTGAAGTGATACAGGTGAAGCATGAGGAAGAGCTGGCCTTTGACCCCGTACGCTCGTTCCATGTTACGCTCGTTGATGGACGGTGCTGTGTCAAAGGCGCGCCGGAAGTGTTGTTGCCCAGATGTACGACGATGCTGCAGCATAGCGAGAAAGTACTGCTTGACGAGAATGGTAGAGAACGTTGGCTGACACAGTCCAGGCAGCTTGCCGCACGCGGTTTGCGTGTGCTCATGGTAGCTGAAGGAGTTCCTGACCTGCAACTTGAAGATCCTCAGGGGCTGACTGTGCTGGGTTTTGTCGGCATCAGCGATCCACTGCGTGAGACCGTGCGGGCCGCGGTACGCCGTTGCCATGAAGCAGGTGTACGGGTAATCATGATTACCGGCGATCACCCTGCCACTGCTCGCACCATTGCCCGTGAGGCCGGGCTACTCAACAATGGTGGCGATGTGCTCGCGGCGACTGAGATCGCTGAACTGCAAAATGGCGAGCTGGATGCGCGGCTAGAACGGGCTGTTGTCGTCGCGCGGGCAACGCCGCTGGATAAGCTGCGCATCATCGAAAGTTTGCAACGTCATGGGCATACCGTTGCTATGACCGGCGATGGCGTCAATGATGCTCCTGCTTTGCGGCTCGCTGATGTTGGCGTAGCGATGGGCCAGGGCGGCACAGAGGTGGCTCGCCAGACTGCTGATGTGGTGATTGCCAATGACGATTTTTCTACGCTGGTGGAAACCTTTGTTGAGGGTCGCAGTTTCTGGCGCAATATTCGTCGCGCGCTCGGTCTGCTGCTGGGTGGTAACCTGGGAGAACTGGGCCTGGTCGTGGGCGCGAGCCTGCTGGGAGGCAGTACGCCGCTAACGGTCAGCCAGATCCTGGCCGTGAACGCCATTACGGACATCTTGCCCGCTTTAGCGGTAGCCTTACAACAACCAGAACATCGCGTTCTGGCGACACTGAGCAGAGAGGGGGAAGCTGCGCTCAATAAGCCACTACGCAATGAAGTGTTCCTGCGCGGTATTGCCACTGCCGTTCCGTCGCTGGCGAGCTACCTCGTGATGCTCGGTGCCGGTGCGTTGCCGGAGGCGCGCTCGGTGGCCTTCGCCAGCATCGTAACCACACAACTGGCTCAGACGCTTGACGCTGGTCGCTCCGAAGGAACGTTGACCAGGCCCGTCCGGGGGGCAGTGGCAGGCTCTGCGGGGATATTGCTCGCCGCGTTTGCCGTACCAGCCCTGCGCAATTTCCTTCAACTCGTCGTGCCATCACCGCTCGGATGGGCGTTGATCGGAGCTGGAACGCTGCTGGCTCTTCTGCTGCACTACCTGCTTACCTCGTTAACCAGGAATTATTCTGACACGGCCCCATCTGTGCCTCAACGTGCGCCTGCATATTCGCTATGAGTGGGTAGCTATCAGATAAGGCAAAAAGGATAGGAAATTGAAAAATCGACTACGTCGCCAATTCTTCTGGACGTGTTGCCTGGAGTAGGAGCATAGGTAAGAGCCAGCCGCTTACTATGCGGGTTGATTGTATCTGGAAGCCAGCAGCATTGACAGCCTGAGCTGTATCGCGGTTCCAGTGGCAGTTTCCAGCCATACGGGTTGTCAGAGGAACCAGCAGATCTTGCAGGAGCGCCGCGAAACGGCTTGTCGAGCGCACATGTTCCAGCAGCAAGAGCGTGCCGCCAGGTTTAAGGACGCGGCGTATCTCCACAAAGCCGCGAACTGGATCGCCAACGGAGCAAAATACTAGCGTTGCTACCACGCAATCGAACATCCTATCAGCAAAAGGTAGCGCTTCGGCGGTTGCCTGCGTTACAGTCAGAGGTACGCGTGCCAGGGGGAGGCGATTGCGTGCATAGGCGAGCATTGCGCTATCTGGCTCAACGGCCTCAACTTGCGTTACCTTCTCGGGCTCGTAGAGGGCAAAATTCAGCCCTGTGCCCGCACCAACCTCCAGCACCACACCATGAGCCTGTGCCAACACCTCCCGGCGTAGTGGCTCAAAGAAACGTCGCTCGCTCTTTCCTCCGCTCTGCCGCTCATAGAAAGCGGCGAAACGGGGATGATGGAAGCTTGAGAGATCGGGCTTGGTGCCTTCGGGTGGCTGGCTCATATGATGTCTTCCCCCTTTTTGAGCATGTTTCTTGTTTGGCTCAGCGGCGCTCTTGCCCGTAGACAATGTGCTTGCCTCTCAGGAATGATGCGGCTGCTCCGATGAAGCAGAGTGCTGCCGAGATATAGAACACGAGGTGCAAACTCTGCATAAACGGCGTAGAGATCAAGTTCGGGAAAAACGACTTGCCCAACAGAATTGCTTGATGGGCGGGTGAAATGCTTTGTAGTGCCAATGGCGGTAGCAACTTCCCAATCGGATTATACCCCAGAAATGCCCCGAAGAGCGCAGCCGTCGGAGGCAAATGGGCAATGGTGAGGGCCGCCTTGTCGGGAACGCCATTGCTGATCAGACCGACCGAGAGCGTCGAAGGAAGCGCCGCGGCCAATCCTATCGTGACGATGCTGAAGAAGAAGCCGATGCTGACCAGATTGGCACTGTTTTGAAAGGTTGCACGCATGCCGGAGGAGACTCCGCGTGTCTCCGGTGGCACGCTGCTCATAATCGAACTGGTATTGGGTGAGGCGAACAGGCCCGAACCGCAACCCAGCAAGAAAAGCAGCCCGGCAAAGGGCGGATAAGCGAAGTTGGCAGGCAGCAAAGTAAGCCCGAGGAAGCCAATCATTTGCAGTAGCATGCCAACCGTCGAGAACAGGCGGGCTCCGAAGCGGTCCGAAAGATAGCCGCTCAGAGGACCGATCAAAATGAATCCGAGCAGTAGAGGAGTCATAAAAATGCCGGCCCACAGAGGCGTCTCTTCAAAACTATAGCCATGTAGTGGGAGCCAGATGCCTTGCAGCCAGATAATCAGCATAAATTGCAGGCCACCGCGTCCAAGCGCGGAGAGAAACGACGCGATATTGCCCGCAGCAAAGAGGCGAATTTTGAAGAGATCGAGCCGGAACATCGGATCTTCCACATGAAGTTCGATCCAGACAAAAGCCGCCAATAGCACGATGCCGAGCAGAATGGCTCCAATAACCAGAGGGTTGCCCCAGCCCATAGGCGAGCTGCCGTATGGCTCTATCCCGTATGTGATCCCCAGCAGGAAAATCGTCAGGCCCAGAGCGAAGGTCACGTTCCCCAGCCAATCGATTTTTTGATGCTCGCGGATCGTTGCTGTTTCGCGCAGCATGGTGTATGCCCAGATGGTCCCGGCAATCCCCACCGGCACACTGACGAGGAAAACGAGCCGCCAGTGGACAGCCGCCAGCAGACCGCCAACAATCAAGCCAATGAACGACCCGGCGATGCCTGCAATCTGATTAATGCCCAGTGCGCGCCCCCGCTGATTCGCGGGAAAGGCATCCGTCAGGATCGCCGCGCTATTGGAGAGGAGAAACCCTGAGCCGACGCCTTGAATAAGGCGAAAGATGATAAGTTCGAGTGCCCCGGTATTGCCGGTCCCCGGTGTCAGGGCAAGCAGAGTACTGCCGATAGCGAAAATAAGAAATCCGAGGTTATACAGGCGGACCCGACCAAACATATCAGAGATGCGGCCAAAAGTGACCAGCAACGTGGCAGTCACGACCAGATAGCCCAGCAGCAACCAGAGAAAATAGCCAGTTTCGCCCGGGGCCAGAGGGTCAATCCCAATGCCCTTGAAGATAGCGGGAAAGGCGATGAGTACAATACTGGCATCAATGGTCGCCATGAACGAGCCCAGCGTTGTGTTGGTCAGCGCCACCCATTTGTAATGAGGCCCGACTGGACGCTGTAGGCGACCATGTGTACGTTGTAGTGGTGCGAGTGTTTCTGTCATGTTCATTCCATTCAGTGGCAGAGTCTGCTGCGTGCATGAAGGTGGTGAAGACGACGCGGAAATCCTTCCGCGTCGTCCTCTGTGCATTTGTGATAAAGAGTAAAGAGCTACTCTTTCAGATGGACCCTCACCACCACCTCTTCATCTTTCTCAGGCAGTACCTCCGCTGTGCCGGTGCGCATGTGCCCACGCAACAAAATACATACTGCGGGCTGCTCGATCAGATTCTTCCACCAGGGATACACGACCGTCATTTGTATGGTGTCGCCCTCCTGCTCATAGCGCATCGGTGTTGTAAACTTTCTCCCACTCTTGCGCCCCGTAAACGTCAGCAGCAGGAGCCGGTTGCTCCTCATGTGATGCCAACGGGAACGCAAGATGGCTGTTACAATGGTATTTACCAGGATTCGGACAGGCCGGGGTGGCCTGGGATGGTGGACCCTCGTGTGGGTTTCATTCATCGGTTTGCTCGTGTTCTCTGGCCCCATCAGGCCCATGCTCTGGGCACGGTTTCCTCTCACGTAGGAATCGTCCCAGGCGAGGTCCGCTGAACGGTACTCAAGATGCCAATCTCCCCTCCTCAGAAATTGGTGCAGCCTGAGTACTGTGCGCCGAAGCACATCACACTCCCTGGCTTTAGTATATGAAATGATATAGATGAGCGTCAACCAGGGAATCTGAGGCCTCATAGGGCCCTACCAGTATTTTTGCTCCTTTTTTCTTGAAGGGCGCTTGATTCGTCTAGTATGCTAGAGAGCATGCAAAATGTTGCTCATGCTGTAGAGGAGAGAAGAGCGATGGAACCAGTAGCGTCACCGGTGGATGTATGTATTGTCTGTGCCCTGCCAGAAGAGGTCAGGCCATTTCTGGAAGTCGTGCAACCATACTGCGAAGGGAAGATTGAAGAGCAGAGCAGTTCACGCTACCAGTATGACCATCGCCTCGCCACCATCAAGAACAAGAAAGACGAACGGCTCCGCTTGCATTTCTCCTGGCTAGCACGCTACGGCCCGCAAGAGATGACGCTGCACCTATCTCATGTGCTGGAAGAGTGTCAGCCACGCATCGCCATCATGACCGGAATCTGTGCCGGTGATAAGGTGCAACTCGGTGACCTGGTGGTTGCCGAGCGCACCTTCACCTACGATAGCGGCAAATTTGTTCTGGATGAGCAGGGCAGGCAGGTGCATCTGCATGACACGCTCACCTACCAGCTCGATGCGGCGATCCTGCAATTCCTGGGACTCTTTGACGCGTGGAAACCACTGCTCGCCGCTCTCCCACGTCCGCCCGCGCCGCCTGACACTACGCTCGAAGAGCGCGAGGTGCGCTGTTTTCTCAAAGCAATGGCCTCGGGAAGCGCGGTGCGGGCCGATCAACCGTTCGCGGACGTGCGGGTGCCGGTGCGCGGTACGGCAGCGATTGACATGGAGGGAGCAGCCTTTGCTCTCGCTGCCAGCCGCCATCACCACACTCCCTGGCTGGTAGTCAAAGGTGTCTGTGACTACGCCGATAACCACAAAGGTGATGCCTATCATGACTTTGCCGCGCGCGCCTCGGCTCTCTACGCGCTCAGCTTCATCCAGCACTATGTGACCCATGAGCGACCGCCCAGGAGAGACAACTCCTCGTCTTCCGGTGGCACAAGCCCCGATCACCCCTGGCGTGTTCCTCACACCCGCAACCCGCATTTTACCGGCAGAGATGCTATCCTCACATCCCTGCGACAGATGCTGGTTCCAGGCGCTAAAGTCACGGCATTAACCCAGGCTATCAGCGGCCTGGGCGGTATTGGCAAGACACAGGTGGCGGTAGAATATGCCCATCGTTATGCCGACGCATACAAGGCGGTGCTCTGGGCTCAGGCCGATTCTTCTGAGCTCCTCACCACAGAATACCTCGCCCTGGCAACCGTGCTCGGTCTGCCGGAGCAACAGGAAGCAGCAAAGCAGGTAGAAGCTGTCAAGCACTGGTTACAGACCCATCGCGAGTGGTTACTGATCCTGGATAATGTCGAAGAACCCCGGGCTATTCTCCCTACGTTTCTACCAAGCAAGCATGAAGGCAGCGTGCTCATCACCACACGGCGACGCGATGTAAGTGCGCTCGCCCACAGTGAAGTACTGCCCGTATTTGGAGAAGCTGAAGGCGTCCTCTTCCTGTTACGTCGTGCAGGACGCATTGCGCAAGAAGCTCGTATCACAGACGCGGCAGCAAGCGACTATCACCGTGCTAAAGATCTCTGTGAACTGCTCGGATGGCTCCCACTGGCCCTGGATCAGGCCGGAGCCTATATCGCGGAAAATGGCGTTTCGTTCGAACGCTATCTTGAGTTGTATCGGCAATCCCAGCAGAAGCTCTTAGACCGTCGCGGAGACGCCGATCATCCCGACTCGGTCTTCATGACCTTCTGGCTCTCCTGGGACGCGATTCAGCAGCGCAATAAGCTGGCAGGAACCATCCTCCAATTCTGCGCGTTTCTGGCTCCAGACCAGATCCCAGAATCGCTGGTCCAGCAAGCAATGGCTCATACGGAGACCACCGATCCTCCAGAGCCAATTGTTATAGATGAGGCACTGGGATTACTCTATCGCTATTCATTGATTGAGCGGGCCAACGAGACCCTTTCGCTGCATCGACTAATCCAGGACGTCATCCGCGCGCTACTCTCTGAAGAGGAACGACAGCAATGGATGGAACGAGCCGTGTTAGAGGTGAATGCCATCTTTCCAGATGGGGCATACGAAACATGGCCCCAGTGTGAGTTCCTGCTTCCTCACGCACTCACTTGCGCAGAGTGGGTGAAAGGCTTGAGGCGAGCGTGGTGGGAGGGAGGTAGATTATGTAATAATGCAGGTCGGTATTTGTGTGAACGTGGCCTGTATGAGGCTGCCGAGTCGTTGTTGCAACAGGCGCTCTCCATTGCTGAACAGCAACTAGGCCCAACCCATCCTAATGCCGCCGCCAGTCTGAGCAACCTGGCTGAGTTCTATAAGGCTCAGGGCAAGTACGAGCAAGCCGAGCCGTTGTTACAGCGGGCGCTCTCCATCAGGGTGCAGCAGTTAGGCTCAACCCATCCTGAGACTGCCATCAGCCTGAACAACCTGGCAGGGGTCTACTATGCCAGGAGCAAGTACGAGCAGGCGGAGCCATTGTACCAACGGGCACTCTCCATTGCCGAACAGCAGTTAGGCCCTGCCCATCCGCAAACCGCTGGTGGTCTGAACAACCTAGCGATGCTTTATACAACCCAGGGCAAGTACGAGCAGGCAGAACCGCTATTGCAGCGGGCGCTCTCCATTGCCGAACAACAGTTAGGCTCAACTCATCCCAATACCGCCATCAGCCTGAACAACTTGGCGCAGCTCTACCATGTCCAGGGCAAGTATGAGCAGGCAGAACCGCTGTACCAGCGGGCTCTCTCCATTAGAGAGCAGCAGTTAGGCCCAACCCACCTTGATGTCGCTGCCAGCCTGAATAACCTGGCACTGCTCTATCATGATCAGGACAAGGACGAGCAGGCCGAGCCGTTGTTGCGACGCATTGTGGGGATTTGTGCAGCATCTCTAGGTGTAGCACATCCCCAGACACAGCGGTTCATGCGCAACTATGCTCTTATCAAAAAAGAAATGGGTGGCGACCCGGAGGCGTTGCCTTAATTGCTTGCTAAAAAGAGGTAGATGGCGGCAGAGATGAGGGGACTTTTCAGAGAAAATCATCTGCTGTAGAATCGGATTGGAGGGAGGGACATTTTGATAAGCAAGAATATGGGAGAAAACCAGAAGCTATCATTGGCGGCAGATGCCGTTGTCTTTGAGATACAGCGGCGGTTACAGCATAAAAGCCCCGTTCTCGTCGCTCTTGATGGTCGCAGCGGCACGGGGAAATCTACGCTTGCTCAGGCGGTTGCTGCTCGCGTCGAGGCAAGCATTGTTGTGAGCGACGATTTCTATGCCGGTGGCAACGATGATGTCTGGTACGGGAAAAGCGCCGGCGAGAAAGTTGCGCAGGGTATTGACTGGCGGCGCATGCGTATGGAGGTCCTCGAACCCTTGCTGGCTAACAAAGCGGCTTCCTGGCATCCGCTGGATTTCCAAGCAGGTAGCGGCTGGGTTGGCTGGAAAGAGGAGCTTGTCACGCTGGAGCCAGCGCCGGTGATTCTGCTCGATGGCATATACTCGGCCAGGCCCGAGCTTGCTGATCTTGTCGATGTGGCCGTCCTCATTGAGATCGACGACCTCGTCCGCCGTCAGCGCCTCGTTGTGCGAGAAGGGCAAGACTTTATGCAACGCTGGCATCAGCTCTGGGATGCTGCGGAAGACTATTATTTCACCTATATCCGTCCACGGTCGTCTTTTGATCTGATCCTTTCGAACTGAGAGGATATCCTATTTTATCAATTATAGATGATCAACTATCCAACAATGCCATTTAGCAACGTCTGGTTAAGTAGGCCGAAGTAGGTCATTAGCTTATACAGCTTACTTTGACGCGATGTTCCGGCGTTATTCGGCATAAAATGGGATAATTTCCAAAGGCCCTTTTGTGGGATGCAAATAATAAAAGCTTGCATCTCATTTTTTTTCGTAGGTTGACCCGGCTCCTGATTAGAGTGAACCCTTTTCGCCTTCGCCGTCCAACTCTATCTTAGAGCCAGGCTGCGGCGAAGAGCAGCAGGATGAACGCTACCAGAATGGGCAGACCATATTTCGGCTTTGATAACCAGCAAGTCAAAAGGATACATGCTAGAGTAATAATAACTGCCATTTGAAAAGTAATAGTCACATGCATCGAACACGTCTCCTTTCATCTCTGGTCAGCGCGTTAGAATAATCATAGACGAGCATATTGTGTCTCCTGACAGCATACAGACCTCAATGTCCTATCTCTTCTCCAATCTGTAAGTGAGAACTCTGCCTGGCAGAGGGAACTCCATGCTCTTCATCGCAGACAATCCATCGCAACGCAGGAACGAGAGGCTGCTCTGCGGTTGCAGGAAGCAACACAGAAAAGGTGCTTCCTTCCCTGGGCGTACTTTGCACCTCAATGCGCCCCTCGTGTTGCTCCACAATCGCTCGGCTAATCGTCAGTCCCAGCCCCAGTCCGCTTACTGGGCCGCCCTGCTCTTTGGCTTCTGGCACCCGGTAAAACTGATCATAGATCCGTGAGAGGACCTCTGAAGGAATCCCGCGTCCCTGGTCCTGTACCGAAAGGATGATATGCGTTGGATTTTGCTGGAGCAGCACCGTAATAGGTGCTCCCGCTGGTGAATATTTGCGGGCATTAGAAAGCAGATTGAGCAATACCTGACTCATGCGCTCTGGATCGATCTCAGCCATCAGTGGACCAGGAGGTGGTTGCGAGAGTCGTGTCTTCCCTTCGGTAAATCCGTCAAGCACCTCTTGACAGAGCTCTACCAGGTTATACGGCCTCCTCTGGATCACAAAAGTGTGGGTTTGGATATAGCTGAGGTCTTGCAAATCGCCGATCAGGCGTTGCAACCGGGCAAGCGACCTCTCCATCGTTTGTATATACCGCAGAACGTTGTCCTGAGCTCTATCGTGTGACAGGTTTCGTTGTAGCAGATAGAGCATGCCTTTCACACTGGTTACCGGTCCTGCCAATTCATGAGCCACTATTTGCAGGATCTGCTCTTTGGCCTCATTGCTCGCGTGCAGCTCACGGTTGATGTGGGAGAGCGCCTCAGTACGCTCAGCAACCTGCTGCTCTAAATGTTGGGCATACTGCAATAATGCACGCCGTTGGAGTTGTACCTGACGCCGCAGTTGGCCCGTCTGCAGCGCCCGGCGCATGGCGGTAGCCAGTTCATCACGCTCAATCGGTTTATGTAAATAATCATAAGCTCCTGCGCGTAAAGCTTGAATAGCCAGTTCATGCTCATTGTATCCTGTCATCAACACGACCGGGATATCCAGATGAAGGCGGCGGATGGCGTCCAACAGGTCAAAGCCGCTCATTCCGGGCATCTTGATATCACTCAATATGGCATCATAGGAAGATGTTTGTAGGTGTTGTAACGCGGTCTGGGCCGAATCCACCACATCGATCTGCATCTCGCCCAGACGCAGGGTGAGCATGTGGGCAATCGCTTGCAATGCCATCGGATCGTCATCCACAAGTAACACTCGTGGGGCTTCCATGATGGAAAGAGCGCGATCTCCTTGTTCTTGCATCGCTCTATCTTCTTCCGTGAACGCTTCCCCGCTGAAAGCGGGGAAGTCTCATAGGTCCATCCCGTGACCCGCAAGACTTTCTGACCCCCTGCGGAGCAACAAACCAGATCGGGGTACGGGTGTTATCGTGCGTAAAAAGATAAAAAAGGGTCCCGATAGCGGGCGTATAATCCTGCACGAAGACGAAGCTCCACATAATCAAAGGTGAGCAGATACCATCCGGTGGTATCTCGTTGGAGGTGTCCTGGCAGCCAGTCACCATAGACCCAGACCTCGATGAGACGACCGCGCTGCAACGGCAGATCAAAGAGTTCGAGTTGCCGCCGTTCGTTGTTGTAACGAAATATGTCTGCTGGTAGCTCTGTTCCTTCCTGGAGCATCGTCTTCTTCCTAATTTGGTCACGCCCGAAATAGTCCTTCAGAGAGAACACGGATGGCTGACAAAAACCGCTTCACTCATGAGCATGATCAGGACGAAATTGCTCCCTAATGTGTGATAGAGGGCTGGGAGGTTCTATAACCAGGAGGAGCAAGGAACGTAATCAGAAGGCAAAAATTGGTAACTCCCGCATAGTCGATTCAGGCAATTCTAATATACAATTGCCCAATTATACTGTATAATTTACCCTGGAATGACCATTATCGCACGAATCAAGCATGCTCTTTTTGATCATCTGTTGCTCTAATTTAGAGAGGTATTGCACTATGGATGATATCATCAAGGTAATCGTGAGCGATATTAACAATACTGCCAACGCCATCAAGAAAGATACAGATGCGCTCAGAGGCAGGACCGATAATCAGATTGGCTGGATTGATGATACCAGCAAAAACCTCCCGGCCCCGGCGTATAATGGGCTGCTTCCCATGCTTGGCGACATTAAAGCTTACCTCCATCGTTCAATGGATATTCGTGACCGCATCTCCACCGTCCTGGCTGAGGTCGCGCAGGTCGTCCAGAAACAGGACCAAAACATCGCGCACCACTTCAATCAGGCTACGTCCCAGATGTCTCAAACCAATAATCCTAAATAAAGGAGGACTACCTCACCGCCGACCTGAGCGAAGCGAGCGCGACAGCAGCGTTGGTCGGCGGCATATCAAGGAGGATAAGCGGCATATGACGGATGCCATTAATGCATTTAGCGAAGCCATTGCCGGTCCTATGGATAGCGTTGCTTCGCAGTTAAAATCGCTTGCCAATGAGCATCAAGCGGCCAATAACGATATGCGTAATCAGGCCCATAGCCTCACAACGAGCTTCCAGGGACTGGCCGGTACCGCCTTCACCAAAATGGTTGATAACCAGTACAAATATACGGATGGCATTATTCAAAGAATTGATGAGATGGCGGGCTATATTTCAACCGCGGCAGGCTGGATTCGTGATGCCGCTCACTTCGCGACGATGCTCATTCAGCCCTTTGTCAATATCGTCGAAGAAATAATACACCGTTTGTCGCCCGATCTGGTGCTGCGTGAAGGGGAAAGCGCCGTCTGGGCCATCATTCATGATATGGAAAACACCGTGCAGGATATGCTGCACTCGGGGGGCTCCTTCTTTGGCGATCTCTTCCACCTCAATTTCGGGGGAGCTCTTCACGATCTGGTGCAGGAAGGCAAGGACGTCGGGCGGATGGTAGGTGATGCTCTGGCAATGCTGAGCCAGGTCGGAGACATTATGGCGCAGTGGGCAGGCAAGCTCTTCGATGCCGTTAACTGGTGCATCAACCAGGTCAACAGCGTCGTCTATCACATTGTCGATTGGGTCTTTGGGCTCTCAGATATCTCCAACGATGCCGCCATTCTTAGCGATCCTAACGCCACGCCCGAGGAGAAGGCGATGGCGGGCACGATGATGGGCGTGACCGTCCTGCTGGACGTTGCCATGCTGATTCCGGGAGCAGACATTTTCGCTGCGGGCGGCAAACTTGCGGGGAAAGGTGCAATGGCGCTGCTGGAGAAGCTTGGCCTGGACGAGATGGCGAAAATGCTGGCGAGCAAAATTGCCGACAGCGTCGCCGCCTCCATCGTCAAAGATGTTGTCGATGGCACGCTTAATACCGCTGGCAAAGGCATCACGAAGATGGTCGAGTACCTGGCGGACAAGGGTCTCATTAACTCTTTGACGAAAGATCAGATTCTGACTACCGTTGGACATCTCCTGGGTCCCGATGCCGCTCAGATCTTTGAGCATCTTTCCCCGGAAGGAAAGCAATTCGTCGCAAACTATGCGCAACTGGTTCATGGCATTACAAATTTTGAGGATCCAGCCCTGCGCGGTCTCACAGCCGATCAGCGCGCCGCATTTTTCAAAGCACAACAGCAGGCATGGTTCTCGCAACTGACGGACACAGAAAAAGCAGCCATCAAAGCTTATACCGGCGATGACTGGTATAAAGCTATCAATACCTATGCCCGTACGGGTCAGGTGCTTCCCGGCTTCTCAGAGACGGAGCTCCAGCAGTTTATTCAACACCTGGACCCCGCCTTGAAAGGTGCTACTGTTCCGGTGGATACTGTGGCTCAGCGTGTGGTTGGTCCGAATATGCTGGATCTCTTTAAAGAAGGAAAATTCTTCCAGGATGGCGGCTTTGTTTCCACCTCTATCGATCCCCAGCATAGCTGGGCCAATAGCGTTCGCCTCTTTATCAAGCTGCCGGAGGGAGCGCCAGGAGCCTTTGTCAAGGATCTATCGGTCTATCCCAACGAATTAGAGGTGCTTTTGCCGCGCAATAGTGTGATGCAGGTCGAGCATGTTATTGATCTGCAAAAACTAGGCTTGCCAGCCGCGGATCAGAGTCTGCTATCGAAGTTCCCTGAGTATATTATAGAATTGAAGTATGTTGGTGTAGCGAAATAAGGTAACTATTCAGAAGGGGTGCAGGGGGACTCCCGTCCCCCTGCCGGAGCGCGAGGTGTCCTCGCCAAAGCTTCTTTTTTCGAGCGCCGCCGCAGGCGGCGCGAGAAGGGTACCTGAATAGTTACGAAATAAGCATAAGGAGAGAGGAGATAGATCGTGGCTTCCCAACCAGAAGACAGGCGCGAGCAGGATAAGCAAGCTGACAATAAAAATGCCGAGGCTCAACGGAACGAAAAGGAGCGGCAGCGCAAAAGTACCAACGAGGAGAAATTTACCTGGCAGCCGGGCGATGTCAAGGTCTATGACAGCATTGATCAGATCCCCGGCTTTCAGCCTTTTCCCGTGAAGGAGAAGAAAAAGGCTGATAAAACAGAGACAGAGAAAAAAGAGGGCCAGCAAACGTAATCGCCTGGCCCTCAATAGTGTGAGATAGCGGGGCCATCGTCATACAACTTTTCAGTGCCTGATCCGTAACTACAGCATGTTTGCTTTATACGAAAGAAAAGGAGCTGATCAGTATGTCACGGCAGGGAATGGAATTCGAAGGCGTTATGCGCGATGGCCCCAAATCATCCTCATCTTCTCTTGGCTATGAAGGCGTTCCTCACTACAAAGATTACACCGCCAGTTCCTATGGACAAAAGGTAGTCAGCGGTCGCAGCAATGCACCCTCCGCCGGGCATCGTCTGGCGCTAGCCATAGTGTCGCTCTCGCTGTTAATGGTGATGTTTCTGGCTTCCATGTTGGCAGCAGAGCACCTGCCCTGGACTGACGCTCCTGGCGTCGCCTATACCGGGCTTTTTACCATCATTTTTATGACTGCGCTCTTCACCGTTGCTACGATGGTAGTTAACTACTTCTTCAATCGCAGAAGCTAAAACTGAGCAGCAAGCCAGAAATAGCGTTCATCTCATCCCATAACTTATGGTATAGTTCCAAACCATGCGGACATCTCTCGACCCCACATCGTTTGTTTGATTTAGACGGTTATCGCTAACCGCAAGGGCTGAACTACATAGGCCGCTACTCCCTTTGCCTCTGAGAAGGCGTCAGGTCTACGTTTGCGTAAAATGTTATAGCTCCCGTTGACATCGGCGCAGATCTTACGTCCGCCTTTGGCACGATACAGGCGGTTTCTCCGCCCCATGCGCTTGCCACTAAAAGTGTACTCCGTCTCATCACCGGGCTGATACACGGGGATGAGGTCTAGGTCCAGGAAACTGGCTTTGCTGGTATAGCTCTCTTCCTGGATTTCCACTTGGATGCCGACCAGCTCTGCCTTGTACGTCAATATATTAATCAACCTTGCATGCGGAATGTTCACAAAGTTCTGATTGTTGCGCCGCCCGTTATCCACCTCTTGTTTCCACAAGGGATTTTTGCCAATGATGAGGGTGCCCGCGCCTTCTTTGACCATCAGGTCGATAATAGCCTTGCTGGCAGTATGCAGATAGTGGTCCACTTGCCGGTTGCGCTTGTTCGTAATGCGCTGCATTTGCTTGGTGACGCGGTCTCGTTCGGCTTCGGGCAGGCAGAGTTTCAGTTCTTTCATGCGTTTGTTATACCATTGATTTCGGGCTTTAAGCGTGCGACCGTTAACCAGGCGAGGGACAAAGCCCTCTCGGTTTGATGTTATCGCCGCTAGATTGGTGACGCCAAGATCAATGGCGATGCAGAACGAGGGGTCAACGTGGGCTTGAACGGGGTCTTTGCTGTAAATCACTTCCACCACATAATAGCCGTTGCGGGGAACAATATGGACTTGGTCAATCTGCTGCTGTCGGGTTTTCACCTCAATGGGCAATCCTGACGGTCGGATGCGCCCTCGTATCCCTTTTTTGCTCTGGCCTCCCTGCAAGGCTTGTATGGTATAGACCAGAATGTTTCTGCCTTCGGTTTTGTGCTTATACTTGGGAAGGCGTGGCCTTCCGGTAAACTTGGACGGGTCTTCTTCATAGGACGCTTTGGCCTCTCTGAAGGCTTTCCAGGCATCAGCCACTTGCTTGAGTACCTGTTGTGACACTTTTGCCGGCAGTGCCTTGTACGCTTCATGCGGTTGCATGCGCTTATCCATCTCACCGTAGGACAGATAGATGCCCTGGAAGATGAAGGCTTGTCGCATCTCGTACAGTGTGGCATTGTACAGGTTCTTGGAGGCAAAGGCGGCGGCATCAATGGCGGCAAAACGCGGGTCATCGCATGTGATGATGTGCTGTTCAGTGAGTTGCATGATGCGCTCTCCTTCGTTATGGCTCGGGTTAGACAGAAGCGGAACAAGAAAGAACAGGTTCAAAGGCATGATACTGCTCTGGTGTCGTGATAAGCTTCAGTTTGGCGCTGATGATCTGTTTCATGTTGGTTCCTCGAACCAGTGAGGAGAGCAGTTATTGCACTCTCCTCACTTGCATCTATTCTACGACGTTCCTAGACTGTCTTATACACTGCCTGCACGATCACCCGATGCTCTAATATGCTCGCTTCCTGCTTAACGCCCCACTTGCGGCATTCGTCGCGCCATGCCTGCTGCTCCTCGGGCGTTTCAGGGAAGGGCAAACCACTGAGTTCTCCAAGCACGCTGCCTAACGCATGGTTCCAGGTGTCTGTTGCTTCCGATTTCTTCCAGCGAGCAGCCTCGCGCACGATCTCATGCAAAAGGTCAAGCAGGCGCTGTTCGGTATAACGATAGGGAGCGTCAGGTTCGTGAAAGTATGCCTCACGACCACGCTGATAGCCTTGTATGGCTTGGGGATGATCGAAGCGGATGAGGGCGCGCACGTCTGGGCGAGGCTGGCCGGTTTGCGGGGAAAGGACTGCCCCGTGATACATCCCGAAGTAAAAGCCAATGTGGTCTCGCCAATAGGGGGCCTGTTGTTCAAAGTAGCGTTGCTGGTGGTACTGCTTGAGATTGGTGATGAGATAGGAGACGGAGAGCGGGCCGTTGCCTTGCTCGTCTCCGTACATGCTCCACCAGACACCGCGTTCGTAGTGTTCGGCAAAGGCGGGACGCTGGATGTCCAGGAGCGGATGGACCCTCTGTTTGCTGGTTGCCATAAAGCAAGCATCCTTTCTGCTTGACTTGTGGCTCTCCATGCACTTATTATGCAGTATGGGGAGCCTAGATTTGGTTAAACGGTTAGACTCTCTATCAGTCTGGTGTGTCTGCGCCAGACTTTTTTTTACATCGGTACGCCCTAAGCAGATACGTTATACGATATCATAAAAAGAATACGTAAAACGATATCGCTAAGTGAAATCATAACCTGTATCTACCTAATTGTCAAGACTTGTAGTATACTAGCGGAAATAGTATTATGAGGTTCCAAGATGCCAATACGATTACGGGTAAAAGAAATAGCGACGGCGAAGGGATGGACCCAAACAAAGCTCCAACGTGCTGCCGATGTACATCCTTCAACCATGCAGGGAATATATAATGACCCCTATAGGGATGTTGCTCACAGCACATTAGTGAAAATTGCCAAAGTGTTAGGAGTGGATGTATCGGAACTTACAGAGGAAGTATCTGATACAACGACTCTATAACTGGTCCCTATTTTTATGAAAAGTGTGGTGCTTGCTCTCCTGGGGTAGGAGGTATCTGTACCACAGATGACATGAAGCGCAGGGATTTGCGCCTCAACAACAGTTGGAGGTGACACAGTGATTCCCGGTTCCTTCGATTATGTGATGGCGAGTAGCGTGCCAGAAGCTATCGCCTTACTGGAACAACATGGCGAAGATGCCAAAATTCTGGCCGGTGGTCATAGCCTGATTCCTCTCCTACGCTTCCGCCTGGCCGCTCCATCCGTTTTAATCGATATTAACCGCATTACTGGATTGGAATATATCCGGGAAGCGGATGGGGCATTGCACATCGGCGCGTTGACCCGTGAGGCGGAGTTGGACCAATCGCCCCTGATACGCAGCCGCTACCCTATTTTGCTCGATACCGCTTCGGTGGTGGCCGATCCCGTGGTGCGCAACTGGGCGACCGTTGGCGGCAACCTTGCACACGCCGATCCCGCTAACGATCATCCCGCGACCATGCTGGCTTTGAATGCCAGCCTCGTAGCTGCCGGCCCTGGCGGGGAGCGCGTCATCCCCATCACAGAATTTTTCACCGACTCGATCTTTGAGACGACCCTTCGTCCCAATGAGATCCTGACCGAGATCCGCGTTCCGGCTCCGACCGGGCGTAGCGGCGGCGCATATTTTAAGCTTGAACGCAAAGTCGGCGACTATGCTATTGCCGGTGTAGCCGCGTACGTCACCCTTGATAGCAACGGCGTTGTGACGTATGCCGGCATTGGCCTGACCAACGTCGGGCCGCACCCCATCAAGGCCGGTGCTGCCGAACAGGCGTTGCTTGGTAAGCCGCTTACGGACGCCAGTATCAACCAGGCTGCCGATCTTGCCGCCGCTGCATCTCAGCCCACCAGTGATTCGCGCGGCCCCGCTGAATACAAGCGTTCAATGGTGCGCACGCTCAGCGCTCGCGCTTTGCGCAAGGCGCTGGCTCGTGCTACAGGAGGGGAATAAGATGAGTAAACATCATATCAGTGTCACCATTAACGGTACCGTCTACGAGGATGATGTTGATTCGCGTACGCTCCTCGTTCACTGGATTCGTGATGGGCTGCATCTGACCGGAACGCATATTGGCTGCGATACCACCTCTTGCGGGGCCTGTACCATTCTGGTCGATGGCAAGGCTACAAAATCCTGTACTATGTTCGCCGTCCAGGCCAATGGTCGCCAGATTATGACCGTGGAGGGACTGGAGCAAGGAGGGAAGCTGCATCCGATACAGGAAGGGTTTCACGAAATGCATGCCCTCCAGTGTGGCTATTGCACCCCCGGCATGATGTTGACCAGTATTGCCCTTTTGCAGCGTAATTCCAATCCGACCGAGCAGGAAATACGCGAGGGCATCTCCGGCAATCTCTGTCGCTGTACCGGCTATGTCAATATAGTCAAGGCCGTTCAGTATGCCGCTGAGAAGATGCGTGAGTCCAATCAGGTGCCGGTTCCTGCCGGTGAGGGAGGCGAATGATGTCAACAGAGGTACACACACATCATGGCCTGGGTGAAGCATACAAGCGTAAAGAAGATGCGCGCTTCATTCGTGGACAGGGCAACTATGTCGATGATGTGCAGTTGCCGGGCATGCTCTACGGCGATATCGTGCGTAGCCCTTATGCCCATGCCCTGATTAAAAAGCTTGATACCAGCGAGGCACTCAAAGTACCAGGCGTGCTGGCAGTAATCACCGGCAAAGATCTTGAGGCAGCGGGCTTAGCCTGGATGCCTACGCTCTCTGCCGATACAGAGGCCGTGCTGGCGGTTGACCGTGTGCATTATCAGATGCAAGAAGTGGCCTTCGTGGTGGCGACCAGCCGCTATGCCGCCGCCGACGGTGTTGCTGCGGTCGATGTCGAATACGAGCCCTTGCCTGTGGTGGTCGATCCGAAGAAGGCCCTTGATCCGTCGGCTCCTTTGTTGCGCCCTGATAAAAAGGACAAGCAGCCGACCAACCAGATTTATCACTGGGAGACGGGCGACAAAGAATCCACCGAGCAGGCGTTTGCCGAAGCTGCCGCTAATGGCGTCGTGGTCAGCCAGGATATGTATATCCCACGTATCCATCCCGCGCCAATTGAAACCTGCGGCTGCGTCGCCGATTTCCATAAGGCTACCGGCAAGCTTACCGTCTGGCTCACCTCGCAGGCGCCGCACGCGCATCGCACGCTTTTTGCCATCGTCGCGGGCCTGCCTGAACATCGCATTCGCATTATCTCGCCCGATATCGGTGGCGGCTTTGGCAATAAGGTTCCCATCTATCCGGGCTATGTCTGCGCGGTCGTGGCCTCGATTACCACCGGTAAGCCCGTAAAATGGATCGAGGACCGCTCGGAGAATCTGAGCAGCACCGGCTTCGGTCGTGACTATCATATTCATGCCGAGATCGCTGCCGATAAGGATGGCAACGTCAATGCGCTGCGCGTCCATACGCTGGCCGATCACGGCGCGTTCGATGCGGCGGCGCAACCGACGAAATTCCCGGCGGGCCTTTTCCATATCTGTACCGGTTCGTATAACTTCCAGCACGCCTTTGTTGACGTTGATGCCGTGCATACCAATAAGCCTCCCGGCGGGATCGCATATCGCTGCTCGTTCCGCGTCACCGAGGCATCCTACCTGATTGAGCGCATGATGGATACCCTGGCGCACGATCTCGGCAAGGACCCGGCGCAGTTGCGTTTACAGAACTTCATCAAGCCGGAAGCCTTCCCCTATCGTTCCGCGCTCGACTGGACCTACGATAGCGGCAATTATGAGGGTGCGCTCAAGCTGGCGATGGACAGGATCGGCTACGAGGAGCTACGTCGTGAGCAGGCTGAGAAGCGAGCGCGCGGCGAGCTGATGGGCATTGGTATCTCGTCCTTTACCGAAATCGTTGGCGCGGGTCCTGGCAAGCACTTCGATATCGCTGGCATTCAGATGTTTGATAGCTGCGAGATCCGCGTCCATCCGACCGGCAAGGCGCTGGCGCGTATCGGCGTGCAGACGCAAGGACAGGGCCATGAAACAACCTTCGCCCAGATCATCGCCGCCGAGCTGGGCATGTCTCCCGACGATATCGACGTTGAGCATGGCGATACCGATACCGCTCCCTACGGGCTGGGTACCTACGCCAGTCGCAGCACGCCGGTAGCGGGCGCGGCCACAGCCATAGCCGCTCGTAAGGTGCGCGACAAAGCCAGGAAGATCGCGGCCTATCTGCTGGAAGTGGGCGAAGAAGATCTTGAATGGGAGCCCGGGCGTTTCTTTGTCAAGGGCGCTCCAAATAAGGGCAAGACCATTCAAGAACTGGCTTTCGCGGCCTATACCAATTGTCCGCCCTTCTTAGAGCCTGGACTGGAAGCCGTAAACTACTACGATCCGCCCAACCTCACCTACCCGTTTGGCAGCTACATCTGCGTGGTTGACATTGATCGCGGCACGGGACAGGTGCATATTCGTCGTTTCATCGCCGTCGATGATTGCGGCACCATCATCAATCCGATGGTGGTTGAGGGGCAGATCCACGGCGGTCTGACGCAGGGCCTGGCTCCGGCGCTGTATGAGGAACTTTATTACGACGAAGAGGGCAACGTTCACGGCGGCAACTTCCAGGATTACCTCATCCCCACCTCGATGGAGACGCCGAAGTGGGAGCTAGATCGCACCGTCACGCCCTCGCCGCACCATCCAATCGGCGCTAAAGGCGTGGGAGAATCGCCCACCGTCGGCGCCCCTCAGGCCATCGCCAACGCTGTCATTGACGCGCTGGCCCATAAAGGTGTGCGCCACATCGATATCCCAATCACGCCGTGGAAGGTGTGGCAGGTCCTGCAAGAGACGGGACTGGCGCTTGGCGAGTAGTGCCGGTACGCTCTGAATAGTAGTACAATTAGGAGAGCATCTTACATATCAGGAGATGCTCTCCCTCTTCTCCTGCTCCTTTTGCCATTGTCGTTTGAGGAAACGGGTAAATGCCTGCATTTCAGCTTGTCCAGGTGTCAGGTAGGACGCTTTGAGGTGTTCTGGTAGCTCATCAAGAGCCAGACTAAATCCTGGGACAATGCGATACGTCCCCGGAAACTTGAGCCGCTCAATGAGCAAGCGGGAGGGGGAAGGTGGTATTTTCTGCTCTGCGTAAAAAGCATCAAGTAAAGTGGTAAGGCGACAGAAAAGGGGATCATTACGTTCCCACTGCATAATGGTCACTCGCAGGCGTATATCGGCGGAAAGATACTGATTATATGCCTCTGGCGTCCCAACAGTTTTTGCCTGATCTTCAAGAGCACAGATATGGCTCCATTCTCTGGTAAGCAGACGTTTGCGCTCAGCATCAACTACAGTGATCCAGGGATATGCGTATCCGTGGTCAAGATGCCCTTCACAGGATTGGACGGTTTGTATCCTCAGCAGGTTGAGGGCGACAACCGTCTCGAAAATGCCAGGATCGATACCTAGCCCAAGCTTATCTGTGAACTGTTCCACGGCCTGGCATGCCTCTTCCCAGGAAGCACGTTCCCAATCAATTGCTGATGGCTTCAGTATCGCCATTGACCGTTCCCTCTTGCTTTCTATCCTGAGACGTTCTAATTTGTTACGCAATCTCTTTAGACTTCGATTTCGCCATCACCCCCGCACATTGGACAGGTGTCCTGCTCTTTGATTTTACCTGTTCCCCGACAAGGGTAGCACCTGACCTTCTTTTTTATGCCCCAATCATCTGTGATTTCTACCTGACCAGTACCGGAGCAATTGCCGCATGTCTCTTGCTCCTCTTTTATGTCTGTACCCTTGCAATCTGGACATGTAATCTTCTTTCCCACAACATCCATCCTTTCCCTAGTTTAGCAAAGCAGGGGAGTTGCTGTCTAGACAAGCCATTTTGTGCTTCAACAAACCCTATCTACACTGCTATCCTAAAACCGTAAATACTATTTCTTCATCTTTATTGGAAGAACTGCTGCCAAGCCCTTATTTCATCTTACTGATTGTAGTATAGCTGATGATCTTCAATAATGCAATAAAATCTATTATATTCAATATATGTTATAATCGACCATTGATATTATTATGAGCATAGGTGATAGATGGCTTATTTTATGGCCCTCTTAAAAAACTTCCCACGGTCGCAGGCTCGCTTGTGATATAGTATCGATAAGATTGGATGGATATTTTGCCATATCCTGGCATTGCAATCCCCATTGTTGGAGGATGATATGTCCCACAGCTTGCTTGAGTTGGCTCACCAGTTGACGCAGGACGAGGAGCCATTTGTGCTGGCGACCGTGGTCTGGTGCGAGCGACCAACCTCGGCCAAACCGGGCGCCCAGGCGCTGATTCAGAGCAATGGGCGGCTCACCGGCTGGATCGGCGGCAGTTGCGCTCAGCCCGTGGTTGTGCGCGAGGCCACGCGCTTGCTGCGCGAAGGCGGCGAGGCTTTTCTCCTGCGCCTCGGTTCGCCTGAGATAGGCATTGATCGCCGCAATGTACGCATATTTCCCATGACCTGTACCAGTGGAGGCGCGCTCGATATTTATATGGAACCTCATCTGCCGCTGCCAAAACTTTTGCTGGTTGGCGACTCGCCCGTGAATGTCGCGCTGAGCCAGCTCGCCCCGGTGCTCAATTTTGCCGTTGCGCAATTCGACCAGGATGCCTTAGCGCAAACCGCTATTAACGAGCGCACCTATATTGTCGTGGCTACCCACGGGGAATATGATGAGGATGCGCTCGAACACGCATTACGCAGCCCAGCCGCCTATGTTGGCATGGTCGCGAGCCACAGACGCGCAAATGCCTGCCGCGACTACTTGCGTGGATCGGGCCTCTCTGAGGAGCAGATTGCGCGTCTGAAAGCGCCTGCTGGCCTTGATATCGGGGCCATTACGCCGGAAGAAATCGCCTCCAGCATCCTGAGCGAACTGGTGCAGGTAAGGCGCAACGTATCCGCTACCACGACTGCTACAAATGTGCCGGAAGGAAAGCTGTCTGACCGTGAGGAGATTGCTCCGGCGGCCTCTGCCACAGCTCTTGATCCCGTCTGTGGTATGATAGTGGAAATAGCGCATGCTCGTCATCGCAGCCGCTATGATGGGCGAGACTTCTACTTTTGCTGTCCCGCCTGTAAGCGGCTATTTGAAAGCAACCCGCAGGAGTACCTCGTTCACAACGAAGGCTAGCTCTTGATGCCACGAGCATAGCTGGCTGATGGCATAACAGCCATCATCTATGGTGTAGAAAGGGGAAGCCCGTCATGGAATTTTCTGGCACCCAGACCATCGCAGCTCCTATTGAGAAGGTCTGGGCTTATCTGTTAGATGTCAATAAAGTCGCCGCGTGCGCTCCTGGCTTCCAGAGTCTGGAAGAATTGGAGCCGGAACACTGGAAGGCCGTTATCTCCGTCGGGGTCGGACCGGTCAAGGCCAAATTTACCCTCGATGTGACGCGACCGGAGATGCGCGAGCCCGAATTGATGGTAGTGAAGGGGCGTGGCAAAGCGCCTGGCAGCGCCGTTGAGCTCTCCGGCACGATGAATCTTGTCGCCGAGAGCACCGAGCAGACGCGGATGGACTGGAGCGCTCATGTCGTGGTCAGCGGAACGATTGCCAGCGTGGGTGCGCGCCTGCTGCAAGGCACTGCCGAGAAGCTGACCGGGCAGTTCTTTGATTGTCTCAAGAGCAAAATAGGCGCTCCTACAACTACTACAGGCAGTTAGTTTTTATTGCATCTCCACTTGACATCTAGGGACGCGATGTCTATTCTCTTCCTCAAGAGAGGTAGGGGCCAATGACTATCTCGGCCCGCTTGAGGGGGATTAAAATTTATGCAAAATGCTATTGAACGTTGGCAGGCGTTGATTGACACGCGGGCGCAACAAATGGATGCGGCTTATGCGCATCTTGGCCGTACCAGTGCGGACTTCTGGGATCGGCGCGCTCGCGGCTTTCACCGCGCCACCAAAGATACCGCTGGCCGCGACCCGCTCTTTCAGCGTTTGCGGGAGGTCGTCACGCCGCAGATGGCTGTGCTGGATGTTGGCGCGGGCACCGGACGTTTTGCCCTGGCGCTGGCGCCTCAGGCCCGGCAGGTCATCGCCGTCGAACCGAACGCCACCATGCTCAATTATCTGCGACAGGACGCGACCGAAAAGAGTATTGCCAATATTACCTATGTTCCTACCACCTGGCAGGATGCCCCTGCCGACCTCTCAGCCGATATCGTGATCTGTAGCCATGTGCTCTATCCCATTCGCGCTATCGAGGCGTTTCTGGCGAAGATGCGGCAGGCTACTCGTCAATCCTGTTACATCTATATGCGCGCCGTCCACTTCGACCAGATTACCAATCCCCTCTGGCGACATTTTCATGGCAGCGAACGAGCCCTGCCGCCAACGTATATCCATGCATTGGACGTGATGTATGAGATGGGGATATACGCCGACGTCGAGATCGTCAAGATGCCGCAAACGATGCGCTATCCCACGCTAGAGATCGCGCTGGACGAACTGCAAGAACAACTCATTTTGCCCGATGATGCGGAGACGCGGGCCGAACTGCGCAAGCTGCTGGCTGACTGGCTGGTTGAGCGCGGCGACGTTTTGACGCCGCCGGTTGACGAACTGATCTGCGCGATTATACGCATGGGACCGTAGGGGCAACCCTTGCGGTTGCCCGGCGGTGGATGTGGTAGCAGGGCGGGGGCAAGCCCCGCCCCTACAGAACCTATTCTAAAATCAAAGCCTCGTTTAAGCCCAGTTCGCGTAACGCGATTCGTGCCTCGTCTATTTTTTGCTGGGAAATGCCTTTTTCAGGCGCAATTTCCATCTGTACCCTCAATTTGACCCCGCCATCGGGGATGAATTTTGTCAATATTCTGGTGTAGAAATTTCCCCATCTGAGAGGTGGGATTTCGCCTGACCAGGCAAGGCGCGAGACGGTTTCATCTGCCATGCTCTCTAGAGCGGGCGATTGCGTTGCTGAGTCTGCTGGCTGATGGGATGAGTTAGAGCCTGTGAAAGGGTCACTCGTCGGCCCAACATACAGACCAACCTCTTCTCTGAAGAGCGCCGCCTTGCCGTTCGCTTCATCCTCTGTTGCGATAGCTACCTCGACCAGATCCCCTCTGGCCTGAGCTGTCAGATATTGTTCTGCCGTCTCGCCGGTGATGATGAACATCTCGTCTGAGAATTCAATATCGCCCGGACCTGTTTCCGCCTTGTAACGCATCGGCTCGTAGGTAGCGCCGTTTTTGCCCACATAAGCGATCTGAC
Source organism: Ktedonosporobacter sp. (assembly GCA_035293765.1). Classification (GTDB taxonomy): domain Bacteria; phylum Chloroflexota; class Ktedonobacteria; order Ktedonobacterales; family Ktedonobacteraceae; genus DASRHT01. The sequence continues at coordinate 81,562 of DATGMF010000061.1, forward strand.
CATTGGTGACTCCCTGGGCAATGGTGGCGCGCAATGAGTCGGGGTTGAGCAGGCGCGGGAATCTGGGCGAGGCGAAGACGATCTCGCGTATTCCTCTGGTGCTCCATTCGGTCTGTGCGGGCCAGTGGCGTAACAGATAATTGACGCTGATCGATTCAACAATTTCGCTGGTCTGGCGCAATTCGCGCAAGATCAGTTCTGTCAGCGTATTGGCGGCGCTGGAATGCACCAGACCAAGATCGACGGAACGCAGCTCGTTGTTCTTATTGAGCAGGATGAGATGGTGATAGGAGCGCCAGATGGCTTCCCTCATGTCCCGCTCGGCTCGTTTCCTGGCATCTTGCAGCAGTTTCTGTTGCGTCTCGCTGAGGTTCATATGTTCGTCGTTCTCGATGGCTTGCAGGGCCAGCAGCTTGCGCGCTTCGGCATAGAGGGTTGCGACGTTGTGCTTGTCGGCGACGCACCAGATGAGCGCGTTTTTGAAGGTGCGGTAGGATTCGCCATACTGGTTAGTCAGGATTTTGATCTGTTTCTGTACTTCAGGGTCCTGATAGGGCTGCTCCGGGGCAACGACGACCAGCGTGACCAACGGACGATTGGGGATGTCGGTGCTGCCGGTGGGGAAGTATTTCCGGTCCAGCCCTGAGACCGGGCCTCTGGCGAAGATCGTCACAACCTCTTCGTGGACCCGCTCCTCAATCGCTAGCAGGGAGATGCTGGCGCGCCGGTCTGCCAGCAGCTTGTTTAAGTTGGGCAGGACGTCGAAGCTATACTTCTGACCCTGAACCTGGAGGTAGTAGCAGGTATCGATCAATCGTTCCAGCGCGTGCTCGATTTCGCCGAGGTCTATGCCGGGTTCGCCGACGGCCAGGCGGATTTCGGGTAGCGTGGCGCTCCCGTCCATTTGCCCGCCGTTGGACTCAAAGAAGATCGCCGTGGCTATTTTGCGGTGCAGACGCCGCTTTTTGACCTCCCCTTCGGCTTGCCTGTCCAGATAGTCGGCATGCGAATCGGGACGCCCGCCGATATCGGTGGTAATGACGGCGTCCAGCCGCTTCTCATCTAATTGCTCATCCACGACGGTGCGCCGAAAAGAGACGTTGTCTACCGGGGCCGTGCCCAGGCCGATGAGCAGGTCTTGCTGGGCGTTTTTGTAGCTGTCGGTGAACGCCTCGGCGACCCATTGGGCCAGCAGCTTCAGGATGCCGCGCGTCTGCTGGAACTGTGGCAGCGTGCGCCACTTGCGCTGAAAGAGCGAGATTACCGTCGGATGAAAGGGATAGCTGCTTTCGAATTCCTGCTGCGCCTGCTCAAAGGGGAATTGGGGGGAGAGCGAGTAGCGATGTTGCATGACCCAGCGCGCATACAGCGCGCACACTTCTTTCTGCTCGGCGCTGAGGGTCATGGTGCCGTCCGGGCCGATGGCGGCGCGATCCCATTCGAAGAGGCGCCGCCGGATGATCTCGGAGACCTCGGTTTCGGAGGCGATGGCAATAGGCTTGCTCAAGCGCCCAAGCAGCTTGGTGAAGCGCTGGTAGTCATCATGATCAGCATCGGTCATCTCGGTGGCGGCTTTTGGCAGCGAGATGACCAGGACGACCTGTTCCTGGCCGCGTACCGCCTCTGAAAGACTTTGCACGAAGTTGTAGAGCTGGTCGGCTAAGCCGAGTTGCCGGTTGCGGCTCATATAGTTGATCAGTTCGTCCATCAAAATGAGGCAGGGCTTCCCCGGCGGGAAAAGCTGACGGATGACATCGCCTGCCGGAGCGATGAGCTGGCGCTCGTGTTCAGCCACCAGATTAAGGCCCTCCTCGCCCCGCAACTGGTAGGCCAGCTCGCCCCAGGGCGTCTTTCTTATAGGCGTGCCATCGTTGCCGCCGCGCCCGCTGAGCGAGTCGAATTCGGTGCCAACGAAGACTGCCGTCGCGGCTTTAGGGATCGTCGCCAATCCTGCCGTCTTGAGCAAACGGTCAACGCCGAACCAGCGATCCGCCTTCGCTCCGTGCGTGGCGAGATGGTAGAGCAGGGTCAGTGCGTGCGTCTTGCCGCCGCCAAACTGGGTGGTGAGGTTGAAGACGGCGTTGGTGCCGTGAACCTTGCCGGAGAGACGCCCGATGACTTCGCAGGCGAGCTGTGTCAGATTCTTTGTCAGATAGGTGCGTTCGAAGAAGAGCGAGGGCACCTGGTAATCGTCCGGGGCGCGTTCATCGCGCACCATATCCAGGTGAACGGCAAACTCGGCGGCATCGAGTGGTTTGTAGTCGCGTAAATCCTGGCGCGGATCAATCAGCTTATACCACGGTTTCAAGCTCATATGCTTCCCTTCGTCTCTCGTTTATTTAACGCCATGTACAAGCTTTGTCTGCCGCCTGCGGCGGCAAGTGGAGGGTGAAGCCTGGGGACACCCCAGACCCCGCCAGGGGCGGCAGCCCCTGGACCCCGCTCAGCATAACTTACACATTGCCATTATTTATATGTATCAATTTACTGCTTATAGTCCCAGGCTCTTCTTTTCCGTCTGCACGCCATCGATCCAGCGCCGTTCGTCGCTCTTGCGCGGATAGAGCGAGGAGAGGGCCAGCGCCAGCTTCCAGAAGCGCTCGTCGGTGCCCGCGCCCTCTTCTTTTAAGAAATGTTTGAGCACATCGATGCGCCCGGAGGCGTAGAGCAGCATGGCTTGATGGACGCGATCCAGCACCGTCGTTCCTAGATTAAATTCTGGCATCTCGCCCATGCTCCCCGCGATATCGATCTCTTCCGCCAGCTCCGGCAGCGAGAAGAGGGACTGCTGTTGAATCTTCGCTTTTTTGCGCGGCTTTGCCAGCGAGAGATCGTCAGCCCCCTTCTGAAAGAGAAAGCGGGCGCGTTCTTGTAACGGACGCAAACGGGCGCTGCTGCCTTTAATTTCTACCAGCGTGCCCACTTTATCCAGGTGCGCGCCCAGCCCCTGCGCGATCTTGCGCGCTGTATCAAACTCCAGCACGTAGCCATTGAGGCCCGGCTTGGGACCGGCTTCCTCTTCCTCGTCTTCGGCTTCAGCTTCGACGTCGGCTGCCACATAGTCGGCGCTGGTCTCTTTTATGGTAGCAGATTTGCCATCGGCCTGCTCATTGCCCGTACCATTTTTCTCATTCGCGGCTGAAAGCGTCCAGAGCCACATGGCGGTCAGGCGGGCATCGGGCTCGAAGCTGCTGGTATCGGCCCCCTGGAAGATTGTATGCAGCGCCTCTCTGGAGACGGCGGCCCAGACGTGTTCCAGGTATTCTTTGAGCGTGACGGGCTCACCATCGGCGCGCTCAACCGAGGAATAGCGCGAGAAGACTTCCAGCGCCGGCCCCAGGCAGGAGAAGATAGCGTCCGCGCCCACGATCCCCTCGGCAGCCAGGCGCGGCATCCACTCCCGCACGCGCCTGGGCAGCTCCTGCAAGACATCGCGCCAATCGCCCACCTCCTCACGACCTTTGCGCGGGCGACAGACCAGGTGGATGGAGGAGGCGAGGGCGGCAGAATCTTGGGCACGTAATCGCCCAGGACGTTCCGTATCAATCGGCCAAGAGCCTGTAATGGTCCAGCCTGAATCGTTCATAGCTTGTAGTAGCGCCTCCCAGCTAGCAGTGGATTGATGGGCAAACACAACAACGCCGATCCCATCAGGAGCAAGAATTCGGCAACTTTCAGCCATTGCCAAACCTATTGTACTTTCAAAGTAGGAACGATCTTTTCCCTTTATCTCATCAACAATACATTCATCTTGCTTTAAAGTGAGCTCCGTAGCGTAAAGCGCAGCATTAGAAGCAGGTAAAGTACGTTTTAACCATACATAAAAGAAATCTGATAAATCAGCATATGGAACAGCGTCATAGTAAGGTGGATCTGTAAAAAGAGCGCTTGTGGCATCATCCGGCAAGGGATTTTGAGTAGCACTAGCCATGTGGGTAGTTCCTTCATGGTCATTTTGGCTCTCGGTTTGAACAATTTCGCCAATGACGTCTATACAGGTCTGCCAATTTGCTCCTACCTCGTTAAAAGGGTTTGTTTCCATAAAATCCCAAACCATTGCGAGTGCCTGTCGTACAAATGTATGAGCAACACCACGCCCTCCAACGACATTGAGTGTGCATAACGATGAGTTGAAATCAGTGAACCTATTTAGAGCCAATGCCAAGCAAGTTTGGACTGCTGTTGCTAGATCAGGGTCATAATCGATGATCAGTTTTTTCCCTACCTCCTGGATCAATAGTGCTAGAGTCGTTTGAGTTAACATTTGCCGAGGGGTAAATAGATCACTCCACTTCTCTAAGCCATAGAGTTGAACACGGAAACCCAGCGTACCTTGAGGAGGCAAGGCTTCATGGGGTATAAGGCTCAGCTCCTTGTTAATGGTATTTTTCAGTCGCCTTTCAAGATATTCAATAGCTTTATTAATGGCTATTAAATCTTCTTCAGTGACTAGCCTCCAGCTCCGTTTGTTGCTAGCTAGATCATCATATCGAATAGCTATTAGGCGAGCATCAGCAGCGCCACCACGCCGCGCTTTGAGCTGGCGGCGCACGGAGGCGACCGGCGTCGTATAGCCGCACACGGGGCACTCTGCCGAGCCGCGACGGATCGTGCCCTCGCCCACCTCGCTCGCTTTCGGGTTGTGGACAAGCGCGAAATCGACGCGTTTCTGGACCGGATTGGGTATCAGGCGCAGCGCCACTGACTTACTGCCCTTCTTCGCCAGCCAGAAGGAGCGCATCAGCGGGACTTCCGCGCCACAGCCAGGCCCTTCGCAGGTGATGGTACGCGCCCAGAGGTAGGCAATCGGCGTGGCCCCATCGGCGTCTTTGGGGTAAAACTCCGCCAGCTCCTGCTCGGCCTGCTCTTTGATCCAGATGCCCCATCTGCGCACCTCGTCTGCCAGTTTTTGCCCGTAGCGAGGGATATACTCCAGCAGCACCTTGTTGAGCAGTACCGCAACGGGATTGAGATCGGAGGCGAAGGCGTCCGCACCGACGCGCAGGGCTTCCAGCGGGATCGCGCCGCCGCCCGCGAAGGGATCGACCACCAGTGGACGCGTGCCGGGCAGGCCGCCGAGGCTCTCGTGAGCTGCCTGCGTCAGCTCGCGGGCGGTTGCGAGAAAGGTCGGGTTATTGGATGCGTCCCAATTCGCGAAATCGGCGATGAAGTTGAGCAGGTGGTAGCGCATAGCTGAGCTATCTTGCCAATCGTCGGGGTTGAGGGTCTGAGAAGTTAAGAGAAGCCAATCCTTCCAATGGCGCTTGCACAGTCCTGCCAATGTGCCATCGGTGGGCAATTTGGCGGCGAACTGCGCCAGAATGTCGGCCACGGCCACGCGAAAGGCGGGAGGACAGTTTTCGTCCGCCGGATCGGGCCAGAGCGCGGCGCACAGCACGGCACGGCATGCTGCCAGGGGCCGACGCGCCCACCAGATATGCAGGGTTGAGATATGGCCGTGGCGAATGCTCTTCTCGCGCCGCGCCTGCTCCGAAATCAGTTTGATTGGCAGGTCAACCTCTATGAGACGCTTCATTTCAGTATCCTCGAAGCGGATCGAGATAGCCACTGGCTCCCGCCGCCCCCCTTGAGGAGGAGTATAGCATCACACCCGAGGATGTCAAGTGGAAATGCAATGTAAGAACCCCTCCATTATGAATGTGTAAATATATTACATAATAAAATTGCCGGTTGTTGCGTTATCGCCGGACATCATGTTCAGCCCACCGATTTCAACGCGGCCACCAGGGCAAGCCCCGCCCCTACAAAATCCCTAACCATCATCGTCCTGCGCAAACTGCAAAATGCTTTCCGGGTGTGCCAGGTAGTGCTCGATGCGCACACGCGGCACCCAATCCAGCCTGGTCGGGTCGTTGACCGGATGAAGTTCGGGCGTCGTAGCGCAATTGTACACCACATAGAGCCAATAGTCACCTTTGAGACGGTCGGCAGTTTTATATTCGTTGTCGGTGAGCGCCACCTCGCCCACGCTGGCCCGGCCCTTGACCTCGATAAAACGCACTTGCTGGCCCAGGGGATCGGGTGAACGCGAGATGAGATCAAAGCCGCGGTTCTCGCTCTCGACGCTTTCGACCTGCCAGCCCCGGCTGCGTTCATAGCGCATAGCCTCGTCTATCGCCCTCCGCTCGATCTTTTCGTCGCGTACCATCGCGATAAAATCGGGCGCGTCGCGCTCTGGATGTGGCAATACCCATGCCTGCCCGTAATGCCTGGTATCGTCAATGGTGCAATGCCGCTCCTGTTGCAGCTCGCTCAAACGTTGTTCGAGACGCATGTTGAGCCCCATCACATGGTCGTCAAGCTGTTTAATTCGTCCTTCCAGACCTGGCTCTTTGGACCCGGCCTCTTTCTGTTCATGTAAACTGATCAATTTTTGATTTTCGCGGTTGATAATGGCCTCCAGGCTGATTTGGACGTGGCGCTCGATGGTCGCGATCTCGCGTTGACGCTGGGCGCTGATCTCGCTCTGAAACTTTGCCAGCGCCTTCTCCCAGAGCGTGTGCATGAGCTGGTCGCGCCCGGGCAACGCCGTATCGTCGGGCAGCTCTACGTCTTCTCCGGTCGCGGGAACGAGATCCAGAAAGATGGTTGGCTGGCGAATACTGATGGCACTGTCGAGGTTGGTCTGCACGACGAAGAGACGGCGATGCAGCACGTTGCCGCGCCCATCGCGAACCGAAGCTGAGAATACGTCCAGGCGATAGGGCAGCTCGCTATAGATATCAAAGAAAACGGCCCCGCGTTGGAGCTGTGACTCCGTCTGGCGCCAGGTCTCTTCGCGCACACACTCGAACAAAGGATGCCCGGGCGTGACCCATTCGAGCGCGGGATCTTGTTCCAGCAGTTTTTTATCAAAGACGATCTGTTTATATTCGCGCCCCAGCTTGCCGAAGCGCGGCTCCAGTTGCTCGCCGAGGGGCCAGAGAGTGCGCGGGGTGCGCCCGATGCGGTAGACGTGAGGGCGCAGGGCGTATTGTTGTCGCGTTGCCTCCTTTGGTTGTAAGCCGACCAGGGGAGCGGCCTGGAGGAAGAAATCTTCGACCACCTCGGGCACCAGGCGGCGCTCTTTAGCTTCGGCGGACTTGCCCACGAGCGCGGCCAGGTTTAATTCGCGCCTGGCAAGCCCTTCCAGCGCGGAAAAGGCGATTTTGCGAAAGCGCGCGACATCGACCTCTTCGACGATGCGCCGTTTGATGCTTTCCTCAGTCTGGTTACTGGCATACATCTCGCGAATCAGCTTTTCGAGCAGGTTGGAGGGAAAGACATCCCCGAGGACATTAAAGACCTGTCCGGTGCGCTGTGGGTCCAGCTCGCCTTCAATCACCGCAATGCGCTCGAAGAGTTTTTCAAGCACGCGGCCCTCGCGTGTGCGGGTGGAGACGAAATTGAGGACGAGGCAGTCTTTCTCCTGCCCGTAGCGATGGATGCGTCCCATCCGTTGCTCAAGGCGTACTGGCACCCAGGGGATGTCATAATTGATCATCAGCCAGCAGCATTGCAGGTTGATGCCTTCGCCGGCGGCCTCGGTGGCGACCATGACCTGGCATTCTTGCCAGAACTCGTGCTCAGCATAAATGCGCGTGTTGGGCGTATCGCGGTCTCCGATCTTCATCCCACCATGAATAGCGGTGACAGAGAGTCCCCATTCGCGTATCTTGCGCACCAGATAGTCCAGCGTATCCTTGTGCTCGGTAAAGATGAGCAGTTTCATCTGAGGGTCCTTGAACAATCCTCGGGCCGTGATCTCCGTTTTGAGTTTCAGCAGTTTGGACTCGACTTCGCTTTGTTCGAGGGCCTGCGCGTGTTTGATCAGCGCGCTCAGATCCTGTATCTCGTCACGCAGTCGCGCGGGGTCGATAGAGGCGACCAGTCCCTCCAGCTTCTCCAGGATCTCCTGCTGCTCATTGTCGGGCAGCTCGTCGTAATTATTGGGGAGATCTTTCTCGATCTGTGCCTGACGGTAGCTTTCTGGATCGGCCAGGATTTTCTGACGCCTCTCGCACATTCTCTCCAGGCTGCGGCGCACAGCATAGATGCTGGAGGCAAAACGCCTCTGGAGCATTGCCATCGTAAAGCCAAGCGCGCGACCACGAGCCGAGGAATCAAGGGAGGCTTTCAGCGACTGGTCTTCCACGTAGTTGGTGAGCTGGAGATAGAAATCCATCTCAACGTCCGTGATCTGGAAATCGATGGTGCGCACGTCGCGGTTGGTAAAAATCTTCTTCGTCACGCCGGTTTCGGGATCGGGAAAGGTCACCAGCGATTCTTTGGTGCGGCGCAGGTAGAACGGCGCGCTATTAAGACGCATAGCCGCCTCTAAGCTTTTGACATCGCCATAGACATCCTGATCGAGCAATCTGAGGAAGAGGCAGAATTGTGCGGGGTCGCCTTTATGGGGCGTGGCGGTCATCAGCAGATAGTGGTCCGTCATCTCTGAGAGCGCCTCGCCTAATTGATAGGCGAAGGTCTTCTTATCGGGGCTGGTGGCGCTCATATGGTGCGCTTCATCGACGATCACCAGGTCCCAATGAGAGCGCAGCAAGCTTTCTTTCGCGTCTTCCATCCTGGAGACCCAGGCAATCGAAGTGATCACCTGATGCTTCTCCTGCCAGGGATTGATGCCATAGTTGGTACGCAGCACGTCCCCACGAATAATCTCGAAATTTTCGCGAAATTTGTCCTTCATCTCGCGCTGCCACTGGAATTGCAGATTGGCAGGAGTGATGATCAGCGTGCGTTTCACCAATCCCCGGATTTTGAGCTCTTTTAGCAGCAGACCTGCCATGATCGTCTTGCCGGCTCCCGGGTCGTCGGCGAGCAGAAAGCGGATGCGCGGCTGAGCAAGGAAGTAATCGTAAACCGCTTCGAGCTGGTGGGGGAGCGGATCGACGCGAGCAATAGAGAGGGCAAAGTAGGGATCGTATTCGTATGCCAGACCCAGACGCAGCGCCTCAACCCCCAGGCGGTACTTTCTGGCGTCGCCGTCAAAGGGCGCTTTTTGCGGGAGGGCTTCCAGCGTTGCCAATTGTGCTGGACTGAGAATAGTTGTATAAGCATGTCCAGTGGTCAGCCCTTTGCCGAAGATCTGCACCGATTCGCCCATCGGGGCCACCATCATCACCTGAACCGCCTCAGAGAAGAGCGGCCCTCGGATGATCATATGTTGTCGTAATTGATCTGCCTGCATGAAAACCTCTCCAACCGTTCTGTATGTCCTCTCCCAACATGTTGTTTTTGCCTTTTCCCTATGAGGAGGTTCTTTTTCTCATGCGAGAAACTGGAATAAGCCAGGCAATAGGCTTTTCATTGTAGGGCAGTTGAGGGTTGCCGTCAAGGTCGTATAGCGCAATGCTGAATCAGCATGTATTTTCCCTTTTTTTATGCTATACTTCTTCTGGGTGCTATTCTCTCATTCCACAACACAAGCTCGTTTTCCGAGGATAGGAAGATCCGACAAAACGTGTGTCCTCGTAGTGTGTCCCTGTTGCTGTATGTCCTCTCACGGCAGAGAAAAAAGTGAATAAGGAGAACGATAGTGTCGTACACCCGGCTCAAAGCTGCCCTCGCATTGCTCGTTCTGACCATGACCCTGGCTCTCACGCTTTTCATCGGACCCCTGCCCAGAGCAAGCGCCTCCAGCCCCGATTTCGCTATTTCGGCCAGTCCAACATCCCAAACTATTGAACGAGGGGGAACAGCCGTCTATAACATCCAAATCACGGCATTGAACGGCTTCAATGGCACCGTCACCCTGACCGACAAGGACCCCTTCGCGAAAACGGTCCCATCTTTCTCATCAACCACCGTCAACGGCTCTGGAACCGTACAGTTTAGCGTCTTTAGCAACGGGCATCAGACCCCCATCGGGACCGCGACGCTGACCGTCACCGGCACCAGCGGCAGCCTCCAACATTCCGTCAATGTCACGCTGAGTGTCATCCCTGTTCCCGACTTCTCCCTCTCGATTACTCCCCAACTCCAAACAGGGGAAGTACTCGAAACGGTGAAACAAGGAACGACGGCGGCTTATCAAATTCAGGTAAGCGTTGTGCCAGGATCAGGATTTAGTGGCACGGTGAATTTTGCCGTGACCGGCGGCCTGCCCGCGAATACGACCGCGTCATTCACCGCTCCCTCGGTGGTTGTTCCTGGGAGCACGGAACTTGATATTCACACCACTGCGCAGACGCCTATCGGGTCCTTTACCATCCAGGTGAGCGCGACCAGTGGCAGCCTGGTCCACGGCGTCCAACCAACCCTTGAGGTGATCCCTCCCAATTCCGATTTCTCGTTCTCGGTCTCGCCCCAGTCTCAGACCATTAACTCGGCAGATGGCGCGATCTATACGGCGCATGCTAGCGCCATTAATGGCTTCAATGGCACTGTGGTTTTAAGCCTCTCGGGCCTGCCTCCTCTTACCGATACCGCTTTTGGCAGTGGCACGATAGTCGGCTCGGGTGACCAGACCATATTCCTCTTCACCAGCCAGGGAGTCACCGGTACCTTTACCATCACTGTTACTGCAACCAGCGGCCCGTTGCAGCATACCTTTCAGGTAACGCTGATTATGCACTGAGCGCGGACCACTACTAAACGAAGCGTTGAGGGTCCCGTCGGGCGGCAAGGGAACCGGATAGGTCGTGGCACTGCTACTCGGTTCCTCTTGCCACCCACCTCCGCCGTGGCGACCAGGTTTACCATTCCCGATTTACCGCCCAACCTCGCCCAACCCCTATATAATCACCAAAGGTATGAAATATCGTAGGGACCGGATTTATCGCGTCCGGTTAATCGCCCAATCTTACCTCAGCCCCTACGACGAAATCATTGAGGGCGGCATAGCTAACGAGCGCCATTGATTAAAAGGTTCTATTTGGCTTTACGGTATGGGAGATTTTCTGTGATCAGGTCGAATTGCTATCTTGCAAAGCGTGACAGATATTGGATGGCCTCGGCTAAGTATCTGGCGGTGATGGCGGGAGAGCCGGCCAGATCGGCGATAGTGCGCGCCACCGTTTGTAGACGCAGCATTTGTAGCGCAGTGAGCTTGAGTTGTTGCAGGGCGGATGTTAGCAACTGCTCTCCGGCGGAATCGATCTGACAATACTGTTGCACCTCATCGACCGTGCTAAGGTCGGCGTTCACCTGAAGGTGCGGTTGCCCTGCGTATCTCTTCTGTTGTATTGCGCGAGCCGCCGCAACACGCGCTCGTATATCGTCAGAGCTTTCTTCTGGAAAAACGCTCAAAATCTCCGGTACAAGCAGCGGGACTTCTACCTCGATGGCAAAGCAGGTTCGCACAATCTCTTTGAGTGGCTGTCGATAGCGGGCAATCTCTTCAGCCGAACAGATGCACTTCTGCGTAGGATCACCGACAAACCCACAAGGGCAGGGCTTGATGGTTGCCTCTAGAATGAAGCGAGTCGGCAAGAGAACATTTTCCTCGTGAGGAGGAACGGCAATAGTACGCGTTTCTACCATTTGGGCGAGAGCGGTTAACAGCGACAGGTCAAATGTATCGAGATTCTTTAAAAAAAGCACGCCTCCCTGTGCCAGGATGAGTTCGCCTGGCAGAGTCGCGTCGCCGAAAAAGGCATTGCTCCCGCTATCGGCAGAAGGCTCGCGCAATGGGTGCGGTAGGGACGCTATGGGCAGGAGAGAAGGCAATGTGCGCGCGAGCAGGGCCTTACCTGTGCCGGGCGGACCAACAAGCAGGATATGGTGTTGTCCGGCGGCTGCAACTTCTAAAGCCCGCTTGACATGAGCCTGACCACGAATCTGCTGAATATCTCGCGCGCGCTCTGGAACTGCCGTTTTGCTCGCAAAGGCTTGCAGAATTTGTAGCAACACCTGTATAACGTGTTGTTGCTGCTCGTTGGTAAGCTTTTCCGTTCCCGCTCTCTTCTGTACTTCTTGTAGCAATGCCGATAGGGGGGGTTCTTGCGGCTGTTTTTTGCTCCTGGTCATGGAAGACTCCTCTTCCATTACTATAAACGAGCTTACAAAATCTGCCACAGCGCAGGGCCTGCTTCGCCCCATCTCGATAGCAACATAGTTTGGCCTCGTAGTGACCCGATCAGGTCGCCACGGAAGTACGCCCCTTTTTCTCGACCGCCATTGCTGTCGGGAAAAGAGGTCCTTTTACGGTTTAGCGAGCTTATTGAGCGATAGCGGCATCCAGGTTTTTGAAGAAAGCATTCAGGGAGCCTTTGATGGTGCGTTCGCCAAGCGGATTGTTGGCGAGTGCGGCTGTGCCTGTCAGCTCGGCATTAGCATCGTAAGTCAGCAGCGCGCCATTCGGCTCATCGGTCAGATTGATCTTACCCGTTGCGTTAACGGAGGCCCCCGCGCCTTTACGCTGGACCTGAAATTCAAAGAAACTGGGCTCCTGACGCTGGCTAATGGTGATAGGAATCCCATAAGGTCCCTTCAGGCCGGGCAAGGGTGTGGTCATGCTCACCCGCAGCGTATTGGCGTCCAGATACTCAACTGATTCGCAGCCGGGGATGCAAGACTTTAGAATCTCTGGATTGAGAACGGCGTGAAAAACCTGGGCGCTGGACGCTTTAAACCTGTATGTTCCGTTCAGTTTCATTCAGTATGTTCCTTCCTTATTTCGCGAAAATATATCGATATTTCTCCGTATATAGAGGAATAGTAGACGCAATCTTATCGATCAATATGGTCAAGTCTATTGTAGCGTTTCCATCCTCAACTTTCAAGTATATAAATCTTTTTTGCTAATATTCCTCCATTAAATGAGAATGCTGATCAGTCTATGTCCAGTATACGCATTCACCCAAATGTGCTATTGGTTCTATTTGTAGAGAGCTTCTGTGCTATACTGCCTCTGTACGTTCCAACGTGTACTGTGTCTGAAATAGAAATTTGAGTTTGGATATTGGGGATAGTGATGGTTTTGAGAGATGATCGTGGTGAGCAGACTCAATCTGAATGGCGCTCCCGTCTGGCGCGTGAGCGGCTTGATCTTTCCGCTTCAGTAGAAGAAACGCTGGAGGAAAGAGCTTCGCAGGCATGGCAAGAAGATGAGCAGGATAGCGCAATGTACACAGCGCAGCATACAGCACATGGCGCATCCCTTATTCCGCCACGTTTAAGCTTACAATCGAAAGCGCTGCCTGCCATCCATTCGGGTAGTTTTATAGAAATGGCGTCGTCCATGTACCCGGCTCTACCTGCAAATACTGAGGCGGAGCGGAAACCGGCTGCTACCGCGCAAAATCCTAATATACTGGCACGTCTGGCGCAACGCTTAACCTCATCGTTAGCTGCCTTTGGTTCGGCGTTGCATCCTGAAGGAGCCGGAGCCGCCACTTTGCCTGCTCCATCATCGGGCGAGACAGCGGTGCCACTACCGTCGTCGCGCACTGGCGAGGAGACCTCCCGAATCCCCGAAAGCACCGCATGGCCGACCGGTCAGCCAAAGGAGAGTATTACTGAGGAAAGTGCAGCATGGCTGGTAATGCCTGAATGGCCGGACCTGACCGCCGAGCGACCCGCTATTCAAGCGGGGGGCAGTGGGCTTGCCGATGATGCCGGGACAGAACCGGGCGTGACCACCTGCGATACCAGCTCTGCCAGCGCGGCGACTCCAGTGATACAGAGTAAACAGCGCCTGGCGGGGCATACAGCGAAGATCCGCTTACAAACGGCCAGTGGCGCAGCCAGTGCCAAAGCTAGTGAGCGTGCCTCTGGTGCGGCCAATGGAACATCCTGTGAGGCGCGCAAGGTCGAGGAGCTGCCGACGGGCAGAGCACGTAAAGAAATGGAAATTACCAGTATGCACCTACCGGCGATGGATGTATGGCGTATGGATGTTGCGCGTGAAGAAATTGGAGAAACGAGCGTTCGTATGCCGACGGTTGGTGCAGCGAATAAAGCAAGGAGTGCTGTATTGCAGAAGCCGCTTGCAGGAACCGGTGTGTTTGAGTATGGACAAATGGATGTGATTGTGACCAATCCAGCTATCACGGCGGCGAGCGTGGTCACGGTCACGCTGACAAGCAATCCTGGACCGGTTGTGGTGCAATACGTTTCTTTGCAGCCGCGTGTGGGCTTTACCGTTCATCTCACCGCCCCCACCATGACTCGGACAACCTTCAACTACATCATTCTGGAGGGCGAAACTCCGTAGGGACCCGATTTATCGCGTCCTGCGCGATTTATCGCCTTCCCAATACTAAAGTTTCCCCTCCACCTCCTGTCGCAGGCGTTGGAAGAAGCCTTTCATATAGTCAAAGCGTTCTTGCGCCAGGGCCTTACCGGTTGCGGTCGTCATGCGTTCGGGCAGATTGCCAAAGAGCAGTTGGAACTCGATGCTTGGCGAATAGTCCGGGCGGCGGCGCAAGGAGCGCACCAGTAGAGGATCGACAGGCTCAACAACGTCTTCCGGCATGGGGGAGTAGACTTTCTGGTTGTAGCGGCCTGTGATGCAATAGAGTCGTCCAATGCCGATGGCGCCCAGAGAATCGATTTTATCTGCGTCATAGAGGATGCGTCCCTCCAGAGAGCGCGGGTACTTGCCGCCGGTCATGCGATGATCGAGGATAGCGTGTTGCACTGCGGGCAGCGATTGCTGGGGGAAGCGGGTGTTGGCAAGCAGGTCGCTCGCCATTGCTGCGCCAATGACGGCATGATCGCCGCCGTCACGGCGTTCGCGTTCCTGCCCTATATCATGAAGGGCCACCGCCGCCCAGATCGTCGGCAGGTCGCCGCCTTCTTGTGCCTGGATAGTTTCAGCCAGGGTCATCACGCGTACAATGTGATCATAGTCGTGGGCAGCATCTGCAAACCCTTCACGCGCTATCAATTCCTGCGCCAACGCGAGGAGCCAGCTACGAAGTTCACTCATCAAGGTTTTCTTGTCTTTCTAACAATGGAAGAGTAAGGATAAAGCGGCTGCCCTCCCCCTCGATGCCGCTGCTTACCACCTGGATTGTTCCGCCGTGGAGGTGCAGAAGTTCGGCCACCACATACAGGCCCAGCCCTACCCCCCTGGTGCCGCTGCCCTCCGTGTTGGGGGCGCGATAGAACCGCTCGAACAGACGGGGTTGGGCTTCCCTGGGGATACCGATGCCTTTATCTTCTACACAGATTTCAATAATCTTTTGCCCCTCGGCATTCATACATTGTTTCAGTGAAATAGTGATGGGGCCGCCGAGCGGACTATATTTTATCGCATTTTGCAGTAAGTTCGCAAAAATTTGTTGCAGGCGCGGCTTATCCCCTTCCACAAGATAGAGCTGTGGGCTCTGCTCAATCTTGTAGCTAATCTGATGGATGGGCGAAGTGGTGCTATGGTTGGCTACCGACTGTTTCACCACCTCCTCCAGGTTGACCTCTTCCGGAGCGAGCGTCAATTGACCGCGGTTCAGCCGTGTCACTTCCAGGAAGGTGTTAACAATATTTGTCAACTGATGAGCCTGAATATCGATAAAAGAGATACTCTCCTGTAATTTTCCGCGTAGCCCCTGATCCATATCTGGTGTCCGCCGCATCGCACGCTCCATCATTTGGCTATGGGCCAGAATAACCGTCAGTGGTGTGCGGAATTCATGAGCGGTAATAGCCAGAAACTCGTCTTTGAGCGCATTAGACTCGCGCATAATGGCCTCGTTCGTACGGGCAATTTCGGCCTCTTGCTGCCATCGCGTCTGCTCAATTGCCAGTCCTGCAAATTGAGCGATACCATCTGCTACAGCGATATCCCAGACGCTAAAGGTATGGGGGAGTGTATGCCGCGCCTTGCCGATGCTCGTCTTTGACCGTGCTTTTTTCCTGGTCTTGCCTGGTAGGGAGCGATCAAGCAGCATGACGCCCAGGAGCTGACTATTATGGGTAATGGGGGCGGCAAGCACCATCGTGTTCGCGAAGGGGTTGGGGTCCGCTCCGTATTGTTCCGCGCTTACCAGCGTTGCGTGCCCCGCCAGCAGTTGCGAGCGGAATCCTGCGAACTGCTCCTCCTCGGGAGAGAGCCAGCGCTGTTGTTCCTTTAGCCATTGCTCCTCGTCCTCGATGGTGAAGCCAATGGAGAGCAATGGAATGAAGACTCGCTGCTCTTCATCAAAAAGTTGCACTCCTCCCCGATCACAGGTCAGCGTTGTCATCGTCATAGCGAGGACGCGGTGCAGAATCTCCCTGATATCGGTCACATTCGAGACGGCCTCGGCGGCATGCAGCATCGTATCTAAGGCATGGCGGATACGTTGTTCAATGCGTACCTGCTCGGTGATATCGCGAAATGCGCTCACAATGCCGATCTGGCTGGCCTCGCTATCGTACAAGGGGGCGATATTGACTTCCACCGAGCGTTCTGAGCCGTCGGCGCGTCGGGTGATGAAACGCTCTCCGCGCACGCGTTCGCCTCGTAAAGCGCGCGAGAGGGGGAAATTTTCGGGAGGAATAGGGCGGCCCTGTAGCGTATAGATCGGATTACGTTTTAAATAAGAGGTTAACTGACCGTGGGCGCGTGGGGGAACGCCCAGAAAGTGGGAGGCTGTTCTGTTACTAACCAGCACTCGCCCCATCATATCAAGCCCGATGATGCCTTCGGTCATGGCGTTAAACACGGCGTCCAGGGTATTGGCGCGTTCGGTCGCGAGCGCCGCGGCATGATGGGCTTCGGCAAGCAGGTTAGCTTTTTCGATGGCTAAAGCGCATTGCGCGGCAATATCCTGGGCGAATGCATATTGTCCTGGCGATGGATAATGCTCCATCTGGTGATAGCCGACAAAGGCGAAGCCCAGGCAATCAGCTTTGTCAAATGAGGGCGTTCTATCAATCGCTGCACGATCCCTCGCCGGGCTGCCTCCTATCAGCGGAATGATCATCATATTATCCAGACCGAGCTGGTGGTACCAGTGCTTTTCCTTCTCTTCCGCCTCTTCTACCGTGACAAAGAGCGGCACTTTTTGCTCGGCTGCCATCAGGCAATGTGGGAGATCCAGCATGCTGACCGAAGGAATATGAGAGGTGGCGGGGGCAAGCGGACCGGAAGGAATATGCGGATGGTGGTTGCTCTCCCCAGCGAGAGAGAGCGTATCGTTCTCCAGCAGCACAATAGCGGCTCCATTGGCGCTCAACTCATGGGCCAGGTGTTGTGCTGCAATGTTTAGCACGGTTGCAAGGTCCGAGCCGGAATTCGCCGCCATTGCCACCTGGTAAATGGATTGCGCGCGCCCGATGAGCCGCTCGGCCCTCTGGCGCTCCATCTGCGCCTGCTGATAGAGCCGCGCGTTATCAATGGCGATAGCAGCTTGTTGCCCAATGGAGCGCGCTAACTGTTGCAGGTCTTCCGAAAATGAGCGAATCTTACCGGGGTCATCAAGACACATCATCCCAACAGGGCGTCCCTCCCGCACCAGCGCCACCAGGAGCACTGAATGCACCAGGAATTTTTCTGCGATCTGCTGCATGCTCGGCTCGGTCCGCAGATCCTCCTCGATCAAAATCCCGTCCGTGAGCAAGAGGCGATGAATAAGAGGACTGTGGAATGGTAGTGAGCTATGATGCCATATAGTGTCAGCCGCCTGGACATCTCTGCTATTCAGGTGGGGGGCGGCCAGGTGATAGGCGGAAGGGCGAAAGGCGGCGCGTGCCTCATCGAGCAACCAGACGGCGCAACGCTGGACATCGCAGACCTCGGTTGTACGCTTGACCAGGACCTGGAGGATGTGGGTGGGATCAAGGGAGGATGCCAGTAACTCCGATAGCTCACGCAAAATCTCACTTTCACGAAATGCTTTCAGCAGTCGCTGATGTTCCTGGTTATTGGTGGGTAATGGGCTGTCACCGGGCATACACTTGACCTCTTATGGCAGGCACAACCTGTTGAGCGTACGTTAGGTACAGGGCACGCGATTGATCGACATATTAGAGATCTCAAGATCCACGATACGGGGTGTCTTGTCTGGTTGAGTCAAAGTGTAGCAGATCAATGCAGGTGGCGTCAAGAATTGTTGTGATCTGGCTGCTAATATTCTTTGCTTGCTTATTCTATGATCAGGCCGCTGCTGCCTCCAAATTACTTTGCCGTGCGACGCAGTCGGAACCACTCAATCATAGCGGCCAGCATTGAGCCTGCCATCACCTGGAAGGCGGTGCTTAATTTAGAGGGACGTTGATTTTTGGGCTTTGCGGGGCGGGTTTTCACCTGCGCCTGGGAGGTGATCTGCTGTTGCTTTTCCGTATTAGCCTGGCGTTGTTGTTCTTCTTCCCCACGCGCGGCAGCGATATGGGCTTGATCAGCTCTATCTGTAGGACCCGGGTCCTGATGGGGGTGTGCTTCGGTTTTAGGAATATCCCGGTTCAACCTGCCTGCCATCGTGCTAACGAACGTTGCCAGATCGTTGGTCAGGGGCTGGACGCCCTCGGAGAAGTAGGCATTCACCTCGGCTCCCAGGAGCAGAATGATGGCAAAGTAATAGAAGAAGAGCAAGAGAATAACCGCAAAGCCGATCTGGCCCCCATAACCGCCAAGAAAGTGGCTGATATAGAATGGGAAAAGAATCAGGAAAAGCATCAGCGCAATTGCGGCGATAGCAGCTCCTCGCCAGCTATTGCGCCAGCTAATGCGCTGATTAGGTACAACAACATAAATCGCTTCGAGCAGGATGAAAGAGGCAATAAAGCCGCCTAGAATGCCACCGAGGCTAAAGAGGAAGCTCAGCCCGGGAACATCTTTTAAAGGCGTACTCTGAACTATCGAGAAGACCAGCGATGGTCCGGCGGAAGCAAAAACCATGATGGGGATCAGGATAATAAAAAGTAGCAGCATGGCAATCGCCATCACATTCTGGCGAATGATTGTGCGTGGTCGAACGCGATAGATGATATCCATACATGCTTCGATGGTAAGAAATAAGCGCGAGCCGCCGAAGATGGCGAGCAGGATCGCGATCACCCACAAAAGGCCACTCGATTTCGCTAGCTGCTGCGACGCAAGGTTAAGCGCGTTCTGTTGTCCGGCTAATCCTGGAAAGACGCCTGTTATCTGTTTAAAGATATTGTCGCGCATTGTGGGGTCACTCAAGACCATGCCGAGAATAGCAATCAGCGCAATGGCGATAGGGAGCATCGCCATCAGCAAGTTGTAGGCGATCAGGCCCGCGAAGTTCATGCACCAGTCGTTATTGAATTTGGTAAAAAACGTCCGTAAGGACTTTGCTTCTTTTACAACGGTCTGCTCAATTTCGGTCGCTGGACTCTGTCCCGCGTTGTTTGTAGAACTTTTTGTTGTTGCCATCACAAGCCTCCTCCCGGACGTTTTCCCGCTCCATTTACACGGAGCTCTTGATCATTATCAAGAATTAGAAGCGATCAATCCATGCTTTGATGCGCTCTTTCCATTGCCCTTTACGGGCGCGAGCGGTTCCTGCCATCTGGTCTTTCTCGCCCTCGACCTTAAGATGTTCATTGCCAGTAAGGGCGCCCCAGCTCTCTTTGGCCCGTCCTTTTGCCTGTGTTGTATCACCTACAAGACGATCATTAGCAGCACTATCTCTATTTTCATTGCGTTGAGTATCTTCAGACATCGCTTTTATAGCCTCCTTATAACATCGGAAAAGTGGTACTATTTCATAAACATTCAGGAGTACACCGTAATTTCAAACTCCTGTCTTATAATTCACGGACAAAGAGGTTTTTACGTTTCATAATCCATAAAAAAGAATGCCGTATACTATACTGGTAGGGCTGGAAAAATATGAGTGCACGACCGCCAAAATCATTTGCATCGCTTCTCTGGGATATTCTGCGCTTCGGAGTACGCTCATTCTGGAACAGCGGCGCCAATCCCGCACGCTCCCTCTTAGAGCGGCAGCAAGCGCTCTCGGTGCTGGGGCTGCCGGTGAATGCCACGCCGCAGCAGATTAAGCGGCGCTATCGTGTGCTGGCGAAGCGGTATCATCCTGATCGGGGAGGAGATCAGCGGCAGATGCAGCGCATCATTGCCGCCTACGAGTATCTAATGAAAGAGCAGACAAAATAAGCAATGCGTTTTGTCTGCTCTCGGCGCTAGGGAAGTTGTGCGCCACACTGGCTACAAAAGCGTTTACCGGGTCGCGCGCGCGCGCCGCATTGGTCGCAGTAAAGCACTTCCATGCCCCCCGGTGATAGTTGCTGAGGAGCAGGTTGTGGCGGTTGAACAGGTTGAACGGGTTGAACATGCTGTACTGGTGGCGCCTGGTTGCTATTGACTGGCGCGGGCGGCCCTTGCTGTGCTGCCCGGGGCGGCGTATATGGCTGCTGGCCCACTTGCCCATGTTGGGGGTCCTGTTGACCTGGCTGCAAGGTATCCTGGAGCGTCTTGACCGCTTTCACTGCCATGCCGCCAATCGTGCTGGCGATTTTTAATCCTTTGGCAATATCTTCCATGTCTTTTTTCATGCGGTGGGTCGGGGGCAGGAGCGTGGAGTCGGAAACTTTGTTGAAGTAATTGGGTCCGAGTTGTAGCCCTTCGCCATTGATGTTGAGCATGCCCCGCTCCTGTCCGCCGTCATCAAAATTGAGCGTGAGATTATTGCCCTGCTGGATATAGCTTCCTTCGCGCCGTATCTCCGGGGCTGCTGCCGTCACCTGTTGCCCGCTCACCAGAGATTGGGCTGCGTTGGCAAGACGGCTCTGGCTCTGAACTGTCAGAATAAAGCGCCCATTCGCTTGTAATGTCACGCGGTCAATACGCGAGGTGAAGTAATCAAGACCTACGGCGGAACGATGCACGCACTCGTACTGACCTGTAATCGATTTCATATGGCTATCCCTCCCGGCAAACAGACCGGGACCTGGTAATTGCTTCAGACCATCACTGTATTATATATCATGTATTACGCTGGAGTGGGGTCTTCGGTTGGAGCCGTGAGATCGCTTTTAGAGACGAGTGCGGAAAGGTGATGGGCCTGCTCTATTTCCTGTTCGGCCTCTTCTGTTTTCCCCACCTTAAAGAGGTGGCGACCCAGACGCATATGAGCCTGAATCTGCGCTGAAATCCGGTCTGTGCCGCTGAGAACGTTGATCGCCTGCCGGAAGGCTTGTTCCGCCTCTGGATCTTTTGGATTGATATATTCTAATATGCGGCCTAACATGATGTAAGCGTCGGCGCGTCTGAGCTTGTAGCTACGTTTTCCTGCGTCCAGAGCGATCTGCACAAGGGTGAGAGCTTTCTCAGGAAGACCTGCTTCAAGCTCTATGTTGGCAATAGCGCAGGCTGCCGCTGCAACAACGCCAGCGGCCTCCTGCTGGCTGAGCCTGGCGTCCGCTGAGGTCGCTTCTGGTTCGTCAAGCACCTGTTTCCAGCTATCCAGCAGCTCTTCCAGATGTTTACGGGCCTGCTCTTTTTTCCCCAGCGTCTGTTCGATCTGCGCGATCTGGCACATCACCGATGCGGCTCGCAATGGTTCATTGATCGCGTGATAAAGCACATGCGCCGTCTCTGCGTGATGCAGGGCGGTATGCTGTAATTGCTCTTTACATGGCTCATTGTTCTGTGGTCCGCTTGAGGCCATGTTTGCCTGCGCAAAGGTCGCAAGGGCCAGCCCCCAGTGCGCCTCTGCAACGTAGCCGAGAGGCGTATCCTGGGTAGTCATTGACAGGGTGAAGTTGAATTGCTCAATGGCAGCGTTAATCTGTTGCAGTTCGCGGTAAGCGCCAGCGAGATGCAAATGCAGCAGCAGATATTCCTGCTTGTGAGCCTGTAGCAGGTTCTCTCCGCCTGGTTGCTCGTTTTCTGCGTAGACAAAATCGTGCTGCGCTTTGAGAAATTTGCGCTGTTCAAAATAGCAGTGGCCGCGCAGTGCTGCCAGACGCCAGCGATATTGCTGGGGGATATGAGGAAAATAGAGGTCATCCAGAAGACGAAGCGCTTCAGCGATATTTTTATGTGCCAGCAAATGGGCGGCATCAACTCTCAGCTCTTCATAGTATTTGTCGGGATTGGCTTCGGTAGCGGCTTCACGGTGCTGTTGCGCCAGCGTGTTGAGCTCATCGAACGGCAAGTGAAGCCGCTCTGCCAGGTGACGCAGACTTTCGGGTGAAGGCTCTATTCTATTGCGCTCGATTTGCGAAATAAGGCTTGTGCTGTAGCGACCGTCGGCAACCTCTGCTAACGAAAGATGTAGATGCTCGCGTGCCGCTCGGATGCGTCCCCCCAGCGTATCAGGAGAAACGTGTTTAGACGGACGGGGCATAATCCTATGCCATCCTTCCTATTTTAGAGTTAATAATCAGTAAGAAGAGAGTATATAACAATTAGAGTAATTATAATCGATGCTAAAAAAAAATACAATCCTGTCTGCGCAAACGATAGGAGTATAGCGAAAATATAATAGGCGAATTGATTTTCTGTGGAGAGGTCCTTTAGAATTCCCAGGCAATCGCTCCTGGGAAATGGCGGAGAGGGGAGGCCAGGGCGAATTTCTCATTCCATCAGGGCTGCATTTTTCCGCCAGCGTGAATCGGTTACCGGATAGTACTGACTGTTAAAGAATAGAGAAAAAAGTACTGTTTGTACTATAATAACTCGCTTCCTTTGAAATATAGAACTTTTGGTCTAGTGATCTCTTGACTTTCGGGAGCGAAGGCTGTATGCTGATTAGGCAATAAAAGCATTCGAAAAGAGGTACTGGGTTGATGTCTCGTTCCCCTAAATCATTATCTTCCAGGCAGGATGAGCCGGAGGTAGTACAGGAGTCGCTTTCATTCTTTCCACCAGAACAGCCGCGCCAGGCGGAAATCAGTGCAACTAGAACGGAGGGCAGGACAACGTCACGAGCAAAGAAGCAGGTGGCCTACTCTGCCGCCGACATCCAGGTGCTTGAGGGCCTGGCTGCCATCCGGCATCGTCCGGGGATGTACATTGGTTCCACGTCCACCTCTGGCCTGGTCCATCTGATCTGGGAGGCGCTGGATAATGCCGTTGATGAGGCTGTAGCGGGCTTTGGTAAGCATATCTGGGTTGGCATTGACCAACAAGGCTGGGTGACGGTACGCGATGAGGGACGCGGCATGCCGTTTGATCCGATGCTTTACCAGGGCGATTATCTGCCCGCCGCGACTGTTATTCTGACGGTCCCGCACTCCGGGGGGAAGTTTGCCGAAGGGGTCTATAAGACCGCTGGTGGCTTGCACGGCGTTGGCGCGACGATCATCAACGCGCTCTCTGAGAAGCTGGAATTGACCATCTGGAAAGATGGGCAGCAGTTCTCGCAGGTGTTCAGCCGTGGGGCCGCTCTGCCGCATCATATCACTGCCTGCGATCCCAAGCTGCACGGCACGCAGTTGCGCTGGCTGTATGATCGTTCGATCTTTGATCCCGATGCCTACTATTCGCTGGAGGCGATTGAGAGCCGCCTGAAAGCTTCCACGTACCTCAACCGGGGCGTAACCTTCCACCTTGATGCCTGGGATGATGCCGAAGGCCGCCAGGTGAATCATACCTACTACTCGCGCGACGGACTGGCCGATTATGTGCGCGACCTTGCCACAACCACCAGCCCGCCACTGTTCAAGCAGGTCATCGGAATGGCGAAAGAGAAAGACGATGTGCGCGTAGAGGTGGCGCTCCAACCCACTACCGGTTATAAGATTGCACTTTATAGTTATGCGAATGCCGTTCGCACGCGCGATGGTGGGGTGCATGAAACGGGATTTAAGGCGGCGCTGACAAAAGTTATCAATGATTATGCGCTAAAACTGGGTATTATCAAAAATCGTGAAAAAGAGGGTTTTAAGCCTGAGGTGATCCAGCAGGGGCTGAATGCGGTGATCTCGGTGAAGCTGACCAATCCGCAGTTCCAGGGCCAGACGAAGAACCGCCTGAATAACGCACCTGTCGAGGGCATTGTGCGCTCCGTGGTTGATGAAGGGCTCAAAGACTGGTTCGAGAGCAATAGCAGCACCGGCAAAGAGTGGCTCAAGAAAATCCTGCAAATGCAGAAGGCGCGCAATGAGGCGCAGTTAGTGGAGGAGTTGGCGCGAGCCGGTACCAAAAAGAACGGCGAATTGATCGATACCAGCCTCTCGAAAAAGTTCCTGCGCTGCAACACCGGCGATCCTTCGAGGGCGGAATTGTTTATCGTCGAGGGCGACTCGGCTGGTGGGAGCGCCGGTCAGGGGCGCTTTTCGGACTTCCAGGCCGTGCTCAAGCTCAAGGGCAAGCCGTTGAATGTGGCGAAAGCTGACCTCAAGAGCATTGTCGAAAATGAAGAAATTCGCACTATCATCAATGTGTTGGGGACGGGAACGCGCGACGTGTTTGATATCAGCCGTCTCAAATTTAACCGTATTATTATCGCCACCGATGCCGACGTGGATGGCCTGCATATTCAGTGTCTGCTATTGACGCTTTTTCACCAGGAGTTTAACGATCTGATCGAGCGCGGCTACGTCTATATTGCCTGCCCTCCGCTCTACTCGGTCAAATATAAAGGTAAGGTACACTGGCTGCTTGATGATGATGTAAGAGAGCAATTTATCAGGACCCACCCGGATGCGCAGGGACTGGAATTTAAGCGTTTCAAGGGCCTGGGTGAGATGAACCCCAAAGAACTGCGTGATACCACCTTCGATCCCGCCCGTCGCGTGCTCAAGCGGGTCACGATGGAGGATGGGGTACTGGCCGCCAGGCTGGTCGCGGAATTGATGGAAGATAAAAATGCCGAAAGACGCCGTGTTTTCCTCGCCGAACATGCGCGCAAAATCAAAGAACTGGATGTGTAAGAGATGGCTCGTACGTTACCTGAGAATTCAGCAGAAAATACTGCTGCCGAACATGGCATAGTGCGTGAAGATTTCTCCGTGATCCTGGCCCAGGCTTTTGCCACTTATGGCCTCTCGGTCGTAACGGATCGGGCGTTGCCAGATGCGCGCGATGGCTTGAAGCCGGTGCAGCGGCGCATCCTGGCGGGGATGCGCGAAGCGCGCTATCTCTCCAGTCGCCCGACGGTCAAGAGCGCCGAAGTCGTCGGCCTGATCCTGGGAAATTATCATCCCCACGGCGATGTCTCCGTCTATGAGGCGGCTGTACGCATGGCCCAGCCCTTCACGATGCGCTACCCTTTGATCGAAGGACAGGGCAATATGGGCAGCGAAGATGGTGACGCGCCCGCCGCTTACCGTTATACAGAGATGCGCCTCTCGCCCTTAGCCGAGGCGATGATGGCCGATATGGAGCGTGAGACGGTGCCGCTCCACCCCACATACAAGCAAGATCCTAAAGTCGTCGAGCCCGATTACATGCCCGGGCGCATTCCTCCGATGGTCAATCCTTCAAGCGGCATCGCCGTGGGCCTCTCTACCAATATTCCCCCCCATAATCTCAGCGAAGTCTTGCGCGCCTGCATCGCGTTGCTGGATCGGCCTGATATGAGCGTTGAGCAATTGATGAGCTATATACCGGGGCCGGACTTTTCTCAGGGTGGACGCATCATCGGCGTGGATGGCATCAAGGATTACTTTACCACAGGCAAGGGACGCATCATCGTGCGCGCTGAGGTGCGTCTGGAAGAGACGCCGCGCAGCCGCTCTCTGATTATTACCCAGATCCCGCCGATTGGTCGTGATAAGGTCAAAGCCTCTATCGTCAAAGCGATTAATGCGCGCAAGCTCGAAGGCTTGATGCCCGATCTGCGCGATGAGAGCGACACGGAAAAAGGCATGCGTATTGTGCTGGAACTGCGCAAGGATGCGGATGCGGCCCAGACGCTCTCGCAGCTCTTTAGCGAGACCGATCTCCAGGTGGCGCTCTCCTTCCAGATGGTCTTCCTGTTTGGCGTACCGATGGAGGCGGCGCGACAGCCGAAGCAGGTCGGGATGATCGAACTGCTCAACTACTGGAATGCCCACCAGATTGACGTGCTGGTACGCCGCAGCGAGTTTGATCTGCGCAAGGCCCGCGAGCGCCTGCATATTGTCGAAGGCTTGATCATCGGCGCAGCGCATGCTGATCGCATCGTCAAGATCTTCCAGCAAGCAGAGGACCGCACGGCTGCTCGTAAAACCATCGAGGCGGCTTATAAGCTCACGCCAATCCAATCCGATGTCATCGCCTCAATGACGCTGGCCCAGGTAACGCGGCTGGACGCGGGCAAATACGCCAAAGAAAAAGAGGAGCTGCAAGCGCGTATCGCCGAGCTTGAACAGTTGCTCTCTGATCGTAAAGCCCTCATCTCGCTGCTGAAAAAAGAGATGCAGCAGTTGATCAAACAGTTTGGTGATGCGCGTCGCACGGCGATTGACATTGAGGGGCAGGCCCATACACCAGTCAAAGAAGTGGCAAGTCTGCACGAACGCGAGCCTGTAACCATTGCCCTGACGCGCTCAGGTACTATCAAAGCTCTTGCCGCCGATACATATAAGCCCAAAGGCAAAAATGGCGATGCCAGCTACACCCCTGTGCGCGGCGATGAGCAACTGCGCCAGCTCATCGACAGCACTTCGCAGGATTACCTGCTCTGCGTCTGCTCATCAGGGCGCGTTTACCAGATTGCCACCCATCGCATTCCTGTCGGCACGCGTTCAGCGAAGGGGGAGCCATTGCGTAAGCTGCTGGCACTTGATCATAACGAGCAGGTAGTCAGCATCTTGCCCATCGAAGCTTACGACGAGGACCGCTACCTGGTCACATTCAGCAAATTGGGGAAGGTCAAGAAGTCGCCATTAAGCGATTATAAAACGGTAGATGTGGATGGGGCGCAGGATATGAAGCTGGCGGATGGTGATGGTGTGGTGGCGGCGCTGATCTCGCGTGGGCAGGGTGAGTACTTCGTCACCACAGACGCAGCCCAGACGCTGCGTTTCAGCGATGAGGCGTTGCGTGCGCAGGGGCGCGTTGGTCAGGGCGTTGCCGCGATGGCGCTGGGGAAAGATGCAACAGTGGTGAGCGCGTCGTACCTGGACAGCGAACAGACCATGACCGGCGGCTTTATCAGTCTGCTGGTAATTACCGCTCAGGGGATAGGGAAGAAGGTGCCGGTCGGTCAATATCCGCAGAAGGGCCGCGCCACAGCGGGCGTGGTGACGACAGAGTTGGCGCTGAGGGATCGCGTCTCGCTCACGATGCTCATCAACGAGGAGGATCATCTGCTAATAAGCTGGACAGGCGAAAATGGTGAGCAGGTCACGGCTATGAAAGCCAGGGACGTCAAAGCGTTCCCGCGCGCCCGCAAAGGCGTTCCGCTGGTTAACGGGCAGATTAGCAGCATACTAAAGCTTTAGCGCCTGAAACTACTCAAAAGATAGCCGAGGCCCAGGACGAGCAGCCCTATACCGGGGAGCCAGAGCGAGAGCGCGAAGGGGATGAACCAGGAAGGGGTTAACCCTTTTGCCAGCAAATATTCGACGATCCCGACGATGATCACGATGATGGCTGGCGAGAAGGCTCCCCTTCCCACATATCTGCGGCGACCAGCCAGGGCAATGGCGAATAAGCCAACGCCGATGGCGAAAATATAGGCCGAGAGGATCTGATTACCGGGGATAATTTGCCTGAAGGCCAGAAATACAGCGACCCCAAGCGCCGTCGTCAGGCAGGCGGCAATCACCAAGCGAGCAGGATTCAGCAGCGAGGCCACCAGCATGCCCAGGCCAAAGCATAATATCCCTAGCGGATAAGCCAGTGGGTTGAGCTTGAGCAGCCATGCCGCAAGCAGGAATATCGCTCCTAGAAGAAGCAGGACGTATGCCTGCCGCAGATTGGCGCGGGTTGTGATGCCCGGAGTGGTGGTTTTTCTCATAGGAAGGCTCTCAATCTCGTTTAATTTCCCCTGTAAATGATCTTCTGCTGATTATATCCATCTTGGGCAAGAGCTACAAGGGGTTGCTCGCTTAAACTCACTTTGAGCTTGAGTCAGTAAAAGCGGCATTTACATAGGCGTATTGTTCTTCCTTTGAAAATTCTGTAAAATAGGCTCTGCAACAGCCTACCAAGAAAGCAATCAAGGAGATCAGATGGATGAGGATTTTCTCAAGGCCATGTGGCGCGAAAGTTGTGCGCGCGATGGGTTTTTAGTCCAGCTTCGGGTTGATCTGAATTGGGATAAGGAAGCATTTGAGCGTTTGACCGAGGCCATGCGTCTCTGTTGTAAACATTATGAGCTTGTCTCTGCTCAACAGTTAAAACTGCTCCATGAGCAAGCTACGGTGACAGGTAAGGAATTGGCGATGAGAATGCAATTACAAGGGCATGAGGACGCTTTGGAAGATGATCTCACAGATCCCCCTCTTCCCGAAACCAAGCGCCTGTTACCAGATTGGCTTGCCGAGTTGTTCTGGTTTATTCCAGAAGAGGTGATAGGTTGGACTTCACATGAAGCCTGGGAAAAGAAGCGGGCTCGGGAGCCGGAATACTTCGAGAAAGCGTACGAGCGTCTGCGACTCTTAGCTTCCTGGTTTTTTACGGGGAGTTGTCCCTGGCTGGACGAAGAAAAAGGGTGGGCATCTACTGCTGTGAAATGAATCTGTGCTGACAATCTCTCCTCAACCCCTCTAAAATTGTTAGATATAATCAAAAATTAGGGAACTCTGGTGGCCTTGCTATATACATTAAAATTGTGCTTTGAGATCCCGTAGTAACCGCCCAAATGCCTGCTGATACTCCTGAGGGTCAGTCCAACGTGTAAAATCGCCAATATGGCGTGTGCGACGGAGTTTCGTTGCCCAAGCCTGCGAAGTCTGCATCACGCTCTCATCAAGTCGTACTGGAAAAAGCACTTCGCGTTGCTGTCGTTGCTCCTTTTCTAGAGCGGCTTCGACTTCATCCTCGACCCAGGGGCTATCCAGGGAATGCTCGGAGAGCAGCAGGAGCAGCTTGTCTTGCAAGTGAATGGCTTCATCAATACGCGAGCGGATTTTGTCGCCGATCTTCATATCTTCTGGTGCAAACCAGCACCGTACACCCCTGTCTTGGAGGTCTGTGTAGAGGCGATGAGCCAACGCCTCGTCTTTGCTAGTGTACGAGATGAACACCGAATGGTAGTGAACAGGGGACATCGTGGTAGATCGCCAGAAATCGATCCACTCATCAGGCACGCCTGCACCCCGCAGAAAGTGCAAGGCGCTGCCGTCTGATGGTAGCTGAACGGTATGGAGTAAGACAGGAGATGGTCCTACATGATTGATCTCAGCGAGTCCTTTGACCGCACGAAGATCAAGGTTGGTAAAAACAGTACTCACCGTTTTTACTCCGCTCAGGTTAGCACCGCTCAGATATGTGCGATTCAGATTTGCGCCGCTCAAGTCAGCATGGCTCAGGTTAGCGCCGCTCAGGTCAGCCTGGCTCAGATCGGCGTGGAGCAGGTTAGCGCGGTTCAAGTCGGCACCACTCAGGTGTGCTCCTTGCAGGCGTGCCTCGCTTAGTTTGGCCTCGATCAGGTTAGCATTACGCAAGCTTACGTAGCTCAGATAAACGCGGCTCAGGTCGGCGTCGTTCAAGTCTGCGATATTCAAGGGTATGCTCCCCGGGTCTGCCATAAAAGGCTCAAACTCCAACTCCTTCAGGTTGTATGCGTCGCTCAGAGTTGCGCCGCTCAGGTCAACCCCGTGCAGATTGATTCCGCTCAAGTTTTTACCAGCCAGATTACTACCAATCAGATCAGGATATATCTCTGGATACTTTTGCCGCCATTGGTTCCATACCTCTACACCTTGCTTGAGAATATCAAGATGTTTCTGATTTGCCATACATATGGCCCTCTCTTTCAGAAACTATATCATGTCTAACTAACTTCTGCCCTTTAGATTACAAAAATTAGTATGCTTCGTTGCTCTATCGTCAAATTTTTTATGGCTTGTTATAGTATCAGCTCCCGTTATGCGCGACTGTCAACTCTTAACATCCATAATGCACAGCAACATGTGCTACGTCAAGATTGAGGTTTAAGCTGTAGCTTGATGTCAGGGGTATTTTAGAGCGGCTCTGCGTTCTTCTACCATTCGGTGTAGGGGGGGGTCAATTTAGTGTCAACCATAAAAGAGGTGGTAGTAGGAGCAAAGCGAAACCGCCTGTAAAACCCCATCACAGGCGGTATATGTGGTAGTAAGCGTGAAGCATACAAGCTTCACGCTCACTCTTCTCAATAATTTGGGTTGCCGCAGATGGCACAGGGAAAAACTGGCTGGGGTGCTAAAGCTCAGCTCCGTCGGTTGGCCTTTCGCTGCGTACAATCTGAATGGAGCAGTGCGTGACCAGGGCGCACAACGCGCCGATGGCTGCCAGTTGCGGCGCGGCCAGGACGCCCACGACGCCGACGGTCAGCGGAATTTCCATGATGGTGTGGTCGTCTTGTCTGATAATAATACGACGCACATTCCCCTCGTGAATCAGTTCCTTCACCTTAGTGAGCAACTGTTCGCCAGCTACCTGTAGCTCTTCATAGGGTGGTCGCTGCTGGATATTGGGATCGGTCTGAGTCATAATGGTTCCTCCTCTTTATGTGTCTTCTTAACGTATACTACTTATCAGAAGCTCTAGTCGCAACTGTAAAGGGTGATAGTGCATTCAGCGTCATCACTGATCCCCCTTTGTTTGCTCTTCCACGTTAGTTTCTACAACGTATAGCCATGTTGTATGTTGCTGTCGTCTTTATTCTTACGACCTCACAAATATATACGCAAATATTGGCGTCAGGTTAGGAAAAATTATCACAAAAATCTCTCACTTTATCCCTGGGCTTTTCAGTTTTCGTCTTGCTCGCAAGGGGAGAGGCGTTGCCAGCACCTCTCCCCTTGCCCTGCGCCCCGTTCGGGGCGCGAATCCAGTCGGCAGGAGTCAGAGGAGAGGAAAACTGGAAATCTCTCACTTTATCTTTGCCTGTTGTGTTGTGCAGTCGGATGTGAGAATATAATCTGGCTATATTCCTATCGTCTTGATTGCGATGCGATAAAGCGATAGTATTTTACATAAAAAAACGGGCAGGTGTTGTATGGCTTATTTTTTGGCAAAGACCGATCCTGAAAGCTACTCCATTGAGCAGTTGGCGCATGATCAAACAACTACCTGGGATGGTGTACGCAATGCTCAGGCGGTGCGCGTGATTCAAGCGATGCATCCGGGGGATCTGGTATTGATTTATCATAGTCAGGGCGAGGCGGCGATTGTGGGTTTGGCTCGTGTTGTCTCGGAGCCGCGTCCCGACCCGCAGGATAACAAAAGCTGGGTTGTCGATATGGCATTTGTGCGCCGTTTTACGCAACCCGTCACGCTCCACGAGATCAAAGAGAGCCATCTCTTCGATGATTGGAGCCTGGTGCGTCAGGGACGTCTTTCGACTATGAGCGTGCCTGATGAGGTTGTGAAGTGGCTCGAAGAGAAGAAAATACTCTAAATGTTGTTGTCAAAACAAGTTGTGAGGAGCTTTTTATGGATACCGCTGCTTATTGGTATATCGATGGTCGCTGGGTCCATCCTAACGAGGCTACAATCTCGATTAATGACGTGGCTGTGCTGCGTGGCTACTGCGCCTTCGAGGCTTTGCGAACCTATAATCGTCGCCCATTTCATCTGGATGCGCATCTGGAGCGGCTTTATCGTTCAGCCGCGATCATGAAGCTGGATATCCCTTATACGCAAGATGAAATAGCCGCAATAGTACGGGAAATTATTGATCGCAATCCCTACATCCATGCCGCGATTCGTCTCCTGGTCACGGGCGGCGAGAGCGAGGATGGCATCATGCCCTCTGGAAAGCCAGTGCTGGCGGTCCTGATCACGGCGCTGGGTGAGCGCGATATGGAGCGTTTCGCGCGTGGGATCAAACTGATCACAACGCACCTGCAACGGCAATTACCGGAAGCCAAAACCTCGAACTATGTTGCGGCGATCCAGGCTTTGAAGAAAGCGGCGCGTCACAATGTCTCAGATGCTCTTTTCGTCAATGAACAAGACCATGTGTTGGAGGGGACGCGGAGCAACTTTTTTGTCTTCCGTGGCGATACGCTGATCACGCCGCGCTCCGAAATATTATATGGCATAACGCGCAATGTCGTGCTGGAACTGGCAAAAGGTCGCTTTGCCATTGAAGAGCGCCCCATTTTGCTCAGCGAACTGCCGCAGGTGGATGAAGCGTTTATGACCTCCTCATCGCGTGAGATTACGCCCGTAGTACAAATTGATGAGATAGTAATTGGTAGTGGTAAGCCGGGGCCGCGTACCTACGAGCTGGAGCAGCGCTTTATCGAGATGGTTGAGCGTGGGGATTTTTGAGTAGGACTAGAGAAGGGGCGGAATCGGGTCTGTGGACGGATGTCAGGCAAAGCTGATAGGGATATACTTCTTCTATCAAGTTGATTAGATACAAGAAAAGGAAAATGCTATGTTTACTACAGAAAACAGTCAGACACAAAGCTACTCCAAATTCTCTAAATTCCTGATCGCATGTGGTGCATTTGGTCCGATCTTCTTCATCCTGGTATTTCTGGTTGAAGGAGCTACCCGTCCTGGTTATAGTGCGTGGCATAATTTCGTCAGCTCGCTCAGCTTGAGCGATCAAGGCTGGATGCAGATTGCGAATTTCCTCATCAATGGATCGCTCGTGCTCTTCTTCGCTATCGGGTTCCGACAGGTCCTGCGAACAGGTCGAGGATCTGTTGGCGGGCCGCTGCTGCTGGGCGTTTTCGGTCTGGGTCTCATTATTGCTGGCCTTTTTGTCACCGATCCGAGCCTGGGTTATCCGATGGGGACGCATGGCAACGGCCCTCAAACGCTGCACGGCACTATTCATGGCGTCGCTGGTCTCGTCTGTTTCAGCTCTGTGGCAATTGCCAGCTTTGTGATGGCGCGCCGTTTCGCGGGCGATCCTGATTGGAAAGGCTGGGCGCTCTACTCGACCATCACCGGCATTGTGGTATTGGTGTTCTTCGTCGCCTCTCTCACAGTGGCCGTCCTTGAGGAGCATGCTGTCCTTGCAAACGCGCCGGTGGGTTTGTTCCAGCGCATTGCGATTATCGCTGGTTGGGGATGGGTCTCGTGTGTGGCGCTGCGGGTCCTGAGTCAGATGCGCTCGTCGTCTTCACTCTATTTCGCAGGAGAAGCTGGCGTTTAGAGCGTACACTGATCAGGCGCAAGTGTATATGGAAAATAACGTTGTTCTATTGTCCGAGATCCAAAAAAGAGCTACAAGCATACCCCACATGCTTGTAGCTCTTTTTTGGATCTGATATTGCAATCAAGCTGCTTTTTTAGCTCATCGTGCTAGTTTTGAGGCTACTGACTTTCTTATACAGAACTTTAATATCTTTTTAATAGACAAACAGTTTAAAATATCTTATGAACTATTATATTTCGCCTTATTATCTATTCAGCACGTCAGGCCCGTTGCTACGAACAAACTTCCAGTGGTCTAGGGGGATCATAATTCTCGGGAAAGGATGCATCTGTTGTATGTCGCCGTGGTTTTTCAAACGCCCCTCGCGGAACAAAGTCATTACTCCCTCAGCTACAGCCTCGCCGCAGAAAGGCGCTCCTGGCCGGCGGTTCCGTGAAGATGTACCCTATGCCTTGCCCAAAGATCTGGAGGAGGGCCAGCGGCTCAATTTTCAACACTACATCATCCGCTATATCCTGCGCGGCACTCACGCCGTGCCCCTCGATCAATCTGTGAAAAATATCCTGGATGTTGGTAGCGGCACGGGCATCTGGGGCCACGAGATGGCGCAGGCGTTTCCTCTGGCTCGCGTCTATGGGCTTGATCTGGAGCCGCCTCAGACCGTCTCGCTGGCGGCTCCTGCGATATCGGTGCCTGATAATTATCATTTTATCCAGGGCAATGTGCTCAAAGGGCTGCCGTTTCCCGATAACATGTTCGATTATGTTCATCAACGCCTGCTTTTTCTGGGCGTTCCACAGAATAGCTGGCCCGCTGTTATCAAGGAGTTATCGCGAGTGACGCGACCGGGAGGATGGGTGGAGATCTATGAGGCGGATATCCTATTTCCAGATGCCGGACCAGCCACGCGCGAACTCAACTCCTGGACAAGCCGGTTTATGGGGATGCGCGGGGTCGATACAACGCAGATGCGCCAATTGGGAAACCTGCTCAAACGACAGGGCTTGCGCAATGTCATCGCCCATACCTTCGAGGTGCCTCTGGGAAGCTGGGACCGCCTGGGACAATTGCTGGAGAAGGATTACCTCAGCGGCATACGTGCCCTGAAGGAACCAGCCTGTGCTGCGCTTAAACTTTCCCCACAGAAGTACGAGCAGGTTTTGCTAACAGCCAGCAAGGAGTGGGCGCAAACTTGCGCCACGTATCGTCACTATCTGGCATATGGGCAAGCCTGAGGTAGAACTGATTATCCCACAGAGGTTGGTATGACCTCGTGAACCGTGGCAAGTGCGGCATCGATGATATCCAGCGCCTCCTGCAACTGCTCATCCGTGATGTTTAAAGGAACGAGCACGCGTACGATATTATCGTACATGCCGGCTTTGATCAGCACCAGACCGAGCCTGTGGGCGACCGCGATAACCTCGCTGGCAGTATGCGCGTCAGGCTCTCTGGTTGCGCGGTCCTTCACAAACTCCATTGCCACCATGCCGCCCAGGCCGCGCACCTCGCCGATTGTCGGATAACGCTGTTGCAGTTGCGAGAAGCGTTCCATCACAATCTTGCCGATGGTTTGCGAGCGTGCGGCCAGATCTTCTTGTGCGTAAATATCAAGCACTGCCAGAGCAGCCGCACAGGCAACTGGATTGCCGCTATAGGTCCCGCCCAATGTGCCTGGCGGGGGAGCGTCCATAATTTCCGCGCGCCCTACAACGCCACTGATCGGCATGCCAGCGCCCATCGATTTGGCAATAAGCATCATATCGGGTTCCACCCCATCATGTTCAACTGCGAACATCTTACCTGTGCGGCAGAAGCCAGTCTGAATTTCATCGGCGATGAAAAGAATGCCATGTTTTTCGCAGAGAGCCTTGAGATCGCGCAAAAATCCCGGCGGGGCGATCATAAAGCCGCCCTCACCCTGAACGGGCTCAATCACGACGGCGGCCACCTGGTCCGGGGCCACTTCGCCGGTGAACATGCGCTCAAGCTCCTGGATGCAGAATTGTGAAGCTGCTGCGGGGGTCATCTGCATACGGTAGGGATAGGGGAAAGGAGCTCGATAGACTTCAGGGGCGTAGGGGCCGAAACGATATTTATACGGCTTGACTTTGGCGGTCATCGTCATCGTCATCAGCGTGCGTCCATGATAGGCGTTGTCAAAGGTAATGATGGCCGGTCGTCCTGTGGCATAGCGTGCAATCTTGACCGCGTTCTCCACAGCTTCCGCGCCGCTATTAAAGAAAATCGCTTTTTTGGCAAACTTGCCAGGGGTAATATTGACGATCCGCTCTGCCAGGGCAATATATGGCTCGTACATCATCACGCTAAAGCAGGTATGGGTAAATTTCTCGGCCTGCTCTGTGATAGCCTTAACCACCTGTGGGCGGCTGTGTCCCATGTTCATTGAACCAATGCCGCCGGCGAAATCGATAAAACGGTTGCCGTCCACATCTTCTATGATGGCCCCATTGGCCTTCGCTGCAAAAACGCTCATCGTGGAGGCGACGCCGCGAGCAACGAACTCCTGCCGACGGGCCAGTAGTTCCTGCGATTTCGCCCCAGGAATGTTCAAATGTGCTTTGCTGTTGGTCATGAGGTGCCTCCTTGATTAGAAAATAAATGATTGGTTGAGGGTAAAGCAGTGCAGCAACAAGAGCTACTACTTTACCCTCATTCTATCATACTTTCTAAATGACACTTTGTCTCGGTGCGATTCGTCTCGCGCTGTTAAAGGTTAGTTGCAAGGAAGCACACTCTGATCCTGCGTCACGCAGCCAAAGAAGTTCGTGCCGTTTTGCTGGATCTCGCCACCGGCCAGGGCAGGAACATCGGGAGCCCAGACCATATTGGTGAAGGCGCTCGTTGATACCACAAAACCATTGCAACTGACAGGTTCACATTCAGAAACCTTTGGGCCATCAACTCCGCTTGCACGCGTCACAATAGCTGCTAGCGGAACTGAACCAATGGAACTCACGACTTGTGCCCAATTAGTACCACATGCCGATGAGAAGCGGAGGTTGATGGTCCCAATGCGCTGCCCTGAGCCGTTAAAAATTCCCCCGCTCAGCACCGTACTGGCAGTAGCCGAACATCCTGTCTGAACAGGATCACGGCCTGTGCAACCATTGCCAGAACAGGTGACTGCTGGCTGAAAAGCAGTGGTAGGAGCCAGATGAGCGTGGACATGGCTTTGTTGCATCTTCACCATCTGTTGCGTGCTGGCAGCGAAAGCTGGACCTGGAAGCGAAAAGAGCGCGAGCAGAAGTAGCGTGGTGAATGGGAGGAGAAAAAACTTCTTCAAGACGGTATCCCTTTCTGTCAGGTAAGTAAAAAGTGGTCCACTAAAAAAGACTCCATACGAATTTTCTAAGCCACTTCAGTGCATCTGCTTTTTTAACTTGTATTGCTCCTCAATTTTATGAAGAGATAAGGTGAAGCAGAAACACTTTCACTTCGTGACAATACCGTATTTCATTTAGTGAAGTGAATACCATCTATACCATTGTAGTATGCCATCTAAGCCATATACCTGTATTAATGGAGAAAAAGAGCATTTAATAAATACATCGAAAAATTATGTGAAAGCCGTTTTATCTGATAGATAACAAAAAAACAGTTTTGCATTTCATATTTCAAAAGGAAAACCGTCTATTTCAGGTGATATATCATTTGTGCCATTTTCTCAAGGAAGGAGAATGCCGGTGAAAACGACTACAAGAATGCGTTTGGCTGAGGAGCGCAGAGGTCGCGGCTGGTCTCAGCAAGATGTCGCTGATCAGGTCGGAACGACTCAGCATAACGTCAGTCGCTGGGAATCGGGAACGACGACTCCCAGCCCGTATTTCCGCGCAAAACTCTGTGAACTGTTTGGTAAGTCGGCCCTGGAACTGGATTTGA
This sequence comes from Ktedonosporobacter sp., assembly GCA_035293765.1. GTDB lineage: Bacteria > Chloroflexota > Ktedonobacteria > Ktedonobacterales > Ktedonobacteraceae > DASRHT01. The sequence goes on from DATGMF010000061.1 coordinate 118,539, forward strand.
TAGCAGAAGAAAGAACGGAGAGAAGCAAAGAACCTGTTGCTGAGAGCCAGGTCTCGGGCAACGTACCCGGTGAACGAGCGCCAGCGGTCCCCGCTGTCCCAGACATGAAGAACCGCTGGCGTTTCTCAAGGCGTCTCCTCATGCTAGGGCTGATAGCAGGGGTCGGGGGAGGGGTGGCTTATTGGGAAACGCTCCTGCATCGTGCGAGCCCTGTCGCTCCTGGTGAAACTGGTGCGCTGATCTACACCTACCACACACATCCACCCACGAGTGTCAATGACGTTAAATGGTCCCCTGACGGGCAGTTAATTGCCTGTGCCAATGGCGACAAGACCGCACAGATTCTAGAAGCAACGGCAGGGTTGCCGAGGCTGACATATCGGGAACATACCGGGTTTGTCAATAGCCTCTCCTGGTCTCCAAATCAGCCTTTGATTGCCTCAGCCAGTGGAGATACCACAGTACAGATTTGGAAAAGTGCTAATGGGGAACAGGTATCGACCTATCGTGGACATTCCCAGTCAGTGTGGTGTGTAGCCTGGTCCCCGGATGGAACGCTTCTTGCTTCAGGTGGTAGGGATAAAATCGTTCAGGTTTGGGAGGCCCTTACGGGGCAGCTCATCACCACCTACCGCAGCCATACAAAGGGAGTTTGGGCAGTCGCCTGGTCCCCTGATGGTCAAAGTATTGCCTCGGGAGGCGAAGATGGGAGAATCAGGGTTTGGGAGTCCCTCACTGGGCGGGAAAGCGACACGTTTGTGTATGAAGGAAATCCGAACGCGACACTCTTTGAGCTCGCCTGGTCCCCGGATGGTGCGCGTATTGCTTCGGCCAATGCAGATGGCACCGTTCAGATCTGGGATGCCCTGACAGGTGGTCATATGCTCACTTTGCAGGGGCACAGGAATTCGGTACAAACAGTGAAGTGGTCCTTTGATGGTTCCTTGCTTGCATCAGGCAGTCTGGATAAAACGGTTCGTATCTGGAATGCGCAAACGGGCAAGCAGGTGGCGATCTTTACCTCTCATACTGATGAGGTGTATGCAGTGACCTGGGCGCCAGGAGGGGATCTTCTTGCGTCAGGGAGCAAAGATACAACCATGCGGGTCCATCAGTTCAAGTCCAAAGGGTAGGTTTTCCTTTTTGCAATGTCATACTGAATAGCAAGATTTACTCTAATCGGCTCAATTAGATGATCGGCACAGTTTTTGCCAGGATAGCAATGTAACTGTGCCGATGGGCAAGATGAACTCCTCAATACGTTGAACTTCTCGAAGAGAGCCAGAAAGCCGACGAATTCGAAGGCGAGAAGGCTATTGTCCAGGTTTATGAACAACATTGTGGTTATGCAGCGCCTCCTAGCGGCTGCTCTTTGTCCTTGTCTTTTTTCAACAGCTTCTCCGCTGCTGCCTTCAGACGAGCCTCGCTGCGAACGCCGAAACCTGGCAATTTGCGGATTTGTTGCTGCTGAGCTGCCCACCAGAGCTTCTTGGGCGAATCGATGCCTAACTCTTCATGCAGGCGAATGGCGGTGTAGGGGCCAATGTGCTCGATAGACATCAGGGTGCGAACGCCCGCCGGTAATGTTTGCATGCAAAGGCCATTCTGGAAAGTCATGGTGCCAAGCTGAACAAGCTCCGCAATACGCATGCGCAGGCGTTCCCCCAGCCCTGGGATGGGCAGCGTTTCGCCGCGGGTAAGAATATCGGCGGCGGGCTCCGGCAGGTCCAGTACGCCGCGAGCTGCGTTGCGATATGCCTGAATGCGATATGGGTTGCCATTTTGCGCTTCGATCAGATCGGCAATGCCTGAAAGGACTTCAGCGATCTGGCGATTAGTCACCTTTGGACGCACCTCCGGCTCAAGCTCCATTCCCGGCAGCGCTGGCTGCGTTGGCCGTTTGCTCCCTCTACTCTGTCTCGTTGGCAAAATCTGTATTGTCTGGGTAAGCTGCATGATGCTCATATGGTCTGTGCCCCCCTTCTTCTACGGGCGCATTCTTCTCTACTCTCTCTACCTACTTATTCTTTCAGATAGGCAAAAACATGGTAAAAACCGTGCCTTAGTGTACAAACTACATTGAAATCATGTTCTAATTATACCATGAAACAAGTCAGTCGTCAAATATGCTGCATAGCGGCAATTGTGCTTTTATAAGATCGTGAACAGGTCTTCGCAGATGCCGTCGCAGGCTCTGACTGCTCGCGCCGAAGGCGCTCACTGGGAGAGGAAGGTGCCAGGTGTGGGCGCGCCCACACCTGGCACCTTCCTCTCCCGAACGGCTCGCATGCGAGCCGTTCGGGATGAAAAGACAACGTTTGAGAAACCCTAAGGTCATGAAGTACGCCCCTTGTCCAAAGGCTGAGCTGACTATACAATAAGGGGAAGTGTCCGAAATAGAATAAGGAGAGCTACATGAGCGAGGTTACTGATCTGTTACGCCAACTGGTGGCTATAGACTCTATTAACCCTTCTCTGGTGCCGGGGGGAGCGGGCGAGGACGAGATTGCTCGTTTTGTTGCAGGCTGGCTTGAAAATGCTGGTCTGGAAGTGCAGATAGACGAGGTATTGCCTGGACGCCCTAACGTCATCGGCGTTGCGCGCGGCCTGGGGGGGGGTCGTTCTTTGCTGCTCAATGCTCATATGGATACCGTGGGGGTGGATGGAATGGAACGTCCCCACGAGCCTTATATCGTTGATAATCGTCTATATGGACGCGGCGCTTTTGATATGAAGGGTGGCCTTGCCGCCATTATGCAGGCTGCTAAAGAGGCCAAAAAGCTGCAACTGCACGGCGATGTGATAGTAACCGCCGTCATGGACGAGGAATACGCCAGCGCCGGGACGCAATCCATTGTGAAGCGTTGGAAAGCGGATGCGGCTATCGTGACCGAACCTTCAGGTCTGGATATTTGTATCGCTCATAAGGGCTTTGCCTGGTTTGAGATTGAAACAAGCGGCGTGGCGGCTCATGGCTCTTTGCCGGAGGTGGGCGTTGACGCGATTGCGAAGATGGGTAAGATACTGGTGGGCCTGGAGGAGCTAGAGCGTTCTTTGCGCGCTAAACCATCTCACCCTTTATTGGGCAGTGGCTCGGTGCATGCCTCGTTGATTGAGGGTGGGCAGGAGCTTTCGAGCTATCCCCAACGCTGTGTGCTGGGCCTGGAGCGCAGGACGGTCCCCGGCGAGCTCAGTGTAGAAGCAGAGATGCAGGAGTTGATTGATCAGGCGGGACGCTCCGATCCGAATTTCAAAGCTACATTGAGAGCAGGACTGGTGCGCCAGCCATTTGAGGTATCCGAGGATGAAGCCATCGTGCGGATTGTACGTAATCAGGCGAGGCGTATTCTCAATTGTGAGCCCGCCATTATTAGCGCTGCGGCATGGATGGATTCGGCGCTGCTCTCCTCTGTCGGCATCCCAACGGTGGTATTTGGGCCGGGCGGGGAAGGTGCGCACGCGGTAGAAGAATGGGCTGATCTTGAGCAGTTGCAGCGTTGCACAGAGATATTGCTAGCAACCATCCAGCACTTTTGCGCGTGATTGACAAACATTTCGAAGAAGCGACTTGAGATGTTTTCGACGTCTCAAGTCGCTTCTTTGTTTTGCCGACCCTTTTTACCGACATCACTATTTCAAGAGAAGTGTCACCGTTGAGCTACCCTGATACGTGACAAATTTGGTGGTGTAGTGGGACGGGAGGGGGATACCACTGGCTGTAAAAGGAAATTTTTCCATTACTGAGGAGCTATATATATGTCATATCGTGCTGTACGGATTGATCAGGACCCGCTCAACTACTTTCTGCAGCCAGGCGATAAAGCGCCGCATGTGCGCGTTTCGGATATTGTGCTGCGCGAGAATAAAAGCCCTAAAGAAGTATTCGCGCATATGATTCGCATTGCGACCGGCAGTAAATGGAGCCATTCTGCCATTTTCTATTTGGTCAGTAATCCCCAGAAGGGTTTTGATAATACGTTTCTGGTCGAGGCGCTCACCAAAGGCGTGCATATCGCAAGCTGGCGTAACGAGGTGATCCCGTTCGAGCAGTTCACTGTTGGCATTAAGCGCCCCTGCCTGGATTGGTATGTGGAAACGCCTTACGAGGCTTCTCAGCACGATCCCTGTAATCCGAGAGATGTGCATGGCGTTGCATATCTGCATCATGTACGGGGAATAGCGATGGACCAGCTTAACGGTCTCTATGACCATAAAACGGTGCTTGAGCTTACAGCGTTATATGCCGAGCGTGTAGCCAGACGCCATCTGAGTATGCTTCCCCAGGTTGCCGAAGCTGCCGATGCAGTTGCGAACTTTTTTAAGCAATGGGATGCGAAAAGTTCCTCGGCTGAGTCAATGCTGCGTTTCATCTGTAGCGGGTTGGTGCAGTATAGCTTTTTCGAAGCGTTGCGCATACGCATTAAAAATGATATCGACGTTCCTGAAAATAGGGAAGCTGCACTGAGTAATTTGAGCAATATGCATCGTGTCATTTTTCGCGAAGATCCCGATAACGTTATTCCGACCTACATTCGGCAGGTGCAGGAGGGCAAGCTGGATATTCACGATCCCGCGCCGGAGGATGTGCTGGACCTGCTCAAAACCGCTACCCCGGCTGACTTCAACAACAGTCCGAATCTGGAATGGCGCTATGTGATTCTCAAAGGCGTCGTCTGGCAGATTAGCAGAGCACCCGAAGATTATCATCCGCAGAGCGAAGACGAGGCAAACGTGCTGGAACTGCTCGGCCCGGAGCACCCCAGCGTGGATAAAATGGACAAGTAGTATGATCAATCTCAGGGCTTCTCAGAAGTTGCTGCACACTCTGACTGCTCGCGCCTTTGGCGCTCATAGGGAGAGGAAGATGCAGGCTGTGGGCGCAGCCCACAGCCTGCATCTTCCTCTCCAGAACGGCTCGCTTGCGAGCCGTTCTGTATGAAAAAACAACTTTTGAGAAGCCCTGTGATCAATCTAAAAACCGCTTGACAAATCACAACCTCTGTGGGTATGATTGGATCAGAAAAATAATCAAAGACCTGGAACGAGCGGAGTAGAAAGCGCCGAACTGCCAGAGAAGAGGGGTCACCGGGTGGAAGCCCCTTTCAGTTACAGCTTTCGAACGTGGCTCGTGAGTCGAAGATCCGAGACAATACGCGTGCTAAGATCTTCCGGGGACAGCCCGTTAACGCTGCTCTGAGGATAGCTGATTCTAGATTGGTTGGGTGAATCAACTATCGAAACAAGGTGGTACCGCGAGCGCTGCCCTCGTCCTTGCGAGGTGGCAGCGTTTTTTAGTCTGCAAAAGGAGTACCTACCAATGTTACCCAACCGTTACGATTTCCACGAGGCTGAGCCGAAACTGGCTTGTCTCTGGGCCGAGGCCGGCCTGTATGCGTTCGACGCTGACGGCTCCGGTCCCATTTTTACCATTGATACGCCGCCCGCCACTGTCTCCGGCGAATTGCACATCGGCCATTGTTATTCTTACACGCAAACGGACGTGATTGCGCGCTTTCACCGCATGCGTGGGGAACGCGTTTTTTACCCGATGGGCTTTGATGACAATGGCCTGCCGACCGAACGCTACGTTGAGAAGACGATCAGGCGCAAAGCAACCGCGATGGAGCGTGAGGAGTTTATCAGACTGTGTCTGGAACTGACCCGTCAGACCGAGGATCGCTTTGAGCACATCTGGCGCCGCCTCGGTTTGAGCGTTGATTGGCGCTATCGCTACTCGACCATCTCGTCTGAAGCCCGGCGTACATCCCAGTGGTCGTTTATTCAACTCTATCAAGCCGGGCGCGCTTATACACAAATCGCGCCGACGCTCTGGTGTCCAGAGTGCCAGACAGCCATTGCACAGGCTGAGGTTGACGATACGATGCTGCCAACGCTGTTCTCAACGCTGGCATTTCGCCTGCCGGATGGTGGCACTCTGCCTATCGCGACCACGCGCCCGGAGCTGCTGCCGGCCTGCGTCGCCATTTTCGTTCATCCCGACGATACGCGCTATGCTCATTTGATCGGGACAACAGCGTGCATCGCCAGTGAAGGCTTCTCTCGGCAGGAGCGCATCGAGGTTCCGATCCTGGCCGACGAGTTGGCGAATCCCGCTAAGGGCAGCGGAGCCGTGATGTGCTGCACTTTTGGCGATTCCACCGATGTCTACTGGTGGCGTACGCACCAATTGCCTTTGCGCACCGCTATTGGGCGTGATGGGCGCATGACGGAGCTCGCGGGGCCGCTGGCAGGTTTAGCGGTCACAGAGGCGCGGCGGCTGATCCTCCAGCGTTTAGCTGATGCCGGATTGCTGCTGGGGCAGGAAACGATTGAGCATACTGTTGGTACTCATGAGCGTTGTGGGACACCCGTTGAATACCTGCATACTCGACAGTGGTTTATTCGCGTTCTGGATCAGAAAAAAAGCTTGATTGAAGCCGGGCGACAGATTCGCTGGTTTCCAGAGCATATGCAGATTCGCTATGAGCATTGGGTCGAGAATCTCCAGTGGGACTGGTGCATCTCGCGCCAGCGTTTCTTCGGCGTTCCGTTCCCTGCCTGGACATGCCGCTCCTGTGGCGCATTAATCCTGGCAGCGTTAGAACAGTTGCCGCTTGATCCGCGCACTGCTGCGCCGTTGCATCCCTGCGCCTGTGGCTCGACCGACTTTGAGCCGGAGCAGGATGTGATGGATACCTGGGCAACCTCATCCTGTACGCCCCTCATCATTGGGCGCTGGACGGACGATCCGGCCTGGTTTGCTCAGCACTTCCCGGCAGACCTGCGTCCACAGGCGCACGATATTATTCGCACCTGGGCATTCTATACCATAGTAAAATCGCTCTATCATACAGGCAAAATTCCCTGGCATTCTATCATGGTTTCTGGTCATGCATTATCGGCGCAACGCGGCAAAATCTCCAAGTCGAAGCAGCATGAAGAGGTCGGACCAAAGAGGGAGATTGGGCCGATAGAGCTAATAGAGCAAGAATCAGCCGATGCTCTGCGCTATTGGGCCACCGCGATTAAAACGGGGAGCGATACCGTCTTCAACCCTGAGATGATCGCCACAGGTCGCCGCCTGGTCAACAAGCTCTGGAGCGCCTGCCGTTTTGCCGAGAGCCGTTTGCAGGATGCTGTTACGACTATCAACAGCAACACGCCCCCTGCAACCCTCTTGCCGACGGATCGCTGGTTGCTCTCCCGCCTGGCTCGCACCATTGCTGCGGCTACTAACGAGCTGAATAATAACGAGTATGCAGCAGCGCGCGCGGAGGTTGAGCATTTCTTCTGGTCGGAGCTATGCGATAATTACCTGGAACTGGTCAAGGCTCGCCTGTACCGCGACGATGAACCGGCACGAGAAGCGGCGCAGTGGACGCTGTATCAGTCGTTACTCGCCGTTCTGAAGTTGCTGGCTCCGTACCTGCCGTATGTTACCGAGGCGCTTTACCAGCAGATGTTCCGCGCCTGGGATGGGGCGGCGTCAATCCATGTTGCGGCGTGGCCCGCGGAACATGACGAGTGGATCGATCCTGCGGCGGAGGAGGTCGGGAAGGCTCTGCTGGAACTGTTGCGCCAGGTTCGCCGTCACAAAGCCGAGCAGGGGCTCTCTGTCGGCGCTGAACTGGATACCTTGCGTATTCAGACTCAACCGGCGTTCTATGCAGCATTACAGGAGGCTTTGATCGATCTCAAAAGCGCGACTCGCGCCCACAATATCATACTGGAGTTGCAAGCGCCTGGAGTAAGCGAAGAGGCATCGTTATCGCCCGATGCTTCAGGGGTAACTGCGCGGTTTTGATGAGGAGAGAGCCAGGGATATATAGCATATACCCCTGGCTCCTAATAAGCATAGGTGTGCTAGATGAGTTTCCAGCCGCTGATAGCCAGCACGGTTGCCAGAATCGGACGCATAAAGCGATCAGGAATATATTTACTAAACTTACTTCCCAGAAATACCCCCGGCAATGAGCCACAGAGCAGTAGCAACACAATCGTCCAGTTAATCGTATTTGCCACCAGATAACCGATGACGCCCGCTGCTAGCAGCATAAATGCCTGGAAGATATCGGTGGCAACAAGTTCTTTTGGCCCAAGCTTAGGGAAAAGGAATGCCAGCGATACAATAATCAGCGTGCCACTGCCTACTGAAGTCAGACCCACCAGAAAGCCGACAATAGCGCCTACAAGCACCGTTACAGGGAGGCGGTAACGTTTTTCCCACACACTGGGACCCTGAAAGCTTTTGCCTGCGGCGGCACGTTGGTTCTCCTTCTCAATACGCCTCTTTTCCAGCTTTTTAATCAGAAAAGGTTTCAGCACAAGGAGTATGGCAACCATTATGAGCGTAAAGCCAAGCGCATGCAGGATAAACCCGTCAATAAAGCTGCTATAGTGCTGACGGATGTATTGGACGAGGCCGACGCTCAATAAGGTGGCTGGCACGCTGCCCGCAGCCAGTAAAAAAGCGATTTTGAAGTTGACGGTTTTGTGTCGAATGTGAACAATAGAGCCAACGGCCTTTGTGACAGTAGAATAGGCTATATCCGTTCCAATGGCCCAGACAGGAGGAACGCGGAAGAAAAGGATCAGGATTGGCGCCAGCAGTGATCCTCCTCCCATACCCGTCAGCCCTACAAGGAAACCGATAAGCAAACCGGCAATTGAAATACGATAGTCCAAAGCACTACCTCCGTAATCTTTGTTACGGCTCACGAGAGCGTAGCAACATTGATTGCCCTTGAATTGAAACTGTAGTTACATCCCTTACAGAAAGCATACTCGTAACCTTGAGAGAAGTCAATGGATATTGGCGTTGAATCAGCGATAATTACGCAGGACAATTGCCCAGGCAGCGGTGAGGTTAAAGTGCCCGGGCAATGCAACAAAAGTTACATGGGGTTGTAGGCAATCTTACTCATTCAAACAATGTGGGAGTAGTCACCAGTGGGCTGAGCTTGCGCGGCGAGCCATCGCGTTTGATCAAATACGGGTTAAGGATACCGTTTTCGTCGGTGGGGGTTAGCCCGGCCTCTTGAATGAAACGGGATGGCAGGGCGTCGCTGCCACGATAGCGCAGGATAGAAGAGAGGAAGAGCAGATTCTGAGCTCGTGTAAATGCGACATAGGCCAGGCGGCGCTCCTCGGCAATGCCGGATATGGCAACCGGCCCATCTTCCGCCATCGTGAAGGAGCGATGATGTGGAAAAATCCCTTCTGTGAGCCCCATCACGAAAACAACCTTGTTCTCCAACCCTTTGGCCTTGTGGACCGTCATCAGGCTAACGCAGTCGCGCTTGTTCTTACTATTATCCTCGGCGCGCTCTTTGAGCTGGACCATTGCGGTCAGAAAGTGGCGAATGGTATGATGGCGTTGGGCGATCTGCACCAGTTCCTCCAACTCATCGTAGCGCCCTTCCAGTCGCGTCTCCTCGTGGTGCGTGGGCGTCTCAGCTTCCTCTTCCTGGCTTTCCTTATGCTTGCTATCATAGTGACGCAGGTGTGTATCGTAGGCGTACTGCCGCAGCAGCGTGATAGCCGTTGCCGGATGATTGTTGCACTGTGTACTTACCTTCTTAATCAAGGCCACAAGATCCTTTACAGCGGGCTGGTACTCGGCGGCGATAGTGTACGCCTGCTCTTCGCAAAATTGCAGCAGAGGACGCCCGGCTGAGAAGGCTGTAAGATTGCCGTAGAATGTGGGCGTAAAGCGGTGGGATGTTTTGCCGGTGCGGGCAAAGTACTCTTTTGAGGGAATATTGGCGATGGTACGGAATGCCGCATTCTGCTCGCCGCAATGAACAGGAGTAAAGACCTCGTCCCATTTTTTCGGCGCAGGTCCCTGCCGCGCGGCCAGATATTCCTGATGCAGGCGGACCCCATCAATCAATGCGAGATAAGCCAGCATATCACGGGTGGTTTTGCGCTTGAAAAACGACGAGCCGCCGATGCTGCGATAGGGAATGCCGCCACGCGCCATTGCAATTTCTAACGAGGCGAGGTGGTGGTTTGTGCGCGAAAGCACGAAAATGTCGCGATAGGAAAGCTCTTCTTGCTGTTCGCGCCATGCACGCAGCAGGGTATTGATGCGCGTGGCGATGCCATCTGCCTCGCTCTCCTGATCTTCGTACGCGGTGACGCATACCGGCGCGCCATCAGCTTGCGTGGGACGCAGCATCTTCTCGAAGCCGGGAGCTGTATCGTTATGTGCGATCAAGTTGTTCGCGGCGGCGAGTATCTGCGGCGTTGAGCGGTAGTTGTGCTCAATGCGATAGATTTTGCCTTTGGGATACATCGTCTGGAACGAGAGGATCGACGCCTCCGGGCTGGCTCCGCGAAATTGATAAATGGCCTGGTCGGGATCGCCCACAACGACGACGTTCTGTTTGGAGGCGGCGAGATGCTGGATGAGCTGGTATTGCGATGGATTGGTATCCTGAGTCTCGTCAACCTGTAAATAAAGGTAGCGTGCTTGCCAGGTTTTACGAAACTTAGGGCTACTTTCAAGCAACTGGAGCGGAACATAGATCAGGTCGGAGAGGTCATACAGCTTCTCTTTTTGCTTGGTCTGCTCATACAGCACAAAAAATTCTTGATAGCGTTCAGCCAGCTCGGTCTCGATCCCCAGGTGAGAGCGGAAAAAGGCGGTCGATTGTTCCGGTTTGACCATTGCCTCTTTAGCGCGATCAACTGCCGCCAGCACACCGGCAATCTCAATATCCCAGTTCATCCCGCGTACACGGTTGCTGCGCCAGGGACGGATAATATCTTCCGCGAGCCACTGCCGCGGCTCTCCACTGATCAGCCGCTTGTTCAATTCCTGGGGCGCCCACTGCAGTTTCTCGCGTAACATCAGATGCCCCAGACCGTGAAAGGTCGTGACGCGTACCGCCTTGATCGCCTGAGCCGTTATCCCGCGCGCCTTTAACGCCTTCACCGCTCGTTTCTCCATCTCATCGGCAGCAGCGCGCGTAAAGGTGACGCAAAGGATAGATTCCGGTGCAATGCCCTCCTCGGCAATCAGACGGACGAGCCGCTGTACCAGGATGGAGGTTTTGCCTGTACCGGCGGCGGCAATGAAGGCCGCCGGGCCGTTTGTATGCGCGATAGCTGCCAGTTGCTGAGCATTGGGAGTAAAGGGAATGGTTGGAGAGGTGCGGGTGTTTGTCTTACGTCCTGATCTTTGTGAAGTCATCCTGCGAACTATTCCTTTTCAGTATCCTCAATTCGGGTCGAGATGGAACATTTATTCTCGCCCCTCCCCGGAGGAACAGTATACTCGTCACATACTGAGGAGTCAAGTCCAAATGCATTAGATTTTTTTCATGTGATTATCTACTATAGTATGTTGCGTGTCGCCCGGCAATGGCTATTTTGGGTTTCGCACCCGATTTTTACGTACTCGTGTGCGTGCCCTCCCGCACTCTCTTCGTTTAAAATGGGATTGGTAGGTGCCCGAGTGCTATGCAAAAAGCTCTGCGCAAAGCGTCTAAAAGGCTAGCTTGAAGAGGGTTACTTTTGTCTTTGATCAAGCGATACAATAAGCACGGATACATAGTATATATTTATTGTAGAGTGAGGAAGAAGTATGATCCGCAATCTGAGCGCAATTGAGATTGCCGAGGGAGCGTTACTGGCTGATATCGCCGTGATTTTTCAATTACTGACTTTATATCTTCCCGTTGGTGGCATATTCTTTCATATCCCCGCCTTTATCATCTTTGCTTTGCTGGTATTGCGGCGCGGCCTCTACGTTGGCATTATGGGGCTATGCGTGGCGCTTTTTATTACCGGCGTCATGACCGGTCATGCCCTGCCGATCATGTTCTTATCAGGGGCAGGAGGGCTTTTTCTAGGCATCACGATGAAATTGCGCCTGCGCCATGTTCCCTTGCTTCTGCTAGGCATCACCGGTGGCGCGCTAACTTTCTATGGCTTGCTCTTTGCTCTTTCTTTGATCATAGGACCTCCCCTGACTACGATAGTGCCATCCTTGCATCGCGCATATGATAGCGTTGTCTCACTACTGGGGCTGATCGCTGCCAATATTGGGTTGGGGACATGGTGGAGACAGAATCTGCGACCACTCTTCGGCTGGCTGGCAACGCCTCTCTTTACTTACTGGTGGATCACCTTCTATCTTGCCCTCTGGACGCTCTTGAGCCCGTTTGTCTTTCTCATCTATGTGATGACGAACTGGTTTGTGCGCTTGCTCGGCTACGATGTGCGGCCATTTCCTGGCGCCGGTTTCGAGAAGCTGGTGCTGCGTATCGGACGCGGCCTGGTCAAAAGCGGCATCAGGCGAGGCATCATTAAAGGATCGGGGGCGAAGGCATGAGCGCGTCGCCATTGATCGACATTCAGCATATCAGCTATTCCTATCCGGCTCCTAAGGGGAAAAAAGGTGAGATACAGCCTGTGGCGGCATTGCGGGAGGTGGATCTTCAGGTGCAGCAGGGGGAATACCTGGTGCTGCTGGGCCATAACGGGAGCGGGAAATCGACGTTGGCGCGCCATTGTAATGCGTTGCTGTTACCTGATTGTGGTCACGTTCTGGTAGCAGGACTTGATACCCGCGATATAAGCAAACAACGGACGATTCGGGAGCGCGTGGGGATCATCTTTCAAAATCCCGATAACCAGATTATCGCGACCGTGGTTGAGGATGATGTGGCCTGGGCGCTCGCCGTACGTGGTTTGCCCACAGAGGTCATTCGCGAACGGGTTGACGCTGCAATGGCGATGGTAGGCATTACGCATTTGCGCCAGCTTCCGCCGCATAAGCTCTCCGGCGGGCAGCGTCAGCGCCTGGCGATTGCGGGCGTGCTGGCGTTGCGCCCACAATGCATTATCGCGGACGAAGCAACGGCCATGCTCGATCCGCTCTCGCGTCAGGAGATTACGCGGTTACTACACCAGCTCAACCAGGAGTATGGACTGACGATTATACAGGTGACGCACCTGTTAGACGAAGCGGCCCTGGGGCAGCGGGTGGTGGTAATGGAGCAGGGGCGCATCGTGCTGGAGGGGCCGCCAGCAACCATTTTTGCCGATCTCGCACGCTTGCGGGCGCTGAAACTGGCGATCCCCGATCCGATTGAACTGGCTGATCGTCTGCGCCGGGCCGGCGTTGCGCTCTCTGCATCAGCCGTTACCATCGAGGCTATCGCACAGGAGATCATGCCATGAGCGATGCGATTATCGTGACGCAGCACCTCTCGCATACCTACCAATCCGGTCCCTTGCAGAAAGCTGCCCTGATCGACGTGAGCCTGGAGATTGAGCGTGGAAGCTGCGTCGCTATTATCGGCTTCAACGGCTCCGGCAAGACAACGCTGGTGCAGCATTTTAATGGCCTGCTGCGCCCATCGGAGGGAACGGTCCTGGTCAATGGGATTGACGTGGGCTCTGGCGATGTCGATCTGCGAGCGTTGCGCCAGCATGTGGGAATGCTCTTTCAATTTCCCGAGGGACAACTGTTTGAGCGTACGGTTTTTGCCGATGTCGCCTTTGGTCCGCGCAGGATGAAGCTCAGTCGGCGCGAGATACGGACGCGGGTGCTTGAAGCGTTAGAGGCTGTGGGCCTACCTCAGCATGAATATGCATGGCGCTCTCCCTTCGATCTCAGTGGCGGCCAGATGCGGCGCGTTGCCCTCGCCGGCGTGCTTGCCATGCGACCCTCGATTCTGGTGCTGGACGAGCCAACGGTGGGGCTTGATGCCGGCGGACGAGAGGAATTTTACTCGTACCTCGGTCGCATCCGACGAGAGCAGGGCGTCACAATTGTGCTGGTCTCGCACGATATGACGGAGGTGGCCTCGTTAGCCGACCAGCTCTTTGTGATGTGCGAGGGACGCCTTGTGATGGAGGGTACGCCGCGCGCAGTCTTTGCTCAGGGAGAGCGGTTGCGCGCGTGGCGGCTGGCGCCGCCACCTTTAAGCGAACTGCTCTCCCTCTTGCGTCAGCGCGGATTGACGCTTCCAGCCGATGCTTTTACGGTAGATGAGGTTTTCGCCGCTTTGCAGCATATCGAGCAAAGCAGGCAATAAAATAGTATTTTTGTGATAATGGATGCACTATGATATTCAAAAACATCCCTCTGGGGATCTACTATCCTGGCAGCAGCCTGGTCCACCGTCTTCAGGCCAGGACAAAACTGCTGATTCTGGGCTGGCTTGTAGTATGCCTGGTGATAGCCGATCACCGCCAGTGGCATGTTGCGCCCTATGTCGTGATTGTGGCATTAACCTGGCTGGCGGTTCGGCTCTCCGGCGTCTCTTTTCGTGAAATGTGGCGGCGCATGTGGCTGCTGCTCTTGCTGCTAGCCCTGGGTGCTATTCCCACATTATTTACCACTGAAGACACAAACCAGCCGCTCTATCCGCTCGGCCCCGTGGTCACTTCGTACGGATTGGCGCGCGAGGTGCTGCTGATTATCGGAGGAGTCTCGCTTGCGCTCTTGCTATCATCGTTCCTGCCCGGCTTGCGCGTGCTATGGCGAAGTCGCTGGTCGCGACGCTTGAGAATGTTGCTGGCGATCATCATGGTGGCAGCATTATTGACCCTCTGGCTCATCAGTCATCCGGCAGCCGCCGCGCCATTAAGTATTGGCCCCTTCATCATTACCTATTTTGGCGTCTGGCTCCAGCTATCGTTCTTCGTCGTTTTAATCGTGCTCTTCACCTTTTCCCTATTGCTCACCATGACCACCTCACCCGTGGCCCTAATCGAAGGCATGACCATATTGCTATCCCCGTTGCGCCGCTTCAAACTGCCCGTTGATGATTTCGCCCTGATGGTCTTGCTGGCGCTGCGCTTCATTCCGACCCTGATCGAGGAAGTAGAGCAATTGATGAAGGCTCAGACGTCGCGCGGTGCCGATCTTAATAGCGGAACCATCCGCGAGTGCGTGCAAAGCCTGGCAACGCTGCTTGTGCCCCTGGTGCAGGGAGCGTTGCGCCGGGCCTCAGATCTGGCAACCGCGCTGGAAGCTCGCGGTTACGCAGGCGAAGGGCGACAGACGTACCTGCATGAGCAATCGCTTGAGCGGCTCGATTACACCGTGCTGATCGTGGTGGGAGTTTTGACGGTTGCGGCGCTGATACCGTAGATATATATGATGGTTTCAACGAGAGAGCTATGCCTATTCCAACGTCCGAAGCTTTTTTAAGATCAAATCTGCTATAGTTTTTTCTTGACAATAGCCTATGCAACTGAGGGTCACGCATGCTATAATAGCAAAAGGTCAAATCTGGCCCGTGTCCTGCGTATTTACGTTTTTCCGGCTGCCAACCGGAGTAGTGTACATGTCCCGGCTGTGTACACAGAAAGACTTTCGCGTACCCCCTCTGAACAATCGTTACCGGTATTGCTTCCTATCATTGCCACATGTTGATGTGGTAACGCGTAGTGCCATGCAGAGCATGGCAGGAGGAAAACATGAGCGAGGCCATAGGCACCAGTAAATCATCATCCATCGGACGAGTAGCCCTGGCAAGCTGGATCGGCACATCCATCGAGTGGTACGACTTCTTCCTCTATAGTACCGCTGCTTCCCTGGTTTTCAGCAAGCTCTTCTTCCCAACCTTGAACCCCTTCGCCGGACAATTAGCAGCCTTTGCCACCTTCTGGGTTGGCTTCGGGGCGCGACCGGTGGGCGGCATTTTCTTCGGCCACTTCGGCGATAGGATTGGCCGTAAGAATATGCTGATCCTGACCATTTTGATTATGGGACTTGGCACCTTCCTCATCGGTTGTTTACCCGGGTATAGTACTATTGGTATTTTGGCACCCATTCTGCTGGTTATCCTGCGTTTCGCCCAGGGGTTCGCAGTCGGTGGCGAGTGGGGAGGCGCTGTGCTGATGGCGACGGAACATTCCCCGACAGCCAGGCGCGGCTTCTTCGGGAGCTGGCCGCAAATGGGCGTGCCGGTTGGACTGCTTCTTTCGTCGTTGCTCTTCAGCTTGACTGCGACCACCTTCTCCAGCGCACAATTTCTTGCTATCGGCTGGCGTATTCCCTTCCTGGTCAGCATTGTCATGGTTTTTATTGGCCTGTTCATTCGTCTCAGGATTACAGAAACTCCCCATTTCGAGGAAGTAAAAGAGCGACGAGCTATTGTGAGAGTGCCCCTTTTGCAAGTGTTGCGCAGAGATTTCAAAAATGTGCTGCTTGCAGCAGGCATCTTCTTTGTCGCCAACGGAGGTTTCTACGTTTTTATTACTTTTGTCGTCACTTACGGAACAACTATTCTGAAGATGCCCAGCACCGTTTTCCTAAACGGCACATTGGTCAGTGCCGTTGTGCTGTTCTTCACCTTACCTCTGGCGGGTGTGCTCTCTGATCGCTATGGCCGCAGAACGCTCTGCCTCATCGGCTCAGCCTTCACAGCCTTGATGGCCTTTCCAATGTTCATGTTGATTGACACCAAGTCGGCGGCATTGATCACGCTGGCGCTGTGCTTAGCACAATTTGGCACTGGACTGGTCTATGGCCCGTTAGCAGCATTCTTTACGGAACTGTTCGGCACCAATGTGCGCTATAGCGGTGCCTCTCTTGGCTATCAAGCGGCATCAGTCCTTGCCGGTGGGCCGGCGCCGTTCGTTGCGGCTTTACTCCTTGGCGTGAGCCATGACGGGTCCTGGATTATTGCTCTCTACGTTGCGGTCATGGCCTTGATTACCGTCGTCTCGTCTTACCTGGCACCGGAGACCAAACCTGTTGGCTCTGTTGATGCAGCGGCTGTCAGTGGAGCTGTGGGCGACTAAAAAGGTACGGCGGGCTATCGCCAGGTAGCAGCGAGTAGCCCGACAGAATAACGCAGGACGCAGCGAAAAACATTTGCCCTGTTTAGCAAAATGGCTATAATAGAGATGCCATTGCGCTAAGCAGGGCATTTTTCAAAAAATCGTCAGATCGATTATCAACCCGATCAGCCAGGTTCTGCTGGAGGATAGTTAACCATAATCTGGCTGTAAATCGTTTGATTCTGTGATGACAAATAGAGTCATTGAATCTCAATGTCTAATAGTTAGGAGAAGGCATGCATGAGTAAAACCTTACCGCAGTCTCGACCAATGCAGTTGGCAATGCAAGCTGCGAGAAAAGTGCCGGAAGTTACCATCTACTTCTGGATTATTAAATTGTTGTCAACGGCGATGGGCGAGTCAACCTCGGATTATCTGGTGCGCGCTATTAACCCTTATCTCGCAGTTGCTTTTGGCTTTGCCGGTCTTGTCGTTTCGCTGGCACTACAGCTCTCAGTCCGCCGCTATATCACCTGGGTCTACTGGCTGGCCGTTATCATGGTTGCTATTTTTGGGACGATGGCCGCCGATGTTGCCTATGTGGTGCTGAATATTCCCTATCTCGTCTCAACTATATGCTTGACTATCGTGCTGGCCGCGATTTTTGTTGTCTGGTATAGAAGCGAGAAAACCCTGTCTATCCATAGCATCACGACGATGCGTCGTGAACTATTTTATTGGGCGACTGTCATCGCTACTTTTGCTCTCGGCACTGCGGTGGGGGACTTCACGGCAGCTACCCTGCATCTGGGATATTTTGCTTCAGGTGTGCTGTTTGCTGTTTTGTTTTTTGCCCCGGCTGTGGCCTATCGCCTGGGCTGGCTAAACGAAGTGGCTGCCTTCTGGTTTGCCTACATCATGACGCGACCGCTCGGCGCATCGTTTGCCGACTGGTTTGGCAAGCCCTTCCTGGATGGCCTGGGGCTGGGCGATGAAAAAGTCTCCCTGGTCCTGACCATCCTGATCATTGTCATGATCGTCTATTTGACTATCACACGCAAAGAGATGAAGGGCGAGCAGCAATAACTTGCTCTATTGAAGCATATAGCTTACTGCTGCTCTTTCCCGCGCAGCACCATCAATTGAACATGTTCCTCCCACTTCTCTCGTGGAGTTGTTTTAGTGGTAAAGGAGACAAGATCAAAAAACTGGGTCATGATCTGTTGCATGAACTCGTCTGTATGGCGGGCAAAGAAACGCGGCGGATTATGCCAGTCGTCCGGGGCGATGCCCTCGAACTCAACGCCACCGTAGACGGCGAGGAAGAAGAGCCCTCCTGGACGCAGCAAGCTCTGGAGTTTGCGCAGAACGGTCGGCAGATCAGCTGTGGGGACGTGCAGCAGGCAGTTCATGGCATAGAGGGCGTCGAAGGAGGCAGGCGGGAAATCCAGGCTCAAAAAGTCCATCACGTATGCCTCCAGCCCCTTCTCTCGACATAACTCGACCATATCGGGGGAAAGGTCAGTACAGACGACGTGCAGGCCATTGTCCTGAAAGAACCGGCTGTCTGCTCCTGTTCCGGCTCCGATCTCCAGGAGCCTCGTTTTATGCTCTTGCTGCAAAAGGCTGAGAAACTGCTGCCGCGCGTCTATTTTCCAAGGGTCTTTGTCCGCCTTATCTCGGTTAGTCGCGCTCTTGCGATTGTATGCGCTGCGCAACGAGGCGATGATTTGCTGGTAGTCGTGCATTGTCGGGTGCTCCTGTTTTATGTTTTTATGAACGCAGATGAACGATGCAATGCGGGAAGAAACCTGTTCGCTCTGGGCGAAGGAAGATGTTCATCTGCATGATCACGTCCGGTTGATCGCCCTGCCGTTGGCCCATCGCCCTTTTTGCCCTGTGGCGGTGCCCGCCTGTTCATGTGCATAGTCGAATTCCTACCAACGAAGCGTGGTATTCCCTTGTCCCGCTTTTATGCGCTGTTGCAATACGCGACCGCCGGTGCGCACAACTATCTCGTATTCTTGACGCGAGGGATGATAGCCGCTGTGCTGTTCATCGATGCTGACGGTAGCGGTATCTGCATCGACGCGGCAGCTTATAGTGGTGAGCGCGAAGGCTCCCCTGGTGTAATCCTGGGTGCTGCCATCGTCCTCGTAGAGGGTGTAGCTGGCTAGTCCGTCGGTTGCCATATAACAGGTGAATGTCAGCGGATCGGCTGTTCGTTCGTCAGCATACTGCATGACAGGAGCGGAAGGGAGGATGCTATTGCCGCGAACGAGCAGAGGCCAACGATCTAGCGGGGCAGGAATCTCGCTTGTTCCTTCGCCTGGATATTCGGTGCCGTCCCAGTAATCGAACCAGATGCCAGCCGGTAGATAAACGTTTCGACTGGTTGCGCCCTGCTCATATATTGGCGCTGAGAGCAACGTTTCACCGATTAGGAAGGCATCCTCTACATCACAGGCTTGCTCATCATGAGGATAGTAATAGTAGAGCGGGCGCATCACAGGCGCACCTGTGGTCGATGCCTCGTGGAACAGCGTATACAGGTAGGGCATGAGCCGGTAGCGCGTCTCGATGGCTTTGCGGTAAGCACTCTCATAAGGCTCACCAAAAGACCACGGCTCCTGATCTATATTGCCCATCGCATTATGGTTGCGGCTGAACGGCATAAATGCGCCGAGCTGGGCAAAGCGGGCCAGCAGCTCGCCGTTAGTGTTGCCCCAGAAACCGCCCACATCCGCGCCCACCAGCGGCACTCCGCTCATCCCCAGATTGAGGCACATGCTAATCGCGAGTGGGATGTGTTCCCAGATGCTCGAATTATCGCCGGTCCAGACCGCCGCATAGCGTTGTACACCCGCCGTACCTGAGCGCGTGAGCACAAAGGGACGCGAGTCGGGCTGGAGGCGTCTCAAACCTTCATAGGTAGATCGAGCCATCTCCATACCATAGGCATTATGAAAGAATTTATGGAGAACAGGTGGCCCATCGGGTCCAGAAGGCTGATCGGCGCCAGCGCGGTGCAGCACGGTATTGTCCATTGTCTTGCTATTCCAGACGGCCAACGCTGCTGGCGCGCTAGCTTCGCTCAGGCCGTCTGAAAGGAATGGCTTGCCGTGCAACGATGACTCGTCTTGCTCCTTTTCCTCTATCTCCTCAACGGCTGGCCTGTCCTGCTCAGTTGAAACGAACAGATTAGTCAGCGCCGGTTCGTTCATATCGTTCCAGAAAGCATCTACGCCCTGGTCCAGCAACCCCTGATAGAGATTGCCCCACCATTGCCGCACCTCGTCGCGAGAGAAATCTGGAAAGACACAGGCGCCGGGCCAGACGTTGCCCAGAAACAAATCGCCCTGCTCATAGCGACAGAAGTAATCTTTTTCCATCCCCTGTTGATAAATGCTGTACGACTCATCAACTTTGGTGCCGGGATCGATAATCGTCACAAGATGCAACCCCTGCTCATGCAGCTTTTGCGTCATCGCGGCTGGATCGGGAAATCTGTCGTGGTTCCAGGTAAAGGCGCGGTACCCTTGCATATAGTCAATATCAAGCCAGATGGCATCGCAGGGATGGCGGCGTGTGCGCAGCTTTGTCGCCAGCTCCAGCACTTGCTGTTCGGTCATATAACTCCAGCGGCACTGGTGATGACCAATGGCCCAGCGCGCTGGCAAGGGCATATAGCCGGTCAGGTCCGCATATTGGCGCAGCACGTCGGCGGGCGTCGGGCCGACGAAGAAATAGGCTACCATGCTTTCCCCTTCGATAGTCATAGCGACCTCGGACGCGCTGGAATGCCCGACATCCATAGTAATCAGTCCGGTATGGTCGATCAAGACTCCATAAGCCCTGCCCGTATCTCTCTGAAGGCCCATATAGAAAGGGATAGAGGTGTACATCGTCAGAGTAGAGGCGTTATGGCGCAGGGGCGGGTCTACGTTCCAGATGGGGAAGGTCTGACCCCGCTTATTCATCGGGCCTGTGCGTTCACCCAGGCCGTATACGCGCTCCTCATCTGCTAGAGGACGCGTCAGGCGTATTGCTGTGGCGGAAAACGCGAACCCTTGCAGGTAAGGCGCCAGGATCGCCTCTGCGCTCTCCTGCGAGCCGGTGGCGGGCCATTGCTCATCACCGTGGTTGACGATCCAGGAATGATAAGGAAGCGTTCCCGGCCCGCCGGAAGCAAGCTGGTAGCGGGCCTTGTCCAGGTGAGGAGTGTGTATAAAACGTACACGTATAATCTCACTACCCAGCATCGCTCCAGCCAACCAACCAATAGAAGAGTTTTCTCCTGCCTCCCATATATATTCACCGTGTAACTCTTGCATACTGTGGTAACGTGTAATCGTGGTAAACATTTACAGATAGCTCTCTTTCTCCGTTGAGCGTTAATAAATGTAATTTTCTCAACCTAAATCACCATATTCCGATAAATCTCCATCATATCTTAACACATCTTCAACCTTATCTTACTCCGCATTGGGTAGTATATTAGTGGGGAACGATGTTACGGGAGAATGTCCTGGGGGGGTCATTCGATCACTATGTAACATACGGCAAGGGACATGGGTACCGCATATTCGGCGGGAAGTGACGCCTGTGGACAGGATAGGCTCAATGCCGTTTGAGGCTGTTCTGGTTGAAGCAGGAAGGGATGCCCGGCAAGCTTGTCTCGCCGGCGTGTTTCAAGAATGTACATGCGATTTGAGACACCTTGGGGGGATGTCTCAGACTCAGCACACGGGTCCCTACTCTGGGGAGCAGCGAGGGAGAGACCAGTAACTGGCTCTCCTTCGTTGTTTTTATTTACCATTGCCATCAGGCGTACTCTGCTATCAAAAGATGCAGCAAAGTCAGGCCGTCCGCAATCTGTCCTCTTGAACAGTGTCAACCGCCCGTTTTTCGGCTATGCTTGATCCAGATGTATCACTTTCACGTAACGCGTGTCGTGTGCTTTACTGAGAACCGCTAATTGAAAAAAGGATGAGGCCCTTCTATGCAAACTACTTCCGTGACCCCGGGCAGCAATAGTTTTGAGGCCGATGGACCCTATTACAATGTTGCCAGCGTGGCAGAACTTGAGCAACGCCCCTTTAAGGTCGTGACGCTCGAAGGCCGACATATCCTCTTAATGCGTGCGGATGGACAGATTTACGCGCTTGATAGTCGCTGCCCGCATATGGGCTATCCCCTTTCACAGGGAACGGTCCGCGACGGGGTGCTACGCTGCCACTGGCATCACTGGCGCTTTGACCTGGCCTCCGGCGGATGCTTTACCGAGGGTGGCGATGATGTGGCAGTATTTCCTATAGCCATAAAAGATGGCGCAATCTGGGTCTGTCCGGTGCCTTTTGAGGGCTATGTACGGCAGCGGACTGAGAAGTTTCTGGGTGATTTGCGGCAGGGGATGGAGGAGCGCAATACTTTCTTGATCGCCAAAGCGGTGGCGGGACTGCGGGCGCATAGCGTGCCGGATCGCGATATTCTCAGCGCGGGCGCGATGCATGGCCTGCGTTTCCGCCAGGGCGGCTTTGCGATGGGGCTGACCATTCTTACCTGTATGGGATTGCTCATGCCCCATTTGCGCGACGACGAGAAGGCTCTGGCCGATGTGCATGCGCTCATTAACTGCGCGCGCGATTCGTTTTCCGGCCCTCCGCGCCGCATGTTGCGCCCCTTACCCACGACACGCTTTGTCGATAAAGCGCAACTGATTCAGTGGTTTCGCCTCTTCATCGAAGATCGCGAGGCGGCGGGGGCAGAGCGTATTCTGCGTTCGGCGATAGAAGCAGGCTATGCGCTGGAAGATCTGGTTGACCTGCTGCTCTCCGCCGCCACCGATCACTACTTCCTGAGCACGGGTCATGTCATCGATTTTACCAACAAAGCGTTTGAACTGTTTGAGGTGATGACGGAAAATGGCTCTCTCCCGACCGGCGAGACTGATGCGCGTGAAGTGCTGGCAACAACGCTTTCGGGGGTGATTCGTCCAATGGCGATGGGCTTCCGTCACGAAGAGGCTGCCGATTGGCATGAGACGATAGAACCTCAGGAGGCACTATTTGCCGCTTTGCCTGGTTTGCTGACTCAACCTCGCAATGCCGATTGGGCAGGCGATGGGCGTCCCGAAGCTTTGCGCGATGTGATGCTGGCTGGCAAGCCTGCCGAGATTACTCAGGCTTTGCGAGCAGCGTTAGAGCAGGGAGCCGCCGTTGCCGATCTCAGTAGCGTGCTGGCGCGAGCTGGCATTCATCGCGTGGCCCGTTTCCATGTGCAGAATGAGGAAGATTGGGATGATGTGTTGCATGTGATCAGCTACGCCAACGCGGTTGATATGCTGACGCGACGAGCCTCCGGGCGCTCTTTGGAGGGCGATGTTGCTCTGATGAAGGCGGTTGCCCACGGGGCGATGTTCGTTTACCTGACGCATTTCTTGAATATTCCACGCGCCGCGTTGCCTGCCGAGCGCGGCAAATCCGCCATTCCTGCGCTCTTGCATGATAAGGATGCGTTGCTTGAACGGCTGTTGTACTGTGCGGAGTTTCAGCAGGTCGAGGAAGCTGCCGCCATCGTCCACTACTACCAGGAGACGGCGTATCCGCTGGCGGAATTGAAGGCCGCACTGGGGAAGGCTTTATTGCGAGAGGATGCCACCTTCCACACCTTCCAGATGCTTGAGGCAGGGATGCGCCAGCATGAAGTGCTGGGAGCCGATCATCCAGATGGTCGTCTCGCTCTTGTTGCCGCCACCCGTTATATGGTTGCGCAACGCCTGCGGCGCAATGTGCTCTTCTCAACACAGAACGCTTTAAAGATGCAGCGCGGCGAAGCGTTAAACGAAGAGGCGTAGTTGTGCGTTTGCGGCTAGTGGAGCCGCGAACGGTCGCCGTCGGTTGTTAAATACTGACTAAGGTTCAGGAGGTATCAAGCGATGGAGGAGCGCGAAACGTACGAGTTGCGTGATATCGTGCAGGCCGAGCTTCTCCATCACATTAGCGCGATGCGCCTGCACCGTCTTGATACTGAGGACCAGGCGATCCGCAATCTCCTGGTTAGTGTAGCCTTCTGCAACCATCTTGAGCACTTCCATTTCGCGAGGCGTTAAAACATCGAGAGGGGGCATAGGCGCTGCATGTTTTGTCTCACCAGGATATTTTCTATCAGGGGTGGTTGTCGTGTTGGAGGGGGCCAGGTAGGCGCGGATCAGCGACTTAGCCAGTCCGGGGTAGAGAAATGCGCCCCCATGGGCGATAGTGCGGACGGCGGCGCAAAGGTCAGCCGGTGCGGCTTTCTTCACCAGATATCCCGCCGCGCCCATGCGGAGCGCCTGGAGAAAATATTCCTCGCTTTCGTGCATGGTAAGAATGAGCACCTGCGTCTCCGGTTGATGCATGCGAATCTGCCGTGATGCTTCCAGCCCATCCATCTGCGCCATGCTGATATCCATCACCACAACATCTGGCGTGTGTTTGTCTGTCTGCTCTATGGCTTCAATGCCGGTGCATGCCTCTCCGACAACCTGAATATCCGGCTGCGTCTCCAGCAGCAATTTGAGTCCCTGACGCAAAATATCGTGATCGTCAGCCAATAAGACGCGAATGGGCGATGAGTTTGTGGGGATATCGTAGGCATCAAATTCTGAAGGCATGGCTGTTATCCTTTTGTTCCCGTTCCACATTTGCTACCGGCATTGGTAATACGACTTTTACCATCGTTCCCTGGCCTGGCTGCGAGTGCATAGTCAGGCTTCCTTTGAGCAGTGCAGCCCGTTTGCGCATACCAATAACTCCTGAGCCTCTGTGACTTGTATTGAGATCGTAGCCGCATCCGTCATCTTGAATTTGCAGATAGAGATGATCCCTGTCCTCTTTAAGCGCAATAGCTGCGTTACGCGTATGGGCATGACGTGCGATATTCGTCAAACTTTCCTGCGCGATGCGGAAGAGCGTTGTTTCATAAACTGGCGGCAGGTGGTGAAATGCCTCCTCTCTGCCCTCTATCGTCAGCTCAACCTTCAGATGTAGCCGCTGGCTGCCGTCTTCTACCAGCCAGCGGAACGTCGCCAGTAGTCCGAGATCGTCGAGCACGCTGGGTCGTAATTGCTGCGCGAGGACGCGAATATTATCCAGAGTGCGCTGCGTCAGTTGTTCGAGCTGGTGCAGACCATGAGCCAGGTGCTGGCGCATCTCCTCCGGCATGGTCGAGATGCCTCGTTTGAGCAATTCTGTATGGATGAGCAGGGCTGTCAGGCTCTGCCCTGTTTCATCGTGCAATTCAAGCGCGATGCGTCTCCGCTCCTCTTCCTGTGCCAGCAAGATTTGCATTGTCTGTTCATGTTGTGCCGCCTCCAGCCGATCAAGCATACTATTGAACGCCTGAGCTAGCTCGCCGATTTCGGAAGCGGAAGGAGTGATCGTTGCGCGCGCTTCTGTTTTGCCCGCGCTGACTTCGCGGATCGTTGCCAGTAAATTGAAGAGGGGGCGGAAGCTCGCTCGCAACAGGATGATGTTAATCAGCAGGGTAAAAAGCGTAGCCAGCACTATGAAGCTGGTGTCAATGATATAATGATGGGCCTCCAGACTATGACTGGTCACCCAAAGACCGGCCAGAGCTTCCCCAATGAGCATGAGACTATTGACTAGAATCACCTTCTCGAAGAGCGAAAGATGCAAGCGTTGCAGCAGTGCTTGAGAAAAATGGCGGGCTTTGCCCATTGCTATGCTCTCTTCCTAATCCTTCAAAACGGCACCTGTCTGGAGATAACTATATTCCCAATGCTGCAAGGGGTCAAGGGTTACATGTGCATCACTGAATCTCTAAAAAAAGGGTTTGCTGGAGAGGCGTGAAGCCACTGGCGTGGGCCTGGATGATGATGGCCCAGGGACCGGACATGGCAAGGTGAAATTGGACAAGGTATTTTCCATGCCCCCGCACTGCAATATGTCTGGCATAGGCTGACATATCCATGTTGGTCATATGGGCGTCTGAGAGCACCTGTGCATCTTCGATAGGGATGCCTTGCGGATCGGTTAAATCGAGTTCGAGAGTCGTGAGCTGTCGCGAAGTCAGGTGCTGTTGATCGACATGCACCTGCAATCTGGCAGGTGCATGCGTTTGATTGGTCGCAGCAAAGACAAGGATGCCAACGCAGGAAAAAAATAGCAAGAACCAGAAAAACGGTCGCACACGCATAGTACACCTACCTCGTTGGCCTGTTATCAGCCGATCAATGCTGCACCTTATCCGGCGATTTCTCGTCAGCCCCTTCCCCTGTTGTGCTACTGTCAGAGCTGGTCGCGGGGCTGGCCTGGCCGCGTCCAAAGCCATAGCCGGCTGCTAACCCGATCAATAGGGCGAGGATAGCGGCAACGCTCACCGGAACATACGGAAAACTGTTGTTCGCTGTCGTTGATGTTGATGGTGTCGGCGCTGGGGTTGCACTGGTTGTTGCATTTGGGGTTGGCGTAACAGCGGCAGCAGATTTGACGGTAAAGAAGAAAGCGCCCTCGTCGGCCTCGTTATCTTCCGCTGAAACCGTAATCCAGCGTACGATATACACTCCCCCGGTGCTTTCGGGTTTGATTTGAATGGACATTTCTCTCGGGTTGTTGAGCGAAACTTTTGCATTCCCTTGACTGATGAGAGCGCCGCTGGGACCGTAGACAAAAAGGTTACTCAGCTTCGGATCAGGATTGATATTTTCTGCGGTTTCCACTGTTACGGTGGTGGGAGCGGTAGCAATTGTTGAGCCAATAGCGGGCGTGGCGCTGAGCACTTTGGCGTGAGCCGAGGCCGTGCCCGTCGTCACAAAAAATAGCAAGCCGAGGCTAAGTAGGATCACGAGAGATGCGGAAAGACAACGCGGTAAACTGCTCTTATACATTGTTCTCGCCTTCTCCTGGAAATGGACCAGGTATATTCTACTACGATACTTTGCGGGATATTTGTATGTAGCTTATCGCTTATTTGTCCGCTTGTCCATTGGGAGAGATCCCTATTTTTTACCCTACTTTCAGTATCCTCAAGCGGATCGAGATAGCCATCAACTCGCGCCTCTCCCCTTCGGGGCAGTGTAGACATCAAACTCAAAGCTGTCAAGTGGAACTGCACTACGGTGTCTGAGAGAAATTCATCTGGCGTTGACCCTACCCCCGTGGGTGTGGTATGATAGGGACGTCAGTTTCTTCATCCAAGAGAGGAGTATGGGTATGCAGGATCAGCGTCGTAAAGAGGTACTGAAGCGGCTTTCTTATATTGAAGGGCATATTGCCGGTATTCGCAGGATGGTGGAGGAAGATAAATATTGCGTCGATATCCTGCGCCAGACCTATGCTGTCCGTAAGGCGTTGGAGAAACTGGAGGGAATTGTTTTAGAAGGCCATTTGCGCACCTGCGTCCCGGAGGGCATTAAGGGCGACCGCGAAGATGCGGTGATCCAGGAACTCCTCCAACTCTATGATATCGCAGGCAACCGCTGATGTTCTATCTGAGAAGGATATTGTTATGACAGAAAAACAGACAGTCACCCTTTCCGTTCCAGATGTAAGCTGCGAGCACTGTGTAAAAGCTATCGATACTGCTCTGGGCGCTCTTCCTGGGATAGAGCGTATTACGACCAACTTGCAGGCAAAAACCGTCAGTGTACGCTACGATCCCGACCAGGCTTCTCTACAGCAAATTGAGACCGCGCTGGACGATATTGGTTATACGGTTGCTAAATAACTGTATAGTGCGAGCCTGTTTGCCAGAGGGTCCTTGTATGGACCCTTTTAACTTGCTAAAAAGTTGCCTCTGGCATATCACTTCTGCTAAGATTTATAGAACATATCGCTATGCAGAAAGGCGCTTTTTTATGACAGATGAGTATCATTGCTGGTATCCGCTCCAGATTCGTTTTCGCGACCTTGACCCGCTGGCCCACGTTAATAACAGCGTCTATCTGATTTACTTTGAGGAGGCGCGGAGCCACTATTTTAATCAGCTCGATGCCTGGCTCAAGCAGTGGCCCTCAAAGCAGGAGGATCAGGAAGCTGAGATCAGCGATGAACCATCTCCCAATCCACGTATCCAGACCGGCAGGCGTGGGCACCATTATGGCACGCTGGTAAAGGAAGTCACCTGCACCTACGAACTCCCCCTGATCCGCTCAGATCTGGCCGAAGTGGGCGTCAGGGTGAGCAGAATTGGTCGCTCAAGCTTTGTGATGGAGCATCAGATTCGCGATAGAAACGATCATACGCGCATCTTCGCCACCGGTCGTTCCGTCATGGTCTGGGCCAACTACTATACAGGTCGCTCTCATCCACTGCCACCGTCGCTGCGCTCCGCTTTTGAGCAGATGGAAGGTCATACCTTTTCTGAGGCTGCCAAACAATAGCTACCTGAAATTTTTATCATCACGCTCTTACAGGTATGTCATGATACAATCATGACATGCTTTTCTTTTTGGGCGCTCTGGGTAAGCTCTTCTGCAAAATGAAGAGAAAATATAGTTCATATACTAAAAATAAATCACGGAATAATAGAAGCATTAATAATTGCCAAACTATGGATAGCTAATAGGGTTTGTTGAGTAAGATATATTGTGATTAAGTTGATAGAAAGTTTTTCCACAGTATGTAACTTTCTGGACAAGTTATTCGTATACACGATGGGGAACGATGCTATCTGCTTATCTGGCAGGATGATGATGAGACTATGTCATTGTAGGGTGTCGTTTGTATGAGCTGTTCTAGAAATGTGCCAAGTGAATGGGGGATTTTATGAAAATAGCACACATTGCCCCTCCCTGGATCGCGATTCCGCCGAAGAACTATGGAGGGACTGAGGCTGTACTCTACAATCTTGTAGAGGAGCAGGTTGCTCAAGGGCATGATGTAACCTTATTTGCACCAGATGATGCCAGGGTATCGGCAAAAGTTGTCTCGTTTTTCCCTTTGTCGTTGATCGATTCTGGCGTACCCTGGCCGGCTCATCTTAAAGCGTATTATCACATATACAAATCGGTAGAGCACATTCGCCAGCATGATTTTGACATTGTGCATACACACCTTTCGTCAGCCGCGGATATGTACCTGTTTCCCTTGACCGCCGACCTTGATAAGCCCCATGTGATGACGCTCCACAGCCGTTTCCCTTTTGATCGCGTAGGCTCCTGGACGGGAGATGCTGATACGCTCTACATGGAGTGGGCGTCAACGGTGCCAATGGTGGCGATTAGCGAGCGAGCGCGCGAAGATGTTCCCCATAAGCTAAACTTTGTCGGGGTCGTCCATCATGGCTTGCCCATGAACCACTATCAACCAACCACAAAAGTGGTAGAAGACCACTTTGTATGGCTGGGGCGCATTTTCCCTGAAAAAGGTACCCATCTGGCGATTAAAGCCGCGAAGATGGCGGGCGCGAAGCTGGTGATAGCGGGTACGGTTGATCGGCACATGCCCGACTCCGTTCATTACTTTGAAGATGTCATCAAACCACAGATTGACCATCAGCAGATCAAGTATATTGGCCCGGTCAATATGGAGCAGAAACTCGACCTGTTAAGTGGCGCGCGTGGCCTGCTCAACCCGATTGAATGGGAGGAGCCGTTTGGCGTGGTGATGGTCGAGGCGATGGCCGTGGGATGCCCGGTGGTCGCCTATGCGCGCGGAGCCGCTCCTGAAATCGTCGTTCATCGCAAGAGCGGCTTTCTTGTTCATGATCTCGCTGAGATGGTCCAGTATATGAAAAAAATTGGCGAGCTTGATCGGGCGGTGGTACGCGCTCACATCGAGCAAAACTTTTCTGCCAGGGCGATGGTGGAGAAGTACGTCAGCATCTATAAAAAGGTGGCTGCTTCCTGGATTCAGGAGCGTGTCCCGGTGGCTGTTACCACGAAAGTCCGTCCGGTACTCACGCCGCCCGCGATCAGAACAATCGAGCCTGTCGTGGTCCCGAAGCGTCCTTCTCCCCTGGCTGCCATGCCATCGGTGGAAGTAGAGCCGGAAGCGTTGTCCTGACGCGCTGATACCATTCAGCGCAGATGCCAGGCGAATGTTCTTCGTATGGGCAGTGGCAAAAAGCATAGAGTGTCAGTCCCTGTGCAAGCCACTGCCCTGTTTGCCGGACCCACTGCTGCAAAAATGGCTCGTTCTCTTCCATACGCGGATGACCGATGTAGCGCACAAAAGCAAAATCGGTTGTTACAGAGATGCGTAACGGCAGATCGGGCTTACGCTCACGGGCCTGTAACACCTGCTGTTCCTGGTCCGGTCCAACTCTAATCGGGCGTGTATCCATGATCACAAACCCAACGTTATGCTGCTTGAGCAGCGCCTCTAACCGCGATGCATGCGGCTCTGCAAAGAAATCGGGGTGGCGCACTTCTACAGCCAGGCGCGTGTCAGTGGGCCAGAACTGGAGAAAGCTCTCCAATTGCGCAAACTGCGCGGGCGAGAATGAGGGTGGCAGTTGTAAAAACATCGGACCCAGCTGCTCGCCCAGCCCCCGCATCCTTGCCACGAAGCGCAGCGTCTCATCTTTGCTTTGATCCAATGGTAACGTGTGACTGATGCTGCGCGAGATTTTGGGGCAGAAGCGAAACGTTGATGGCGTCTCCTGGCGCCAGCGTGCTATCGTCTCCTCAGACGGGGTTGCATAAAATGTCGTGTTTCCCTCCACGGTCGATAATTGTCTGCTGTAGATACGCAGAAACTCGCTTTGGGGAGTGCGCGGCGGAAAAAGCTTTCCCGGCCCCACCCACGCTTTATAGCCCCACATTGGGCAGCCAATATAGAACATCGGAAGTACTCCTATAACTCTGCTACAAACAACGTCTTGCCTCGTCTCACGAATTGCGTAACCCTTCTCCCATGTGCCTTATCTCGCGGTACTATATCATGGGATTGCTCTAAGGTATAGTACCACGAGAACGGATACATAAAAAACCTGCAGCACCAAACCTTTTCGATAGTGTTCAGACGTGACCGCTCTGATAAACTCAAGCTATGACGCAGGAGGAAGAAATCGCTCAGCTTCGAACGGAAAACCAGGCGTTGCGAGAAGCCCTCAGCCAAGCACTGGCCCGCATCGAAGAACTGGAAAAACAAAAGACACCTCCGCCAGAGTTTGTCAAAGCGAACGTGAAAAAGCCAGCGGCACAAGAAAAGACGCCGCGCAAAAAGCGTGACGCAAAGCACAATCACGGGCGGAGGCGTGCAGTGCCGACGCAAATCGTGGAGCATCGCCTCGTGACTTGCCCGGATGGTCACTTGCGCCTGGGAGGCATCAGCCTGGCGCGCGTGCGAGAAGTGATCGAGGTGCCTCTGCCTTCCCCAGTGGGAATCATCCACCATCGCATCTTCAAAGGCTGGTGTGAGCAGTGCCAGAAATGGCACGAAGCTCCGCTGGATGTCCAGGGGGAAGTGCTGGGACAAGGACGGCTGGGAGTACGACTCATCAGCTTGATTGCCACCTTGCGCACCGTGATGCGCTTGCCCGTGCGACAGATCCGAGACCTGTTGCAGACGCTGCACGGCGTCCAGGTGAGTGTGGGCGAGATCGTGGAGGTGCTTCACCGGGTAGTAACACACGCCCGCCCCCTGCTTAATCATCTCAAAGCGTCCCTTCGAGCTAGCCCTGCTGTGCAAGCCGATGAAACGAGTTGGCGAGAAGATGGCCTCAATGGGTATGTCTGGAGCGTAAGCACTCCAACAGTGCGCTACTACGAGTACCATCACTCCCGCGCTGGGGAAGTGGTCAAACAGTTGATCGGCGACGAGTTCCAGGGAGTCTTGGGGAGCGATTTTTACGCCGGATACAACAGCCATCAAGGCTTGCATCAACGCTGTTGGGTTCATTTCTTGCGCGACATCCACGATCTCAAAAAGCTGCATCCTGCTGGTGCGGAGTTGGGGCAGTGGGCCAAACAGGTCAAGCTGATCTACGAACGAGCCAGAGCCACTCCCGCCCCTGACCCGCAGTTGCCCACCCCCAAGCAGCATGCCCAACGAGTGGCGCTTCAACACGCCTTTGAGCGGGAGTTGTGGCAGGTATGTGCGCCTTTTGTCCACACTGTATGATTTTGCGCCTTTGGCAGTTGATGGTTTCCTCCTCATCGTGCAGAACGAGCAGCCAGACAGCAATACCAGACGTCTAGACAAGCAAGGCGAGCGAAGACAGAAGGATGCGCGAGCTCTCAGCAGGAGAGAAAGCAGTCGGCTAAACAAGTCAGAACGCTTCACCAGCAGGCTCAAGCAATCATCC
>DATGMF010000062.1:0-17194 GCA_035293765.1 Ktedonosporobacter sp.
AGATGGATGATCTTTTTTCGCAAGAAGCTCTTTCCCTGGAGAAAGCAGCGGTCCCATCATCGATATGGAGATGCGCTATCTTCCTACACAAGGGTCTAGGACAAGTAGAGAAGAGATAAAAGCATTTGTCAATATACAAGAGAAAGAAAATTGAAAATGATCAAAGGATGGGAAAAAGAATAGTTCAATATTTTGCGTGTTTTCCTGGGAGTTGTAGAGCAATGAGAAAGAATTTTCGTGTGCGGGGCAGGTTTGAGCATAAAGTACTATTACATGTCAACCTGTGCCATGCAATAAAGCGCCAAAAATGTTATAATACGAACGCCAAATTAAAAAGCAGCATTCATCGTTGCTGTCGTGTATATCCTGACTAGCAGGAGTCCACATGAGCGATCTCGCACACACGAATACCAAGTATCGCGTTGCAGCTATCCAGTTTGAGCCGACGCTTGGCGAGAAAGAACAGAACATTCAGCAGCTTCTACGCCTGGTCAAAGAGGCTATTGAGCATAATGCGAGACTGATCGTCTTGCCAGAGATGGCAACCACCGGCTATTGCTGGGCGGATCGCTCGGAAATAGCCCCGTATGTCGAACCAATTCCCGGTCCCACCACCGACCGTTTCCAGCAACTGGCAACGATGCATCATTGCTATATCGCGGTCACACTGCCAGAGGTCGATCTCGCCACGCAAGCATATTACAATAGCGTGGCGCTACTCGGCCCGGAAGGGCATATCGGGACGTATCGCAAAATTCACTCGTTTATCTCAGAACCACGTTGGGCGCGCGATGGCGACCTGGGCATGCCCGTCTGGGAGACGCCCCTCGGTCGGCTCAGCGCGCTGATCTGTATGGATGCCATGTATTTTGAAGCCGCCCGCATACCGGCCCTGAACCAGGCGGATGTGCTGCTCTTCCCCACCAACTGGCTGGACGAGAAAAGCCCGAGCGGAAGCTGGATCGCCCGCGCCTTTGAAAACGGCGTGTATTTCATTGCCGCCAATCGCTACGGGCGAGAGCGCGGTGTGCAGTTTAGCGGCGGTAGTTGCATTCTCAACCCCAATGGCTCTATCCAGTCCTACCTTGATAATGGCGAGGGCATTGTCTATGGCGATGTCGATCTCGCTCTTTGCCGCGATAAACGTTGGGGAGGGGCGGCAACCGCAGGTCAGCGGCTGGCAGATCGGCTACCCGGCGAATATATCACGATAGTTAACAATACCTATTTATGGGAGCCGCTGCGCTATCATAGCCTTTACACGCTGGGTGAACTCCCACCCGGACAGCTCTCCTGCACAGGGATTATGCAACTAAATCTCGCAGATTTTCCGGCGAGGCCGCATCACGAGATCATCCAATCCTTGCGCACATTGATACAGACATTCTTGCAGGATAATGCTCCCGCGGTCCCCGATGTGCTGGTCCTTCCCGAATTGCTTTTGCCCGGACCGGTGCCGCAGGGACCCGATTCGATCAGCGAGACGGCCCCGGCAGAGGCCGTCATTGCTCATTTCCACCGGGGAGCTATTCAGGTGCCAGGACCGGAGACCGATGAGCTGGTAGCGATGGCGCAGGAGTTCCAAATGAGCATGGTCATCGGCGTTGCGGAACAGGCTGAGGAAGCCTGTTACAATACCGTGCTGCTGATCGACCCCGAAGGCATCTACGGCAGGTACCGCAAACTGCATCTGACGCAGCTTGATCGCCTCTGGGCTGCCCCTGGTAATCAGGGATTGCCGGTATTCGATACACCGGCGGGCCGCATCGGCTTAGCCACCGGCTACGATTTACTTTTCCCGGAGACATTGCGCGTGCTGGCGGGTAAGGGAACAGATCTGGTATGCGCCCCTACGCTGCTCGATTTCCCCGACCCGATTGGCCTTCCCTCCACCACCGTTCCCCATCCCAAACCGGTTGCCCCTGAAAGCTACGATCCCATGCACTATCTTATCTGGCGTGTCTACGCCTCTGAACATAATGTCTATCTGGCGCTGGCAAACTGGTATGGCGAATATGCGGCAGTGCGGGCCAACGGGCTGAGCGGCATCTTCGCCCCAACTTGCACAACCTTTCCCTGGCCCGAGGTGATCGCCGACGACGGGGAGCCCTCGCTGACCATGATGACTATCGATACGCGCGAACAACGCACGGGGCAACGCACCACCCGCGTCCTTAACTATAGTCCTGGTGACGTGGCAGGTTCGCTAACAGGAGAACTCGCCTACGATATTCTTGATAGTATCCCTGGCAACGTAGTACGTAGCAAGCCACTGCTGCGCAAACGCCAGCCGTTCTGGTATCTCGATCTGGTGAAAATACGGTCATAGGAGCCAGTAAGCGCAGCAAGTGTTTCTAGCAAATAGTAGTCATTACACCCGTTGTACGACAAATACGCTTTTAATGAAGTCTTGCATTGTTGACTAGTAACCGCTTGTTAGGTATACTGCTCGCAAACATTCGCTATTTTTGAGAGCGTGTGAACTGGGAGCACGCATGAAAACAATCACAACCAACCGCTTAACCAGCACATATCTTTCCAGAGTGGAACGTTTTAACTATGGAGCAACCGCTCTATCCATAGTCATTATCGTTTTGAGCATTTTCTGGATGCTTTTTAGCATTGGCAGTTCTCCAGACACCACTCTTTTCGCAAAAATTATCCATCCTACCGCAATCATTCTTAGCGCCTTCTGGGCTTTTCAAACGGCGTGGCGAGCACGCTATGGCGCAGTGCGCCTGGAGCCGCGCTACCAACTGGCCTGGCTCTTGATTGGTCTGGGCCTGATCATCCAGATGGCTAAAAGCTTCTATTATGGATACCTGATCTGGCAGGGCCACGACTATGCATATCTTATGTTCCAGAGCCAGAATGCCTTTCAATCAGGCACGATTGTATTCGCGTTGCTCTATTATCCCTGTATATTCCTCGGCCTGATCATCATGCCCTCCACCGTGCGTTTTCGCGCGCGCATGGTGCTCGATGCCTTAATTACGACCTTATGCATCTTTGGCATACTCTGGTTCTTCATGATTGGCCCGGCCTATTTCCTCCAATCCGGGCAACCGCAAGGAAAATTCGGTTTCCTGGGCCTGTTTATCTCCCTCACCTATCCCTGCGCGGACTTTTTTATCATGCTGGCGATTATTTTGCTCATCTATCGCGAGACCGAGCAAATTTTGCGTTTCTCCCTTTTCCTGCTCGGTCTGAGTTCTGTCGCGCTTGTCTGGGCTGACTCAGCCCTTGCCTATATTTCCATTTCCACGGGGAGGTACCAGTTCGGCAACCCATTCATCGATCCTTTCTGGGGGATGAGCATCTTACTCATCGGCCTGGCAGGCATTCAGCAATATACCGCGCTCACCCGTAAAGCCTATAACGAACAAACAAACCCGCTTAAAGTGAGCGTGCAAGCAAGAGAGCCGATCCTGAAACGCTATGCCCTGCCGGGCTGGAACCTGTTTCGGCCTGTACAAGGCTTGATCATCTACCTGCCGCTGATTGTGCTGCTCTGCCTCGCCATTTTTGGCGAAGTCGAAAAAGATAGTCGGCTGACCGATATCCTTTCAGTGCTGACCGCCTTTATTGGTGGCCTGATTGCTATTCGCAGTTTCCTCGCTACCCGCGAGAATGAGCAATTACTCCATGAGCGCGAGCAGCAGCATAAAGAGGCTGAACGCCTGCAACATATTGCAACCTATCTCACGGCAGCTCCGACGATGGAACGGTTACGCGAGCGCATCGTCACGATGGCAACGGACGAGCTGGGGTTCGACGCAGCCATGCTGCTCCTGGTCGAAGAGCATAACCGCTCATTCCTCTCGCTGCCTCACTTTTTTGTCAATGCGACCACTACATCGACAGATATCACTCAATGGAATTTACAGGGAGACAACCTGCTCTCGCGCATCCTTATGGAGGGGAAACGGGCGGAGGTGCATTGGACCGACAATATGACTGACGTGCCTGATGAAATTTGCGCCTGGAGTCAGGAGCAGCATGTTGCCGCAATGATGTTTTTCCCCATTATTTATCATGAGAAAAAACTGGGCAGCATCGGCGTTACCCGTCGTAACAGCTCTTATCTAGGTCCGCACGAGATCTCTATTATCACCACCTACGCCGAACAGGTGGCGGCCATTGTCGAACATGGCTTTGTCTACCGCGACGCTCAGGAGCGAGAGATTTTCTCCCGGGCGATGGCGAATATCTCGGCCCGCCTGAATTCAGCGGTTGTGGAGCCAGCCGAGATCAGCCAGTTGATCTGCCGCGAAGGGGCATACGCTCTAGAGGCTGACTATGTGATCCTCTACATTGCTAACGAAGAGGGTAATCTGACACCTCTGGCCGCCTATATTGAGAAAAAGCCCGCCTTAGATGTGGAGGAATGGCCCATCTTCCATATTTCGGAATATCAGGCGCTGGTCCACCAATTGCATGAGCCGCTTTTGATCGAAGTCATGCGGCGTCCATCGACCATCACCAATCTGCCGCTAACGTCAATCTCGCAGGAGATGCACCTGCAAATCTCCGATCCCGGCTTACCACGCGATCTGGGGCATCGCGCTCACCCGTTGCGCATGAAAATGACCCGACTCGCCATCCCCACGGCTATTTTCGCCCCGCTGATTGCCGGAGGCAAACCGGTCGGGATGCTGGTCATTGCTCGCTGCCAGCCATCAGAGGAGCATGATAAACGCCCACTCGATCTATCTGATCTGCCCGAGGTGGAAGAATTCGTAAAACAGGCTGGTGTGGCCTTTAACAATGCGCGGCTCTACCAGCATCTACGCGCCGCTCACCAGCGTCTCCAGGATCTGGATAAGCTCAAAGACCAGTTCATGATTACGGCTTCCCACGAGTTGCGCACACCGCTTACCGCCGTACAGGGATATATTGAGCTGATCGCGCAGTATGACGAGCACCTTCCCCATGACCAGCGGCGGGAATTCCTGCTCAAAGCGCGGCGTGGATGCGAAGAGCTGGTGCTGCTCCTGGGCAATGTGATGGACGCCAGTCAGCTAGACATGGATGGGGAAAACAATACGTCTCTGACCAAACGCGTATCGGTCCAGGAAATCGTCGAGAGCGTCATCG
Organism: Ktedonosporobacter sp.; assembly: GCA_035293765.1. Classification (GTDB taxonomy): domain Bacteria; phylum Chloroflexota; class Ktedonobacteria; order Ktedonobacterales; family Ktedonobacteraceae; genus DASRHT01. The sequence goes on from DATGMF010000062.1 coordinate 5,098, forward strand.
TACTGATCGAGCCTCAGGTGCAGCAGGAAAAGCGCGAGGTATGCGTCCAGGTTCCCTCCTATCTCTCAGTTCATGCCGACCCGGTGCGCCTGCGCCAGGTGCTGATGAACGTCAGCGTCAACGCCCTGAAATATTCGCCACCTGGCACCCCTATCACCTTCTCCGCTCATATTCCCCTTGACAATGAGCTCTACGTCATCATCAGCATCGCGGACAAGGGGAAGGGGGTGCCGTTAGAGGACCAGGCCAATCTCTTCCAGCGTTTCTTCCGCCTGGAGAGCGACCTGAACAGCCCCATCCGCGGCTCAGGATTGGGGCTCTACATCTCGCGCCGCCTGATCGAGGCTATGAACGGAAAAATCTGGATCGAGAGCAAGGGCATCCCCGGCGAAGGCTCAACCTTCCATATCCAGTTGCCGTGCGCGCATTGAGAATAATGGAGGACCATTTTGATGCTAGTACCAAAATGGTCAGTAGAGACGCAGCGGAGAGGCTATTAAACGAACGGAGATAACATTCGAAACCATTTTGCCGGCGCCGGCAAAATGGTTTCGAATGTTATCTTTCAAATGGGCCATCTATTTCGCTCTCTATTGTCCTATTGGCTTCGCTTTGCCGCTACCTCCGCCGCCTTCTTGATAGCTGCGGAGGCATGTTCTTCACAAAAGAGAAATTGCCGGCCCGCGCCCAGCAACTGTGCATAGGCCGCAGGCTTGCCACACTGCTTTCCTTCTTGAGGCACCATACAACGCCCAACATGAGTTTTTACCGCTTGCATAAAAATTGAAACCCTCCTCAAATGCATCTATTCCACGGACAGCATTGCCCGGTTTGTCGTATTATCAGTGCCTTTATCATACCATATTTAGACCTCCGAGCGAGATTTATTGCCTTCTTTTTTTCTGCTTACAAAAAGCGCGACAATGCCAGCAACAAGCAAAAGGCCACAACCGATATCAAGCACAGGTACGATCTGCAAAGAAACTGCCAGCACACTTCCCAGCCCGGTTCCGAGCAAAAGAAAGAGGGAGAGAATGGCGCCATATGCACCGAAAACGCGTCCGCGCAGACGTTCCTCAGCAGTGATCTGGATCAGCGTCTGGGCGCTGATCTGCCAGCCAATGGCTGGCGTGCCAGACAGGATAAAAATGAGGAGGACCAGAAGGAACGACCGACTATTGAAAACAAGCAGGTAAGTCAGCCCTTTTCCGAACAAACCGCCCCAGATAACGCGGACAGGAGGTATTTTTTGGGCAAACAGCCCCACCAGGAAACTACCAATGAGGCTCCCCACGCCCAGCGCCGTCAACATTTCACCATACTGGGTAGAGCCAAGATGCAGTACTGCTGCCGGAAATATGACAAACAACGCGTTAATCACGCCATCAGCCAGGGCAGCTACAGCGATGACGAGAAAAAGTGTTCTTAGCGTGCTATGTTCTTTGACCGTCCCAAGCCCTTCTAACCAGTCTCGCCAGTAGGCCGTTATAGATCCAGGCTGCGTCTGCTCGTATGTTCTTTTTGCAAAAGAAGGAGGTACAATCACCAGCATGATCATTACAGCCGAGCAGACATAGGAAATTCCATCGGCGATCATGGTGCTGGCCGGACCCATTAGAGCGAGAAGGACGCCACCCAGCAGCGGCCCGGCCAGACGGGATAAGCTCCCACTAAAAGAACCAAGCGCGTTGGCCTCCTGAAGCAAATCTTTGTCTACGACGCGGGGAAGCAGCGTAACTGATGCTGGATTGAAGAATTGTGTGATGCATGCTTCTGCAAAGCTGATGAGATACACCAACCAGAATAGAGCAGGCACGACCGTTACCAGCAGCAACAACAACATGAGAGCTGCCCTTGAGAGATCCGCTATAATCATGGTGCGCTTGAGATCCCAGCGATCAACGAATACCCCGGCCACCGATGATAGGATAATCCAGGGAAGCACACTCGCGGCAAATGTCAGACCCGTAGCCAGGGGAGAGCCCGTACGCGCATAGACATAGAAAGGCAACGCCCCCATTAATACCCAATCACCAAGACTGGAGATCAGGCCGCCAATCCAGAGGAGGAAATAGTTGCGATTCCGCAGAACAGTATACAATGCTTTACTCCTTTAGCAATTAAAGTATTGGATTGCTAAAGGCAAGCATAACATATTTCAGCCATATATTACTAGCATTTTACCATCTTAATTGCTAGCATATCGTATGTTACATTGCTAATATGTACCAAATGTCTGAATGCTGTATGGTTCCATGAAGCTGCAATAATGCCTGCATCATCTCAGCAACCGTTGTCAGGTGATATAATGGCAAAAATGCGGGACTTAGCAACATCTATAGGCACTAAAGGAGTGGTGTATATGAGCGCAAGCAGCGTGAGTGATATCAGTCAGATACCGAAGGGACTGGAGCGGCGGCGAGAAGATATCAAGTTGATTACCGGTCGCGGCTATTATGTGGATGATCTGCGACCGCCAGACGGGCGGCCTTCGGCGCTGTCTATGGCTGTTGTGCGCAGCCCCTATGCTCATGCGACAATAACGCGTATCCAGCTCGACGCCGCCCGGGCATTGCCAGGCGTGGTGGCAGCTTTCACGGGCGCGGAACTGGTGAGCGAGATGGCTCCCCTGAACGCCTTTACCCAACCCGATACGCGCAAGCCGGACCGGCGACCGATGGCGCTGGGGCGAGCGCGCTACGTAGGCGATTCGGTCGCGGTCGTTCTGGCCGAAAATTCCTATACTGCCATTGATGCGCGCGACATGGTGGAAGTAGATTACGAGCCGCTGCCTGCCGTGGCCGACCCGGAGAAGGCGCTGGCTCCCGACGCCCCTCTGCTCTATCCCGAATTCGGCTCAAATATTGCCTCCCGCTCCCCACTAAGCGGCGGCGATCTCCAGGATGCTTTCAAGCGTGCCGATCACACCATACGTTTGCGCCTGGTGAATCAGCGGCTCTCGCCCAGTTCGATGGAGCCGCGTGTCTGCATGTTCGATTACGATGCAACCAGTGGACAGCTCACAGCCTGGCTTTCCACGCAAGCGGTCTACCGGGCGCGAGAGATTCTGGCAGGAGCGCTGGGCATTGAACGCAGCCATATCAGGGTCTACAATGCCGAAGTCGGCGGCGGCTTCGGGGCCAAGACCAACCTCGTGGGAGAAGAGATTGTCGCGGCAGCCCTGAGCGTGAAACTTGGACGACCTGTGAAGTGGGTCGAGGACCGCAGCGAGAATTTACAGGCTCAGACGCATGCCCGCGGCCAGATCAACTATGTGGAGGCCGCCTTCCAGAATGATGGCCGTCTGCTCGCTCTCAAGGTGCGTACAATCGCTGATCTGGGCGCGTTTCTCTCCGGCGCAACGGCAATGGTGCCCAATCTGACGCAATCGATGCTCTGCGGGCCGTACCGCGTGGAAGCGGTGGACAGCGAGATCATCGGCGTTTTTACCAACAAGATTCCGACCACCGCTTACCGGGGAGCAGGCCGACCCGAAGCAGCTTATATCTTAGAGCGCGTCATGGACCAGATTGCGCGCGAGCTGAAGCTTGATCCGGTTGAGGTGCGCCGTCGTAATTTTATCCCGCCGGATGCTTTCCCTTATGCGACCGTCACAGGCACGCGCTATGATAGCGGCGATTACGAGGCCGCGCTCGACAAAGGGCTCGCGCTGCTCAACTACGCAGGCTGGCGGGTGAAACAGCATAGCCGCCAGCAAACGGACAGCCATCAGTTGCTGGGGATCGGCATCTCAACGTTTGTCGAGATTTCGGGCGATAGCCGTCCCGTTCCCAACGCGCCACGGGAGGCGGCGACCGTGCGCATCCGTCGCGATGGCAGCATTCTTGTGCAGAGCGGCGTTTCTACCAACGGCCAGGGGCATTTTACCGCCTTCACCCAGATTGCTGCCGCCGTCTTTCAGACCCCCGTCTCAAAAGTAGAGATCCAGATGAATGACTCTTTGCTACCAGGTTATAGTATCGGCACCTTTGGCAGCCGTACCACTCAGGTTGCCGGCTCTACCGTGCTGCTGGCTGCGCAGGCGGCCCGCGAGAAGGCTTTGAAGCTGGCTGCACAGGTGCTGGAAGCGGCACCCGATGATCTTGTGATGGAGGATGGGAAGATCATGGTGCGCGGCGTACCCGCCCGCGTGGTTGAACTGGGAGAACTGGCGCGCATGGTTGAAGAGCGGCCCGAGCTGATCGAGCGAGATGCGCCCAATCCGATCAATGGAACGCCTATCGAAGGGCTGGCCGCGTGGCGCGATTTTGCGCCGGAGGGTGCGGGCTTCTCTTCGGGCGCACATCTAGCGGTGGTCGAAGTAGATACAGATACCGGTGAGACCAGAATACTGACGTACGTTGCCGTGGATGATTGCGGGCGCGTCCTCAACCAATACCTGGCGGAGGCGCAGGTACACGGCGCGCTGGCGCAGGGGATCGGGCAGGCGCTCTTCGAGGAGGTGGTTTACGACGATGAGAGCGGGCAGCTCCTGACCACGACGTTAATGGATTATGCCCTGCCGATTGCCGATCAGCTCCCCACGTTTGTCACGGCCAATGTCGAGACGCCATCGCCCAGGAATCCGCTTGGGGCCAAAGGTGTGGGCGAGGCGGGGTGTATTGGCGGCCCACCCGCGATTGTGAATGCGGTGTTGGATGCGCTCGCGCCGCTCGGCATCACAACCATCGATATGCCGCTCAGGCCAGAGAAAATCTGGGCGCAGGTACACGCCGCTCGCCAGGGAACGTTGAGCCAGGCTATTCCCGAGTTCCCGTCTGCGTTTTCTGCCTGAAACGTATAAAACATGGTAACCATCCACCCCTGTGGCGACGCGATTGATGGCGTCCGGTTTACCGCTATCGGTGCCCGCTCCCATGCAGGAAGGGCGGGTGCTAAAACGGACGGGCTGATGCTCGTCGCCACGGCAGGATTGCCAACATCATTGGTTAAAGAGAGTATGGTGGCTATGAAAAAGCTGTTTCCCTATGTTATCCTGTTTGGTATTTTGGCAACCATTGCGGCGCAGATCTATCGACGTCCGCGCGAGTCGCTGATGAGCGTATTGCGGGTGATGATGCTGCTGATCGGAGCGCGTGAGGGGACGTGTGCTGTAGAGGGGATACCCATGCATTATTATTGCATGGGACGGCGTGGGGAGCCGCTGATCTTTGTGCATGGGCTTGGAGGCTCGGCTGAGAACTGGCGCAAGCTTTTTCCTCTGGTGGGGCAAGAATACCTGGTGTATGCGCCTGATTTGCCGGGCTTTGGCAAAACGCCGCTGGCCCCCGAAGGAGCGGATATCCGCACCCATGTGCTCTATTTAGAGCGATTTCTCGACGCACTGGGCTATCCACGAGCGACCCTGGTCGGGAATTCGCTCGGCGGTTGGATCGCGGCCTGCTTCGCTGTAGAGCACCCTGAACGTGTCAAGCACTTATATTTGCTCAATAGCGCGGGTTTGAGGCGAGAGGGGATACAATCGCCCTACACGCCTGATCGTGACACGGCTCGCCTGGCCGCAAAACGCATCTGGGACTGCCAGATCCCATTGCCCAACTTTATCCTGGATGCATTCGTGCGCAACTCGCAGCGCCCGGCTTATGCGGGCTTTATCAAAAACTATGCACAGCAGGAGTTTCTCGATCCTTTGCTGGCCCGCATCCATGTGCCAACGACCATCATCTGGGGAACGCAGGATCGGCTCTTGCCTGATTCGTGCGCCCAGGACTTTCATCGTGGTATTGCGGGTTCGCAACTGGTCCTGCTGCCGGGAGTGGGGCACTCTCCCCAAAGCTCATCCCCGGCTCAAGTGGCACAAGTTATTTTACGCCATGCTGCTGACGTCAGCGTGTAAGTCTTAACAGGCTACAAGGAGGGGAGGTTTGATGGCGATCATCTCCACATTCACCGTCCCGAACATCTCTACCAGTGCGTTGCAGAGCCGCTCCTCCAGCGCAAGCTCCATTTGCTCCAGATTCTGAAGAGACAGAGAGGCAGGAGAAATGGGGCACTGAGCCTGGATATAGATTGAGCAGTCGCGCTGACCCATAAGCATGTGAGGCGAGAAATTGATCGTAACGTGATCCACCGTCACTTCCACCTCTTCTTCGCTAAGGTCCATCAATATCTGGCTCACGAGCTCCTCTACGGCCAATTCCGAGGTTTCGACGTCTTCCGGCAGGACCTCAAAAAATCTATCGACGCACCGGATATGAATTTGGACGAGACACATAAGACAACCCCCTCCCTTTCTAGCTAACTGGAATGGTATGCTTATCTCTTCTAGTCTAAGCATACCCTGGATCGAAATAGATGTGAACCGCAATGACCAGACATTTCGGGCAAAATAGAGACATTTACCAGGTTTAGCTGTCTTCAATTGCGCCCAGGGCATACAGAGGAATTTTCTGGACCTCTGTTAACCCCTTCACGCCGGTAATATTCATCCGTTCATACGGTCTCTCGCTGATGAACGTTTTCAAATATTCTCTCGTCTGCCAATCCCAAAATTTGATGGTGCCATCATCGCTGCCGCTGGTGAGTATGTTCGCTCGGGGGGCAAATGTGACCCAGCGAACACGTTCGCTATGACCCTGCAAGATCTGTGTGCAGGCATAAGTGTTGATATCCCAGAGCCGGATGGTTTGATCGTCCCCGCTGCTTGCCAGAGTGCGACCATCAGGACTAAAGGTAACGCAACGCACCCAACCGGTATGTCCCGCAAGAACTGCGAGTTCCTCGCCTGTATGGCTATTCCATAAACGCACCGTATGATCCTCGCTCCCACTGGCAAGGATCTGCCCATCTGGGCTAAAAGCAACGGACCGGACACGCCCGCTATGCCCCTGCAAGATGTGAAGGCTCTCCCTTGTCGGCATTTCCCACAGATGGATCGTCTGACCATCCCCCCCGCTGGCGAGCAGACTGCCGTCGTGATTGAATGCTAACGACCTGACCCAATTGTTGTGACCGCGCAAAATATACAAACAATGGCCCGTTTGAACCTGCCAGACACGAATCGTCTGATCCTCGTCTCCGCTCGCCACCAGCGTACCATCAGGACTGAAAGCCACTGCCCGCACCCAATTGGTATGCCCACTCAAGGTATGGATGCGCTCCCCCGTCTCACTGTTCCATAAAATCACCTGCTGATTTTCACCGCCACTTGCCAATAGACGGCCATCAGGGCTGAAAGCAATGGACTTAAAACCCTGTGTTCTGGTCTGTAACAGCCTGGTACAGGTATTGAGGTTGACATCCCAGAGCCGAATACTCTGATCGTCGCTACAACTGGCAAGCGTATTGCCATCGGGACTATAGACGACCGCCCAGACACGATTGGCGTATCCCTGCATCGTTTTGAGGCAGCGCCCCATCTCCACATCCCAGAGGCGCACGACCTGGTCATCTCCTCCGCTGGCAAGCGTCTGGCTGACAGGATTGAAGGCCACGGACCGCACCCCCTGAACATGGCCCTGTAGCGTCTGGTAGCAATCTCCTGAAACAGTATCCCAGATGCGCACCGTCTGATCTTCGCTGCCGCTGGCAATAGTATGACCATCAGGGCTGAAAGCCACCGACCAGACACGATTGGTATGGCCTTGCAGAATATTGAGACACAGCCCCGTCTGGCTATCCCAGAGGCGAGCGGTCTGGTCATCACTGCCCGACGCGAGCAGCTTGCCATCGGGGCTAAAAGCCACCGCCCGTACCCAGTTTGTATGACCCCTCAATATTTTGATACATCGATATACACCGATATCCCAGAGACGAATCGTCTGATCGGTGCTCCCTGAAGCGAGCAGCTTGCCATGTGGACTGAAGGCCAGCGACCAGACGCGATTGGTGTGGTCAGATAGGGTGTGCAGGCATTGATAGGAGGCGGCATCCCAGAGACGGATCGTCTGGTCATCGCTGCCGCTGGCGAACAGGCGACCATTGGGACTAAAAGCGACGCTGCGCACCCGGTTGGTGTGCTCAGACAGGATCTTGAGGCACTGTCCGCTCTCGACATCCCAGAGGCGCACGGTTTGATCGTCGCTGCCACTCACCAGGGTACGACCGTCGGGACTAAAGGTCAGCGACCAGACCCCATCGGTATGGCCGCGGCAGGTAATATGGGGCGTGCCGGTCTGAGCCTGATAGAGCCAGATCTCGCCCGTGGCGGTGCCGGTCGCCAGCAGGGAGCCGCGCGCATTAAACGCCACTGAGAGCACATTGCCAAAAATATTGGTGAATGTCGGCGCCACAAAATGAGCGTGCGAGAAGTTCACCTCGGGCAGATTCACATTTTGCAGGTACGCCTGGCTGATCTTCAAGTGCGAGAAATCGTATCCGCGCAGGTCACTGCCCAGATAGATCAGCAGGTTCAAAATATTGCCCGCCATGTAGCCACTCTGCTGGGAATGTTCGTGGCGCAGCATGTCGAGCAGGTGACGTGCCGCTTGCTCCAGGCCATTTTTCCCCAGCGCGGTCAGCAGGTATTGGGCAATGGGAGCCAGGATCTGGCGCGTCTGGCTATCGCGTACATGATCCCTGGATTGGGCCTTAATAAAAGCGTAACTGGCCCAGACGCCGGGGATTTTCTCCTCCACAAAGTCCCGATTGGCGCGGCTGACAAGCTGGGTAGTCACATACTCCATAATTACCGGTTGCAGGGTAAAGAGTGCCTGCTCTCTTTTCTCAATCAGAGAACGGCGACCCAGCGAATCCAGTGCCTCCGGTAGCGCCCCTCTTGGCAGTGGACGCATCAGATTTTCGCGCACATCCCGCAAAGAGACCGCCTCGCGTTCGATAGCCAGCCAGTAGAGAATTTCTCGCTCTTGCGCTGATAGGCGGCGAAAATGCTGCTCCAGCAGATCGTTAATATCGCCAAAAGCGATCTCCTCGCCCTGCAAAAACTGGTCGATATCGCCGCCAAAGCTCTCATGGATAGACTGGGAAACCAGTTTTAAGGCCAGAGGATTGCCAGAGTAGAGCCTGACCAGCACGCTCCATTGTTCATCTGTTCCCGTCAGGCCCTTCTCTTGTAAGATACGCTGCCCCTCGTCCTGGCCCACGCCCAGCAGGTTCCATGCGCGCACCGGTGACCTATCCCCTTCAAGGAGGGCCACCTCGCGCGGCTTCTCTCGACTGGTCAGTAGCAGGCAGCTCTGATGCTGCACCTCGCCGATGCGCTGCAAAAGCCTGCCATACTGTTCGTAGCTTTCGCGGTAAAAACCAACTCGCAGCCTGGCCTGTAAAATCGATTCCACATTATCCAGCACCAGCAGGCAGCGATGCAGGCGTAGATACGAGATCAGCAGTGATATCTGCTCATCGATAGTTTCCGGCAAATGGATACGCTGCTGATTGGAAATAAAGGGAATACATTGTTTCAGAATATGCTCCAGAGGGGGAGCATCTAGCAGAGAGCGCCAGAAGATATAGTCAAAAGAATCCTTGACCTGTTGCGCGATGCGAGCAGCGAGGGCCGTCTTCCCGACGCCACCCATCCCCAGCACTGCCACGACCCGGCAACGGTCGGCGGTGATCCATTGCTCCACCAGGGCGCATTCCTGCTCGCGCCCATAAAAATTAGTGATATCAGGCACTTCACCCCAATCCTCGTGGGAAATTGCGCGAGGGACGGGTTCTTGCTCTTCGTCGATCAGTCCCATCTCCGCGGGTGTCTTGCCGAAGATAGAGCAGATTTTCTGACGCTGCGAGAGGTGGGGAAAATTCTCTCCATTTTCCCATCGACCAACGGTTTTGGTGTCAACCCCAATCTTTTCCGCCAGCTTCCCTTGCGATAGATTGCGCTGCTTGCGTTCATGCCTCAAGCGCTGGCCGAAAGACGATGAATTCTTCACTTTCTACCCCCCGTTGCCTTTTTGCTGGAAAACGTATCAAAAAGGTGTTGTTAATAGTTTAGCAGCAATCCAGTAATACCACAAGTTGCAATGTCTTAACTTTTTTATGCTCTATGGTTAAGAAATATGTGATTGTGCCTGATTTATAATATGAGGAGGTTGTGAAATGCACCAATGCCGGTTCGACTCGGGTGCTATAGCTGTGGTAGAATAGAGGTTGTCGCTCCAAATGTCGGACTTGAGCATAGTTGAAAAGAGTAGGAAAAACATGAAGGGTTTTTCCCTTGATAATGCCAGGAAGCTACCCTCGTCCCTTCTCTATTTTGTTGAAAAGTGGAAGATCATTGTCTAGCTTCTCAATCCTTTTCAGGAAATCCCCAATCAGTCGAGTAGATGCTTCTATACCTTCAAGAATGTAGGCTTTTTCTTTTCCCCCAAAGTGTTGGAAACCGAGATGTTGGAGTAACTTTTCTCCCATCTCTGTTGCAGCTATACCATACCAGTTTTTAATATCATATTCTTTATCCAGGCTAATTGCCCATCTAATGGCCTGCTTAATGAGAAACATTCCTCTTTCCGCATCAGTACGAGGATTGCCTGATGGTGTCACTGAGATATTTGGAATGTAAACAGAGAGTTGTGGATCTGTCCATTTTCTAATCGCCCAATCGGGGATATTTCTTTCCCTGATTTTGCCATCAATAAGAGCATGTATTGTGCTTTCAGCTAAGGGCAAAAATGTCACCCCTCCTACTCTTTCTCCATTTTCTTTGACACTCATGAAGATGTCGCTATTGCTTCGTTTCCACTCCAACAATCTAGCAAAACTTACAATATTTTCCTCTCCGTAGACAGCCCGTGTATTTTGAAATCCCGTCCATATATCGGTGTTCGTGGAAGGCCCAAAGGTGAGCTTTTCCTTACCACCTTGTCTCATGATCTTTACAAGCGCATCGATGGCTTCTTTAGGAAACTTTCTACCACGTTTTCGTCCTGGTGCTAGCTCACTTGGAATGATACCTGCCTCTACTTCCCTGTAAAAAGTGGCTCTCGACTTATCTAACAACGCCATGACTTCCTTTGGTGTGTAATAACTTTTCTCCATCGATGTACCGTCCTACTTTTCGAGATTTGAGAATTCCGCCTGGATGGTTACCTCGATACTATAATACTTCAGTCTCAATTTGGCAAATATGTTTGAGGATAAAAACCATCGATACTCAGTCATTGACATTTCATGATACTTAACGTATTATGATAGTAGTGAGATTTGAGACTAAATACTACTGGAGTGCATTGTTGATTTATTAGACCAGGGAGATGTAGAACTTTTGAGAAAGGAGGTGATACCGAACTGACCTCCTGTTTGCCCAGGAGGTCAGCGAGCGAGAACCAACAAACCCTTGATCAGCAGGTCAGAGGCCCTCTGTTGCTCATTCTAGCAGACGGGGGCCGCAAGTCAAGTGCCGAAAGGAAGCGTGCTGTCTATGAACGAGCAGCAAGAATACTATACGGTTCCAGTCATCCCCGCCGATGGCCTTCTCCACAACGAGAACGGCTTTTGTGATGACATGACCCACGCATGCCACGAACATGCCGAAAGCATTAAGAAACTCAACCAGGCCATTCTCGATGGGCTCGCCACCACTGATGATGCCAGCCGCATCTTTCGTGGGCAGACGGTGTAAAGAGAGGGGCATGAGATCATGGCAACGCCATACGATGCTCCTCCAGCAAATCACCCGCGCTGGACCCACCCCGCCGTGACATCGCCTGATGTCCTCGCGGATGAGGAGCTCTATGACGAGCGGCTCTATGCGCCTCGCGCTCCGAGCAGCGTCCGACGCTATCAACCTGCTCAGGCGGTCACGCCGTCCCCTGTCCCTATCCGCACCCACATTCAGGTGACCCGTCACGCCATCCCCCGACGGGCCACGGCTTAGCGTCCGGCGATGCAGCAACCACCGTCTCTCGCTCGCCTGTCGCGTCGGCGGACGTCCGCCCTACGTTTGCACTGGCTCACCTGGGTGGGGGTGGGCATGGTGGTAATGCTCTGTGGCTGGGTGCTCATCACTCTGCTGGTAGCGTGGTGGAACGGCTATCAGGATGACCTGCATTACGGTCGCCCCCGCACCTTTCAGATCGATGCGGTGGTCGGTCACCATGATTCGCCGGCGCATCCAAGCCACTTTATCGCCCAGCATCTGGGCACGCACTATTACGTGATTGAGCTTGCCGGAGGA
>DATGMF010000063.1:0-55597 GCA_035293765.1 Ktedonosporobacter sp.
GAAAGGAGCGCTGCTTTGGCTTCATCGTCCGATGCATCAGGGGTGATTGACAAGCACCCCGTCTTGCCCCAGACCTGCCGGAGCAAGAGCGTTCATCAACCAAGAACGTTTTACCTGAGCATGGACTTCTTGCTCAGAACCCGTCCGTTCAGTTGGAAAAGAACCGTGGGGCGAAACCGTCTCTCTCCGGCTTGCCGGAGTGCCTTATGCCCTCAAATTAGCGTATAAGAGAACACAAACCAGGTCAACAAGGAGGCGGCGCTTCCTCCCCGGCTTGAGCCAGGGGTATCCGCGCCGAATGAAGCATGAAAGGTTTAAGAACTGCCTGATGACTACAACCGCTTCTTCTACCTCAGCGCAGGGCAAAAACGTATTGCAGCCGAGCAGGACGCAAGCAGGTTTTGCCTTTACCGTTCTACTCATCATCAACGTACTCAACTACGCCGACCGCTCTGTTCTTTCCGCGGTACTCCCGAAAATCCAGGCCGATTTCCAGCTAAACAACACCGAACTTGGTCTGCTGGCCTCGTCATTTCTCTTCATTTACGCCATCGCCACGTTACCACTCGGGATTTGGGCCGATAGAAGTCCGCGCAAAAATATTGTGGCGCTCTGTGTCGGCCTGTGGAGTGTTGCCACGGCTTTTGGCGGACTGACACGCAGCTTCATCCAGCTCTTCTTTACCCGCTCCTTTCTGGGCATTGGCGAGGCCGGCTATGCTCCTGCCTCTCTATCAATGCTGGGCGATTACTTCCCCAAAGAGCAGCGCGGGCGCATCCTCTCTTACTGGTCCGTGGGCAATCTGATTGGGACGGCGCTGGGCCTGATTATTGGCGGCATCATCGCGGACCGCTTCGGCTGGCGCTGGGCCTTCTATGCCGTTGGCATTCCCGGCCTGATCGCAGCTTTCCTGATCTGGCGTGCAAGCGAGCCAGCCCGCGGCGCGTTCGATAGAGAAGGTGACGCAGGCGCGGAGATGAGCCACGGGAGCCTGGGGAAAAACTTCTGGCAGGTCGCGCGGCAGATCTTCCATATTCGCACCTACTGGGTCCTGCTGGCAGCCTTCATCTTCAGCTTCTTTACTATTGGCAGCGCCCAGGTCTGGATACCGACGTACCTTGTGCGAAATTTCCAGCTCACGGTCGGCGCAGCCGGCGCCGTCTCAGGAGGCGTGCTGGCGGGTGGCAGCCTGGTAGGCACCATAGCGGGTGGCTGGCTGGCTGACATGATGCAGCGCCGTCGCCCAGAGGGGCGCATGATCGTGGCAACGGCAGCGTTTATCCTGGGAGCGCCCCTGACCTTTCTGGCCCTGGCGATCCATACCCTGACCCCCTTCATCGTGGTGTTTGTTGCCGCCATCGTTTGTTTAAGCCTGTGCCTGGGGCCGCTCAACGCTGTTATTCAGGATGTGATTGCGCCTCAGATGCGCGCCACCGCCGTGGGCCTCGTCCTGCTGCTGGCTCACCTGCTGGGCGACGCAGCTTCGCCGCTTGTCATCGGGGCGCTGGCCGATAAAACCACGCTGGGCTACGCGCTGATCATTACCGCGCCTCCGTGTCTTCTCATCGCGGGTGTCATTTGCCTGATCGGATTAAGAACGGTCGCACGCGACATGCAGGCGATGCAAGAGTCTCTACGGAAACAGAGTGCATAGAGGCTTGTTAGTGAGGGACAGAAACATTAGTAACAAAAATCACCTCTCCTGATTGGAGAGGTGATGCGTAGGGAGCGGGTTACGGGGTTCGAACCCGTGGTCTCAACTTTGGGAAAGTTGCATGTTACCGCTACACCAAACCCGCTTATGGACGCCTAACAGTTTGTATTATAGCCAATGTACCGCTAAAAGTCAAGCATCTTATTACTTTATGAAAGGAATCAGCGTAATGTCGAGCATTCCATCAGCAAATCAACAACCTTCCTTCCGCGGAGCCATACGTGGTATATTACCGAGCATCATCATCAATGGCGTTCTACCCTACGTCATCTACCAGCTCTTGAAAAGCTACACGTCCCTTTCTGACCTGAACATACTGTTCATCTCGGCAGTGCCTGCGATTATCGGTGGCATCGTGGGCATTATCTGTAATCGAAGCCTGGACCTGATCGCGGGCGTCACGATAGTGGGTATCGCCGTTACAATCATTGCCGCCCTTGTTGGAGGAGATCCCAGGCTTTTCTTGATCCGCGAATCGTTTCTCACCGTGGCCCTCGGCATAGCCTTCCTGATCTCGCTCCTCTTCCCCAAACCACTCTGGTTCTACGTGATTCGTTACTTTGTCAGTAGCAACGACCGCGAACGTGCGGCAGCATTCAGCGCCAACTGGCAATACCCTGGCTTCCGCACATTCATCCGCGTGCTCACACTGACCTGGGGCCTCACCTATGTCGGTGAATTTATTCTGCGCGTCATCTTAGTGTATAATATGCCCATAGCACAGTTTCTTGCCGTTTCGCCTTTCATCTTTTACGGGATCACTTTTGCGATTATCGCCTTCACTTTTGCCTATAGCAATCGGGCACGACGCCAGGGCGAGGAACGCCGCAAGCAGGCCGCACTGGCAGCGGAGGCAGAAAACGCGAAAGTGGCTGAAGCGGAACAAAGATAAACTCAAGCGATTGATCTATTCTCATTGCGCTAAATCTGATATGATACAAAGGCGCGGGGATTATCACAACATATTCCCGAGCAAAACCGTATATATGCTAAATAGATAGCCACGCATCGTTTGTACGCTCTCAGGAGGACATATGGGACTTTTCTCTCGCCTCATGACGTTTCTACGCATTCGTACCAGCTCGGCGCTGGACAAAGCCGAAGATCCCGGCCAGGTGCTGGACTACTCATATAACAAGCAAATTGAACAGCTTCAACAATTGCGGCGCTCTATCGCCGAAGTGGTGACCAACGAGAAACGCCTGCAATTGCAGCAGTCACAATTGCTTGAAAAAGTGAATACGCTCGGCTCCCAGTCGATGCAGGCGCTTCAGGCCAACCGCGAAGACCTGGCACGTATGGCCTTGCAAAGAAGGGAGACGCTGGTCGCGCAGCTCAATTCTTATGAACAGCAAATCGCCCAGTTACGGGAACAGGAAGAGAAGCTGGTGGCGATGGAGCGCAATGTCTCGGCCCGCATCGAAGCGTTCCGCACGCAGAAAGAGATGGTCAAAGCTCAGTATAGCGCAGCTCAGGCACAGGTGAAGATCAATGAAGTGGCAACGGGCATCTCTGAGGAAATGACTGAGATGAATATGGCAATGCAGCGAGCGCAAGATAAGGTCTTGACGATGCAGGCGCGGGCCAATGCAATGGAGGCGCTGATCGAGCAGGGCACGCTGAGCCCGCAGGGGACGCTCGGCCCCGGTGGCGGCGATACGCTTGAGCGCGAGTTGCACCAGATTTCAGCGCAACAAAACGTTGAGGCGCAACTGGAAGCGATGAAACAGCAGTTGCAACTCGGCAGCCCGAATGCACAACCAAAACAAATTGAAGGGCCAACCCCTTAAAGCGGGTTAGCCCTTTTTCTTTGCCTTTTGCGCTTTATAGTACGATTTCGGCTTAGGGTGACGCTCGGTATCTACGTATGCAGGCGGAGCTGCATCTTCGCGGGCGCTGATGTCTGATTCATCGCGCTCACTGATCAGCTCTTGCAGGTCGTTGTAGACATTGTAGTTGTCATTGACCTCGTTCATGCGCAGCATATGACGCAATACCTGTATTTGAGAGATGTTTGTCCTGTCATTTCTGGCAGGTTCAGCTTTGGTCAATAATTTTTCGACCAGATCCATGCTATCATCATGTGCCCCAATCCCCTCAAGCCGGTCACGCACAACCAACAATTGCTCGTATAAGTTCATAATTTGCTACTCTCCCTTTTTGGTTGGCATACATTACTATAGACTCTGCCCAAACTATGGTAACATAGGACAAACGAGCCGTCAAATTTTATGGTATGCATCTTGTAGGGGCCATGTCTTGCGCTTGCCCTGCATTGACGCGCGCCCACTGCGGCATATGAGAAACTGGCTATGAAGGGGAAATCAGGCAAGTTATGGAACAGCAGGAACAGCTTAGACAGCTTTATCAGGACTATTACCCGCTCCTTTTCGCGATTGCTTATCGCATGCTGGGCAGCGCCAGCGATGCAGAGGATATCGTTCAGGAGTGCTACCTGCGCTACGCTCAGACCTCGGACAAGGAGATCCGTTCCCCCAAGTCGTACCTGACCACTATTGTGACCCATCTATGCCTCGACAAGCTCAAATCGGCGCAGCAGCAACGCGAGCAGTATGTCGGGGTCTGGCTTCCTGAGCCGCTGCTCACCACGGAGTCGGAGGAACCGGCGTGGCAGACCGTGGAACAGCACGAGTCGGTCTCCGTGGCCTTCCTCTTGCTGCTGGAGCGACTGACGCCGTACGAACGCGCCGTCTTTTTGCTGCGCGAGGTCTTCTCCTATAGCTACGAAGAAATTGCCGAGATTGTGGGCAAAAGTCCCGTCTACTGCCGCCAGATCTTCCACCAGGCGAAAACGCATCTGAGCGAGCAGCAGCAACGCTTTCCCCCACCTTCAAAAGCAGCACAGCAACGCCTGGTCGAACGCTTCATCGCGGCAAGCGAGCACGGCGAGATGCAGGCCCTGACGAGCGTACTGGCGCAAGATGTGAGCTGGTGGGGCGACGGTGGCGGCAAGGTGTACGCGGCCCCTTACCCGCTGCATGGCCGGGAGCGCGTTCTCAAGCTCTTGCAAGGGCTCTTGCGCAAAGTGCCCGCATGGTATCCCGACCTGCGTTTCACTACGACGACTCTCAACGGAAGGGCAGGCGTTCTCGTCTGGAGCGGAGAGAGCCTGATTGGCACCATCGCCTTCGAGATGACGGAAGAACAGATTCTCGGCATGTACGAAGTGCTCAACCCCGATAAACTCACTTATATCCAAAAACAGGCGCTATCCTCGCAATAGCGCCCCACCCTCAACACAACCTCTGTAGCGACGCGATTTATCCCGTCTGATTTATCATTTCCTCGCCGATTACCCTCCCATCAACTCTACGAAGAGATTTGGACCTGTTTTGCATGTATAGGTGCTATGTTGAAGGACAAGCGATAAACCGGACGGGATAAATCGCGTCGCTACGGGAGAGCAAAGGTAACGCTCTCACACTTTCGCGACCTCAATCGTCTCCTGTACAGAACATGATATGAGCAAGATAAAGGAGGTAAAACTCATGGAAGTTTTTGTTACAGGAGCTACACGCGTACTTGGTCGTCCGGTCGTACAACAACTGATCGCTGCCGGTCATCATGTACGAGGTTTAAGTCGCTCGCAGGAAAATGAGAAAGAGCTGCGTGAGCTGAGGGCGGAGCCCGTAGCGGCGAATCTATTCGATGTCGAGTCGCTCAAGGCTGCGGTCAAGGGTTGCGATGCCATTCTGCATCTGGCAACCAGGATTCCACCAACGATGAAAATGGGGCGGCTCTCGGCCTGGCTGGAGAACGACCGCATCCGTCGCGATGGGACGCGCAACCTGGTAGAAGCTGCTCTTGCCGTAGGTGGAGTGCAGACAATCATCTATCCTAGCTTCTTCTCCGTCTATGCCGATAGCGGCGACAAATGGATTGATGCGGCCTCAACGCCGGTACAATCCACCACCTCGCTGCAATCCACGCTCGACGCCGAAGAAGCTGCGGCCCGTTTCGCCAGCACAGGCAATGGGCGCAGAGGCATCTCGCTGCGCATGGGAGCGTTTTACGGACCGGAAGCTCCGTCAGCAATGGAGATTCTCGACTATGCACGCAAAGGGATTGGCGCGTACCCTGGTCGGCGCGACGGCTATGTACCACACATCTGGCTTCAGGACGCGGCCAGCGCCATCGTCGTCGCACTCACAGAGCCGGTGCCTTCGGGCATCTATGATATCGTTGACGACGAGCCGCTCACACGCCGCGAGATGTTCGACGCGTTAGCGCAGGCAGTCGGGCGCAAGCATCTACTGCTGGTGCCCGACCTGCTGATGCGTCCGCTCATGGGCACAAAGTACGACGATATGAGCCGCAGTATACGCATCTCTAATCGCCGCTTTAAAGAGGTCAGCAACTGGCAACCGACGGTGCCCAACGCCTGGATTGGCTGGGCACGCATCGGGCAGGAAAGCGCAAGGGGCGATCATAGCCCCGCCGGAATGGTGAGATGACCGTACTGATTATCGCGGACATGGGTGTGCAGGTTCCAACTCTCGGCAAACTGGAGGGCGTGCTGGAACATCTCTTCGGTGTACGGCTCGAAGACGAACTTCTCACCCAGTCCGAATGTGGAGTAGTCGTAGTCACCTTTTAAGACCGGGGGAACGTTGCGCTCCCACAGATGGGCATAGCGTTCTGGATTGTTGGCAAGCGCCTCATCGGCGCGCTTGATCGCACGAAAATAGGCATTGAGCACGCTCGGATTAATGGTAGGACTCACCCAGAAGGTGATCAGGAATTCGCCACGAGCCAGGATACGCAGCCCTTTCGCTTCGGCGATGGGGATTTCAGGGTCCAATAGGGTCGCCGCCTCGATCTCGCCATTCATTAATGCAACCAGGCGCTGCCCCGGTCCCCCGGTATGAACGGTGCAAATATGCTCACGGGGCAGCACCTGCTCCATGACGGCTAAGGTGGTGAAGTGGCTGCCCGCCCTCTCACCTATGCCAACCGGTATATCGCGCAGGTCAACGAGGCGCTGAATCCTGGACCCCGGTTTTGTAAAAAGGGCGAAGCGACCCACCGTATAGAGATCCGGCACCAGTCGGCCCATGCCCGCACCGGCATTACAGGCCGTTCCCCACTGGCAGGCCGAATTGACGACCTCCCTCTGCTGCACAAACGGCAAATCCTGGGGACGCTGTCCATACTGATCGCCATGATGGCTGGAAACCGAGTGCATCACATCCTGCAACATCTCTGGTTCCAGACCCTCCTGCTGAAAAAATCCTTCATCTAGCGCGATCCACTCTTGTAATCGCGAGAAGTGCGGCACGACCTGTACGGGCGTGCGTTGCGTAGGGATGGTCATGCGAAATTGCCTCCATGCATGCTTGGTGGGGCAATCACTCGCGGTTGCCCTCACCGAATGTTTACGAAGATTCTCAAATAGGATCTGCGTTATCTACAGTAACTCACCGCCAAAATCGTATGTCAAGGGTGATAACGTTAACTACTCCTGCATCTGACAGACTAAACACCCCCAACCGCCTGAGCTTTCACGGTGGGGAACATAGCCCAGGCGGTTGGGGATGTCTATGAGGGAGACGAGACTATTCAGTGCTCTTTTTCGTCAAAGCAGCGAGCATTTGTAGCATTGAGTCAAACTTACCGTCCAGCGAGGTAAAACGCTGCTCAAACTTGTTTTCTAGTGCGGTGAACCGTTGATCGGTTTTGCTTTCTAGTGCGGTGAACCGTTGATCGGTTTTGCTTTCTTGATCTGCCAAACGCCGGTCTAGATTGTCGAACTTCCCTTCCAGTGTCGTAAAACGCTGCTCTAGGTTGTCGAACTTCCCTTCCAGTGTCGTAAAACGCTGCTCTAGATTGTCGAACTTCCCTTCCAGTGTCGTAAAACGCTGCTCTAGGTTGTCGAACTTCCCTTCTATTACAGTGAACCGTTGATCGGTTTTGCTTTCTTGAGCCGCAAGACGCTGCTCTAGATTGTCGAACTTTTCTTCCTGTGTCGTAAAACGCTGGTCGGTTTTCTTATCTAGAGCGATAATGTGGCGATCTAAGCGGTCAAACTTCACATAAAACGCTCCAATATCTTGCTTGATATCAGAAAGTTGCTCGTCTGTATCCTGTTTGAACGTCTTTAACCGCTTGATAATATCGCCTGTCAGGCCGCTCACCATTGTAAACTGCATCGCCATATCCTGATGTGACTGAACAGCATCCGCTTTAAACTGTGTAAACTCATGCTCTAATTTTTGTAACCGTTCTTCTTGCATTGCCATATCCAACCCCCCTACTCCTCAGTGGAGTATACCATACAACATAGCCCCTCACAACAAACAGGTTGCCCTGATTTTCTCTGAGTTGCACTTACTGTCAAAATTAGCTCAACTGACAGCAAAAATATTATACAATAGTAAACGAGGAAAACACAATTGCTGAACGTTGAGTAGGAATAGCTTCTTATCAATAAAGCACAAGCGACAAATCGAACGCCATCAATCGCGTCGCCACAGGCATCGGAGGCTCTACGAGGAGACAATCACGGCAACACAAAACTGTACAGTTGATAGCGGAAGGCGGTCCAGTCGCTATTTTGTGGCTCGGTTGTGCGCACAAAATCGATGCGTACAGTTACCGCTGATTTGCCGGCGGTGAGCGCGGGCGGCAGGGGGAAATCTTCGTCGCGCCAGCAACGCTGGTGGCCGTCAATACCGAAGCGATTCGACGCGCCGGCATCGTACCATGTACCGGCAAAAGTGTTATCAAGATAGACGTTCGCGCGCTGATTCGCGACACAATCATTGAAGGTACGCCGCAAGAAAGCGCCAACGTTGCGCGGATCGAGCTTCATGGTAAAGCTAGTAGACCCCGTTGTCGCCGTCCCGCTCATAGTAACCAGAGGTACATGGGTAAGATATTCATAGGCGGCGGTCATCCGGTAAGATTGTTCGCCCGTGGCCCGATACTGATGTTCAGCACGACCGGTCGGCGTGGCTGGCGCTAGCTGGTCGCTGAGCAGCGCGGTTTCGGCAGGAGTGCCATACCAGAGCATCGTTGCCCGATAGGGATGCGTGCTTTGATTGACTCCTCCATGTTCCCAGTTCACCACTAGATGACGATTGAATGGCAGCGCGTCGGCGATGAGGAAACGATAGAGCGCCGCGCCGTCATGATCGCTACCGGCAGGATTATTGATGCTGCTGGGGAGCCCGCCCAGCGGCAACGACACCTGAGTTCCGCCATGCCAGTAGTCGCCACCCTCGCCCCATTCCTCCGTTCCAGTTACCGCGATCTGTGGCGTCTGGCTATCATCAAGGTAGATATGCGGATCGCCCTCCAGCGTGCTATCCGGCGCGGCGAAGTTGATTACGGTGCCCACCAGTTTACCGCTCCCCCGCACGTCCAGAAACGTCATATCCTGCCCGGCCTGCGGATGCGGGACGCTCGTATAGGTGGCATGAAAGGTGCCCCACCATTGCTGGGGATCAGGAAATGGCTCATAACGCACATTCCAGGCAATATTATTCAGCGAGTGATTGGAGAGGATAGCGATACGAGCCTGGGAGGAAAACGGCATCGGCCAGTAGAGATTGAAGTGCATTGAGCCGCCAGGATCGCTATTTGCACCGGCGATCCAGCCCTGCACCAGTGGACGGCCCGCAGGTTGATAGACGCCCGCGCCATCTCCAACCAGGAACTTGAGCGGCGCATCGACGCTGGGTTGGGCCTCACCATCCCACGAGATCAGCAGGCGGGCGTTGCCAAAATCCACCATTTCCGCCGCCGGCACCTGGAATGTGAGGGCGCGAATCTGGCTGGGACCAGACAGGGTAACAACGGAAGCCTCTTTGCCGCCCGTTAGCGCCAGCTTCCCACCTTGCTGCGAGATCGTCGTGGGCGCAATATCGCTGCCGGCGCAACGCAGCAGGCTCACAACATCGTTAGCGCGCACCGTGCTGTTCCAGGTAGCGAGAGGCGTGCCATAGGGCAGCTTGCGATAGAGCGCATAGAAGTTGCCATTTGCCTGCTGCGCAGCCCATGTCATGCTCTGATTGAAGGTGAGGCCGGTCGCCAGGATGCTGCTGCCCTGGCTCTCCTGTGGATTGAGCGAAAGCGGGTAAGGGAACGCGCTCGCTGGCGCACCAGCAGGATTTGCCTGTCCAAGATCATTCACATTGATCGTGGCAGGAGCGTGACCGTCGAGCGCGAGCTTCCAGGGTCCGCCATAACTCTCCTGCATGCGCATGAAGGTGACAACGCCTGGCCCGGTCTGGTCAAATAAAACATGCTCGCCATCGGGCAGAACTCGTAAATAGTGCGTATTATCAGCGTTGCTTCCGGCGGGATCGGCGGTGGACTGTCCTTCCACGCGATCACCCATTTCCAGATAGGAGAGCTTATCCCAATGACGATAAGCATCAAGGCCGAGATAGAGCGGCGGCGCGGTACGGGCCACCGAGGCTGTGGAAGAGGATGCATTCAGGACAGTTTGAGCGGCGGCGCAGAACTGGCTGGCTTGATTTGCAGGCGTATTAAACCACAAATAGGTAGATAACAGGACCACTATTGCTAAAACAAGGGATGGTAAGGCGATACGAGCACGGAAAAGGCGACGCATACACAGTCCTTTCTTTCCTTAACTGCCCCAATCCTCTCTACTGGCGATCTTCTCATAGGAGAAGCGCAACAGGTTATACACATATAACGTTTTATCAAAACAATGTGGGGGATAATGTGGCCTTGTGATACAATCGTCATTAGGAATATATTCGATTTGTTACCAGCAGGACAGGGACTGTAGGGGACAACTCCTCCCACGATGAATCGGGGAGCCACGAATCGGGGGAGCTACCGGTTGCCCAGCCCCGATGCAGGGCGACCAATATTTTAGACGCGCCAGAATGCGATAAATCGCGACCCTACGATGATTCTGGGCGCGACAAGGAGGGAACTGACAATGAACATCCATAGCGAAGTGGTAGGCAGCCTGCTCAGGCCAACCTATCTGGCGGAAGCAAGAAAACAGTTCGAGGAAGGACAGATGAGCGCAGTAGATTTCAAGGCCGTGGAGGACCGCGCCGTCGATGAGGCCATTGCCTTGCAGGAAGGCGCCAACCTTGACGTGATTACCGATGGCGAGATGCGGCGCTATGCCTTCTTTGGACACCTGATCGAGGCATTATCAGGCTTTGATAAGCTTGGCGGCTGGGCTATTCCCTTCAGGGATGAGAGCGGCGATGAGCTTGTTCTTCAGCGACCTGTGGTGGTTGAGAAACTTCAGTGGAAGCGCAGCATGTGCTCAGAGGAATGGGTCTATCTGCGTTCCCACACCTCACGCCCCAACAACGTCCCAGAAAGGAAAGTTACGATCATCAGCGCCCAGCAGGCCGCAGCCTATTATGACCCTGAAAAGTCGAAGTCGGCCTATCCCACTCGCGACGCCTACCTGGCCGATATCGTGGCTTTCTCGCGGCACGAGGTCGATGAGCTGATTCGCCTGGGCTGCACCTATATCCAGATTGACGCTCCCCAGTACGCTGCTCTGCTCGACCCCAGGATACGCGAGGGCTATCGCCAGCGTGGCAACGACCCCGACAAAATCATCGATACCTGCATCGAAATGGACAACGCTATTATTGACGGTCATCCTGGAATCACCTTTGGCATGCACATCTGTCGCGGCAACAACCAGAGCAGATTCTATGCCAGCGGCGACTACGAGCCTATTTCGCGCATTTTCGCTCAGACCCATTTTCAGCGCTTCCTGCTCGAATACGACGACTCGCGTTCGGGCGGCTTCGAGCCACTGCGACATGTGCCTGAAGATCGCTTCGTCGTCCTCGGTCTCGTGACCACCAAGAAGCCACGCCTGGAAACCGCCGACGAGCTAAAAAGCCGCATTGAGGAGGCAGCTCGCTTCTTCCCATTGGAGCGTCTCGCCCTCAGCCCTCAATGCGGCTTCGCTTCGACAATGGAAGGGAACCACATCTCCCTCGCAGATCAGCAGCACAAGCTGGAGCTCGTGGCAAACGTTGCTCGTGAGGTGTGGGGAGCTCCGTAGATTGCGTCCTCGGACAACCGCAAGGGTTGCCCCTACAGCGCGTCCGGCATCATCAGCAGCCTGAATAGCGAGGTATTTGATATTGGCTATATGAAATCAGGAGCAGTTCATCATGGATAGCATCACCACCATTGGCACGATTATTCGCGGTGATCGGGAAATCTTCCCGCCCTATTTATATGAAGCGTACCAATCGACCCGCCGCCGCGCTCCGCAGCTCCCGCTGATCGATGTGCCGCTCACCATCTCGGAACTAACCGGGCCTGGACCTGCCATTAGCTCCGTTACGCCCGAAGACGCCGACCTCACGCGCAACGCTGGCACGGGAGGTGAGGCTATTGGGCAACGCATCATCGTCACCGGTCGCGTGCTTGACGAGCACGGAAATCCCATTCCCAATACCCTGCTGGAGATCTGGCAGGCCAATGCCTCCGGTCGCTACCTCCATAGGCGGGATCAGTGGCCTGGCCCGCTCGACCCAAACTTTCTGGGCATGGGACGCTGCCTGACAAATGCGGAGGGCGTTTACCGCTTCCTGACCATCCGACCAGGGGCATATCCCTGGAAAAACCATCTTAACGCGTGGCGACCTGCCCATATCCATTTCTCGGTCTTTGGTCCCTCCATGTTATCCCGCCTGGTCACGCAAATGTACTTCCCCGACGATCCGCTTCACCAGATCGATCCGATCATGAACTCGGCCCCAACGGAAAAAGCGCGTCAAGGCTTGATCGCCGCTTATGCGCACGATGTGACAGAGCCGGAATGGGCGCTGGGCTATCGCTGGGATATCGTGCTGCATGGACCCGATGCTACCTATTTCGAACCAGGGGAGGCAAAGTAATGAGTATGCTGACTTTGACCAGTTCGCAAACCGTGGGGCCGTTCTTCTCGCCCTGTCTGCTACGCCCGGATGCCTGCCGCAATGTGCTGGTCGAGCCTGGAACCAGCGGCGAACGCATCCGCATCGAGGGATACGTGATTGACGGCGGCGGAGTTCCGATTGACGATGCGATAGTCGAAATATGGCAGGCCAACGCGCACGGTCGCTACAACCATTCGGCGGACCAGGGAGCGGCCCCGCTGGAGCCTGCGTTTACCGGCTTCGGTCGCTCCGGCACCGACGAGAACGGCTGCTACTGGTTCGAGACGATCAAACCGGGACGAGTGCCATTCAAGGGCGAACAGATGCAGGCGCCTCACATCTGTGTTACCGTTTTCTCCCGAGGGCTGCTCAATCATGTGGTGACGCGCCTGTATTTCGCCGACGAGCCGAGCAATATTGATGATCCCATATTGCAATGCGTCCCCCAGAGCAGACGAGCAACCCTGTTAGCCAGGCGCGAGTCGGAAGGCGAGCCGGCAGTCTACCGCTTCGATATCGTCCTGCAAGGGGAAAACGAGACCGCTTTTTTTAATTTGTAACGGAGCCGCGAAATATGGCAGAGCAGGTTGAGGTATTATTCAGCACGCCCGCTATGTCCGCTACCTTCTCTCCAGAGGCGCATGTGCGTCAGATGCTGGCATTTGAGGCTGCGCTTGCCCGGGCCGAAGCTCGCGCGGGCATTATTCCACACGAAGCGGCCTTGAGCATCGCAGCCAGTTGCAGGGTGGAGCTGTTCGACATCGCGGCCCTGTATCGCGAAGCTGCGACGGCAGGCACGCCCGCTATTCCGCTTGTACGCATGCTGACGGAACAGGTCGAAAGTTCCGTAGGGACCCGCTTTAGCGCGTCCGACAGCGGAGTTGGAGCGCGGAACGCTTCAAGATACGTTCACTGGGGCGCCACCAGCCAGGACGCGATTGATAGCGCGCTAATGCTCCAGATGCGCGAGGGGCTTGATCTCCTCATAACTGATCTGCTCAGCATATGCGCAACCTGCGCAGCCCTTGCCGAACAGCACCGGCACACCATCATGATCGGGCGAACGTTGCTGCAACAGGCATTGCCGATTACTTTCGGCCTCAAAGCGGCGCGTTGGCTGGCACTGCTGACGAGACAGGTGCAGGCGTTGCACGAGCAGCGCGCGCGGACGCTGGCTGTACAGTTGGGGGGCGCGGCTGGCACGCTGGCATCGCTTGGCGAGAAGGGTCTGCAAGTCGTAGCACTGCTGGCCGAAGAGCTGAATCTGCCACAGCCCGAACTGCCCTGGCATACCGAACGCGACCGCATTGCTGAGATTGCTTCTACACTCGGCATTGTAGCGGGCGCGCTGGCAAAGATCGCGGGCGATCTGGTGCTGCTCGCACAAACCGAAGTGGGGGAGGTGACGGAGGCCAGCGCACCGGGAAAAGGCGGCTCGTCGGCGATGCCTCAGAAGCGCAATCCGGTGGACGCTACCGGCGCCATCGCGGCGGCGCGCTTAGCCATCGGCGTGGTGCCGGTGATCCTCTCCGCGATGACGCAGGAGCACGAACGGGCCGCCGGGGGATGGCAGGCGGAATGGGCCGCCATCCCTGATCTTTTCCGCTTCACGGCGCACGCGGTTGAGCGCGTGCGCGACGCCGTTGCCGGTCTCCAGATCGATCCGGCGCGTATGAGCGCAAATCTTGATCTCACACAGGGACTGGTGATGGCGGAAGCCCTGACAATGGCACTCTCTCCGCATGTGGGCAGGCCCGCAGCGTATCGTATCGTTCAGGAAGCCTGCCAGCATGCCACGACATCGGGCATCCATCTGCGCCAGGCGGCTATGCAGGATGCCCGGGTGCGCGCCATCCTTTCGCCCGCAGAGATTGACAATGCCCTCGACCCCAGCCAGTACCTGGGCAGCACGGACACATTGATCGACCGGGCACTGGAAGCTTACCGTAGGGAGCAGTCGTTGCAAGGATAACGGGGCAGCAATCCTGGATTTTATACAAAAGCGCCTTCCTCGAAATGCGCATACTGGAAGTGCTGATTGACAATCTGAACAACCACGATAATTTTGTTATCCGGGTTGCTTTCATTGTCGCCACCAAAACGAACGCGCCCGCTGATACCGACAATATTCTGACCGGCAATGACATCCTTCAGAGTCAGAGCTATCACTTTACCGTTCTGAGTAAAAACGTCGTTGCAGCTCTGAGCAAGCACAAGCATCGCGTCATAAGCAACAGAGGCGCTAGGGGTCATTCTAGTGCTGCCATATTGCCCATCGCCAGCATCTGCTCCATAAGTATTTTTATAATCTCCTATTCCCTGCGGTACCGGTACTGATGGGTGGGGCAAAATCTGCCAGATATCGGGATAAGTGAAAGCCGTAAAGTATAAACGATACCACTGTGACCGCACATCCGGTGTATAACCGGCCAGCCCATAGAGCGAATCGCCACCTAAGATATGCAAATTGGCATACTGCTTTTGATCGTGGTGAGCTAACCATTGCAAGATCGTATTGACATCTAACACGTAACAGGCGCAGTAAAGCAGATCAGGCTTATCCTGCAAAACAGTCGTCAGGGCATTCTCGATAGAGCTACGATTGTTAGGATCAAACCCCGTTGGCTGTCCTGCTAGTTGATACGTTTTATCAGACGAAGGGAAATCGCCACTAAAATCCCCCTCTAGATTGAGGCCATAGAGATTGTCCGAGCGATAGAGGACCGCCACTCGTTTCACATGTAAGACGTTTTTGGCAAAATCGGCGGCAGCCCGAGCTTCAACGCTATTTGGGGGCACCACACGGAACAGGTAATGCGTCTGTGGCAACTGATCAATCGTCGCTTTTGAAGCCACCACCGGGACAAGTTTTTTCAGATTTATGTTCAGTTCGTTATTGATAGTAGTCGTACTCTGGCTGGTTACTCCGCTCATCACGCCCACAATCGTTGGATCATGAGCAATCACTCCTGCTATCTGATCCGCGACCTGCGTTGCATAATCGGATTCATCCTTCACGCCCGAACCAATATTAGCCACCAGCACATTGAGCAGGATACACCCTTTATAACTATTATTCCGGCATGCCTCATTATGCTCTTTTTGCTGAAGATAGACACCCTGTAAAACATCGGGACCATCGTAGCCATATTGGCCGCTCAGGACAGCTACGGCAATAATAGTTGCATGAGGATAAGCCTTATCGCTTTGCACCCGGCTATCCTCATAATAGATGCCTGCTTCGGCGTTGGTGGGATCATTCTTCGTTGCCTGATACCAGTCCGCTTGCTCCACAGCACTATGCGGATTGGCGCGGGAATCGCTGGCGTCAGCCACCAGTTGCCGTACAATGTTTTCAGGACGGTTGAGATCAAAAACGGCATTGCCATCACTGATGCCAATGCAGTCACCGCTTTTTACGAGTTGAACGCCCAAACCATCCTGACGCTTTTGCTGCTGTGCGTCCAGGCAAGCCTTCACGGCAAACGGAGTTTCCGGTAGTGGTGAGGAGTTCTGCGGCCAAAGCGCGCGGAGGATAAGGGCGAGGATCAGCAACACAGCCATCCCCGTCAGACCAAAGCTGGCTATTTTCGTGCTTTTCCGGGTCTTTTTCTCGCGTCGCTGCACAAAAGCGTAAGCAAAGGCAGCCGCGCTATGGCAGGCATACTGCTTCCAGTTATCGCTGCGTTTAAAGCCTACGATATCGCTGATGCCGCGAATAGCCATCACCGGATATTGCCGCCGCATCTGCTGAGCGGCTTGATAGACGCCTGCCGTCTCCATCTCCACCGCGCGGATGCTGCGTGCGCTTTGCAGCCATTGTGCCAGCACAGCATCGCTACGCACCAAGCTATTACTGGATGCAATGGTGCCGGTGAGGAATGTCGGGGTACGGTTCCCACGCTGCTCTCTGCCAAAATGCCATAAGAAAACCTCCTCGACCTTCTCGCGCCACGCTGGATTGACACTTTGATCGAGGAAACGCTGCACATTCTCTTTTGAGAGCTGTAACGTTGGACGCGGCATGCCAATCGACGTCTCGCTGTTCCAACCCGCCAGTTGCGGCTGATAGAGATAGAGATTGGCAACGATATCGCTCACAACAGGGTGAACTCCTCCGGTGACATCATAGGTCGTCTGATGGCCGTGAATTGCATTAAGATCAAAATTGTGGATATGCGAAGAGACGATGACATCGCCTAGCGTGAAGTCGGTGTCAGGTACGCCGCCACCAATGCCGACTACCAGCAAGAGTTGGGGGTCCAGATCGTGAATGATCTGGGTGGCGACCTGCTGGGACACATCATTGCCAGGACTGGGAGTACGCTTGATGGCCACCGTACGGATTTTGCCCTTTTCCGCCCGCACCCGACTGATACCATACGTGTGTTGGCTTGCAGGATCTGTATAAGGAGTAGGCTTGAAACGCTTGTCGATGGCGTTATATTCTTCTGGAAGAATCGTAATAATCGCAAAATCCACCTTCATAGCAATCTCTCCGCAGATATATGTATTTCTGAGCGTAATGTTGTATATGCCATAAGTAGGTTTTAGTATACATGTTATGCAGTAGTGCTGCAAGAGTTTAGCCCAATAGTCTAAAAATTATGACTGAGGAGGTTTCGTCTAAAGAGGCTGTATGATTGCACTATTGTATGTTTAAATAACGCAACTTTTCACTTATCGAGGTTAGACTATCAGGAAACTACTTCGTCTGGTATTAAGAGTAGAAGAAACCGCCCCATCGCCTGGTTCAACGCAGCGGCGTGGGGCGGGCTTTCTCCTATCACACTCGTATAAATTCCGTCAACTCGACTTCATGCGTGCCACTATCTGGCGTGCGCACCTGGATGCGGATGGCCCAGCGACCTCCCTCCGTGATACCCGTATGCGCAACAAAGTTCCCTTGCCCATCCGGCTGCAAGTTCAGTGCCTGCACGCCCGAGCCCACGTCCATGCCGAACAACCCGATGTAGAGCGAGACCCCGACATTGGTATCAACCCGCCCGTCTGGGTCCATCACTGTAGCGGTAAAGGTATTGAGGCCGAGCCGGTTCGGCGAGATCACCAGATGGACCTGGAACTTGCCATCGGTGGTCTTCACTGTCGTGCTAAAAGGCGGGATCACCGAAGAAGGTGAGGTCACCTGCTGCAAAATGGGGACCTGGTTGGGTGAAGTGGGTACCAGCGTGCCCGCATACACACTCATCAAGCCTGTACAGATCAGCACAGCGACGCCCAACGCTGGCTCCCAGCGCAATACATTGGTCAAGCGGCTAGTTTGCCTGGCAATGCTACTCTCAAGCTGCTTGACCTCTTGCGCGGTTGCCGTGCTACTTTCGCTCATCGGTAGATATTTGCGGTAGTCTTTGGCGAGTCGGGGACGCAAACGCCAGACGTGAACGGCGCTGGTCAGCAGCATCGCCCCTACCAGCAGCACCTTCACAATCAGGGCACGCCCATAGTCAGTGTTCACGAGCTGATCCAGCGAGGTGAAATGGACTGAGGCATTGAGCGGTCCTGAGAGCGCCATAATCACTACGCCGGTATAGGCCAGCGGTGAGTAGCGTGGCAAAGTCGCCAGCAAGGAGCGCGCCTGCTCCATCTTAGGGTTCTGCCTGAGCACCGGCAGGTAAATCGCCGCGATATACATCATGCCGCCCACCCAGAGCGAAGCCGCCAGCAGATGCAGCCAGTCTCCCAGCAGCGAGTAGATGGAGATGCTGCCAGGTACAGCGCCAGCATGGCCTGAGAGCGTCATCGCGATCAACAAGGCCAGACCGAGCAAGAGGTTGATCCAGAGCAGCGCCTGATTGATCCTCTCCGAGCGCTGCCCGGACCACAGTGCATAGGCGGCAATTGCCATTGCCAGCACAATCACCCCCTGGCGCATCAGCCAGTAGGTGCCAAACTGCCCGCTGGCAACGAGCTGCGTGAGCACGGATGGGTCAAAGACGCGATCCCACTGCCCATTGGTGACGGAGTATGCCTGACCCATCAGAATACCCACATTCGCCAGGAACATCATCCCCAGGATCGGCAGCGCGAAATAGCGTTCGAAGCGGCGCTCTTCCCGCTGGCGAATGACTGTTTGTTCGCTTTGCTCCGTTTCCGGCTGATGGACGAAGTTGCGCCACAGTTGCGCTCCCATCCAGAACACTACCCCAAGCTCAACCAGAGTGGTCATGAACAGCGTAAAGAGCGTTGGCCCATCCAGTTGCCCTGGAACGCTTCCTCCCTGCAGCAACTTCGGATCGAGATGCACGCTCGTAAACGTGGGAACAGGATCGCCCGGCAGCGCCAACGTAAAAAGGAACGAGCCGCTGAGCACATGCCCATCCGCCGCCGACCGTGTGCGCCAGATCACGACATAGACGGCGGTCTTCAAACCGGATTGCAGCGGCACATCCAGTTCGGTGGGATCAGACGAGGAGACATGCGAATGGTTGGTATCGACGCGCACCGCACCACCGGCCAGCACTGAGGCGGTGGTAAAGGCAGGATTCAAATTCTCAGTGAACCACATACGCACCTGCGATGGAACCGCGCTGATGGTCGAATCTGGCGCGGGATCGGCTCGGAGCAAAATGGCATGCGCCTGGCTCGTTTGAGGAAATAGCAGCAGCAGGCTCAAGGCCAGGGGAACTGCAACGAGGAACAGGCGTCGCGTGAAACCGCGATAGGGTTGAGCTCTCATACTATCAATCCAATCTGAGTGCAAACATCGTAGCAGCGCCATAACGCAGACTGCTGGCCGCTACATACGATCTATGTCGTTCTCAAGGACCGCCGATAACGTTTAAAGGCTCTTTTCGCGATCAAAGATCCGCTGGCACCACTCGGACAATGATGGAGGATTGTTCTGGCGGACCTGCTCGCTTACTGTTATCGCCGCTTTTAGCGGGTAAAAATATATGCAAAGGGCATAGCTCTATTATAAACAGATACTTTTATTTACGCAATAGCAACGGACTTTTTTGTGAAAATCGATTGGCAAAGCTGCCTGCTCATATGCACACGACCGAACGTGGTTCGGCAAACAGCAACAGCGATTTGCCAAAAAATTGTCTAAATTGGCTAAAGAGGGCGTTTCTATCTTTCGAATCGTAGCTCGCACTTAATCATAATATGATATATTATATCTCAAAAGATAGGAAGGAGGTGTTATTTACATTTTCGTTATTTCACCACTCTTTTTCATAAAAACACTTCTCGCGCAACAAATATTTAGATAGGAGAGAAACGTCTATGCGACAAAACCCTTGCCCCGTTTTCTTCCGCACCGGTTTACCCGCGCTACTCCTGGTCGTCCTCTGTTTTCAGTTTGGCGCTGGCAAAGAGAGCGTCGCGTACGCAGCGGCTCCCGCGCCTTCGCTCAATACGGCCCTTACTCAGGCAGCGCAACGGTTCGGCGTTCCCGTTGAGCTGTTGAAAGCGATTGCCTATATGGAAAGTCGTCTGAGCATGCATAATGGCACGCCGAGCATTGATGGCGGCTATGGGCTGATGCACCTGGTGAAGAATAGCCGCGCCGATACGCTCGATCAGGCTGCCAAAGACCTGGGCGTGAGCGTTCAACTCCTCCAGACCGATGCCGCGACGAATATCCTCGGTGGCGCGGCAGTGCTACGCGATGAGGCTTTGCAGCTTTCCAACTCGCATACCCTCCCTAAAACTCTGGCAGGCTGGTATGGCACGATTGCCGCATACAGCCACGCGACGATACGCCCAACAGCGTTGCTGTATGCCGATAGCCTTTATAAGCTGCTCAATAGCGGCTTTAGCGCGCAAACCGAGGGCGGCGAAACAGTCACGCTGGCGGCTCAGCAGGTGCAGCCCGACCACACAACCGCTGCAACAGTCAAGGGAGCCAAAGCCCTACCGGTGGGCTGCAAAGTCGATACCAACGTCGATTATCCAGCCGCCATCGACTGTATTGTGGACCCCAAGACCTTTGATTGCAATCTCGTCTCGTCAACCGCTCCCTGCACTTATGATGGGGCCAATCGTCCTAACGATCTTTCAATCCTGCAGGTGGTGATCCACGATATCGAAGGCACGGCCCAGAACGCGCTCAACGTGTTCCAGGACCCCAATAGCTTCGTCAGCGTCAACTATATTGTGGATAGTGACGGCACTGTGTATCAAGTTATACACGAGAAAGATATTGCCTTCCACGCGGGCAACTTCTGGTACAATCAGCATTCCGTAGGCATTGAGCATGCCGGCTTTGACGCTACCGGCTTCCAGTGGTACAACGCTACAGAGTATCTGTCCTCCGCGAAGCTCACTGCTTACCTGCTCAAGAAGTACCACATTCCTCTGGACCACGCTCATATTGTTTCACACGGCACTGTCCCTTCGCCCTTCCTGGCTGTGGCTCCGAATCACGTCGATCCAGGTCCTTACTGGCTCTGGGATTACTATCTCAACCTGATTCATCAGCAGGGCGTGCCTTTCCCGAAAGGAACCCTCCAGTCGCATATTATCACTTTGAAGCCTTCAACCGATCTCCGGCCCTTTGGGAAAAACGGGACGGAGACGCCGGCTAACTTCAACTTTTTCTATCTCTATAATGGACCCAGCACCGCCTCCGGCCTGATCCCCCAGCAGGGTGACGGCACCGATATTACCGATGTCACCAACAATGTCGAGCCCGCCACGAGCTACTTTTTCCTGGCAAAGGTAAAAGACCCGGCAGGCACCGGCGATACCCTCTACGAGATCTGGTATGGAGAAGAGGACCAGGCCCACGCGAACCCGTCAAGCCTGTTTGCTACGGCTCACCTGGCCTGGCTGGCTGTTCCCCCGGGAGTTGCCATTGAGGGTTCGGGCACAGTTGTCGCGCTCAAGGGAACCAATGGAGCCAGCGCCGAGGTCTTCGGCAAGCCAATTACGAATGAGCAGTTCCATATCGGTGATGCAGCCAGTAACTCAACCTTCGTATCAGCCTATACGGTGATCGAGGATGGCGGCACGACGCTCTGGTACGAGATCAACTACAACCATCGTCAAGCCTGGGTTCCCGCCAGCGAGGTCACTATCGTTCACGCCGCCCCAACAAAATAATCCGACAGGCAAGTTTCTCCCGCGCTCAAGAAGGACTCATCTCAGGATAAACTGCAATTTGTCCTGGGGATGAGCCTTCTAGCCTCTTACATCACTGCGAAATACTATCCACACGCTGCGGAGCTGTACATGGCGTTCTTCATCGCCGGTCCGATGTCAATCTCAGCACCAAAAGACGACCAAAAGACGAGTTTGTGGTTCTCGAAAAGACCTTTCTCTGGTTAATATTACTTCAAGAGGCAGATAGCACAATTAGGATATCTGTCGAACTCTTGCTAATTTTTCATACAAGAAACGTGTATAATTTTAGTAGAGCTTATGCCTGTCCTGCGAGGTGAACAGCCACTTCTTCCAGGGTCATAAAGGTGGAAACTGTCCTGGTATTTTAGCGTCTCTGGCTTCCACCGAACGATCCGACATTGCAAATGAAGCCGCTTGTCCATTTGCAATACTATCCCGGCCAAGCTCAGCCGCCATGCACGACACAAGCTCACTACTTATCTGCCTTTTTAGTAACACGAAAAGAGGAAAAACCTCATGCACAGCCAACCACGCATTGCCCAGAGACTTCTTCATCGTATGCCCCGGAGGAAAAGGTCAGCGACCTCAGGCAAGTTTAAATGGACCACCGCCATCTTTTTCTGCCTCATCCTGACCACCGTGTGCGCAACGCTGCTTTTTACTAACCCTGTTTTGCGCGCTCTGGCTGCCGCCCAATCTTCCATTGCTATTAATGGCACTCCTGGGAACCAGCAGGCTTCTCTGACCTGGACCGCCGATCCCAACGCCACCAGCTATATCGTTGAACAGACCGATCTGGTCACAGGACAGGTCCAGCAGCTACCAGATGTGATAACGACGACTTCATTTACTGCCGGTTCCCTGGCTACCGGACACTGGTATCGCTTCCGCGTTATTCCGGTGAACGGCATAACGCAGGGCACCCCATCCGCTCCTATTGATATTCGCACCACAGGCTTTCGTGGCTCCTATGACTTCTACTATGTTCTTGGCGATTCGTACTCTTCCGGCGAAGGCTCCCCGCCCTATTCAGGCGCAACAGGATGCTATCGCTCCACGCACAGCTACGCCTATTTGCTCGGCGCCGGCATACCAACGCCCACCATGATCGCCTGTTCTGGCGCCGTTACCAACGATATCGATAAGACAGTCCAGAACTCCGGGCTGCCGGGTACGCAGCTCCAGCAATTGAAGAGCAGTCCTCTGAACAATGCTCTTATCACACTGACTATCGGAGGAAACGATGTTGGTTTTGCCAATGAATTAGAAAACTGTATTGTTAGCTTTAGCTCTTGCACATCGCGGCAAGCCTCGATCTCACAGAAAATTACGGCGCTAGAACCCCGCCTGGTTCAGGTCTATCAGGAGATCAGGCAGGCGGCCCCTGGCGCCGATATTATTGTCCTCGGCTATCCTTTATTGCTCGCGGCTGCGAACATTGCCGATTGTCACAATCCCATTGTCCACGTTGGCTTGAGCGGCAGCGAGATGACGATGATCCGTGAGCTCGCCGGTCAGATGGACCAGGTAATAACCCAGGCGGCTGCGCAGGCCGGCGTTGTCGCAGCCAGCAGTGAAGTTGAGCAAGCTTTCGCAGGCCATGAAGCATGCACAGCCAACCAGAGCAACGAGTGGATCAATGAAATCACCGGCATCAACGCGCTGATCCATGGCTCTTTCCATCCAAACCTGTCCGGCTATCATGCTGACGCATCCGCGCTCAATTCGCGTCGCACCAGCTTCTACCAGTCCGGCATGGTTCGCTTTCCCTAGATTGCAAATTTTGCGCGGAAGCAAGCTCAGAAGCTGACCTATAGGATGAAGATATTTTTAAGCGCAATATCTTCATCCTAACTAGAAGATTGGATATGCACAAACACCTGCTCCAGCGGCTTTTTCTGTATATCCGGTACAGTCGCTTCTGGAGCGGGATAGCCCACGGGTATCAAGACGTAGGCGCGCTCGTTAGGAGGACGTTGCAAGATCTTGCTCAAGAAGCCCATCGGATTGGGGGTATGAGTCAGAGTGGAGAGACCCGCGAAGGTGAGCGAGGAGAGCAGCATGCCCACGGCGATGCCGACCGATTCCTGAACGTAATAATGCTTGATTTTGCACTGCCTCCCATCGGGAAGGGTCTGGAGGCCGTAAATCTGGGCAAAGACGACGATCAGGTAAGGAGCCTGTTCAATATGCGGCTTATGCCAATCAGTCCCCAGAACTGCCAGGGCATCAAGCCATTCTTGCGACATGCGGTGCTCATAGCTCTCTTTCTCTTCGGCCTCCGCCTCCAGGCGTATCTGTCGCTTAATTGCAGGATCGCTCACCACGACAAAGGTCCAGGGCTGCTGATTAGCGCCGCTGGGAGCCAGGCTCGCGGCCTGAATCGCGTTCTCGATCAGCTCAAAAGGAACCGGCTCGCTGGAATACTCGCGAACCGTCCGGCGCCTGCTCATCGTTTCCAGATACAGGCGAGATCCGGCTCGCTGCTCCTCAAGGCCAAGTTGTGGCCCGGTATATGGCACAAACGGGTATGGGGAGACGCCCTTCATCGATTCATCAGACACTCTATAAAACCTCTTTCTGCGCTCCTGCCTCTCTCTTCCGCTTCTTCCTAATAGATTATATGCCTGATTGCTTCATCATATCAAACTGGACCTCGCTGAAAAATCTCTACCTGAATTCCCAGAACATATGACACCATAAAAACAGGGTTCCAGGAGCTATAACTCCTGGAACCCTGCTAAAATCTGAGATGCGTGTATACCTTATCCACCCCTGAATGGCGTGGCATCAGGCGCCGATCTCAGCGATACGCGTGCCCCAATCGGTGAACTGATCGCCGGCCCCCGGGATGTACTCGGTTGCGACCCAGATGGAGTGGCCGTTATTGGAAGAGTCAAACGCGGCAGCGGAGTAGTCACCCCAGCGGCAGGCACCGCCAGCACAGGTGAAGCCGGTATCAGCCGTGACGCCTGGCTCGATCATCGTGATTGCTCCAAACTGCGCGTGTTTCGCTCCCGAACGGGTCACATAGACGGCGCTGGGGAAGGTGTTCGGCCCCGTCATGCTCATCACCATCTCAACGGTGCCATCGGGGCTCTGCTGAATGGCCGGATAGAGCAAGAACTCGCCCTGAGCGGTCACGTAGCCCTGATCCACAATGGTGGCGCTCTTGATCACCTGCTGCTGCGAGTCCAGCGCAGGCGTGATCGAGAACCAGGCCGCGCCGGTGCTTGGAGTGGCATCGCCGGGAACGTTGACGATAGTATCCAGAGCGCCCCAGAGCTTGCCGTTGATCATTTGCACCTGCTGCATCCGGGTATCACCCGTATCGAGGAAAACCCCACCAGGCGAGGCTGCCGCCGGAGGTGCGCCATAAGGCTCCGAGGTGATGACCACGCTGGTGAGATTGGGGGTCCCACCGCTGGAAACGCGGTCGGTTGCCGTCATCGCCCACACGCCAAGACGCGTATCAAAGGCGGAATGGCGCGTTACCGACTGTAAAAAGAACTCGGCTTTGGTATTATCGTTGGTGATAGCGGGCTGAACGGACCCGGCTTTCACCCCACCAATGCCCAGATTGCCAAAATGCACAAAGTTGACCGTCGTCGCTAGTGATACCAGTTGCGACTTGGAGATGGCGTAGATCTGCGCACCGTTGAAGTTCGGTCCAAGAATAGAAAACTCGTTGGTACTCACATAGATATTCTGTTTATCAAGGCCCAGCAAGGGCTGATCGCCAAAGCAGGGGCAGCCGGGATCGTTGGCATCGGTGGTATCGAACTGATAGACCGTGAAGATGGTCGGGAAGTCCGAAGGCGCTACCGCTACATCCAGATGCGATGCCGTATTCGACGGATCGATTGCCAGAACGCTAGCAAACCATGCATGGGTAGTGGCATCGAAATAGCAGCGCGGATCACTGAGGAATTCGGCGGGGGGCTCAGCGAAGAGGCTGTTGAGGCTGATCGGACCATCTTTCAGTGTGCCGTTGCGGTTGTAATCGGCAGCCACTAAATTAACCAGCTCCAATACATTGTTTTTGTTAACGCACATGCCCTGGTCGGGCGGCTCAACGTCAAAGCCGTTAGCATTGAAGCTATCGACACTGCTCAGCCCATTGAAGTTCGTCGTCACTGCGTGGGCGCTGGTTAAGGGCGAAGCCGCCACCTTTGGAATGGCACCCTTGCTCACCGTCGCAGCAGTTCCTATGCCATCGGGCGCCGGACGGTTGACGGCTACCTTGCGTACTACCGGATTGGGATGAACCGGCGCAGCGTGAGCAGTAGAGATTTTGCTCATATCCACGGTGGCTTTGAACTTGAGATGTCCCACGGCGCTCAGCGGCGAGCCGCTATTCGTAGCAGCATAAGCAGCAGGAGGAGCCGAGGAAAATAGTCCCGCTACCATATAGCCGCTGATGAGGGTAGCGAGGACGGCTAGCTTTAAAGTGCTACTAACGAGGTAACGTAGATCCTTTAGGTTCTTCATAAACGATCTCCCCACTTTTAAACGAACATATGACGTTTTGGAGATACGCCGGACAAAAGAAGTATCCTGGGGGTCCAATTAGTAATTACGTGAGAAGGTTACACGAGGTAAAAATAAAATAACGCGGGCAGTAAAAATTTTATTTTACTCAATTGCTATCTTCACGAAATATGCTACGATCCGGCTACCGGTGCAACAAGGGTGGCAAAAAAGATGCGCAAAAAATGGTGGTGGATCGTGTTTATACAGCAAGCACAGGTGGAAGAGTACCCGTTCGGAAGGACTGCACATGCCACTCCCCCACCTATGCTTCATCTCAAGCTATCACTGCAAACTGCCGATCAAGCGCGCCAACTGTGCCTGCTCGCGAGCGGCATCCTGGACCGGTATCAGCAACACCAGCAGTTCATCCAGCCCCTGCGCCAGCAGATCGGTCAATTGCTGCGCGACCGCGGCCTCATTGCCGAAGACGACAAGAGAGCGTGCAAGCTCATCAAGCCCCGCTCCATCGTCGCCTATTGGAAAGCCCGCATCCGCGAACATCCTGGCGTAGAAGGGCAGCGTGGCATAGAACAGGATGCGCTTGCTAGCAGCACTGTGAGCGGCATTTTCGTCTTCACTTAAAGAGACCAGGACATGCGCCACCAGGGGAGGCGTCGGGCGCTGGCTGGCCTCCGCGCCAGCTCGCAGAGCCGGTAAAGCTTTGTTCAAGAGGTATGGCACAGGGCAGAGCCAGGAGATGGCACCATCTGAAATCTCGCCAGCGAGACGGAACGCGCCCTCACGCAGCGCCGAAATCAAGATCGGGACCGGGGCAGTGCGCAGGGGAGGCGTCTGGACGTTAAAATAATCGCCGTGAAACGCGACCTGTCCCTCCCACAACACTGAGCGCAAAATTGCCACATATTCGCGCAAGTGGGCCAGGGGAGCCGTATGTTGCAAGCCATAGATGCCCTCAATAGGCGGTCGATGGCTTGGACCAACGCCCAGGCGCAGACGTCCAGGCGCGATATCGTTGACCGTCAATGCTTGCTGGGCCAGGATCAAGGGATGGCGCGGATAGGTTGGCACAATCGATGTTCCCAGGCGTATGCGCGTCGTGCGTGCTGCTGTGGCGGCGTAGAGGGTCAGAGTGTCGAGCGTCGGCGGCGACTGCGTCATCCAGACCTGCTCGACTCCGGCGGCCTCAGCCGCGGCAATCAGCTCGATTGCCTGCGTTGCTTCCCGCGCCTCGATTGCCAGGCCAATCCGTGCTCGTGGCGATAGATTGGCTGAAGTTTGAGATTGCATACTGATGATCCTTCCTTCACTTCAAATATCTCGTGATTTTTCACTATATGCCACCCATTCGCACGTCGTCAAACAGGACAACCGCAAGGGTTGTCGTCGCTCGCACGGCAGGTTGTGATGATCGAATGTGGATCATATGATAAAAATCAACCGTTTCCAGGTTCGTACTCTCGATTCCTGTCAGACAATCTATCTTTCAGACAATCTATCTTTTAGAAGGGATTCTTCGCCATGACAACTCAATCATACGCACAGGTTGACCAGGCAGTTGAGCAGGCCGCACCCACCATTCAGCGGATCGCGCAAGAAGTGTGGCAGCTCGCCGAACTTTCGCTGCGCGAGGTCAAATCGGCACAGCTCCTGATAAATATTTTGCGGGAACATGGCTTCACCATCACCAGCGAAGGCACTGCCGGTATACCCACGGCCTTTATCGCCGAGTATGGCAGCGGATCGCCGATTCTGGGCTTCCTGGCAGAGTACGATGCCCTGCCCGGCCTGGGCAACGAGGCTGTGCCCTATCGAGAGCCGCGCAAAGATCAGGTCAGCAGCGGACATGGCTGCGGTCACAACCTGCTGGGAGCGGGCTGCATCGGGGCGGCTATCGCGCTGAAAAACCTGATGGCCGAGCAGAACATCCCTGGCACGATTCGCCTGTACGGATGCGCGGCAGAAGAGACTGAAGGGGCTAAAATCTATATGGCCCGCGAAGGGCTATTTCGCGATCTTGATGTCGCTTTGCACTGGCATCCTGGCCCGTTCGCCAGAGTAAGCAATTTCCGCTCGACGGCGGTCGATCAGATGAAGATCGAGTTCTTCGGCAGAAGCGCCCACGCCGCCGGCGGTCCCTGGTTAGGACGCAGCGCGGTCCACGCCGCCGAACTTTTCGCGCACGGACTCAACCTGATGCGCGAACACCTTGAGCCGACCGCGCGCATCCACTACATCTATGAACATGGCGGCATGGCGCCAAACGTCGTCCCCGACTATGCCCGCCTGTGCTTATATGTGCGCGATGGCAACCGCAAGAATGTGATGGCAACAACGGCCTGGGTCAAGCAGATAGCCGAGGGCGCGGCCCTGGCAACCCAGACCAGCAGCAAGGTCCAGGTCTATACCGGCCTCTATGACCTCCTGCCGAACAGCCCCCTGGCCGCTCGCATGCAGACCCACCTTGATCGCATCGGCGTACCCAGCTATACCGAGGAGGAGCAGGCATTCGCGCGCGAGTTGCAGCGCAACTTCGGCGTCGAGGCCAAAGGCATGACCACGCAGACGCAACCACTCGGCGACGAAAGCAGCTCTATGGGCGCATCAACGGACGTGGGAGATGTGAGCTGGAATGTGCCGACGATGGGCTGTGGCATGCCAACCATGCCGCTCGGCGTTGCCGTCCACACCTGGGCTGCGACCGCCAGCCACGGCACCAGCATCGGCCTGAAAGGCGCAATTTATGCTGCTCGTTTGCTGGCATGGACCGGTTTTGATCTATTGCACGATGCAGAATTGCGCCAGGCCGCCCGTGCCGACTTCGAGCGACGCGTGCGTGATCAGCCCTACGTCACGCCGCTGCCACCCGAACTGAAGCAACCGATAGGGCTGACACTATAGGGCAATTATGCTCATTAACCAATGATGTTTGGAATCCCTCTGTCCTGTGGCGACGAGGTTCACCGCGTCCGCTTTAGCGCGGGGTTGTGACAAACAGCCGGTAAACCGGACGTTATGATGAACCTAAAAAAACACCTGGAGCTGAGCCGCAAGGCGCTATCGGTTCCTCCACAGGGCAACCGCGAGGGATTGCCCTGCTCGGACTTCATTGAGTAATGATGGGGAGGAGCGTATTCTCGCCATCATTACTCAACGCTTGCCCGCTTAACGATCAACTCGCCTGGGGCAGCTCGTAAATTTTTGTGAACTTATCAGTCAGATAACGCACAAAGTACTGAGGATTCGCGGGTTCCCCCGTCAGGCGCAGCAGCAGATCCTCGGGCAGATAGGTCGCGCCAACGGAGTACATGTGTTCACGCAGCCACTGCAAGATGAAGGAGGTATCGCCGCCAGCCAGTCGCTCGGCAAAATCGGGACACTCGCGCTGCACGGTCTGGAAAATTTGAGCGGCATAGAGGTTGCCCAGCGTATAACTGGGGAAACCTCCGAAGCCGCCAGACCAGTGGATATCCTGCAAAACGCCCACCGTATCATTTTCCGGCTCTATCCCCAGATATTCGCGGTACTTCTCATTCCACAACCGTGGCAGGGACTCGACGGTAATTTCACCATTCATCAGCGCCTTCTCTAGCTCGAAACGAATGACGATATGCAGGTTATAGGTCACTTCATCGGCCTCGACCCGAATCAGGCTCGGCTCAACGCAGTTGAGCGCCCGCACGAAGGTCGTTACATCGACCGTATTGAACTGCTGCGGGAAGAATTCGCGCAACAGGGCATACTTTTTCTGCCAGAAAAGCTCGGAGCGGCCCAGAGCGTTCTCCCACAAGCGAGATTGCGATTCATGCACGCCCGCCGATGCTCCTCCCGCCAGCGGAGTGCGCAATAACGTCCGCGAACTCCCCTGTTCATAGAGCGCATGTCCTCCCTCATGCAACGTCGCCATCAGCGCCATCCCCAAAAACTGCTCTGTATAGCGTACGGTAAAGCGCACATCCAGAGGGGAACCAAAATCGGTGGTGAAAGGATGAGGGGAGCGCATGATCTGACCATGCACAAAATCGTAGCCAATGCTGGCAGCAACCTTTTCACAG
Source organism: Ktedonosporobacter sp. (assembly GCA_035293765.1). Lineage (GTDB taxonomy): Bacteria > Chloroflexota > Ktedonobacteria > Ktedonobacterales > Ktedonobacteraceae > DASRHT01. The sequence goes on from DATGMF010000063.1 coordinate 30,258, forward strand.
AACACGCGCTGCTGCTCTAGTGGGAAGTTGCCATAGAGGCAGGAGGTATCGATTGTCTTCCCACTCGCCTGGATGCGCTTGAGCAGTGTTATGCTCACATCGCGTACGGGAACAAACAGTTCCTCCGCCGCCCTGGTGGTCAGGCCCGGGTTCGCCAGATCGAGCAGAGCATCCAGGCGTGTTTCGGCAAAGCCCAGTCTATCGGCGATCTCGCGTTGTATCTTCACCGTACGTTGTAGCCAGGGAGCGAAGCTGGCAAAGTCGTTCTGCTGGCGCGCTCTGATCCAGCTTTCGACACTGGCGACGGCCACCCGCGCCCTCTCTTCAACAAGCTCCGACGGCAGTTTCGTGGCCTGATCATAGGCTCGACGAGCATGCCGCACCAGCCCTCGGTCCGCGTCGGTGAAACGCTCCTGTTCGATCACATCATCTAACGATTTAAGCACATTGCCCAGTTGTGGCGCGGACTGGCGCTCGTGCAAGATTTTCTCTAACGTTGCCATCTGGTACATGCGGGCCTCACCCGCTCCCTTCGGCATGGCCGTATGCTGATCCCACTCAGCAAGACTGATCAGTTTCTCAAGATCAGTAATCTCATACATATACCCTAGCAACTCGCTGATATGCTCATTGCTTGTAGTAAAATTCATAGACTCACTTGTATGCTGTACCGTCTTCACGTTTTCTCTCCCCTTGAATATACATACCATCATTCGATGGTGCAGGTTTTTACCATGCAGTAAAAATTTTCTGCCCTTCATTTTGTATCCAAAAAGCTGCTAAAGTCAATTTTTGGGGGCCACCAAAAGGTTCAGGTTATCCACAGCTCATCCACCACCTTATAGAAAGTCGTGGATAAAGTGGTGGATAACAGGCTGGTTAACTGGGTCCTGTCCAGCTATACTTATTTTAAAAGCGACGTATCCCTGACTGTGTCGTCGGTTATTTCATCCTGGTTGATCGTTCCATTTTAGCCACACACAGGAGGGATTTATGTCTATCGTTGCTGACTATCAAAAGAAGATCGTGCCTAAGAGCGCCTTGCGGCACCGTCCTATCGGGACGAAGCAAACAACGGTGCCGATCACGCAGCGCTCCTCACGAGTGCCGAAAAAAGAGCCTGAGACGCGTATTACTGGAGATACGCCATTACCTGCGAGCAAAGCGCAGCCGCCTGAGCGCGTTCACTGGCTCATCCCCATCGGGATCTCAATGACGGTCACCATTGTGCTGATCTGGCTGCTCCAGTCCGTTCTGGCCTGGGGAACCACGACTTATAACGATCTGCGCTTCGGCAGACCTCGCACCTTTCAGGTCGATGTTGTGGTGGGGCACAACGATTCGCTTGTCACGCCCAGCCACTTTATCGCCTTTAATCTTCACGGTCACATTCAGATCCTGGAACTGCCAGGGGGTGACGCGAGCCATGCCAGGATGATCGTCGGACCGACGCTGTCCGGGGATGGCGCGGATCTGGTGCCGGTCACGCTGCAATTCGTAGACCGGCAGGGCAATCATCATCCCGATATGCTGGTACACAGCGGGTCCATTGAACTGTGGTTCAAAAACCAAAACGGCACTTTCGTACCCCAGTGAAACATGGTGAACTATGCACAATAGCAGGTTGTGAACCACATCCCCGACACAACCTGCTTTGTCCACGTCATATCTTTTCTGATGAGCCATGCTAACGTGCTTTGTCTGATAAAATCGTTTTTACCATAAGTTCTGTTATTTTAGTAAATAAAATTGTCTTGCAACAAAATTTTTAATTTCTTTAGATACAAATTAAGCATTTACTTCGCTTAATTCTTGTGCTATACTTTTTCCAGGTGCCGTTGCATCTTTCACCACGCGAAAGAAGCTTTTTTCCAGCAAGACCATCTACGAACCTTACCTGATTGTCGTACGCGCATGCCTAGCGGACCTCTCTTTGGTGGAGAGGGAAGAGAAAAACAAGGAGAACAATCATGGTTCAAACCCGGCTTAAAACAATTTTTACCCTGCTCGTCCTGACACTGGCTCTGGCTACATCTTTCCTTATCTGGCCCACCTACTCGGCGGCAGCGGCATCCGGCCCGGACTTCTCCCTCTTAGCAAATCCAACCTCCCGCACTATCGAAAGAGGACAGACCGCCACCTACACCATTCATGTACAGGCGTTGAACGGCTTTAATGGGACCGTGAATCTGACCGTTTCAGGTGTGCCCAATCATGATTCCGCCTCCTTCACAAACCCAACGGTGACGGGCACTGGCGACTCAGTTCTGAGTGTTCATAGCCCTGGACATGAATCTGCGCTGGGAACCGCTACATTAACCGTCACTGGCACCAGTGGCAGCTTGCAGCATTCCATCCAGGTGACTTTGACGACAATCCCGGTCCCCGACTTCTCTATCTCTTCCAATCCGTTCGTCCAGACCGTTAAGCCCGGGGGAACCGCCGTTTATCAAATCAGCGTTACTTCTGTGCCAGGAACAAATTTCTCCGGCACCGTTACCCTGGCCGTTTCAGGCGTGCCCGCCAGCGCCACGGCATCCTTTACCTCCACCTCCGTAGTAGTTCCCGGGACCAGCGAACTTGATATTAAAACCACCTCACAGACTACCACAGGCTCCTTTGGACTGACTGTTACCGGCACGAGTGGACAGCTAGGACATTTTACCGATATTACGTTTGAAGTCATCCCGCCAAATTCCAACTTCACGCTTTCGGCAAGCCCGACTTCGCAGAGCATTCAAAGAGGGGGCTTGAATGCTGTCTATACCATCCATGTTGGTGCGTTGAACGGCTTCATCGGGACCGTCAACTTCACCGTTTCAGGCGTACCAGCCAACGACCTCGGCTTCTTCAACCCCGACTCGGTGGCAGGCTCAGGGGACGTCGATTTTATCTTTAATAGCGGCGCTCAGTCTTCCCTGGGCACATTTACCTTAACCGTCACCGGGACAAGCGGCCCGTTACAGCACTCTATCCAGGTAACCTGTACGGTAACGCAGTAGCTTGCTTGCAGACCCTCACTTCGAGGAGGCTGACCCGTTTATTCGGGGCCGGCTTCCTTGAAAAACGCCCTTGCTCGCTTCAATAAAGCCATCATTGTATCCTGCCATGATAATTTTCTGCTATAGACCCTCTTCCCCTTTAGTAAAAGCTAACAACTGACTCTCTTCATCGCTCTCCTTGACCATATGATTGATGTTATCAATTTTGACATCAGGAGGCGATTTTCCCTCCAGGAAATGCGCGCTTCTGCTGCTTATTTTACCTTTTTATGCGGCGATATAATAAAAGGCACATTTGTACAATATTCTTGACAGGCTCTACAAGAGTAGGCTATGCTGCATATACATACCAGGGGGTAGCATTGCATCTCGATATCCTAAATCACATTTTTAAGATTACAGCAACTAAAGAAAGGACAGGCCGCCATGTCATCTGCCGACGGAACTTCTTCAGGGAACAGGTATATCATCAATATCGAGGAGGCAGCAGAAACCGCGCGTCTCATGGAGCAAGACCGTCTTTTTACGCAAGCGATGGGTGGCCTTTTTCCCGAGCGGTCGGACGATATGGCGCGCTTTGGAGAGATTCTTGACATCGCGTGCGGGCCAGGCGGCTGGGCATTGGAAGTTGCATTCCAATATCCAGATACGCAAGTGGTCGGCATTGACATCAACCCTCTGGTGATCCAATACGCGTTCGCGCAAGCCCGCACGCGTCAGTTGCAAAATGTCACCTTCGAGATTGTCGATGCACTCAAGCCGCTCCCGTTTAGCGATTGCAGCTTTGATCTCGTCAATGCGCGGCTGCTGGTCGGTTTCATGGATCAAGAGTCCTGGCCCAGGTTGCTTGCCGAGTGTTACCGCATCCTGCGCCCGGGCGGAGTTATCCGGTTAACAGAAAGCGATGGATGGACGACAAACAGCTTCGCCGCCCAGCGGCTTTTCGGCTATCTCTGTCAGGTGCTTGTTATGCAGAAGCGCACATTTTCTGTTGACGGACGCTCTTTTGGCCTGGTGCATCAGTTAGGGAAGCTTATCCGTGATACAGGCTTTGAAAAGGTAGAGAAGCGCGCTTTTTTTATTGATGCCTCTTGTGGCGCTGATTCCCACTACGCTGTCTATAAGGATATAGAAATACTTTTCTCCTTGCTCAAGCCCTATATCATCAAATCTGACCTTGTGAAAGAAGAAGAGTACGACCGTCTCTACAACCGTATGCTCGCGGACATGTTAGGCGACGACTTTACAAGCATCTCCTTCGGCTTAATCACCTGGGGGGTCAAGCCTGAGTAGGGGTATTCCCTTGCGTCGCAAATTCTAGATGTTGCGCAAGGGAATTTTTTTACCAATTTTACACCCCCACCCCCTTCAATTTCACTTCCCTATCACTCCGCCTGGGTATAGTAGTACCAGCTAAAAATTTTACTGGGGATGGGCAACCGCAAGGGCTGCCCCTACAGACCCTGCCCTGGCATACCGGAACCGATCTTCCTTGCCAACCATTGTAGGGACCGGGCAACCGCAAGGTTGCCCCTACAGACCCTGCCCTGGCATGCGAATTTCAAGACGCTCCCTATTTTTCCATCGTGGAAGGCCAGAAAAGGAGACACAACTCTATGGCACGAAACAGTCTCACGAAGGCGTACCAAAAGATCCAGGAGCTTTCCTGGGAGCCAACTTTTGTGACGCCAGCTCAGAAGTACCCGACCGACTACAAGTTTACGAAGGCCCCTAAGAAGGAGCCATTGAAGCAGGTCATGCAATCCTATTTCCCCATGCAGGAGGAGAAGGATGATCGCTCAATGGGGGCGATGGATGGCGCACTGCGTGGCAACATGTTCCGCTCGACGGAGCCACGCTGGATGGAGTGGATGAAGCTTTTCCTGGGCATCAGCCCGTTCCCGGAAATTTCCGCCGCTCGTGCCATGCCCCTGCTTACTTCGGTGGTGCCTAATCCCGAGCTGCATAACGGCCTGGTGCTTCAGATGATTGACGAGGTGCGCCACTCCACCATTCAGATGCATCTGAAGCGTTACTATATGAAAAACTATATAGATCCCACCGGCTTCGATACCACTGAGAAGTCTTTCGACCGCTGTTACGCGGGCACGATTGGCCGCCAGTTTGGCGAGGGTTTTACGACGGGCGACGCGATCACGGCTGCCAACGTCTATCTCCAGATCGTGGCGGAGACGGCCTTCACCAATACCCTGTTCGTCGCCATGCCGTCCGAAGCTGCTGCCAACGGCGATTATCTGCTGCCGACGGTTTTCCTCTCCGTCCAATCGGACGAGTCTCGCCATATCAGTAACGGCTATGCCACGCTGCTGATGGCCCTGGCCGACCCGGACAATCGGCCCCTGCTGGAGCGTGACCTGCGCTACGCCTTCTGGAACAACCATGCACTCGTCGATGCCGCTATCGGCACCTTCATCGAGTATGGCACGAAGGACCGGCGCAAGAATCGCGAGAGCTATGCCGAGATGTGGCGACGCTGGATCTACGACGACTACTACCGCAGCTACCTCATGCCGCTGGAGAAGTACGGCCTGAAGATCCACCACGATGACATTGAGGAGGCGTGGAACCGCATCGCCAACAAAGGGTATGTGCATAAGACCGCCCAGTTCTTCGCCACGGGATGGTTCGCCAACTTCTGGCGCATCGACCCGATGACGGAAGAGGATTTCGAGTGGTTCGAGTTCAAGTATCCCGGCTGGTACAACGAATATGGCAAGTGGTGGGAGCACTATGCCCGCCTGTCCAGGCCCAACGGTCACAAGCCGATTGCCTTTGAGGACGTTGGCTACGTCTATCCGCATCGCTGCTGGACCTGCATGGTTCCCTGCATGATTCGCGAAGACACGATCATGGACACGGTAGATGGGCAGGTACGCACCTACTGCTCCAAAACCTGTCATTGGACCGATAAAGTCGCCTTCCGCGGCGAATACCAGGGCCGCCCGACGCCTGCAATGGGTCGTCTGGTGGGTAAGCGCGAGTGGGAAACCTGCTATCACGGCTGGGATGTGGCCGATGTGATGGTGGACCAGGGCTTCGTCCGTCCCGATGGTAAGACGCTGATCCCGCAGCCGCACGTCATCTTCGATGATAAGCAGATGTGGACGTTAGATCACCTCAAGGGGATCGAGTTCCAGAGTCCGAACGTCCTGCTTAACAAAATGACGCCGGAGCAGCGAGAAGCCCACATGGCTGAATACCGCAAAGGTTTCACCATTAAATGACGTCCTGGCATGTCAAACGAACCTGTAGGGGCAACCCCTTGCGGTTGCCCTACCACGTTTGTTTGACACCCGGTGTGGGGCAGGCGCGTCGCTATGGCACGGGTGGTATGTGGATGAATCGGTAGATGCAAGGGGATACGGTAGATGCGAGAGGTTCGCGCCTGTCCTGCTGCGGGTCCAACGAATGTACGGCGGACGCGATCAATCGGGTCAGTACGGCAATTGCGGCAACGATGAAGGGGAGGGGCTGGAGAGGATGAGGGGGCCTGGCGCTTGCCCTATGAAATGAGTTGCGAGATGGCTATACACAAAGTACGGTTTCAGCCGGTTGATATTGAGATTGAGGTGAGCGAAGACGAGACGGTGCTCAATGCTGCGTTCCGGCAGGGCGTGTCGTTGACACATGGATGCCGCGAGGGGCAGTGCGGGGCCTGCAAGTCGTTTTTGCTGGATGGCGACCTGGAGATGAAAAAGTACTCCACGTTCGCGCTGCCGGACTATGAGAGCGAAGAAGGATACGTGCTGCTCTGCCGCTCCCATGTCTATAGCGACGCGGAAGTGGAGTTGATCAACTATGACGAAGACATTCTGCGCCTGGGCATCCCCATCGAAACGTTCAAGATGACTATCGAAGCCATCGAGCCGCTGACGCATGATATTCGCCGCCTGGTGCTCAAGTTCAGCGAAGAGGGACAAAAGATGCGCTTCAATGCCGGGCAATACGCTTCCATCCGCGTTCCCGGCAGGGACGAGTATCGCGCTTATTCGATGGCGAATACGCCGCGTACACCGGGACGACTGGAGTTCATGATCAAAATGTTCCCGGACGGCCTCTTTTCAGGTCTGCTGGATAACGGCTTCACGGTTGGTCAAGAGCTGGAGATCAAGGGACCGTATGGCGTCTTTATGCTGCGTGAGAAGTGGAATAGCGATATCCTCTGTATTGGAGGCGGCTCCGGCATGGCCCCCCTCTGGTCGCTGCTCAACGATATGGCGGAACGCGGGATCAAGCGCAAAGCCACCTACTTCTACGGCGCGAGAACGCGCAAAGACTTATTTTACCTTGATCGCCTGCATGAGCTGGAGGAAAAGCTGCCCGGCTTTCGTTTTATACCCGCGCTCTCAATGGCAACGGCAGAGGACGAGTGGGACGGCGAAACTGGCCTGATCACCGAAGTGCTGGACCGCCACCTGGAGGGCGACCAGAGCTTCACCCAGGCATACCTCTGCGGTCCACCGCTGATGATCGACGCCGCCGTCCCAGTGCTTGTGAGCAAAGGCATCAGCGAAGATCGCATCTTTTATGACAAGTTCACACCAACCAGCACACCGTAGGGACCCGATTTATCGCGTCCAACCCGCGATTTATCGCGTTCCCCGTGCCGACCAACTCATCGCGTCCTATTTGTTAACGGAGGAAAGGATCTATCATGGCAGACCCGATCACTGATAATGGGCCAGCGATCAACATTACCAACGCGCAGGCTGGCGCAGCCACATTTGTAGGCTCGGAGAGTCGCGCCTTCAACTATTTCCAGCCAAAGGGGCGTCAGGCCAGCATCTATGAGGATGTCACCATAGATGTCCAGCCCGATCCTGACCGGTACCTGCTACAGGGCTGGCTCTATGCTTTCGCCAATGGTACCGAAGGATACGATCCGCGCTGGACAAAAATGAAATCGTCCAACTGGCATCTTTTCCGCGACCCTAACGAGCAGTGGCATCGCAATATGTACATCCGTGAGGCCAACACTGTGCGCCAGATCCAGCAGGCCCAGACGATAGGCCGGGAACAGAACGTTTACGCGACCTGGGACAAGAGCTGGATCAAATGCATGGAAACCCATGTTGGCGCGTCGATGCACGCCGAGTACGGCCTGGGCATGCACGTCTTCGTACCGGCGCAACGCGATGGCACCACCAACATGATCAATAATACAATGGCGATCAACGCAACCGACAAGCTACGCCTGGCCCAGGACCTGGCACTCTACAACCTGGAATTGAGCGAGCGTATTGCGGGCTTTGATGGCAAGGCGCATAAACAGACCTGGAAAAACGATCCTGCCTGGCTCGGCGTACGCGAGAACGTCGAACGCCTGACCGCCTCCGCTGACTGGGCCGAGCAACTCTTCGCCACTAACGTGATTTACGAACCGCTCTGTGGGGAACTGTTCCGCAGCCAGTTCGTGATGCAGTGCGCTGCGCCTCACGGCGATTTCATCACACCGGTGTTTTTTGGCATAGCGGAGCACGATTACGAGCGCAATCTGGCCTACACCGTCGATTTCTTCAAGCTGCTCGTCGATGACGAGGAACACGGCGAGGCTAATAAGCGCATCATGGGCGAGTGGCTCTCGCACTGGACGCCATTCAGCGTTGCCGGAGCGCGCCAGTTGCAGCCCATCTGGTCTCAAGTGCAGATCAAAGTACTGCGCTTCGAAGATGCGTATGAGCGCGCCAAAAATCGCTTCACGGCGGTCCTATCAAAACTTGGATTAGAGTTGCCAAAGGAGGTACAGCTTTGAGTCAAACTGCGGAAAACAAGGCTACAGGCACACGCTCAACATATGAATTGCAGTTCAAACGCGAGCCATCCAACCTCTGCGGAGTGACGATGAGCGCCAGCGTCGAAGGCAACGCCATAGCCGAGCTCATGAGCAAGAAACCCGGGGTGCGGATCACACGCTATCCGGCCATTATCCGTATCGACGCGGAGAAGATGATCGAGTTCGATATGGACGAGATCGGCTCCGCCCTGGGCTATGAGTCAGGCGAGTACACCGTCTACGATTTTGAGGTCGAGACATCGACCCACTATGGACGCCAGGTGCGACTCGATGACAGGGTGCTCCTCTTCGCCAATCCCGAAGATGCCGCCGAATATCTCGGCTTTGAGCCGGAGCCCACCGCCTCATCCCAAACCTCGCCTACCAGCCCGTAGGGGTAACCCTTGCAGTTACCCTGACACGGTTACCCAACCGAGGGAAGATGATCGTCTGTGTTCTGTGGTCCAGGTAGCCGTACGTGGTGGGTAGCCGCAAGGGCTACCCCTACAGCAGCGTTTAACAAAGGAATACACATAGTCAGGAAACAGGAGGTCACAACACGATGTATCGAACTGACAATGGAGAAGATATCTTCGTCATTGACTGCCACTCTCATTTGTGGGATGCCAGCCCTGCCAACCAGAAAAATAAGTATGGTCGTGGCTGGATCGATTGCTTCTACGCCTACCACAAGAACCTTTCCCCGCCCGAATATGTCTGGTCGCTGGAAAAGTACGAGAAATACTCCCCCGATGATATGGTATTTGACCAGTTCGTCAAGGGCTATGTTGACCTCGCCATCCTGCAACCAACATATTTGACCGACTTCTACCATGATGGCTTCAATACCATTGAGCAGAATAGCGTGGTGAAGCGCGCTTATCCCGACCGCTATATCCTCAATGGCGCCTTTGATCCGCGCGATGGCGATGCCGGTCTGGACTATCTGCGGCGACAGAAGGACGATTGGGATATCAAGGGCGTGAAGCTGTACACCGCCGAGTGGCGCGGCAATTCCAAAGGCTACAAGCTCTCCGATCCCGAGAGCTACCGCTTCCTGGAGGAGTGCGTCAGGCTTGGCATTACCAACATTCATGTGCATAAAGGGCCAACCATCTATCCGCTCAACCGCGACGCCTTCGACGTGGCCGATGTCGATGATGCCGCCTCAGTATTCACTGATCTAAACTTTATCGTCGAGCACGCGGGCTTGCCGCGCATCGAAGACTTCTGCTGGATCGCCACCCAGGAATCCAATGTCTACGCGGGCCTCGCCGTCGTCCTGCCCTTCATCTATCCACGCCCGCGCTACTTCGCCGAAGTGATGGCGAACCTGATGTTCTGGCTCGGGCCGGATAAGATCCTCTTCGGCAGCGACTACGCGATATGGGAGCCCAGGTGGCTGATCGAGAGATTCATGGCCTTCCAGTTCCCGGAGGACCTGCAAGCGGAGTTCAACGTGAAGATGGACATGGAGAACAGGCGCAAGATCCTGGGTCTCAACGCCGCCCGGCTTTATGGCATTAATCCCGACGAGCAACTGGCTAAAACCAAAGACGACCGTTTCTCGCAGGAGGCCGCCCAGATCCACCATAAAACCGGCGGCATCGGCGTCCTTGAACCGTAAAACCGAACTGTAGGGGTAGCCCTCGCGGCTACCCTCCCAATATCGTCCTGAACCGTTGGGGCTGCTTTCGCGGCTACCCTCGGCTACCCTTCCGGTCAAACGGGAACGCGATAAATCGCGCAGGTCGCGATAAATCGGGACCCTACGGGATGTTCATGGGACGTTTCGGGATGTTTGGAAAGGAGCCATCCTATGCCGTTCGCTGATGCTTTCTCTGGCGAGATCACTGAGACGATGGTTTACGCAGCCATCGCGGATGTGCTCGACCCTGAACTGGACGAATCGCTGGTCAAGCTGGGCTTCATTGACCATGTTCGGATCGATGGAGGCAATGTCACCGTAGCTTTTAAGCTGCCCACCTACTGGTGCGCTCCAAACTTCGCCTATCTGATGGCCGCCGACCTGCGTGCCAAAGTGCTGGCTATTCCAGGGGTACACACGGCTCATATTCTGTTGCAGGACCATTGTACCGACGAGGAGATCAACGCGAGCATCAACACGGACAAGTCCTTTACCGAGGCGTTCCCCGACGAGGCCCACGATAACCTGGAAGAGCTGCGCCAGATTTTTTTACGCAAGGGCTTTCTGATGCGCCAGGATATGCTGTTGCGCAAGTTGCAGAAAGCCGGGGTTGGCGAAGAGACGCTGCTCGCTCTACGCGTGGCCGATCTCGCTATTGATGAGGCCACGCAGTGCGCAACCATCACCACTCCCCGGCAGGTAATCCACTTGGAGCGAACGGCCCAGAGCGCGCAGGCTTATTTACGTCGCGCCGCGCTACTCGGCCTGCATCAAGGGCCGCGCGACCTGCTCTTTATCGACGATCATGGTCAAGCCATCCCTCCCGGCGGGTTGCAGCACTATCTGCGCCAATCCCGCTCGGTACGCATGAACATTATGTTTAACACCATCTTCTGCTCCGATATGTTCCAGACCCGCTACGGCTCTGGCGAAAAGAAGTTTTGATATCCAGCCGACCAACGCTGCTCTCGCATCTAGCTGCGCTCAGGTCGGCTGCAAAGAAGAAGTTTTTACCAGAAGGAGAGATGATATGAAGGCTGTACGTCTGCTTGCATACAACGAACTTCCCAAAGTACAGGAGACCGCCGAACCCACGATTACCAGCCCCACCGATGTGATTGTGCGTATCGGCGGCGCGGGCCTCTGCCGCACCGATCTGCACATTATCGAGGGACAATGGGTGGAGAAATCAGGCGTGACCCTGCCCTATACCCTCGGCCACGAAAACGCCGGCTGGATCGAGGCCATTGGTTCAGCCGTAAGCAACGTTGCGGTGGGTGACACGGTCATTGTGCATCCGTTAGCCACCTGTGGCTACTGTCGCGCCTGCCGCGCCGGGGATGATATGCACTGCATCAATTCGGTTTTCCCGGGTATCTCGGTTGATGGCGGTATGGCAGCTTTCCTCAAAACGAACGCCCGCGCCGTCGTCAAGCTCGATCCTATTCTGTCCCCCAAAGATATTGCGGCCCTCGCCGATGCTGGCCTGACCGCTTACCATGCCGTGAAAAAGGCGGCGGCCCTGCTCTATCCGGGTACGAAGGTGGTGGTGATCGGCGCAGGCGGACTCGGACATATCGGGGTGCAGTGCCTCAAGGCCCTTACCCCTGCCGAAATTATCGTGGTTGATAAATCGCAGGCTGCCCTCGATCTGACCAAAAACTGGGGCGCGAACTATACAGTGGTAGCAGATGGCAAGCATGTTGATACGGTGAAAGATATCACCAACGGGCAGGGGGCGGAGGCCGTGATTGACTTTGTGGGCGAGCAAGGGGCGGAGATGGACGCGGTCCAGATGCTGCGGCGCGCCGGCTCGCACTTCATCATCGGTTACGGCGGCAGGCTCAACGTTCCCACCATCGATATCATCTCGACGGAGATCAACTTCATCGGCAACCTCGTGGGCAGCTACAACGATCTGGCAGAGCTTATGACGCTAACTGCTCAGGGCAAGGTCAAGCTGCATACCCAGGTCTATCCGCTGGACGCAGCCATTGACGCTATTCACGATCTAGAGAGCGGCAAGTTGCGAGGACGCGGCATTCTCGTCCCTTAAAATTGTGGTGAAGGTTCTTTGGAAAAGGAGCACAGGTTCATGAGCAAGCAACTTCAGTTTAAAGGGATGGCACGCTACTCCATCCGTAAAGGGGTGGATACGCTTACCGATGCCGTCAGGGTGACTATCGGGCCTCGGGGACGCAATGTGGTGCTGGATCATCCGCTTGAGACGCCCAGAATCCTCAATGATGGCGTCGCGATTGCCCGTGGCATCGACCTGGAAGAGCCGTTTACCAACATGGTTGTCCAGTTGCTGAAAGAGGCCGCGATCAAAACTAACGACCTGGTGGGCGATGGCACAACAACGGCGACGATCATCGTGCAAGCCATCCTGGCTGAAGGGCTAAAAAACGTGGTGGCGGGAACGAATCCTATGCTCCTTTGCAAAGGTTTGGAGCGCGGCGCGCAGGCGCTCCAGGCAGAGATTAAAGCCATCAGTCAACCCGTCGAGACACACGAAGAGATTGCCCAGGTCGCCACCATCGCGGCAGGTGATCCCTCCATAGGGGAGCTGATCGCGGGTGTGCTGGAAGAGGTTGGACGCGATGGCCTGGTGACGATAGAAGAGGGCAACGGGCAACTGACCGAAATCGCCTATATCAAGGGCATGCAACTTGATCGCGGCTATATTTCTCCTTACATGGTCAATAACCAGGAACGCATGGAAACAGTATTTTCTCACCCATACATTCTGATTACCGATCAAAAGATCAGAGCCATCGAAACGCTGCTCCCGCTGCTAGAACAACTGCTGGCGCAGGGCCAGAAGGAGCTGCTGGTCATCGCCGCGGATATCGAAGGCGAGGCATTGACATCGCTCGTTGTCAATAAAGCGCGCGGGGCATTTCACGTTCTGGGGATACGAGCGCCCAGCTTCGGAGATCGCCGCGACGAAGCCCTGGAGGATATCGCGATCATGACGGGCGCTCAGATTATCAGCGAGAAGCTAGGGCGCAGGCTTGAGCATGCCACGCTCGCGGATCTGGGCCGCGCCCGCAAGGTCATCACGACGAAGACGACGACGTTGCTTGTTGACGGTCAGGGCGACAGAGAAGCTATTGAGCATCGTTTGCACGAATTGCGTGCTCAGGCATTCCTTGCCGAGCAACTGAGCGGAGCTAGACGCGATAGCGGCGTTGTTGCTCGGAATAGCCAGGCTAAGCATGTCACCGGTGAGTATGACCGCAAAAATCTTCAGCAGCGCTTAGCCGGCCTATCAGGCGGTGCTGCGGTAATCAAGGTCGGGGCCGCTACCGCAGTCGAGATGAAAGAGTCCACATTACGGATGCAGGATGCGCTGGCTGCGACGAAAGCAGCGATTGAGGAAGGCATAGTGCCCGGGGGCGGTACAGCTCTGGTAATGGCGCAATCAGCACTGGAGAGCGTTAAAACCAGTCTGCCGGAAGAGGCGACGGGCGTCAATATCCTCAGACGAGCGTTAGAGGAGCCGCTGCGGCAAATCGCTGCCAATGCTGGCTACGAGAGCAGTGTCGTGGTTGCCAATGTACGCGATCAACCCTTCGGCCACGGCTTCGATGCCATCACCGGCCATTATGTCGATATGTACAAGGCCGGCATCATCGATCCGACCAGGGTGACGCGGGTGGCGCTGCAAAACGCTATCAGCATCGCCAGCATGCTCCTGACGACCGACACGCTCATCACAGATACGCCGATCCATATCCCCGCTTTCAAGGATATCGAGTTTGGGCTTTGAGCAGGGGTGCAGGGGACTGGCCGTCCCCTGCCGGAGCGCGAGGTGTCCTCGCACTCCCTTTTCCTCCCGCCGCCTTTGGCGGTACAAGGAGAAAGCGGAAAAGCTTTGCAGTTCATGAGAAGGGTCGATAGTGGTAAAAAAGTGGTAAAAAATAGGCAACCATCCGACTTTTTTCATGGACAGGCGCTCAAACCATATGCTATAACTTGCATTATGGAGTTCGTAGGGACCCGATTGATCGCGTCCGCCGAGTCCCGGCTGGCAATAAGGAAAGCCTCACCCGTACTGCTGAGGTGGAGGTATGACCACACACCACATACAACAACATGCCGTTAACCTGTCTATCGCATCGCCGCTGGAAATTGAGCATACCGCTCGCCGGCTAACGGCGGTGCGCGAGGACTTCCTGAACAAGGGAAGTCTCACTTTATGGACGCCACGACCGCTGATCCTCGACTCGTGGCAACGTTGTCGTACCCTCGACGTCAATCCTTCACAACGCTGCGCCCCACTGGCAATCACGCGTGAGATCCAGTTGATGCAGCTACAGGAGGAAAACGCGCTACTCATCCAGGCGGCTCAGCCAGTGATCAAACATCTTACCCAGTTTCTTTTTGATTCGGGCTACGTGGTGGTGCTGAGCGACGCTCAGGGACGTTTATTGCTTGTACTCGGCGATGTGGCAATTCGCCGCCGTCTCGCTCGCATCGATTTTATCCCCGGCGGCAATTGGAGCGAGGCGGCGGCAGGCACGAATGCTATTGGAACCGCATTGGCCGATGAACATATCGTACAGTTGATGGCCGCCGAACACTATTGCGATGGTTGGCAGGATCTGACCTGTACGGCAGCTCCGATCCGCCATCCCCTGACAAACGCTATTATCGGCATCCTCGACGTGACGGGCGATTATCGCCTGATCCGTCCTTTCCTGACCAGCTTCCTGGCGGCAGCAGCCCTGGAGATCAAGCAGCGATTATATACCCTGCTCCCCGCTCCCTGCCGTAACAAATGGCAGCCCGACTATTATAGCCCTATCATACGTCGGCAGGTAGCTGCTCAGATCAATGAAACAAACGTTATGAGTGAAATATATTCTCCGCAGCGAGATGAAGTATCAGCATCGAACTCCCCGGCTAAAACGCGAACATCGCTCAATCTTGATGAACGGCGGGCATACGATGCCGAGTGCCTGGTAACATCGGCTGGCATTATCAGCGCCAGCCTCGATCTGCATGTTACGCTTGAGAAAGTGGTTGAACAGACCGTTCACCTGCTGCACGCAGAAAGAGCCGGCGTCTATCTCTTCGATGAACAGGATGAGCCAACCACGCTCCATCATGTATCCACGCAACTCTCATCGCATCTGGAGAGACCCGACGTGATTGCGGCCCTGCTCAACGATGGACGAGCAGTTGCGCTGATACAGGAACGCGGTGAGCCGGTGGTGATTGATGATACCCTTGTTTCGCCCTTGCTCCCCGCCACTTTTGGCGAGCAAACAGCTATCCGCTCGCTGATGCTCTTGCCGCTGGTAACGGCGCGAGGAGTCAGCGGCTTTATCAGCGTTTCCAACCTCGCTCCCCAGCCGTGGCACGTCGGGGATATACGCCTGGGACTTGCTTTTGCTGCTCAATCGGCGACGGCAATTGAAAATGCGCGCCTCTTCGAGGCTTTGCAACAACACAACCGCCATATCGAGGCCCTCAACGCGATTGCCCAGATTCTCAGCACCCTGCCAGATCCGAGCCAGCATCTCGACCTTGTTTTGCGCCGCATCATCGAGATTATTCAGTTAGACACCGGCATGATCTTACTACTAGACGACCAGGATAAAATGACCCTCGCCACGCAGCATATGCTTTCCAGCACCATCCAGCTCGACCTGGAGCAATATCCATTGAAAACGCTCTATATGCTGGCCCGCCGCATTATAGACGTGCGCGAGCCGCTGATGATCTACGCCGACGATTGCAGCGAGCCGACGACCCGCGAGGCCCTGCGGCTCGTCGGCTTCTACAGCCTGATCGTGGTACCGCTTACAACCGGCAACACCATTCTGGGCGTGATGCTGATCGGCAACCAGCATCACGATAGCCATATCAAGAACGACCTGAAGTTTTTCTCAACCGTGGGGCAGCAGCTCGGATTGGCGCTCAAAAATGCGCAACTTCTGCGTTCGGCCAGCGAAATGGAGGCGTTGCGCGAGGCTGATCGCGTGAAAAGCGGATTTCTGGCGGCTGTCTCCCACGACCTGCGCTCGCCTCTCACGGCTATTCGCGCCTCCGTTGAAAGTTTGCTCGATGCCGATGGCATTCAATCCGCGCTGGGGCAACAGCACCTGCTGCGCAATATCGCGGGCCAGGCCAACCGCCTGGGGCAACTCGTCGATCAACTGCTCGATCTCTCGCGCATCGAAGCGGGCGCGCTTGCCCTCGATTGCGATTGGACCGAGCTCTCCGTACTTATCGCCGATACTGTAGCAGAGTTTGAGCGCCTCCATTATGGATGCTCTATCGAACAGATACTAGATCCAAACATTCCTTTGTACTATATCGATCCAGACCGTCTCCTCCAGGTGCTATGGAATCTGCTGGAAAATGCCTACAAATATGCACCTCTGGGGACGCCTATTAAAGTGGAGGCGCGGTTAACGCCCGGCAGGGAAGTTGTCATCAGCGTCGCGGACCGCGGCCCCGGCATCCCCAAGGGCGAGCAGGAGAAGATATTTCAACGTTTTTACCGTCTTGAGCGTGATCAACGGGCGCATACCCCGGGGAGCGGAATGGGACTCGCTATTTGTCGAGGCATTATCGAGGCGCACGGGGGGCATATCTGGGTGGAAGATAACGAGGGAGGGTCTATTTTCTTGATCGCCCTCCCGCCAGCGAACCCGATGGATCTGGAAGCATCAGAGGAGCAGGAATTAGCAGTGTAAGCGTCACCACAGGAAATATTTGAAAGCACGGTGATATCATGGGTCATGCCAAACAAAGCATCCTCCTGGTAGATGATGATCCTGGCATTATGGCCGCAGTCAAGCAGGCGCTGGTCTCTCATGGCTATAAGATGACGACGGCCAGCAATGGCTTAGAAGCTCTGGCGGCCTTTGAACGCGAGCCACCGGAACTGATCCTGTTGGACCTGGTTATGCCCGGTTGCGGCGGCCTGGAAGTCTGCCAGCGTGTGCGCGAATTCTCCTCGATCCCCATCATCGTGCTGAGCATCAAGGGGAGCGAGTCCGATATTGTCTCGGTGCTTGATCTGGGCGCCGACGATTATCTGGTCAAACCATTCCGCCTGGCCGAGCTGCTTGCGCGTGTGCGCGCCGTGCTCAGACGCGGCAATAAAGCGGTGATGAGCAGGAAAATCATCTGTGGCGATCTGGAAATTGACACGGAGAAGCGGCGCGTCTCCGTTGCTAATAGGACAGTCGTGCTCACGCCTATCGAGTATGCGGTCCTGGCTGAGCTTGCTCATAACATCGGACGCGTCATGACTACAAACCTGCTCCTCCAACGCGTCTGGGGACCGCAATACTGCGACGCCACCGGCTACGTCAAGGGAGTCATACGCCGCCTGCGCGTCAAACTAGAGCAAGACCCTGCGCACCCGCGCTACATCATCACCGAACCCTATCTCGGCTATCGCTTAACCGAAGAGCAGGAGGTATCAGCCCGCAGCAGGTATATGTAACCCTCCCTCTGACGGAAAACCCTGTTCGAGCAGGAAGAGAATCATAGCAAGAAGACTTTTTGAGCCAGGGTCGAACCTCGCCTTAGGCTTTCTAGCGCGGTTCTGGGGGATTGTTCATTCGTTGCTCCAGTTGCACACGCGCCTGAATCACCTCCGTTTGAAAGCGCTCCAGAAGAAATCCCGCTTCCTCTTCCCGTCCGCGAGGGACAGGCACATGCAGGGTAGAAGATGTGGGTGAGGATCTCCAATTTTTTCCACTGGGCCAGATCCTCAGGCGAAAATGGAGAACAGGCGGATCAAAGGTCAGCGTCACCTTTTTTAAGTTCGCAGTCAAAAATTTATTCAGAGGAAAAAAGGCACCCGCCTCCCAAACTCCCTCTCTGGAAAAGGTCACCGTTCGGGGCTCTTGCTGCCGGGCTTTATGACGTTTCCGTGCATTGATATAAGAAAAAAAATACATTATCACAAGCGGTAAAAACACGCACCAGCCTAGCAAAGCGGATAAATATACGATTAAAAACTGTGACTCATCGCCTCCACGAAGAGAAAAAAAGAACCAGGGCAGGATTGCTGCGACCACAGAGGCTGCACAGCCGACGGTCACGCCCCAGAACCTGAGACGTATCGGCATCCAATCAACCTTCTCAAAAAGTGCCCATTCCTCAGGGCTATATTCCCAGTGAACCCAGGCCGCAGCCTCATGAAACGGAGACTTTGAGGTCGTCCGCCTGTGAGAGCGCTGCTGGCCTTCTTGTGCTCTGGCCTCTTTATTGCTTCGCGCATTATCTTCTGATGGGAACATAGAGCAGTTCCATTCTTATTTGTGCTTGCATGTTTCACAGCAAAGTTCTTCCCAGCCGGGGAGACTTTCTCTCTCATGAATAAAACGTTCATACTGCGTTTTAATAGAGGAGCAATATGGGCCATTCCTGGAGAACTCTGGCATTTTGGCGCTCCATCTAAGTGGAGTATCCGCCGCTCTGGGATTCTTTGATTTTGGAGAGTCCCTAACACAGATGGAGCAGTGCTCTCTCCCCGATACAAAAAAATCGCACATGCCGTAGCGACCAGGTTTACCGCGTCCAGTTTACTGCAATATACGACAAATAGTGAAAGACGGGCGCTAAAGCGGACGCGCTGAAGCGGGTCGCTACGAAGGAGACCATCTCTCTTCCGACGAGCACCTACAAGACGAATATAAGCCACCACATGGTATAATTTGGAAAGAGCAATGCCGCTCAACATCAAACAAAGGAGAGAGCAGGATGCTAACTTCGAATCAGTCCCTTCCAGGCGAATTACAGACATTACGTGAAACCTGTCCGCTGCTCCAGAGCACTGTGTATCTGGCGAACTGCTCGCAGGGGCCGCTGACGACTCCGGTGCGGGCGGCTATCGACACCTTTATGGCAAGCTGGTCGGAGCTGGGCATGCACTGGAACGCCTGGATCGCCGAGGTGGACCGGGCGCGCGCAGCTTTTGCTGCCTTGATCGGCGCGCAACCCGATGAGATCGCCGTTGGTACCTCCGTCTCTCAGCTTGTTTCGTCGGTGGCAAGCGCCCTTGTGACCTCTTCTCACATTAAACGCCGCCGCATCATTACCAGCTACGCGGAATTTCCGGGCGTTGCCCATGCATTGCTGGCTACTCACGCGCATGGCTGGCAGGTTGATTTGCTTGGCACAAATGCCAGAGGGGCCGTGGACACCGAAAAATTTATGGGTGCGATTGACGATACTCTGGCGCTGCTCTCGGTGCCTCACGTCTGTTACGCCAACGGCATGCTGCTGCCATTGGAGAGTATCACTGCCGCCGCCCATGCTAAGGGTTCGCTGGTCTTCGTCGATGCCTATCAATCCATCGGCACCGTCCCCCTAGATGTCAAAGCGGCGGGCGTCGATTTTCTGGCGGCGGGCACGCTCAAATACCTGCTGGGAACGGCAGGCATTGCCTTCCTCTACATCAGTCCGGCGGTGCAAGCATGGCTGGAGCCGACAGTCACCGGCTGGTTCGGACGCACCAACCCGTTCTCATTCGATCCGGGCACGCTCGATTATGCGACAGGCGCGGCCCGCTTCGATCTCGGCACCCCTCCAATCATTAATGCTTACGCTGCCCGCGCGGGCATGGAACTGGTGGCGGCAACAGGCGTCACCCGCATTCGCGCCCATATCGAGCAACTTTCCCAGACCGCCTTCGCCCTCGCCGATCAACTGGGCTTACAGATCAGCGGTCCCGAAACGCCTCAGCAGAAGGGCGCGACCACCGCGATCAATGTTGGCTCAGCTGAACGCGCCACCCAACTGGAGAACGAACTGCGGCAGCACGCTATCGTCGTCTCGGCCCGCGGCTCAGTTCTGCGCCTGGCCCCACACGGCTTCACCACCGCAGAAGAGCTAGAACACGCCATACGCACAGTGGCAAAGCTGCTCGCCTGATTGACCACTTTTGCGGGTCGGTACAACGCTCAAAACGTTGTACCGACCCGATTTCATCGCGTCTCCCACGATGAATCGGGGAGCTACAGCGCCCGTTCAGCCGACAGAGCGGTTCGTGCGCCGTTCTCGATCCCTCAATGTCGCTCAAGTTCGCGCTGCTTCCCCTGAAGAATGTCTTTCGCTAACAGTATCCCTTTGTGAGCAACCACACACATAGTCTATGCCTCTTCATACTGAGCGGAAGGGATCGCGACATAGGTGAGCATCCAGCCAAAGATGGCGCATACACCCACTGAGCCAATGATCAGGTGGATGCTCCAGATCAGTGGCCCCTGCGTGAGCCACACGACCGGCAGATACACAAATGGTATGGCGCTGGCAGCGATGACGGTGAAGAGGCGTATACGATCCGTGTGCTGCATATCGGGTTGCAAAAAGTGATAGCAGACGTCCAGCAACAGTCCGGCGATCAAACCCACCAGGATATCAACCACATATTGACCGCGCATGAAGCTCATCCCTGCTCCCACAACAAGCAAGGCGCAAGTGTAAAGGCCAAAGGGCAGCTTCCAGCGGCGCATCACAATGAGCGAGAGTCCACCAAGTATCAGGCCCTGAAAAATAAAGGACAGCACCGCCAGCAACTGACCGTCGTTGTTGGAGGCCGGCACGGTGAGCGGCCAGAGCCGCGTGTAGGTGGTCGTCTCCTGTGTGAGGACGGCGAGGTATGCCAGGAAGAGGGTGATAGTAATGGTGAGGATCGTTTGCTCAGCCCTGCTCAACGCTCCCTTGCGACTGGATAGTGCCCTGTAGGGACCCAGAATGACCAGGCCGGAAAAGAGCATGCCTGAGATATGCGTAGGGCTGAGCAGGCCATCGACGTTCTTCTCGATGCCAAAAAGTGTATGCCATGTCGCGTCGCCCACACCCACAAAGAACATAGCATAGACAAAAATGGTCGATAATTCATAGCCCTTTGGGATCGCCTCCATCCAGTCAGCTCCCCTCTGGTGATTGATCCAGATGGTCGCAGAAAGCAGGACAGCGATGGCAAACAGACCGCTGTAGAGCACACCATGCCAGGGCGTGAAAAACGTTTCCAACTGCGCTATATTGTTATGCGCCCAGCTATCCAGGTAATCGCCAACCACAAACCATACCACCGCCGCCAGAAAAACGAGATGAAAGGTTGTCCCACCAATCAGTGGCTTGCTAACGCTTCCACTCTTTATGTGCAGTGAACGACCCAAGTCGCTAGATTGGACGGTCAAGAGAGTCCCCCTTTCTGTTCCCGATGAACAGCAACAACAGCTATTCAGTCGAACAACAAGACATGTAGAGAAGATACATGCCGTGTGCTTTTGCTTTTCCAGAATGCCGAAAAACGCGCAAAGCCACTAGTAGTATAACATACACATAGACTTATCTCATATCTAGAGCAAGTCTGATCTCCATTCCGGTAGGGAGCGCGCCGGAAAAGTAGCCGCTTCATTGACACTCTTCGGTTGTGTTTATGAGCTATGCTGGGTGTCAGGAGGTGATGACTATGCGGATATTCATCGACATTGACGGCGTGCTGGCACGCCCAGATGAGAGCGCCATTGCCAGGTTGTGCAACGATGAATGGCGGCTTGGCATCGAGGAAGAGCGCCTGATACAGATCAAAGAGCTTAATGACTTCAAAGCAATGCCGGAAGTCATCGCGCGATGCGGAGAACGAGACGATACGACGTTCGAATTCGAGCTTGGGTGGATGCGCTTCAAGCCGCAGGCTATCCGAGCCGACATCGTGCTTGCAGGTGCCGTGTCTGGTGTGCGCCACCTTTCGCAACTCGGCGCTATCTCGTATTGCACAGCGCGCTATTCCAGCAGTGAGACGTGGCAGGAGGACCTCAGTACCGCGACGCAGCAGTGGCTTGAAGAACAGACATTCGTGAACGCATACGATGTCATCTTCTGTAACCGCATCGAAGGCAAACTGCGCTATCTTTGCGGCATTGCGAAGGAATGTGACGAGCGCCTGGTACTCATTGATGACAGTTATCCCCGTATACTCGAACTTATAGGACAGATGAGTAGTGCTGACCGCGAGTTGCTTTGCAGAAGACTGGTACTTGTAGCAATGTATACCAGGGAGAAGCCGCAGGAAACGCATGGGATGCGCGTGCTTACGCTTCGCCGCTGGCAAGAGATTGATTGTTTGGTCCATACCCTTAAAGAAGAGGTTGTTATGAAACATTTCGGAGACGACGAACCAGGTGAACTGCCAAACACACCTTCTCCCGAAGATCCAGGGGAATTACCGAACACGCCACCACCTGAGGGTCCTAAACCTGGAGAGCTGCCGAACACTCCTCCGCCTGAAGGCCCCTACGACAGGGACCCACGCGATTAGTTGCATAGACGCCACGAATCTCTTGTGATTTGCGGCATCTTTTTATACAGCAATGGATTTGGCTATAATATACTCGTACCAGCATGCCCGAGGTAAACGGCACCAATATGAGGATGTTGTATTTCCACCGCAAGACGAACGGCCAGATTCATAAATCCCATGAGATGTACAATGTAGTTGTACTTTCCCTCTTTTTTCTGCTATAGTTCCAAAAAGTTTAGCGATCTCTAGCGTTTTATAGCATTTTACAATGCGAGCTAGGATTTCCCTTTTTGGGTTCGTGAGGGGGCAATGACTAACCTCACTGGATGGACTACCAGGGATGCAAGCACCCCTTTACCATCCTCTACCGCCCTTGCCTCCGAAAAGGCGTCAGGGGCTACTTTTCTGATCGTGTTACCAGCACCGTTCGTATCGGCATTAATCAAGCGTCCATCAGATGCGCGATATAGCCCACGTTTGATCCGTTTGCCGCTGAAGATGTACTTTGTCTTCTCATCTGGCTTCCATGCTGGCAACGGGTCCAGGTCCAACAGCGAAGCTTTGGAGGTGTACGACTCTTCTGTGATCCTGACGGTAATCCCCACCAGTTCGGCTTTGTAGGTGAGCATCGAGATAAACCGGGCGTGTGGAATATTCACAAAATTCTGGTTCGTCTTCTTGCTCATCTGGCTTCCCTGCTTCCACCCGTTATTCTTGCCAATGACTAGCGTCTGTATTCCTTCCTCTACCAACAGGTCAATAATCCTTTTGCTGGTAGTGTGCATGTAATGGTCAATCCTCCTGTTCCGCTTATTCGTCATGCGCTCCATACGCTTCGTTGTCCCTTTGCGTCGAAGCTGGCTCTGAAGTTCTGCTCTCCGCTTGTTGTAGAATTGGTTGATGGACTTCACTGGACGCCCGTTAACGAGTACTGGCCGAAAGCCAGGTTTGTTTGATGTTAGCGCCACCAGATTATTCATGCCAATGTCTACGCCAGCGTAATAAGCAGGATTGACCGGCGCTTGCTTTGCTTCTTGCTCATACACGGCCTCGACCACATAGAAACCTTTGCGCGGGACGATGCGCACCTGATTGATGTCCTTTTGCTTCGTTTTTACCGCGATAGCAAGCTGAGACGGTTTGATGATGCCACGCTTCAAGCCTTTCTTCCCTCGACTGAGCGCTTGGATGGTGTACACGAGCAGGTTGCGGCCTTCCGTCTTGTGCTTGTATCCTGGCAGTTTCGGATGGCCTGTAAACTTCGATGGGTCTTCCTTGTAGGCTACACGCGCTTTGAAGAAGGCATCCCAATCGTGATGAAGCTGCATCAACACCTGCTGACTCACCTTCGCCGGAAGCGCCTGGTATGCCTCGTGGGACTGCATCCGCCTGTCTATCTCGTTGTAATTGAGGTACGTTCCGGTAAAAATGTAGGATTGGCGTATCTCGTACAAAGCGGCATTGTACAGGTTCTTTGACTTAAACGCCGCTTCATCAATCGCGCCGTAGCGTGGATCGTTCCGGTCAATCACATATTTTTCAACTAATTGCATCTGTTTCACCTCCTTTCTTTGTTGTTTGCCCTGCCGTTCCTTGTTCCTGTGCTAGCCAGTGATGAGCACCACGAGATGAATACTATTTGCATCTGTCGGAAGGGTCGCGGCGTCGTTTTTGATCGTGAGTGAAACGGCCAGGACTCCTGGGATATGCTCTAACAAGCTAAGCGCCTGGGCCTTTCCCTTGCCTGCAATGAGCGAGAGCATACGCTGCTGCTCGTCCTGGGGAAACTGATACACCCACGTTCCGGCAATCTTGACCGTGAGCGCGATCTGCTGATGCTCGTTGATCGTTGCCTCTGTGATGCTGCTCTGTACCATACCTGCAAGCAGGTAGCCGTTCCCTAGCTGCGTGGTGGCCTGCTGCGTCTCGATCTGGGTGATCGCGTCCTGATAGGCTTGCGTCTGATAGACCGCTCCGGTACAGGTCTCGCTGACGGTAACGTGAACCTGCGTGGCTTCCTCTCCTGGGTGATGATCAGTGGTGACTGTCTGCTGACAAGGAGGCGGAGTAATCAGCGTTTCATCGCTCTGCACCTGGGTTTGCAAGGCTGCCTGGACACTTTGATCTAAGCTCGTGTTCAAGCTACTGGTCACGCTCGTAATATCCTGCTCTGTGACGGTGGGATAGCTGCGGGCGTTCTCTCCACCGTGAAACGCTCCGTTCACGGCAAAGATATTGAGCCGACAACACGGCCCGTAAATATCACGAGCAGCAATGTTGCCTGCTGGTCCTGTCACCACCGCATGAGCGGGGATCGTTGCCTGTCCTTCTGTGGGTGGAAGCGCGGCGGGGATGATCGCGTCCTGCTCGGTCACGATCTGGATACCATCTGCTCCGGTCAGGAGCGTTCCTGCGTTCACGGTCTGCTCAACAGGAGCCGCATTGTAGAACGTGATGGTTCCGCGTGCGGCTTGCGCATCCTGGTGCGCCGTTCCGGTCGTGGGCGCGGTCACCGCTTGACTCATCGTGATCGCGGCCAGCGTGCGTCCTGGGATGATTGGTGGGCGCGTTGGCTGTCCCTGTCCGGTGGTGACGGTGATCGTCCTGGTG
>DATGMF010000064.1:0-14363 GCA_035293765.1 Ktedonosporobacter sp.
GGCAACCGCAAGGGATTGCCCCTACGGAACTGGGCAGGGCAACCGCAAGGGATTGCCCCTACGGAACTGGGCAGGGCAACCGCAAGGGATTGCCCCTACGGAACTGGGCAGGGCAACCGCAAGGGATTGCCCCTACGGAACTGGGCAGGGCAACCGCAAGGGATTGCCCCTACAGGCGTGTAAGACTCCTTATTCAGAACACTTTTCTTGCCCTCAATTACAGCAGAAAAATGCGATGCATGTCATCCCTCGTTCGGCTCTTTTGTGAGAGCCAAAGAGCGGAGATGTAGCCTCAACCATCTGATGGATGGTTTTTCTCCACTTTTCTGGTATACTACGACCATATAAGGATGAGATGGGTAGATAACGTATCACGCGATTTCCTTAGAGAACTGCAGATAGTACACAATGTTTTTCGCTTCTTTTATGCTTGCATGGAGAACAAGGCGTGCCTATCGTGTTGGAGCGTGGCACGCGCAAGGGAGCACCGGTCTGGATGAATGACAGCTCTCAAACGTCGTCCGCGGCAGCAATGCACCAGCAAACATGGCAGTCCTGGGGGCTGTTCTGGCATAGCCTCTTTTATGTCTCGTTGCTGGTCGCAACAGGTCTGGCTATTTCGGTCATTCCGCGTTCCTGGCAGGAATTGAGCGTGATTATGGGATGCGCCTTGTTGCTAGGCATCTGGTATATGCCCTATCTCTTCATTTCAGCCCAGACCTTTCGCCAACATCCCTGGCGTACTCTCAGCTATATGAGCCTCGGCTGGGCGCTCTGGTTGGTGTTAATTACCCGGGACTCTGACTATTTATTCGTCCTTTTCGGTCTCTATCCGCAGGTGTCAGTCTTCTTGCCTTTCCCCTGGAGCCTTGTCGGTGGCGTTGTCTTACTGGCGCTCTCGCTCTGGCAACAACTGCCGGACCTGGGAAATGGGGGCGAGGTAGTTTTCTTTTTCATCTTTAGTAGTGGAGTCATCGGGATCTGCTGGATGCTTTTTCTCAACTCAACGTTCTCGCATAATAGCAAACAGGCGCATCTGATCGCGCAATTGCAGGCCGCGCGCCAAGAACTGGCTCAGGCTGAGCGCCTGGCCGGCGTCATGCAGGAACGACAACGCCTGGCCGCCAATATCCACGATACGGTGGCCCAGGGCTTTACCAGTATTGTGATGGCTCTTGAGAGCGTAAACATGTCCTTGCTCGCCAATGATGAGGGCATCAGGCCCATGCTGGAGCGCATTGATAGGATTGCGCGCGAGAGTCTGGCGGAGACCCGCGCGCTGCTCTGGGCTTTGCAGCCGGAGGTGTTTGAGCGCGCGTCGCTACCCGAATTTCTGCTTGCCCTGGCGACTCGCTGGAGCGAAGAGCATGGAATTCCGGTGCAGACGATGATTACAGGCGAGGTAGTCGCTTTGCGCCCTGAAATCGAGGTGACGCTACTGCGTGCCGCCCAGGAGGCGCTGGCTAATGTGTGGAGGCATGCCCAGGCCAGCTCGGTCGTTCTCACGCTGTCATATATGGATGAGACGATAGTGCTGGATGTGCAGGATGATGGGAAGGGCTTTGATGCGCGGTCTGTGCTTGCCACCGCACGCGCCCAATCCACCGGGGGATTTGGATTGCCTGCGCTGCGCGAACGCGCGGAACAGCAGGGAGGAACATTGACCGTCGAGAGCGAGCCAGGTGAAGGGACGACCGTCGCTCTCACCATACCTGCGATCCCGACAGGGCCATAGCAAGCCATTCCTTGCAGACGGCCTGAGCTGTAGCTCCCCGATTCATCGTGGGAGCGCGAGAGCAGCGTTGGCCGTCTGGAATAGTAAGAGATTCAGGAGGAGCAGTGATGAGTCAGATTCGCCTGGTAATCGCCGATGACCATCCGGTTGTCCGCGCAGGTTTGCATACCATGCTCAGTAATCAGCCCGATTTCCTGCTGGTCGGCGAGGCCGGCACCGGTTCCGAAGCGGTGGAGCAGGTGGTCAGACTGCGTCCAGATGTGGTGCTGATGGATCTGCGTTTGCCCGGGCTGGATGGAGCGGAGGCAACGGCGCAGATTCGCGCTCATCGGCTGACAACAGCCGTGCTTATTCTCACAACGTATGAAAGTACGGTCGATATTTTGCGGGCCATCGAAGCTGGCGCGACTGGCTATTTGCTCAAAGACGCCCAGAGCGAGGAACTGGTGGCAGCTATTCGGGCGGTGGCTCAAGGGAAAGCCGTGCTGGCGCCGAATGTGGCGACTCGCCTGGTTCATCAGGTGGGGAGACCGGCTCAGAAGGCGCTCAGCGCACGCGAACTGGAGGTGCTGATGCTGGTCGCACAGGGGGCAAGCAACAAAGAGATTGCTCGCACCCTTCACTTGAGTGAAGCAACGGTCAAGTCCCATCTGCTGCACCTTTTTAGCAAGCTGGAAGTATCTGATCGCACGGCAGCGGTCACGGTGGCGCTGGAACGCAGGTTGTTGCATCTGGATGAGAGGACGACGGTCAACCGGACGCGATAAATCGGGTCCCTACGCTATTTTGAGCGAGAGGATTATTGCCCCTGTCGCTTTTCTACCATCTCGATGAATTCCTCCAGATCGCTCAGACGTTGCTGGATGTGATCGTAGAGGATATTGTGGTTGAGCGTGCCGGGATCGTGGACCAGCGCGTCTCGCAGGTTTGTCAGCACTTCCAGGCGGTAGGCGAGGGAGCGCGGGATAATATTTTGCGCCGCGACGATGCTTAATAGTTCGTGATAGGCTTCTGGGCGACGCAGCCCGAAGGAGGCGACCAGGGTGCCGCAGATATGCAAGCATGCCTCGATTGCCAGTTGCAGGTAGCGTTCTGCCAGTCCATAGACGCGATAATCGGCAAGAAACTCTTCCCGCTGCGTCTTCCCCACGTCGCGTAAAATGTTCACAGCATCACGCAGTTGTTTCACCTGGCGCTGCACCATCTCTTTATCAATGGGTAGCATCTGGCCGTGAAGGCGGCGGCCCAGCGCCTGATTCTGGATATCATCGAACTTCTTAAAATCCAGGTAATCCATGACCGCTTTTGTCTCAAATGAGACGCGCTGCTTCTCGTCGCGGCTATAGAGGATCTGCCCGTATTTAATCACTTGCAGCTTCAACAGGAGCGATGCCTGGTTCAAGATCATCACATCGATGCTATCGGATTCTAAGCGTTTTGCCAGTTCGCTAAAGAAGTAGAGCTGATAATCAAGGAACTGGTCAGACTTAATCTGGTCCATCAGCAGAATGGCGATATCGATACCTGTGAGTTGACCGAACGAGGCGCGATTTGACAGGGTACCGGCAAGGTAGGCAGCGTTAACCGGAGTTTGCGCAAAGAGCTGATTCAGTTGAGCCTGTCGCTCGAATAAGTTCATCAACGACCTCCGAGAAGATCCTGGACTTATCCCAGGCCATTCATTGCAGACGGCCTGAGCGCTCCCACGATGAATCGGGGAACTACGACGCGCCAGCAGCGTTGGCCGTTTGCAATAGCAAGCTATTGTCCTATGCAAAGGTACGTTTACAGCGATTGTTATAGTAACTATACCATAAAAAGCGTCAGCCCTCCACCCATTCTTCTCCCGTAACTGCTACCTCTTTTTTCCAGATCGGCACAGTTGTTTTAAGGGTATCGATAATGTAGCGGCAAGCATCGAACGCTTCAGCCCGGTGCGGGCTGGCTACCACGATAATGACGCTGGCCTCGCCAATTTCGAGCCGTCCAAAACGGTGCGCCACCGCGACTCGCTCCACTCCCCAGCGTTGTCGCGCTTCGTTGATGATTGTGCGGATCTGCTGCTCGGCCATCTCCTCGTATACGTCATATTCCAGGTAGCGTATCTGTTTGCCTCTGGCATGGTCGCGCACAACGCCCTCGAAGACGACAATGCCGCCCACGCTGGCATGGCTCACGGCGGCTACCAGGGCATCGCGATCAAGTGGTTCGCGCGTCAGTTGAATGATTGGTTCCATCTGCTACACCTTTTTACCTTCCGCCGCCTATCGGGGGGATAAACACCAGCTCATCCTGCTCATGCAGCATCGTTGTCGCAGGGACGTAGCTGCGATTGACTGCGCACTTGCAGCGTTCTATCACTGGTTGCAGTCGTGGGTAACGTGCAAGCAGCGTGGCCTGTACATCCGCAACGGTCGCACCCTCCGGCATCGTCAGTATTTCCTCGCTCAGTCCTATAATTTCTTTAAAGGAGGCGAAATAACGTACATGTATCTTCATCGGAAGTTCTATGATATCCTTTACGGTCGCTGCTCTGACCTTCTACTGATGCTGCTTGACGGTCGAAGCGCTGGGACCTTTGCTGTCGCCTGATTACGCTCTTCTTTCTCTTACCATACCACATCCGTCAATTGCTGCGCATCGTCTAAACGACCGGTGTATTTTCGCGCCCCTCAGGATATGCTTGAACATGGTGAATATCTTGAATCCTGATTGATAGCGGAAGGAGATGCACACAATGACCAGATCAACGCAGCCCGAAGCCAGCTTCGTCGCAGTAAATGGTACACAATTGTATTACGAGGTGCTCGGCGAGGGCTATCCACTGGTGCTCATCCACGGCGGATACATGGATAGGAGAATGTGGGATGACCAGTTCCACGCCTTTGCTCAACATTATCGTGTGATTCGCTATGATGTCCGCGGTTTTGGTCAGTCGCAGCTTCCTCCAGTGCCTTATGCCGATAGACAGGACCTCTACGCTTTGCTGAACCATCTGAGCGTTGAAAAAACGTATCTTCTCGGCCTATCATTGGGAGGGATCATTGCCCTTGACTTTACCCTTGAGCATCCCGCTATGGTGGATGCACTGATCCTTGTTGGCTCGCCCGTTCCCGGCTTCCCCATCGCATTACTCTACACGGAAGAACAGCTAGCGCAACTGCGCTCACGCTGGGCGGCCTTTGAAAAAGCCAGGAAAGAGCGCGATCTCCCTGCGATGGTGGATGCCCTGATGCAAGACCCGACGCTGGTTCCTTCTGCAAATTATCCAGCCGCGCGCCAGCGGGTGCGTGACAATTTATCGGAGTACTCGTTCGCCTGGGTGCTCGACCCTGCTCCCAGACAAGACCTCGAACCGCCAGCGTATCAAAGACTCGCCGAAATTCACGCGCCTACGCTGATCATCCTGGGCGCTCAGGACGACCCGCGACTCTTCAAGGACGCAGACAAGCTCGAACGAGATATCGTGGGCTCCGGCCGGGTGATGATTGCCGAAACTCATCATATGCCCAACATGGAGAAGCCCGAAGAATTCAACGCCATCGTTCTGGCTTTCCTGGAGAAGCTGTGAAGCATTTTCACCTTCCTGGTAAGCGGGTGCCGGTCTTCGCGAGATAGCGTAGCTCGTTGAAGAGTCTTTGACAGGCACTAGCCCGGGAAATCAGCCGGGATGCCGTGCATGCCGAGAATGAGCGAGAGTTCGCCACCGTGGTGCAGGTCATGCTCCATCACATGCCAGACGACCCAGGCGCGCGACACATCGACCTGTTTGCCGTCCCAATTGTCGGGGAAGGTTTGTCGCATAGCGTCGGGACTCCAGCGCGCCAGGCAACTCGCCATAAATTGCCAGGTGCGGTCGAGGCCCTGAGCCAGTTCGGCGGCAGTTGGGATAGGCCCTCCCATCTCCAGCCCGGCCTCGTTCCACTCCGCATACATCTTCATCTCCTCGCCGCCGTCTTCGCCCAGGAAATCGGTGAACCAGTGGACACGGCAGCCGATGATGTGCAAAGCATTCTCGCCGATGGAGCGCAGGTGCGGCGCGGCGCGCAACTTGAGTTGCGCGGCGGTGAGCGGCGCGAGTGCCCCTTTAATGTGCTCCTGGTACGCCTTCCAGGAGGTGTAGAACGTTGTGAGCGTGAAGCTGTCTTCAGCCATGTTGTCGGATCTCCTTTTTGCTTCTTTTTTGCAGCGTAACATAAAAAGGGTAACACAAAAAGCGGTGAGAAGATGTCCTGATAGCGCACGAATAGCGAGAATTGCTCAGACCGTGAAGATCAATCGAGGCTATCCTATGTTCAAGAAGGACGGCCTCGATTTTGCATCATATGTCCTTTTACCATTATTTTCATTTATTATGAGATTGATGTATAGATATGTTGAAATACGTTTGTTATACGCTCAAGTACAATGGAATAAGGTACATGTGTTGCATCTCGAAAAGAAATGTGCATGTATCGTACCTATTCGCGACAATCGAGGAGCGTTTGAGCACTAAAGAGAAAGGAAGATGTATCAGTATGTCTTTGTCTGGAATGACTGGTTCTGCATCTGGAGGACTTCTCAATTGCGGTTGCTTTTCCCAGGGAGCTGAATGGATAGTCATGGGAACAAGTTATCTTGCAGATTTTCACGGCAACATCATGTTCTTGCTGGACCCCAATAAACTTTCGCAATTCCTGAGCGACGTAATTTCCCAGGTGCCTCTTTTGATTCAGGAACAGGTGCCCGACGGCATTGGCAGTATCGCTATTCGTAATCCTCCAGCCGTGGAGGATTTTTATGCTTTCTGACTTGTAGCAAGCAAGGCAAACTGCATATCTTTTGGACAAATAGCCACCCCATTATAGCGCCAATAGGCTGTATTTGAACAACGCACAGAAGGAGCAGTTTCTATCTCGCATTGGCAAGCATCTATTGCCTGCAATCCCACTGTATGATGGTAATATGTAGTAAAAAAGTGACGAAGGGCTACATGGAGAAGTTTGATATGGTTAAATGCCAGGAAAGGAAGCTTCTGCAAATTTTCTACCGAGTGCCACTGCACATGAGAAGCATCATCTCCCGCCTCAATGTGGATTTGTGGGCTTAATGGTTCCGAGAGGACATAGAGCAAACAAATGTACTTGCCTCGTGGATCTTCAAAATCCTCATAAGTCTGGACTTGTTGAAACAGGTGCAAAGGGATATCAAGGCCCGTTTCTTCTCGTGTTTCGCGTTGAGCAGTCGCTTCTAGCGAAGGATCATCTGTATTCAGATGGCCTCCAGGGAGCGCCCAGGCCCCTTGATAAGGTTGTTTTTTTCGTTGGATCAATACCACCTCCCATCCAGAGCCGGAAGGAGAGAGACGCGGAATAACGATATCTACTGTAACAAAAACACTTGCTACTTGATCTGGCATAAAATAATCTCCTTTGTTTACACGGTACTGTTATCCAGGAGCATATATGTTTCGTAGAGAAGATTTTTTAGGTCTTTCACTCTTGGATGGTTTTGGAAAGGGCCATTTTCCAAATCTCTTAAAAGTTTGCGCACTCGATTCATTTGATGTGGTGAATGACATTGGTATGCTATGATAATACCCTTACTCATTACGTCCACTGCTGTTGTGATATCGCCTGCATCGCAGAGGGCTTGTCCTCTACTGATTTCCAAAAGTGCGTGCCAGCGAGGAGTCATAGACTCAGCCCTGCTGAGTGCTTTTTCTGCAAGTTCCAGGTAGGGGATCGCTTTCAGCGGCTTCCCAAGATCGCGATTTGCCTTTCCTCGGATTTCGTATATCTCAAACGGAATGAACTCTTTTTTTGCGATATCTCTTCCGGCGCCTGCAAAAGCAAGAAGATCCGTTGCTTCTGAAATTGTTTGTTCAAAAGCAGTTTCATTACTAATGTCACTATAGGTATAGGCGAGAAGTTGGAGAACATATCCTAATGTTGCTTGATTGGCATTAGCAGCTTGATCTCTAGCGTTTTCCATATAACTAACAGCAGTCGTTTTATCATTTTGTCGCCGAAATACATCACCCATGAGAGCAAGGTAGGTGATGGTGAAATTAGTATCCTGAATTTCTTTTGCAAGTGTGTATGCTTGCTTATAGTGGTAAAGGGCAAAGTCATTTTGTAAAGCGTCAAGGTGAATTGCACCAAGTAATCCATGACATCGGATAACAAGCTCTTTTGCATGTAGTATATGCACAGTGGATAATGGCATATAGATTATTTTCTCTAGAGTGGGCAATAGTTTTGTTATTTCTCTGGTAGCTTGTTTTGGCCTTGAAGCAAACCACATTTCCCAAGCGAGATTGGTAATGCTTTCAGCCTGATCAAGCCTCTCGTTTATTGGTGGGTCTACCTCCGCCATCGAAGTGATATTTGTGGGTGATTGATTGGGGCCGAGTTGAATAAACCCCAGTTCGTCGGCTGTTTTCCCGAAGAGGCGGCAGAGCTTTTCCTGGTAATAGAGGCTGGGTGCACGCTCCCCCGTTTCCCAGCGGCTCACAACGTCCTTGCTTGTATCGATGTCAAAGGCCACCTTTTTCTGTGACCAGCCTCGACGTAACCGTTCCGTTCTCAACTGCTCGTTTGGTTGCTTTTCGTTCTCGCCCATTCCTCTCTCCCCGTAATGCTCATCCAATAGCGTGCGCAGATATTATAACACACTGTCTATTTGCCATTCCCCTAGCATTTTTTGTCATAAGGATACCATCTGTTGCGTTCAGTATCTCATGTATTCTTATTTTTGCAATAGGTTGACATTACGTATTTCATCTTTACAGTGAAGGGGGCTTCCATGCCTGAAGAACAGCTTGAGTTTTTTTGCCTGGTGGATCAGCGGAAACGGAGTTATCAAGATCAGGTGGATTATTTAAATGCCTTACATGTTGATCAGGTACCTGTAGAAATTGATGGGGAAATGTATATACGGTTATGTTGTACGGCAGGAGGGGTGGCGATAGCGATTGGGGATAAGGGCGAATATCGCGTGGTTGTGCCGGGAGGATATTTCTTCCTGAGAGAACTTACGCACTGCGGCAAACTATCAAATGGTCATTATCGTTACCTCCTTTTTCTGGATTTTGCGCAGCTTGTACAGGGGAGGGAAAATCATGCCGATACCTAAGATCCCTCTTTCGCAGATCGAGTTAGAGATAGAGGAAGCTGCCTGCCTCCAAAAAATGCTGCAAGCAGGCACGTATGAGCAGCATATTGCATTCCAGATAAGCAATGTCATCAACAAATTGCGGGTGACGATTACCGTTGAGCTTGAAGGCATGGAGCTGCTTGTACTCAATACCGTGCTAAATGATATAATTGGAGCATCAGCTACCAGCAGTGATGCGGTTATGCAGCTTGCAGGCACGCAAAGAAAAGTGCAGGAGCAGATCGCTAAACGCTACCGGGAGATACTGGCGGCTCAATGATGTTGTGAGGGAGGTGGTCTTTGTTGAAATCGGTCAGCGAATACTTCCAGCTTGATGATACTGACCCTTATAGTAAGTATGAATACCTGGATGGTATTATAAGGATGATGTCCGGCGAATCTGGAGAACACAGTGAGATTGCATATCACATGCGCACGGTGCTCAATCAGAACTTGCGCACCGGGCCATGTTTTGTCCACGGGTCGGATGTGCGGGTGCAGGTTTCGGCCTCGCGCTATTTTTACCCGGATGTGACGGTCTCGTGCGATGTGGCTGATCGGAGGCGGGGCAATAAGCTGATACGCTCGCCGCGCATTGTGGTGGAGGTGCTTTCGCCATCGACGGAGAAGGTTGACCGCAACGACAAGTTGAAAGCGTATCAGGCATGTCCCACCATTCAGGAGATTGTGCTGACCAGCCAGTTTGCCCCGCATATTGAGATGTATCGGCGAGATAGGGAGAAGAGCGACGGATGGCACCATGTTTTTTATACAGCGGGCCAGGAAGTCTTGCTTGAAAGCGTTGATGTGCATTTTCTGCTTGAAGATCTTTATCGGGGTATTAACTTTGATGAGCCGCTTATAGAGGAATGACAGGATGCATTAGATGTTTGCGAGAACAACGATTGTGCAGTTTAAGCCTGGCACTGAGGAGCAGGCGAAGCATTTTGTTCGCGAGATTATGCTGCCGACGGCAAGCAAGCAGCAAGGATTTCAAGAGGCGCTCTTTTTAAAAAATGGCAAAAATGCCAGGAAATACACTATTATTAGTATATGGGAGACAGAGGAAGCTATGCTTGCCAGCAGACCACCGGACGAGCTACTCCCACAGTTAGATGCATTTGGAGAACATATTGCCGAGGCTGATCAGGATGGGTGTGAGGTGTTGTTGCGTTTAGAAAAAGACCGCTAAAGATTGAATAGTTATGTCCACTCAGCACAAATATGATGCTATCGTCATTGGGGCGGGACCGAATGGGCTGGCTGCCGCGATCACTATGGCGCAGGCCGGTCGCTCCGTCTGCGTCTATGAGGCAAAGGAAACCATTGGCGGTGGCGCACGCTCGATAGAGTTGACGCTGCCGGGCTTTTTACACGATGTCTGCTCGGCGATCCATCCTCTCGGAGCAGGCTCTCCCTTTTTTCGCACACTGCCGCTGGCACAATATGGACTGGAGTGGATTCATCCCCCGATTCCCCTGGCGCATCCGCTCGATGATGGAACGGCTGTGGTGCTTGACCGCTCCATTGATGGAACGGCTGCGTCGCTGGGCTGTGATGCGGACGCGTATAAAAACTTGATGACTCCCCTGGTGGCTCGCTGGGATATCATTACTGATGCTTTCCTCGGTCCCCTGCGTGTGCGCATGCTGCGTCATCCCCTTGCGCTGGCAGAGTTTGGACTGTCGGCGGTTCGCTCGGCGCGTGGCCTGGCCGAAAGTCATTTTAGAGGAATACATGCACGGGCGCTGCTCGCCGGTCTGAGCGCGCATTCAATGTTACCGCTTGAGCGGCCTCCCAGCGCCGCCTTTGGCCTCCTGCTTGGCATAGCGGCCCATGTAA
Source organism: Ktedonosporobacter sp. (assembly GCA_035293765.1). Classification (GTDB taxonomy): domain Bacteria; phylum Chloroflexota; class Ktedonobacteria; order Ktedonobacterales; family Ktedonobacteraceae; genus DASRHT01. The sequence goes on from DATGMF010000064.1 coordinate 10,715, forward strand.
TTGGCTGGCCTCTGCCGCGTGGTGGCTCGCAGAAGATTATGGAGGCGCTGGCGTCGTACCTGCGTGTGCTGGGAGGCGAAATTGTCACCGGCGTCGAGGTCAAGTCCATTGACGAACTGCCATCGGCGCGCGCTGTGCTCTGCGATATCACTCCGCAGCAGCTCCTGCTCATTGCCGGCGCTCATTTTCCGGGGACGTATAACCGGCATTTGAGGTGCTATCGTTACGGCCCGGGCGCGTTTAAAATCGACTTTGCCCTTGATGGGCCGATCCCGTGGCAGGCGCAGGCGTGCTGTCAGGCTGGCACCGTTCACCTGGGCGGAACGCTGCCGGAGATTGCGCAGGCCGAACGTCAGGTCTGGCAGGGGGAGCATCCCGAGCATCCATTCGTCCTGCTCGCGCAGCAGAGCCTCTTCGATGCGACCCGCGCTCCGGCGGGCAAACATACTGCCTGGGCGTATTGCCATGTGCCCAACGGCTCAACGGTTGATATGACTGAACGTATCGAAGCGCAGATCGAACGCTTCGCCCCCGGTTTTCGTGACCGCATCCTTGCCCGCCATACATTGAATGCAGCGGAGCTTGAGGCGTATAATGCAAATTACGTGGGAGGGGACATCAATGGCGGAGTGCAGGATTTCTGGCAACTCTTCGCGCGTCCTACGTTTCGCCTAGTGCCATATACCACGCCTGCCCGCAATATCTATCTATGCTCATCCTCAACTCCGCCAGGGGGAGGCGTGCATGGCCTTTGTGGCTACTTTGCAGCTCAGGCGGCGCTACGAGCCTTCCGTTCAATCGGGTGAGTGAGCCCGCTCCAGAAGGCAATGGTGTTCCACTAGAGCTGATCAGATTGGCAGCTAGATTCGCGGAGCGGGTTCACTAGCTGCGGTAGCGGCGTTCCCGATTGCTTTTCAAGACTGAACGATAGCCAGCTTGCTCCATCAAGGGAAAAGGCTGGCTATCATTTTGAGCGTAATTACTGGGCCAGGCGCAGGGCAAGTTCCGCAAGGGTGCGCACGCCAAAGCCGGTGGCTCCCATCTCTTGATAGGGCCTCTTGCTATCCCTGTAGGTCATACCAGCAATATCCAGGTGCGCCCATCGCGTCTCGCCGACAAAATTCTCCAGAACTTTTGCTGCTACAATCGAGCCGCCAGCTCGTCCGCCAGTTTGCCTGACATCGGCAATCTCGCTTTTGACCAGATCGTCGTATTCGGTGTCGAGCGGCATCGGCCAGTATTTTTCTCCGGTGGCACGACCGGCGGCAATGATCTCGTCGGTCAACAGTTCATCATTGCTGAACAGACCGGCCATGACATTGCCTAGAGCGACGACAATGGCGCCTGTCAGCGTTGCCAGGTCGATAATCGGCGATAGCCCCTCTTTTACCGCGTAGGAGAGGGCGTCAGCAAGGATCAGGCGGCCTTCGGCATCGGTATTCAGGATCTCGATGGTTTTCCCGTTCATGATGCGTAAGACGTCGCCTGGATGAAAGGCTGTGCCGCTGGGCATATTTTCGCAGGTGGGAACAAGGGCCGTCACGTTGATATGCGGTTTAAGGGCGCCAATTGCCTGCATTGCCCCGAGCACCGCGGCGGCTCCGGCCATGTCGCCCTTCATTCTTTCCATGCCTTCGGCAGTCTTCAGCGACAGGCCGCCGGAATCGAACGTGATGCCTTTACCGACGAGTGCCAGCCCCTTCTCGCTGCTTTCGGGAGCGCCACGGTAGCGCAAAATAATAAAACGAGGAGGCTCCTCGCTTCCCCGCGTGACAGCGAGCAGACCGCCCATAGCCAGCTCTTCCATTTTCGCTTTGTCAAATACTTCGCATTCCAGGTGATATTGCTGAGCCATAGCTCTGGCCCGATTAGCCATCTCGGTCGGGGTGAGGACGCTGGGAGGCTCATTGACCAGGTCGCGGGCGAAGTTTGTGGCTTCGGCCATGATGCGCGCCTTCTGCACTGCGCGCTCGACGTCTGCTGTATGCTCTGCGTCTGTCAGCAGCGTAAGTTGAGTAATGCCCTTGCCGTCGTTATCTGAGCGCTGGTAGTGTCTGAAGGTGTAGAGGCCGAGCAGCGCCCCTTCCAGCAGCGCCTGAGCACCCAGGTCGTCATCATAATTGGCGCTGTTCCCTTGCAATGTCAGCACAATAGAATGCGCGCCGGTGCTTTGAAGATGGCGCAGGGCGGTCGCGCTGGCCCGCTGGAGCGATTGGGCAGTGATACTCTCCTGCGAACCCAATCCCACCACCACAATGCGCTTGATTGGCAGGCGTCCCATAGGGTGGATGGTCATGATTTCACCCGGGCTCCCTCTGAATTCGCCATCAGCGCAACGCTCGTCGATCAGTCCTTCCAGTGCTTTGTCTACCGCCGTAGCGGAGGGCGATAGCAGAACGCTTTTTTTCCCCTGCGCTCCTGCTGAACGCGTGGCTCCTACAATCAGGGCGTCACCCTGCACTTCCTGGATTGTCTGGCTTGTTATGCGAATATCCATGCATATCTCCTAATACTTGACAATACTGTTGTTCGTCGCTAATCAATCTCTAAACCATCTATGTCCTCTGGTCTGTAAGAGGTCCCTAGAAGTTCATTGATCACCCGTAACAGGGCAAGTGCTTTTACCCTCTGTATTGGTCCGGTGCCCTCGACCGCCTTCTTCGCCGTTCTGTAATCCACATCAGCACGTCTAGAAAGATGTGACACTGTGATAGCGGCGTTATCTAATAATTGCTGTAAATTTGGCATGTTACTTAAAAATTCCTAAGAGTACTAGCTTTTCATCTTAAAGTAGTGTAGCAGACAACGCTAGCAGGTGCAAGTACTTGCTAGGAATTGTATTTGAGAGTCTTGACTTTCATATCGGAATAGTATACAGTAAAGAATGTCAGCAAATGCATGCATTTGAAGGCAAATACAAGCTCCCGCTAGCAAGTTAAAAGGAGGTCATACCAAAGCAAAACGTGAGCCTGTCCCCATTGCAAGCAAGACAGACCCACGCACGTTTTAACCGTCGTTTTTGTAGGTTGTCTTACGTAAAACTTCCATACACTGTCCAACGGTCTGCCTTCTTCATACCACGAGCAGGCAGGCCGTGTCAAGCATGCAAGCAAGAAAGCAGGATGTGCTATGATGCAACAAACCAAACGACCTGCCCCTGCCGACAATGATGCCGCGCTCGACAACTACCTCGAAGAGGGTGAAGACGGCGTACTGCCCGAGTTTCCGACCCAACCGTTCCGGTTCATCCCGCCTAAAGGCCGCTCACCCGTTCCTCCACGCGCCAATCGCCCGCGCGTCTCCCAGGCGCTCCCCGACCAGCAACAATCGTCCCACTCCTGCCAGCGGGTGCGCCAGACGGAAGATCAGCACGCGGCAACGCCCGCACCAACGCCGCCGTTTCTGCTCCAGCAGCACCCGTAGGGCAGCTTTCTAGTTGGGATGGCGCTCTGCCTCATGCTCTTCCTCGTGGGTCAGCAGGTGGTTCTGCCGTTCGTGACTGCCACCTCCGACCAATGGCACTATGGCGATGGGCGGCTCTCGCAACTGGATGCGGATATGGGGCATGGCGGCACGAGCCACTTGATCGCCAGCTACTACCACGGGCATATTGTGGTCATCGAAATCCTGCTCAGCCACCCGCAAGATA
>DATGMF010000065.1:0-395687 GCA_035293765.1 Ktedonosporobacter sp.
GTTGCTCGTCTGCTTGAACAGGTCGTTCAGGCATTGCATCAACCGGTACGCCTCAGTCGCATCTAAGCACAGCACGTATGCCGGCTCTGCCTGTCCTTGTGCGGCCCGCATCAGTTCAATGCTCTGATCGCTGTTGAGCAAGAGATGGTGCGCACCTAAATCGATGGCTTGCGGCAAGGTGTACTGGCCCTCATCCATTGGGAGCGCGCTGCTCGCCGTGTGCCTGACGGTGATACTCATGACGATCTGCCCTCCTGCTGCATCACTTGTAGGCGGGGGTCAACCAGCGCACTCCATCGCTTCTGCCGGCGTACATGCGTCGGGCACCGTTCATGCAACCGCTTGACTTTGGCTCGAAACTGCTGCGGTTCCAGGTAAGAGGGCACGCCACGCCCTTCAAGCCATGCCTCAAAGACGCCGGATGCCTCGCCAGGACTGGCAAACGGTGGCTTCTGGCGAAAGGTCTGCACCCGCCTATAGGCAAGGCCCTGCGCATCCCGTGGCTGACAGTACTTGACCGGAAAGCCGTCTTGCTCAACGAGTACCGTGTAAAAGGTGAGAGCCATGATCACCTGCTCCTTTCTGCTCGTCCGTCGGCATGGGTTCCGCTTGCTCCTGTTCCTGCTTGTGCTCTAGTAATGCCGCCATCCATCCGACGACGTAGCCGGCATTCTCGCGATTGGGCGCGTGCGCGTTCATGAGGTTGGTGATCAGGAAGGTGTAGAGCGTGTGATCGGTAAAGGTGCGTTTGGTCCACCAACGAGTAAAGTGTGCATAGCCGTGTTGGTAGCCGTGTTGAAACTGTCGATCCGTCACACTGATGGCGGTGTGGCCCACCTGGAAGTACGCTGGTGACAGTTCTTGCAGGGCATCACGCTGGTTCGTATTATCCATAGTAGCCTCCTTGCTGCTTCTGCTTGCGTACTGCACAACGCATCACTTTCCTGGTTGGTGCCGTGTGAAACGGGATACGGTGTTTGCGCCTGGGCCATTGCCCGTTGAGGTAACACGAGAGCGCGACCGCGCCGGCTAAAAACACGAGGAGCAGGGCCATACCGAGCAGCGGCGGAAAGGCTTTTGCCGCCATCAGACAGAGCAGCACCCCGTTGAGGGAGAGCGCGGTGAGATTGGCGTAGACGAGCGGCTTGCTGACTTTCATGTGCTAGCCTCCCTGTCCCTGGAACGTCTTGCCCGCATTGAACAAGACCGCTTGCAACGCCGTGCCTTCGATCTTGATGAGAAGGTCCGGCTTGCCATCGCCGTTGAGATCCTGCACGCCCAGCGTCAGCACCGGCGGGGTCGGCAGGTCACGGAACCCACTCAGGACGTACACCCGATTATCTTGCGGGTGGCTGACTAAGATCTCGATGACTACGATATGCCCATGATAGTAACTGGCGATCAAGTGGCTGGTGCCGCCGTGACCCACATCGGCATCCAGTTGCGACAGGCGCGCATCGCCATAGTGCCATTGGTCAGCGGTCGCGGTGACAAAGGGGACCACCACCTGCTGACCCACGAGGAACAGCACGAGGCAGAGCGCCATCCCAACCAGGAAACTGCCCCACGGATGCTGCTGGAGCAGAAACGGCGGCGTTGGGGCAGGCGTTGCCGGGGGCTGGTCTTCCGTCCGGCGCACCCGCTGGCAGGAGTGGGACGGGGGCTGCTGGTCGGGGAGCGCCTGGGAGACGCGCGGGCGGCTCTGGCGTGGGGGAACGGGCGAGCGGCCTGTAGGCGGGATGAACCGGAACGGTTGGGTCGGAAACTCAGGCAGCACACCGTCTTCGCCCTCGTCGAGGTGGTTGTCGAGCGGGGCATCATCGTCGGGCAGGGCAGGTCGTTTGGTTTGTTGCATCATAGCACATCCTGCTTTCTTGCTTGACGAACGGCCCTCCCGTCGCTATCATGCGACGTGGAGAGGCTAGAGGTTGTTGAAGCTGGTTAGTCTCTCTATGTACCTACGTTCACGCGTAGGTACATTTTGTCTACACAGAACTCATATGTTCATATGCTTTTAAACAGATTACATTATTGTAGATGGAAAGTCAAGTACTTTTATCTGCTTATATGGGTTTACACAAATTTCTGTTGACGAAACGTTTTTCAGACGTTACAATGTCAAAAACTACGAGATGAAGTGAGGAATAAAAAGGATGCAGCAGGAGGAGCCCCTTACCGTTGAGGAAGTTGCCAAACAATTGAGGGTGAGCCCAGAGACAGTTCGCGCCTGGATAAGGGCAGGAGAATTGGAAGCGATAGACGTTGGAAAATATCTTATCTACCCCGCTGATCTCGAAGACTTCAAAAAGCGCCGAAGAACAGGAAAAAAACGGAAAACAGACTGATGCGCTCATGGCATTGCTGGCCGAGCGGGATTTTGAGAAGATCAGCGTAAAAGATATCTGCGAGCAGGCGATGGTGCATCGCACGACCTTCTACAAACATTACGAGGACAAGCATGATCTATTGCTGCGTGGCATGAAAGAGATGCATGATTCGCTGGCGGGCCAGACCGGTTTACCTAAGGTAACCTCGCTGGATGAGAGCCTTCCGCAGTATTTTGTGCGTGTATTTGTGCATATATCCAGGAATCAACACGTTTACCGGTTGCTGCTCTGTGGTACCGGGACAAGTTCGTTTCAAACCCTGATGCGCACCTATCTGGCGGAGGGTTGCGAAGCCCGATTGCGGCGGAGCCAGCGGCAAGAAGGTTTGCATTTCTCGGTTCCGCTTCCCATCCTGGCTCAGTTTTATGCCGGCGCGCTAATCGGCATCACCACCTGGTGGCTGGAAAACGACCTGCCATTGACCCCGCAAGAGATGGCGCATGCTCTGATGCTCCTCCTGGCCGATGGCTATCATGCAGCTATCGATACCCCTCCTGGAGAGAGGAAACGCGAGAAGAGCGCGCTGACCTTCTCGCATGTTGCCAACCCGGGAGGCAATGGGGATTAGCCTGTCAGTTGTCCAGAACTGCCAGTCTGCGTGCCGATACACATAAGGAGTTCTCCTGAAGAGAGCTTTTTTTAATCACAACGGCGAATAAGAATGCTTCCATCACCGTTTAGCTCAACGAGCTTTGTGAGAGTATGACGCTGATTAGCGAAGAAAATGCATGTACTGATTTTAACAGGATCGCCATCGCCTATTTTGCCTTTTGCCATGATTTTAATCGGCTTGAGGTCAGAAGGCTTGATATTGGCAGCCGCAGCGCTGGCAAGAACCTGAGAGCCTCCTCCGATAAAGATCACGAGCAAGGCCAGTGTGACAATATGTATTTTCCAGGCGTTACCGCTGCGTAAAACAACACGAACTTTAGTCAACATTGCTAATTCATCCATTCGCCGGGTGAGCTGTTGCGGACCCGGACGCCCCCATCCCGATCTTTAATGACCTGCTTATCTTCCGCGATCCGCCTGGGCAGTTCTGATAGATTGATGCGGTGCCAGTAGGCTGCTGGAAATAGCCCGATGCCGAACGCCAGGGCAGCACCAATTTCCGCGCGATTCACCGGCAAGCCAGGAGGCAGGTGGTAGGGAACGGCGGAGATAACGCCGATGGCGAGTAAGAACGCGAAAATAAAGATGATCAGCTCAACGCTACCTGCGGCATAATAGGATACAACTTCCTTTATGTCTCTTTTGCGATAAATGATAGCAAGCACCACATTCAGCAAGCACAGAAACCCGGTGATCCATAGTGTAAGGGCAACCATACTCATCAAATTCACCGTAACCGCCATCAATTGAGTCACAACCAGCGTGACCGAGATTAGAGCAATGAAACTTAACAAAAGATACCTCCACCCGGAATAGCAGCCCTGGGTCAGGGCTAATCGTTGTTTGCCTAGTTATATGTCAAAAGCAGATTGGAGAAGGCTACTTCAGTGCCACTGAGATTCACGAACAAGCCTATCTGTCCGTCCGCCAGCGCGTTATCCTGAGTAGTCCCAACCTGTTTGCCATTGACTATAAACGTAAATTTGTCTTTATTCATGAGTACTTCAAACGTGTTTTTCCCATGTCCGGTATGATACTCGGGACCGAAAGTATGGCTCCAGAGCATCGTATACGGGTTGACATTGGGACCAAAGCTATCATCGAATTTACGAAATTCGTATTCGCCATTTTTCAGGTTGATCACATCGAAACTATAGAAGGTTGTGACCATTTTTCCATTTTTCTGCACAGAATTATAACGCATAACCATACCGAATTTGTTATAAATAGACTGATCGTCGCCATTGACCTCCTGAATAGTCACTGTATAGGCCAGCGGACTGGAAAATGTCTCGTCCGGCAGGAGCGCAATGCTAGAATGCGTATTATCATTGGGGGCGATGTGGTAGGCGCCATCTTTGAAGACAAACACCGGATTTTTGCCGGTAGAGACGGGCCAGTTATGCATATTTTCGTTAAGCCCATCCACAAGAATGGTATTGGCGTTTGCCGTGGCCTGAGCCGCCAATGTGGCCGTTGCAGCCACATTGGGAGTTGAGGCGGGCTTGAGGGCATTCTTCGCCGCCTGATCGGAGGCAATATGGGCCAGCCAGAACAGGCTTGAGCCTGAGAGCAGTACCAGCGCGGCAGCAATAAGCAGCAGGCGCCGCATATTTTTTCTGATATAAGTGGTTAGCCCCGCGAACTTCTCTGCGTAGGGCAAGGGTCGATCCTCTGGCTCTAATACCGGTAACATGCCGGTTCTATAAAGGCCAGGCTGTCCGGCAACAGGAACCTTTACAACTTTTACCGGCTGCGAGAGTTTCATTGTGCTGGTGGGTCTTTCAACGCCGGGTGGCATCAGCGCCCCGGTGACGCCTGGGGATGCCATGTAGATGCCACTGGCGCCCAGGCCGAGGGTTCCGGTGGGAGTCGTGGGTACCAGGGCGGGAACCTGGTTGAAGTAGCCCGTTCCGGTTGTCGCCTGTTCATTCGTTGGTGAGGGCCACGCCGGCACAGGAGGAGGCATATAAAGACTTGTACTGGTCACAGGCGTTGCTGGGGCAGGTTGCGGGAATGCGTTCGTTGCCGGTGGCGTGACCGGTACCTTTTGTGTTGTATCATTGCTTGATGAAAGCTCTGTGTCGCTGCCATTACGCCACACCGGATCGAAAAGGCTGCGGTGCAGGCGTGGTCGTTCAAGCATAGTTTTGCCTGTAGCTGATGACGAGGGAAATACAAGGCCCGAGCGCGCATCCGCTTGCACGCCCGTCGTCGCCAGTGCCTGGCGAAACGCCAGGGCCAGTTCCTGCGCACTAGTATAGCGGTCGTAAGGATTCTTCGCCAGGGCGCGCAGTATCACCTGCTCGGCAGCTACGGGAAGATCGGGGCGAGACGAGCGCGGGGATGGAGGAGTGGCATGGACATGCTGCATAGCTACTTGCATTGCCATGTCGGCCCTAAACGGGACCGTTCCCGTCACCATCTGGTAGAGAATAACGCCCAGCGAATACAGGTCGGCCCGAGCGTCCAGCGAAGCGCCTAGCACCTGCTCAGGAGCTATATAATCTGGCGTTCCCACTAATCCGCCCAGATTGGTAATATGGCTCTGCGTTGACTGACCTTCGGAGATAATTTTGACCAGTCCAAAATCGGTCAGGACCAGGTTGCCTTCGCTGGTTTTCATCATATTGGCCGGTTTAATGTCCCGGTGGATAATGCCGCGTCCATGCGCCACTCCAAGAGCCGCCGCCATTTGCTCCAGATAAGCAGCGGCTTGTGGCAGCGGCAGCGGGCCATTGCGCTCCAGTTCATCGCGCAATGTGCCGCCGTCGAGGTAGGGCATTACCAGATAGGGCAGCCCGTTCTGCTCTCCATACTCATAAACAGGAATAATGTTGGGATGGACCAGCGCCGCGGTAACAACAGTCTCGCGGCGAAAACTCTCTAAAAATGCTGCTTGTTGATGAGGCGCGAGCGGCACCACGGGCAACAATACCTTAACAGCCACCTGCCTGGCAGGGTGAGATTGCTGGGCAAGAAATACTGCGCCCATTCCCCCCTGTCCAATCAGCTTTTGCAGCTTGCAGGTACCCAGAATTGTGCCAATCAATGCTTCCGCGTTCATCAATACTTTTACCTCAGGTTAATAGCCTGTAGCCAGTTTAATTATGGGTCAGCAACAGGTTGCTGAAAGCGACCTCAGTGCCATCCAGGTTCACAATCATGCCGATGGTTCCATTCTGGAAAGATCCATCGTTGACGGTTTTGTCCAGCTTTTTACCGTTAACGATAATATTGAAGGTGTTACCATTCATGATCACTTTAATGGTGTTAACGCCGTGCCCTTGATGGAATTCGTTGCCGAACGGCGCGTGCCAGAGAGATGTCCAGGGGCTGGCGCCATTGGCCCTGTTGGTATCGTCGTACTTCCAGAACTGATACTCGCCACCCTTCATATTAACGATTTCAAAGCTGTAGAAGGTCGAGATATTGGTCCCATTCTTCATTTGCTGGTTAAAACGGAACACCATGCCAAAGGAATTATTGGCGGAATTGTCGTCGCCGTTTATTTCCTGCATAGTGAGCGTATAGGCAAGGGTTGGTCCAAACGAGGTTGTCGTCAGGATCGCCGCTCGCCCGCTGCCGCCGCGATCTGTGATGTGATAGGCGCCATTCTTAAACGCGTACACATCCGGGGGAGTTTCCAACCAGTTGTGAATATTGCGATCCAGCGGATCGGCCAGGATGAGATTGTCATGTGCGGCCTGGGTCGCCTGTGCCATCGCGGTCGCCTGCACGTTCGGAGTGCCCACCGGAGTATGACGTGTAACGGGGGTGGGAGCAGCCGGATGGGGACGCGTGAGCCAATAGGTCCCGACGGCGGAGAAAATCACCAGGATGGCCGCGACGAACAGGCCAACGGTCTTTACCCACGGCCTGAGCTTTCTTCGCTCTTCCTCTCCTGCTTGTTGAGTTTCCGGCGCCACAGGTAATATTCCTGTCAGGTAGCGACCAGGCTGACCCGCGACAGGCACCTTCACAACTTTGACCGGACCTGTGAGCTTGACGGTATTTCCTGAGCCAGGTTGACCGGGGACGGTCAGGGCTCCGGTATTGGTCTTCAATGGCTGTCCTGTTCCCATTGTCGTTGTTGGGAACTGCTGGGTACTTGTAGGGGGAGCCGCAAAGGCGTTCGCAGGCGGCGTGGTTAATGCGCTGCCTGGAGCCGGTATAGCGGGCGGGAATGCTGTCCCCGTGCCAAGCTGAGGGAGAGCTCCGGTGCCTGTCCCGACCTGGGGAAACTTCCCGGTACGAGACAGCAGGCCGCCACCCATAGTCGAGCCGCCGCCATTGTTTGGCAGCCCGCCGGTGACTGATGGGAACATACCGGTTCTACTGAGCAGACCGCCACCAGCTTTAGCGGCTGGTCTGGCTGCCGACATTGTGCCTGTTTGCCATGCTGGCTCCGCTGTGCGACTGGTACCGAAAAGCGTCCCATTCGCTCCGTTCATGGCGGGCATTGCCCCGGTCATACCGGTGTTCAGGGGAATGCCTGTGCCTATCAGGGACATACGGAGGGCGTCCGCCATCTCCTGGGCGCTGGCGTAGCGATCACCAGGACGTTTAGCCAGCGCGCGCAGTATCACCTGTTCAGCCGCGATGGGCAGGTCTCGACGCAACATCTGAGGAGAAGGAGGGGGAATTTGTAAGTGCTGAGCCGCGATCTGCATCGGCGTCTCCCCCTGGAACGGCGTTGTGCCTGTAACCATCTGATAGAGAATGACGCCGAGGGAGTAGAGATCTGCCCGCGCATCCACCTCTTCGCCGATAACCTGTTCTGGTGCCATATAATCCGGTGTGCCCACGGGCGCCCCTACCCCGGTAAGACGCATCTGCGGCATCCGTCCTTCGGCTACGATCTTCACCAGTCCAAAATCTGTCAGTAGTAAACGTTTTTCCGGGGTCATCAAAATGTTCGCCGGCTTTATATCGCGGTGAATCACGCCGCGTTCGTGAGCGCAGTCAAGAGCTGCCGCCATCTGGTCCAGGTAGTTGACTACTTTTGCCAGAGGAAGCATTCCCTCGCGCTCCAACTCATCGCGCAATGTGCCACCGCTCACGTAAGGCATCACCAGGTAGGCCAGTCCGTCGCGCTCTCCATATTCGTATACTGGCATAATATTGGGATGTTCCAGTGATGCTGCCGCGTCTGTTTCGCGTCGGAACCGCTCCAGGAACGCTGTTAGCTGATTAGGACTCAGGGGTGTCATCGGTAAAAGCACCTTGACAGCGACCTGACGCCGGGGCCGGGATTGCTGGGCCAGGAAGACTGCCCCCATCCCCCCCTGTCCTACCAGCTTCTGCAACGTACAGGTACCCAACACTGTTCCTATCAATGCTTCTGCGTTCATGAAAATCTTTACCCCTCTTTAGTTGACATAGGGCGGGGTCTTGGTGCGTAGCCAACCAGCGCGGACGCGATCAATCGGGTCCCTACGAAGCTTGGCCGTTTAAGAAGGCAAGCCCGGCCCCCATAGAGTACCAGCCTGTACTATCTTTATCCCCTCCAGCCCTCTCTGTAACAGACCATATCTCTGTACATATTAATCAAGTTCTACGCTCATGACAATGCATTAGCCTCATAAGCATGACCAAAGTAATGTGTCACTCTGAGATTACCCACTGGTGGAGGCAGAAAAGAAAGATTGAAAGCCAGGCTGATGGGCGTATGTAAACGCTACAAATCGCCAACAAATGCTTGGCGATCACCGAAGCTTTGCGCATCCCGATCTTCTTCGGCGTCAAGCGGCACTTCCTCTGTGCCAACGCGTGCAACCATCGAGGGGACTGTGCGGCTCTGAATGATGATGCCGTGAAGCAACGAGGCCGCTGCCTGCGAGAAAAGCGGGCGCAGTTGCTCCAGGCGCTCTCGCTGGGCAACCAGTAGGGCGACCCGCCTTTTGGCGCGAACCGAGGCGTTGCCGCCATTATCGATGCCCTCGGTCATCACCGGCGAAGCCTGCTCCCAGACATCTTTCGCGTCCAACAACTGGCCGACAGCCGCTTGCACCTGTTGCAGCAGGTCGATGGTCTGGTTGAGTAGCATTAGAATGTCGCCTTCCGCCAGGTCAATGCGGCGCAGCAGGCCGCTAAGCGAGGTGTTGCGCGCCCACGCCAGGGCGATGCCATGAAATTCGGGCACAATGCCAGGAGTGAAGGTTACGTTGGCCCGCTCCTCAATGCCGTGAATATGCTGGGCGATGCGCCAGAGTTCGCGCCGCACCTTGACTACGCGGGGGAATGGCGTGCTGCGGTTGCTCAGTCGGCGGTCGCTATCGAAGGTGAACCAGCTACAGACCTCGGCCAGCTCGTGCGCCGAGAGCTCGTCAAGCACTCCCTGCGTGATCAACTCAACAATAACGATGCCCGCCGGATGGAAGATGCTGCGCAACAATCGCCCCTTCAGGGTCAACTGATCGTCCTGCCCGATATAACCAAGTGCGCGCAATACGAAGACTGTGCCATCGAGTTCGGCGGCGCCGGCGCGGCTCAGAGGGAATGCACCTATTTTCGCTCGCCGCTTCTCCAGGGCTACCAGGGCGCTCTCGGAGGCCGCTCCTTTTTTCTTGCCGGGCTTTTTGGCTTTCTTGTAACGCTTCTCAAGATGATGGAGCTCATTCAGCTCCCAGAGCAGGTAACGCTGGTATTCGCGCAGACTGGAGGCGCAAATGCGGCGCAGGTGTCGCATATCGTCGGGTCGCCAGAGATTCAGAACAGAGTTATAGCGGATTACAAATGAGCTCGTCACGGGTAGTAGCTCGTCGGTGATGCGCTGGAATGAGCTTTCAAAAAGCTCCCAGGGAGAATAGGGAATCACCGCAGCGCCACGCACATCCATCCCGCGCCTGCCAGCTCGCCCGGTCAACTGACGATACTCATTGGGAGTGAGTAAGCGCATCTCCTGCCCATCAAATTTGCTCAGGCTGCCAACCACGACCGAGCGGGCTGGCATATTAACGCCCAGCGCCAAAGTGTCGGTGGCGAAGACGGCGCGCAGATAGCCGCGCGCAAAAAGCGTCTCGACCAGCACCTTCAAGCCCGGCAAGAGGCCAGCATGATGGAATGCCAGGCCGCGTGGCAGGAGATTGAGCAGGAAATGGACCTGCTGTAAATTGCGATCTTCTTTGGGCAGGTGTTCCAGCCAGACCTCAATCTCGGCTCGAATCTGAGCTTCTTCTTCGGGACTGGTAAACTGGTGCAGGGCTGCCCCCATTGCGCCTTCCTCGACCACGCGTCGTCCTGGCAGGAAGTAGAGGCATGGTAGCAGGTTGGCGTCACGCAGAGCAGTCAGCACCTCGCCAGGTTCGGGCGCCTTGCGCTGTGGAGGGCGCGCCGGACGCTGCTGGTGGGCGGCAGCCGACGATGTGGCTCCGTTCTCGCTCGTTGTCGTCGCATCGGACCTGGCTCGCTCCTCTTTGAACTGCTGACGCCCGCCTCGCCTTTTTCTGCGCCGTTCTTCCCAGATGTCCGCCAGCTCCTCCTCTTCCTCAAGCGCCTCTGCCTCATCATCCACATCATAGCTGAAGTTGCGCCGCCCCCGGCTGGCTAATTTGGCCTCGCCGCCGATATTGGGGAAACGCTCGACGCGATTGCCTTCGGCGTCCTGGACGAGATGAAGCTTGCCATCAAGGAAATAATAGTGTTCGAGCGGGACGGCTCGCTGCTCGTGGGTGATGAGCGAGATAGGACGATGCACGCGGCTAATCCAGCTTGCCAGGTCTTCGGCATTGCTTACGGTGGCGGAAAGACCCACCAGTTGCACATGGTCGGGCGAACAGATGATGGCCTCTTCCCAGACCGGGCCGCGGCCCACGTCGCTGAGATAGTGTAGCTCATCAAAAACAACGAAGCCCACATCGTTGAGCGAGGTGCGCGTCAGGCGCTCGCTGCCCTCTTCCAGCAGCATATTGCGGTAGACCTCGGTTGTCATAATCACAATCGAGGCGCGGCTGTGCTCGACGATATCGCCGGTCACCAGACCGACGGCATCGAGGCCATAAATCTCGCGCAGGTCGCGGTATTTTTGATTTGAGAGCGCCTTTAAGGGTGTTGTATAGATAACGCGCTGGTGACGCTGCTGCGCCAGCCAGATCGCGAACTCGGCTACCAGCGTCTTTCCTGTACCTGTAGGAGCTGCGACCAGCACCGATTGATCCTGTGCCAGTTGCTCAATGGCCTCCAACTGGAACGCATCAAGAGGAAAGGGGTAACGCGCTACAAACGCCTGAATATCTATGCTGCCCCCGTACCCATTTGCCACATCGTCCATGTTTTCTTGATCCATGTTTCGTCCTGTTTGATATTTCCTTTTCCTCCTATTGTAACATGTCGAGCCTGCGTGAACAAGCCGCATATGCCTTGTAACTATCACGAAGCAAGCGAGAGGGCTCGTTTCAGATGTTCTAGCGATGTGTTGCCGCCCGAGCAGACAATGCCTACCTGCTTACCGCTCAATTCATCGCGTAAGCGATACGCTGCTGCGAGCGCGGAAGCGCCCGCCGGTTCCGCCAGGGTATGAGCATGTTCAATCATCCGTACCGTCGCCCACATGATCTCCTCTTCGCTTACCAGCAAGAAATCATCCAGGCTTTGCTGCATAATCGTCTGTGGCAGCTCAAAGGCGATGCCGGTAGCCAGCCCTTCGGCGAAGGTGCGATTGGGAGCCGTGACAAGACTGTGCTGTCGCCAGGACTCATACGCGGCGGGGGAAGCCTCGGACTGCACGCCGATGACGCGAATAGCAGGGTTGATCGTCTTCGCTACAATACAGGCGCCCGCCGCGCCGCTGCCGCCTCCAATGGGCACAATAATGACCTCAAGCCCTGGCGCATCCTCCAGCATTTCCAGCGCCTCCGTCGCCACGCCAGCGATCAACAGCGGCTCGTCGCCGGAATGGATATAGCGGTATCCATGCTCCTGAGCTAGCGATTCGCAATAGAGTTTGGCCTGATCAAAGGTTGCGCCGTGCTCGATAACCTCGGCTCCCATGCCACGTATAGCCGCGACCTTGCCGGGATTAGCTCCTTCCGGCACGATAATACGCGCTTTCACCCCAAACAGGCGAGCTGCATAGGCCACCGATTGTCCATGATTGCCGGTCGAGGCTGAAATGACGCCCCGCGCCCGCTCTTCCGCGCTCATCTGAGATACAAGATTGATGCCGCCGCGCACCTTGAAGGCGCCCACCGGCTGGTAATTCTCATGTTTTATCAAAAGCGTTGTCCCGACTAATGCATTGATGGCGGGGTAGCTATGGAGAGGGGTACGCGCCAGATGGGGGCGAATACGCCGCTGCGCCTGTAACACGTCTTGAAAGCGGGGAATATACATGGATGGCCTTCTCCTTTTCATAAAAGCTCAATGGGTGAGCAGGACGCGGTAATGGACTTTTACCAATGAATGTGATGGTTATGCCTGTGATCATCTCTATTATTAAGGAATCCGATCATGTGCATGCTTGCATCCTCTCCGTGGAGACGAGATTATGCAGATTATAACAAATTATTGTGCCCATGGAGACGATCCAATCCGCGCTTTTGCTACGGTATCCCTCAGCCTTTTTGGAGAGCAAAATAAACGCCGGAAGACGAACTGTCTTCCGGCGCTGCTAATCGATAGGCCTGGAGAGGAAATCAGGCCGTTTCTACGGGGCCGCTACCCTGGGGAGGCGGCGTTGGCGTGACCTGAGCGGCAGCAGGCTTCTGGTCTGCGTAATCGCCTTCCTGCGCGGGCCGCTTAAAGATATAGTAGGCCGAATTTGCAGTCAGCGGCTGGATGCCGACCAGTTCCCAGCCCTCCTGCCCCAGCCCGTTCATATAGCGGCGGGCAAAGGCACTGCGCCGTTCTTCACCAATTAACGTCTCAAGTCCTTCACAGGAGATACGACCGCGATAGTCGATATAGACAACTTTGTAAGCCCACTGTCCCATATTATGCTCCTTGTCAGCGTAGTGCACACATCTTGCTAGTGAGCTCCCCGCCAGCATCAACCTTCGTTGCCAGCTCGCTGGCCCTCAAACGACCGGGTGACGTCGGGTTCCACAATCAACGCGCCCAATCGCAGATCGCATACCGGCGGGTTTCTCTGCACAGTGGAAGTATAACGCCGCGCAGAGCACGATGCGCCGCCATTTTGACCAGTTTTTGGCACCGCTAAAATGCTCTGGGAAGATCCTGTCAATTTTTACAGGTAAACTACGCTCAGGATAACGGCAGGTCAAAAGAGAATGTGGTCCCCTTGGAGATATCCTCTGCCCCTGCACACTCGGATGATTCAAGACGCAACGCGCCGCCATGAGTCTCGATAATAGACTTTGTAATGAAGAGACCCAGGCCCGAACCCTGGCGCGCGCTCGTTCCTGGCAGGCGCGTATAGGGACGGAAAAGCAGCCCGACATCGGTCGAGGGAATACAGATCCCCTGGTTATGGACGCTGAGGTGGACCGTGCAGGACGTTGTTCTGATATGCACGGTAATGGTGGTGTTTTCATCGGAATATTTGATGGCATTATCAAGCAGGTTGCCCAAAGCCTGCTGGAGACGCCCACTATCCCAGTTGCCAATGACCGGGGACGCGGGCGCATGCAAAACCAATGTGTGATAGGGGGCAAGCGGACGTAACTGCTCGATAGCTTCCTGCGTTAACGCGACAATGTCGCAGCGCTCACGCCTCAACGTAAACTGGCCGGAGGAGAGATGAGAGGCGTCAAGCAGATCATTCACCAGTCGGCTCAAACGGCGCGCCTGGCTGATGATGATGCTGGTGTTGCGCTGCAAGATCGGATTGCGCGATGGCGCATTGTCGCGGCCACGCATAGAACGAGCGATCATCTGCGCATAATTAATGATCGGAGTCAGGGGGCTGCGCAGTTCATGAGCAATCATCGCGATAAATTGTTCCTTACGAGTCAGTTGCTCTTTAAGCAAGAGATTTTCTGCCGTAAGTTCATTGATCTGACTTTGTAATTGCTCAATAGTCGCTTCCTGCGATTGCTCCCGTTGCCCCTGCATAATTGGGTATCTCCTCTTCAACTGACGGCATCCAATTATCTTCTATTCTAGACCCTGCCGCAGCAGTCACAACTGCTCCTCCCAGAATCATGAACACACACTAATGATTGTTAGTCATTATGTAAAACATTATACACCTTTATTAAGAATGCTATCCTTGAAAGGATGGGGGCGTAGGAATATTGGATAGCGCTTATTCCTGAGGAAGTAAATGAAGTTCTTGTAATTCCTCCAGCGTCGCCTCGCTGAACTGGGTGACGTCCAGCGAGGGATCGGCATGCGCGATCAAGTGGCGCAAACGCTCAATCGTTGACAGGCGCATGAAGTGATCGGAGGCCAGCAAGAGCTCGCCGACTGCTATTTCAATTTGTCGTCGCTGAATAGCGGCAAGGGCCGATTCTGCCATTACTTATCTTTCCAGTTCGCATTATTAAGGAATGCCCGCGCAACGCTTTCGCTAGTCAGCCGCCGCCGTGGTCGGTGTGCTGGAACTGGCGGCCTTTTCAGCAGACTTTGCTTCATTAGCAGCCTGGCTACTCGCTGTCTTATCACCAGTGTCAGTGGTTTCGGCCTTTTTATCTTCATGTGCATTGGCGGCAGGAATCGTGCTCTGACCATGATCGGTCTTGTAAAAACCAGAGCCTTTAAAGACAATACCCGCCGGATAGAGCACCCGGCGAATGTGATTGCCGCACTCAGGACAGATGGTTAAAGGCTCATCGGTCATTTTCTGCCATGTTTCAAAGCGGTGGCTGCACGTTTGACAAAGATACTCGTACGTTGGCATATACCAATCACCTCGTAAGTTACCAGGGGCGCGTTTGATGATCTTTATTACAGGCGTCCCTCTACATAATTGTCTGTTTTCTAATATATCAGAACAACCATAATGGCCGTTCCAAATTAAAATAGTAGCGTGAATCGAGGCCGTTGTCAATCACCAGACGAGACTGCTAGCACTCTATTAAGAACAACATTTGCTAACGAGCGTTTTATTCCATGCGTCCGATATATTCTTTGACCTTCTCAGCCGCATCCCGCGTCATGCCATCCAGCGTGGCAAGCTCGTCAACGCTGGCGGCGCTGATGGCGCGCACAGAGCCAAAGTGTTTGATCAGCGCCTGCTTCCGCTTGGGGCCGATCCCTGGTATCTCGTCGAGAACGGATTTAAAGGTACGATCCGAACGCAGCTTGCGATGATAGGTGATGCCGAAGCGATGCGCCTCGTCGCGAACACGCTGCACCAGATAGAGGCCCTGCGAGGTACGAGGCAGGATGATGGGTTCGGGCGAGCCTGGAATGAAAATTTCCTCATTCTCTTTCGCCAGCGCGACCGTCGGAATGTCAAGCTGCAACTCCTGCATGACCTCCATCGCGGCGCTCAACTGCCCTTTGCCGCCGTCGATAATGACCAGATCCGGCAAGGCCCAGTCGTGCTGCATCTGCCCGGTTGCTTTATCTTCTTCCAGGGACACTCCAGCCTCGTCTCCGCCTGCCACCTGTATTTCCGCAAGCTGCGCGTCTTCCTCGGCCTCCCGGCCAGCGCTGGCGGCTCTACGGAAGCGGCGACGCAGCACTTCCTGATGACTGGCGAAATCGTTTGGTCCCTCGACCTGCTTGATTTTGAAGCGGCGATACTCGCTATTCTTTGGCCGTCCCCCTTCAAACACTACCATCGCGCCAACCGAATTGGTGCCCTGCGTATTAGAGATATCGTAACACTCAATGCGCTGCGGCGGCGCTACCAGGTTAAGCGCCTCCTGCAACTCTTCCAGCGCAAGCTGCGTTTTCTGGCTATCGGTCAGCCACTTGATGCGCTGCTGCTCCAGCACCTCCTGTGCATTCTGCTTGACCATCTCGATCAGGCGCAGCTTATCGCCACGTTTCGGTACATTAATCGCAACGGCGGTGCCTCCGCTCGCGGTCCCTTTGCGCTTTTCTTTGAGCCAGCTCTGGATCACGCTGCGATCATCGGGCTCGAACTCGGCGATAATCTCGTTGGGGATATGGGGAGAGCTTTCGTAAAACTGTTGCAGGAACGAGCCCATGATCTCGCCGGGGCTGCTTTCGCGCGTGCTTTGCAGGATAAAGTATTCGCGCCCGACCAGTTTGCCGCTACGGAAAAAGAAGACCTGAGCGCATGTCTCGTCGTCGCCCCGCGCCAGCGCGATTACATCCTGGTCATCCTGGCCTTCGGTATTGATAATGCGCTGCTTCTCCAGCACGCGCTCGACGGCCTTGATGCGATCACGAACGCGGGCGGCCTCCTCGAAATTAAGATTTTCGGCTGCCGCATCCATCTTCTCGCGCAAGTCTTTGAGCACTTCGTCGTGCTTCCCTTCCAGAAAAAGGATCACCTGTTTAATCACAGCGTCGTAATCTTCACGCGAGGCGTAGGCGACGCAGGGGGCGATGCAGCGATGGATATAGAACTGTGTGCAGGGACGCGGCAGTAGCTTTTGCTTCCAGTTTGCGGGAGCTTCGCCGTTGCGCGGTGGCGCCCACGCACTGCCATCGTAGCGACAGGTGCGGAAGGCGAACAGCTTGTTCAGCAGATCGAGTGTGGCATCGACTGCGCCCGAATTGGTATAGGGGCCAAAGTAGCGATTGCCGTCGCGCTGAAAGCTGCGCACGCGGTAGACGCGGGGAAAATCTTCCGTTAGCGAGACCTTGATATAGGGATAGCTTTTATCGTCGCGCAGCAGCACGTTATACTTGGGGCGATATTGCTTGATATAGTTGCTCTCCAGTACCAGCGCCTCAACCTCGTTTTTGACCACCAGAAACTCGATATCATCGATCTTAGCCACCATGCTGCGATTCTTAGGGCTCAGATCGGTCGATTCCTGGAAATACGAGCGCACGCGATTATACAGCGAAATCGCCTTGCCTACATATAATATAGTCCCCTCATGATCCTTCATCAGATAGATGCCTGGCTTATGGGGAAGCGAATTAAGTACAGATTGAATTTTCTCGTTCATTAGCTTGATGCATACCTTGTCTCGCGGAATGTCTACGGCCTGTGCCTGTACATTATATCGCGTTCGGGAAGGAGTGTCGATGCTTTTGTTCTGTTGTGGTAGCATCCTCTATAAACATGATGAAAGGACAATAGCAACATGAGCAGTAGCTATCAGTTCAATGGCCTCGGCATGGGCCTGGGCAACCTGTCGCGTCTCTCCAACGCCAGAACGCGCTCTATCAGCGCGGAAAATTTTAGCGGTGAGAAAGGTCGGGGCGGCATGGCGACCGAAGGCACCGGCGCGGCCTGCGCGCGTGACCTCGGCCAGGGCTGGAAAATCTCGCCCTCGATTGTGATTGCACCACATACGACTGTGACGCTGGCAGACATCCAGGGACCGGGAGCAATCCAGCACCTCTGGCTGACGACTTTCCCCACCAACTGGCGCAGGCTGGTCTTGCGGGCCTATTGGGATCACGAGGAGCAGCCCTCCATCGAGGTGCCTTATGGTGATTTTTTCGCCCAGGGCTGGTGCGAGCGCGCCAACGTGAATTCATTGCCTATTGCGGTGAATCCAGCCGGCGGCTTCAATTCCTACTGGGAGATGCCGTTTCGCCAGCATGCGCGCCTGACGATTGAAAATCTGGGGACCAGCGAAGTTGTCCTGTATTACCAGATTGACTATACCCTGACCAATGTCCCCGCAGACTCGGCCTATTTTCACGCTCAATGGCGGCGCAGCAATCCTCTGGGCTACAAAGAGGTCCATACCCTCCTGGATAATGTGCAGGGGAAAGGTCATTACGTCGGCACCTATCTTGCCTGGCAGGCGAACAGTCCCGGTTGGTGGGGCGAGGGCGAGATGAAATTTTATCTGGACGGCGACACCGATTTTCCTACCATCTGCGGCACCGGTACAGAAGACTATTTTGGCGGCGCCTGGGACTTTGAGCAGCCTGCCGGACAATACTGCCCTTTTTCTACGCCTTTCCTCGGGCTGCCGCAAATTATCAAGCCTGACGGCCTCTATCGCAGCCAGCAGCGCTTTGGCATGTATCGCTGGCACATCATGGACCCGATCCGCTTTGAAGCAGACCTGCGCGTCACCATCCAGGCGCTTGGCTGGCGCAGTGGCCGCCGCTACCTGCCCCTCCAGGACGATATTGCCTCGACCGCATTCTGGTACCAGACCGAGCCCCACGCGCCATACCCTCCGTTGCCAGATGCCGACGGCCTGGAAGTCTTCACGGGCGCTGGCCCGGCCCCAGCTTGAACAACACCTTTTGATCTCCCCACTCCCTATTAAAGTATCCTGCGTTACGGCTGATCGGTCAGCTATAGCGCAGGAACCCGAATCCTCTGTAGGGACCCGGTTTACCGCGTCCGATTTATCGCCATTCTCCACCTCCTAAATCACGTCAACCCCCGCAGGTGCAAGCGAAGCCCGCATTCCCGCCAGGGCAAGCGCGAGGCCCCACATCTCCACCAGCCCCTCCCCTTGCCCCAATTGTTCCCTCGACCTGCCGGCAGTCAGGGCAAGCGCGAGGCCCCCACGTCCCCACCAGCCCCTCCCCTTGCCCCTACCACTCCTCCCGAACTTCCTGCATTTTCATTGTATATCATATCATCACTTTATATATCTCTATACATCTTTTATATTCTCAATATCACTTTTCTATTAACAACCTCTTTCAAATGCATCACCTCTATAGTGTTATTCCCTTTTTATACTTGACATATACCCCTCTTTCCTGGTATACTTACTCTTGTGTTCCGGCAGTATTCTTTGATGTTGTTCACTTTTTGTAGGATGGGCTGGTCATACGTCTCTATATCGCTCGTATATTCCCGTATTAATTGCGCGCTACTGTGGCCTTCTGGTTTATCCCGGGAACGGTCTTCCTGCAGCCAGCAGCAAAGACTTTCTTACAGAAAAACACGTTGCTCTAAAATGCACTGCGAAACGGTGCATCCGGTATTTTATACTTGTAGCAATACGTCTTGAAAACGTATATGTGCGTTTGGCGGTGCCCCGATAACCGAACCGCCGACGTTGCAGAGGTAGCACAATCGAGCTGTCGAATAAGCAAATATCAGAGAAAGGTGGCTTGCTTTTCACTCCCTCTGCATAGCTATGACCTCGTGACTTTCTCGCGTTCCCTTGCCCAGGGGAAGCCGTTTCCCCACTGTTTTGTTTCTGCACTCTTGTGATGGTTATACCTATTACCATCCTTATGGGGAGACTCTGTGCTTTTTTTTATCTATTGATAGATAAGCATCTATTTTTCACTCCCGCCATCAGTGCTGTTCTTTGAATATTGGAGGTTTTGTATGTCGTCTCTTTCCTCCGACCCGACTGCGTCTCACATATCATCGGATGTCTGCCCCCGCCATTGGGAGCCGCACATAATGTTTGCTGAGCAACAACCCTTGATCATATTACCTCAGTGCCCACCTGCACGCCGACGAGTACGGGTGATGCAGATTGTGGCAGTGCCGCTTCTGCTTGGCATGATGTTGTTTGCCAACATGATGAGCAACACATCCATCGTGCAGGCCAGTCCCCACATGGCTCAAAGCACCATTGCCCCGCCTCCGCCTGCCACCAATACGCTGGCTAAGTTCCTCTCTACGACCAACGGGGGAAAAGGCAATCATGGCCCCTTCCAATTCCCCAGTCAAGTCCCGGCAGCTCTGCCGAACAATTCGACCACGCCCCCGGCACCGTTGCCCAGCGTCGAACCGCCCAAGATGCAGCCACTGACCCTGGCCCTCGATAGCTCCCAGGTCGCTGTGAGCATCCCCGGCGTGACGCTCGCTCATGCCGCGGCTCCTGCCAAACT
This sequence comes from Ktedonosporobacter sp., assembly GCA_035293765.1. Taxonomy (GTDB): domain Bacteria; phylum Chloroflexota; class Ktedonobacteria; order Ktedonobacterales; family Ktedonobacteraceae; genus DASRHT01. The sequence goes on from DATGMF010000065.1 coordinate 19,821, forward strand.
GCTGGCTAGCGGAGCAAGCGACCTCCAGGGCAGCGATGGTCGCCTGGAGGTGCAGGTTCCCGCCAAAGACTTCGACCTCTCCGCCGCCGCACGCCTGGATGGACTGACCGTCGTTCCTCCCTTGAGCTTGCAGATCACGCAGCTCCACGGTCATTACACGGCCTCCAGTAGCCTGCTCGGCTTCTACCAGGTGCGTGTGCTTGATAGCCAGAATAAGCCTCTGCTGGGTGTTCACCTGCTCAGCCCGCTCACTTTCCTGTATCACTATCAGCCGGGCGAACTGGAAGCGTTGGGACTCGACCCTGATCACCTGATGCTCTCCTGGCCCGATGCCCTGATGCAGGCGCGTGCTGCCGGACAAACGGAAGCCGGACTGGTCGTACCTCTGGTCAATGATCCGACGACCCACACGCTCAGCGCGCAAGTCTCGACCCTGGGCATCGGTCGCTCCCTGGCCTCGACGGCTGCCCATAGCAACCCACACGCCACATTGGGTGCTCAAGCGGCAACCGGCACCATTGAGCCGAGCACCGTGGCGCTGGGCGGCGACCAGGCGTTGCAGACCGCTCCCACGCCTCACCTGGCCGAAGTGTCAGGCAACTCGGGTGGGCTCACCTACCAGTATCCCTTGAGCGTGGCTCCCGGCCCGCCCCATCTGACGCCTCTGCTCACGCTCAATTATTCAAGTCAGAGCACCAATGAACGCCACAGCCGGACCGCCCCCGCCGATCAGGTCGGCGACGGCTTCTCGCTCTCGCTGGGCTCGATCACTGCTACCAACTATCCCTCCAGTAGCGCGGCAGCAGGCACCTGGTACTTTCTCAATCTGCCCAGCGGCGCCGGGGACCGGCTGCTCTCTACCGATGGCGTCAACTTTGTGACCGAGCATACCCTCTACGACAAAATCCAGATCGTGACGGTCAATGGACAGCCCTGCTTCCACGTCTGGGACCCCAGTTACACCTACTACGAGTTTGGCTGTACCTCCGATTCGCTGGAGTACCGTACCGATAGCACGGGACGGCAGAACTATCAATGGAACCTGGACAAGATCCAGCCAGCCAACGAGGGACCGAATACCGTTCCCGGCACCATCAGCTACAGCTACCTGCAAGACATGGTCACCATCGGCGGCTTCACCAGCGTGCGCGACGCGGCCATCAAGCAGATCACCTATGGCGCCACCTCGGCTCCGCTGGCCGGCACCGTCGATTTCTTCTATCGCGCCCCCTTTACCGCTTCGCCGTGGACGACCGCCTATGGCACCAATTACCACTGTAGCAGCGCGCCTCCGGCCTCCACGACGCTGCGCTGTGACGACCCGATTGATCACCCCACCGGTTTTGCCGCTCCGACGGTGATGAGCACCTTCAGCCTGCAAACGGTGGTCAGCTATCTGGGTGATGATAGCAGTGCCAGTCATAAATTTGCCAGCTATGACTTGCAGTACGAGGATGATGTCTTTACTCAGGGCTGGGATGGCATCACCCAGATCCAGGAGTATCAGGCGGGCAACCACCTGCTGACCCGTATCACTCCTGCAATCTATCAGAATGGCACGGCTCATGCCCAACCTGGAGCCAGCTTTAGCTATAGTGGCTCGCTGACCGACAACTACGCCGACCCCAGTCACACCTTTAACAACGGGGCCGAATTCACGGCTCAGACCTTCTGGCGCTATCTGACCAGCTACCGCGATGGGCCGTTGGGCACCGGAGAGACCATCAGCTATCAGACGGCGCATAACAACACTGATGGCACCCCCAATGGCAGCGATGGCACAGATCGCTACGACCCCACCTATTGCGACAACCACAGCGATTGCACCGGTAGCTACACCAATGTGGACCGCGTCGCCTGGAGTGCGCAAATCGTCACCGCCATCACCCAGGTGGGTCAGGATAGCAGTTCGAGCAGTCTGACTCCTGCGACCACCCAGTATCATTATCGACTCGCCAAAGTGGGCACGGGTTGTACGCCCGCAGGCAGCGATAGCGATTGTGTGGGCGATACCTTCAGTCCGCGCCGCGACACGGGACTGGCTGATGGCGACTGGCAGGACTACTATCATTCCGAGTTCCGGGGCTTCAACGTGGTCTACATCACCAAACCGTCTTCGGATCTGGTGGCACAGTACTACTTTAGCACCTTCGGGCTCTGGACCAATCAGGGAGCCTCGCAGAACTACCTGGGTGGTCAGCTCTACCAGGAGGATCACTACTGGGGCACGCAACTGCTCGATGGCAACCTCATCACGCGCCAGGTCAATCAGTATGCCAATCAACCTGGCTTTGCTAGCCAGCACAATGCCTGTAATGGCAATTTCAGCGGCGTCTACACCCCCTGCGAGGCCGTGCTGCTCTCCAGCGTCACCACCGATAATGAAGGGGCAGGCACCTCCAATCCGAACATACCCAGGATTGAGCACGATTATACCTACGATGATTACAACACGACCAACGGGCTGATCGGCGGCTATCACAACCTGTTGCAGGAGGTGATTAGCAGCAGCAACGCCCCGACCATCACCAAAAAATGGACCTATCAAAGCAACAACCAGGTGGTCAATGGTTGGACCTACTACAACGTGCGCAACGTGGTGCATAGCGAAGTCGATGATGCCTCCGGCCACGTCTGGAACTGCCAGGACATCATCTACGATGAGGGACGCGCCTCGGGCGTTCCGGCTCCAGCGGCAAGCTGGCCCACGACGGTCACCAGCCACAGCGACTGTAGCAATCCGACCAGCAGCGCCCTCACCAGCTACACCGGCTATGATAGCGTTGGCAACGTCGTGGCAACCGTCGATCCGCTGGGAGTCGCCAATCCCTCGCTCTACAACGGGGCCAGCGGGCAGCGTTTCAATCAGCAAGGGACCGCACTGTACTGGGGCTTCAACAGCGGCAGTGGCGATACGCCCACCGGAGAGATGCACTCGCAAACCGTGACCCTGGGCGGCAATGGACAGGTCAATTTCCTCATCGGCGGCGGCAATGATATCAACAACCTGTACGTGGCGCTGATCCGCGCCTCCGATGGCGCCGAACTATTCAGAGCCACCGGACCAAGCACGGAAACAATGCAACGAGTCACCTGGGACGCCTCTGCTCATATCGGCACGCAGGTCTATCTCAAGGTGGTAGATAACGCGACCGGCATCTGGGGCCACATCAATCTGGACGATGTGCATATCGCAGGAGCGAGCCTGCCCAACGCCGATTTTGAGCAGGGTAACCTCTCGGGCTGGATCGTCGTCAGCGGCACCGCGTTCCAGGATATCAATGTGACCAGCAAAGTGACCGCTAACAACGGCTGTGCGCTCTCCACGGCTCCGGCCTATATCACCAGTGCCTGGTCGGGGACGCGCTGGTATGCCACCTGCACCACCTACGATAGCTATCAAGTGCGACCGACCAGTACCAGCAACGCCATCGCTCAGAGCAGCAGCACCAGCTACGATGACACCCAGGGCGGCTTACCGGTAAGCGCGACGGACGCCAACGGGCAAACCAGCACGCTCTCGTATAGCTACGATAGCAACGGCAATCCGACGGTGCAGGCGAAGTCCCCTGGAGAACCAGGCAGCTTCACGCGGCAATCGCAGAGCGTCTCGCACTGTACAACCAGCAGCGCGTTGCCCTGTTACGAGATCGATACCAGTTCGGCGCAATATCCCGGGGCCGTCACCCGCACCTTCTACGATCAGCAAGGCCGCGCCGTCGAGACGCGTACCCCGCTCGATAGCACGCACGACCTGGTCAGCTACACCCTCTACGAGGATTCGTTGGCGTTGAAATTCACCAGTCTGCCCTTCCGCGTCGCTGCCGGGAGCAGTTGGATCGACCCCAACGGAGCGACCGACGATACTGGAGCGACCCCAGGAGGCACAACGACCGAGTTCGACCCGTTGGGGCGCGTCGTCGGGGTGCGTGATCCCCTCTATGGCTCAACAGGAGAGCCAGGGGTGAGCTGTCAAAGCCTGGGCGGCTTTAGCGGGACCTGGACGACGTGCCAGTTCTATGCCCCTGACACCGCCTCGGGGCAAAACAGTTGTCCGAACCTGAGCATCTGCTACTATTCCAGCACGCTGACGGTCAACGCCAACGGGCAAATGAGCGAGGTTGCCCAGGATGGGCTGGGGCACACGATCCAGCAGCAGTTCTATGACGCGGCAACGACCACAGCGCATATCACGAGCTATACGCACACGCAGTACAACGCCATTGGCAATCCCACCTCGGTGCAGCAGGTAGACCTGGCCCCGCAGGCGGGACAGACGGTCACCAGCGTCACGGCAACCGCGACCTATGATGATCTGGGCCGCGTGACCAGCTCGACCGATCCCGACCGAGGCAACCACAGCTACACCTATGACGCCGATGGCCGTGTGCTGACTGACATCTCCGGCACGCGCACGCTGGGCATGAGCTATGACCAGCTCGGGCGAGCAGGCTGTGTGCAGGATGCCGCTCCCACCACCAACGGCTACGGCGGCTGTAGCAGTAGCGCGCATCCGCTGATGCAGTATGCCTACGATGTCACCACGCTGGGCACCTCCGGCAGCAGTGACTTCTCCATCGGGCAGATGACGCATAGTGTGGCGACGACGTACTACCCGGACGGCTCTGCTGCGACGACTACCCAACAGATGCAGCACGACCAGCGAGGGCGGCTCACCAGCGCCACACTACAACTGGGTGTGCCTAGCAGTTGGAACGTCACCACCGCGCTGCCAACCTATCAGGAGAACGTCTCGTATAACGATGCCAATCAACTGACCACGACGCAGACCACCGTGGGCGGGCAGGCAGGCTACACCTTCTCGCAGGCGTACGATAGCACGACCGGTTTGCTCACGGGACTCTCGAACAATACGACGGGAACAGCCAACCTGGCAACGGTAGGCTATGATGCACAGGGCGATGTCAGCGACATCAACTTCCAGACCACCACCGGCACGGCGCTTGCCAACGATCACTTTACCTACGATGGCAATCTCCGCCCGGCGACGGCAAGCGCCACCTGGCAAAGTGGCAGTGGCAGCAGCGGCACGATCTTCAGCCAGGGCCGCAGCTATGACCCGTTGGGCAACGTCGCCAGCATCAGCACAACATTGGCCGCCGTGCCGGGGCAAAGCGGCTCAGGAGGCAGCGAAACGCAGAATTTCTGCTATGATGAGCAGAATCGACTCGTCTGGGCAGGCAACTCCGGGACGCAGCCCGCGCCAGGCAATGGCACCTGTGGCAGCGGCACCCTCTCCAACAGTCTGGGTGGTGCAACCTACAGCACCAGCTACAGCTACACCCACCTGGGTCAGACCTGGCAGGGACCGCTCAACGGCACAGGGAGCTATCAATACCTGTACTGCAACAGCAGCCATCCGCACCAGTTGACCGGACTCTACCCAACGGGGACCAGTTGCAGCAATCTGACTGGAGCGGTCTATACCAGCAGCAACGACGCCTGGGGTAACGTCACCAACCGGGTCTATAATGGCACTAATGCCACGCTCTCCTATGACCAGCTCGACCACCTGGTGCAGTGGAACGCTGGGGCAACGAGCCAGGAGTGGTACGCCTACGACATGGGTGGCAACCGCACCCTGCGGCGCAGCACCACCGGCAGTGGTACGAGCATCACGGTCTACGCCTTCGGTCTCGAAGAGCACATCTACAGCAGCACTGGCACGCCCCAGAGCAGCACCTTCTACTACTCGTTAGGCGGGCGGCTCATCGGCGAGCTACAAGGCAGCACGACCCAATTCTTCCTGACCGACGCCCTCGGCAGCGTCCTCACCACCTTCAATGCGACCGCAGGCAGCGCCGCCGTGCAAGGCAACCAGCTCTACGGTCCCTATGGCACCAGTCGCTACAGCCAGGGGACAATGGGGACCAACAAAGGCTTTACGGGACAATATGCCGATGCCACAGGGTTGGACTACTACAATGCGCGCTATTACGACCCGGTCGTGGGACAATTCCTGTCGGCAGACATGGTCCAGGGCAATATGCAGGGGATGAACCCCTATGGCTATGTGGGGGGAAACCCGGAGACGCTGACCGATCCGACGGGACAGAGAGTGGCATGTGGTAATACATGTGGTTCAGGTGGCCCGCCAAATCAAAACGATTGTAACGCAGACCCTTCGTTGAGTGGGTGCCAGCCTTTCGTTCCGCCGCCGCCAGATATTCCCTCGCTGATTCCTGGCAATGGATCAGGTGATAGCCTCTGCCCCACAGGAGCTACGACGGCCAGTTGTATGGGCATCACCACCGCGACCCAGCAGCATGTTCAAGGAACCATCACCGTCAAAATGCCGATAAGAGGCTCAGGAGATGGGGGTATCGTTTGTGCAGGGGAAGGGTTCTGTACAAACATGCCCTTTAGCAGTGGAGACATCACCACCGATACCACCATCAATGTCCAGGGAACCGCCGTGAATCCTTTCACTTTCTGCTTCGGAGGGAGTTCCTGTGATTTACTCGGGGATATGGCCGCTGGAGGCGACGATACACAACAGGGGCAAGCGTGTAGCTTCACCTCCGAGACGCCCGTGAGCACCGAGCAAGGTCCACAAGCTATTGGCAGTCTCAAGGTCGGTGAGAAAGTGCTCGCCTACAACCCGGTAACCAAAAAGATGGAGTACCAGCCCATCAAGCATGTCTGGATCAATCACGACAACGATCTGGTGGATCTGACCCTCACCACCGCCAAACCGGCAAAAGATGGCAAGGGGGAGGAGCACACCAACGAGGTGCTCCACACCAATCAGAAGCATCCCTTCTTCACGATGGAGAAAGGGTTTCTCCCGGTCGGTGAGATCAAAGTCGGCATGCATGTGCTGCGGGCAGATGGCAGCATCGGTGAGGTCACCAGGTGGAAAACGGTGCCGGGTGTCCAGACGATGTATAATCTGGAAGTAGCCCAGGACCATACTTTCACCGTTGGTGAAGGGCAGTGGGTGGTACATAACTGCGGCAGGAAAACAACAGATCTTTTCGAGCGTTATGGAAGTCAAGACGAGGCATTAGTAGCACAAGATACTGGTCAGCTCAGCTTTAAACCAGGTACCAGAGGTCCTGATGGGGGAACGAAATGGATCAGCCTACCAGGTAGAGCTAATCCTAGAAAATTAGGCAGTTTCAAATCTTATGCATGGCTAATGGAGATTGAAACACTACCAGGGACTTTGGAATGGCTTAAAAGCAAGGGGATAGGTCCTGGTATGGTCAAAGCAAATGAGCCATATTTTATCGGGATTCCTAAAGAGCTTCTTGGCGACTTTAACGCTCGCATCATTAATATAACCATTTCTCGGGTGAGGTAGTACACCCAAAAATGGAAACAAATGGTAGTATAGCATCATATGTTATGCTACCATTTGTAATATTATCACATGGTGTTTTGTTGATATCCTCAGGAGGATAACATGCTTGTTTCACCACTTTTGTCAGCAGATCGTGTTCATCGGCTCTCTACCTTGCTCAGCACCTCTACAAGCGAAGAAACAATTCTGGATGAGTTCAAGGATTTCTCAGTTGAGGAACAAATCCATATGTTGCGTTTTCTTTATGAGCGTGCTGATATCTCTAGAGCTTATAAAGATCACTTATATCGTGTCTGGCATTTCCTCCTTCCACCGCATCATGACCTGGATACTGTCGAGAACAGAAACTTGTTACATGAGATACAACATTGGTGGGATGCCTTTGAACTACGTGAAGGCATGACTACCCAGCAATACGATGCACTAGAAGCATCACTGGACGCTCTTGGAGCCACCGCCGAGGGTAAGGAGTACTTCAAATGGGTAGCGCTGTCTCCTGTGGATTTGAAACAGGAGGGGCATGTTTGGGATGAAGACCGGCGCGGAGCTGTGATCTGCCTGGGCAAATACAGCCATGATCAAGCGACCGAACTGTTTTTAGCGCGCCACCTGGATGATACAACAGTCTTGCAGATAGAGGTGGTGCAGATCCTGGCTGCCAGGAAAAGTCGTCTGTTAGCCAGATTGGCCCCGTGGTATCTGGAACACGATATCTGGCTCAAGCCTAACCTCCAAGAATATTTTTAAGGACGGCTTTAGCAAACGTCGCCTTCGATAGACCACAAATCGAGAGTGGTGAAAAGAGAAAAGCTTCCTATGCTCACCTTTCATTTTTGCCTTCCTTCGGAAGATCATCTTAGAAAGCGTGCAAACAGTTCTTTTGTTGATAGGGGCGGAGAAATCTATGTAGAGACAGAAAAAGGGTATTTTCCATGTATGGGATGGAAACACTACTCATTTTTTCTCCTCTATTGATTGTATTTGTTTTCAGCCTGCTGAGTCTTGGCTTCGGTCTACGCAGTTACAGGTTGCGACAGGAGGAACTGAGGGTTGAACACAAATATACCACTTTTTGATATCAAACATTGGCTTGCATATTGGAATGCACTTATTACCTGGGATGAAGCTTTTCCTTCACTGAAGAAGAGACCTGATCCTGAGATACTCGAATCATCCACCACCATGAGGAGATATGAGTTATATGTTTACCAGGTCGCTTATGTTTCCCTTATCAACGGGTTGTTGATTACTTGCATAACAACACTCCTCTGGTCCTTACTGCTAGGTTTAGGTGCAAATCTTGTGGTAATAGTCCTGCAGCTAAGGAATGTATTGCTCTGGAGACCGCAACCACAAATTGTTGCTCGCAAACGCATAGTACAAGTCATTACGCTTACTGTGATGGGAATGATTACCATTGCAGCATTTGCTCTCATATTGAAGCAAGGCTTAACGATCCACTTTTAATAAAATGATCAAGGCTATTGTCGGTTTGCAAAGATTAGCAATACAGGAGAAAGTGAGACAGAGATGCATACTATCTTCCTTCTTTTGCTGCTCTTTTGGGTGTGGCCTTGATCATTTTTGTAGTCGAAAGCTTGCTTGAGGCGCTCAAACGACAAAAACATCTCGTAGCACTGCGTATGAACCCATTGAGGAGAGACAATACCGATGGAAACAAGAAGCGAGCAATTCCTCCATGCTCAGATTGAGGAGTTTACCAAACAGTTTGCCTACCAGCACATCGATGGCGTTTCAATTGAAATTCAAGATTTTTTTTCCCTCACAAAGAATATTAAAAAGTTTACCTGGACCTTTGATCAGCAGAGCAAGCATTATAAGATTACTGTGCAATTAGAGGAGTTTAGCCTGGTTAATGTTAACAAGGTCTTTCTAGGCTTTGCTCATTTCATAGGTTATAAGGAGGCTGATCTTTATGTGAGAAAACCGATAGAGCATGGATATCATTATCTCTTTGCTTCTCTCAAACAAAAGGGATTGGGATTCTGTTGCGAGATAGATATTATCGCATAAGACAAAGCGTTTGTTTTGTCTTAAAGCAAACCTTCCATTAGTCGTGATCAGGGAGCATACATTGGACAGAGATTTTATGCAGAATATTGCAAAATATCAAGGTATTGTAGCTCAAGGAGAGAGTATCGATGCAATGATCGCTCGTCTCCACAAAGATGGTTTGACCACTTTGGAAGCAGTGAAAACCGTTAAAGCTCTGTATGGATTGACTTTAAATGAAGCTCAGCAACGGGTGCTAAAGCATTCAGCCTGGACGGAAGAAGCTCGTCATGTGGTTGTTTTGTCTGATTATTTTAATAAACTCTGGGAGAAGCCTTTATATGCTGTCTGGCATGATTGGTATCATCTTGGCGTGCATAAGCTGCCTCTACTACGAGCTGCTACTGATAAAGCTCAGCAGCAGGAGGTTGAAAATCGCTTAAAAGAGGTGGCGAGTGCCAATGAACAAAATCGGCAACATCTTTTGCATGAAATCGCCAACTCCTCAGAGGAGATTTTGTACATGCTGATCGCTGTACTCAGCAAATATGTAGAACCTCTCCTTCTTCCTGCGATACAAACTCTCCGTTATATCGGTTCTCCAGACAATGAACTTGCTACTCCCTGGCTGGTCGATTTAGCCTCCGATATCCACCTTGAAGTCAGAAAAGAGGCACTCGATACACTGAAGAGTATGGAAGTGGAGGTAGTTACTCCTTTTTTCTTAGCAGCTTTGCTCAACGAAGAGGCAGGGGGCGAAGATTGGAGTGATACTGTTGAAAATATATGTCATATAGTAGTAGCAAAGAAAGAGTGGGCTTTAGCCTGTGCCCCAGCGGTTGCCCGTATACTTGGGCAGAATAAAGTAGGAAATACACAACTGTCCGATGCTTTACTTTCCGTTCTAGAGTCTGTCATACCTGATTGTCCTTACGTTATACCTGTGCTTTGTCAGATTGCATGGCAAGAAAACACTGATATTGTCAGTCAAAAAGCGTGGCATCTTCTGACCTCTTTCCCAGAGGCTGATTTAGCGCCGTATCGTTTTCATATAGAATGGCTCTCTTCTCGTTTCACTGATGCATAAAAAAGTCCAATTTTCATCAGCTTGGCAAAGAACAAGAGAGAACAGGCTTTAAACAAAGCGTCACCAACTTGCGAGCTCGGTTGCAATGACGCTACTCAGAGAGAGGCTAATTTTACAAATCAGTAAGCTGCTGCTCAAAAGTTGCCCACATCGTGCCAACAACACCCCCTCTTGATCTCATTCCAATCCCCTCCCCTGTTGTGTTACGATATGACAGAGAGAACCGACCACGGAAAGTTAGCATCAGAAAAAGTTTTGAGCAGGGTAGGATTTATGAGTTGCATTGGGACCGCGGGACACGTAGATCATGGTAAATCGACGCTGGTGGAGGCGCTGACGGGGATTGACCCGGACCGGCTGGCCGAAGAGAAAGAGCGCGGCATGACGATTGATCTGGGCTTTGCCTGGTTGACGCTGCCGAGCGGGCGCGAGGTCAGCATTGTCGATGTGCCGGGGCACGAGAGCTTTATTAAGAATATGCTGGCGGGCGTGGGTGGGATCGACGCAGCCCTGCTGGTGGTAGCCGCCGACGAAGGGATTATGCCTCAGACCCGCGAACACCTGGCGATCCTCGATCTGCTACGCGTATCGCGCGGCGTGGTGGCGCTGACCAAAGCCGATCTGGTCGATGAAGAATGGCTGGAGCTGGTGCGGGAGGAGGTCGCGGAACAATTGCAACCAACCACGCTAACCGGTGCGTCGATTATCCCCGTTTCTGCGTATACAAAGCAGGGATTGCCGCAATTATTGGCAACGCTGGATAGCATTCTTGATGAAGCGCAAGAGCGTCCGTATAGCGCGCGCCCACGCCTGCCCATTGATCGCGTTTTTTCAATGACCGGCTTTGGCACCGTGGTAACGGGGACGCTGCTTGATGGCACCTTTAAAATCGGACAAGAGGTAGAAATTTATCCTGAGGGCTTGAAAACGCGTATTCGCAGCCTCCAGACGCATAAGCACCAGGTGGAAGTGGCGCGCCCGGGGAGCCGCGTCGCGCTCAATCTTTCTAATGTTGCTCGCACTGATCTGGCGCGCGGCAATGTCGTCGCCCTGCCCGGACAGATGCGCCCGACAACGCTGCTCGATGCCCGAATCGAACTGCTGGCAGATGCGAAACGGCCACTGGCACATAATACGCTGGTTGACTTCTATAGTGGCTCGCAGGAGATCGCAGCCCACGTACGGTTGCTGGATGTGGCTGAGTTGCAGCCGGGTCATAGCGCATGGGTACAGTTGCGGCTCAACGCGCCTGCCATCGTGGCGCGGCGTGATCGCTTTATCCTGCGCATCCCTTCGCCCAGCATCACCATCGGCGGCGGCGAAGTGATCGATGTTCACCCGCGTTACCATCGCCGCTTTCAGCCGCAGATCATCGCCGCGCTTGAACGCCTGGCGCAGGGATCGCCCGAAGAATTGGTGCTGGCAGCCCTCGATAGAAGAAATCTGGCGAAAGCGGGTGGAAAGGCGCGACAGGGGCTGATAGGATATGAGTTGTCCGATATCGCCAGGCAGTGTAATTTAGCGGAGGATGTGACGCAAGGGATATTAGAGACGTTCTTATCAGAAGGACGCGTACGCAAAATAGGGGCGTTATGGTTTGCGCAACATATCTGGGATATGTTGGTGGAAGAGGCGATCCTCCTGGTAAGTACACAGCATAAGCAGTATCCGCTGCGCAGCGGCCTGTCTAAAGAGGAATGGCGCACCCGCTTAAACCTTCCGCCAAAGGTGGCAAACGATGTTTTTACCATCCTGCAAGAAGAGGGAAAGCTGGCGGCAGTCAGCAATAGCACAGGAGCGCCGGCTGCGCGCACAGGCGGATTGATCTGCTTGCCAGGGTTCGCGGCGAGCTTTACCCCGGCGCAACAACGACAGGTAGAGCAATTAGTAAGATTGTTCCAGGCAAGCCCTTATACGCCGCCGGGCATTGCCGAGGCCGAGGCTATCGTGGGAGCCGATGTGTTAACGGCGCTGGTTGAGCAAGGACGACTGATGAAATTAGGGGATGGCGTCCTGTTCCTGCGAGAAACATATGATGAAGCAGTAGCCAGGCTGATCGCTTATATACGAGAACACGGCCAGATAACGGTGGCAGAGGCGCGCGACGTGTTGGGGGCGACGCGAAAATATATTCTGCCGTTGCTTGAGCACATGGACGCGCTGCACATCACACGCCGCAGCGGGGACGTGCGTTTACTGGGAAGCGCCTCTGCGTGATCATACAAAGCGGCTTTCCCGCTTCTCACATCCAATCGTTGGATTCCATTAGAGCAGAATAAAGGCGGGAAACTCTTACTTTCGTTTAGAGTGTTCCATTCTGACGCAGAATAGGTTAAAATAGTGGGACAATATGTGGCGACGTTACCTATCGCCTGATAGTGCGGAGAGCTATGCAAATCGAAGTTTTGGGTGAGCGATATCAGTTACAGGACCCCATTGGGCGTGGCGGCATGGCTACCATTTATCGTGGGCGCGATATGCGCATGGATCGTGTCGTAGCCATTAAAGTATTGCGGGAAGTTTATAGCACGGACCCAAAGTTTGTGACGCGCTTTCAGCGGGAAGCAAAGGCGGCGTCCGCATTGCAGCACCCTAATATTGTGCAGGTCTATGATTATGGGCAGAGCGACGGCAATTACTTTATTGTAATGGAGCTGGTCGAGGGCACCGACCTGCGCCGCTACCTGCGCTCTCGTGGCGTCCTCGCCATTGACCGCGCTATTATTATCGCGCACGATGTTGCTCTCGGGTTGGGAGCCGCTCACCGTCGGGGTATTGTCCACCGTGATGTCAAGCCGCAGAACGTTCTGGTGGGGCGCGATGGCTCGATCAAGCTCACCGACTTCGGTATTGCCAGTGTGTATAAAGATATCAATGCTGAACGCCTGACCACCACCGGCATGACGCTGGGGACCGTGCAATATTATGCCCCGGAGCAGGCGCAGGGCGAGATCGTCAGCCCGGCAGCCGATGTATACGCGCTGGGCATTGTGATGTACGAGATGCTGACCGGACGCACGCCCTTCGATGGTGATACGCCGGTAGCGGTGGCGATGCAGCATATCCAGGACCCGCCGACTCCACCCAGCCAGCTTAACCCCAATATCCCGTCGACGTTAGAGGATATCATCCTGCGCTGCCTGGAGAAGGTGCCGGAGATGCGCTTCCGCGACGGCAATGTCCTGGCGCGCGCGCTGGAGACGCTGGGCGAGGAGGAGCTTGGCGGCGGCCTGCCCACTAACATCACCCCTGGAGGCGTACTGGCGTCTCAAGCGAATGAGCCACTGAATAAAATCCCACCGCGTCCTAATAGCGCCGCGCCGGCGGATGGACGCGCGGCGGTTGCGGGCTCGTCTCCTAACAACCGGATGTACAACCAGAACTCGTTGCAAGACAAGGGCGTCCCCCACCCATACAGGCAGGAGCAACAACAGGCGGGCTTTGTGCCGCTGCCATCGGGTCCGGGCACAATGACCCAGATCGATCCTGGCCCGGGCCTCTATAATACTCCCCTGGATAACGGTAACGGGGCCACGCGTCCATTCTCCAGAGGAGCTATGCCCCGCTCAACCGTGGGCCAGGAGCAACGCGAGTCGCGTTTCGCCAGCATTGTTACCGTCCTTATCCTGCTCGCTACACTATTATTGCTCGGCTTTAGCATCTACCTGGCAGCCCAACTCGGCTTCTTCCCCGGTACACATGGGCCGACCGCCTTGCCAACCGTGCAACAACAGGTGTCGGTTCCCGATCTTGTCGGCCTGGATTATCAGCAGGCACAGGCCAAAGCGGTCGCTTCAGGCTTCAAATTACAGGTGCGCAATGGCGCGACATCCGGCGTTGTCAAGGATCAATCGCCCCGTCCGCCGGATATGGCCCCGCCTGGCACAACAATCCAAGTTGACCTGGAATCGCCATCTTTGCCTAAAGTTCCTACGGACCTCGTGGGCGACTCGCTCGCGCACGCCGAGGCCGAGTTAAATAGTCTCGGGATTCCATTCAGCGTCGTCAAGGACCCCAACGACTCGACCGATCCGGCTCAGAAGCCCAATACCATCTCGCGAACAGATCCGCCTCCCGGCTCAACTCTGCAAAGCGGGCAATCGGTCACGCTTTTTGTAGTGAATCTGACCAATGGAGCTCCCACACCCGGCACGACGCCCGTGCCAACAAAAGCACCAACTGCCGGAGTGACGCCGACGCCAACAAAGGCTCCAACGCCGACACCGACGCCATCCCCAACGGTAGGGATAACGCCGACGCCGACGCCATCCCCGACACCGTGAGGCATTGTTCCTGATTCTATTGCGTTTTAACCACGACAGCTTTATACTGTAAGGTGTAAAGCTGTCGATTTACGCGTACTGTATTACTTTGGCTGCTGTGCGCGTAATAGAGATATGCACGACATATTCACTCTCATCAACGTATCGTTTGACAAAGCCTGCTTCCAGCAGCGAATGGGAACTCATACTATGGAGGATAGTTCGGGAAAAGAAGCGCCGGAGGCACACGTACTACCAGGCAGACTGGCAGGGGAGGAAAAACAGTCTGTGCAAGGATATATTGCTATCAAAGGAACGCGCGATGGCTTGCTCTTAACGCTCGAACCGGCCACGCCTTTTGGCGAATTGCTGAACGCGCTCGCGGAACGGCTCGCGGAAGCCCCTTCGTTCTTTCGTGGCGCTTCACTCACGGTCGATACCAGCCAGCGGATGCTCCAGCACAACGAGCGTCTCCAGCTCGAAGACCTGCTCGCGCACTACCATATGTCAATTGCAGCAAGCGGGAAGGCGAACAAGCCAAAGGAGGCCAAAACCATCGCCTTACCTTACGCCGATATAGAGCAACAGGCGAACGTAACCGTTGAACTGGACCGGTCCCCACGCGACCCTCGCGCCTCAGATGACACCCTCTTCATACGACGCACGATCCGTTCAGGCCAGGCCATTCATCACCATAGCAACGTTGTCGTGCTCGGCGATGTCAATCATGGCGCGGAAATCGTCGCGGGCGGAGATATTCTTGTCTGGGGAGTACTGCGCGGCATGGTACACGCGGGCTACCCCGACAACGAGCAGGCGCTGGTCTGTTCGCTCCAGCTCTCCCCGGTACAATTGCGTATAGCTCACCTGCTCTCGCGCCCTCCCGAAGGGTTTGAGGCCCAGCCTCGCCCGGAGGTCGCGACCATCAGACATGGGCAAATTGTCGTCGAAACCTGGATCAGTGGACGCCCTCCACGGAAGTAGTTGGATCGCTTCTCTATATTTTCTGCCTTTGTGATGGTATACTCTATCATCATAAGGACCAGGGACGAATCGTTCTCCTGAGGAAGTCTGGAAATTCTTCATATGGAGTGTAGCATGGATAGCAGGGTAATCACCATCACATCGGGCAAGGGTGGAGTAGGCAAGACCACCACGACAGCCAATCTGGGGACTGCGCTTGCGATGGAGGGAAAGAAGGTCGCGCTGGTCGATGGCGACATCGGTCTGCGCAATCTCGACGCCGTGCTGGGACTGGAAAATCGTATCGTTTATGATCTGGTGGATGTGGTTGAGGGGCAATGCCGTCTGCGGCAGGCGCTGATCAAAGATAAACGCTTGCCCGAACTGTATCTGCTCCCGGCAGCCCAGACACGCGATAAAAATGCCGTCAATAGCATCCAGATGGAACAACTATGTCAGCAACTTCGCCAGGAGTTTGATTTTGTGATCATCGACTCCCCCGCCGGCATCGAGCAGGGATTTCGCAATGCCATCGTCGGCGCGGACGAGATCATCATCGTCGCCAATCCAGAGATGGCCTCTGTCCGTGATGCGGACCGCATCATTGGCCTGGTGGAAGCAGCAGGGAAACCCGAGCCCCGCCTGATTCTCAATCGCCTGCGCGCCGAAATGATCCGCCGCGGCGATATGATGGATGTCGCGGACGTTTTAGAGGTGCTCGGCATCGATCTGCTGGGCATCATTCCAGAAGATGAAGCGATCATCGTTGCCACGAATAAAGGTGAGCCCGCCGTCTATGAGAAACGCTCGCGCGCAGGTCGCGCCTTTTTAAATGCTGCCATGCGCATTATAGGCCAGGAAGTTCCGCTCGACGAGCTTGATGAATCTCCCACGCTCCTGGAGCGATTACGCCGTCTCGTTGGCTTTGGTCCTGCACCGGTCGAGAAGCGCATACGCTCTCAATCATCCTGAAGGGAGCAGTGATATGGGTGTTTTTGAATTCAGGGTTGGTCGGAAGAAGCCCACACCGGGCGAGTTGGCAAAAGAACGCCTGAAAGTCGTGCTGGTACATGATCGCTTGAAGCTCAATCCAGAACTGCTTGAGGTGATTAAAAAAGAACTTGTCTCGGTTGTTTCGCGCCGCCTGGATATCGATGAGGACCAGATGCAGGTCAGCCTGGCCCATGAAGGGGGCACTGATAATCTGCGCACAAGCATCCCGATTAAAAGACAAAAAGTAAAATTTGAATGGGACCCTCCTTCCCATACTCCTTCAACCGAACTGCGTGGCAAAATCCACATTGAGGAAAACGACGAATAGTTCTACTAAAGATAGAGCAGCGCCTGCCTGCTTCGCGAAGCAGGCAGGCGCTGCTCCATCTTTTTATGCTCTTTGCTATCCGTACCTCTGTGCCGCCACGCCTGCAAGGAAGCTAAATCATAGGAGTTGGATTTTATAATTTCTATAATACCAATATAAAAATAAGCAGATAATTCGATTAAAAAGTTAAGATGTCGATAGAAAATACCACCGTTCTTAACTGAATCTCCATCATATCACAACCGCGAGTTATTGGAGGTACAGGTACAATATCTTTGTGATCGGGTTGTCGGCAATGAGGCCGAGCCTGAACGAACAGAGGGTAGTTGCCAATGGTCAAGCCCTTATCGCGGTAGTGAAGTGCCGGTGTGCGAACGCCTCGGGTATGCCTGTATCCTGGATGCAGGGTGGAGGCGAGGCAGGGTTGGATACAGGAATGTGGTGAGGTAGCTGCCGGGTATATACTGGGTGTGGTTGTTGTCGTAATAGAAGTAGAGCCGCCAGAGCGATGCATCTCGCGGTGTGGTTGTTGGAGCGGCAATGTGATTGACGAGAGGCGTCAATCACGGGAGCAGATGCTTATACTCTTGCAGCTCATTTCTATTACAGGTGGTGTTATATACCTGGCGAGCAAACGGCGGTTGTGGAGTATCTCGGGAGTGTTCCACGCCACGCACTGAAGGTTGCCGGTTTAATGCCGGCACTTCAGTGCCGCGATAGGGCAGGGGCCATCTCTCCCACTCAGGGATTGTGGGGCGAGCAGGGTGAAGAGGATGAGTGCGGATGAGTTCCGATAGTAAAAAGCTGCAAGGGGCAAGCAAAGTCAGCAGGGCTGTATGGCCTGAGCGGATACGTTGGAATCTCGCAACCGGCAAAGCGGCTCAGTGGCGCAGAGCCATGATGCTACGCTGGTTCTATCAACCGGGCAAACAACTGTTGCGAAAGAGTCCCACTATCCGGCGCAGCCAGAGCATTGCGCCCTCTTATCGCTGGCGCATGCGCTCGCTCATGTTTCACACGCATAGACGTGTTGCGTTCTCGCTGCCAATCATCAGCATATTGTTGGCAGTATGTCTCTGGCAGCACTGGTATGTGCAGCTTATGCTCGCGGCCCTCTGTACGGCGACCAACATTCTTATCCTCCATCTTTTGTTCAACGACGCTGCTCCTATCCCTTCGGCGCTTGCCGGGCGATCTCTCGTATCCTTGCCCCGAAGCGCACGCACAGCTCGCCCTGGCAAGCCGAGTGCCATAGGGACCTCTCACGATGCAGCGGGCTCCCACAATCAATCGGGAAGTTATGGCGCGCCCAAAAACGTTGATCGGCTGAATAGTAGGTCGCCGGTTGAAGACAAATCACAAAGTAACAGGCCGGTGCCATCAATGACCTTCCCGGATACGCCTATGCCCGCGACGCCTCTTATCCGCGTGCTGGAGACGATTGATCTCTCTTCCACCAACGTCGAGCATTTTCTGGAGCTGGCGGAGCGAGCAGAAGCTGCGCCACCATCCCAGGAGCCTCCGCAGCAACAGCCTGAATAACGGGCCATATATGACCTTAGGGTGGTTTCATTGACCCTTTTTTCTCATCCAGGTATGATGAGAGAAATTCGTGCCTGCATTCAGGAGGAGATAGTCGTGAGCAATCAGCAGATACAGAAGGTCAAGGTAAAACGCCTGGCCCATGTTGGATTATGGTCAACGGATGTGCCTGCGCAGGCACGGTTCTACCGCCAGACGTTGGGGCTCGATCCATACATCACCTCTGAGAGCCTTTCCGACGAGGTCGAACTGGAAGATGCCAATCTGTTCTTTAGCCTGGGAGGGGAGCATCACGTCCTGGGGCTATTTAATGATACGCGCGCGGCGACGAGTAACGGTCGCAGGCCGACGCTGAACACGCAGCTCCACCATCTCTCTTTTGAGGTTGATAGCGACGCTGAACTGGCGGCATTAGCGGCCCGTCTCAAAATCTCCGGCATCAATCCTGAGCTAAGTCCACGCGATGGCAACCTCGATCTGGGAGATACACTCTGGTTTAATGATCCAGATGGCAACCGTATCGAAATCTCGGTCACGCTCGACAGCTCGCGTCTTGCCGCTCCTAAAGGGCGACGAATGCAGCCCTGTACCCTGCAACATGTGGCATTACGTACCATGCATCTGGATACAATGGTCGAATTCTATACCGAATCGCTCGGCTTCGACCTCTCCGACTGGCTCTTGCGTGAATGTGCCTGGCTGCGCTGCAACAACGCCCATCACACCCTGACGCTTATGCTGGACAAGCCCGGCATCGACCATATCGGCTTCAACATCGCCGATAGAGCCGAGCTGCTGCGCTGGTGCGATCACCTCGGCAATCAACAGGTACCGATTCTCTGGGGTCCAGGCCGTCACGGCGCCGGCAATGACCTCTTCATTCGTTTTGCCGATACCGATGGCATCCACATCGAGCTTTCAACCGAGATCCAGCAATATTACGACCGCGATGCCAGCACCCCGCCCCGCATCTGGCACACGCGCACAGCCGCCCTCAATCTCTGGGGCCCCCTACCGGGCTGGATGCGCGAAGAAAGCCACGTCTGATGGCTCTCTCTCACCGGTTTGTCACCCTGGTTGATCGCACAATGACCTGGGTGTATGAAAAGAGCGGCGGGCAGCTTGGCAGTCGCCTGGGGAAGATGAGCATGCTGGTCCTCTCTACCACCGGACGCAAAAGCGGCAAGACGCGCCGCCACACTTTACAGTACATGCCCGATGGAGCCAACTATGTGATCGTCGCCAGTAATAACGGTCAAGACCGTCATCCAGGCTGGTATCACAACATACTCAGCAATCCTCAAGTGCGCATCCAGGTGGGACGCCGCCAGCAGGCCGCGTTGGCTACCATCGCCGGGCCGGAGGAGTACGCCCAACTGTGGCCTCGGCTCATTGCCCACAATCCTCCGTGGGAAGCGTATGCCAGGCAGACGACTCGCAAGATTCCCGTGGTGATCTTACATTCGTTGCCCTAAAATTTGCTTTCCTTTGCCTGCTCGTGGCGGTCGAGAAACGCACACACGGCCTCCATCATGCGCTCTCTTGCCTGAAGAGAACGTAGAGCATTCAAACCTCTACAGCATGTTACCCGCGTTTCAACCCACGCCCACCACCGCATTTCTGATAACGCCGATATGCTCGACTTCGGTCTCCATGATATCGCCCGGTTTGAGGAATTCGGGTGGGGTGCGCGAGAAGCCGACGCCGCTGGGGGTTCCGGTCGCGATGATGTCCCCCGGCTCTAACGTCATGCCGCGCGAGAGTGTAGCGATCAGCATGGGAATGGGAAAGATCATCAAGCGCGTATTCGAGCTTTGCTTGGTCACGCCGTTGACGCGCAGGCTGAGATTGAGATTTTGCGGATCGGCAATCTCATCGGCGGTGGTAATCCACGGTCCCATCGGACAGGAACCATCGAGGCTCTTGCCCTTAAAAAATTGCTTGTGACGAGCCTGTAAATCGCGGGCCGTGACGTCGTTCAGGACGCTATAGCCAAAAATATATGAGAGCGCATCCTCTTCTCGGATGTTCTTCCCGCGTCTGCCAATAATCACTGCCAGTTCGGCCTCCCAGTCGATCTCCTGCGAGACTGCCGGGTCGATGACGATCTCTCCGTAAGGGCTGTTGATGGCAGTGGGAGCTTTAGTAAAAAATACGGGGATCTCGGGAGGGACGCCTTTGTGCTCGCGGATATGTCCCGTCTCCTGCGCGTGCTCGCGATAGTTGATCGCGACGCATAAGACGTTTTTGCGCGTGCGAGGAATGGGCGCGGCCAGTTGCACAGCATTGAGCGCGTGCGCGGCGCCGATCTCAGTAAAGGTTCGGACCTGGCTAAAGCGGCGGTTCCCGGCCTTGTCCAGGATTGCCTGCACGCCCGGTTTGTATTGCTCATAACGATCAATCAGGTCTTGCATCTGGTCGGGTACGGAGACCTGGAGGGCGCGGCCAGCCAGATCAACATCGACGACTTCTTCATCGCGCACAAGGCCCAGGTGCGGCTCCGGTATTTCAGGAGTAGAAAAGCTGACAAACTTCATGAAACTCTCCTTGAAAGATGTGTTTTCATCTATTCTATAACATTAGCGGCTGGCACTCTCGGCCTGTGCGTTGAGCAGGCGCAATCCCACCTATAATGTTTTGCCATCCTGGTCGCGCTCAGGGTTATATGCCGTGAGGGAGGCCGCTTTGATATGGAAGTGGTCTCCGCTTTACTCTAAAGCCGCTCTCATCACGCCCAATGGCGCAGGCTTGCCCGTCCAGAGCGTGAAGGACAGTGCTCCCTGGTGCAAAAGCATCGATAGGCCGTTGGCGGTGCGCAAGCCTATGGTGCGGGCCTGACATAGCAGGTACGTCTGGCTCGGATTGTAAATCATATCATAGACGAAGGTGTCAGCATCGAAACGGGCCAGCACATCGGTAGGAAGTACGCTGGCATCTTCATGCATGCCTAAAGAAGTCGCGTTAATAATAATAGCCGACGGATGAGGGATCAAGAAGGCCGGATCGTTTAAGCTAAAAACCGGTCCATCGTAATGCTGCTGCACATCGGCGGCCAGCATTTGAGCGCGTTCAAGATGACGATTAAGAATGATCAGGCGCTCGACGCCTGCGTCGGTGAGCGCGAAAGCTGCGCCACGAGCCGCGCCACCGGCACCCAGCAGCACCGCAGTATATCCTTTCAAGCTTACCAGCCCTCCCGGTCCGGCTTTCCCAACGCCCTGCTCCTGGAGCGCGTGTAGCAGGCCGGGCGCATCGGTATTGTACCCATAGAGATAATCGTCGCGATGCACGATAGTATTGACCGCCCCGATCCGCTCTGCCAGCGGGTCAATCTTATCCAGCAATGGCAGGACCGCCCGTTTATGGGGGATCGTCACGTTGGCTCCCAGGCAATTTTTGTCGCATAGCGAGCGGACACGCTCAACCAGTTTATCCGCGGGCGTCAGCCACAATTCGTAACGGGCTGCAATGCCGCACGCATCCAGAGCCGCTTGCTGAAACCGGGGCGATAGGGAATGCGCAACCGGCTCGCCAATCAGTCCGACCCGTAAAGAT
Organism: Ktedonosporobacter sp.; assembly: GCA_035293765.1. Lineage (GTDB taxonomy): Bacteria > Chloroflexota > Ktedonobacteria > Ktedonobacterales > Ktedonobacteraceae > DASRHT01. The sequence goes on from DATGMF010000065.1 coordinate 41,891, forward strand.
GCAACACTGCGTAATACGTGATTTTTGTTGATAGGCATCTGCGCACCAGTTTCTTTGTAGACCTGTGCCGACCTTCGCGGCTACACAATAGACTCAGGCATTATAGCAGAAGTCGTGGTTATGCAACAGCTAAAAATTTGCTACGCAAAAAGCATACCACAAGATAATTTAGCCCTGTCAATATGGTACTATAAACGCAAGGAAACCAACCTCGTACATCCTGCGTAGGGACCCGATTGATCGCGTCCTATGCGATTTATCGCCCACCCACGTCTACTGCGAGGTTACAGAATGCGCCAAAACGTACTTTTATGCAGAATGGAGAACGATGTGATGCCAGTACAGCCCCGGCTAGCTTCCACCGTAATGTTGTTGCGCGACGCGGAATCTGGGCCAGCGGGAATTGAGGTTTTCATGGTACAGCGTGCCGTGCAAAGCGAGTTTATGCCCAACCTATACGTCTTTCCAGGCGGCTCAGTTTCTCCTGATGATCATCGGGCCGAAGAGACCGCCGGGCTGTGCAAGCCGGTGGCCCCCACAGCGTCGGACCCGGAGGGCCGTACAGCTCTGGGGAGCGGCGCGCGCGCGGCTGCTATTCGTGAGCTATTCGAAGAGGCCAACGTGCTGCTCGCCTATCGCAACGGGGAAATGCTCACCATCAATGAGGAAACTGCGGCGCGCTTTACCGGCTATCGCCAGGCTTTCAACGAGCGCAAAGGCTCTCTGGTCGAGATGGCCCAGAGCGAGCTTCTCGTTCTCGCGACCGACCATCTTGCCTACTTCGCGCACTGGATCACCCCCGAAGGGCTGCCCAAACGCTACGATACCCACTTTTTCCTTGCCACTGCTCCCCTCGAACAGGAAGCTGCTTACGACCAGCTAGAAACGAGCGACGGCGTCTGGATACGGCCCGCGGACGCCCTTGATCGCTTTAAGCGCGGCGAAATCCCCATTGCCTTTCCCACCTTCCACCAGTTGCGCGACTTGTCCGCCTTCCGTACCGTCCAGGAGGCGCTTGACGCGGCGGCCCTGCGCCATGTGGCAACACATCTGCCCATCCTCACCCAGAAAGATGGCAAACCCCACGTCTACCTACCTGAAGACGCAGAGAACGCCTGGAAGATATAAAAATAGTATGCAATCAAATGAGGAACATATATGCCAGAAACCTATACGATTATCCTCGCGCCTAACGCCTCGATGATGACGGGTCCTGGGACGAATACGCTTGTTTTAGGCAGCGAACCCACCGGCGCGCTGGTAATCGATCCCGCCGACGATAATCCCACTCATCTTGACGCCATTGTGCGCGAGGGCGGGGCGCGCGGCGGCATCAAGCGCATCCTGATTACGCATGGACACCCTGACCACATCGGCGGCGCCGCCACTTTACGCGAGCGTCTCAACGTGCCGATCCATGCCTTCAACCGCAAAGGCGTGCCAATTGCGGACGAAGAGGTGCCCGATGGTACAACGTTCACTGTGGGGAATGACACGTTGCGCGCCATTCACACGCCGGGTCATCGTTTTGACCACCACTGCTACTTTTTGGAGCAGGCGCGGGTGCTCTTCGCCGGCGATCTGGTTGCAGGCATTGGCACGGTCGTGATCAGTCCCCCTGATGGCGATCTGCTGGACTATCTGAATTCGCTCAAACGCTTGCAGCAGATGGAGATCAAAGAGATGATTCCCTCACATGGCCCTAAAATCGAAGATCCGCAAGGCAAGCTCAGCGAGTATATCGCTCATCGCATGCTGCGCGAACAGCAGGTGATAGAGGCGCTGCAAACGTTGCCCAGAGGCACAGCCATTCCCGCGATGGTCGAGCGCATCTATTTCGACGTCGAGCCCAAACTGCACCCGGTCGCCGCTCGCTCAGTCGAGGCGCACCTGCTCAAGCTGGAACGCGAAGGACGCGTCAGGCCAGAAGGCGAGGGATGGATATTATTGTAGCCAACCGTTGAGTCATCTTCTCAATATCAAGCCCAGCGTGGTTATGCCTGCCAGGCCGAGGCAGAACCAACCGGGGGCGAACAGGTGCGCATTGGTCAAAAAGACGCCCCCGGCCAGCGAAGCCACGGATGCGAAGGCCAGGGAGAGCCCACCACCACCGTCGTTGGAGGATACGCTACTCCTGTTCCCCCTCCTACGCCTGCGCCCCGGTCCGCGCCCTGGCGCAGGCGCATCGGTCAACCTGACCTCGACCTGACCCGCGTCGATTTTGTTAACCACCCGCTCTAGCGAGCGCGGCAGTTCCAGCAATACCCTCCCTATGTCTATCACCTGGGAGAGCAGATCCTGGGCCGTCTGTCCCATACTTTCGGCATCAAGCCCCAGGAAGCGACGCGCGTAAGGGGTCGCGACCTCAACAAAGTTGAAATCGGGCGCGAGTCCCGTGGATACGCCCACCAGCGTCCCAATCGCGCGCCCGGTAAAGGCAAACTGAGCAGGCACGCGAAAGGGCTGACCATAGAGCAGATTCTCAACCTCTCGCCCCACTTCGGGAATGTCCAGTTCACGCACCTCCCCCAGCGTCATGCCATAATACTGCTCTAGCATCAACGACAATGCTCGCTCGATAGAGGCCAGGTTCGCTCCCTCGCCAATAAAGCCCAGCTTGACCAGCGCATTAACGAGCGATCTGGAATCGCGCATGACAAAGCCCAGGAACAGGTCTTTGAGCGATTTCTTCATATTTTTCGTCAGCGTTCCCACCATGCCAAAATCAACGAAGGCAATCACCGGACCAGAGGCGGGCGAACCCTGCTTGATGAAGATATTGCCAGGATGAGGGTCGGCATGGAAAAAGCCCTCCTCAAAAAACTGGTAAAAGTAAGAGCTTACCGTGCGTTTCGCGACTTCGAGGCGGTTGATTCCGCGAGCATCAAGAGCCGCGTAATCGTTAATTTTGATGCCATCCACCCATTCCAGCACCAGCACATGGCGCGAGAGATAGGCGTCGTGGATGCGGGGAATATAAATAGTCGGATCATCCTGAAACATCTCGCGGAAACGTTTAGCGTTGGCAGCTTCCGTCACATAGTCGATCTCTTCATGGACTGTGCGCTTGAACTCGCGATAGACCCCCATCAGGTCAATAAAATCGCTAGCATCGACGAAGCGGGAAATGAGCCAGATCACAAACTTGAGGGTGCTCAAATCCATATTTACCAGTTGTTCGATATGCGGGCGCTGGACTTTGACGGCCACCGTTTCGCCGGTCGCCGCCAGCACGGCCTTGTGAACCTGACCGAGCGAGGCAGCGGCGGTACACTTACGCTCCAGCATGCTGAATAGCTCCTCCACAGGCTTGCCCAGTTCGGACTCGATGACCGCAACCACATGCTCAAAAGGCGCGGGCGGTACCTCATCCTGCAACGAGCCCAGCACGCTCAATGCCTGCTCCGGCAACAAATCAGCCCGCGAACTGAGGAATTGCCCCAATTTAATCATCAGGACACCCAGCTTGATCGCGGTCTTGCGGAACGCAACCAGCACCTCGATCAACACCTCGATGTTTGGCTGCACCTCGTAATTTCCTCGCTCACGCGCTCGAATCACACGCCGCCGCTCTCGATAAATTGTCCAGATCGTCCATAAAAGCAGCCGCGAGACTCTAAAGAAGCGTACAATTTGGGAGATTCGGTTAATCCGAGGGGTGACTGTACGCATATACTGGCCTTTCTTTAAATGAGATATACATAACTATAACAGCTACGTACCAGAAGATGCAGAGGTTCGAAAAATGTGTATAATTACGGGTATTGTGGAGAGAGAGGAAGCATTCGGTGATAAACGTAGCGACTGAGAGAGGAGAGTTATTTTGCCAAACTGTAATTATATCCACGCGATGGACATCGGAAACGGCTATAGTCTATTTTTTTTGCACGGTCAGCCAACTCCTAAAGCCCATGCCTTTGAACTACCCGGTGATAAAGTGCAATACGCCCCTGATCGGCCAGCCGATGTGAAGCACGTCAGGTTAGAAATCACCCTCGATTTCGAACAGGAAACCATCAGCGGGACCGTATATACAGCTTTTTCTACCCTGTATGAAGAGGCCAGAACAATCACCTTTGATGCGGTAGAGCTGCAAATCGAAAAGGTGGCGCTGGTAGATGGCACCGATCTGGCTTACAGCACTACCAATAAAAAGCTGATCGTCACGCTGGATCGCCCCTATCATCACGGTGAGGAGTTTACTATCGCAGTCACGTATCATGCCAGGCCGCGTACAGGATTGCACTTCGTCAAACCCGCGCCCGAGGATCCAACCCGCCCTGTGCAAGCCTGGACCTTCGGACAGCCGCGTTACCACAGCCATTGGTTCCCCTGCCACGATGCGCCCAATGATCGCGCCACCACAGAGATTATCGTTACTGTGCCTGCCCAGTTCCTGACCGTCTCCAACGGCAATCTGCTCAGCGTCACCGATAATGGCGCGACCAAAACTCACCATTGGCGCCACGACGTCCAGCATGCCGCCTATCTGATCTCGCTGGTCGTGGCGGATTTTGCCGTCATCGAGGACAGCTATAAGGGCAAGCCGGTAAACTACTACGTGCGCAAGGACCGCAAAGATGATGTCCTCTTGCTCATGGGTAAGACGCCCGCGATGATGGCCTTCTACTCAGACTTCACCGGCGTCGAGTACCCGTACGATAAATACGCTCAGACGGTGGTGGAGATCTATACGGGCGCGATGGAGCATACGACCGCGACCACGCATAGCTTTTCTTTGTTGCTTGATCAGAAGGCCGCGCTGGATGTTGATATGGTGCCGGTTGTCGCGCACGAACTGGCTCACCAGTGGTTCGGCGACCTCGTGACCTGTCGCGACTGGGCTAACGGCTGGCTCAACGAGGGCTTTGCTACATATTTTGAGGAGTTGTGGGGCGAACACGATCTGGGGACCGACTGGTTCAAGTATTCTATGCTCAATGTCAAAAAAGGCTACCTCCAGGAGGACGCCCACTATCGACGACCGGTGGTCTACCATGTCTACTACGACCAGGGCTTCGAGCTTTTTGATGGACACCTCTATAACAAGGGCGGCTGGGTGCTGCATATGCTGCGCCATCAGCTCGGCGACGCAACGTTCAGGCGCGCAATCAAGGCATATCTTGAGCGGTACCGCGAAAAAGAAGTGATTACCGCCGATCTGGAGCGCACAGTGGAAGAGGTGAGTGGTCGCAGCCTGGGCCAATTCTTCCAGCAATGGATCTACGGCGGTGGCTATCCAGCTCTCGAAGTACAGCATACCTGGGATGACGAGAGCCATATGCTCAACCTCAAAATCAAGCAAACGCAGAAGATCGATGACCTGACCCCATGTTTCGTCACTCCCCTCGACCTCACCATTACCGTGCCGACGTCAGACGAGGCGGCCAGAGATAAGCTCACGACAGACACGCGCACCATACCGCTGCGTATCACGCTGGGAGCGGATGGACAGGCTGAGCAGAGCTTCTACATTCCGCTAGAGCACGAGCCGCTGATGATCTGTATCGACCCGGATGGCTGGCTGCTCAAGACGCTGAAATTCGAGCGTCCAGCAGACATGCTATGCTACCAACTCGCACACGATCCTGATGTGCTTGGACGCATAGAAGCTGCGGAATCTCTGGGCAAGCGGAACGAAAACGCAAGCCTTGAGGCGCTCGTCAATACGCTGAACAATGACGCGTTCTGGGGAGTGCGTGTCGCCGCAGCCGCCGCGCTCGGCGAGATCGGCACCGAACGAGCGCAAACGGCGCTCATCCAGGCGTTGCAAACTCTTGAGCCCGTTCAGCATTCACGCGTGCGCGAAGCGATTGTGCGAGCGTTGGGAGACTTCCAGGCTCCTCAGCAAACGGAACTGGCGCAGCGATCTGCCGACGCATTACGCCCCATTCTCGAAGGCGGCGACGTCAGCTACAGAGTGGAAGCTGCCGCTGCCGAAGCTCTCGGGAAAACACGGACACCGGGCAGCGTCGAGCTCCTGACAACAATCATCGAACGTCCATCATGGATGAGCTTCGTCCAGCGAGGCATCTTTAGTGGTCTCGGAGCAACGGGCGATGACCGGGTGGTCGATATCCTCGTCAGCTATCTCAACAATACCAGCAACCACCCGATGTTGCGCCGTGCCGCTGCGATGGGGCTGCTTGTGCTTGGCAACAATCGCTATCTCTATAGCGAAGAGGCGCGCCAACGGGCTGTAACCGGGTTGCTCCAGACGGTCGAGCATGATAGCTGGGGACCAGCACGCATGACTGCATCAATGGCATTGGCAGCGTTGGGCGAGAAACGCGCGATTGAGACGCTTGATCGCCTGGCAGGGTCCGAACTGGACTCCGGGGCTCAGCGATTAATGCGCGTGGCCGCACATACGCTGCGCACCGGCGATAAGAGCGATGAGCAACTCAAGCTGCTACGCCAGGACCTTGATGAAGTACGCGAAGAGAATCGCAAACTGCGAGAGCAGCTAAACGCCCTCGAAGCAAAGGTAAAATAATTCATTGCCGCGTTCCAGAGCGAAGCTAGCGCGTCAGCAGCGTTGGAACGCGGAACATTCCGAAGGAGTTCATTGCCGCGTTCCAGAGCGAAGCTAGCGCGTCAGCAGCGTTGGAACGCGGAACATTCCGAAGGAGTTTGTTTCTCCTGATGGTCGTAAAAAGGTCGGTAATCTTTTTACGACCATCAGGACTGTTTTCCTGTGCTCTAGCCCTTTTTGCTGAGTTTTCATGAGAAAAGAAACTAATCTATCCCTTCCTGCGTCTATTTTATTAGAGGAACTTCCCTGATAGTTATAAATTGCATACAGAAAGTGATCTATTTCACTGAATTTTCCTTGACATTCAGGGCAATGTAAGTTACAAACGAATTGTCTGTCCGATAAATATTATGGGTTCCCATTTAAATTATGATAGTATCGTTTTTACCATACATAATTTTGAAATATTCCGCGTTCCAACGCTCCCACGATGAATCGGGGAGCTACAGCAGCTAGCTTCGCTCTGGAACGCGGCAATGAATTATTTCCATTTTTATGTATACGTGCCGCGGGGGTAACAACATTGCTTGATATACATGAGAAACATTCTTCTCCTGACCAGGAACGTCAACAGGATATCTCTTCCTGGCGCGCCGTTGATGTCCAGCGTTTGAACAAACGAGGAAGAAAGCATTATTATAGACGCAAGGCTGCCATCACAGCCTACTTTACTACAAACCGACCCGTTGAAGAGATCGCGACGGAGCATCATCTCCCGGCAGAACGATTGCTAGAGCTTGCGCAACAATGCTTGCTGCGACATGAAGACGGCACGCCCTGGGGATTTCGCGCGCTCGCACCGGGAGCAAATGTTGTTGATCACAACCCCTCCACGCAGGAGAGCGAGGCAACAATCATCGATAGCGAGCCAATCGAGGCGCCCGCCAATCAGTCCATAGCTGAAGCGCTCGCCGATCAAGAATCCGACCTCGTTGAGCATATAGAGGATGTAGCAGAGGCAACTGAAGCGGACGAGCAGACGCCGGACGAGGATGATACGCTGCCTGCCATTGCTGCGCAAAAGATCGCCATATCTGATACTACTGATATTTTTCCCACTGCTGAACAAGCACCCGCAGTAGAAGAGCATACCGTCCCCGCCGATCAGCAAGAGACACTCAACGAGATGGTCGCATCCGACCATGATGAGGCAGCCGTATCTGATGACGAGATTGATGCGGCGGAAATTGAAGAGGAGTCACCTGACGAGATTACTGTCCTCGTTTCCTTCGAGGACGAGGCTGATATCGCAGAGGTCGAGGAGGAGACGGCTAACGAGGATAACAAGCAATCGCTGGTGGGAGCGGGAGCCCTTCTTTTAAGAAGAATAGGAAACGCTCTTCCTGATAAGCTCACCGCCGCTCTTTCTGTGCCGATAAAGCTCTCCTCAGAAGAGATAGTCGGCTCTCTCACATCGCGCTATACGCGGCGGCACCGGCAGTCTTCCTCCAGCGATAAGCACATTACCAGTCCGAGACATATAGCCTATAAGCGTCGGCAGCGCACGGCCAGGAGTACGAGTAAGCGCAACCTTCATCGTATCGTGAGCATCACCGTTCTGGTAGTCATCATGCTGGGGATACTGGTGCCGTTGGGCGTCGGGCTGACAGCCTATAATCTCTACAACAGCGTGAATACCACGGCGCATGATGGTATCAACCATCTGCTCGCCGTCAAGACCTTGCTGCCAATCTCAAAAAGCGATCCCACGGCAGCTCTCGACCCGGTGAAGCTGCAACAGGTCCAGAAGGAGTTTAGCGCGGCGGAAGGCGATTTTACCCAGCTTCAGCGTATGGTGGAACGCCCCGACGTGCAATCGGCGGTCAATCAGTTCTCGCCCAGCTACAGCCGCGAACTGGTAGCCGCGAAACACCTGGTACAGGTAGCCCTGGACGTATCGCGCATGGGACAGGAGGTGAGCAACGTCGGGCTCATCGCGGCCCACGTTATTCATGGCTCGCCGCTGGCTAATAGCTCCTCAAAGCCCTTAATCTCCGCTGCAGACATCTCGACCATCCAGGGCACATTAATTCACGCGCTCTATTACATTGATGACGTTCAATTGAATATGAGCCAGGTGAATTTGAAGGACATCCCTATTAGCGCCAAACAGAAAACCGAGCTGGTCGGATTGTTGAACCTGTTACCGCAGGCGCGCGATATGATCACGCAGGCGCAGAGCCTGGTGCCACCGATAGCCTGGTTGCTCGGCGTGGGGCATCAGAGACGTTTCCTGGTCCAGACGATGGATCGCGGCGAACTGCGCCCCAGCGGCGGCTTTACCGGCCAGTATGGCATTTTGCAAATTCAGGATGGCAGTATGGCCCCCTTCAGCCTGCGTGATGTCGCTTTACTGGATTATGCCGGCAATGGCATCGAGCTCGGGCGTCCCGCGCCTCCAGAGTATCGGAGCTGGATGAACTTCGGCAACTGGGGGTTACGCGACTCCAACCTTTCAGCCGATTATCCGACCACCGCCCGTATGAGCATGCAGGTTTTTGAGGAAGAGGGAGGCGGTCCCGTCGATGGCGATATCTCCTTCACGCCCACCTTTATTGGACATATCCTCGACGTGACCGGGCCGCTTCATATCAGCGAATACAACGAGACGATTACTTCAAAAAATCTGGAGGATCGCCTGCACTACTACCAGCAGAATTACAACGCGATTGCGCTCGAACGTGAGAAGACCGGAGATAACAGTCACGCAGTACGCAAAGCCTTCACCTCGCTGGTGGGCAGCATGCTGCTCGACCGCGTGCGCCATCTTCCAACCAGGCAACTGCTGGATATTATCAAAGTTGCGACCAAAGATTTACAGTCGCGCGACCTGGAGATCTACTTTACCGATCCCACCGCCGAGCAATGGCTGGTCGAGCACGGCTATAGCGGTGCCATGAACACGTTCAGCAAACGGGACGGCTTCATGGTGGTACAAGCCAATATCAGCATCAGCAAAGCCAGCCAGTACGTGCATACCACCGAGCACGATGACGTCGTCCTGGATAGCCAGGGCGGCGCCACCCATACGCTCACCATCACGCTCGATTATCGCCAGACCGGTCCGGTCTATGGCTTCGATACCTATGCCGACTATATCCGCGTCTACGTCCCGCAATCAGCGCAATTCCTCTGGGGCGACGGCTTCGACACCGGTCAGGCCCTCTGCAAACCAAACCAGCCGCCACCACCCAACGGCGGAGGTGGAAATGGTGGCGGCGGGAATGGCGGTGGTGGTACCGGCGGCAACAATCCGCCGCCACCGCCAAAAGACGATTGCAAGCAATATAATACATCTTTCCCGAGTAGCGCACGTTACTGTCCAAGCGGAAACTACGCGCTCGGAGACCGCCTGTTCCATCAGGCGTGGCCGATTGACAAGCTTGGCGCACCGACCGCGCTCACCAGCGATCTGCCGGGACGCGCCATGTGGGGAGGACTGACCGTGACGCCCAAAAACTGCACCTCCTACATTACTCTTTCGTGGTATGTACCACATGCAGTCAACCAGGGTTCCGGCCAGCCTTCTTATTCACTGCTGGTCCAGAAGCAAGGCGGCTATATCCCGACAGTTGAAATTACCGTCAACACGGACGATTTCAAAAAAATCAAGCCCTGGCAGGCCAGCAGCGATATCGCAGCGGATACCGTTTTTTCGTCACATTGATCGAAAAAGCTTGAGCTCAGAAAAGCTTTTTTCAATGCAGCCCCACAGGGCTTGGACGACCAGTGGGGCTGAACGTCCATTGACATAGGACAATCTCCACGGCATACTATAGACAGCATATGACTGGTAGTCAGTCAATACGCTATCTGAATAAACCTCAAGCGTCGGCATAGTAAGGAACCAGACACTGCTCGCTACCTGCTCGGCTTAGCGCAAAGAAAGTGGGACTATGACACAGACATACAAACCGCATCTCTCATTTGCCACGACCAGCCCCCAGGGTCTACGTCACGATATCCTCCCCATGCGCCTCTATCACAAAGCCAAAAAGCTAGGCGTCTGGGACCCGCGCAGCATCGATTTCTCGCAGGATGTTATCGACTGGCAAAATTGTAACGAGGGCGAAAGGGAAACCATTCTAAGATTGACCTCTCTGTTTCAAGCGGGAGAAGAGAGCGTCACACTCGACTTGCTGCCGCTGATCCTCACTGTTGCGCAGGAGGGCCATCTTGAGGAAGAGATGTTCCTGACCACCTTCTTGTGGGAAGAGGCGAAGCACACCGAATTCTTCCGCCGCTTCCTTGACGAGGTGGTACAGGAGCGCATCGACCTGCATCATTTTCATACCGCCAGCTACCGCCAGCTCTTTTACGAGGAACTGCCCGCGACCATGTACGCGCTGCTACGCGACCCCTCTCCAGAGGTGCAAGCCAGAGCGTCCGTCACCTACAATATGATCATCGAGGGCGTGCTGGCGGAGACGGGCTATCAAACCTATTTCGATATCCTGGTCGCAAATAACCTCATGCCTGGCCTTCAGCAGGGGATCGGCTATCTCAAACGCGACGAATCGCGCCACATCGCTTATGGTGTGTATCTGATCTCGCGCCTCGTAGCCCAGAATCCCGCGCTCTGGTCGGTCGTCGAAGCTCGCATGAACGAGCTGTTGCCATTAGCGCTCGGCATCGTGCAAGAATCAGATGACTATCCTGAGGAGGCAGAGCGACCTTTCGGCATCAATATGCAGAGCTACATGGGCTATGCGATGATGCAGTTCAATAAGCGTGTCGCCCGCATCGAAAAAGCCAGAACCCAGACGCTCGCCCAACTCTACGAACTGGCCGAGAACGAAGACGAGATCGTGGTGTAGGGGCAGTGCCTTGCGTCTGCCCTCGTATCCCTTCACAGGGCAGGCGCAAGGCACTGCCCCTACCAGCCCATCCATACCAGTCCTATTCCCCAAAGATGGTATACTTACACTAATTCAGGCAAAAAACGCAGCATTAGAGATGGCCTGAAGCGTTGGGAGATTTTTTATGAAAGATACACATGTAGGGCTCCAGTTATATACTGTGCGCGACCAGACAGCGCAGGACTTCAAGCGGACGGTGCAGCGGGTGGCTGAAATGGGATACTCCGCCATAGAGTTCGCTGGATATGGCGGCCTGATGTCCAGAGATATGGCGGCGCTGCTGGCCGATACAGGCTTACGAACTGCCGGTACCCATATTGGCCTGAGCACGCTGGAGCAAAATATCGAGAGCGAACTGAACTATTGTCTCGATATCGGTTGTCCCTTCCTGGTGATGCCCTCCCTGCCGCCTGAAATGCGCAACGCCGCGAGCATCCACGCTCTGGCAACGCGCCTGAACAGAGCAGGACAACGCTGCCAGCAGCGCGGCGTGACACTGGCCTACCACAACCACGCTTTCGAATTTGAGTGCGACCAGCAGAGCAACGAATATTTGCTCGATATTCTCCTTAATGAGACAGATCCCGCGGTGGTCAAGCTGGAGTTTGATGTCTACTGGGCTGCCTTTGCGGGCGTTGATCCGGTGGCGTACCTGCGGCGCTATGCCGAACGGGTCCCTTTGCTCCACCTCAAAGATATGGCAGCCGACCGCACATTCACCGAGGTGGGCGATGGCACGCTGGATATGGCGCGCATCTGCGAAGTGGCGCTGGAGAGTGGCACGCGTTTCTTGCTCGTTGAGAATGATCAGCCGCGCGTCCCTTCATTGGAAAGCGCACGCCGTTCACTGGAGAATCTCAACAGTATGCTGATCTGATTGTCCGATTACGTTGTAATTGTGATTACGCCGTAATATTGTAGTTACCCCCGAATATAGACACAGCAGCACTTATCGATCACATTTATCCCATCTGGAAGGAGCAGTCTGGCATGGAGATTGAGGTTGAACGGCAGCAGCAAGCACGCGAGTATGCACGGATTCAGCGGCGGCTTTCCTTGCTGGAAATAGCTATAGTCGTCGCTGGACTCGCCATTGTTTTTAGCGCCGGACTGGATAAGTGGTTACGCGATCTACTACAGGGCTTGGCTCAGAGCTTGGCTCCTCTGAACTGGCAACCCCTGGCGGGCTGGTTCCCTTTACAGCTCTTATTGTACTTCCTGATTATCACCTGCGTTCTTACCATCGTGTTTATTCCGCTGGCGTATTATGCCGGTTTCTTGCTGCCGCGTCGCTATGGCATCTCCGTGATGACCTTCAAAGCCTGGGTCGTCAATCGCTTGAAAGGCGCGACCATCGGTTTTATCTTTCAGGCTGTACTCATTTCACTGATCTATGCCTTGCTGGCTCTTCAGCCGCGCTGGTGGTGGCTCTGGACTGGCATTATCCTGCTCTTCTTCTCTGTGGTAATGGCTAATCTCGCGCCCATCCTCTTCTTCCCTCTTTTCTACAAATTTACGCCTTTACCGGAGGGAGAGCTGAAGCAGCGATTGATGGAGTTGGCAGCACGCGCTCGTACCAGCGTGCGTGGCGTTTACGTGATGAGGATGAGCGATAAGACGACCAGCGCCAACGCGGCCTTGATGGGACTGGGCAATACGCGCCGCATCGTTATCGGTGACACCATGATAGATCGCTACACGCCCGACGAGATCGAAGTTGTACTGGCGCACGAACTGGGACACCATCTGCATAGCGATATCTGGAAGCTGATCATCAGCCAGAGCGTGCTCACGTTCGGGGGGCTCTATATCGCTCATCTGGCTTTGCAGTGGGTTGTTGATACGCAGCATGTTTACCGCTCCCTGACCGATCCTGCGACTCTGCCTTTCCTTTTTGTGCTCGTCGCCTTCTACGGCCTGATCATCACGCCGCTTGGCAATATGTACAGCCGGCGGCTTGAATATCAGGCCGATGAGTACGCGCTCCAATCCACGCGGAAAGTGGAGGCATTTCAGTCGGCGATGGCCCGGCTCGCCAATCAGAATCTGACCGTAGTCGAGCCGTCGCCCATCATCGAATTCCTCTTCCACTCGCACCCATCCGTAAGCAAACGTATCAAGCACGCCGACGATTTTGCTGCCGGCTCGGCTCACGCTTTGAGCGCATCTCTTAACGCGGACAATCGCTCCGCTACTACATCGACCGATCCGTCAGGCATGTTCAGCAGTGGCTCATCCACGCCCGATTCGGCCCACTGATCGAGCTTTGCCACCATCTCCGTGGGCGTACCAACAATCGAGACAGCATCGAGCATACGCGCGCTCACGGCCTCGACTGCTGTCTTCATGCCGCCCTTCCAGCCCTCTATCACCGCCTGGACATCTTCGCCAAAGCCATTGCGTGTCAGCATCTGCGCGTAGTAAACGCCCATCCGCCCGATATAATAGGCCAGCGGCATCGCGGCGCGGATGCGAGCTGCCTGGCGCTCCTCCTCAGTCGCGTCGTCGCTCAGAATGACGCTGGTGATATACGGTGCGATGGCGGCGCTATGCGGCGGTCGCCCGGCGGCGCGCGACCCTTCATCCAGCAAGGCGCGCATCTCGCCCCATTTGGTGGCGGGCCAGTAGACCGGGAGGGCGCCATCGGCAATCTCGCCCGTCTGCTCCAGGTTCTTCGGCCCCATCGCGGCTATATAGATGGGCAGGTCCGCGCGCAGGGGAGTAAAGCGCAGCTTGAAGCCTCGCTCCAGATTGAAGAACTCGCCGTGATAGATCAGCTTCTCGCCGCGCAGGATCATGCGAATAATCTCAACATACTCGCGCGTCCGCTTGACCGGCTTGACGAAGGGAACGCCGTGCCAATGCTCGATCACATTGGCGCCCGATGGACCGAGGCCAAGCAGGATGCGCCCGCCCGACCGCTCGTCCAGCGTGGCAACGGTACTGGCGAGCAGGGCAGGAGTGCGAGAATAAATATTGGCGATGCCTGCCCCGATTTTGATGCGTTTCGTCGCGTTCACCAGATCAGCCATCGACGTAAAAAGTTCGTAGCCCCAGGATTCGCCCAGCCAGATCGAGTCGAAGCCCAGCTCATCGGCAATCTTAACCTTCTCGACGACCGCGCTCCATTCGCCGGGGAAATTGGGCGAGTCGGCCACAAAGCCAATACGGGTGCGATACGCTTTTTTCGCCGCTTCTGAGGATGTGTCTGTCATTCCAATGCTCCATCCTTCCAAAGGAAATAGGTGGGATAACGTTCCCACTGTCAGATCATTATATCGCACAACGTAGATCATGCCTCCGTTTGTTGCTGCGGCGAGCACACGGCCTTCCTTCGCGCCGGATCATTACATCTCACAACGTAGATCATGCCTTCGTAGGGACCAGGTTGACCGCGTCCAGTTTACTGCTGTCCCCTTCCCGAACGCGCTACGCTATATTACCTGATGATGGTATCGCGGGATGAACAAGATTAATTACTTAAAAAGGTGATTTTCACTATAGTAAAATCGAAAATGGTTTCACATGTTATAATGAAGAACAGGCGATAAATCGGACGCGCTGAAGCGGGTCCCTACCGGAGCAAATGCTTCACAATCCAGCGCAGGCTAATGCCCTGCACCAGCAGCGTAAAGAGCACGACGGCATAGGTCGAGAAAATTAATGAGCTGCGATCAGGTACCTCCAGAGGGAGCGCGAGCACCAGCGCCAGCGAGAGTGCCCCGCGCAGACCGCTCCAGAAAATCGTAAAGCGCCAGGAACGCAAACGCAGCCCGGGAAAGGAGGCCAGGCGGCGCGGCAGGAGCAGTACCATAATAAAGCGCGCCAGCAATACCGCGATAATTGACAGCCCCGCGACCAGTAGTAGGTGAAGGGCTTCCCCGCTGGCAAGAAAATTGGTCGGATTGAGCTGGACGCCAACCAGCAAAAAAAGTAATGCGTTGACAACAAAGGCCACAATGCTCCAGAAGTCATCGACAAAGTCGCGGGTGCGCGCGGACATGCCCATCCGCTGCCCATAGCTTCCCAGGATCAAGCCCGCCGTAATTACCGCCAGAATACCGGACGCATGCAGAGAATCCGCCAGCAAATAGGTGCCATACGCGGTTACAATTGTAATGGTGGTTTCGATCAGAGGATCATCAATGAATTTGACAAAGCGGCTAATGAGGAAGCCAGCCAGGCTACCGATCAGCACACCTCCTCCGGCCTCTAACAACAGCGTTTCCAGCCCCAACGTCAGTATCTGCCCCGTCGTCATCGCTTGCTGATGCACAAAAATAAGTACGAAGGCCAGGAAGACCTGGTAGAGTGAACCGGCCACGCCATCATTAAAGAGGCTCTCCCCCTCAATAATCGTAGAGAGGTCCTCATCTACCTTTAATTGGCGGAATAGCCCCAGCACGGCTACCGGATCGGTTGGTGAGAGAATAGCAGCCAGGAGAAACGCATCTGCCCAGATCAGGCCAGCGAAGAAGTGCAACAGCAGCGCAATCAGCACCAGCGAGAGCAGCAGCCCTGGTACAGCCAGTAGGAAGATCACCAGCCAGTTTTTACGCAAACGCTCTATCTGGATGGACCAGGAACCTTCAAAGAGCAGCGCCGGCAGAAAAACGAACAGCACAAGATCGGGCGTGAGCTGCACACCCGATATATGCCCAAAAATCCCTATCAGCAGCCCCACCACCACCAGGCCCAGCGTATACGGCACCGTCAAGCGCCGCGTGATAAAGATCACCGTCAGCGCAATAAGCAGGAGAATGACCAGCAGGCGAACAATCGTAGCGATATCTGTCATAGCATCTCTCTGAAGCAAATAGCTAATCCCATCAACACAACAAAAAATCACGCTCCATTATACGCAATGCGTCAGCAAACGTCGTAGGGACCTGATTATGGAGATTAACAAATTACTTCGCCAACAGCGAACATGTTTATTGCCGAATTTAGTAGCTAATCTCCATTATCGCGTCCCGATTTATCACCTGCCCCCTAACACCTCTCGACGTCGTAGGGGCCTGATTTATCGCCTGTCCCCTTAATACCGCCAAAACCACATATAAGGAAGCCTCACCCGCTCTCGAAAAGAGAAAGCGCCGATTCTGCCGCAGTGAAGCCACACGGAAGGCGAGATGTGGGCAGGAACGAGCGATAAATCGGACGCGCTGAAGCGGGTCCCTACCGGACCACGACAGTAAACGGGATGGCGGTGATGTACATGGGGCACATCTCTCCGGGTTTGCAGAGTGGCTGGCTCTGGAAAAGCAACTGCGTTGTTCCCGTTCCCTTCGCCACGAAACGCCAGATGCAGACGTTGTCAGCCTTCCAGGCGTAACCGGCGGGCGGCTGGAGTTGCAGCCCGTGCAGAGCGGTTCCAGGCCCTCCCCATTTATGTCCAAAGGGCAAGCGTACCTCAATAATATCGCCAACGTGCGCGGTGACGGTGCTATCCATATTCGTCAGTTGAATGAGGACATTGGCTTGCGTGGGCGCGTTGTTCACCACCATATCGCTCGGACAGCCAACGGAGGTGCCATAGCCCTTCACGGGGCCGGAGGTGGGCGGCGTTGTTGGCGTCGGGGTCTGCCCTCCGCCTCCGCCCGTCGTTCCGACCTTCGAGCCACAAGCGGCGAGCATAAAAATGAGCACAAGCATACTACAAAATAAGACCAATTGCCATTGGGGATGCTGTCTATTATGAATTAAGTGCATAAATGGACTCCCTCAATCATTATTCGCTGCAAACAATATGCCCAGCCTGTAATTTTGACGCACCGATAGAGGAAAAAGTTCCCTCAAGGGCAATCATATCATCATGATATCCTCATAAAACGACAATATATATAGCCCAGATGTACCAATTTAACAGTCACTTAAAAGAACTCATCCATAATCCTTTATGGTGACTGATAATGCTCTTTTTAGGTATTATTGAGGATTTGTGCAAAAAGCAAATAGAAAGCTTGTCAGGACATATGATGTTGAAGAACAAAGCATTCGCTGCTATAACGAGTGGTGCGCGCTTCCCAGGTTTTCGCTTGACTTTCCCCTCTATAGGAGCTTTATCCGTGGCTATCCTGATAGGAATTTTTCTTGTCGGATGTGCAGGGCCAGCGAGCGCGCCACCGGAGATAAGCGGGCACCTTCTGGTTGTAGGCTCGACAGCGCTGCAACCACTTGCCAGCGCGGCAGCCGATCTGTTTCAACGCGAGCACCCCCAGGCTAAAATCGAGGTAAATGGTGGTGGCAGCATTCAGGGCCTTAAAGCTGTGACCAGCCAGCAGGCGGATATCGGGAATTCCGATATCTATGCCGATCCCGCTATTTATCCCGATCCCAACCTGACCGATCATATCGTCTGTGTAGTACCCTTTACGATGGTCACTGGACCTGGAGTTACCGTCACCACTCTTACCCGCCAGCAAATCATCGATATCTTCTCAACGGGCAAGATTCGCAACTGGCGACAGGTCGGAGGAGCTGATCTGCCAATTGTGCCCGTTGTGCGCCCGGCGACATCAGGGACCCGCGCGACCTTTCGTAAGTATGTACTTGGCGGGCGTGACGAGAATGGTACATTGCTAAAAACTGATTCGTCCACCGCTGTGCGTGATACCGTGGCTCACACTCCCGGCGCTATTGGCTATCTCGCGCTTTCTGTCCTTAATTCCAGCGTCCATGCCCTGAGCATTGATGAACAGGCTCCAACAAAGGAGAACATTGCTGCTGGTCGTTATACCTTCTGGAGTTACGAACATATGTATACGCTTGGTGACACCAACACACTGCTCAGCGCCTATCTGGATTTTATGTTAACACCCACAGTACAACAACTGGCGCAGAAGATGAGCTATATTCCCATCGATGCGATGAAATTTTCTCAGAACGCATCTGCGGCATCCAGGGCAGGTTCGCAGCTATTAAGCGTGACAGGCCCGCAGGAAAGCGAGGTTAATCGTCGTGAATTTCGCTAGACCACCGTCACATACGCCTCGCCCTATCACAACACAACTCCAGCATAGAGAAAATGCGACGGTATTGCGTATCCGCCCTGCGTTCAGACGTGGTGGCAATCTGCTACTCGATCTACCTATAGCAGGACGCCTGACGTTAGGTTTTCTTACGGCAGCCATTATCGCTGCATTAGTCGCTGGCACAATTGGCCTCCAACGTACCCAATCGCTTAACCGGCAATCTGACTTTTATCAGAATCTGTTGCAAACGAATACGGCACTTACTACGGGGGCCAGTTTCCTACAGTTGATGAATACAGAGACCCACGTTACTATCAACGACGCCGCCGTAGCGCAACCGTCACAGGAGACCCTGACCACTGACAAAAATGCGGTACAGGGCCTGGTTGCTCGCTACGATAACATTCTGACCACATACATTTCGCAGCATATGCTGAATAAACATCCTGACCAGATAGCTCTGTTAGCCGAGGCAAACCATGAAGGACAGGCGGATCAGCAAGTGACGCTGGTGGGCAGCGTCTTGCGTACCTGGCAGGTTTATCGAGCGGCGCAGGATCAGGTTCTCCAGGATATCACGGCGGGAAAAGTGTTGGAGGCACAACATTTTGAGCAGGTGCAGGGCGAACCAACGCAGGCCGATGCGACCAGCGCCTTACGTTCATTGGTTCAGTTTGACAGTCGCCTCGCTACATCTGTTCATGATGCAGCGGACGTAGAAACGCAGAGCCAACTTATCGCTACTATCATTGGCTCGATCCTGGCCTTTATTGCTATCGCGCTGGTTGGCTGGTTTATCTCAGGAACGCTGGTGAGGCGGCTCAAAGATTTGCGTCGTGTTACGCAGGCGGTCGAGCATGGGCAACTGGATGCACGCGTTACGGTGATTGGCCGCGACGAAATCGCGGATGTCTCCGCTTCGGTCAATGCCATGCTCACTGCTATTGTCGGACTGTTAGAGGAAACGCGCCGCCAGCGCGATGCCCTGACTAATGCTGCTGAACATCTCTTTTCGAATATGCGCGTGGTGAGTTCAGGTGATCTGCGGATCAATACGCCGGTCAGCAATGATCCTATTGGGATGCTAGCCAACGCCTTTAACTTTACGGTTAGCCGTTTCCGCCGGTTTGTGCTGCGAACACAGACCACTGCTGAACAACTGGACGTCATCGCACGGCAGGAACTCGAACGCACAGAGGCATTCTGGCAGGCGCTCAATAGTCAAAGTTCGCATTCTTCAGGAAATACTCCTACCACGTCTTCACCTGCAATTACATCGCCTTTAAAGAATTCGCCAGAGGCGCAGGAGGCCGATATTATCCGGCTCGGCTCCGGCTTTGCCGGTGATATGGTAGCGATGGGACGGCACCTCGCCGCCCTGGCTCACGAGATGCGTACGGCAGCAGTATCGTTCCAGCTAGATACTGCTGAGGTCGGCAAAGGTAACGTTCCTGTAATGTCCCCGGCGCCACAGTATATCTCGCCTCCCAGGAATAAATCGGCAAGCAGATCAGGGAATCTAGATCCAAATACCGGTCCTCAACATCCTCCATATTCATCCCTACAGTTTCCTCCCCAGCAGGAAAATACGTGGATGAATACAGACAATCAGAATCGGTGGTAGGACATGTTATGATCTAGCAGAGAGCATCACCAGCAGTTCTTCGGTATCCGACAAAAAGCGGCGTGTGGAGAGCACCTGATGAGCCAGCCCCAGACGCATTGCTTCCCGCGCATTGAGCGTTTCGCCGCTGCGCATCAGGCGCGAGGTGTTTTCCTGTCCAATGGCGGCGGGAAGATATATAGCGGTGGCGGAAGGGAAAACTTTGGCGTTGACCGAGGGCAGGCGAAACAAGGCGTCTTCACGGGCAATCACGGTATCGCAGAGCGCCGCCAGCTCGCAGCCAGCTCCATATGCGCTTCCCTTGACCAGCGCCACCGTGGGGATGCCGCACGCTCGCAGTTCTTCAAAAAGGGCGCAGGTCTCTCTGGCCTCACGCAGCAACTGCGCCCTATGCTCCTCTGTGTCGTCAGGAAGATCCACGCCTGCACAAAAGGCGCGTTCGCTCGTTCCGGTTATTACAATCAGATGGGGCGCCTGCCCGGTGGCCTTACGCAATGCACCATTCAGCGCGCTAAGCATTTCAGCGGTAAGCGGATTCAGGGGGTCGCGATTGAGTATCAACCAGAGGATGTTTTTGTGTAAGCGGATGTGAAGATCTGACATGGATTTTTTACATTGCCTCAACTGGCTCAAGATAGAGCTTGATTGCTTCCTTAATATTTGCTAAAGCTTCCTCTTTTGTCTCGCCCTCACTAATACAGCCGGGAAGGGCTGGCACATAGATGGTATAGCCTCCCTCCTCGCTCGGTTCGAGAACCACTGTTAATCGCATTTGCTCGTTTCCTCTTCTTCCTCCCGAAAATTTACTAATCGTTCCTCTTACTGTGGCGACGCGGTTCACGGCGTCCGCTTTAGCGCCGTCGGGCAGGGCGGTAAACCGGACGCGATGGAATCTCGTCCCTACGGGGCGTGGTCGCCACAACGGGATTGCCACCATATTTGGTTAAAGTGCATCTGCCCGTCTGCTTCAGCGCCTGTCTTGTCACCACGGCGCTGAAGCGGACGTGATGGAATCACGTCGCCACCCGAGAGGGAAGCGTGCTCCATCTTTTGTATCAATCAACGGCCCTGGAACGCTCCCTGGCGCTTCTCGACGTAGGCGGCGAGGCCCTCTTTGGCGTCTTCGCCCTGGAAGCAGAGCTGCTGGAGTTCGCGCTCAAGGGCGAGGGCTTCGGAGAAGGCGATTTCGGAGCCAGACTGCACAGAGCGTTTGATGCGCCCGACGGTCTTGGAGGCGCGATTGGGCGGGCAGAATGTCCGGGCGTAGTCCATGACCTTCTCCCAGAAACCCTCCGATTCGTAAATGTAGTTGATCAGGCCAAGCTCCTGCGCCTCTTCAAAGGTCATCAGCTTGCCCTCGGTCATCAGTTCGATGGCCTTGTTTTTGGGTAGCGCGCGTGCCATACGCTGCGTGCCGCCTGTACCGGGGAGCACGCCGAGATTGATCTCCGGCAGCCCGACGCGACCGGCGTTGCGGCGCGCGATACGGATATCACAGGCCAGCGCGATCTCCAGGCCGCCGCCGACGGTGTGACCGTTTAGCGCGGCAATTACCAGCTTGGGCGTCTGCTCAAGACGCGTCAGAGTCTCGTTGGCGTGGAGGCAAAAATAATATTTGAAGGTCGGAGTTACGGCATTGAGCATGCTGATCTCGGCGCCCGCGCAGAAGAATTTTTCGCCCGCGCCACGAACGACGATCACATGGACATTCTCGTCGAAGCGAGCCTGCAATATGGCGTCATCCAACTGGCGCATCATCTCATAGCTGTACGTATTGGCGGGGGCATTGGTAAGCTCGATGACGGCAATCCCCTCGGTTACACTGTAATTTACCAGCGTGCGTTCTGTTGTCGTAGTCACGGTTGATCTTCCTTTCGTGCTGCGTAGTCTATCAACACGTCATCATCCTTGACGCGTTCAAAAGGTGTACGGCAGGCGTTGCAATAATATTGCACGGTCAACAGTTGCTGACCGAACAAAGAGAAGAATTCGGTATCGGTGGAACGGCAGTAAGGACAGGCGACCTGCGTCTCCCTTTCCCCGCTCTGCGGCCCATTGGTATTATATCCCATCGCCATACGGATCACCCAAGCCTTCGCCCCGTCACATCCCACTGCGACCAGGGCAACGGCTGCGACGGCTCCCAGCGCTTCGCGCTCGCGTTAAACGATACGGGGACCTCCAGGTTGACGCCGTTCAGGGTAGGCATGATCTTTTGCAGGTAGCGGCTGCGTAGCTCATCGGGCGTGGCATCAATAATCCCCTCTTTATGCAGTTGCTGCATTGCCTGATCATCCGCGGGACCGTACCAGCACAGCGTCTCGTTCCAGAGCCGTTGCAGAGAATGTTCTAACGCGGCCCGCACCGCTCCCCCTGCTTTCGCCAGACGTCGCACCCAGCCCTCGCCGTGCGCTTCATGCGTGCGTTCCTCCTGCACGATCTTGCGCGCGCGCTGGCGCAGAGGCTCGTAGCTGGAGTTCTGGGCCGCTTCAAAAAAGGTGGTGATGGCCGTATCAAGCAGAAAGTTGGTGACCACAAAATCGGTCCAGCCCTGGAAATCCTGGTCGAGAAAGGCAACGTGATAATGCAGCGTGCGCGTCTCCGGCTCGATTTGCACGGGATCGGCCTGACCCTGAGCAAAATCTTCGAGCAGCGGATAGAGTGTGCGCGCGTGCCCCAGCTCGTCCTGCGTCATCGCGGCTGCGGCAACGGCTGCCTCTAAAGCGGGCGCACCGTTGCACCAGAAGGCGTAGCGTCGTCCGATGGCTTGCTTATTATCGGCCAGCGACGAGAGCACGGCAAATAATGCTGGATGATCGAGCCCTGTTGTTGTCGTCATTGCTACGCTCCAATCACTGTGACGATGCTGGCGCGCGGTATCAGCACCATCTCAATCCACGAAAATTCGTCGTAAATGCTGCGGGCGTAAACCTTTGCCAACTCCACATCGTCGGCCATAACATTGCCGATTTCGTGCAGTGGCTCGTCATACCTGCGGCGCGCGTAGACCAGCCAGACGCAGCTCTCATTGAGGGCATCCCGCCGCGACTTCTGCTCTGTTTCTACAGTTGTATTACTCATGCCGATATCCCCCAGGTCCGCATAATCTCGATCCCCTCTTCGCTCAGACGCGCCTTCGTCCACACGGGGTCCCAGACAACCTCAATCCTGACCTCGCTCACTCCGGGCTCCTGTAACAGGCGTGCGCGGATATCGTCCATGATGAAATCCATCGCCGGACAGCCCATCGCGGTAAAGGTGAGCTTGAGATCGACCACGCCCTCGTGCTGGGTCAAAGCGACGATCAGGCCCATATCAACGACGCTGATGGGCAGCTCCGGGTCCATCACTTCGCGTAGAGCATCCCACAAAGCGGGGCAGGAGGTGTGATCGCGCGGATACGTTTGCAAAGATGGGTAGGCGGTTGTCATGCATCTTGCTCCAACAGGCGCAGCATCTCTTTTTTGCCGCGCTGAACCATGCCAACGAACTCCTCATTGCTCGGCCCGCGCGCCTTCCAGCGTTTCATCACGTCATCCCAGGTGCAGGCGCCATCCTCAAGCAGCCAGTGCTTGGCTTTGGCATCGAAGTGGGCCGGGAAGGGACAATCGAGAACGTACTTCTTCTGCTCCTCATCGTAATGAGCGGGAACTTTGAGCTGCAACTCGTTACACAGAGGCACGGCGGTAGACATCCAGATCTGGCGCAGTTCGTCGTTGCTATGCCCTTTAAAGCCGTACTCCAGTTGTTCCGTGTGCTTCTTCAGATCATCGGGCAGGCCGAACCATTCGACGGTCAGCAAGAACATCCAATCAACGGCTCTTTGCAGCTCCTCGTGGCCGCTATTATCTTTGTTTAAGCGGCGCATCCACTGCTCGCCGTGACGCAGGTGGAAGGTCTCCTCTTTATCTACCTTTACCAGGGCGCGCTTCCAGGGTCCGAAGGTGGTGCTCTGGTAGACATCGCCGAGCAGCGTATAGCCCGCGCGATCATAGAAGGCGTTTGCCACTACCAGCTCGACCCAGCTATCCAGTGGCACATCAAAGGCGTAGGGGTACTTGAAATTGCGCGGCTCACGCTCGAAGATAAGCTTTTCTGTATCCACCCCCAGATCGCGCAGCAGGCGATAGGCGATATGCGCATGCCCCAGCTCGTCCTGAATAATCGAGATGGCCGAACCGAAGGCATTGAGGGATGGAGCATGAACAGCAGCATGATAGTAAGCGGGCGAGCTAATCAGCTCGGTATCGGCAGAAACGGTTAGAATGCGCTTCATGCCCTCAAGATATACCGGACTCATGTGCTCTATAGACTCGATGAGCTGCTGCTTACGAATGCGGTTAAGCAGAGCCTCTTCACTCTGCAAAGCTGGGGTTAGAGCGGTCATAGATGATCTCTCTCCTTAGTACGTCTCCACTTGACGTTTTAGCATGCGGTACGTATATTCCTCCTCAGGGGAGATGGCGAGCACCAATGGCTTGGCTCGATCCGGCTGAGGATACTGCAAAAAATGGAAACCATGTTTCGCTATCTTATCTCCATATGGATATATCAAATTGTATGTTGGGGGGAAAAAAAAGTCAAGGAAGGAGAAGTAGAGAAGAGTGCTTGCCGGTTTTGCGACGCAAAACCGGCAAGCACTCTTCTCTAGGAAAAAATTATTAAATTCCCATAATGATGCGAATATAGTTACGGGTCTCAAGAGGAAGATAATTCATCCAATTGACTCCACCCAGCCGCACGGCGTTGGCGACAGTGCCGCTGCCCGCGTTGTAGGCAGCAAGGGCTTTGGCGTAATCGCCGCCGTACTGGCGCGCATAATTTGCCATATATTGGGCGGCTCCCCTGAGAGCCTGGATCGGATCGTACGGATTGATGCCCAGGCCGGCGGCGGTGCTGGGGAGGAATTGAGCGATCCCGACCGCGCCTGCTGGCGACACGGCGTTGGGATTAAAGCCGCTCTCCTGATTGATCTGGCGCACAAAATAGTCTGGATTAATGCCCGCGTTGATGGCATCCTGCCGCGCGATGGCGATATACATGCTCATCGGTAAATTCATCGGCGGCAGAGGCGCGTTGGCCTGGGTATTGTTTGTATCACGGCCCATCATATTCAAGCCTTGCTGCTGCGCCTTCACCCAGTCCGCCATGTTGCTGAAAGGGCGAAACAGGCTCTGCCCTTTGCCAAGCGGGGTCAGTGAAAGCAGGGAGATGAGCAGCACAATGGCGATAGCCACGACCACGATACCAAAACGAAGGTGAGGGTGCAGGCGTCGCCCCTGTTTTGTTTTCCGTCCAGTTCTCGCGCGCTTCTTCGCACCCGGGATTACCACCGGTTCTCGGCCCGTAGGAGTAATCGTTGCCTCTAACGCGCTAAGCAACGATTGCGCGGTCGATGCATCCTGGAACGGCTGGGGCAGTGGCCTGAGCTGGTCCGTTTGCGCCACTCGCCTCTGCTGCGAAATAGCAGCCAGTTGGTCCGTGGTGATTAGAGGATACTGTTCGGCAAAAGCATTATCGGGCGTGAACGCAGTCGGTGGGGTAATCTGGTTAGACTCTAAATAGCGCTCTCCCATCCTATCAGAGGTATTCTGCTGATATGACCGGATAGAGTGAAACTGTGACATGAACTTACCTCGTTACTAACCTACATTTTACTCTCTATCTGAGAGTCTATATAAGCAGACAGAGGTCCGTCAATCTTTTATGTGAAAACGGGCTAAAAAATACTATAAATTTCCTACGACCTTAACCACCTTTCGCCAAAACACAACAATTTAGCAAACGATGAAACACTCGAATTTGTTCGTGGAGGCTCTCTCCTTCGAGAGAAATGAAATATCCCGTAGGGACCTGGTTTACCGCGTCCGATTTATCGCTTGTCCTTCATTTTCTCGTATGAAACATCAAAAAACGTTTAAATATTAAAAAAACCTTTATACAATGAAAGATTGCTAATTATATTAAATCCTGTACTATCATTCTTTGAATGGCAAGACGTTGCACATTCGGGGAGGAACAGGCAGTAAACTGGACGCGGTAAACCAGGTCCCTACAACGAGTACGGGTCTTGTTTTCTCGACACCGCTTTTGTCGTGAAGAGTTGCATCAGGAGATATATGTCTGCCATATACTAGCTTATGCTTATTACCACATTGGTCAAAACGGTGCTATACTCTCCTATATAGAGCGCCATGTGGCGCCCTATATAGGAGCAAAGATAGATTGAGAAAAGACGCATTGACGCATGACACGAATCGTTTCTTACAATATTCTCACGGGTGGTTATAATGCGCGCGCGAGCGGGACCAGGGCGCGGCGCATCAATGAACTGACAAAAATTCTGCGTGCGGCACAGCCTGATATCGCCGGTATCGTTGAAGCAACCCATCCAGGGATGCAGCAAAAGCCACTGATCATCGAAGAAATAGCGGAAACGCTGGGCATGCAGCTTGTTCTCGGGGGAGAGGCGACCCATTATCATGATTACCGTCTGGCTTTTTTGACGCGCCTCCCCATCATCCATACGCATATTCACCCACGTCCGGGCATTCTGAATAAACCATTGCTGGAGGTCTGCGTTGAGGAAGCGGGCGGAGAGCATTTGACGGCGTTTGTCACGCATCTGTCGGCGGCTTTTAATCGAGGAAGGGCGGGAGGGCATATCAGGTTGCGTGAAGCCCAGGAGATAATGCGCATTATGGCACCACTACGCGCGCAAAAGCAACCGCATATGGTGATGGGCGATTTCAACTCGCTTGCCCCCGGCGACCCATTCCAGGCCCATTTGCTCTTACGCTACCTTACATGGCTGGATAAACGTCGCCAGGGGCATAAACTGGCCGATGGACATCCCCATCTTGACGTTGTTGTGCCGCCCGAACTGCGCATCCTCAATCCGCTCCTGCGGGCCATTCCCCGTAATAGAGTGCTAAGCACACTTTTCGATGCCGCCGCCGCCATTTACGCACCTCGCGGCAGCATCAAGCTTTTACGCAACGCAGGATACGTCGATTGTTACCGACATTTGCATCCGCATACAAACGGCTTTACCTGTCCCGCCACACTGCCTGCTGGCCGCATCGATTATATCTTCGTCAGCCCTGATCTGGCTTCACGATTGGTAACATGTGATGTGATTACAGAAGGGGAAGGGATACCAGGCAATCATGCAAGTGACCACCTGGCGGTAACGGCAACTTTAGGTGAAAGAACGCAATCGGCAACTGATTGATAGCGAACGATAGCGCCAAAAAGGGAAGCGCGGCGTTAGCAATCTGCCAACGCCGCGCTTCCCTTTTTATCTAGCAGGTTACTGGAATACGTCTTTGGTCTTCTCAAACAGGTCGCGGAAAATGTTTTTACCGTTCTGCTCGTTCTGCTCTTTCTCAATACGAGAAAACTCTTCGAGCAGGTGCTTCTGCTCTGCCGTCAGGTTGGTTGGCGTCACCACTTTCACGATGACGTGCTGATCGCCCCGCGCGCTGCTATGGACGACGGGCACCCCCAGACCTTTCAGCCGGAAGGAACGGTTACTCTGCGTACCGGCGGGGATCTTCAGCAGGGTCGTCTTGCCATCGACGGTGGGAACCTCGACCTCATCGCCGAGCGCGGCCTGCGTAAAGCTGATGGGTAGATCGAACACAATATCATTGCCCTGGCGCTTGAAGAACGGGTGTGGCTTGACGGTGAGGATCACATACAGGTTGCCCGGGGTGCCACCACGCGAACTGACCTCGCCCTCGCCGGTTACGCGCACATTGATACCGTCATCGACGCCGGCAGGAATATTCACCACCACGCGGCGATTGTTGCGCACTCGGCCCTGACCGCGGCACTTCTCGCAGGGGGTCGTGATGACGCGACCCTCGCCCCGGCAGCGTTCGCACATCGTCACATTGACAAACTGACCAAAAATCGATTGCTGGACGCGGCGAATCTCGCCCGAGCCCTGGCAGGCGGAGCAGCGTGTCGTTGATGTGCCGGGTTGCGCACCGCTGCCACGACAATTCTGACAGGTCTCCCAGCGTGGTAGCTCTATTTCCTTCTGGCAGCCAAAAACGGCTTCCTCAAAGGTGATGGTCAGGTCGTAGCGCAGGTCCGCGCCGCGTTGCGGACCCGAACGACGCTGAGCGCCTGTAGCGCCCGCGAAGAAGGTTTCAAACAGGTCGTTGATGCTGCTAAACCCACCAAAGTCGCCAAAACCTGCACCCACCCCGTTACCAAGTCCGGCATGCCCGTAGCGATCATAGGCGGCACGCTTCTGCGGATCACTCAGCACCTCATAGGCTTCATTGATTTCAATAAAGCGGGCTTCCGCTCCCTGCTCTTTGTTCGTATCCGGGTGATACTGCTTGGCAAGGCGACGAAAAGACTTTTTTACCTCGTCGTCCGTTGCGGTGCGAGCTATCCCCAACACCTCATAATAATCTCGTTTATTTGCCGCCATCTACTGGTCCTTTATCATTAAGAAACAGGACGCGATTTTATCCGCGCAACTGGATTTAACACTTATTACTTTGCTCAATGACGCAATTGGTAGCATTATACCAGATTACATCATAGCGTAAAATAAAAACAACTACTTTGAACTGTTCCGCGTTCCGACGCCGCTCTCGCGTCGTAGCTCCCCGATTCATCGTGGGAGGGCGGGGGCAAGCCCAGCCCCTACTGAACGCGGAATCGAAGTACGCAAGTATATCTGTCTAAAGAGGCACCCACGAGGGATGCCTCTTGATCTTGCTACATTTCCTTGTATTCGCCCTCGATGGTGTCATCGTGAGCGCCCTTTGGCTCTTCAGTGTGCGGGCCACCATCAGCCTCTGGCCCTGGTCCCCCGCTCTGACGATAGATCGACTCGCTGATCTTATAGAAGCTCTGCTCCAGAGACTCGCGCGCCTCCTTGATACGGCTGATATCGTCGGTCGAAAGGGCCGCACGTACATCGGCGATCTTGGACTCAAGCTCGCTCTTCTGGTCCGCCGCAAGCTTGTCTCCCAGCTCGGTCAGGCTCTTTTCAGAGCGGTAGGCCGCGCTATCGGCAAGGTTACGCTCCTCGACCTCTTCTTTGCGGCGACGGTCCTCAGCCGCGTGGGACTCGGCGTCGCGCACCATGCGATCAATCTGCTCTTTGGAGAGACCGCTGGAGGCCACAATGGTAATTTTCTGCTCGCGACCGGTTCCTTTATCACGCGCCGACACATTTACTATACCATTCGCGTCAATGTCGAAGGTGACCTCGATCTGTGGGACGCCGCGTGGAGCAGGTGGGATGCCATCCAGGATAAAGCTACCAAGCGAGCGATTATCCTTTGCGAACTCGCGCTCACCCTGCAGAATGTTGATCTCAACGCTGGGCTGATTATCGCTGGCGGTAGAGAAGATCTGGCTCTTCTGCGTCGGGATGGTGGTGTTGCGCTCGATCAGGCGCGTGGAGACGCCGCCGAGGGTCTCGATACCGAGGGAGAGCGGGGTCACGTCGAGCAGCAGCACGTCTTTGACATCGCCGGTCAGAACGCCTGCCTGGATCGCAGCGCCGACAGCCACCACCTCGTCCGGGTTCACGCCGCGATTGGGTTCACGATCAAAGATGCGCCGCACCATCGTCTGAACGGCGGGCATGCGGGTCTGACCGCCGACGAGCACCACCTCGTTAATATCACCAGGGCGGATGCTAGAGTCCGAGAGCGCCTTCATCACCGGGCCGCGCGACTTCTCAATCAGATCCTCAACCAGTTGCTCCAGCTTCGAGCGCGAGAGCGTCATGGTAAGGTGCTTGGGGCCGCTGGCATCGGCAGTAATAAACGGGAGATTGACCTCTGTCTGCATTGAGCTGGAGAGCTCTTTCTTGGCCTTCTCCGCCGCTTCTTTCAAACGCTGCAAGGCCATGCGGTCCTGCCTCAGATCGATGCCCTGCTCCTTGCGGAACTCATCGGCCAGCCAGTTGATGATGCGCTGGTCAAAGTCATCACCGCCCAGATGGGTATCGCCATTGGTACTCTTGACTTCAAAGACACCATCGCCCAGTTCAAGGATCGAAATGTCGAAGGTGCCGCCACCCAGGTCGTAAACGGCGATGCGCTCGTCCTTCTTCTTATCAAGGCCATAGGCTAGCGATGCAGCCGTTGGCTCGTTGATGATACGCAGCACTTCCAGACCGGCGATCTTGCCGGCGTCCTTCGTCGCCTGGCGCTGG
Organism: Ktedonosporobacter sp.; assembly: GCA_035293765.1. GTDB lineage: Bacteria > Chloroflexota > Ktedonobacteria > Ktedonobacterales > Ktedonobacteraceae > DASRHT01. Next base: position 72,078 of record DATGMF010000065.1, read on the forward strand.
GCGTCGTTAAAGTAAGCAGGAACGGTAATCACTGCCTGAGTAACCCGCTCTCCCAGATATGCCTCTGCGTCGGATTTCAGCTTTTGCAGGATCATCGCTGAAATCTCAGGTGGGCTATAGGTTTTGCCCTGCACCTCTACCCAGGCATCGCCGTTGCTGGCGCGCACAACTTTATACGGGACAAGCCGCTTATCGCGGTCCACTTCCGGGTCATCGAATTTACGGCCCATAAAGCGTTTGATCGAATAAACGGTGTTCTCAGGATTGGTGATAGCCTGGCGCTTTGCTACTTCACCGACGAGACGCTCACCATTTTTGTTGATGGCTACAATCGAGGGCGTGGTACGCGATCCTTCCGCGTTAGGGATAACGACCGGCTCGCCGCCTTCCATCACCGCGACACACGAGTTCGTGGTTCCCAAATCGATTCCAATAACCTTTGGCACGGTTGCCTCCTACTACTAATTACTTTTATGTTATTCGGTTTTTACGGTTTGTTTGTTTTATCTGCTGCAAGTTGTTGTGAGTTTGACGTCTTCTGGTTTGATGCTATACTTATCCTCAAGGGGAGCGGCGGGAGCCTGTGGCTAGCTCGATCCGCTTGAGGAGACTGAAGTGAGGATACTGAAACTACTCGTAGCCGTACTCGGCCAGGAGTTCATCCATCATCTTAGCCATATAGCGCACGACGGCAATGGCCCGACCGTACTGCATACGCGTGGGGCCGACGATGCCAAGTAAGCCCCCCACCTTCCCCTCCTCTCCATAGCGCGATACAACCAGGCTCACATCCTTCATCTCATCCCACTGGTTCTCGCCGCCAATGATCACCTGTACGCCCTGCGAGGTACGCAAGTGCGAGGCCAGCGCGGGCAGGAAGCGATTTTGCTCCAGCACCTCTATCACCTTGCGGACACGCTCGCTGCGCTCTTCTTCCGGTCCCAGGCGGGTATATTCCGGCTGCTCCAGAATATTCATCACCCCTTCATGGTAGAAAACATCGCTTAACATCTCGCCGTGCTGCTCCAGGATACGCGCAATCGTATGCCCGATCAGCCGCTCCGTTAACGAGAGATTTGCCTGTGCCAGCACATCGCTAATTTCACTTGCACGCTTATCCTGCAACAGTTGGTTGTACTGAACAGAGAAGGCGCTTAACTCTTCCTGCTGGATCGGCGTCTCTAGCAGCAAACGCTGCTGCTTGACGGTGCCATCGGTCAGGACCAGCACCAGATGCGCGGAAAACTCGGTGACGGCCAGCACCTCGAAGTGCTTGAGCCGTCCTTCGATGGAGCGAGGCTGCGTCATGACGGCGGCGCTGTGCAAGAGACGCGCCATCACCGAGGCAGTCAGGCCCACCCATTGATCCAGGTGATCTTGCACCTGGTAGAACTGATGGCGGATCAGCCGCTGCTCGTCGAGCGTTAGAGCTGATTCCTGCATCAGATGTTCGACAAAATAGCGATAGCCCAGGTCTGTTGGTACGCGCCCGGCAGAAGTGTGCGGCTGCTGGATCAGGTGTGCCTCCTCCAGTCCCGCCAGTTCGTGACGCACGGTCGCCGAGCTGAAGCTGAGGCCATATTTGCGCACCAGCGTCTCAGACGCGACCGGAGTGGCGGTATGGATATATTCTTCGACCAGCGCCCGTAAAATCTGCTCTTTGCGCTGACTTAATGGTGTCATAAAACCTTGCGACCCCTTGCGTACCCCTCCCGCCACAGCGTCGTTGCCGGCTATGGATAGGATGATACAACATTTGTCAACTATGATTGCTAGCACTCTCACCGCGAGACTGCAAGTACAGAATAGCACTCTCGAAGGGGGATTGTCAAGAGTCTATGGCTCTATTGGGATCAATCAAATGCTATCTGCAAAGATGAGGCAATATCAAACAAGAATATTGACATTGTACAAGATATCATATATAATTATTTTTACAATATTTAGATGTATAAGGATCATTTAGGGATGGTTCTTTGCTTAAAATGCTTTAATCTTTTAAAGGCTTCATCTAAATATTGTAGTCTCAGAGGATATAACGAGTATTATGTCTACGCTTCTTTGGAAGCATGTAGTTGTAAGTTAGGTATTTTTAAAGAAAGAGGAAATATTAGTGCATCGTATTGCTAAATTGTTTGCAGTGACGGTTTGCTTCATAGCCCTTTTCGCAACCCTACAAGGAACAGTCTTTGCGTCAAGCAGTATTCGTGAACAGAATGCCCAACCTCTTGTTACTTGCTCTGGTAATGGATGTAACGGTCTAGATCCTGTAAATACCGGCTGCTCTGCTACAGCATCTACTATACTTACTGCACCAATTAAGTGGGGAACACAAACGGTTGGTACAGTTAATCTGCGCTTTTCTTCAGCGTGCCAGACCAACTGGGCACAGGTTGTTAGTTCAATTGGACCTGCCCAGTTTAATGCAGAAGTTGAACGTGACAATGGCGTTGATGGCCCTCTCCTGGGATATTGTGTTGGGGTCAGCGACTTTTGCGGCCAAAATGGTGTGGTTGGTTCCACATTTGCTTACACAGATATGGTATGGGCTCGCGACGTATCTGCTTTAGCTTTTGGAGAAATGCTTGATCCTAACTCTAGTCAAAGCGGCAGTGCTTGCGTCAAACAACAGCCTGGTAGTCCTGCTCTCTCCTGCTAGATCTTTCATCCTCATTTACTGAGACCACATTCCCTAATGGAAAAAGCCTGCATCTAGATTGGATATAGGCTTTTTCCTCAAATGTCTCTTCCAGACCTCTTTTTATTCTAGTGCGAAAGCGCGTCCTCATTGTGAATAGAACTCAGATAACGAGGGCAGCGAAAGAAACAGGTATCGTTTTCAGCCGACCCCTAGCCTGAATAAAGTGGTCCTATGGTACTGATAGATAGGCTGCTCTAAGAATCCCTATAAGGATCAGCACCACTGTTATGATGATTAGCAGGACAATTGCACGAGGCGAGAACGCATCCCGGATCGTTTTTCCTGGCCACCGATACCTCCATCCAAGCGCTATGGCGATGAGCAGTACCCCCGTTGACACCCACCTGATAAAGCTAAAATATGGATCATCATGATAGCCATTTGGACCAAGCATGAGGGGTGCAATAAGCACATAGGCATTTGCACCAAACACGAAGAGGGCCATAACCAACACAAAAATGGAGAGCACTCGTCGTTTCATCAATTATTCAGCCCCTTTTTATTCTGGCTCCCACATTTTCCTCCGATTTTTGTCAATTGGCTCTGAGTTTAAGCTTGAGGTTGGTGGCACTATCTCTTACTCTTGTGGATACATTACCATTGGTTCTTCATCTTGCCATCGATGCTGTTGTTCCAGATATTGGTACTGCTGCCCGCTTTCTTGATAAACTTCAGGTTGTGGCGCACTATAGCCCTCCGTGTAGGGCTGATAGATGGGCTGTTCTGGCTGAACGTAGACCGACTTCGGAGCCTGTGGTGAGGTAAGGAGATAGAGCCAGAGGCAGATCGGACTGAAAAGAAGGGTACACATAAACCAGATCCACTGCCGCCGTTTCGCTTGCCTGATCATCGCTCCAATCCAGGCAATGATCTGTAACACGACCGCGACAACTATCAACAACTCCCCAATAGCGGAAGTAACCATCACCCAGGTTGGCGGAGGGCTTGGTGGGATATCTGGTGGGAGACAGTTGGGCGAAGAGCAGTAAACTGCTGTTGTTGCTATCGCCACTACGTTGGTTCCAATACCTATAAAGAATAATTCCAGGCCGATAAGCGTAAGGATTGCAAGCGTCTTTCTGCGCATCATGTTCATCCTTTCACTTCTTGCTTCTTCGGCTTAGCAAAAAGGAGCCAGAGCAGTATAAAATGATTTACTTGCTCATACTGATTACTTTGCACCTCGATGCCGAACCCAACGAAGAAAAGTTATTAATATTGGCCCAAGGCTAATTATCGTACCCAAAAAAAGCCCTGATTGCATGGCAAAATCCAACGGTTGGCCATTGGTCAAGATAGCCATAATAAAAATAAGAGTCGCTCCCATAAATAGAGCAAAGCTCATCATCAATAGCTGACGAAATGATCTGGGTTGGAAGGTAAAAGAGAAAGGTGAGTTTGCCTTCCAAATATATCCAGAGATAACGATCCAACTGATAAGTATAACGCTATTAAAAGCGAGTTTCCAAAGGCGTAATGACGGAGGGATTCCAAAAGAGGATGGAAATATCCATTGTATGATCAGCGCGGTTGTAAGTACCAGAGCGATACCCCATCGAAGGAGCAATCTCCCCAAAAAACGTGATGACGACATATCATTCCTCTCGAAACATAAGGAAACGACAACACGTATCATTCCCAATCCCCCTGCTAATGGTTGCGATAACACAATATCCTTCCCGCAAGGTTCCCACGATATTGAAAACAGGTCCTTTTTGTGCTATCAAGGCTATTTCCACTCTCTTCTCTCACTATGATAAGGGAAGAGAGTGGAAAGCTACGAGCTTATCTTTCGCAGCTCTAAAGAGATCAAGGGAAAAACGAACAGCCTAGTAAAAGCTCAGTTTTTACTAGGGCCCATAATAAGGCCAATGATAGAGAGCCAAATGCTGATCCCACTGCCACCAGCTAGAAAATTGCCAGCCAGCCCACCACGTCCAATAATAGATCCAATGAAAAGTCAAGCTGTGATAGGCCCGGATCTCAATAGTAATGCCGGCGGTAAAGCCACTGTGATAGGTACTCCAGATATATGACCCAATGAAATAACCTACCAATCCTACAATAACGCCAAGAATACTACAGAGCAGAAGTCCTGCACCAGCAGTAAATGCCGAACAGATCAGCCCGATAGCGAGGCCAGGCGAAGCCCAAGCCCAGTTCCATAACCACAGAACATCGTTATGATTGAGATTGATGTTAATCCAGCCATCCCAATCAAACGGCCACCACCGTACCCAAAAAATATGCGACCCCGCAAAGGTTAAGTGTCCTGTTGGATCGGTGTATGTTTCAGGGTTCCCAGCCACATACCCATACCGGTTTGGCCCCTGCATGGTATCTGCTGTTGTAAACTGGCCTACGCCACCATCATAGTAGCGCGCGTGATCATAGAACAACCCACTTGGGTCACTCACCATGCTCGTATAACTGCGAGTCGTTGGCATCATGCCTGTGCTGTAGCGGGTTGTGCCATACGGTGCATACAACGTTGTCGCAGTCACATTGCCAGCGTTATCTAATGCCATGCTGATGCTACCGAGGAAGTCTTTGACCAGATAGGACAGCGTTCCATTCACATTGGCTACCAATGCCACGCCGATACTGTAATATTTGGTGGTCGTCGTAGTCGAGCCGGTCGTGCTCACCTCCTCGTTTGTGCCAATATAATTGGTCGTTGTCGTGGTGCCGCTATTGGTCACCACCTGTTGGACCCGCTCGCCTTCGCCATTGTAGGCATATGTAGCGGTTTGCGTTGGATTCGTCGCGGTATTCTGCCAGTTCGTTTGACGACTCAAGGCATCGTATGAAAGTGGCTGGCCGCTGCGCGTGGTCATATTACCAGCAGGATCATAGCTTGCGGTATAGCCTGGCACACTGGTTACCGCATCCAGGTGATTGGGATCGCCATACGTCTGACTCCCACTCGGTCCAGTCGTCAGACGATTGAGCGTATCGAAGGTATAGCTCTGCTGGTAGTTTGCGGCTGTGAGCGTGCCTGCCGTGAGTGTACCACAAGGAGCAGTACCTGTCGAGCCAGCCCAGGTCATGCGATTCATCGCATCATAGCAGAACATCTGATGGTCGGTACCGGTTGGCAGGGTTGTGTTCACGGTGCTGACATTGCCGACGGCATCATAGCTGCGTGTCTGATCGAAGAGCGTCACGCTGCCGCTGACTTTCTGAACTTGCTGCTCGATGGGATTGAACAGGGCATCATAGTTCAGGTTCCATTGATAGATACCATTGCCCACCAGCGCACTTGATGGCATTTGAGCTGCCCCCGCTGCGTTCTGGTAGTTCACGCTCAACAGAGTATTGGTCGTGCTGTTCAATGTCTCTGACATCCCTGACAACCAGTCCTGGCTGGTGTACGAGGTGGCCGCCGTATCCCCATCTGGGTATGTTAGCTTTGTTGGCTGTTTGGCATCGTTGTACGTGGTCGTAAAGGGATAGGTTGTTCCGCCAATGGTCATCGACCAGTTGGTTTGATTCCCGTTCCCATCATACCCATAGGCATAGCTGCCAGAGACGCCATTACTGCTGAAACTCTCTCCCGTCAACTGGCCTTTGCCATTCGTGCCTGCATCATAGCTCCAGGTCGCTAATGGGCTTGCACATGTATTACTTGTGGCGGACATAGCCGTCTTACGGTTCAGATTGTCATAGCAGTAGAACATGGTACCTGTAGGAGTTGCCGGGACGAGCGCCAGACGAACGTCATCAATATTTAACCAGTTGCCACTCGATGTCACCACAACTTGAGCGCTATCATTCGCATTGAGCACCTGATTGGGTAAACATTGCTGGCTATAGGTGGTCCCGCTTGGCAGTGCCATGTTCGCCCGCTGTATACCATTGACATTTAACGTCAAAGTTGACCCGGCCACATTTGACGCCTCAAACAAACACAGGGAATAGGTGCCAGTTGTTGGAATGGTCACGGTCTGGCTCGCGGTATTACCACTGGCACTGAGTGCCAGCAAATTGTTGCCCGAATTGGCATTATTGTTCGCCAGCGTTGCGCCCGCCAACGTCCAGCCAGTTGTCCCTTGTTCGAAGCCAGGACTCTGGATCAGATTTCGCCCGATTGAGCGGCTATCTTGCGTTTCAATCTGATTACCATTGGGATCATTGGTATAGGCAAAATCGCCCAGATCCGGATCGGACTTTGAAACCAACCGACCGGCATTATCATACAATGTCAGCGTTACTTTGCCTGTTGGACCTGTCACCAGGATCGCATGACCTGCCGCGTCATAGATCGTACTCGTTGTTGCATACAAAGCATAGCTGCTGTTGCCAGTATACTTACGGTCGTAATCGTCGCGACCCAGGGCGTCAGTTAAAGTGTCAGTCTGATGGCTGTTGGCATCAATGATGATCTTCTGCTCGTAGCAGCCGGTATCACCGCTGACTGGATTACACGCCACACTATATTGCGTGGTGGTCACATGCGACAGCGGATCGGTTACCGTCCTGGTTCGTCCCAACCCGTCGTAGGTCGTGACCGTCACTGCTTGCGATGTATCTGGCAGTGAGAACGCGGCTGAACCTGCTGCACCGGTATAGGCAGTGACATAGTACGGCCTGCTCTCTTTAATAGCCCGCCCTAGGACGTCATACAATGTATATTGCACCACATCTTGCCCATTTGGTGCAGGTGTACGCGTCTCAACAAGATGACCATTGCCATCATAGAATTTGCGCGTGGTTACCGTATTGGTCGGGGCAGTGTGGTCTGGCAACGTGATGGTATCCTCTTCAACACAGGGAGCCTGTGCCCCGGTCGCTATACACCAGTTGGCATAGACCATAGAAGTGTTCGGCGTTCCCGAAGTGTTGCCTGGTAGCGTTGTGGTCAGCGCCCGCCCCAGACTGTCATAGGTATAAGCGGTTTGATTGCTATTGGGATCGGTAGTCGTAGCGGGCTGCAAGCCATTGCCTACTGTTCCCGAATAGTTCGCACTTGTATTCAATGTCTGTGATGAGCTTCCGGTTACCAGCGAGTCAGTGACCGTATTGTCAAAGCTGAGGCAATTTGTATACGATACACCAAGCGTGGAACAGTTCTTGGAGGTAAAACCCGCATTGGCATTAGGAGTTGTCATGCCTACCATGTTGCCAGTATTTTTCCCGCCGTTACTCGTGGTGGTATCGTAGCCCAGACCCGTACTGAGCAATCCACTCGGGGTATAGTTATTGCCGCTGGTGCCACAGTTCGAGTAGCTATTGGATGTGGTCATATTGCCGCGTGTCAGCCCACTATTCAGTCCGGTGGCATTCGCCATCCCATCGTAGCCAAAGTACTGGCAGTTCACACGGTTGCCATTGCCATCTTGTGTCGCTGTAAAGGCTTTGCTCGTCAGCAGATAGAAGCCACTGGCGCCAGTGCTGGTAGCGGTCACAGAGTCGTTCCAGATGTACGATGTCAGGTTGACGACGGTTGTGGGCGTGCCACCATTGCTTGCCGTCGAGGTCTGCGTTACCCGACCCAGCGCGTCATAGGTATAGTTCGTCGTGGCGGTGACGCTACTGCCCGTCCCATTGGTCATGGTAGTAGTTGCCTGGGTTTGTTGCACATCGCAGACTGCGACAGGATTATCATAGTCCAATTCGCTGATCAGCATGTTATCAAAATTCCCAAAGCCAGTAATCGCCGGGCTTCCGGCTACGCCACTGGGTGGGCACACCGCCTGAAACGTCGCGGTGGTATGTTTGAGCAGCGTCGTGCCGTTGGTATCGTAATACGTCACATCATAGGCCCGTCCATGACCAACATTCGCGATATTCCACCAAGGTGAGAGCTGACACGTCGTGACGATTGGCGGCAAATTCGAACTTGGGCAGGTAATGCCCTGTGAAGGACTCGTGTCATAGACACCCCAGCCCATCGTCGAATAGTATTTATCAACTTCTACCGACCCATCAGGATTGGAGACCGATGCCTGGGCAAAGCCCATGAATTTCCCATTATAGTAGTCCAGAAAATCACCATCATTCTGATTGCCCCAGTACATGCCTGCGACACAGTCGCCGCACTCCTGGGCAGCCAGGGGGTACGTCTGGACGTAGTTATAGACGTAGGTGCTGGTGATAGGGGTTGTTGTTTGCGCGCCACCCTGACCATTCTGGGTAATCTGCTGCACCGTGTTAGTGCGACTCTGTACGACGATGCGGCTCCACGCCTGATCATCAGCGGAGTTACAGGGATAGCCAGATTGATGGGTATTACAGTAAAATGGATCACTTGGGGAAGCCGAACCATGTGTGTTATTCCGTGCATTTTCCCAAGTGATCTGTTGATTCAGCCCCTGACCATTATCGATGCTGGACAAATAGCGACTATTGCCAGCGTAGCTCTGACTCCACAAATCACAGGTACCACCATTGCCACCCGTATTCCAGCTAGGACCACAAAAGCTCTGACTGTATGGAAAGAAGGTGCTATCTTCATAGTACTCAGTCTGAGTGGTATAGCCAAAGGTGGTTGGCGGGTAGGCAGTTGTACCATCACTGCCAAACTCCTGGATTCTGGTCAGATCGAACATCCCTGAAGTCGATTCCGTTTGCCCTGTCACCGGATCGGTAATCGTGGTTGGCCCAGATTCCTCATAGCCGAGCTGATAATCGCGCAGGTTGGTCCAGGTCGATCCTACCAGATTCTGCACCTGGATATCATTGAGAACCAGAGTTCCCATGACGAGGGGAGCTAATATACCCTGGTCAGTGGGGTCATCACAGCGTGTGTTCACGCCCGTATTACACCCGCTAGGCGTATTCGTCAAACGGGTTGGAGCATGACTGGCATTGAACACAACGCGGGAATGAGGATTCCAGGGACTACACATCGTACTTGCATTGACACATGTTGGATCATCCCAGGAAATTGTGCTCAACTGTAAATCACGGGTGTAGGGCAAATTGTTCGCACCGGTTTCAGTATCTGCCTGATAGGTAATATGCACCTGATTACCATTTTGATCGGTAATCAAATCTACCATCCAGTTTACAGGGAAGTAAATTCCGCCGTTAATGGACTGGCCCTGATAGATACCGCCACTGGGTACCACATAATATTGGATAGAATCAGCAGTGCAGCCAAACTCCATCATGACGCCATTTTTCAAAAACACACGGAAACACTGGGGATTGGTTATGGAAGGAGGGTTCGCTCCATAGGGAAGGGCAAAGCTGCTTTGAAACGATTCGATTTTGGCATAGTTCTCGTTCGCAGCATGCCATAAGGTTGGCCCGGCTGTAATGGGAAAAACGGTATCATCATAATAATTCGAGAACGTAGCATTGGGTGGGATGATCTCCGATGTCGTACCAAATGGATCAGTCATCGTCCAGGTATTGCGCCAGTCGGGAGAGGTAGAGTCGGAATGCACATTGCGTTCTGACCAGCTAATAGAGCCCAGGCTCATATTCCAGCCCTCACCAACCCAGGTGGCTGTAGTTTGAGCACTATGTTGATCGTTGACGACGGAGCTATTATACGCCAGAGTCAGATCGGGTAGTGTCCCTGCCGGACCGGGAGGAACATCAATTTTGATACCCTGCGTCGATGCCCCCACATTCATATTAGTTTCCAGTGAACTGGGACCACCAAAGACTGCAACGGGAGCATAGGTATTAAACGAAATAACAGTTTCCGGGAATACCTGTGCTAAAGGCATGGCCTGTGTCATGGGAACAAATGTTTGCGCTCCAGTACCAGGGGTGACCGGTTGCAGGCTGGCATCCGCTGGAATATCGGTTGCAAGTATATTGCTCTTCCGGTCAAAACTAACTGGCAGTTGGGTCGTGCCACCCGTGGTATGCGTGCCACCTGGCATCGCGCCGTTGATGGTCACAAAGGCTTTACTCAGATCATAGATAGTGGGTCTTGTCCCCAGATGAAACTGTAGATGAGCTGGCTGGCGCAGACCATGAGCAACCACATTGCCAGTACCATCAATGACCTCCAGCTTGTATGTACCAAAGGAGACAACGCCACCGCCGGTGTTAGAGCCACTGCCCGGTGCGATTTGTGTTACACGCAGTGACAATGTAGATGGGACGCCGTTTTTGGCAGGAGCCACCGTCGCTAGATCGGCATTCGTAATTGCGCCTGCGGGTATGGTGACTTCCAGGCTATTATCACTACTGATAGCATGAGCGCCTTTTACAGGGTCAAGACCCAGGATCATGGGTTTCATCGAAGGCCGATAAATGCGATTGATGAGTTGCGGCGTTTTCGCGGGGGTAAAAGGTTTCGCCTTCACTGGCGGTGGCAGGTGAATCACTGAGGTGGTTCCCGTTTTGGGGTTTGCGATATTCGGGGTTCCACCTGTTGAGGTTGATGGCACCACAGTACGAGCTATCGCAGTACCTCTAAAAATGACATCGTTGTCAAACAATGTAAGAGTAACAATAAGAATCGTGAGAAAGATAATGATCGCTGATTTCATGCCTGTCCAGGAATAAAGGGGTGCTAATACCATCCTTCCTCTACGTTTAAGCAAGGGGCGAGGAGGATAAGCAGAAGGTTGACTCATTTAAGCAATTTCCTTTTTGAAAGATTGGAGTTTTAGACTAAATTTTTGCGAAGCAAGACACCCGAACAATACATTATTGCTGGCCGCAAGCTGCTTGATGCAAAATAAGTCTAAACGTCAATCAAATCTAAGAACGGCAAAAGACAGCACAGTCATAAAGACATCTGCTATTGCTGATGTCCTGTTTTAACAAGCCGTCATTTTCATCCAGTAAGCAACCACAAAGCAGCACAAGGGAGCAGTTCATCTTTGCTCACTGCTAAAGAAAGCCTTTTAGTTGTGATTGCTTTTCAGGAAAAAGGGCAAACGATCCCTTTAGGAAAAAGTAAGGTCTTGATAGCTGGCTTGTATGACAAAATATCCCCTCAAGGCTATGAGTTGCCATGATGTGGAGTTAGCAACGCCAATAAGGGAAAAAGCAGGCCAGATTAAGTCCCGAAGCCGGGGCAACGAACACAGAGAATCACGGAACGAGCTCCATTCTAATAAAAATGTAAGCTTCTTCTGAGGTAATTAAGAGACGAGCTATTTTCAGGAAGCAGAGTGTTCACCCTTTTCCTAAATACAAGATATGAAAAAGCTTAAAATAAGTATACAAGCTACATAAACATTTGTCAATATAATATGAGACTAAAATGTAAAATGATTAAGTGGTGGGAAGTGATTTTCTCTGCTTGAAGTATTATTTATTGCTTTAGTACGAAAATAGCGAAACAGCGTATTTAAAATACATACCTCTCCCTGGGTCGAATCCAGACGACGAGGGCAGTGCAACAATTGATTGAGCAAAAATCATCCTGGTCCCCAGAAACCTTTGTTAAGGTCATCTGGGGACCAGGATGATTGGACTCAAACGTCAGGCAGTGTGATTACCTGATAGGTCTATTGTGTCGGCGTTGGCGAGGGTGTCGCGCCACCATTGCCATTCTGATTGTTATTGTTATTACCCGTTACGCCTGGCTGCATGGGGTCCTGACCATCGAAGATCCAGTCCTGGGTGCCTGTGCCCTGAAGGCCCGTGGCAGACGAAACGGTAGCCAGGTGAATGCCGGGAGGCGCGGATGGGAACGGCTGCGGCCTAAAGCCGAGATCAAAGTTTCCGCAAGGGATACCGCGAGTGCCATCCTGATCTACCGGACAGTAACCGACTGCGCGTTCAATCACGCTATGCCAGATCGGGGCGGCGCCTGTGATACCCACAACATTACCGGTAAAGGCTTCGTCGTCGGCATTGCCGGCCCAGACTCCAACGACAACATCAGGAGTATAGCCGATAGTCAGGTTATCCTTAAAATCGTCCGTTGTACCGGTTTTAGCGGCCACAGGATGAGCGCATACCCGCTCTACCGCGCAGGTCGGGTCCTGATCGGCAAATGAAAGTACATGGTCCTGACCGAACTCTGGACGGCGCGAAGGCTCATCGGTAAGAATCGAGGTCATCATAAACGAAACCTGCGGCGAGAGCACCCGTATGCCCTGCGGCGGCGTGTAATGGTAGAGGTGGTTCCCGTAACTATCCCAGATATCCAGGATACCCTGCGGAGGGATACGCTCTCCATTGTTGGCAAAGACCTGATAAGCTCCCACCATCTGGATCAGAGGGATCTCGGCTGTACCGAGTGCCATCGAAACGTCTGTAGGACCAAATTTCACTTTACCAGTATCCAGCGCAGTAATACCCATGCGCCGTGCCATATTAGAAACGTTGTCAACTCCGGCAAACATTAACGCTTTAATAGCTGGAATGTTGCGGGAAGTCGCTAATGCGCTACGAATCGTTGGATCGCCTCCGCCGTAGGTGCCACCGTAGTCGGTTGGTGGCTTCGTATTATAACCTGGAACGGGGAAGTAGGTTTTTACGTCAGTGAGGGTCATCCCAGGATACCAGCCCATTTCGAACGCGGTTGAATATACGATGGGCTTGAAGGTTGAACCTGGCTGACGCGGCAAAACGGCGACATTATTCTGTCCGGCAACCTTAGGGTCATTGGCGTTATAGTCGGTGCTGCCATCCATCGCCAGTACTTCGCCGGTCTTGGCATTCATTACCACTACAGCGGCATCATTGACGTTATTGTCCTTGTTCAGGATAGCATAGTGTGGGACGGGGAATATCTGATAATCAGTTTGCGTGATATGGCGTTTCACGGCCTGCTCAACGTAGCTTTCCATGTTGGCATCTAAAGTTGTGCGCACGTTGAAGCCGCCGTTCAGGAAAACGTCCGTTCCCAGGATTTGCTCTAGTTGATCAGTGATCCACTGCACAAAGTGGGGATCTTTTTGCGATGCATTGTAACGCTGGAAGGTCATTTTCGCTGTCAGGTCAGAAACCTTTTGCGCAATCTGATCAGTAACGGGACCTAAGCCATCCACCGACATGTTATTTGCCATCATCTGGTTCAGCACATAGACCTGGCGCGCCATCGCCCTTTGCAGGTGGTCCGTTCCCAGTGTGGGATCATACAAAGGCGGATTCTGGGGCATGGCGGCTAACAATGTGGCTCGTGCCAGACCCAGCAGCGGGTCGTGCTTATGCGTCTGTTGATTGTAATCAAGCTGCGCGATACCAGGGGTGCATTTAAAGTTCTTGTCGCATTGTGGCATGAGATGAAAGTATTCTTCAACTGCCGCTTCGACCCCTAAATCCTGTGAGCCAAAGGGGGAGACGTTGAAATACATTTCCAGAATCTTCCACTTGGGGTACTGCTGCGTCATACCAATCGCCATCGTCGCTTCGGGTATTTTACGACTGAGCGAATCGGCCTTCTGACCGCTCATATTTTTGATCAACTGCTGCGTAATGGTGCTGCCACCGCTACACCCTCCACAGGCCGCTGCTCGCAGAATACCTTGCGGGTCTATGCCGGAATTTTCCCAGAAGGTGGGATCTTCCGCGGCAATCATCGCATCTTGCATGACCTGCGGAATGTCCTTATAGGAAACCGGCACCCGCCTTCCGCCGCCGACGCCATTATCATAGACATCTTTGAGCAGGACGCCATTGCGGTCGTAAATATGCGTCGTCTGCGAAATCTGCTGATTAGCGATCCTTTGCATCGTCGGTAACTGGCTCTGGTAATAGCCATAGGCATAGGCGCTGCCCGAAGAGGCTAAGATCACCAGAAAGAGCAACAGTGAAATAATGAGCGCGTTTCTGAGGTTATAATTGCGCATCTCGCGGCGGTGTCGTCGCTGCATAGCCAGACGTAGCGAGCGTGAACGCTTCCACGGCTTTGGCCTCGCGTCCGCCATCTCGGTAGAACCAGGATGGTAAAGCACCAGTGGCTCCGGTGGGGGAGGTGTTTGGTTTCTATGTCCGGCCAACGCCGCCATTTTCCCGGACCAGCCGCGAACCATCTGCACCGTATTAGCCACCCAGCCCTGTGAAGGCATTCCTGCGCCTACTGGGGGAGAGACCGGCTTCTGTGCCCACTGCGACGATAATAGTCCCGTCCGGGGCGGCGTCTGCTGTCCCTGGGAAGCCGGTGAAAATTGCTGAAACTGCTGATTGTGTTGCTGGCCGTAATCGCGCAACAGGTTACCCGAATGAGGGATACCATTGTTCTCAGCATGATGGTTGTTACCAGGTTGCTGATTCCAATTATTCATAAAGAGTACATCCTCACATTCATGATTGTTCGAGAAGGAACTATATGTTGCTTTTCGGAAGGATTTTCAATCATCACAACATTTTACTCGTCGATACAGTCCTTTTTTTACTTTTGCTGCCAGATATCCGCGTATCCCCGATTCTACTTAGCTCAACGAACAAGATGAAACACATTAACATAATCACCAATTCGGGCCATTCGCCATTGTCGCCTCTCGATCAACACATGCCAATGTGTACTAAATCACAGCCAGAACCTTGCCAAATCATGTACAATATGGTTGCGGATCGTCTTTTGTTGAGAGGAGTCTTTTCTTATGTTTTTACGGCGCCTTCACCTGTTACAATTTTTTGGGGCATGTCTTTTTCTCTCTGCATTTTCGCCCATGCTCTTTTCCGCTAACGCCCTGGCTTTTAAAGATCCCATCAGCGTTACTTCTCAGACTGACACTCTCAACTTTCCCCAGAGCATCGACTTTCAGATGAGCGCGCATGATATCAGCAGCACCATTACCCAGGCAACCATTTATATTATGTATGCCTCAAGAGGGTTTCAGGAGGTACATACCGTTGCTGCTACCACGCCAGCCGCAACAGTCACTCTACGCTGGCACGAGGCCATAACCAGCAACAACTTTGCCCCACCTGGAACACAGGTCACTTACTATTGGAGGGTTGAAGATAGCGCGAATAACACCCATACCGACAATCCGCAGAAGTTTCAGGTGGTAGATACTCGCTTCGCCTGGCAGCACGCGACACAAGGGTTACTACAGGTACATTGGTACAACCGCACGCAAGATTTTGGTCAGGCTATTCTGGCCCAGGCCAGCGCGAACATTAAACGTATTAGCGATAATCTAGGGGGTGGATTACGGCACCCCATTGATCTCTGGGTGTATCAGTCCAATGACGACTTCCACGGTGCGCTGCCACCGCAGTCTTACGAATGGGTGGGGGGCATTGCTTTTCCCTCGCTCAATCAGGCGTCTATTGTTGCCGATAGCCTGGTTGATGACACACTCAGGCGCGATATGCCACATGAACTGACCCACCTCGTCTTCCATCAACTCACCTATCAGGATATCGCTCCCGTCTGGTTTGACGAAGGGATGGCCGTCTACAATCAGCTTTATAAAGAGCCTGCGCTCTCAAACAGGCTGAAAGCTGCGCTCGCTGACCACTCGCTGATTTCGTTGCGCGATATCTCTCTTTACTTTCCTGCCGATGCGGATAAAGCCTATCTCGCCTATGCCCAGAGCTGGAATCTTGTTGACTACATGTTCAATACATTTGGACGTAACAAAATGGCCCTTCTCATTAAGGATATGAGCAATCCACAGCAGGATTTTGGAGAGGACCTGGTCCAGGCTTTAGGTATAGATGCGTCTCACCTGGAAAATCAATGGCACCTGTATCTCAACCAGCCAGCGATCCTGCCACCGGACCAGATTACACCGCTCACTCAGCATCCCCCATTGGCCCAGCCTAGCACCGCTGATAGTGCGGAGCCGCTACTCATCCTGCTGGGGTTATTGCTCGCGTTCCTGCCGATGATTGGCATTACCGGCCTGCTGGTCTATCAGCGCCAGGCCCATATCAGCAACCAGCTCGCCAGGCAGGCGCAGCAAATTATCAACAACGCCCTGCCCCCATTGCCGGTTAATAACAATCATCCCTATACAAGCCCGGCGGCTTATTCCGCTCCCGCATCCCCTCCGACATCGTGGTCGTACCCCCAGCGACAGGAGCCGGTCAGGCCAGCCAGCGCGCAGCAGCCGGGAGGGGCTGGTACACCCTGGAGAGCACCGACGGCAACGCCTCCAGGTAGCGGGTATGCGGGGGGAAGGGAAACGGCGGCTGCCCCATTTACTTATAATCAGGAATATTTGAATCGACCACCCGATAAACGGGTCTCACAGGAGTGACCTTTCGATGGGCAAGAAGAAGAGTGGGATGGTAGTGTTTGAAGGACATGCCCGTTACTATCCATCCGAGGCGTTATCTTTGGACGAACTGGCGTACTGGATCGCCTTCAGCCGGATTCTCGGCATCGGCCCGGTGCGCTTTAAATTGTTGCTCAACTTCTTTGATGATGACGTAGCTGCGGCGTGGCAAGCAAGCTTGCAAGATTTGATCGCCATTGGTCTTGATCAAAGAACGATTCAGGCATTTCTACAGCAGCGCGCAACTATTATTCCTCAGCAGGAGCTAGAAAAGTTAGAGCGGAGGCGCATCCGCGTCATTACATGGAAAGACGGCGCGTATCCCCCTTTACTGAAAAAGATCGAGTACGCGCCTCCGGTCCTGTATGTCTGTGGCTCGCTGACGGAGGATGACCGGCAATATACGCTGGGTATTGTAGGTACGCGCAAAATGAGTACCTATGGGCGCCAGGTCACTGAACGCTTCGCCTGCGAGCTGGCTAAAGGCAAGATTACGGTTGTCAGCGGCCTGGCGCTGGGCGTTGATACTACTGCCCACACGGCAGCTTTGGATGCGGGAGGCCGAACCATTGCTGTACTGGCAAGCGGCCTGGACATCATCTATCCACCGAGCAACTATCAGCTTGCGCGGCGCATTGTCGAGTCCGGTCAGGGGGCATTACTCAGTGCGTTTCCTCTGGGCGTGCGACCCGAAGCTGGCAACTTTCCCGCCCGCAACCACATCATCTCCGGCTTGTCGCTGGGTGTACTGGTCACGGAGGCTCCCCATCAAAGTGGCGCGCTCATCACGGCCAACGCAGCTCTGGAGCAGGGTCGGGAAGTTTTTGCCGTTCCCGGTGGGATCTTTTCACCAGGAGGGAGCGGGGTCAACAAGTTAATTCAGGATGGCGCGCACCCGGTCACAAACGTGCAAGACATTCTGGCTAGCCTGAATTTGTTCATGGTGCCGCAGCATGTCGAGGCCCAGACGATCCTGCCCGATAACGCTGAGGAGCATACCCTGCTCTCGCTGCTGAGCCACGATCCACGCCATATCGACGAGCTTATTCGCGAAGCCGCCCTGTCAGCCGAGCTCGTCTCGGCCACGTTGACAGTGATGGAGTTAAAAGGTATGGTAAAGCAGGTGGGGGGAATGCAATACGTCCTGGCTCGCTAGATGTTTTTTCACGCCAGAATGACGATTATGATAGGTAAATGTAGGGGCAGGTCTTGCACCTGCCCTCGTTTGAGGATCATCCCGTTTCTGGGCAGGGCTGGCCCCTGCCCCAGTTAGAGGATTATCCTGTTTCTGGAGAAGGACAAGTTTCAGGGCAGGGGCCAGCCCTGTCTCTACGGTCGGAGGAGAGATTGATCTATCTCGATCACCTGCTTGCTGCCACTGGTGGCGTTTTGCGGTACGCTGGAACGCAGGCTCGTTTTGATGCCTTCAGCCACGATAGCCGCCAGCTTCTACCGGGCGAGCTGTTTGTAGCGGTACGGGGCGAACGCGGCGACGGGCACGATTTTTTGTTTGATGCGATTCAGCGTGGAGCGGCAGGGCTGCTGGTCGAGGCCGGGTTGATCAATGCTCTTTCCGGCGAGATGCAGGCAAGACTTGAACAGGTCAATATCGCGACGATCCTTGTCGATGATACGCGTCTTGCCTTACAGCGTTACGCCAGGGCGATACTCGAACGGTGGCACCCAACGGTTATCGCCGTTACCGGTAGCGTCGGCAAAACCAGCGTGAAGGAAGCCATTGCCAGCGTGCTTTCCGGCAATTTCGCGACCTTTAGAAGCTGGCAGAACTACAACGATCTGTTGGGGTTGCCCCTATCGCTGGGACGGCTGGAAGAACGGCACGAATATGCCGTCCTGGAACTGGGATGCGATCATCCTGGAGAGATTGCGGCCCTCTGTCGCATTGCGCGCCCTCATATTGGCATTCTTACCAATATTAGCCCCGCGCACCTGCAATATTTCGGCTCGCTTGAGCACTTTGCCGATGAGCTAGGCACGCTTTTTTCCTGCATTGCCGATGGTGGGAGAGCGATCTTCAATCAGGACGATCCCCTGATACGGGCGCAGCTCGCTCATGTAGCAAAAAAGCATACTATCGCTCATTATCATCCTTTTGCGCCATCTCAGGTGCAGGATGTTCAGGTTACATGGGAAGGGGTCAGTGGCCTGTTTGCGGGCAGTGAAGAGGGAGGTATTCCCCTGCAATATCCTGTCAGGCTAACTTCCCGTCTTCTCGGCGCTCATCATATTGCCACCATGCTAGCAGCCTGTTACGTCAGCCAGATTTGCGGGATGAATGCGGAAGAACTGCAACGAGCTATAGAGCAGCTTCGCCCACTTGTAGGCCGGCTTAACCCGCTCCCGGGCATCTATGGCACAACGCTGCTTGATGATAGCCATAATGCCACGCCGACCAGCATGCTCGCGGGTCTGGCGACGCTCAAGACGCTCCCCGCAGGCCAGCGTATCGCCGTTCTGAGTGATATGCTCAGCCTGGGTAGCTACGAGGAAGTGGCCCATCGCATGATAGGAGATGCGGCGGCGCAGAGCGTGGATTATCTGGTGACGCGCGGCGAACGAGCAGCCATAATCGCGGCTGCGGCAAAGCGCGCCGGACTGGCGGAGGAGCGAGTCGTTGTCACTTCAACCCACGAAGATGCGGCTGCGGCGGTGTGCAGCATCATCGAACCGGGAAGATCGGCCAGAGAGCAGGTCGGAGCGCCTGATGTCATTCTTATCAAAGGCTCGGAAGATATGCGTATGGAGCGCGTCACCGAACGATTGATGGCGCAACCGGAGCAGGCGCAGGAAAAGCTGGTGCGCCAGACGCCGGGCTGGAAACAGATCGTGGTGATGCGCCCGGAGCGGCCCACCTGGGTCGAAATCGACCTGAGCGCCATCGCTAACAATACGCGCAGACTCAAAGATCTGGTCGGCTCCCGGGTTCAGGTGCTCGTCAGCCTCAAAGCCGATGCTTACGGTCACGGTGCTTTGAAAGTTGCGCGCACCGTGCTGCACAATGGTGCGAGCGTGCTAGGAGTTGCGACGGTCGGTGAGGCCACGCCGCTGCGCGAGGCTGGCATAGCAGCCCCGATCCTCGTTTTTGGCTACATCCCGCTCTGGCAGATGCGCGAGGCGGTCCGCCTGGGAGTAACCGTCACGCTCTACTCGCTTGAAGCGGCCCAGAGCCTCTCACGGGCCGCGCTTGCTCTGGGGAAAACCGTCAGGGTGCATATCAAAGTTGATAGCGGCATGGGACGGCTGGGTATACGAGCTGAACAGGTGGCGGAAGTAGTCAGCCTGGTTCAGGCCATAGGAGCCCTGCCAGGATTGGAATACGAGGGCATGTATACCCATTTCGCCACCGCCGATGCTAGCGACCAGGCGCATGCGCGCAGGCAGCTTGAGCGTTTCCAGCAGGTCTTGCGCGCCCTGGAGGGACAGCAGTTGCGCCCGCCCATCGTCCATGCCGCCAACAGCGCCGCCACCATCAGCCTGCCCGAGTCGCATTTTGATATGGTGCGGCCAGGTATCGCCATTTATGGATTGGACCCCTCAGCCGAAGTGCGTTTGCCGGAAGGATTCCGCGCCGCGCTCTCCTTTAAAACGCAGGTGGCCCAGGTGAAGATGGTACCGGCAGGAGAATGCATCAGCTATGGCTGTACCTATATCACCGACCGCCCTACGCTCATAGCAATATTGCCTGTGGGGTATGCTGATGGATTTCGGCGCGCCCCTCGCAACTGGGGAACGGTACTCATTCACGGACAGGAGGCTCCTATTCTGGGCCGCGTCTGCATGGACCAATGTATCGTCGATGTAACGCATATTCCACAAACGCGCGTAGGTGATGAGGTCGTATTAATTGGACGCCAGGGCGAAGCCGCTTTGACAGCAGAACAGGTGGCAGAGCGCCTGGGCACAATCAATTATGAAGTAGTTGCGGAGATCCTTGCTCGCGTACCGCGCGTGGACTAAATAGATATCGTATAATTGGGGATGAGATTATTTTTTTTGCTTGCAAAGCGTGGTTTTATGAACAAACATCGACGAATACAGCGTTACACTTTTTCGCTGGCCCTTTTGCTCATTGTCGTCATCAGTTCAGCTTGCGCCACGGGAGCAACAATCGCGCCGACGCCGCAACCTAAAGTGACGCCGGTGCCCACACAGCCGATAACCGCGCAACAGTTACTCTCAGGCCCGGTGATTTATGTTGCGCTGGGAGCCTCTGATGCTGTGGGTATAGGGAGCGCGCAACCGGGATCGCAGGGATATGTACCGCTGGTGGCGGACCGTCTTCCTAAGGGATCTCATGTTATCAATCTGGGCATTAGCGGCATCCACCTACATCAGGCGCTGAGTGAAGAGCTGCCCCTCGTTTTCTCAACGTCGCCCAACCTGATCACCATCTGGCTGGTGGCAAACGACTTTGTCGCGGGCGTTCCCTATAGCAGCTATATGCAGGATCTCGACTCCTTGCTCAAGCAGTTGCGCGCCGGGACGCATGCCCGCATCATCATGGCTAATTTGCCGGATCTCACGCGCCTCCCTGCCTTCTCTAACCTCTCAAGTTCACAAAAAAGCAAGATGCTCGCCGAGATCCTGCGCTGGAATGCTGGTATCGCACAGGCCGCGGCTCGCTATGTCGTCGCCATAGTAAATCTTTTTAGCCAGCAGAGCCAGCTCACGGCCCATCCTGAGTATGTCAGCATCGATGGCTTTCACCCCAGCCCCTCAGGATATGTGCAGATCGCAAACGAGTTCTGGCAAGCGATTACAGGATAAAGAGTGCAAGGGCGTAAGGAGCTGCTCTAGCCCTGCGCCTTTGTCTCCTGCGATTGCTTGATCTCCGTCTCGCCCTCTATCGTAAAGACAACGCGTTCGCAGATATTGGTGCAATGGTCGGCGACGCGCTCCAGTTTGTGCGCGATCCAGAGCAGGTAGGTGGCGCGCTGCAAAACGAGCGCATCGCTCTGAAGGGCAGGAATGGCATGCGCGCCCTCCATCATCGCCATCAAATCGTGACGGACCAGGTGGTAGCGCACGTCAACGACATCATCCTCCTCCCAGATGTAGCGCGCCGCATTGGCATCTCGCATCTCGAAAGCCTTCATCGTCCCCTGCAAGACGCGCCGGGCCTCTTTACCCAGCTCCAGTATCCCCTGCATGGCCGAAGTTTCCGAGACCTGCACTTTTTTGCCATTGCCAGGAGGACCATCGACCTCCAGTGAAGGAATGGTGCTACCACGCAGGGGAGCCATACGTAAAATAATCTGTGCGATGCCAGCGGCTCCGTCGCCCGTGCGTTCAAGATCGCCCGCGATGGATAATGCTGAAGTGAGATAGCGCAGATCGCGCCCACCCAGCGGCTGTTGCAAAGTCAGCAGACGAATGGTGTGCTCTTCAATCGCGGCGCGCAAACTATCAATGATCGCATCACCTTCGATGACCATGCCCGCTTTCGCCAGATCCTCGGCCCCCAGCGCCTCAAGAGCCTTCTCCAGCGCATCATCAACCAGAGAGCCCAGGCGTACAATCTGAGCGTCCAGCTCTCCTAATTCTTTATCTAACACAGTCCTTGCCATGTAATATCTCCTTACATCGTGTAATCGCCCCAGCAGGCAGGCGGGCTCTTCCCCCATCAGTCTGAGCGCCGGTCCTTTTGCCTGATATACTAATCATAGTGTAACACATTTTATCGTAAGCAGGATAGAGCATCATCTAAATAATTCTATTCTTTAAGGATAAGCGTTCTAAAAATAGAATGTACCTGCACGGTTGCAGGCAGTAAACAAAGCGATCAAAATGTTGTATTATCTTCTATAGGATAGAAAGGACAGGGATTATGGCACAACGTGAATATCCAACCATCAATATTGAGGATTATCTCACATTAGATCGAAATAGCCAGAGCGCGCGCTACGAGTATCTGGAAGGTGAGCTAAGAATGTTGGCTGGAGGTAGCGCCGATCACTCAACGATCACGACCAACCTGACAGGCATTCTCCACAGGGCATTGGAAGACGGACCCTGCAAAGTATACAACTCCGATATGCGGCTACAGCTTTCTGAAGCGCGTTACGTCTACCCGGATGTCACAGTCACCTGCGATCCCCGTGATGAAGCGCCAGAAGATAATAATACGCATGATCCATCGGTTGTTGTGGAAGTACTTTCTCCCAGTACCGAAACTGCCGATAGGGGTAAAAAGTTGCTCTATTATCAAGCGCATCCTACTATACAAGAATATGTTATAGCAAATTATCAGACCATGCTGATAGAGGTCTATCATCGTGAAAAGGGCAGATGGGCATTCTTTACTTATGGGCCTGAAGGTGAGGTGCAGCTAGAAAGTCTCGACCTTCGCTTTCCCGTTAGTGCCGTTTACAAAAGAACGGGTCTGGTGAAACAGTATAAAAACGAGTGGAATCTTCAATAAAAGCGCAAACGAAGGAAAAAGTAATATGGCAACAAAACGACTACTTGGCGTCTTCGCCCATCCCGATGACGAGGGGCTGGTTGGCGGCGCACTTTTACACTATGATATGCTCGGCGTTGAGACGGGTCTGATTTGTGCGACCAGGGGAGAAGTTGGCGAAATCTCCGATCCGGTGCTTGCCACGCCCGAAAATCTGGGCGAGGTGCGAGAGCAGGAGATGCGGGAGGCGGCAGAGGCGCTCAGCGTTCACAACCTCTGGTTCCTGGGCTATCGCGACTCCGGCATGGCGGGGACGCCCGAAAACCAGGATGCGCGCTCACTCGCCCGGGCCAGCGCAGCCGAGGTCATAGGCAGGCTGGTCGCGATTATCCGCCAGTTCCGTCCCCATGTGATGGTCACCTTTGACGAAACCGGGGGCTATGGACACCCCGATCACATTGCCATCTATAAATACACTACCGGCGCGTTCCATGCCGCCGCCGACTCCGCCCAATATCCAGAGCTCGGACCCGCACATGCCGTCTCCAAGCTCTATTACAGTTCGTTCGCGCGCCGACACATTATGATGATGGCGGACTGGCTCCAGGCGCAGAACTACGAAGGCGTTTTTAAGGATTTCGACATCAATCAGATGGGCCTACCTGACGATCAGATTAGCGTTTTGCTGGATGTCGAGCCCTGGAATGAGACCAAAGCCCGATCATGGGCAAAACATCGTACTCAGATGAACCCCAATACTCCGCTCGCTCGCCTGCCGGAAGACTTGCAGCGCAAGTGGCGCAGCACCGAATGCTATCAGCTCGCCGCGTCGCGCGTGGGACCGGATGTTGCGGGCGAAAATGATCTGTTTGCGCATATTCCCTGACCTGTGGATATTTAGCCAGCCATGCAAGAGGCGTGACATGATTTATTTAATAGGCGGAGCGCCCAGGGCAGGGAAGAGTATCCTGGCTCAGCAGCTCTGTACCACATTGAAAGTCGGATGGATATCCACAGACCTTCTGATGCAGCTTTTGAAGGTGAAGGATGTTGCCGGTATCAAAGTGAAGTGGGATGCAGCTCCCGAAGCCATCACAGCTAATGCAGAATGGTTTTATCCGTATCTGGAACGCTTTATCTGGGGCGTCAACTCGCTTGCAGACAATTACGTGATCGAAGGCGTTGATTTTCTGCCGGCGCAGGTGGACCAACTCGCGACTCGGTACCCGATACGCGCGGTCTTTCTGGGCTGCTCTAACATGACGCTGGGGAGGTTCGATCAATTTCCAGGACGTTCGCTGGGATATGGCGGTCTACCCGATGCACTACGGCGTCAGATTGTTCAGGACGTGCCGCTCTGGAGCGCGTTCATTCGCCAGGAAGCCGAACGTTTCGGTTATGCGTATGTCGATATGGCGAGCGATTTTTTCCAACGTCAGGCTGAAGCTGAGATGGCGCTGACAGGTAGCGTCTGAGCTAAATTGTTCATGTGTATGACCCCGATCTTATGGAACATATTGCCAGTTGTGGGCGTTGTATTCAGTGTACCACGGGTCGCGGACGACGCTGAGGGAATGGGTTGTGCGATCCTGCCAGCGCAAGATCGCCATCGAGCCAGGATGAAGCCTCTGTTCCGGGCCATCCCAATGCAGGTCGGCCAGTTTGCAAAACCGGGTAATGCCATTGTTGGAAAGGCCGGTAAGGCATTCCCCGCCGATGTGTCCGTAGAAATGATAGAGCGGTCGATACTGCTGCAAAGCGGTGCTAATCTCCGCCAATCCTCTATCAGCTTGAGCAGATTTATCATGCGTCAATAGAATATCGACGGCGATATCGCCCAACTCGTTCAGGCGCGCCTGTTCCTCCGGCTGGATATGTCTTGAACTCAACGGAGCGGATCGCTGTCCGATTCGTCCAATGCCCAGCACAGAGATGCGTTCATTCCCCGTCGCGTGGGTATATGGGACGCCGGTTTTGAGACAATACAGGCGTTGATAGGCATCGACCGGAAATATTGCCCCGGACGCCTGTTGTTCATGGTGATCCAGCCATGCGTGATCCTCGTGGTTGCCGCGCACAAAAATCAGCTTACAGCGAGTTTGTGCCAGCACGGCAGCAACTTCATCAGTATGAGCGACGAAATGCTGCATAAACCCCAGCTCGGTCGGGTCCCGCTGAGCGTAACGCAGGGTTGCGCTATCAAGCTGTGAGTAAAGGGGGAAGATGCCCATATCGCCAGCCTGTAAAATCAGGTCCAGCGTCTCTCCCGTCTCGCGCTGCCAGCGAGCGCAGAGCTTGAATGCCAGCAAGATTCTGCCGTGAACATCGGCAAAGGTAGCAATATTCATTTATTTCTCCTCATATTTATGCCATCTTAGCCGATGCTTTCCACGTTCGTCAATGATGCAGGGGCAGGGGTGAGGGCAGGGGCCAACCCTGCCCCTACCTACATGAGGGGTTTCTCCACAAGGTCGCCGGGGCGGTATTGTTCGGTACGAGAATAGACGACAACCGCTTTGCCCAGTGGAGGGTAAAAAGTGGCGATCCAGGATACGCCAGCGGCTTTATAGAGGCGCGTGAGGGCAGTTACAAGCCAGTTAGGCAGCGGACCATCGATGATTACCCCCTGTTCAGGGGATACGGGCGGGAAAACAAGCGGCTCGGGCTGGAGGTATTCAAGACGATCCAGGGGGAATCTGACCTTGAGAACAGCCGTCTCTTGAGAGTGCGAAGGCTCGATGTATAAGTCTTCCCTCTTGGGAATGTCTCTATCCAGAGTAACTGTCACGGGTAGCACCCACCCAAAGGGTAGTCTGGGATCAAAAAGGTAAAATGGTTGTGTATCTTCATAGGCTGCTAGCGCGGCATATAGCCAGCTCGGACCAATGCCATATACGGAGAGTGGAGTTTGTGCGGGTACTCGCTCCAGAAACGGCAGGAGCATGGAGGGCTCCCATATGGTTGAGGTAGTGGTAAATGCGCGCAACTCCTGCTGAACGTCCAATACCAGTTCTGTCTGGGCGCGTTTACGATTAGAAGCTCGGATCTCTTGCAGGTCAAAAGAGGTAAACAAAGCTGCAATGTTCTCTACCAGTTTATTAAAAAGCGGTCCTGCTCCGGCATCTTTCCTGGCTCTGCTTCGTTCCAGCCCGGTGATGATCCCTTCCAGTACCGGCGATTCTGTCGTGATCAGTGATGCACCTTCCCGCCGCGAGATAATACGCGCCAGCGGAATCAAGTTATGGGTCTCGATCAGGTCTTGCCAGAGTTGTGCATTTTCAGGCTCATCCTCTTTCACCAGCAGGATAGAGCGGGTGCAACTACGCACCAGGCAATGCTGAGAGGGCCTGGGAAGTCCTCCCATGTCCACCAGAAATGGCACGTTGCGATACTCTAGTGCCTGAGTGATAGATTGTATGAAAGAAGGAGGCCACTCACCTGTTAATTTGATTTCGGCACGCAAAGAGTCTCTCAACTCTTCTTTACTCTCGTAGTACCAGTTTCTATCACCGTCGGGGCAGGCGCGCAAGGCGTAATGATCGACGCCGCGTTCGCGCAGAGCCTGCGTCAGGCGGTAGAATAGTACAGATTTTCCCGCGTTTGGCGGTCCTCCCACCAGCACGGCAGGCAGAAAATTTACCATTAATATCCTCCTCGTATCGCTATAGAAGCGTTGTTTGCAGCAATAGATGTTATCGGCCCATGTCTCTCTGGCCTGATAAGTCAAGCATATCATCACTTGCTCTGGAATACATGAGAAAAAACTATGATTCTTTTCAGAGTTTTGAGGAGGAGTTTTTCGTAGGCTGATCAAAAATAAGGCGCGGAACCTCTTCCCGGCTGAGAGAAATTATGGGTGGGCAGGGAAGGTTTGCGCTTTGCTCCTGGCTCATCGTTCACTTTGTCTGGGGCGTACCATAATAAAGAGCTATTTTAAAGAGTTGGCAAATTGCCTCTTGTTGGTGGCTATGCTATACTGCCCACGAGGCAATGAGGAAGGAGAGTATTTATTATGCAGGATACATCGCATATGCAAAATCCGTTTCTGGTGGGCGAGCGCCTCTATTTGCGACCGCTGGAGCCGACTCAGGATAATCATTTGTACTCGACCTGGTTGAATGATGAGGAGATTCGCCGCTGGTTCTCCGTCTATCCCACCAGCGACGCGCGTGGCAAGGAGCGGCTGGAGAACCTCTATAAAGATTTCAGGCATATCATCTTTGGCGTTGCCCTGAATAGCGATAATCGCTTGATTGGTCTGGTGGGCCTGAAAGATATTAATGTGCTTAATCAGAGCGCGGAATTTTATGTTATTATCGGTGATCGGTCAGCATGGGGTCAGGGCTACGGGACAGAGGCCACTAAACTGATGGTGCGCTACGGCTTTATGGAGCTGAACCTCAACCGTATCCAGACGCAAGATATGGAGGAGAATATTGGCGGCTGGCGCGCCGATGAGAAGGCTGGCTTTAAGTATGAGGGCACGATCCGCGAGGTTATTCCCCGCTTTGGCAAGTTCCATGATGTGCGGATTTATAGCCTGCTGAGAAGAGAATTTATGGAGAATATGTAGCTCATTATGACGATGACGATCCAGGAAATCACCAACTGGGAGCAGTGGAATAGTTTCTTGACCAGCCAGCCGCGCGGTCACTTGCTGCAATCGTACGAGTGGGGTGAACTGAGTAAGTATCTGGGTGGGCGAATTTATCGCCTGGGCGCTCTAGACGATGGACGGATGGTCGGTTCGATGCAATTCTCGGTTGCCCCTGTCCCGCTGCCCATTGCGGTACCAGGAATACGCTTCAATTGGCTCTATTGCTCGCGCGGTCCCACTGTAGAGCGGCTGGACTCGCCCGCGCTGGCAGAGCTGCTGCAACATGCCGGCGATATCGCGCGCCAGGAACGTTCGGTCGTGTTGCGCGTGGAGCCGAATATCGCCGACGACGATCCCGCTATGGATGCCTGGCTTGCCATCTATCACAAACTCGGTTTTCGCACCAATCCTATCGCAGTGCATGGGCGACGGAGCTGGGTGCTTGATATCCGTCCCGGCGCTGATCAGCTACTCGCCAACTTCAAGATGACGTGGCGGCAAAATGTGCGTGTTGCCGAGCGCAAAGGCGTGGTGATCCGCGAAGCCAGTAGCGACGCCGATTTCGAGGCATATTACCACCTGCTCTCCATCACCAGTGAGCGCGACGCTTTCTTTATCCATAGCAAGGACTATCACAAAGAGATCCTGCGCTACTTTGCCGATAAAGGTGATGCGGTGCTGTATCTGGCGGAGCACGAGGGGGAGCCTATCGCGGCCAAGATGCTGATCCGCTTCGGCGATTGGTGCTGGGATATGTTTGGCGCATCCTCCAATCATAAACGCAACCTGAAGCCGACCTACCTGCTGCAATATCGCTGCATCCTCTGGGCTAAAGAGCGTGGTTGCAGTTATTTCGATTTTCGTACCATTCCCGAGGTGCTTGAGCCGGGCGAAGAGATGTGGGGCGTGTATGAGTACAAGAAGGGCTTTGACGGCTTTTCGCGTTTAAACATGCCTACCCAGGATTATGTCTACCGCCCATTGATCTACGATGGGTGGCGCAAACTGGTAGAGATGCGGCGAGCGCGACGGCATAGAGAGCGGCAGAAAGTCGAGCTGGAGCGGGCGGCACGGGGCAAAGTAGAGAAAAAAGAGGATAAAGAGGGCAAAGAGGGGTAAGTATGGAGGCTCAAATTATTACCGATTGTCAGCAATGGAATGATTTCGTTGCCTCATCGGCCTGTTGCAATATCACGCAATCGTACGAGTGGGGCGAACTCGCGCCGCATCTAGGGGCGGAGGCTCTGCCGGTCGGAGTCGTGGACGCGTCGGGGAAGCTCTGCGCCGCCATGCTGATCCTCATTTCCCGCGCGCCCATTCTCAACAGAACCTACTTCTACGCGCCTCGTGGTCCCATCATTGACGATCCCGATTCGCCCGCTATGACCGTACTGCTCAATTATGTCAGAGCGGAGGCGCGCAAACGTCATGCCTTTATGCTCAAAGTCGAGCCGAGCGTGCTGGACGGCGATAAACGCTGGCTAAACGCGCTCAAGCGGCAAGGATTTCGCGCCACGCCATATGCCATGCATATACGGCACGAATGGGTGCTTGATATTCAGCCTGACGAGAAGACGCTGCAAGCGAACATGAAGGAGAAATGGCGCTATAATATTCGCCTGGCCGGGCGCAAAGGTGTGACGGTGCGTCGTGGCGAGGGGCAGGCCGATCTTGACACCTTCTATCGCCTTTACGAAACGACCAGTGAGCGCGATCAGTTTTTTATTCACAATAAAGCGCACTACGAGGACGTGATGCGCCTGTATGGTGAGGGCGACCGGGCCGCGCTCTTCCTTGCCGAGTGCGAGGGGCAGGCTATCGCGGGCACGATTGTGCTCTGGCTGGGGCGTTGGAGCTGGTATATGTACGGGGCCTCGTCCAATGAGTTTCGCGAGCGCATGCCCAATCACTTGCTGCAATGGACCGGCATACAGTGGGCCAAATCGAAGGGTTGCTGGTACTATAACTTCCGTGGCATTCCCGATGTGCTCGAAGAGGGACAGGAATTGTGGGGCGTATACGTTTTCAAGCGCGGCTTCGGCGGCGAAGCGATGCGTTTCCTGGAAACTCATGATCTCCCCTATCAACCGCTGATCTACGGCGTGTACCGCAAAATGCTCGATATTAAACGGTGGCGCGATGAGCGACGCCGCAATAGAAGATCGTAAGCGCATAAAAAAGCAGGATGGGAAATAGCCCCATCCTGCTTTTTTATGCGCTAAGTACTAACGCAAGCGCATCGACTGCAACGCGGCCAAACGTTCGCGGGCAATGGTGCTGCCCGGATTGACCTTCGAGAGGTTGCGGTAGACGCGGCTGGCCTGCTCATATTCACCGACCGACTGATACGCCTGCCCCAGCATATCATAGGCATCGTAATTATTACGATCAATGCTAATCAACTGCTGGAGGGCCGCCACGGCCTCTTTGACCTGGCGCGTATCAACGTAGTGACGAGCGATGATGGTCTGGTACTTGACCGCCTCTTGCTGGAACTTGCTGGACTGTTGCGGCTGGGCCTGACGCTGTTGCAGACAGAAGCTCACCACCTCGCGCAGCAGCTCCATTGAGGTCGGCTTCAGCTCGGCGGCGCGGCACAGGTTGACCAGGGCTTCGCTGTTGTTGCCCATCTCAACATAGAGGTTGCCGATGCGCTGAATGGCGTCGCCGGCATCATCCATGCGGTTATAGCGCAGATGGATATCGGCCAGCAGGCGCAGCTCGGCTATGCCTTCATCCAGCATACCTCGGTTGATATAGATATCGGCCAGTTCTTCATGTGCGCGCGGGTCCTGCGGGGCCAGGCGCACCATCTCATTGAGGACGCCCAAGGCGTTATCGGTCTGGCGGCTGCCACGATAGTGCCGGACAAGGTCCATATACTCACGTAACGCCCCCTCAACATCGCCCTGCTGGCGAGCTGAGATTTCCGCAATCGTCGAGGCAATCTCTCCCTGACCCGGCTTGACCTGTTTCACCTTGCGCATAATGGCCTGCATCTGGTCCTGCCGGCCTGTACGCCCGTAAGCCTTTGCCAGCAGCAGAGAGATCTCCATTTCAGGAGCCTGGTGCTCTTCGCCTTCCTCACGCGGACGTGCGGCCCAGGTCGCGGGATCGATGCTCGCAGGCGAGCGCCGTACCACCTGTAAGGCTTGTTCGAGCTGTTGGATCGCCGCTTCGGGCTTGCCCTGCAACAGCAGCGTTTGAGCCGAGCTGGTGCGGGCGATAATCTCGACCGAGCTATCGCGCATAGCCAGGAGGTAGGAGTCAAGCGCCTTATCAAAGAGGCCCGACTGGTGATAAATCTGGCCGAGAGAGAACTGCACATCGGCATTATTAGGATAGTTATCGACGGCCTGCTGATACTCGCGTATCACCGCGTCGGCATGCTTCTGCCCCTCGCCTCGCAATTGCCAGCGCACGCGGCTCAACACTTCCAGCGAAGTGGAGCGCGGCGCGCCGATAGCCGTGATCATAGCAAGATGCCAGCGCACCAGCGCGGTAAGATTGCGTGGATCGACCTGCAACACGCGCTGATACTCGGTGGCCGCCTGCTGAGTTTTCCCCAGCTTTTGCAGTGCCAGAGCGTAGTTCAGACGTGTGGGCACGCTGGTCGGGCTCTCCTGGAGCGCCTGCTCCAGTTCGGTCACGGCTCTATCCATATAGCCGAGCCGCAGGTAGGCTTCTGCTGCTTGCGTGCGCTCCCGTAGCAGATCTTCCTTATTGCCATGCGACGAGAGGAGAGAGATCAGGCGCATACGGTACGTCAGGTTGTTCGGGTCAAGTTGCAGGATGCGGCGATAGGTTGTGACGGCATCATCGATGCGTCCGTTGACCACGTAGGTATCGACCAGGATGCCATATTTTGTGATGGCCTGCTCGATCTTCCCTTGCTTGACATAGATTTCGCCCAGCACCTGATGAACATCCAGGTATTGCGGTGCCATATCGATTACGCGCAGACATTCCTCAGTGGCGGGAGTCAA
Organism: Ktedonosporobacter sp.; assembly: GCA_035293765.1. Taxonomy (GTDB): domain Bacteria; phylum Chloroflexota; class Ktedonobacteria; order Ktedonobacterales; family Ktedonobacteraceae; genus DASRHT01. Next base: position 103,882 of record DATGMF010000065.1, read on the forward strand.
CAGGCCATGACTGATGTACTTGTGAATATCGCGCATTGAGCGAATCACCTGCGCCCGCACATTCTCGGGCAGGGTAGCGGCGCTTGCCACGATTGCATCGGCAGCCTGATTTGGATCGCCTTTGGCCCCTGCTATCTGGCTCAACAGATCGTGTGTATCGGTCTGGAGCGGCGCGCCGGGAGCCAATAGAGCTGCCAGGTCCACCGATTGGGTCGGAGCCTGTGACGATTGAGCTGGTGGTACCGGTGGCTGAGGCGTTTGAACTCCTCCCGTTCCTCCCCACGCTGGAGCTTCCGGCGGGAAGGTCTGGGCGACATTAGGGACATTGGGCATAGCAGCCGGTTTGGCCCCCTCGGTCAGCCATGATGGCGAAGAGGGAGGGTTCTGGACCTGCTGATTTGCCAGCGCGCCCGATGGGGAACGCGGAGAAGCATCCTTGACTGGCCTCGTGCCCTGCGGTGGCGTTTGCCTGCCAGCGGGCTGAGTTTTGTTGTCACCCTCGGTCAAGATGCCGGTCAACCAGTCGGGAAGCTCGCCTGAAGAAGAATTTTGCGTGGGAGGCGCAGCCGGCTGCATAGCAGCAGCATTAAAAGCCATTGTGGGCGCTTCAGGTACGGATGATTGTGGCATCTGATACACTGAAGTTGGCGGCTGCGTCGCTGGCGCCTGCGGCATCCCATGAGGGGGAGTCGTAGGGCGGACGGGCATGCTAACATTTTGCGCCTGTTGCAGCATAAACTCAACCTGGGCGATCTTATCATTCCAGCCCCGGCTGCGCAGGAATCCTAGTAGCGCATTATAGACCGTCAGCGCCTGCTCCTGCTCGCCCAGAGCGCGGTGTGCTTCCGCAGCTTCCTGACAGAGCTGCAAGAGCTGATCCGACTCCTCCATCGTTAGCGCATCGAGATTGACGCGGTCAACGGCTTCATCAAAATGTACCGCCGCTGTCCGCAAATCGCCGCGCGCCCGGTAGCACTGTCCCAATGCATAGTAGCAGGAAAGTGCATAGTCGGGATCATTTAAGAGCATCTGGAACTGGCGGATCGCATCATCCCAGCGCTGTTTTTCCTGGTAAAGCCAACCTAAGAAGTAGCGGGCGTCAGGTCGGTCAAAGCCACTTTCCAGAATTTGTTCACAGAGGCCGATAGCATCATCGAAACGCCCCTGGGCTTGAAATGTTTGCGCTTGCTTCAAAGCCCCTGTGACCTGGTTGGCAGTAATCCGCTTGTGAGGGGCAGAGTTCATCCCTCCACCACCACCTGGCATAGCCAGGGGTGGTCCTGGATTACTTACCCCACCAAAGTTGCCCGCGCTACCCATGTTACCCATGATGCCAGTATTCCCTCCGCTTGTATTTCCTGATGTCGCTGTTTCGGCTGCAGGATTGCCCGCCAGTGCCTGTAGGCCGGTGAGCTGCTGTGCTGCTGGTGGCATCGCCGTGCTCTGTCCTGCTCCGTTTGCTAAACCGGTCGATGACGAAAAAGATGTTCCCCCCTGAGGAGGTGAATCCTGGGAAGCTTGCGGCCCCCCAAGAATTTGTGAAAGCAATTGTTGCGCCTGAGCGTTGGCGCTATCCAGAAGCAGTGCCTCTTCACATTGCGCCCGCGCAGCTCCATAATCTTGATGTAAAAGATAACCTTGAGCGGCAGCCAGGCGCTGCTGAAGCGCCGCGGCGAGATCTTTTTTCTCGCAGTAGTAGCTGGCTAGCCGTTCATGAGGTTCAGGATTGTCCGGGGACAACTGAACCGCTTTTTGCCAGGCAGCTTCTGCCCTTGCTTCCTGGCTTGCCTGCGAATAGAGGTCGGCCAGGTGCAGATAAGCGGCGTACGCGTCGGCTCGCCGGTTGAGAATACCGTAGAGTTCTGCCGTCTTGCTCAGGGCAATCACGTTACCCGGCTCGCTCCGCAGAATACTCTCATACTGGTCAAGCGCCTTCTGCCACTGCTTCATCTGCATGTAGCAGAACCCCATTCCACTGCGGGCCGTCGTGTCCTCTGGGAACTCCGCCAGCGCCTTTTGATACTCCCCTGCCGCATCCGTCCATTGGCTTTCCCAGCGATGGCGGTCGGCTGCATTGATCGCCGCGCTAAAAATTTGGCTGTTCCCAGGCATGCCAGATCTACTTTCTCAAAAAATGAGCGCAATTCGGAGTTTACAGACCGTAGTGCCTGCCAGGGCCTCTCCGCAAAAACACGCCAGTAAGCTTAGTCTAATCAAAACTAGGGTACTACAAAAACTGAACCGGGACACTTTTTTGGTACTAAAGTACCTTCTGCTCGTATCTGTGAGAACTTCCGTATTGCAACGCCCCAGGACGCGATAAATCGGGTCCCTACCGTATCTTTGATAAAGCTGATTGCGTACCCTACCCCCGATAGTTGATAAACTGGAGCGCGACCGGGTAATCCTTTTGTTTGAGCGCAGAGATCACCGCTTGCAACTCATCCCGGCTTTTGGCTACCACACGAATGGCTTCCCCCTGGATCTGAGGCCGTACCTTTGGGAAGCTATCGCGGATAAACTTGTTGATCTCCTTTGCCAGATCCTGGCTGATCCCTTGCTGCAACTGAATGACCTGCCGGACCTTGCCTCCTGCCGCGTTTTCCTCTTTTCCCAGCTTGAAGATCTTCAGCGATAGGTTGCGCCTGATCGCCTTCGATTCAAGGATATCACGAACGCTTTTCAGGGTGAGCGTGCTATCCGTGAGAATGGTTATATTGTCTTTACTTTGTGTAATCTCGGTTTTTGTGTCCTTTAAGTCGTAGCGTGTATGCACTTCCCGGCGCGTCTGGTCGATTGCGTTAACGAGCTCTTGCTCGTCAAACTGTGATACTATGTCAAATGAACAGTCACCTGCCATCAATTTCCTCTTTCCCGTATTGCAATGATACAAAATGGCGATCTGAGAAATGCGCTACGCTTCTTTGATACTAGCGTAAGCCTTCCCTGGCATTGTAGCGCATTTTTTCATTCGTTGCCACTTTATCCCCCAAGAGGCACATGCCAACAAAAAAGGTTGTTGATTTTAACCTGTGATATGATAAAAATAAGAAGCTGAAAGGTGTACTTCCGCTCCGCGTGCCGTAGGGGCAATCCCTTGCGGTTGCCCTGTAGCAGAAGGTTTCAAGGAGGATCAGAAAGCGAACGACGATGACGGCGACGATTTACAATAGTAAGCCTTTGGTGGCACGGATGATGAATGAACTGCGTGACGAGGCGGCGCAGTTTCGTAAGCAGCACAATCGTCCGGCGCGCCTGGCTCAGGTGATCGTAGGGCATGACGAGGCGGCGGAAGTCTATAGCAGACAACTGGTTCGCGCCTGCCGCGCCATCGGCCTGAGCTGCGCGACAATAGGCTATCCTTTTGAGATGGAGGAGGCCGAACTGAAGCGCGAGGTTGCCACGCTCAACGATGATCCCCATAACGATGGCGTGGTGCTTCTGCTGCCTCTGCCAGAGCACATTCGCCAGCGCGTGGTGACCGAAGCCTTGCGACCGGAGAAAGATGTTGATGGGCTTGGTCCGCGCAACGCCGGCAACCTGCTGCTCGGCTTTCCCAGCTTTATCCCTTCCACCGCCGATGCCATCCTGACCGTGCTACAAGATGCTGGCATTGCGACCGAGGGACGCCACGCGGTCATTGTCGGTCGCAGCAATATCGGTGGCAAACCTATCGCGCTTGTCTTGATGCGCAGGGATGCTACTGTGACCATCTGCCATTCTTATACGCAGGGCCTCGCCGATATTACCAGGAGCGCGGATATCCTGGTTGTGAGCGTGGGCCGTCCCTCTATCATCACGGCTGATATGGTCAAGCCTGGTGCGGTGGTGCTGGATGCTGGTATCACGACGGTGAATGGCAAAGTCGTCGGCGACGTCGATTTTGCGCAAGTGAAGGAGGTTGCAACCTTCCTCACGCCTGTTCCTGGCGGTATCGGACCCGTAACCCATCTGACGTTAATCCGTCACACGCTGCTGGGTCCACAATGATAACGCGTTCATGTCACACTTTGTTTAAACATAGTGTGACACTGTGGAACATTTTGAAACTACAACGAAGCGGTGTTGTTTCTCAACCGCGCTCCCATGTCTTCTCAACCTGAAAAAGGCCTGGTAGCTGGTACAGTGTACAAGTACACATCTGGGGAATAGGGTTTTTATTCCTCTTCTTACGAGAAAACAGGAGGGCAGTGCCATGCTCAGTTCTGGCAGAGATGCGATTCACTATAACGCCGCCGGAGATCCGATCTCTATTTCGACCTTTCCGAGGTGCAGCCAACTAGAGACAACGGAGCAGATACGCGGGTTTGAGTTGCTCAGATTGGCCTTTTTCGCGCTCAAACTGCGCAAGCTTGAGCAGCGGCACGAGGCGGGCGGCGATGAGAATGAGCACAGGTTTCGCTGTAGCCTGTTGCGCCATGCTATTTTCCAGCAGGTGTTGACGCTGAGGGCGCTTGATGCCACCGACCAGGCGATGCAATTGATCGAAGCCTGTCGCAAGTAAAGCACATGTCTGCAAGCGCTTATTGAAGCGGTTGCTCTTCCGGCTGGTACTGTTCCAGGAAGCGGATCACTTCTCGCGTTAACTGGCTTGGCGTCGAAGCTCCTGCGGTGACGGCAACGCGCTTTTTGCCCTTGAGCCACTCGGTCTGCAATTGGGAAAGATCCTCGATCCGCCTGGCCGGGACGCCAGCTAGTTCTTCGGAGACCTGGACGAGACGGTTGGTATTGTTGCTGCGCGGATCGCCGACGACGATGGTGAGATCCGCTCCTCTGGCCTGCTCCGCCACTGCCTCCTGGCGCGTCTGTGTGGCGGCGCAAATATCGATGTGGACCTCTGCGTGTGGGTAGCGCGTTTTGATGTACTGGATGACGCGCTGGGTATCCCACTTTGAAAGCGTGGTCTGGGTGGAGACGGCAATCTTCCGTTCCTGCTCGGGCGTAAGGGTGAGCGCGCCTACATCGGGCTCGGTCTCGATCAGGCTGCCGTGCCCGGGGATCTCGCCCATCACGCCTTCCGGCTCAGGATGACCTTTTTTGCCAATATAGAGGATATAGTAGCCCTGCGCGACGAGCTTTTTCACCAGATCGTGGGTGACAGTCACATCGGGGCAGGTGGCATCAATGCAGTGCAGCCCGCGCTCGGCAGCCAGACGTTTGACCTGGGGAGAGACGCCATGAGCGGTAAAAATGACGGTGCCTTCCTTGACCTGTTCGATAATCACCTCGCGGTTGGGGCCGTCCAGTGTAATCACGCCCATGCCGGTCAATTCATCGATGGCGTGGCGGTTATGAATAATCTGTCCAATAATATAGATAGGGCGGGGCAGCTCAGGATCTTTGGCTGCCTGCCGCGCGATTTTTAAGGCATCGACCACCCCATAACAATAGCCTCGGGGCGATATTTTGATAACTTCCATACGTCCTCTTTACATAACGGATATAGGACCTGTCCCTATATTTTTCACTCCCTAATCTATTGTATGCCATAGATCAAGAGGGAGCAGGGCAGGTGCAAGATCTATCCTTCTATCCAGCCGACCAACGCTGCTGACGCGCTAGCTTCGCTCAGGTCGGCTGCAAGGAAGGCCCCTACATTAATGGTAGTTGATAAAATCAAAAGACTTTTACCTCGGCTTTGGAGAGGATGTGGCGCAGGTCGTTGGGGGTGTAGAGGCAGACGGATGGAAGCAGCCCTGCCAGTTCTTCAACCGAAGAGTCGGGCGCCAGATCAAAAATGAGCAGAGGAGTTCGCCGCCCGGCGCATCCCCGTGCAATGCTGGCAGCCGTTAATAGCGGCTCCGGCGGGCGTTGCGGTTCTAGCTCGGAACGTGCTGGTACGCTAATCAGTAACTGCACATGGGGAAGAATATCGGGCAGGCGCCTGGGGGTATCTTCCTCATAGATATATTTCATCTGCGCGCGTTTTAGTAACTGGATAAAAGGGGCTCGTTGCTCCTCTGGCCCAACCAACAACGCCGACCGGCCTTGCAGACCACCGAGGCACGCGCCCGCGATAGACATAACCTCCGGTGCAATTCGCAGCATCAATTGTTCTCCTCTGCCATAGCTATCAAACCAAATCCCATTATGAGATATCACCTCTATATACTATAGCAGGCTGCTGCTACCCCCATCAGGTAAACGCTGTATTTTCTGTCGTGTGTTTGGAGGAGTTTTTGATGAGGGAAGGTTCAAGGAGGCGCTAAGGTAGAAGAAAGGTATATTAGCCAGGAAAGCTAACCACCGTGGATGCTAATTTCTTTTTGACGAGCGTACTGCCAGATCTCTCCCGGGTCCGTTATGCCTTGGCAGGAGATGAGGGTGGCTAGCACGATTAGCGTACTTCATACCCCGTATCGTGCTAACAATGGCCGAATCTCCCTTGCAAACACATCGGGCCTATCCCGCTCAAACCAGTAGAGCGGGGTAAGCAGAATGGGAGGCAAGCCCAGATCGAGGGACTGCTCGATTGCAGCCAGCGCCTCCCGATCCTGTGCTGATTTCCTATAGTAATAGAGCAGAAGCATACCTTTCCAGAAGTAGGCGCTCCATGCAATTGGCTCCAACGAGATCGCCTTCTCTATCTCCTCCAGCCCCGCTTTCCCTTGCCCGCGTAAGCCGAGCGCAACGCCCCTACAGACGTACGCAATATAATCTTCGGGCTCGATTGTGGCGATTGTTTCCAGTCGCTCTGCCGTTTTCTCGTCGGCGCGCTGCTTGTTCATCTCCATCCATTCGATCATCCAGGTGATAGTGATATCCTTTGGATCGAGCTCAAAGCCGCGTTTGCAGTCATCCTTAGCTGGAGCGATTTGCCGCAAATGGAGATAGGTAATGCCACGGCTGTAGTAGGCCAGAGCATAGGAAGGGTTCAGTTCCAGCGCTCGGTTATAATTGGCAATCGCCTGCTCATGCTCTTTGAGGTCGGTATAAGTATAGCCGCGGCCATAGTAAGCCCAGTGAGCGGAAGGGTCGAGTTCCAGCGCTCGGTTATAATCAGCAAACGCCTTTTCATACGATTTGAGATCGCTGTATGCGTAGCCGCGCCCGCCGTAAGCATAAGCATATAAAGGGTCGAGTTGCAGTGCTCGATCATAATCGGCAATCGCCAACTCACACCTTCTGAGCTGGTAATGAGCATAGCCGCGTTCGTAATAGGCATGAGCATAAGAAGGGTTTAGTTCAATAGCTCTATTGAGATGTAGTATTGCTTCTTCATGCTTTTTCTTAGTGTCTAGTTGGTAGGCAACGCTAAAAGCAATATTGGCTGCATCTTCTTTCAGCTTAATTGCTTGCCCTAGCCTGGTAAGAGCTTTCTCATACCATTGCAGAGCCTGCGAGTTTTCCGTGCCTGTGTAGGCTTCTCCCAAACGCCACCAGAGAGCGGCCTCTAATTCTAGCGCGTGATTTTGTGCAAGGCATGGGAAGGTAAGGGAACGTTGATGCACCAGTTTTGCCAATGCCCGCAAACTCGCCAACTCTTCCTCGGATATGGCACTATTCATCGTATAGATGAGGTTACCAGCCCATTGCCACCAGATAAGGGGCTGTGAACTCAGGTGCTTCTCAAAAAAAGCTGCAACCTCGAAAGCGTCCTGGTTGATGTCGCGCTGGTAAATGGAGGCGGCGATCATGAAGGGCAGGAGGTAGCGCATGCCCTCGGTAGGATCGAGCCAGAATTGTTGCTCTAACAGGTCAAGATACAGGCCGGTCCAGTGTTCATCCTGGAAGCGCTCCTCAAGCGTGCTGTACATACGCTGCTCTTCTAGCTTTGTGAAAGCTGACTCCTGGGCGGCTTTTAATCGCTCGCTGATAGCCGCGGTCTCCGGCTGTTCGCGGCGTTCCAGCAGCCAGAGGCGCAGGAAACGCCTCACTTCCTGGTGTAGCGATGACTGTCGCTTTTCGGTGAAGATAAAACTATAGTGGCGATGCAGGCGGCTGAGCTCGCTTCTGTAGCTGATTCTTGCCTCTTCGGGTGTCAGACCGAGGGCAGCGGCCACTGCGACCGATTGGTTGGATGGGTCGGCGCGCCGCAGCATCGCCAGTCCATAGAGTTTGGCAAGCTCGTTCTGATCATCGTGCGCGTGCAGTAGATAGCGACGTACCATCTCATCTACAATTTCTCGCTGGCCCTCAATACTTTCTGTGACCAGGTTGAGATTCGCCGTCTTCAGATAGAGATTAGCTGCGATTTTGACCGCCAGCGGCACGCCCTGCGTAACATCAAAAATATGTTTTGCTTCTTCTTCCGTTACCTCTGGCAAGAAGGGGGCGAACTGCGCCTGCTGGTGCAACAGGGTGAAGTACTCGATGATATCGCTAGGGGTAAAAGCGCCGACATCGCCAGCGTTGAAGTTGATCGATAAGCCGCGATCTGGTGGCACAAGTTCCTTGTAGCCATATTCGAGCGAGATGCTGCGGTCGATCTGATCCGGTCCGGCCCAGAGGTTATCGCGGCCCGCCAGTACCCAGCCGACGCGTAAGCCAGCGGATTTCATCACGATGCGCAGCAGGCGGTCGCCTTCGTCGATCTCTTCGTAGGTATCGAAGAATACGAGCAGAGGGTAGTTTCTGGCGAAATCGCGCAGATCGCGGCCTAACGCCAGCCCTAAGCGCAACGTGGCATCAAGATAGTCGCCAAAGCGGCTCCCCAGCCTGTCGCGCAGGCGAGCGTGTACCTGCGCGATCTGCTCTCCGGTCAGCTTTGCAACGGCGTCGGCGGCCTCCTGAACCTTTTTGTTCTCTACTACAACGCGGCTGCCCGGCACATAGGTGCGCACTGCTGCTGCGACCGTTTCAAGCGCCAGATCTCGTAACCAGGGAAAGCGGCCATCTTTCTGAATGCTATTGAGCGCATTGCTTACATCTTTGCGCGCTTTTTCTACTGCCTGTACCGCGTTGTGATATTCTTTAAAATCCTTCACCTCTTTATCCAGAGCGATAGCCAGTTGAGTACACAGTATTTTGTAATACTCATTTGCATCAACATCCTGCCCCTGCGGCGGATTAAAAATTGCGCGTTTGCCCTCGACCGCGAATTCCCAATCTCTAATCTCGCTGACCATGATCTTGCCAGACAGCGCGTGATAATTCTCTGCCAGCGCCATCTTGCGGTAGTGCTTTAATAATGTGCTTTTGCCAAAGCCGCCGCGTCCGAAGAGCAGCACGACCAGCCCCGGTATTTTGTTGTTGGGGGATGGAGCGTCGGTAACAGGCGTGTCATCCGGCTGCGCACGCTGCATCAGGTGCTTCCAGCGCGTGAGGTAGATATTAAAGAGGTCCATTTGTTGTCCGCGCCCGATGAAGATATGACCGGAGTCAAAGTAACTGTCGCTATCATTGGTGGATGAATCGGGTAGGTTTTGCATCTGCTACATCCTTCTTGCCACAAAATGCGTTATGCCAGCCTGTGCTGCTCTACCATTTATAATATACGATTTTCCTGTGAACTGCTATATCTCGTTTTATTGAGATTGGGGCCTCCTGGGCAAGCGCAAAGCCCTGGTTCCCTAGCAGGGCAACCGCAAGGGATTGCCCCTACCGCCTCCGCCCGACATCGCGAATCCCGCCCAGGCGGCGGATGCGGTCAACCTGGTCCCTACATAACCGCTTTTGGCGTATTATATAAGAAGATATAGAGTGTAGGTTGTTTTTGTCACTCCTGGAGTTAGGAGGAAAACATTATGTGTGGTCGCTTTACACTGACGGTTGATATCAATACAGTGGCGAGAGCGTTTAATGTGGCGCCAACCCTGCAAACGACGGCGCGCTATAATGTGGCGCCAACGCAAGAGGTTGTGACGGTGATGCGCAATGGGGACGCGCATCTCGAATTGCTGCGCTGGGGCCTGGTCCCTTCCTGGGCAAAGGAAGAGAGCATTGGCGCGAAAATGATTAATGCGCGCGCCGAGACGCTGGCAGAGAAGCCAAGCTTTAAAAGATTGCTGCGCAACAGGCGCTGTCTGGTGGTGGCCGATGGCTTCTATGAGTGGAAGCAGGAGCACGGCGGAAAAGTTCCGATGTATATCACGATGAAAGATCACGAGCCGTTCGCCTTCGCGGGACTGTGGGATACGTGGAAAAGTCCAGAGGGCGAGCAGATACGTACCTGCACGATCATTACCACCAATCCCAACGATATTGTCCTGCCCATTCACAATCGTATGCCCGCTATCCTCACGCCCCAGGCGCGCGAGGAATGGCTCGATCCTGAGCTGCACGATGATAATGTGCTGTTACACCTGCTCGCGCCCTATCCGTCGGATGCGATGATGGCCCGGCCCGTCTCGCGGCTGGTGAACAATCCCCGAAACGATAGCCCGGAACTGATTGCATAGAAAGACTTTTCAAGTCAAGAATGGCCTGTGAAAAAGATCTCCTTTGGATCTATAATGATGGTCAAGGATGATAGCTCGTTATCCTTGTGGTTATTCTAATGTCAGTGGATGATAATATGTCGTCCATAGTAGCAAAGGGGTATCTTTTTCTATGGCAATTTCCCATAGTACGACGCTAATTGACTATCTGGCGCCCCCTTCCAGTACTTCTCGCAGCCTCAATCTACTGCGAGATACGGGTCTCGTACTCGGTTTTAGCGCATTTCTGGCGTTATGCGCGCAAGTATCGTTTCATATCCCGTTCACGCCTGTGCCCATCACGTTGCAAACCTTAGCTGTTCTGCTAGCCGGAGCGGTCCTGGGGAGCAAACGGGGGGCTGTGACAATGCTGGTCTACCTGGCCGAAGGCGCTGTCGGCATGCCCGTGTTCGCTGGAGGTACTGGAGGATTTATCCACCTGCTGGGTTTTACCGGCGGCTATCTCTGGTCCTATCCAATTGCGGCCTTTGTGGTGGGCCTCCTTTGCGAGAAGGGCCTGGACCGCAGCTTCCTGACCTCGGCTGTGGCGATGCTGCCGGGTTCGCTGATTATTTACGCCATTGGGGTTCCCTGGCTGGCTGTAACACTGCATCTCAGCCCATCCGCAGCCATTTTGCAGGGGATGGTGCCTTTTATCCCGGGAGACCTGTTCAAATTGCTCATTGCTGCGGCCCTGCTGCCGACCGCATGGCGATTTGTGCGCACCATCCAACCGGAAGAGGAGCAGTAAACCGATGTGACAAAAACGGCAGTTTGATCATGTGCAATCGAACTGCCGTTTTTGTTAGCCAGATTGTGATATAGCTCATATTATTTTCTGCTTGCCTCTGCTATACTCCTTCCAAATTTATAAAACCGGTTCTTAAAAATGATGATGTTTAACCATTTCCCTTCTTTGAGCATCCTTAAATAACTAAGGAGAAGATCATGCATACCATTCGCCGTAACCGCTGGGGAGTGCTGCTTGCTTGCAGTCTCCTCTGCCTTCTAGCTGCTTGCGGTTCCAATGCGCCTTCATCACCGTCATCATCGAGCACTCCTGCTGCGAACGGGACGACGGTCACGGGACAAAAACCTGGCACGCCTCCATCCTCGACCGCTCCATCCACGACTTCTGCCATGCCGCCGACACAGACCGATTGCCCGGCAGCCGGGATGGCACGCGCGCTGGTCGCGGCTCCCCTGGCTCTGGGTTCGCACCAGAATTTCGTCTATCAGGTCAACGAGGGACCATATAACGCGCCGACTTTTGGCACGTTGAAACGCTACGATGCTGTGACGGGGCAGAAAACAGAGATCGTCAAGCTGGCTCATACCGTCGTTTCTGAGGGACAGGTCTCAAACGATGGGCAATGGCTGCTTTTCGTTGCTGCAACGGGAGGGCAAAATAAGTTGCAAGCGGTGCGCATGGATGGGCAGGGATTGCAGACCCTGTACTGCAATAGCGCCAATCTGCGCCTCGGCCCTCTCCAGTGGTCTACTAACCAGAAAATGATCGCCTTTAGCCTCTTTGACGACAGTCACCGCACCGAAAGCATCGAGTTGCTGAATACTGGCAGTGGAACGCTCCAGACGCTGCTTACGGTGTCCACTGCGCCAGGGTCTGGCGTCAATCTCAGTACCTGGCTTGATAATACGCGTCTCTACCTGACCAATACGCCTATCGATCAGCCGCCGGATACCCTCTATATCCTTGATACTGGCAAAGGGGCAGGTCAGCATATGAGCGATCTGGCTACAGTGTTTCATGGTCCGCCATCTTTTGGAGACTTTGATAGTAGCTTTGACGGGACGCAGTTGTTTATAGACCACAGTGGCTGTGGCATGGGGGGCTGCTATCCTCCGAGCGATATCATCGCTATGCCAGCTACCGGAGGCGCTCAGCATACGATCATGCACAATGCATCCTACAATATGGCAGCAGTGCGAGTGGTCGGTCAGCATCAATTGCTGGTGCTGATTAGAAACGAGGTTCCCGACGTCACGGGCATCCCTCCCGCCGACAGGTCGCATAACGGACTGTGGATTATGAATACCGATGGTACCGGCCTGAGACGCCTGACGACAGATGGCGCAAATGAGACAAGTAGCCTGAATAATTTCAGCCAGTATCCCTGGTCAAATGTCTCCCGCGATGGCAGCATGTATGTCTTGCACATCATCAAGGTGCTCAATGCTGGTACCAATGCTCTATCCGACACTCTGCTCGTTGGTGATCTGAACGGGGGCACGCCAATTACTATTGCTTCTATCGCCGATGGCACAACCCTGGACATGGTCGGTTGGACAACCATGTGACCCGAATGCAAAGTGCCTTTGTGGTTTTTCTCTCCTCGATGCCTGAGCGTCGAGGAGAGAGTGCTTCAATGTGTAACGGTCAACGCCTCCGAGGTTAACCTGATTAACTGCGAGAAGGGCGCCGTTGAGTTACTGTAGAACAGGGCCAGACGGTAGGTTCCTGGCGGCAAGGCTGCGCTCTTGCCTTTGGGCGCGCTTACGCTGATCGTACCCGTATAGGTCTGCCCTGGAGCAATTGTTATCCTGACAGGCAAATTTCCCGTCTTACAGGCCACATCATCTGAGGGCTCCCACTGCCCGTTCATCTGGATTTCCAGTTCGAGAATAGTGCAGCTCGACTGTGTATCAAAGGCGTAAATGGCGCTCTTCGTTTGATTGATCACGCTAAACTTAATGGGGGCTGTTGTGGTATAGGTCGCATGATCAGTAGTAATGATGATAGGACCTTTTGTGCGCGTGCCATTATCGGCGGTGTTTCCCCCGCTACATGCTGCAAGCACTATCACAAGGCCCAAACCAATCAACCAGCATAATAGAGATTTCTTGCCCATCTTTTTCACCTCCCACCAATAGTAGCTCATGAAACCACTATTGATTCTCTTTCCCCACTTAAATGTAAAACTATCTTACATTTATTAATATAAGAAGTCCTCCAAATATATGCCTGTCTATTTTCAGGACTTTTCTTCAGTTTTCTTTTTATATGGAGGAAGATTAACGTTTTACAGGCGCGATTGCAGGCGTACCAGTTTCGGCCCGGAAGTTTTCGTTGTCTCACCTCCCAGAGCGCGAATCGCGTCGATAGTTTCCTGCGCATTGCGTACGAATTCGGCGCGGGTTGGCAATGCAGCCTTGAATACGTCAACGGTCATATCGTCAAGGAAACGTGTGCCTTCGTTGTCCAGCATGACGCGTGGCAGCAGGATCAGGTCCCCCAGATTGCCGTTTTCCTCTAACGCTGCCAGCACATCCTGCCCACAGAGCAGTCCGGCGACCGTGACCTCCGCCCCGAAGAATTTGTTGATTATCGGTAATACCTGAACCTCAAGCTGCCTGATCCTGCGCAGGTCTTCGGCCAGCGTTTCGATGATCGGGCGGGCCATCGTGCTGGTGACGAGCGTGACGCGGCGTTGTTCAGGCAGGCTCACGGGCAACCTGCGCTTGCTGCGTGCCCACTGATCGATCAGGTAACGCGTCATGCCAACGCCGTTCTCGATCTGTGAATAGCTGCCGTAGTGGCTGGCAGGCGGGAAAGCGCGCTCCGTGAGATAGTACCACTCGTCCGAAAGATAGACGAAAGGATAGCCCTCGGGATCACTGGCCGTGAACTGGCGCTGGTGGGCTTCAACCTGCTCGATGATGGCCTCCGCCTCTGCGCGCGTGTAATGCCGCAGCTCTGGCAGTTCGCCTATTTTAATCATATTGTTGTATTTGGTCAGGCCCACAGGTACCACCGAGATTGACTCGACGATGGGGCGCAGTGCGGTCAGTTCGCGAATGCTGCGGTCAAGCTCCTCGCCGTCGTTGATGGTGGGGCAGAGCACGAGCTGCGTGTGGCAGGTGATATGCATGTCTCCCAACCGCCGGATCTGCTCCAGCACTTCGCCCGCTCTAGGGCCATCCACCATCCTGCGGCGCAGTTCGGGATTGGTGGTATGGACGGAGACATAGAGGGGCGTCAATTTCTGCTCGTCCAGGCGCTGCCAATCCTGCTCCTTTAAGTTTGTGAGCGTGATGAAATTGCCAAAGAGGAAAGAGTAGCGGTAATCGTCATCTTTGATATAGAGCGAGGAGCGCATGCCGTGCGCCAGCCCGGGCTGTGGTGCGAACCGTTCGGGCAGGCCCTTAATAAAGCAGAACACGCATTTATTGGCGCACTGACGAATAAAGGGCGTCGGCTCTTCGCCAAAGAGCACGCCCAGATTTTCGTCATATGTTTTAGTAATGTGAACCTCGTGCTGCTCCTGCTGACGTTCGAAGCCGAGCGTCAGTTCTTCGTCCGCGACATAAAAGCGATAATCGACGAGGTCGCGAATAAGATGACCGTTGATTGTGCGAATAAGATCACCTGGCTGTAGCCCGGCGCGGTCCGCGGGACTCTCGGGCACTACCTCACGCACCCATCCATACAATTTTGGCATTGACGTATTTCCTTAAAGATAAAACAGAGGCAGCTCAGCAATCTTCCGATGTAGGGACAGGGCTGGCCCCTGCCCTGATCGCTTTCCCTATCCTGCTAACTCCCGCCCTGTTAATGCCTGCCCTGCTAGATATTTCTGATATCCGAGTGATTATAACCGCTATTAGCATGATCGTCAAATGGCGCTTGATGTGGAAGGGGAGGGACAAGCGAGCAGGGGCCAGCCCTGCCCTTGTTTATTCAAGAAACATTGGGTAACATTGTAAGTACCACCTCGGTCTTGCAAAGGATCGAGATCACGGCTGGATGCTACATTCAGACCTGCGATAATCCTGTCACGTTATGCGCTTTCTGCCTTGATCTGGGAAGGAGCAATCCATGTCAGTTCAGTCCTCATCCTCATCTTCTGCACAGGAACAGTTGCGCCCAAATACGATTGGTCTGCCAGGGGTTTTATTTCAGTCAATTACAACGATGGCCCCTGCCTCCGCCGTGGCGTTTAGCCTGGGTGCTGCTATCCCGTTCGCGGGCGGCGCTCTGCCGCTTGCAGTGTTAATAGCCCTGGTAATCTGTCCCTTTATTGCATTATGTATTGGGGCGATGGCGAAGTATCTGCCATCTGCCGGTGGCTACTATACCTATGTGAGCCACTCTCTTGGCACGCATGCGGGCTGGCTGACCGGCTGGCTCTTTAGCCTGGCCTATCTGCTGATCGTCCCTTTCCAGTTACTAGTCCTGGGACCCACGGCAGATGATTTTGTCAAAAGCACTTTCGGTCTCTCCTTAGGAGCGAATGGTTGGGCTGTCTGGGCAGTTATTTTCGCCTTGATCGTCTTTGGCCTGACCTATTTCGGCATTAAGATTTCAGCCGATGTCGGGGTTGTGCTGGGTGTGATTGAGATCGGCGTATTTGTATTGCTCTCCATCTGGCTGATTGTTGACGCTGGCAGCCATAACACGCTGCAAACCTTTAATCCGGCCTCCAGCCTCCAACATGGGCTGGATGGCTGGCAGGGCATCCTTTTTGGCATCATCTTCGTGTTTCTGGCGTTTGCGGGCTTTGAATCTTCTGCCCCTCTGGCGGAAGAGACGCAGAATCCACGCCGGACGGTGCCGCGCGCGATCCTTCTCTCGGTAATCATCATCGGCATTTTCTACGTATTTTGCTCGTATGCCGGTGTGGTTGGCTGGGGACTGGACAAAATCGCTGCCTATCCCAATGATGCGAACCCGTGGGGCACGCTGGCTAAACGCGTCTGGGGACCGTTTGAATTTATCGTGATCCTGGCGATTCTCAATAGTGCTCTGGCTAACTCTAATGCAGGCGTGAATGCCGCGACGCGTGTGCTTTTTGCGATGGGGAGAGCTGGAACGTTACCTGCGCCGCTGGCCCACCTTAATCGTTACCGCGTCCCGGATGTTGCCATCGTTCTCACAATGATTATTGCGGTCATCTTTTCCCTCTGGCCTGGTTTTGTATACGGCCCGAGCCAGGCATTTGCCCTGCTGGGAGCAATTATCACGGTTCCGATCCTTCTGGTCTACATGGCTACCTGTATTTCGGTACCGTTCTTCTACCGCCGTGAGCATGCGAACGAATTCAACGTCTGGCGTCATATAGTAGTGCCCGTTATTCCGTTCATTTTCCTGCTGATAGTACTGTACTTCCAGTTCGTACCGCTACCCGCTGCTCCGCTGAATCTGGTGGGGCCAATCTGTGCCGCCTGGCTGGTGCTGGGCGTGATTATTGTTGTCTTGCTTGGTCTACGTAACCCCGATACGTTGGCGGCAGGGCGCGCTATTTATGCAGAAGGAGAGGAAGCGTAACGTATGGCTATCAACATCAAGTATCACCTTTCACAGGAGCATACGCATTGTCGCTGGGATCACAGCATTGCTCCTCTGGTGAAGGTTGCCCCTGGAGAAGTGGTGGAACTGGAGACGAAGGAGGCATCCTCGGGTCAGATCGTTCCTGGCTGCTCTGTAGATATCTTATCCAACCTGGATTTTAGCGTGATCCATCCTCTGACCGGTCCGGTCGAGATTGAGGGCGCACAGCCCGGCGATGTGCTTGAAGTCGAAGTGCTGGATATTCGCGTCAAAGAGTGGGGATGGACCGCGATCATTCCCGGCTTCAACCTGCTGGCCGATGAATTTCCCGAGCCCTATCTGAATGTGTGGGAGCTGCATGGCGATCATGCCTATTTCAAACCCAACATTCGCATTCCTCTGGAGCCGTTTTGTGGCGTGATGGGCGTTGCTCCAGCCGAACCGGGTTCACTCGATACTATCCCTCCACGTTTGAATGGTGGTAATATCGATATCAAGCAACTGGTGAAAGGTTCCAAGCTGTTCCTGCCCGTGTTGTATCCGGGCGCGCTCTTCTCGCTGGGTGACACGCATGGAGCGCAGGGCGATGGCGAAGTTTGCGGGACGGCTATTGAAGGCCCGATGCTGGTGACGGTCCGGTTCGACCTGCATAAAGGCGTGAGTATTCCCGAACTCCAGTACACCACGCCTGGATCGGCGGTCGAGAAGGCGAATAAGAAGGGCTACTATGTCACAACAGGCCACAGCCCCGATCTGTTTGTTGCGGCCCAGAAGGCGACGCGCCATATGATCGATCATCTCAGCAAAAACTATGGCCTGACGCGACCCGAAGCGTTCGCATTGTGCAGCGTAACCGTAGATTTACGTGTGAGCGAGATCGTGGATGCGCCCAACTGGCTGATTTCCGCCTTCTTGCCCCTGGACATTTTTGAATAACCGCTCAACTGTGAGAAAGGGCAAACTAGCATGAAAAACCATTCCGCTGGTAAGGCATTCCTTACAGACGACCTGAGCGAAGCTAGACGCGGTAGCGGCGTTGGTCGTCTGGATAACAAGACACTTGCCTGGGCAATTGGGGCTGTGACGACGTTCACGGTAATCTCCATCCTGGGTCCGATCCTCTGGGAACGGCAAGCCCGTAAAGAGAAGAGGTAGTGTAAGCAGGGCCGCATTTGCGGCCCTGCTGATTTTACGTTGCTTTGTCGTCAGTTATTCTAATTTTCAATCGAGAAAGTAGAAATTGATAAATAAACTCTAGAAATATGCTCTTTACTGTGTTACACTCATATGGTCGGGATCAATGTACTTTGAAATATTTCGCACTAGTGGGGCAGGGGCAAGCCCAGACCCTACAGAACGCGGAATCAAAGTAGGTCCAGCGGGAAGATTTGTGGAAAGGGATGAATAGACAATATGGCGAAACTGTGGGACGATACGATGAAACGGCTCATCAGTGCTCACCCCCAACATTTTGTTTCATGGCTGCTCAAGGATGCGCAGTTCATGCAACTGTTACCTCAAGAATTAAAAAACAAGACGCGTGAGGCCGATGTTATTTTCCAGGTGCTCCTCAATGAGGCGGAGATGCTCCTGCACCTCGAATTTCAAAGCAGCGATGACAGCAACATGGCATTGCGCCTGCTGGAGTACAATGTTCTTGCGATCAGTGAGTACAAACGACCAGTCCTCTCCTGTGTGCTGTATTTGCGCAAGGGGCAGACGATAGCGGAGTCGCCCCTGGAGTGGAGACTGCCAAATGGACAAGCTGTACTCACGTTCACGTTTCTCGTCGTCAAACTGTGGGAAGTTGCCGCAGAAGAGATCACGCAAACAGGGCTGGTTGGACTGCTGCCATTACTGCCGCTCACCCGAGATGGAGCGCGGCACGAGGTCATCGAAGTCATGATCGAGCATATTATGGCTGCAAAACAGTTCAATCTGCTGACCTGGGGCGAAATCTTCGCAGGACTGGTGTTAAAGGATGTTCATGATCAAGAATGGCTGAAACGGAGGTTTGCGATGCATAAAGACATTCTAGAAGAATCCTGGGTTTATCAGGAAATCGTTCGGGAGGGCCTGGAGAAGGGGATGCAAAAAGGTATCGAGCAAGGGATGCAGAAGGGTATCGAGCAAGGGATGCAGAAGGGCATCGAGCAGGGGATGCAGAAGGGTATCGAGCAAGGAGTGGAACAGGAACGCCGAAGGCAGCGGCAGGCACTGGTGTCAATCGTTCAAGGTGTTATTCAAGGGCGCTTTCCTGAATTGAGCGATCTGGCGAAAGAACAGGCGGATAAGGCTATCGAACCAGCACAACTCCAGGAGTTGCTGCTTAAAATCGGGCTGGCGAAGGAGACAGAAGAGGCTCGACAGGCGCTTATGGAGTTCAGTGACGCTTGAGTGAGGCGGGGAGCAGGGTAGGTGCGAGGTGGGAAGCAGGGCAGGCGCAAGGCACTGCCCCTACTTGCATCTTTGCGTCATCTCCGGTATACTACGGGCATACAAACATATGAATTCCCGACGTTGAGGAAGAGGAGTAGCCTGTCAGGGGTAGCAGCGAGCCGGTAGAGGGTGCGAGGCCGGCAATCAGCAGCAGGCGAAGGGCGCTTCGGAGTCGGGAGTGGTATAGAATGAGTGGCTTCACTGTTTGAAGTGAAGAAGCAGGGTGGAACCGCGCATGTTGCCATCAGACGTAGCTGCCCCGGGCCTACGCGGCACATTCGTCCCTGGGCGGATCGAGCGCCTGGGGAATTTTTTATGTGAGGAGACCACTCATGACGCAAACAGAACAAAATCCTTCGGTTACTGACACTCCATTGGTTCCTTTAGAGAAAATCGTCTCACTGTGTAAAAGGCGCGGCTTCGTTTTCCCCAATTCTGAGATTTATGGCGGGGTCGCCGGCATTTACGATTTTGGGCCGCTAGGCGTCGAGTTTCGCACTAATATCCGGCGCTACTGGTGGTGGTCGATGGTGCAGAACCATGATAACGTGGTGGGCATTGAAGGGGCCAATATCACCCATCCCCGCGTCTGGGAGGCCAGCGGCCACGTTGAGAATTTCGTTGATCGGCTGGTTGACTGCAAAAAGTGCAAGCAGCGTTTCCGCATTGATCACCTGCCCAAAGAGAATCTGGAGCAGAATAAATGTCCCGCATGCGGCGGCGAACTGACGGAGCCGCGCACCTTCAATCTGTTGATGGAAACCTACCTGGGCGTTGTTGAAGGCGAGCGCATGAAAACCTACCTGCGCGGTGAAGCCTGCCAGAACATCTACCTGGACTACGATAACGTGCTGAAGTCGTCGCGTATGCAGATCCCCTTCGGTATCTGCCAGATCGGGAAAGCGTACCGCAACGAGGTCACGCCGCGCAACTTCCTGTTCCGCATGCGCGAGTTCGAGCAGTGGGACCTGCAATTCTTCGTTCATCCCAGCGAGATGCAGCAATGGTTCGACTACTGGAAAGAGTTCCGCTTCAACTGGTACAAAAATATCATTAACCACAAGGATCGCCTGCACTTCCGCGAACATGGCAGCGATGAACTCGCTCACTACGCCAAACAGGCATTCGATATTGAGTACCAGACCATTCTCGGCTGGCAGGAATGGGAGGGGATTCACTGGCGGCAGGACTGGGACCTCTCGCGCCACAGCGAGTATAGCGGCCAGGATCTGAGCTATACCGATCCCAACACCAAAGAACGCTATATCCCCTGGATCGTCGAAACTTCGGGCGGCGTGGATCGCACCTTCCTTAATCTGCTGCTCGATGCTTACGAAGAGGAGCCGGACCCGGCGGGTAAGGAGCCGCGCACGGTGCTGCGTCTGCATCCCATGCTGGCCCCGGTAAAGGTTGCCGTACTGCCGCTGCAAAAGAACAAAGAGGAGCTGATCACAACGGCGAAATCGATCTATAAGACCTTGCAGCCACTGATGGTCAGCCAGTACGACGATATCAGCAATATCGGTCGCCGCTATCGCCGCCAGGATGAAATTGGCACTCCCTACTGCGTCACCGTAGATTTCCAGACGCTGGACGATCAAACGGTCACTGTGCGCGAACGCGACCATATGACGCAAGTGCGCGTCGCCATTAAGGAACTGCCGATGTACCTCCTGGAGCGCGTGAGTTTTCGCTAACACTCGCTGGCTGGAATTAAGTGACGTAACAGTAGTTTGTTGATCTATGCTTGACCAACAAACTACTGTTATCGCGATGATAAAGCGTTGTTCCAATAAGGTACTGACCTATATGTTTTCAAAGTAGTGGTATTTTGAGGGAGCAAACTATGGCTCATTCTCTACATCGTGATGCAGACGCTATACTTTCACGTTTGAAGAAAGAGGGAATAACAGCTCTTTACCATTTCACAAGCGTTGAGAATTTGCCACATATTTGTAGAGCGCAAGCGTTATACTCTAAAGCAGATCTACAGACCAGAGGCTTATTGCCATTGGTAGATACCGGTGGAAACGATTTATCGTTTAACCTGGATCAACGAAATGACAATTGGGACAAAGTATCTCTAAACCTAACCCCATATACCCCTATGGCATATCACAGGAAGAGGGATCAGCACCTCTGTTACTTCGTTATAGCTCCCAAAGTAGCAACATTATCGGGAGTCATCTTTACAGATACAAATGCGGCGAGTAATGCTCATAGACGAGGTGAGGGTTTAGAGGGGCTTGATAACATCAATTTTGAGGTTATCCGTTCGATATCTCGCATTGATAGGGAAACCTGGAAAAAATATATACAAGCAGAAGTCTTGGTACCGAAAGCTGTTCCTTTCGAGTACATATCTGAGGTAGGTTTTGTGAGCCAGGCAAGTATGGAACATTCAAAAAGGCTCTGTCGTTCTCTACAGTATCCAACATTCTCAGTAACGCCTCGACTCTTTACTGACTCTCAGCGAGCGTCGCAAGAAACGATAGGCTTTCCT
This sequence comes from Ktedonosporobacter sp., assembly GCA_035293765.1. Classification (GTDB taxonomy): domain Bacteria; phylum Chloroflexota; class Ktedonobacteria; order Ktedonobacterales; family Ktedonobacteraceae; genus DASRHT01. The sequence goes on from DATGMF010000065.1 coordinate 125,471, forward strand.
TATGTGAGGAATTTTATACTATCAAGTACAAAAGTTGACAAAAATATGTTATACTTATCTCATAATCAAAAGAACATATTTTCTAAATCCTTTAATAACTGTATAATGGTTGTGGCATTGGTCAAGGCTACGGCAGGGGCACAGGCTAAGATTGTATTTTGTCGAAGTGCTCCAGCTAGAGAGGCGAAGTATGTTGTTGGTGAGGTCGAGTTTGAAACATCGACTGAATACAGGTACGAGTGTGAAATTTTACTAGATGAATTACTTGTTGGAGTTTATTCAATCGAGTATTATCTTAATGATTTGTGCTGGGCGTCAGGTGATTTCGAGATAATTCAGTGACACAGGAGGGGTAAGATAATGACTCAGCGGAGCCTTTTTGACGAATTACCAGAACAGCCTGCGAAGCGCAATGGCGTGCCACCGCTTGATCGGTTTCAGGGGGCTATGCTTTTTAGTGCTGTTGGTGATGCACTTGGTTGGCCCACAGAATTTTTGCATCCTGATAGTAAGCGTACCCCGCCCTTTGAGATACCCGTACAGGATTTCGTTCAGTGGAAAAAACTGGTTGGTGGTAAGTGGTGGGGATATGAACAAAAAATTGAGCCGGGTGAGTACTCAGATGATACACAACTAACCCTGGCTATTTCTCGCTGTATAACGGAAAAAGGCGTATTTGAACCTGAAAGATTTGCTTATGAAGAGCTTCCTTTATGGCTTCAATATGAACGTGGTGGCGGTAAGTCAATAAAGACAGCGGCAAGGAAACTCATCGGTAAAAACGCTAATTGGCAACGAAATTTTTATAAGCAGGGTGAGCTTGATTATAGAAGTGCTGGGGCTAATGGTGCAGCTATGCGAAATTTGCCTATAGCACTGGCAAATGCCAATGATGAGTCGCAACTCATCAAGGATTCTTTCCTTAACGCCATTATAACTCATGGGCATCCAAGAGCGATTCTTGGGGCAATTCTTTTTGGTTTAGCTGTAAAATACGCTCTTTCTATTTCTCAAACGAGAACAAAGGAATCTTTTGTCGAATGTCTCTGTAGTGGCATGATGGAAATAGGGAAAGTAGCTACCCATGATGAACGAATCACTTCCTGGATGCGATTTTGGGAAAGCAGTGGTCACGAAGAAAAATCGACATTTGGAGTAGCTTTCAATGAGGTGCATCAAGAGGCTTTAAATTATCTTCGAGGCATGCATCAGTATATGAATGCTGAGCCTAAAGCCTATTATACTTTTGTAGGTGCGTTAAGCCCTGCAACTAAGGGCTCTGGTTTAGCAACAGTATGTGCTGCAATATACTTGTTTCTCAAATATGTTGATCAACCAGAAGAAGCTCTGGCGACCGCCGTGAACACATTTGGGAGCGATACTGATACTATTGGCGTTTTTCTGGGAGCTTTGCTTGGAGCTTATCATGGTATCAAGGCAGTACCACTGCACCTGTCAAACAAAGTTCAGGATCGTGATTATTTACTCAAAACCGCAAAACGGCTGCACTCCATAGCATCTGGTGGGCAACCAGAGGTTGTATTTGAAGGCAAGCCGATTGAACGGCAAGATGCGTATTTTATGATTCTTGCCTGGGAAATTGGGCTTCATGAAATGTTCTGGGATGATATTGAAGTGGGCGGCATTCTTATTCATCCAACTTTGGGCCGGGGGAAAATTGTCGATAAAGAGGTAAAGCCTATCAGGCGCGATGGTTATGTTGCTAAGCTCATCTATATGCAGTTCGATTGTGGTCAGTCATGTGTATTTCACTCGCGAGTAGAGAACAACGAAAAAGTCTCCGAAAGCCTGATCCAGGACGTGGCAAATGCGTTGAATTAGATTATTAACTCCCTTATCAAGTGTAATAGCACAAAAGGAGTGATTGAGCTATTTGTTTATTCACTCCTTTTGTGCTAACAGTCAAGCATGCCGCGCAATATAGCTCAATGCTGGCTCAAGCTCTTGATCCTGTTTGGGAGTTCTGTTGTTGACTTTGCGTTTGGCCTGCCGCGCCAGGCGGGCAGGCAGGTAAGGCTCCATTGCTCGTAGGGCGTTGATGTATACTTGCTGCTGCTCGTAGATAACGCCATTGGCTCCCAGCGCCCACCACTCCTGAGGCGTGAAGTAGGCTGAGACCTCGGCCTCCGAGCCGCTGCGACCGTACCACTGGATCAGGTGCAGGTTGTCGGACTGCGAGAGCCAGTATGCAAGGTCGATCAGTTCGGGATTCTCGGTCAGCTTCGCCATGCCGTAGACGTGGCCCATCAGTTGTAAGATGACCTGTTGGGCGCTATTGCCCAGGAAAAACTCCATTCCGCCGCTTCCGGCCCAGGTGGTGGGGTAGACCGGCAATGGCAGATGATACGAATTCTCGCGGTGGCGCTCTATCAGCTCGCTGGCAGTATACGTACTCACCTTGCGGCGCGTGAGCTCGTTGGGAAGCGAACGCATAAACTCGAAGATGCCGCTATCGAGCCGGTGGTGCTCACCAAAAGTTTCAAAGTCCCAGCCAATGAAGAGCAGATCGCCCCAGGTATCGGCCAGCCAGTTGGCATAGGTGTCGGCATAGAGCGGATAGCCGGCCCAGCTCTGGTTGGAGAAGCGATAGCCGACATCGTCGCTCAATTCGGTGTGGCGGGTGAGCAGATAAGGGCTGGAAGTTCGCTCAGGATCGATGGGAGGGATCTGCTTCGCCCGCGAGTTTTTCTGTTTCGTCTCGATTGGCAGCGCGTATGCCCCGTCATCTCCGTAATGATAAAGATGCGTGCTCTCGCGCCAGCCCATCACCCAGGGACGTCCATCCATCACCGCGCCGCGGAAGCCCAGCGTATCGAGCGCGTTGTAAAGCGTCGCCGACATGCACATCTCGGTGGTGTCGGTGACGACAGGGCGCTTGCCAAAGATCTCCTCCAGCTCGTCAACCATTTGCTGCATACGTGTCATAAAGGTAGGCATATCGAGCAGGAAGAGGAAACTATGGTACGGTTCAACACCGATCAGCTCCACGTTTTCCTCTGCTACCAGCTCGCGAAACAGGGCAAGCAGTTCGGGGTCCCACATACTGGCCTGTCGCACGAAGGAGAGCGAGAAGCCAATCGAGAGCCGCATGCCTTGCCGTACCAGATCCAGGAACATCCGTCCCGCCGGATAATAGCTATAGCGCGCCACTTTTCTAAAGTAATGCTCGTTCATGCGTTCATCGAAGAGGCAGTGAGTGATATCCGATACCGAGGCGCCGCGCGGGATCGGCTGGGCTGGCAACTTCAAGCGGCGTGGTTGATGCACAACGGTATAAATCGCCAGGTCTGCAACCATGCTATTCTTCCTCTCACACTACCTTGCCAGGTGCAACATGGACAGGTTCTTCATTTACCACCTCTACAGTCTTTGCGCGCGCCTTTTTTAGCTGTGGGGGAGGAAAGACGATATCCTGCTTACGACCCAGAAATTCTAGTTTGCCTACAAGGTTCTCAATGACGCGGTCCCAGAGGAATTGCTTCGCGGTATACTGTCCGCTCTCGCGGATGCGCTCCTGCTCCTCTGCATGGCGGCGCAAGTAGAGCATATACCCCACAATTTCGTCGGGATCGTCCGTTTCGGTCACGATGGCATTCTCAAATGAGACGGCGTAATCTTCGCCTGTCGAGCCGGTGACGGCAATACCCTGAGCTGCCATAACTTCTAATGCAACCAGGCCGAATGGCTCGTGTCCGCTATTTGCCAGTGTGGCATCGGCAGCCGCGTAAGTTGTACGTACGAATTCTTCGGGGAGGAAGAAGCGCAGGTTATAGATATCGGCTGGTTCTGCCTGTTCTATCGCAGTAATGCATTGTTCAAGATCAGGCCGCTGTGCCACCACGTCGCGTATGCTCAAGCCCAGGCTGTAGGCTCGGTGGAGTACTTCCGCTCCATGTGGCTCGATGCCGCCGCGTACAAAGAGGGTGACGGGATAGCCGCTATGCTTGAGGCGTGCCACGGCTTCGATTGCCATCAGCCAGCGTTTATCGGGGTCGAAACGACCGATTTTGAAGAGGAAGAGCCGGTTGGGATCGTTGCGACGGCTAATGGCGCGCAAGCGTTCTACAGCTTCTGTATCGACCGGCAGCAGGTGACGGGATGGGATGCCGTTGGGGATCACCAGAGGGTTGACGCCCAATTGCCACATCTTATGCTTCATATATTTACTGACGGTGCAGAGGGTCGCGACGAAATTGAGGCGTCCCCAGTTGACCCGATGCAAAGACATCAGACTGTTCAGATTCCATAACAGGAGCACCTTCTGACGGACACCGAACCAGTGCAGCAGGTCCGACGTGCGGCATATCACCTCGGCTGTATGCCAGTCTTCGCCCATAATGACAACGGTTTTCCCATCGGCAATCGCCGGGCGTACGATGTCATTATAAATATGATAGGGAACGCTCTCGTTATAATCATAGAGTTTCTGCTCTTCACCGTCATAGACGCCGTTGGGGTAGTATTTACTCACCCACTGCGACCAGCGCTCAAGTACCAGATGCCCATCCACCCGCGTTTCGGTCGCGGGCTTATAGGGGTCGCCGATAAAAATCAGGTGGGTAGTATAGCCTTGCATCGCTAACGCTTCACTGAGCTCGGAGACACGCGTGCCTAAACCGCCTGCGGTGGAGTAGACATCGGGTCCCTCGAAACAAAGTAGCACAAATAGCGTATTTTCTGGTGATATAGCTCCATCTATTGTAATCATGTTTCGAAAGTCCTCATAAGTTTCTGTTGTTGGTGTTGAGAGGAAAGAAGCATCTCTATGCTTCCTATAACGTAGTATAGCACGTTATCCAGCATGGACACGTTCCACGAAAAAGGATAACATATAAAAAATGTTAGTGTGAGGAGTACCATAGTGGCAGATTTTATGACCTTTTCGATGCAACGAGAGGGGGTAATTACCTGTGGTGATACGACAATAGGTGTTATTCCTGAGATCTGTCTGGTTTCCCATTTTCAGGTAGGTCCCTGGCAGGTGCTTTATCGACCTATGGAAACGGGGAATGTCAAACGCTGGGGGTTGCCCCTGATGATTCCTAATTTTTCGCGCCTGAACAATGGGATATTTCAGGAAAAAGGGACAACGCTGCCTATTCACGGTTTTGGGCGCAATCTGCCCTGGACGGTAATCGAACAGCAGCAGAGCAGCATCACCATCCAGTTAATGAGCAGCGATGCGACACGCCCCAATTATCCCTACGAGTTCACTTTTACCTCGGCCATCACGGCGGGCGAAGAGACATTGACCTATGTGTTGACGATGGAGAATCGCTGCGATGAGGTGATGCCGATTGCTCCGGGGTTCCATCCCTATTTCTCGGTTGCGCAGATGGATAAGGCGAAGGTTGTCACCGATGGGCCATCGGGCTTCGCAGTGAGCGCATTTCAGTGGGATACCAATCCGCCCGACAATCCCTACCCATTTCCTCATCGCGTGACCATCGAAGTCCCTCGCAGTGGTACTTTGATCATTGAGGAACTGCCGCAACAAGAGCATTATCAGCTCTCAACTATGCAGGTCTGGTCTGAACCGGTGACGAAGCCCGATCATGATTTCATCTGTTTTGAGCCTGTGGTAACGAGCGAAGATGGGCTCAACCGGCCTGCTGATCGCCTCAATATCGCTCCTCACAGCTCGCAGCAAATTGTGCTGCGGCTTACAGCCAGACCGGGCTAGACGATTTTTTGATGAGTGTATGAGGCTAAGATAGGATTAAGATAGGAGCAAATTATGAGCTTACCCCTTGAAGTGGCATTGGAGCATTATCCTCGAGTTTCTCTAACCCGCTTGCCCACGCCCCTGCAAGCGTTACCAACGCTGAGCGCAAAGCTGGGCCAGCGCCTGTTCATCAAGCGGGATGATTTAACCGACCTGACGCTGGGAGGCGATAAGCCGCGCAAGCTGGAATACGAGGTGGCGCGTGCCCTGGCGCAGGGAGCCGATACGCTGGTGACCTGTGGCAGCGCCCAGAGCAATCACGCACGCTTGACAACGGCGGCTGCTCGTAAAGTCGGGATGGATTGCGCTGTGGTGCTGAGCCGCGATCAGTACCAGGCTTTTCAGGGCAATCTGCTGACCGTCTATTTGATGGGCGCGCAGATACATCTGGTTGAGACAGCCAGCCACTGGGATCTGGAGCCGCATGTGCAGCGCGTGGTCCAATCTTTACAGGAGCAAGGGCGGAAACCGTACTATATCCCTATCAGTGGCACAACTCCGCATAGCTGCCTGGGATATGTGCGTTGCGGGCTGGAGATTGCCGCGCAACTGGCAGAGCAGAATATTCAGCCAGATGCCATCTATACGCCCTTTGGTACCGGCGGCATCTTCACGGCGCTGTTGCTCGCTCTGCGGGAGAAAGGGATCAAGTCGCCGCTCATCGGCATCAGCGTTAACCAGCAGCGGGCAACCTGCTATGAGCGGCTGGAGCAGTGGTGGGGGGCGCTTTGTCGTTTGCTTGAGCGTGATCCGCAGAGCGAGCGGGGCGAGTTCGAGATCCGCGATGAGTTCGTTGGGCGCGGCTATGGCGCTCCCACTGAGGGCTGCCTGGATGCCATTATGTTAATGGCTCAAACTGAAGGAATCCTGCTCGACCCGGTTTATTCGGGGAAGATGATGGCAGGCTTCCTGGCGCATCAAGCTGCCAGGCGCTGGTCCGCCGGTCAGCAGATTGTATTGCTGCATTCCGGCGGCGTGCCTGCCAATTTTGCCTATCATAAAGAGCTAAACGCGCACCTCAAAAAACGCGGGATAGACATACCGTTTTGATGGCACTGCGGCTATAGCGATTGCGGGGCAGGTTTGCGAGCACGCACAAAGGCACTGACAAAGCGTCCATCCACAGCGCTGCGTTCCTCTGGTGAAAGGGTCGCAATAGATCCGCTTGCCCCGCTTTGATCGATATCGTCGAGTGAGTAACGCCTCGTCACTTCGATCTCAATATCGACAAATCCTGCCTCTCGTAAAAGCGCACGATACGTGTCTTCTTCAAGCGCCCCAGCCACACAGCCCGCCCATGCTTCTAGATCGTCGCGGATGGCTTGCGGCATAGAACCCAGGAAGACAACGTCGGAAACGGCGAAGCGTCCTCCGGGTGCCAGCACGCGGTAAGCTTCTTGCAGCACCTTTCCCTTATCGGCTGAAAGATTGATCACACAGTTGGAAATAACCACGTCAACGGTATTATCGGGCAGAGGAATATTCTCAATCATGCCCTTGAGGAATTGGACGTTGGTGAAGCCTGCTTCGGTCTTGTTGCGCTCGGCCAGGGCGAGCATCTCATCGGTCATATCCAATCCGTAGGCGAAGCCGGTTGGTCCCACACGGCGTGCGGAGAGCAGCACATCGATGCCCCCGCCGCTGCCCAGATCGAGCACTTTCTCGCCCGGCTTTAGCTCAGCCAGCGCGGTCGGATTACCGCAGCCCATTGAGGCGAGGGCTGCCGTCACAGGGACCTCCCCGAGTTCAATGCTATTGTAAAGATCGGTAGTGATGGGATCGCTTTTGCCTGAACAGCAGGAGCTGTCGCAGCACCCATTTGCGCCGGATTCGCCCTCGTTCAATACTCTGACCGCCGTCTGTCCATAGCGTTCGCGAACCTTCGCACGCACCTCTTCACCGTTGTTGGCCATTGTCTCATTGTCCTTTCATGGGAGATATTGATAACTATCCATGTCTACAACAAAAAAATTATGCAGGCGTCTCCGCGCGTTCTAGTTGTTTCAATAACCGCATAACGGGCGAGAGTGCGCCCTCGCGCAGGAAATAGTAGACCCAGACGCCGTGGCGTACCGAATCGATAATGCCTGCCTGACGCAAAAGCCGCAGATGGTGCGAGATGGTGGACTGGTCCAGATCGAAGTTGCCTGTAATGTCACAGACGCACACTTCTCCAGGTCGTTCGGCCAGCAGAGTAACAATCTGCACACGCGTCGGATCGGCCAGAGCGCGCAGCAGGTTGGCAATATCGTTCGCCTCCTGCGTATGCAGCGACGGCTGAATACCGGGTGAGCAACAAGTGATATCGCCGCCGGTTTTGCCAACGCGCCGTTTGCGCGGCTTGATTTGTATTACTGCGTCTTCCGGCTCCATACTCTGATCCTTTCCCACCATCGCTACTAAGAAATATACCTGAAGGTTTGATATTTGTCAATATCTCCTGTAGTAGTTAAAGCGTGCATTTTACACTCCCGTTGGGATATAATATGGTTATTACGGAACGACGATTCGACGCTTCGCTTTTAGATAGAGAATAACACATTGCAGGCCCAGAAAGCAGGTAAACGTTATGAATAGGGAGCCGGGTAAAAAATACTGGCTACAAAATAGTAACGACAGGCAGCAAATGCGGCAGGGTCCGGGCGGTCGCCCTGGCGGGCAGAATCAGCAAAACCGCCCTTCAAATAATCTTAACCGCTGGCTGTTGCTGATCGTTGGTATTATGCTTGTCATTTATGTCTATAATTACTTTTCCACAACGACAGGGAATCAAAACGCGCCGCAGGCGGTCGAGCTGACCTATACCGATTTTTACAACCAGATAGGTCAGAGAAACATCAAAAGCGCCACCTTTATTGGGCAGACAGATATTACCGGTGAGCTAAATACACCCATCAATGGGAAGACCGAGTATCATGTAACGCAACTGCCCAATGGAGACCCTCAGTTGATACCCTTATTGAGGGACAGCGGGGCAAAGTTTACTTATAAGGCTCCCCCGGATAATAGCTTCTGGCCGACGATATTAATTAACGTCTTGCCCTGGGTATTCCTGATCGGTCTGTTTGTCTTCTTTAGCCGCAGGGCGACGCAGGGGCAGCAAGGGATCTTCAGCTTTGGCAAGAGCCGTGCCAAGCTGATTCTGGAGGACCGGCCCAGCACAACCTTCGCCGACGTGGCGGGCGTTGACGAATCGAAATACGAGCTGCAAGAGGTGGTCGAGTTCCTCAAGACGCCGCAAAAGTTCCAGCGGCTAGGTGGCAAGATCCCGCGTGGCGTGCTGCTGGTGGGACCTCCGGGGACAGGTAAAACGTTGCTGGCGCGCGCGGTTGCTGGCGAAGCGAGCGTCCCCTTCTTCTCTATGAGTGGCTCGGAATTCGTCGAAGTGCTGGTCGGCGTCGGAGCCAGCCGCGTGCGTGACCTGTTTGACCAGGCCAAAAAAGCATCGCCCAGCATTATCTTTATCGACGAGATTGACGCTGTTGGCCGCCAGCGAGGGTCCAGCATCAATACCAATGATGAGCGCGAGCAGACGCTCAACCAGTTGCTGGTCGAGATGGACGGCTTTGATGCGCGGCAGGCCGTGGTTGTGCTGGCAGCTACCAACCGCCCTGATGGACTCGACCAGGCTCTTTTGCGACCAGGACGTTTTGATCGTCGGGTCACGGTAGATCGTCCCGACTGGAACGGTCGCCTGGCGATACTGAAGATCCATACGCGCAACGTGCCGCTTGGCCCTGATGTGGATTTGCTCGCGCTTGCGCGCACGACGACCGGTATGGTGGGAGCCGATCTGGCGAATCTGGTCAATGAGGCCGCGTTGTTAGCCGCACGCCGCAACATGGACTATGTGGACCAGCGCTCCTTTGAGGAGGCTCTTGACAAGATCCTTCTGGGGGCGGAGCGTCCACTGGTGCTCAGCGATGAAGACCTTACCGAGACAGCCTATCATGAGGGCGGTCACGCTTTGACGGGCCTGCTCTCCGAGGGAGCTGATCCTGTTACAAAAGTTACGATTGTGCCGCGTGGTCAGGCGCTGGGCGTCACCATGTCTACTCCGCTCGATGATCGCTACAACTACTCGAAAGAGTACCTGTTGACCCAGATAGTTGTGGCGTTGGGAGGGCGAGCTGCCGAGGAGATAGTGTACGGCAGAGGTACGACGGGTGCGGAAAATGACTTGCAGCGCGTCACGATGATTGCACGCCAGATGGTGGCCCGCTGGGGAATGAGCGAGCGCGTAGGTACCGTCTCCTTTAGCGACCGGCAGAGCCCGTTTATGGGTGGCGGTGATACCGGAGCTCCCAGCAATTACAGCGAAGAAACTGCCGAGCTGATTGACGAGGAGGTCGAGCGCATCGTTCGCTCCTGCTATGCGCGGGCGGTCGAACTGCTGACCACCTATCGCCCGACATTAGATCGTATTGCGCAGGAGTTGCGCCGTCACGAGACGATAGATGCACAGCAATTGCGAGCCATCATGGAGGAGACCGGAGCGCCAATCGCTTCAACGCAATTCCAGCCAACGCCAGCAGGAGTGGTCGTTGCCCCCCCTGAGCCAGTGTCACCACCTTCAATACAGCCACCGGAGATAGAATAACGCAGTCAAAAAAAAAGCGGCTGGGTATTTTTGCAGGGATGCCCACCGCTTTTTTATTCAGGCGCTCCTGTTCTCAAGGAACGCACGCATTTGTGGATAGTCTTGCATAAGGGTATCTAGCTGGTCGGAAGAGAGGGCCATAAACGATCCCTGAGCTTCTGCCAGCACGGCCTCTTCGTCGTCCGCCAGGGTAAGTGTACCGGTAGCCTGGAGCATACGTCCGCGCTGGCGGTCTAATCTGGCTCGTAGGCGTAAGCGTGGTCCATAGGGAACGTAGCGGCGGTAGCGCACTTCCAGACGGCCCGTCATCGACCATACCGGCTGTGCAGTCAGCATGGAAGTACGATTTAGTGCTTCGTCGAAGAGTGCGGCGATAACGCCTCCATGAATCACGCCGGGAAAGCCTTGATGCTCCTCACGAGGTTGGAAATCAGAAACGATGGTGTCATTTTCCTGGCGAAAAACCATCTGTAACCCGTAAGGGTTGCGCTGCCCGCAGGCATAGCAGCGCTGGTAATCGGTAGTGTCATTCAATTCCATATTGTTGTTCAGTTCCGTCTGATTGTGATATTACGAAAAAAGTGTATTTTGCAGTCTATCATAGCAGCGAGACCGGGACAAGGTGAGGCGGTACTCCTCTGTGATTGATGATCATTTCTAGGAGGGAGCTACAGGGCAACCGCAAGGGATTGCCCCTACGGAGCGCGGAAGCGAAGTATCTGAGGCGGAATATACATATGATCCGTAGTGCATGTAGAACATATCTTTTAAGATATGATGGATAGCATTGATTTAGCTCATATGCGAGGGGAAATTATGGCAAAAGCGTCTAAAGGTACCACCACTACTGTCCAGGATGAAGCCAGGAAGCAACGCAAGAAGCAGGCCAAGCAAGAGGCAAAGTTGATGCTCAAAGTGGAGCAGGCCAGGAAGGATGTGCAGAAGGCCGAGAAAAAGCTGACGAAGGCCCAGGCAAATCTTGAGGCCAGCAACGCGCAAGTGCAGATGCTGGAAAATAAGCTGACACAATTGCGTTCCTCCCAACAGGATGCGCATGATGGCTCAAGCCAGTGGGAGGAGCAGTCAGACGAGCATGAGGCACTGACCGTTTTTACATCCGAAGGCGCGGTCCCTTTCATCGAATTGCCCTTAATGCAGACTGAGATGGATTCGACTGCCAGCGGAGAGCAGACTGGTTCGATGAATCAGGAAAGGGGGGCGAACGAGCCAACTTCTAATGGCGCATCCGCCGAAACGGAAGACAAAAGCGTGCCCTCTTCTGAGCAGGAGGCGGAGTCTAGCGATTCTGGGGGAGAAACGACAAAGAGCAGACGGCACCAGCGAGCTACGCCGAACGATGAGAATCAGTAGATTATTCACTTTTTTAACTGGCTGGCTGCGGTAAAAAATAGCGATATGGTTGAAAGAAAGTGCGGGGGCCAACCCCTGAAGAGCGGGCAGGCCCTTGCTTTGATGATGCAGACATGCTCTCACAAGAAGTTCAATTTTAGCGCGCGCCGTTTGAGTTCGAGTGCGTGGCTATTTTCCCCGCTTTCATTTTTGGAGGCGGGGCCAGCACACCTTTTTCTTTGAGCTCGAGGTAAATCCAGAGGCTGATTCCCAGCAGCATTCCTCCGAAGAGATAGCCCCCGATCACATCGCTGGCCCAGTGGTCGCCCAGATAGACACGCGAGGGACCAACCAGAATGACAAAGAGCGCCGAAATGATGAGCAAGGCGTAATGCCAGAGGCGATCTCTTTTCAAGAGAATCACGCCCAGCGAGAAAAGCAGGCCAAAGAAAGCCACATATGACATGACATGCCCGCTGGGGAAACTCGCGCCCGAAGCATGTTGAATGATTTCCACGAGTTTTGCGGTCGGACGGGGCCGACTGACAAGCAATTTAATGCCGACGTTGACAACAGAGCTCACAGCGGAGAGGACGACAATCAACACCGCCTCTAGCCGCAGCCGTACCATCCAGAAAACCAGGGCGGTCAACCCGATCAGTAGAGGGAAAACCAGACCGCTATTACCAAGATAGCTGACAGCGACCATCAACGTACTGAGAAAAGGGGATTTGTTTTCCTGAAACTCGCGTGTGATGGCGACATCGACCGGAATCACCGGATGGATATGGACGAACCATGCCAGCAGCCCGAAGAGGATAAATTGCGCGGCGTAGAAGCCGATCAGCACATGCGTGCGTCTGAGTACCTGGTACCAGGGGGCGCGACTCCTTGCAACCTCCTGTTGTGCCTGTCCCACCACTTGCTGGGCTTGCTGTTGCGCCTGCTCCACAGCTTGCTGAGCCTGCTCTCCCACATTTTGTACAGTATTTTCAACTTTTTTATTTTCAGGCTTTTTCTGCACTACTCGCTCCTGATGATGCTATATTGTATATGTCATGATGAGTACAAATCCGGCAGGATACTATTAGTAGTACGTTTCTGCGCGAAAAAACGTTGCCACTATTGACGCGATGCGGATTTTCCGACTATATTGCATTTGAGGGAAAGGAGGACGATATATGCCATTAATAGCAGTTCGGCCCGCGCGTCCTGAGGACCGCGACATCGTGCTGGCATTTTGTGCCCATACATGGCAGTGGGGTGATTATATTGAGAGCGTCTGGGATGAATGGTTGAATGATCCCAACGGCGTGCTGCTGGTTGCCACAGCCGACGAGAGGCCGGTCGCCATCAGCCATATGTTGATGGTAAGCGAGGTTGATGCCTGGTTTGAAGGCTTGCGCGTTGATCCACAATTTCGTCGGCAGGGGCTGTCGAAGGCGCTCAACGACGCCGGAATTGCCGAAGCCATGAGACGCGGAGCACGGTATGCACGTCTCGCCGTAGATACGAGCAACAGCCGCTCGATCCAGATTACCGAACGGGGTGGCAATATGCATAGAGTAGGGACCTTTACCCTGTTCTCCACTCTGCCATTCTCGGAGGACGAGCAGAGCAAGAGAAGCGTGCGGGAGACAGCGCAACTGGCGACGCTGGCAGATATGGATCAGATAATTGATTACTTGAATACTTCAAACATTATGCCCCTTACAGGCGGTTTATATTATATCAACTTCAAAGCTATTCCAATTACTACTGGACTGCTGGAGGAGAAGGTCGAGCAGGGGCAGGTATATCTTCTGCGCCGCTGGGAGCGACTTGACGGGCTGGCAATTGCGGAGGTGAGCAAGGATTTCCGAGGGACATACCTCTCCCTCGGCTATATTGATGGCACCGTTGTCGAATCGATTAGCTTGATCGCCTATGATCTGCGCCAGCGTTTAACTGCTCTGGGGGTCGATAGGCTGATCGCCTATGCCCCCGATCTGCTGCTGGTGCGCGACGCCTTCGCCGGTACCAGCTATACATGGGAGGATGCCAGCTTCTATACCTACGAGCAAAAGCTAGCATAATGCACCACCAAAAAAAAACGACGGGGTCCCTACGAAATCGATGGTGGGTTCAGCACAGCCTCCACATTATGGAGCTGGTGATAGCGGAGCAACCAGCAGCCATAGTTCATGCCGCCACCCACGGCGGGCAATGCCATCCACTGGCCGTCCTGGAGGGAGTTCTGGCGCAGCAGCTCGACCAGGGCTGTGCCGATACTGGCATTAGAAAGATTGCCGTAATAGCGGAAATTATCGGCCAGCTTCCCCATTGTGGAGGAGGGCCAGTGATAGTCGTTGATCAGCAGCTCGCCCAGACGACGGGTGATGCGTGAATTGGCCTGGTGTGGGATAATATGAGACAGCTCGTCATAATGCAGATTCGCGTGCCGCATCAGAGCATCCAGGCTTTCGGCCATAGCGCGAGGGGCTTCGCGGAAGACCTCTTTGCCATTCATTTTTGTATAGCCTACCAGGTATTGAGAAAGAAGCTGGCTCAATTCTTTGCCTTTGCCTTCTTTGTAAAGTTGTCGTATCTTAATGTCCACCTCCGCCATTTCCACCACATCTTTGCGCAATGGGGTCTGATAATAGAGCGACGGCCCCTGCTGAGCGTCGGAGCCATTAATCAGATAGGTATCTTCATCGCTTTTTTCGAGCAGGAAGGCGGCAGCGCCCTCGCCAAAGAGCGAGCTGGTTTTCCAGTCGAGCACATTCATAATGTTGGGCAAGAGTCCTTCGGTTGTGACCATCAGCGCCAGGCGAGCGGAACTGGTGACCAGGGCTTCGGTCGTGACCTGAAAGCCTTCCGTCTGGCAGGCGCAGGCGCCTTTGAGCATAGTCGAGCGTATAGGTGGCAGGCCCAGGCGCATCTGGACCAGACTGGCAACCGTCGGGAAGGACTCATTATCGGAGGACGAGGCTCCGATGATGGTATCGATCTCAGCGGGGTCGCGGCCTGAACTGGCGATGGCGCGTTGAGCGGCAATTACCGCCATATCGACCAGTGATTCATCAGCTTTGGCGTTGGGATCGGCAATCAGCCCGGGTGCATCGGCGCCTGCCATCTGGCGACAGAGTTCAAGCGTGCTGGCTCGTACATAGCGTGTGCTCAGCCCGGTGACGCGCTCTAAATCATCGGCGCTACGCGGATCCCCCAGACGGGTGGAAATATACGCGAAAAACTCGTTGGTGATGATGCCTTTGGGGGCGTAGTTTCCCAGGCCGATCAGGCGCACTTTTGCTTTCGTGTAGACCTGCGGCACTATATAAGTATAATGGGGCCATTGCCCTTCTGGATTGAACGTCATGAGATAAAAGACCTCCATAGCGAGGATAGATCGCAATTTATCACCAGTATAGCACATTGTGCGCCGGAAAATTCACTCGGGAATGGAGGAAGAGGAAGGGATGTGGATACGCAAGCACTGTTGCGTATCCACATTGGTAATCATGAGGGTGAAGTACAGTTTCTACCAGTAGTCTTTGTGGTCGCGGCCATTATCGCGGCGATTGCGGCCTCGACCACCGCCGTAGCTTGTGTTGCTGTAACTATACGCGTCATCACGGCGGGGGCGTGATGCCCGTTGCGTCTGGAAGCACTCATTGCAATAAACAGGACGATCTTCGCGGGGAACGAAAGGAACAGAGGTGGTACGGCCACAGCTTGCACAGACTGCCTCGTGTTGTTCACCGCGAGGGGCGCGTGAAGAGGTTTGCGCGCCGCGACGCTGGGCGCGGCAGCTAGAACAACGGCTAGGGGCGTTCGTTAATCCTTTCGAGGCGAAAAATTCTTGTTCCCCGGCGCTGAACGTAAAGGCATTTCCGCAATCGCGACAGGTGAGCGTCCGATCCCGGTAGCCCTCATTGGACATCATGGGTGATAGTTTCCCTTCTTGCGATCTTCGTTCCGCTTAACGACGGTCTTTGGCGTGAAATGAACTGAGTTGTATAGACAGGAGTGTACCAGGTTACAGCAACTAACGGAGGGACACGTTTCCCGGTGGCTTTCGGTTTGCGATATCCCCAATTCCTGGTGGCGGAACGAAACCAGGGCTTTGGATATGACACACCATACGAGCTATTTTTCCCGAACCACGTAATTATTGTAACATATTGTTCCCAAAAAAACAGTATTGTAGCAAGCAGAATGTTAAGATTTCTCGACAAATGTGCAACATTTGTCAGTTGCTTTTCACACCTGTTTCAGGCTCTATTGTTGGTTTTGTCCGGAGGCCTTGCTGGGCAGGCGGAGGGGGATTGGTCCGCTAAGCGCGCCTGGACGTGTTTGCGGCGAGTCCGTCATGGGGATAAGGGTTGTGAGCGCGTGCTGGATAGGGACATATTCCAGACTAATATTGCCCATGCTGATGATATCACCCTGCTTGAGCAGTCTGGGTTTATTGAGCGGCTCATCGTTCACACGGGTACCGTTGCGACTGCCGAGATCGTGGATATAGTCATCGTTGCCCTGCCGCGAGAATTGAACGTGACGGCGTGAGATTGAAGCATCCTGGATCACAATGTCGCTTTCATGGCCGCGCCCGACCGTTATCGTCTGTCGATCCAACAAAAAGCTCTGGCCGACTGTGGGGCCTTCCAGCATGATCAGCGTGCCTCCGGTAGCGTCCGGTTGCGGCAAAGGCGAAGCATAGCGAACTTCCGCGGTCTCATCCCAGCTATGGTCGGGGCTCTCGTCGGGAGCAGCTTTTAGCGGGCCGGAAAGGGATGGCGTTTGCTCATGAGCAAGCAGGCCGGTCACGGGACGTTGTGCGCTCTCCTCATCAAAGACCGAGCGCCATTTGTGGTTGACAAGGGGATCGGCCAGGTCCGTCTGCGTCTCTTTATGTTCAACCGCGATAAATGTAAAGCGGTGCGCACCCACTTCAATCAGGTCGCCGGATTTGACCGGGGCTGTGGCGCGAATGCGGCGTCCGTTGAGGAAAATGCCGTTAAGGCTGCCGCAATCGGTCAGGTAAACGTTGTTTTGATGCCAGATCAGCTCCGCATGGTGGCGAGAAGCCATCTCATCATCTACCCAGATATCGTTATCCTCGCCACGTCCAATCGTTGCAATCTGGCGTTTGAGGGCAAGACGCTGTCCTTGAAAGTTCCCGCTGCCGTATTCGAGCCAGCCCCAGGGAGTATCTTCGCTGTAGACAAAAGGAGGCAGGACGCCAGATTGATAGCGTGGGAGCTGCAAGACGGCGGTTTTGCTGAGGGATGCGCTCCACTTCAGGCGAGCAATCCGCGTCGAGGCGCTGGAGAGCTGTGGCCGCGTATAGAGGCAGTAGGCGGTGGAGATGCTCAGAGGGAATATCCAGCCGGAGAGCGCAACATACGCCAGAGCCGCTTCGACCTCCAGCATTGATAACCCAGCCTGTTTGACGGTGAAGCGCAGATTGTACCAGATAAATGCCAGGAGTAAGAGCAGGACAGAGAGCACACAGAGCACAATCGCCCTGGTCAGTTGTCGCGTTGTTCCTCGTTTGCGCAGGGAGGTATAGAGCGTGTTCACTGTGATCGCAAGCATGCCACAGGCTAAGCCGCCATAACAACCCAAATTAAACCAGGTTGGAAAATCTACTGTACTCGTCGCAGTCTCCCTTTCCTAAGTGCATTTCCACTTGACATCTTCGGGGGTGATGCTATACTTCTCCTCAAAGGGAGCGGTGGGAGCCTGTGGCTAGCTCGATCCGCTTGAGGATACTGAAACTAGAGCATCGGCCCGATATGAGCGTTCCTGGCCTCACTGATCTGGATGACATCAATGATCGTATGTTGATCCAGGTTTTTCTGATAC
This sequence comes from Ktedonosporobacter sp., assembly GCA_035293765.1. GTDB lineage: Bacteria > Chloroflexota > Ktedonobacteria > Ktedonobacterales > Ktedonobacteraceae > DASRHT01. The sequence continues at coordinate 143,020 of DATGMF010000065.1, forward strand.
AGGCTATCTGCGGCAACGTTGGCAGAGTCTGCGGCAACATTGTTATTGACATCCACGCCGTCCCAGTATTCGAAATGTGTCGCTCCCTCTGTCACTGCTACGCCAAGAAATGCATGTCCTGGGATAATGACAATCTCGGCATTGAGCCCTATTTGCTCAACGGCAGCCGCGAGCAAAGCGGTCAGCTCAACGCACATGCCGCTGCGCTGCTGGAGGACTTCGGCTGGCAGCTTGATGTTTTGCGTTGCCGTGCTATCGCTCCCATTGCCACTATAGGGCACACTCGCCTGGAGGTAGCGGATATGGTAGTCCAGGCGCAATGTATCGTAAATGGCGTCAACCTGGTCGATAACCTGTTGGGCTGTGGCTGAGCGGTACCCGACCATGCCAGCCGGAGTCGGTGGCTGTTGCTCGTTTAAGTGGTTGGCAGCTCTGGTGACCAGTGCAACCACAGCCGGGTCGTTGGGCGTGACCCAGGCGGCCAGCTCCAGGCGGTTGGCTGCCGTCCATTGCATCAGCCAGCGTGAGTGTAATGTCACAGGGGCGTCGTTAAGATAGTACAGGTGCCCCCTGGTATCTGTCACCTGAACCTGCAAGGAGCCGCTCTTCTCTGTGGTAAGGTTACGCAGCGCCTGGTCCTGCAATGGCGGGATGAACGTACTCGACTGGCTTGTGCTGGTCGCGTTGAGCGTTTGCGTCTGAACCTGACTGAAATGAGTGATAGAGACGCTGATGACCAGGGTAAGAGGGCTGGAACTGCTATAGTCAATGGTAAACAAGGGATATTGCGTTGCCAGGTAGGACGGGTAGAAGGCGCTGAATATAGTCGTAGGGGCATGAACGCAGATATGCACTGGAGCCTGCCCGCCGCAATAATCTTGCTTTTGCAGAATGCTTTGCTGGTAGCGCGCATATGCCTGTACTCCTCCTGCAATATAGGCGCCGGAGAGTATCACCAGAGTCGTTAAGGTAAGAAGCAACACAACATGTTTTTTGCCCATTGGTGATTAGCCTCGTGACATGGCATTGGCATAGACGCTTTCTACCATAGAATATGTTCAGCCGCAATCATACCATTCTGTATCATAATGAGCAAATTGATGGGACTTGTGGGGGACTGGGGACACGGGCAACCGGGATGTGTGAGGGAAGCTTTGCGGGTAGCAACAGGACAGATACCCAGGTTCCCGACGGCGGCGACCTGGGTATCTGTCCTCTCTAATGAGAGCGATTGAGAGTGAGGCCCTGTACAGTTTGATTGATTAAAAACTGTACAACGGCCTGAAGGCTGCCAGTTTGTTCATAAATGGCGATCTGGCGATCCGCGCCGGTGCCTTGAGGATCTTCAAGACAGTGACGGAGGTAGTTAATCTCGCGTCGGTCGTTAAGGTCGTCAAGTACGTCATCGACAAAGTCGAGTAGCTCATGAATTGCATCGCGCATGCTAAGGCGGCGCTGCTGCACAAAATCAACGACTTCGGCGTCCAAGCCATAGCGACTGGCGCGCCATTTGTTTTCTTCGATGTAGTGGGAGGGCAAGACGTAAGTGGAGAGGTTGCGTTTGTGCATCCAGGTCAGCTTGGCTACCAGTGCCTGACAGAGGGCTGCGATGGCTAAAGTATCTTCGATGCTGGTAGGCATATCACAAACGCGGAACTCGATGGTTGGGAAGAATGGGTGAGGGCGAATATCCCACCAGATCCGTTTGCCATTGTCGATGCAGTCGGTCTGAACGAGATCGGCCACGTAGCGGTCGAACTCGCTCGTCGAGACGAAAGCATTGGGAATACCGGAGCGCGGGAAGCGTTTCCACACGATGGCGCGGTATGATTTCAGGCCAGAGTAACGCCCGAGCCAGAACGGCGAGTTCGCGGAGAGCGCAAGCAGATGGGGCAGCCAGGTGCGTAACTGGTTCATCAGCGGGATCGCCTGTTCATGCTGGTCGATTGCGATGTGAACATGTAATCCGAAGATCAGAATAGAGCGTCCCACATCCTGGAATTCTTCGTCCAGCTTATCGTAACGAGCATTGCTGGTTCTGGCTTGATCTTTCCAGTGCGCGGTAGGATGGGTACCGGCGCTGATCAGCGCGAGCCCTTCCTCTGCTACCAGATCGGCCAATGTTGATCTAAGATATTGTAAATTGAGTCGGGCTGCGGCAATATTTGGGCAAACTTCGGTAACAATTTCTACCGCTGGTTGCAGCATTTCAGCTTTAATATGGTCACCGAGAATAGGTTCCCCTTTTTCCAGAATGGTATGAATGTGCGAAGCGAGCTGGCCCGTATTTCTATCTACCATCTGGAATTCTTCCTCGATTCCCAGGGTGAAGCGTTGTGCCATTGCAATCTCCTTCCGGGTGTATGCTACTGGGCATGAGCATACTAAAGGGCCTGGACAGCTATGGATACGATGATACTGGGATGAAACCAGAGAGGTGTCCAGGTGACGGGTTGTCCTGGCGGAGAAGAAGGGCAGGATGACTGGAAAAACCGACCGGTGAGACAAAGTAGCGTCATGGATATGGCTCGACCTCTAAGGCTTCGTTGGTGAAGGGAGACATACAAAAAGCGGAGAATACGAGGAACAATAGAACCCGAATGTAAAACGGACGAATCGCACGACACCGCCGAAAGAGGCTGATGCAACTCCGGCGGATCGTGTTGCGCTACAGCGCATAACCGCATAAGAGCTCCTCTGATATAAATACTTTTTGCATGAGCCGCGCTAGTAATGTGGCACTACATGGAAAAGTACTTAGGAATCATAGAGTACACAAGGATTATGCTGTCTGTCAAGGGGTAAACTTATAAAAGAAAAGCAAAAGGTAATAAATCAGCTACTCGGAAGGTTGGTTCAACCCCATCAATGTAGATCACCGCGTCTGGGGCCAGATCAGCCATCCACTGGCGGCAGGCTCCGCAGGGCATGCGCTGCTGAAGCGGGGCTTCGGCGGGCGCATCGACGCAGGCGATAGCGATATGGGTAATGGGAGCGGCGCCCGCCGAAATGGCGCTTGCCAGCGCCGAGCGTTCCGCACATAACGTCAATCCAAAGCTTGAGATTTCGACATTGGCTCCGGCAAATATTTTGCCGCCTGCCAGCGCGACCGCGCCCACATGAAAGTGTGAATAAGGGCAATGGGCATGGCTGGCCGCCTCGCGCGCCAGGGATAATAACGTTTCGCGTTCCATAAAGTTATGCTCCTTTGTGGGGTATTGTCATCAAACGGTAACCAGCCGGGAAAAGCTCCCAGGCGGATCAGCCATTCTGGAAAGATGCTATTCAACCGATAGGATATAGTAACACAACGACCTGGAAAAGTATCTCGCGTAGTGTTGTTTCGAACCATCTGTGTACAGAAATAGCCCAAATTGTGTCAAAGTGTTACTGCTTGCTAAAGATGGCGTTAACGTAGTTAAAGGACAAAGTATTTGGAGCGTATGCGCCGTCAAAAATATATTGGTACATCCTAGTATGGTGATAAAGGCCCAGAGGAGGAATTTGAGTGAAGATCATGGTAGCGGATGATGACCGCGACATGGTGGACATGCTGAGCTACTGGCTCAAAGGGCATGGATATGATGTGGTGCGAGCATTTGATGGAGAGCAGGCGATTAAGCGTTGGCGTGAAACATTGCCGGATCTCGTCATTCTCGATATCCAGATGCCGAAGCTGGACGGGTTCGAAGTATGTCGCCAGATGCGGACAGAAACAAACTCAATGGTGTTGATTCTCACAGCGCATGATCGTGAAGACGACGAGGTGCGTGGGCTGGAGCTGGGAGCGGACGATTATTTAAGAAAGCCGTTCAGCCCTCGGCAGCTCCTGGCTCGCATCAAGGCCATTATGAGGAGATCCTCTGGCACAAGGGGAGTTTCGGGCTCATCGTCGGTCACTGTTGGGCCGGTAACGCTGGATGCGATGCGTCATGAAGTGACCCGCGATGGTACCAAGGTCAGGCTCACTCCGACCGAGAGCCGGCTCCTGCACCTGTTGATCACCCATACAGGCCAGGTTTTGACGACCGATATGATTATCGAGCGTGTCTGGGGCTATGACGAGGCTGGCGATTCTGGTCTGGTGAAAACTCACATTCGGCACTTACGGCAGAAGGTCGAGCCAGACCCCAATAAGCCACAGTTTATTATGACGGTACCGGGAGTTGGCTATACATTTACCGCGCCGGTAGCTGTCGAACAATAAAAGTGTTACGGCAAAAGCAGGGTCTATTCACGGCACAAAGGAATGAGCAGAAAAGAAGAAGCAGCGGCAGTATCATCTTTAGTTTGCACGAACGACTCGGAGACGCCTGCTCGAGAGTTGGGGCATTGTGACTGTTTGCCATTCTCGCCTTTGTTTTACCATATGCAACGAGATGGCACAGTCGATCACGAGCACATGGTGCCGGTTCCACTTGTATTAAATAATCGAGCGCGCGGTGCTATACATGCCCTTTTCCCCCGTTCGACTCCGCTCAGCGTGCTGCTGCTGCATATATGCCAGCAGGAATATGGTCATAGAACGGCGCATCCTGAGCGTCGTCGCTACCATGTGCCATCAGAAGTGTTAGAGCAAGTCCTGATTAATGTGCGCCGCGTCATCAGGGCCGGGGATCGGCATTTGATTCAGGAGAGCGCGGGAGCGATCATTATCTTTCCTGATGTGGACCGGCAAGGGGCGTGTAGCATCGTGGAGCGCGTCTATAACAGCATCGACCTGCTTCAGGCCGAAACGCTGATTCCTCCTTTAACGCGCGAGACTGCTATTATGCTTGGCATTGGCAGCTATCCAGATGCCGGTATGTCAATGGAAGATCTGTTCTATCAAGCAGGCTGTGTGGCTCGCCGCCTCATATTGCGGCCAATTATTACGTTCCCGCCGTATGAGTTCTCTGAACAGCCTGGGCGTGTTTGCGACGGGAAGCCTGAACAGGCTATCGCGGCGTCTCCGGCATGCCCATTGATGGCATTGCCGCAGGAACTTGCTCAACACCTGAAGCGTCTGGTCCCTTATCAGCTTGCACGCGAACTGCAGTGCGTCCCTGTGGGGCAAGATCATCACACGCTAACCGTTGCGATGGCGCATCCTGGTAATATGGCAAGCATCCGGCGCTTACAGGGTGAGACGGGACTGAACATATTTCCTGTTGCCTGCCGTGGCGAGGAATTGGCGGCCCTCTTAGCGCATCGATGGTGAAGATTTCGTAACCATATTTAGGGAAGTGGGTAGCGAATATCTAACGTGTTATTCATAAAATTAACCAGATTGCAACATTTCCTTAACGGGGAAATGTATCAACATTGGTTACTATAGTATGCAATGAGACAATATTTCTGCACCTTAATATATCGTCGTTTGAAATGACATTTATTATGTCATGTGCATTTATTTACTACTTTTTAAGGAGAATGGACAATGGTGGTACAGATGATTCAAGACGATGCCCTTTTAACGTTCAAAGAAGCCATGAACTATCTGCGTGTGAGTCGCTCAACTCTCTATCGTCTGATGTGGTCTGGGCAACTGACGGGACACAAGGTTGGGAGCACATGGCGTTTTTACCGTGAGGATTTGCGGGCCTGTGTTGGTCGTGGGATGGCGGTGCCTGCTACTTTGCACGCGGTGCCTGTAAATTCTCCTGTTAACTAGTGCGTTACCCTATGCTTTAACGTCCAATTTGTATGCTACGGTTTTGTAGGAAAATCGAACTCTCGTATGTTTGCCCTGGTTACGCATAAAAAGCTCATCCCGATGGTCAGACTGCCGGGATGAGCTTTTATATAGCGACTGCTGGTACTTTTATGCCTGATCGGCCCTTTGCCGTTGTTCAGCCTTGCTTAAACGTCCCCATTCCTCAAACTCTCGCTCCATCTCATCCTGGACCTGCTGTTCCGCCTCTCGTCGCGAGATGCCCTGTTTGCGCACATGAGTAAGGATGCGGTTAACATAAGTGCGAGCGATGTAATCGCGCTGAATGGTCAGGTTAGCCATTGGTCGTAAATTCAATTGTGAGACTGGGTAGAAGTCCTGATCGCGCAAGGCGGTAGCAAGCAGTTGGGCGTAGTCGCTCACAGCTTGATAGGCTATAGGATCGAGAAAAAAGTTGGAGCGCGTGCTTGAAACAATCAGTACGCCGGCGATGCGGCTGCCACGTAAAAGAGGAGCAGCGCAGGCGCTGTGTTCGAACTCATCGGCTTCCACTTGCAGGCGGCCTTCTTCGATATCGCTCCATATTTGTACACGTTGAAGCATAGCTGCCGTCCCTGCCAGCGTCGTGCTACCCAGGTAAACCTTCGCCTCATTATTGAAGCCCCAGGGAGCATTGCCGCGCATCGTGAACTCGCGCAATGCGTGGATGCCATCTGCGCGCGCAGGCATCAGCCTGGCGTAAGTGATGGCGAGCCCTCTGCGCTCTGTATCCAGATGCAGCAACGCCTGTTCAAAGATAGCCTCTGAGACCTGCCAGAAGCGCGCTTCTTCCTCTTCGTTCGCAGTAATTAATTCGGCGACGCGCTGATAAATTTCTCTTGGCACTTCTCGTACGCCAATCAAGGACATATCCAGCAGACCTGGGAATGCCTGATTGATTGCATAAATGAGGGTTGCGCGGTGCTCTGGAAAAACCTCAGGCAATCGCTTGAGATGTGCCGGGCGGGGTTCTGAGCTGCCACTCATCCAGCGGTAAATGGTGTTTTCCGTCACTTCCATTGCTTTGGCAACGTGCGTAATCTCGGCCCGGTCGTGGTGTAAAATGCTGTGTAAAAGCTTGCTCAGCGGGGAGAGCCTGGCCTCGACAATGGTATCGGGCTGTCCGTCTCCCGCCGGTGTTTGTTCTGCCAGGGCGGTGATTGCGCCATTTGCCAGGACGTCACCTGATGGTAAATGCGCAGCTTCAGAGAGGGCTTTCCGCGCACCAGGTGGGCGTCCACGCTTTTTTCTGGGCTCTTCGCCAGATCTTTGCCCGTTATCCATATGCAACATTCCTTGCTAACACTAGAAGCGCTACAAACATCTGCAGAAGTTTTGTCATACATTATAACATATGCAGCGCCTGAACGATTACATAATTTTATGTAATCGAGAGAACGGCAGTATATTCTAAGTTTTGCGGAAATGGGGAAAATATGCACAAGATTTATCTTCTGGTAGGTGTACATGTTACGACAACTTGTTGCAATTGTGATAGATGCATTTGTAGCGTATCCAGTAAAATAAGATCGAAAGGGCCTTTATCCTGCTCTGGGATCTGATTTTACAAGCCTGGCACATGTTTTTTACTGTGATGCAAATTGAGCGTAGTGAATGTATTTTTGACAGCGTTGTTATTTTATACAATGTTTATACGAAAGTACTACAATGTCAAACATCTATTGCTTTTTCAGGTCTTAGCATGTATTATGGCTAACATCATGAAGAGTATGGAAACAAACTCTTCAAAAATCGATGGCTGGAAGGACTGGGCAGTGTTATGGCTGTACACAAAGTAGTGCATGTTAATGAGTGTGGTCTTCCTTTGAATGCGATAGAGTGGCTGGAAATGCATCACCAGAGCAAAGCTACGGAGCGAGGGCAGATGATTCGCGATCTGCAGCTCAAGCCGGGGAGTTTTGTGGTGGATGCAGGCTGCGGACCTGGCTTATGGTCTCCTCTGCTGGCTCAACAGATTGGGCGACAGGGGCGTATTCTCGGCATTGATATTTCCCCAGAAGCGTTGGTAATGGCGCAAAAGCGCAGCAAAAAGACGCCGTATCGTCACCAGATACAGTATAAACTTGCGACGATGGAACAAATTCCTATTGCTTATGGGGAAGCCGATGTCATCTTCAGTGCCAATGTTAGTCAGTACCTTTCCGATCCAGTAGGAACGTTTGCTGCTATGGGTCCCTATCTCGCCCCTGGGGGGCGCCTCGCCATCAAAGATATCGATTTTGGAACGATGCGTTTCTATACTATAGAGCCTGGATTACAGGCGCGTGTATTCCAGGCGCGTGAGCGCTGGGAGCAGGCGCGGGTGGACGAAGGGTATGCTTTTGAAGATAGCTGGGTTGGCTCTAAATTGGCCGGGTATCTGCGTGCCGCCGGCTACAAGGATGTTCAGGAGAGAACCTATCGTATTACGCGACAGTATCCAATTTCTTTGTATTATCGCAAATACTTGCAAGGAATCGCTGAGTGGTTCGTCTGCGAAGGAGCTCCCTTCCTTTCAGGTGAGGATGTAACAAACTGGCTACGCTGTTTTCTGCATGAAACGGAAAATGTTCTGGATCAAAAGACCTTTATCTGTGAAGAAACCGAATATGTCGTTACCGGCGTTTGGAATGCTCCGCCTCCTTCTTGCTCTTGCTCCCTCCGCGAGGAGAAGGAGCTACCCCAGGAAGCGCCATTGCTGGTCGCTTTGCCGGACTAGTTGTCAATATTACATATCATCTAAGCAAGGCCCGCATAGCCTGTCAGGCTATGCGGGCCTTGCAGTTTGCTCATAGTGGTAAGGAGTTAGTGCAGGCAGTACGTTTTAAGAACGGTCGTTCGTTATTGCTAAAGCATACAGAATGATGCGCCCTTGCAGGACATTGATATCTTTCCTGAAAGCGAAAGATATCAATGTCCGTCCTCCCCAATGCCCTTCCATCTATAGGGACGCCCACAAGGGTGCATCACTAGCTCTACTTTCCTGCCTGATCGATAGCGTCCTGATAACAAAGTGATGATGTACAGGTTGCAATGACATATTTCTTACATTTGCACTCTAGCTGTTGTGCAGACCAACTACTTGCTCTGCCAGTCTCATGGTTTAGTGGCAGTTATTCAAGCGGTCTGCAATCATAGCGATAGCTACATCACCGACCAGCGTTTGCAGTTGGTTATGGAGTTGCCCCATATTTTCCATACGTGCTGTAATGAAGTCATGCTGCGACGTGCCATAGGCCAGACCCGATAGGCCACGCTGGGCAGCTTCGTACTCAGCACTTATCTGCGATAGCAAACGTGCAACTTCACTGCGTTGTTCCTGTGCCCCGAGCATATGTTCCCTTCCTTACCTTACCACTGAGCCTTTTAGATATGGCTGTTTTGTTTCTGGTACGTCCAGAAGAAAAAAACAGACTTACAAGCGATGTGAATACATTGTGTATCGTTTGTTACGAATAACCTAAACAATACACATCATTAGTATGCACGAAGATGTACGTTCTTGTCCAGTGTTTAAAAGCCTTTTTTTGCGTGAATGACGCTTTTCACAGAATTTTTACATTGATGCAACGATGTATGAACATCTGTAAACAAATGGCATGCGCTCGCGAGCCGTTGGCGTCGAGTCGAGCGAAAAGAGAGAAATCGGTCGATGCGCCGGAGATGAACTTTTTTTTCCCGTCTCGGGTTAGTACTTTTTTATCCAACTTGTGCTATACTTCGATTAGCGTTCGCTTTTGTATGCCGGTGGAACGGGGCGCGATGGCGAAACGCGAAGAGGCCGCGTTGACTCCCTTCTGATCTTGAGGTCAGTTGCAACGATGGCACTAAGCAACAGCTTCTTTATTGTTTGAAGGGTAACAGATGGCGTTACAGGCGTCTGTTATTAGGAGCGAAAGGAGTAGCCCTTCATGGCCCAGGTCAGGTTTGATCATGTTTACAAGCGTTTTGGTCGCGTTGAGGTGGTGCGCGATGTTAGCCTTGAGATCAAAGACAAAGAATTTCTGGTCCTGGTCGGTCCCTCTGGTTGTGGGAAAAGCACCTGCTTACGCATGGTGGCCGGATTGGAAGACGTGAGCGAGGGGGAGATCTTCATTGGTGATCGCGTGGTCAACAATGTTGATCCCAAAGATCGCGATGTTGCTATGGTCTTCCAGAATTATGCCCTCTATCCCCATATGACGGTTTTCGACAATATGGCCTTTGGCCTGAAACTACGTCACTTCCCCAAAAATGAAATCAAGAAGCGAGTGGAGGAGGCTGCTGGCGTGCTCGGTCTGGAGCAATTTCTGGAGCGCAAGCCTAAGGCGCTCTCAGGTGGGCAGCGCCAGCGCGTAGCGTTGGGGCGCGCCATCGTGCGCGAAGCCCAGGTGTTCTTGATGGATGAGCCGCTGTCAAACCTGGATGCCAAATTGCGCGTGGCTACCCGTGCGGAAATTATTAAAATTCATCAACGCATCAAAACGACGATTATCTATGTGACTCATGACCAGGTTGAGGCCATGACGATGGGTGATCGCATCGCAGTTTTGAATAATGGCGTGATCCAGCAACTGGGTCCTCCTCAGGAGTTGTACGATCACCCCGCTAATCTGTTTGTGGCGGGCTTTATCGGCTCGCCGGCGATGAATTTCTTTCCAGGGGCGAAAGTGGCGGCTGAGGGCGATGCGACGTTTATTGTGCTTGAAGGAATCGGTCGCATCATCGTGCCGCCATTGTATGCGGAGGCTGCCAGGGCCGCTGCCGATAAAGACCTGACCTTTGGCATACGCCCTTCTCATTTAGAGGATGCTGCGTTGATGGGAGAAAATGGCGCCAGCCGCTCTTCGCTAGATGCGACGGTGGATGTGGTTGAGAATCTTGGCAATGAACTGCAAGTTTACTTTACGACCAATAACGGCAGAAGTGGAGTCGCGACGCTGAATCCACGCTCGCGTGTCGTTCAAGGCAATAAGGTGAAGTTGTATGTGGAAAGCGACCAGATTCATCTCTTTGATACTGATACAGGGATAGCGATCTTCTAAGCGCATTATATGCGGAGGGCATCTATCTATGAAGTTGAATCATGTCAATTTGACTGTCACTGATGTCCCGGCTGCTGCGAACTTTCTCGAAACGTACTTTGGTTTGCGCAAGCAGGGTGGCAACAATGGGGTGATGGTGCTCTTCGACGACGACCAATTGATACTTACCTTGATGAAAGCTGGTCAGGTTAGCTATCCTGGCACGTTTCATATCGGCTTTGGTCAGCAGAGTGAGGAGCAGGTCAACGAGCTCTATCAACGCTTAAAAAACGACGGATTTGACGTGAAGCCACCACAACGCAGTCATGCCTGGACATTTTATGTGCAAGCGCCCGGCGGCTTTACGGTCGAGATCATGAGTCGTTAGCACAGCAGTCCTGCGCGTTTCATCCTCCTGGACCTGCTCATGTCAAGCCAGGAGGATGAAGGCGAAAATCGATACGATCTTCATGATTTATCGCTGAAAGAAGGAGCGTGGACTAGTTGCGCAGCGGCTTTCCTGTCATCAAGATAGCCTGCATGCGCTCCTGTGTTTTTTCCATGCCGCAGAGGCTCAGGAACGCCTCTCGCTCAAGATCGAGAACGGCTTGCTCGCTAATGGGTGTAATTGGCGAGCAATCGCCGCCGGTGAGCACGCGGGCAAGGTGGCGGGCAATGACTGCGTCGTGCTCGCTGATCTGCCGGGTGAGCAGCATATTTTCGACCTGCTGCTCCAGTACCAACCGCGCACCTACTCCGGGCAGGATCATCATCTGTGGCTGCACTGGCTGCCACTTGCCTGCTTCCTTTGCCTCCGCCAATCTGACGGCGTCCGCTTTCGCATCGCGCAGCAGCAGGTCGCGATTAACGGTGATGGCGTCCGTTTTGCGCAGGAAGCGCAACTCCTGGGCCTCGACGGCACTGGTGGAGACGGTAGCGACGGCGATAGTCTCGAAGGCGCGGCGCGAGGGCGTGAATGGGCCGCCGGTCTTCTTTGCCTGCTGCATCTCGACGGTTGCCCCGTGACGCAGTAGCAGCTCTTTACAGCCGCCGCCAGCGGGAATCAGGCCAACCCCGACCTCGACGAGGCCAATGTAAGATTCGGCCAGCGCACGCGCATGGTTGCTATGCATAATCACTTCGCAGCCACCACCGAGCGCCCGACCGGCTGGCGCTGCTACGACGGGAATGGGGCTGTACTTGAGCATCTGGTGCGCCTGCTGTAGATCGTTGATGGCTTTGTCGAGCATCTGCCATTCGCCCTGCCGGGCTCCCATCAGCACCAGCAGCAGATTCGCGCCCGCCGAAAAGTCCGCTGCCTCGTTGCCGATGACCAGGGCGCGGAACTGGCTGGCTCCCTCCTCAACGGCATAGCGCAGCATCTCAATGATGCCTTCATCTATGGAGTTCATCTTTGTATGGAACTCAAGGCAGGCCACGCCATCTCCCAGATCAATCAGAGCTGCCGAGCCGTTGTCGCGGATCACTTTATTGCCAGCTTTAAGCGCGGGGAGAGAGATGACGCCCTCAGGTGCAGGTACGGGCCTGTAGCTGTCGGTCTGGAAGTCGAAGTAACGACGCTCTCCGACCGTTCCGGTATAGAACTTTCCTTGACCTTTTGTCTTGACGCGCTGAACCGGTTCCGGCAGCTCGCGGCCTGCGAAAACTTTCTCCAGGACTGCCGGATGCTCCAATAGCACATCCCAGACCTCGAAGCTGCCCATGTCGAAGTTGAAGCCCCAACGCATGGCGTTATCGATATCAACGATGCTGTTAGCGATTTCGCCGGCGCGCTTGGCGGCGTAGATCAGCGAGTCGGCGGTGGTGACGCGTGCAAGCTGGCCGGCGCGATCATCGCCCTCCAGCACGGTGAGCATGCGTAGCACCGGGTCTTCGACGTTGCGCGCGGCTCCCAGAGAGGGATAGCGCACTTTCTGCTGTGGAACATATTCCAGCGTCTTGAGATCAAGTTCGAGGATCGTTGATTCGCCATCGGGGCTTTTGATGCGTTTATAGAAGCCCTGGCCCGTCTTCTCGCCCAGCCAGTTGCGCCTGATCATCTCGCGCACCACGTCCGGCATGCGGAAGGTTTCGCGCTGTTCGTCATTGGGCGCGTTATTGTACAGGTTGTCCGCGACATGGGTGAGCGTATCCAGACCGGAGAGATCAGCGGTGCGGAAGACGGCTGATTTGGGCCGTCCCATGTTGGGTCCGAGAATGACATCGACCTCGCTGACCGTGTAGCCATCGGCGAGGGCATGCTGTATGGTGGACATAAACCCGTAGACGCCGATGCGGTTGGCTATAAAGTTGGGCGTGTCTTTACAGATGACCACGCCCTTGCCCAGCACTGCGGTGGAGAAGTGTTGCATAAACTGCATCAGCGCGGGAGCGGTATCGGCGCAGGGGACCAGTTCCAGCAGGCGCATATAACGCACAGGGTTGAAGAAATGGGTAATCAAAAAGTTGCGCCGGAAATCTTCCGTACGCCCCTCGACCAGCATATGCGCGGGTAGCCCTGATGTATTGGAACTGATAATGGTGCCGGGCGTCATGACCAGTTCGATTTTGCTATAGAGGCTCTGTTTGATGTCCACGCGTTCAATCACAGCCTCGATAATCCAGTCAACGTCGGCCAATTCTTCCAGGTCGTCCTCAATGTTGCCGATGGTGACGAGGGAGGCGCCACGCTTGCTATAGAAAGCGGCGGGACGAGCTTTGAGCGCCTTCTCCAGTCCCGTGCGAGCAATAACGTCGCGGTCCTTGAGTTCGCCAGGAGGCACGATATCCAGCAGCAGGCTGGGGATGCCGACATTGGCGAGATGGGCCGCGATAGCTGCGCCCATAACGCCCGCGCCCAGCACGGCTGCTTTACGAATCTGGTACGACATGGTTACGACATCCTCTCGATAAGGGTAGCGAGACCTTGACCGCCGCCGACGCAGAGCGTCGCGATACCAAGCGTCTTATCAGCCGTCTGGAGGTCGTTGATCAGCGTAGCGATCAGGCGAGCACCGCTGCAACCGAGCGGATGCCCCAGAGCAATCGCGCCGCCATGCGGGTTGAGCTTTTCCATATCGATGCCAAGCACTTTGACGACCGAGAGCGACTGGGCGGCGAACGCCTCGTTCAGCTCGATGATATCGATATCGCCCAATTGCAGGCCCGAGCGCTGGAGCACTTTGCGGATCGCCGGGACGGGGCCGATGCCCATGATGTCTGGTCGGACGCCTGCTACAGCCATCGTGCGGATCTTCGCCAGGGGTGTAATACCCAGGTCGCGCGCCTTCTCTGCCGACATCACCACCACGGCGGCAGCGCCATCGTTGAGCGGGCTGGAGTTGCCTGCTGTAACTGTGCCGCCCTTGATAAAGGCAGGCTCAAGGTTTGCCAGCTTCTCTAACGAGGTATCGCGACGCGGCCCCTCGTCGATCTCCATCAGGCGACCATCGGGCAGGGGAACGGGTACGATTTCGCGCTTAAACGTACCGTTATCAGTGGCGGCGATAGCAAGCCGATGGCTGCGCAGCGCGAAGGCGTCCTGCTCTTCGCGACTGATCTTATGCTCGCGGGCGAGATTTTCGGCGGTAATGCCCATTGGGATATAGCTGGAATAGCCGTATTCCAGTTCGCAAGGCGGGTAGGGGGAGCTGCTCGCTTCGCCATCGCGGGCTTTGATCAGGCGCGGATTGAAGCTGGGATTGAAGCCGCCCATCGGGACGCGCGACATACTCTCGATCCCACCGGCCACAACCACATCTCCTAGTCCAAGCATAATGCTCTGGGCCGCCATATTCACAGCCTGCAAGCTGGAGGCGCAAAAGCGATTGACGGTGGTGCCGCCCGCCGTCTCCGGCAGGCCCGCCAACGCTCCGACGATACGGGCAAGGTTCATGCCCTGCTCGCCCTCGGGGAAGGCGCAGCCCAGGATAACATCTTCAATTAACGAACGATCAAGTTGTGGCACGCGCTCTACAGCCGCTTTGACGGCGAGAGCGGCGAGGTCATCGGCGCGGATATCTTTTAGCGCACCTTTGCTCGCTCGTCCAATAGGAGTGCGTACCGCACTAACGATGACGGCTTCTGACATATATGTGACTCTCTTTCGAATATTGCTCTTATGCTGAGAGTGGATAGCCCTGTTTCTCAATGACGATATCGGCGATTTCACGCTGAATGGCAACGCCGTTCAGGTTGTAGTCACCCAGATAACCACGGATGCGCGCCAGCTCTTGCTCGGCATTTTCCATATAGGTCATGATCATCTGATCCAGATTTGTATGGATGCGTGAGAAGGCCAGCCATGTGGCGAGCTGTGCCAGCTTGACATGGGTGGCGCTATTCTCGTCGCCGCGCTGTGCCGCCTGCATGGCACGAGCCAGCGCGCTATCGGTCGCGTACAGGTCGATCAGCAGGTTTGCCAGGTACTCGATGAACTCTTCTTCCTGCTCAAGCGCCTGCATATACTTCATAGCGACCTTCATCGCACTGGCAATGGTCACATCTTTCGCACGTTCGAGAGCGTTGACCGCGTCGCGTAGCGGCTCCGGCACCGTTTCGTCGGCGATGGCTGTTTGCTGACCAGAGTTGATGCGCGCCTCAATCTCGGCATATTTTTCCATCAGATTGAGCTTGCCGGACAGAACGCGGCGGAAGAGCGTGCCAGCCGCGACCAGGCGGTTGATCTCGTTCGTGCCCTCAAAGATGCGCTGGATGCGTGCATCGCGATACGCCTTCTCGATGGGATATTCTTGCATAAAGCCATAGCCGCCGAAGATCTGTACGCCCTCGTCTACGACCAGCGCCAGCGTTTCGCTGCCGTGAACTTTGGCGATGCTGGCCTCGATGGCGTATTCTTCCAGCCCCTTGAAGACTTTATCGGTATCGTTGCCCGCGCTCTGCTGCGCATAAGCCATATTGGCGGCAGTGCGGAAGACCTCGCTCTCGGCGGCGTACGTCTCGGCGGCCATGCGCGCCAGCTTCTTCTTGATCATGCCGAATTCATTGAGGAACTTGCCAAAGGCTTTGCGCTCGGTGGTATAGGTGGCGGCCAGCCCCAGCGCCACGCGTGCGCCGCCAACCGTGCCGGCACCTAGCTTCAGGCGACCAATGTTGAGGATATTGAAGGCAATTTTATAGCCCTTATGCAGCTCCCCCAGCAGATTCTCGACCGGCACCTTCACATCCTCAAAATAGACCTGACGGGTGGAGGAGCCCTTGATGCCCATCTTGCGCTCTTCGACGCCGGTTGAGACGCCGGGCCAGGTGGTTTCGACGATAAAAGCGGACGGGCGTTCGTTACCAATACGGGCAAAAGCGACCATGAGATCGGCAAAGCCGGCGTTGGAGATCCATTGCTTGGTGCCGTTGAGGATGTAATATTTGCCGTCCGCCGAAAGCTCGGCCCTGGTGCTCAGGTTCATGGCATCGGAGCCCACGCCCGGTTCGGTCAACGCATAGGCTGCGATCCACTCGCCGGAGGCAAGCTTGGGGAGATAGCGCTGTTTCTGCTCCTCTGTGCCGTAATAGACGATGGGCAGCGTGCCGATGGTGGTGTGCGCGCCAAAAGCGACGCTGAAAGAGGCTTCGCGCTGCTCTGAGGCCACCAGTGCGCTGGTCAGCAAGCCCAGTTCTGCGCCGCCGTACGCCTCCGGGATCTCGATCATCAGCAAGCCCTGCGCGCCCGCTTTTTTCACCAGCTCGGGCATCACGCCCGGCTCCTGGTGTTCAATCGCTTCCAGCCGTGGGATTACCTCGCGCTCCGCGAACGTTTTGCTCGACTCGGCGATCCAGCGCTGTTCTTCGTCGCACTGCTCCAGCGTAAAAACTTTTGCGGCGCTTTGATTGACCGGCGTTGTTAAGAATGCCGTTCCTTGCTCGGTTTGTTTTATCGTGGTTGACATGGAAACTCCTTGTGCATAAGTTTGGACGCGCTAAAGCGGGTAAAGCGATAAATCGCATAGGACGCGCTAAAGCGGGTCCCTACGGTGTGATGTTACGGTGTAACATGTAGCTCTCTTCTCAAGACCTTGCCGATCAAAGACTTCGGCAGGCTTTCGCGGAACTCCAGATGCTTGGGAACCTTGTATGGCGTCAGCTCTTGCTTACAGAAAGTCAGAATATCCTGTTTTGTCTCCTCGGTTGGCGCGTATCCAGGTTTAAGGACAACAAAGGCGGCCACCGTCTCGCCGCGGTACTCATCGGGCGCACCCGCTACGGCAGCTTCCAACACAGCAGGATGCTGGAACAGGACTTCTTCCACCTCGCGGGGATAGACATTGAAGCCGCTGGCGATAATCAGATCTTTGGCCCGTTCGACGACGTAGAAGTAGCCGTCCTCGTCCATTTTGCCGATATCGCCGGTATGCATCCAGCCATTGAAGAAGATCGCTCTGGTCTCATCCTCGCGTTTCCAGTAGCCCTGCATAATGTTCGGGCCTTTGACAACAATCTCGCCCACCTCCCCAGGCGACAGGAACGCGCCCGTCGTGCCGTCGATAATTGCGGCTTCGACATCGGGTAGGGGAAGGCCAATGCTGCCGTTGCGACACTCCTCGGTAAGCGGGTTGCAGTGGGTCACGGGCGAGGCTTCGCTCAGGCCATAGCCCTCGACGAGCTTGCCGTGGCTCATCTGCTCAAAATCGCTCTGTACCTTTGCGGGCAAGGGAGCCGCGCCGCTGATACAGTATTTGATTGAGCTGAGATACTGCGCATGTTTGCCAGCTTCGCGCATAATCGCAATATACATAGTTGGAATACCGGGGAATAACGTGGGGCGAAAGCGGCGAATCGCGTTCAGCACATCTTTTGCTTTGAAGCGTGGCAGTAACACCATCGTGGCCGCGCCGTGAATGGAGATGTTCATGCCGACGGTTAGCCCGTATGAGTGGAAGAATGGAGCGACGCAGAGCGCAATCTCTTCGCCTTCGCGAGCGTTGGGAACCCATGCGCGCGTCTGCAATGCGTTAGAGAGCAGGTTGCGATGCGTTAACATGGCTCCTTTGGAGAGTCCCGTTGTACCGCCAGTATATTGCAGAACTGCCAGATCATCGCTGCTTACCGGCACAGGAAGCTCAAATGCTTCTACACTTCCCTTGTTCTGTTCCTGTAAAAGTGCTTGCATCGAGTGCAGCATTGCATCTTCATGCAGCTCTTTGTCAGTCAGTGGCGGCTGCGGATATTGCGCGCCACGCTGGCTGAGTGGATACAGGAAGCGCAGAACGGGGGGAAGGTAATCGCCGGGGCTGGTGATGATGATGTGCTCCAGCGCCGTCTCGTCGCGAACTTCGCGCACAACCGGGTAGAAAGAGTCGAGCATCACCAGGACGCGCGCACCGGAGTCCGCCATTTGATGTTGCATCTCGTGCTTTGTGTATAAAGGGTTGGTCGGCACAACCACGGCTCCGGCGCGTAATGCGCCATAAAAGGCTATCGGGTATTGCGGGATATTGGGAAGCGCGATGGCAACGCGATCTCCCTTCTTGACCCCCAGGCGTTGTAGCCCGATGGCGAAGCGGTTAGCCAGGTTAGAAAGCTGAGCATAGGTGATTTTGGTGCCATAGTAAATAATGGCTGTATGGTTTGGATAACGACTTGATGTTTCATCAAGGAGCCAGGTCAGAGGCCGGTTGGGAATATCAATATGAGTGGGTACCCCCTGCTCATAGTGGCGGAACCAGGGATGGGTTACCGTAGTTCCATCGCCTCCATCATTGGCCTGAGCGTCAGGAATAAGTGATGGATCAGACATGATAGTTGTAGCTCCTCTCCATAGTGCAGTTCCACTTGACATCTTCAGGTTTGATGTCTATACTCCCCCTGAAGGGGAGTGGTGTGAGTCAATGGTTATCTCGATCCGCTTGAGGATACTGAAAACGGTGTCGCTACTCGCGCCAAATCAATACATTTTCCCAGTTTCTGCATGCGCTCTCCTCCCCCGATGGACAGTCCTTTTTCTAATTATATGGCAGCCTTTTTGAGATGGATAGGTTGCCAGCTAACAAATTTTGCGCGATAATGGGAGAGGTAGCTAACGAAAAAGGGGCGTTATTCTGGTTTTGCATGTTCAGTAAAGGTGCGAGGTGGGCTATGACGGTGAGCAATATCTCCGAATTTGCGCGGCTGGTCACGCAGTTTCGCCAGCAACGCGGCTTATCACAGGGTCAGCTTGCACAGGCCAGTCGTCTGTCTCGTACCTACGTCTATCATCTCGAAACGGGGCAGCGCGCCAATCCTTCGCCCCATGTCGTAGAGAGTATTGCCCGCGTCCTGGAATTGCCCGGCGAAGACCAGCGCCGCCTCTACCAGGCGTATACGACCCTCACAGGACATTTGATCGACCAGGAGCAGATCGAAAGCACGCCGCTTGATCTGGGAGAACTGGCAAGGCTGCTAGTGCAAAAAACGTCCTATCCGGCTCATTCGCTGGATCGTCTCTGGTTTTTACATTCATGGAACGAAGCGGCAACAGTGTTATTTGAGGTGCAGGGTGAAATCTCGCACAGAGAGCGGGTACACTTGCTGGAAATGGTCTTTGACCCGCGCTTACGGCGGCATTTTCATGGCTGGGAGCATCTGGCCCGGCGGCTGGTGAACGACTTCCTTTACAATACACGCACCATGACGCACCTGCCGGAGTATAAGACGCTGTGGAAAAATTTGCGCGAGTATCCCGAGTTCCGTCAGCTCGCGGCAGCTTCCTATCCGCATGGCAAGCCAGCGCCATCGTTTGTCTTTCATGTGCAGCACAGCCAGCTCGGTCGCCTCGCGCTGCGCACCGCCACGACCGTGTTTACGGGCATCTCAACCTACTCGATGGTCAGCTACGTCCCCGGCGATCAGCAGACGTTAAAGATTTACCAGCGGTGTGGATGGTAGCGACGGCATTGATGACGTCCGCTTTAGCGCTCGTCCATCCCGGGAAGAGGAAGCGATGCCAGAGAGGGCATTGCTGTTGATCCGTTGGAAGATGGAAAGAGGGGTATGTTGGGCGAGGCAGGCGAGGCGCTACAGCGGACGCGATGAATCACGTCTCTACGGGGCTCGTTTCTCTTCTAGCCGCGCGATGGCGCGTTCTGTGACCTCCAGGTCGGCTTGCAACATGGCTTCTTTGTATTCGCGCACCAGCATTTGATATTCGAGCAGGCGCGGGCGACGAGTGGGGCGCGAAGCGTATTGCTGGCGCGCCCATTCCATATGCGCCAGTTGTCTGCGCAAGCTTTCCCGATGCTCACGCAAATGGGTCAGCGCCACTGAGTCGGAGGTCTCTCCACAGAAGAAGAGTTTGGTCAGAAATTCGTCTTTGGTGAAGCGTTCAGGAACCTCTTCTTGTAGCCAGCGATCAAGCTCGGCCTGGCCCGCTGCCGTCAGGCGGTACACTTTGCGGTTGGGACGCGTCGTCTGGACGATTACCTCCGCTTCGAGCAATCCGGCCTGGTTCAGATTTTTCAGAGTGGTGTAAATCTGGCTATTGCCCGCGTTCCAGTAGCTGGCGAGGGCGCGATCAAAGGCTTGCTTAATATCGTAACCACTCATCGGTCGGGCTCCCAGCAGCCCCAGGATGATGTAGCGCAGCGTGTTGCGTGAGGAGTTCTCCCTGCCCTCTTCGCCTTCCGTTGGTAAAATTTCAAGCTGTTCGTGCATGTATCTTATCTCGTTGACAGATGTTTTTGAATATAAGCATTATAACATCTTCTTTATGTGCGGTGATGAAGAGATATTCTCCGGCTTCCAACTTTGTCTTGAGAAAAGCGTAGTAAGTATATACAATAAGATTGCAATCTAGCAAAAATATACATGTGGCGATACCGTGTAAAGCGGATACTAAAGAGAAGATATATCACGTCATTCCATGCAGATCGCTTGAGCGAAGCTAGACGCGACAGCGGCGTTAGCGATCTGGATATCAAGTTGGAGGATAAGGATGGATGCCCGTTTTTATAATTCAGAAGAGATAGATATTGGGCGGCTGGCGACCGATCTGGTGAATCTCTACCTGGCGCAGGGATACCAGGCGCAGCAGATAGGCAGTAAAGATCAAATACTGGTGCAATTGAAGAAGGGTGGCGATTTTGAGGCGATTATTGGTATGCAGGCAGCTCTTTCGCTCACCTTGCAGCGTACCGCCGGGGGCGTACTGGCGTTGATCGGTCAACAGCGATGGATAGATAAAGCGGCCGTTGGCGCTGTGGGCATTGTGGCTTTACCGGTGCTGTGGCCGCTCGCGCTCACCGCTGGCGTGGGAGCATTGCGCCAGGCCAGTCTTGGCAATCAGGTGCTCAATATGGTTGATGGCCTGGTGCGTCAGCAGCAGCCAAACGTTCAGGTGGGGCCGATCCCCGTCCACTTGATGCCCCAGGTGCAGCAGCAATGGGCTCCGCCTCCTTACGGCTCGACACCGACCTATACGCCTCCACCAACCTATACACCACCGCCAGCGTATACACCACCGCAGCCATCACAGCCGCCGCCCGCGCCTGCGAAGTTGCGTTGTAGTAGCTGTAATACGCCCTACGAGGCTGGCGATACTTTTTGTTCCGGTTGTGGCCGCTCGCTGGCTCCTGCTCGCCAGCAGTGCCCCAATTGTCAGGCGGAGCTGAAGCCTGGAGCGTCCTTCTGTCAGAAGTGCGGCGCATCAACTTTCCAGACGTCTCAGCCCGGTCAGCAGACGCGCCAGGCTCCTCCGACATCTGTTCCGACCTATACGCCGCCCCCGCCACCATCACGGCCTCCGACGCCCGTGTATACGCCGCCTGCGCAACCACAGCAGCCCACATACACGCCACCGGCAGCGGAGCCGTATTCAGCGCCAACTGTCGCGGGACAACCAACATCTCAGCAGCCGACGGAGCCGTATTATACGCCGCCCGTAACCCAGACGCCGGCTGTGCCGCCACAGCCAAAGATAACGCTGGTGCCAGGAGCTCAAGAGAAGGGGGCAGCTCCTCCTCCGCCACCAAAGCGGCCAGAGGTCCAATATTATATTCCCTCTTCTCAGACGCAGCCGACGATGCCGGCGCAGCCTGCGCAGTATCCAGCGCCCGCGCCGCCTCAGCCGATCCAGCCAAGGCCGACAACGACGCCATCCTCAAATCAGGCTCCGTGGGGAACGCTAACGTTTAATGATGGTCAGCAGATGCAGCTTAGCGGCGAGCATGTGGTTGTTGGTCGATATGATCATGATCTGGGCGGCGAGCATCCCGATGTAGACCTGGCTAAGATGGAGGGAGCTGATACGGTGTCGCGCATTCATGCCACGCTGGAGCATATCGGGAGCACTTACACCTTAACCGATCTGAATAGTACCAACGCAACGCGTATCAATGGCAAGCGTCTGGAGCCAGACAAGGCCACTCCGATCAATGATGGGGACACCTTGCTCTTTGGCAAAGTCTCCTGTACGTGGAAAAAACTCTAGTTTGTTTCAGGATTGCCTCTGGTGAAGAAAAAACATCAGAGGTTTTTCCTCCCCCCTTTTAGTAGCAAAAGATGGATACCTGCTCTATCTATCAGCTATAATATTGTGGATAGTAACCTCCAAATTGGAATGGCCTGGTACAGATTTAGATGGCCCGTGAATGCAGTTTTAACGATGAGGTTGTGCATTGAAACGTTCACATCTAGCGCGAGAAATCGTAGAGACAGTAGCCCTTACTATTCTCATTTTCGTTGTGATTCGTTTTGCGATCCAGAGCTACCATGTGGAAGGGCCTAGCATGCAGCCGGGCCTTAACTCCAGCGAGTACGTCGTGGTGAACAAAGTTGCCTATATCTTGCATGGGCCGGAACGCGGCGACGTCATCGTCTTCCACTATCCTCTGGATACCACACAGGACTTTATCAAGCGCGTGGTTGGCCTGCCAGGCGATACTATCCATACGGATAGTATGCATATCTGGGTCGATGGGGTACAATTGAATGAGCCGTATATCAGTATGGCAGCGAACCCGGTTGCCAGGACGTGGCAGGTACCGGCCGATCAGTATTTTGTGCTGGGTGACAATCGACCTGACAGTACCGATTCCCGCTACTGGGGGTTTGTGCCTAAAGATTTTATTGTAGGGAAGGCCGTCATTGTCTACTGGCCTATCTCGAACTGGCAGTTTGTCAATACCTACTCGGCGGTGTATACTCATATTAAACCCGGCCCATAAATCAGATAAGTCAGGGAGATACACTGGCCGCAGTTAGCAGTATAAGCGAGGTTTTACGTTGAAACGTTCACATCTAGTACGGGAAGTGGTAGAAGTAATTGTGATTACTCTCGTCATCTTCCTCGGGGTTCGATTTGCCATTCAGAGTTACCATGTAGAAGGCCAGAGTATGCAGCCTGGTTTGCTCAATAATGAATATGTGGTAGTAAACAAGGCACTCTATCTGTTTCAGGCGCCTGAACGTGGAGACGTGATAGTATTCCACTTTCCCCGCAACACGAGCGTAGACTTCATTAAGCGCATTATTGGCATCCCCGGCGATACGGTCCGCATAGATAGCACGCACGTCTGGGTCAATGGTGTGCTTTTGAATGAGCCGTATATCAGCGCCCCATCCAATCCGATTGCCCGCGAATGGAAGGTGCCGCCGGATGAGTACTTTGTCATGGGTGATAATCGCCCGGAGAGTGATGATTCGCGGTACTGGGACTTTGTCCCTAAATTCGATATTGTAGGGAAAGCGTCCATCGTCTACTGGCCCCTCTCGAACTGGCAATTCATTAATACCTATTCGACGGTCTATGCTCAGACCACGCATAATCACTGACTAGAGAGAAGAAAATCTTATGCAAGAGCCAGAGAGGCATCGGTCATCGCCATCGCGCTCTAATGGAGAAGGGCATGCGGGGGATAGTGAGTTCGGGCTGCTGAAGGAGCCATCCAGAGCAGATGATTGGCATGATGGGTTGAATGTGCCTGCGCTGCCCCAGAAGGGTTTCCAGCATGCGATGATGACGGGCGCGGTAGGCGGCATTTTAGGCGTACTGCTGAATGTCGCGATCACCCTGCTCAATAGTCCCACGTTTCAAAGGGCGAACAGTGAAGGGGCAAATCTTACCTACAATACTGCCTTGGCGCTGGCAGGTCTGGCGTGCTTGAATTTCTTTGTCAGCCTGCTCATCTGTTTTTTTGTGGGCTTTATTGTGGGCAGAATCGCAGTGAGGCGCAGGCTTGGGTTCTACGCAGGCATGCTGGCGGGAGCAATTATGTACCTGGCAGCGTTTTTCACGCGCTACGTTCCCAACTATCCCGGCAATCTCGCGACCAACGCTCCGGTGAGTGTAGGGCTATTTACCGGCGGCGTGGTCGTGTCGCTGGTGTTTCTCCTGATATGGGCCATTATCGGCGGCGCCGTTAGCCTCTGGGGCGCCTGGACGGCTACGCGCAAACATGCCTATTACCTGGCTCAGTAGGGGCAGGTCTCGCACCTGCCCTGCTGCGTACCCCCTGCCTGCGCGTACCACTTGTCTTGCCCCGTCGCAACCCCCTGCCCTGGCTTGCTCCTTGCCCTGCCGCGGCCCCCTATCCCTACCAGCACATTTTTTCGAGGGCGCGTTTGAACTGGAAGCGATTTTCGAGTAGCGGCAGATCCATATGAAACGATTTAGGGCCGACCGCCTCGACTTTCGAGATGATGGTTGTCAATGTATTGCTTGCCAGCGCCTCGCTGACGCCAGCTTTCAGACTTTCAGGTGTATCCGCTTCAATAACGCAGGGGATGCCGGATGCCCTGGCAATACCGGCGAGATCAGTACCCGTCGCGGTCGCGGTCGGGAAGCCGCCGACGGAAAGCAGGCTTTCGTTATCAAAGACGATGTGCAACAGGTTGCCGGGTTTGTAACGCGCCATCGTACTCAATGTCCCCAGATTCATCAGCAGCGAGCCATCTCCATCGAGAACGATCACTTTCTGATTCGGCATGGCAAGCGCGATTCCCAGGCCCATTGAGGAGGCGAGCCCCATTGCGTGCTCAAGATAGAAAAAGTTGTGACGATGCCCCAGCGTAAATAATTCTACCGCTACCGCTCCCATGATGGTGATAACAATATGCTGCTCCAGATCGGGATAAATAGTTTGCAGGGCGTCTGAGCGTAGCATGATTAGTCCTCCCACATTAACTCACGAGATAGTAAAACGGCAACGGGGTGCAGCGCGGCATATGCCAGCGTCTGCGCATCTTTGAGGCGTTGATAAATATCGTCTGTGCCGGTGAGATGCCAGATGGGGATATTCAATGCACGCAGGATTGGCTCGGTTGCCAGCCCTCCCTGTGTCTGCCAGGGATCTTTTTCCCCCATATGCCCGCGGTAGCTGATGAGCATGACAAGAGGGATCTTATAGAGGAGAGCCAGTGAGACAATGGGGTTAATTGCTGCTAGAAAGCCATGATTCTGCATCAGGAGCGCGGAATTGACTCCAGCCAGGTGCGCGCCCGCCGAAATACCAATAGCCTCTTCCTCTTTGGCGATACGCACAAGGGTCATATCCGGGTCTTCGTCTGCCATGCGGATCAAATGGACAAGCCATGTTTCGGGCAGGGCCGAGATGATCTTCACGTCACACGCCTTCAATGCCTCGTAGATCAGCCGGGAATTGGTGACAGAAACAGCCATGCGAATCCTCCAGAATCCTTAGAAGATGCAACAAACGCTACGATATCTAGTATAGCATGTTTTTTGCCAGGGTAAAATGTACTGGTAAGTTTGGCATGGCTTGCAAAGGTAGTGCCTTATGGTGTATTACTTAAAGGAATTTTCATGTAATAGCACGTTTGCTGTAAAATATTGTTGACAAGCGTGCTTTCTTTGGTGTACTATTTAAATATATTTGCGTAGAACACCTGTTCAAAAATGATAGAAAAGGATGGTAAATGATGTGGATCAAAAAAGGCAGCGCTCGCAATATATGCCTGCGCGTCAGGCGCATGTAGAGAGCGACAATTACTTTGACGCGGAATATGATGATATCTGGCCCTCGCGTATACCCAGCAGCACGCGTCGCTATCGCAGTGATGTGAAGACCGATGCAGGCTATACGCAGGCAGACGTGCAGTCGGCGTCCTCTTACCCTGAGAGCAATTATCCTATCACACAACCAGGGCGAAAGAGCAGTGTGCCGGCCCGCAGAACGGCGACGCAAGCAAGCATGCCAGTAGTGCAGACCGGTCGGCAACGCCCTGTAGAGATTGATGGCGCTATCATCACGCGGCGCAGTGGCAATCTCAAAATGGACAAAGGCGAGAGCGGCGTGCATTTTCACTGGCTCGTCTATGTTGGCATTGCCATGTTCATCATGACTGCTGGCTGGATTGTGCTGAGCATGTTTTCTAGCTGGTGGCAGGTTACGCTGGACGATTGGCATTATGGCCGCCCGCGCACGTACCACGTTGATGCGGTCGTCGGTCACGACGACTCACCTGCCAATAAGAGCCATTTTGTGGCGATGAACTTGAATCGTCATGTGGAGATCATCGAATTCCCCGGCGGCGATCCTACCAGAGCCAAAGTATACATCGGCCCGGTTCTCATCGGGCAGGGTCAGGATTTAGCTCCGGTCTTGCTCACATTCAAAGATGTCAATGGAGATGGGAAGCCGGACATGATCGTAATGGTGCAGGATAGTCGTTTTGTCTTTATCAACGACAATGGCGCGTTTCGTCCACCGCACCCAG
Organism: Ktedonosporobacter sp.; assembly: GCA_035293765.1. Lineage (GTDB taxonomy): Bacteria > Chloroflexota > Ktedonobacteria > Ktedonobacterales > Ktedonobacteraceae > DASRHT01. The sequence continues at coordinate 169,378 of DATGMF010000065.1, forward strand.
GCGAGAACATTCACCTTTAGAGGTCTTATCTGTTTTTATGCAAACCAGCCAGCCCCATAAAATTTTTGCGGAGCCGGCTGGTTTTGACGTTATAGTACTACGTGCTGTTTTTGTTCAGGCCACTGGCGCCTTGCCGATATCGCTGGTTGACTCGTGTTCCAGCGCGCTCGTTTGTGCTTGTAATGGCTGCTTTGCTATCATATGCAGCACAGCGGGTACTGCGGTGTTCGGGAGGGAATGGGAAGGGAAGGAAGAATCCTCTAGTTCTGCTTTCTTTTGTGTATCCGGTCGTAGCGCCAACCATGCAAATGTACATAGCCAGGCGAGCAAAAAGCCAAATAATGTCCAGGTGAAGATAAGAAACTGAGCATGTGCTATCGTTGTTGATACGTCCACGGCTGTGTCCTCTTTCAGGCTCTCCTCTCAGGAAGTAGCATAAAAATTACCGTATTATCATAGACGAAACAAGCAAGCAAAGTTAACAGCCCCTCTTCCAAATTAGAAGACGAAGATCGCAGAAGGAAAGTTTCAGTATCTATCTGGTTGGTTACAAAAATACATGAGAAGAAGCGTTCTTTTAAAGAGAACCGTATCAGTAGTAGTGAACGATTCGGCCTTGTACTTTTGCGAAAAACCTGTCACAATTGCTATGCAAGAGAAAGTAAAAAAGCCATTCCTTTCAGACGGCCTGAGCTAGCGCGTGTAGCTCCCCGATTGATCGTGGGAGTGGCCGTCTGCAATAGCAAGCTATTATCATGTAAAAGGTAAACCATATGGAACACGTAAACTGGCAAAGGACACGAGATATCCTGATCAGTGTCATCTGTATCGGCATTATCCTCTGGGCCTCCTGGTCGATTCTGGGCTTGTTTTTTGATGCTGTTGTCATATTGCTGCTCTCAATGGCGGTTGCGTTCCTTCTGACCCCTGCGGTAAATGTACTGGCTAGATACAGTATACCTCGTCTATTGGCAACTATCGTTGTTTATATCATCGTAGTAGCCGTAATTGGCGGTTTTGGCTATGCACTGGTCCTGACTCTGGTGAAGCAGGCCGTTACTTTTTCCACGACGATCACCAATTTCGCTACCGCGCTGCCCGATACGTTCAAGTCGGTGATTAGCAATCTGGAAAAGGGGGGTATTCCGCCCGCGAATATCAACGCGGCTATCAGCCAGATTCAGAGCTCCGCGACCGACTTTGCCCGTTCCCTGGCGACCAATGCACTCAACTTCGTCCTGATCTTCACCAATGCCCTGGTCAGTATTGTGCTGGTGGGCGTTCTGAGCTTTTACATGACGTTGGATGGGCAGCGAATCCGCGATAGCCTGATGAGCATTGTGCCGCGCCGCTGGATGCCCAATGCTCTACTGTTTGAAGATGCACTCAATCGCGTCGTAGGGAATTACATTCGAGGGCAGTTGACCCTGGCGCTGATTGTGGGTATCTGTTCCGGCCTCATCTGTATTTTTACTGGATTGCAGGATTACGCCCTTATTGTCGGTGTGCTGGCTTTCTTGTTCGAGACGATCCCGATGGTGGGTCCGGCCCTCGCTTCGGTGACGCCGATTATCCTCTCTTTGCTTTTGCCGGGCGCGTTCCCTCGCACCTTTGAGATTATTCTTGGTTTTATTATCCTTCAGGCCATCGAGAGCAATATTCTTGGTCCTCGCATCGTGGGTCATGCCGTCGGGCTGCATCCCGTAGCCGCGATCCTGGCATTGCTGGTGGGGGCCAAATTGTTCGGTGTGCTGGGCGCCCTGCTGGCTACACCGATTGTCGCGGCGGCCTGGGTCGTCATTGCCAGCATCTACCGTTCAGCCCGCGGCGAAACTGCCGATCAGATGCTTGCCCGCAAACGTACCACCTGGGTGCTTCCCCGCCCTACCGGTCAATTTACTGTAAGGAAAAGACGCCCTGGAGGAGATTTTGTGGGTCCGGCGGGCAAAAAGAATCGAATAGAGTACACCAAAACTGTTGCTCGTCCCACGAACGACGAGAATGTTGCGCAGACGATGCGTCCTCCCGACGATGCTATGGCCCATACCAGTTTGTTTCAACCAACCTCCATGGAAGGGGAAGAGCGTACCGGGGATGCATCTCAGGCACCTGAACGGTTGGATGACGAAAAAAATGAGGTGCGGTAAGATCAGGCGGTATGCCTGACCCATGATCGGAGGCAGCACTCAAGGGCAACGGATGACCCCCCTGGTTGCTGCCTCTGTTTTACGCTGTTCCAAACACGGTGCGCAGTTCCTCTTCTGCCTCGCGGGTCACCAGGGCGTAGACGTCATCGTTCGCCATGAGTTCCGTATCCCCCGTGGGAAAGATCGGTTCTGTCCCTCTGATGATTAACACGAGATTGCACCTGCGGGGCAGGTTAATCTGCGTCAGCTTTTTGCCGACGACGGGTGACAGCGGGGGGATGTTCATTTCGACAATATCCAGTCCTGCCCGTTTTAAGTTCATTAGCTGCACAAAGCGCGGGCCTGGAAGCTCAGACTCAATCAGGGAAAGAATCGATTTTGTGGGGCTGATCGTCACGTCGATACCGAGCTTTTGAAATAGCTCCTCATGCTTAGGGTTGTTTAAGCGAGCGATGGTGCGCGAGACGTTAAAGCGTTTCTTCGCCATTTGGCAAATGACCAGGTTATCTTCGTCTTCGCCGGTGACCGCAATCACCACATCGGCCCGTCGTGCCCCTGCTTCTTCCATCGTTCTTGCTTCACACGCGTCGCCTTTGAACACTGCCTGCCCCAACTCATCGCTCAATGTCTGATAGCGAGCGGTCTGTTTCTCCAGTAAAAGCACCTCGTGGCCGTGGTTTAGCAGGTTTCTAGTGAGGTAGTAGCCAACATCGCCGCCACCTCCGATAATAATATACATATAGAGCCTCTACTCTCTCAAAAACATCTGATGTTCTCGCCACCAGACGTTCTCTCAGACAGATACATGCTGTAAGGAAGGAACGTCTGGAGATCGGTATTGGCTTACGGCTACCTGGCACCTGTCAGGCAGTCAAAGACCATATCTGCCCCAAGCGTGGTTGGGCAAATGGTCTCCAGCCCCAGTTCGTTGTATGTGGCCTGGCGCAGCGGATCGTAGATGCGGCACACAACCTTTTTGATGTGAAAGATTTCCTTTGCGATCTGGCTAGCCATGATGTTGCGGTTATCGCCATTGGTGACGGCGGCAAAGGCATCAGCTTTCTCGATGCCTGCTCGTCGCAGCACTTCCTCATCCACGCCGTTGCCTACTATTTTCTCCCCCCTGAATTGGGGGTCCAGGCGTTGGAAGGAGTCACTGCTCATGTCAATGACCGAGACGGTATGGCCTGCGTTATCCAGTTTGGTAGCCAGCGCGGCGCCAACCCGACCACAGCCCAGGATCACTATTCTCATTATAACCTCCTGAAGTCAAGAAACCCTTATATAATGGGTTTTGACCTCCCGTATTATAGCATGTAGAAGAAATTCCCGGCCTGCCAGCATGGTATGATAGTGGTGAAAATTGTGCTCTTATGCAGAGTGGAATGCGAGAACACTGTACTATGTCACCAAATACTATATATGATGCTGGACGCTATGCGTTGCGTACTATGCCACAGGAGAAGTACACGTTATGGGATGATTTTGTTGCCGGGCACGCAAATGGACACTTACTGCAATGCTGGGATTGGGGCGAACTGAAGGCCGCTGCTGGTTGGCAACCCATACGGCTGGCCCTCTGGGATGAGCGTGCTCAGCGGATGGTTGCGGCTGCTCAAATATTGCTCCGTGGCGTTCCCCTGCTGCCTCTATGGGCCGGCCATCTGGCTTACATCCCAAAGGGGCCGGTGATAGACTGGTCGCAAACGGCCATGTGTGCAGCTTTTTTTTCACAACTGCATGCGCTGTTACGCAAACAGGGAGCGATTGCGCTACGAGTGGAACCCGGTCCAGAGGCCGATACAAGCGAAGGCGCATTGGCAACAGAATATTTTGCAGCATGCTGTACGCGTCGCACACCCGCTATTCAGCCTCTACGTACGATTGTGCTGGACCTGGCTCCCGATGAACAGTCGTTGCTGGCCCAGATGAAGGAGAAGTGGCGCTATAATATCCGTCTTGCGGCCCGCAAAGGCGTGATGGTGCGCGATGCAGCCTCTCTCGATGATCTGCGATTGTGGTACGACCTGTTACAGGTGACGAGTCAGCGCGATCAATTTGGCGTACATACATTCGACTATTACCGCCGCGCCTGGGAGCTTTTTGCCTCGACCGGCAGAGCTCGCCTCCTGCTGGCTGAGCATGAAGGACGCCTGCTCGCGGGTATCTTCGTAGCCCTCTTCGCTCACCAGGGCATCTACCTCTACGGAGCCTCAAGCAACGAGCAGCGCCAACTGATGCCCAACTACCTGTTACAATGGGAGGCCATCCGCTGGTCCAGGCAGCAGGGAGCTCGCCTTTACGACTTCTGGGGCATCCCCGATACCGATGCTGAGGATGAAGCAATGGCGGGCGTCTACCGCTTCAAACGCGGCTGGGGAGGTCGTATTGCTCAATTCCCCGGCAGCTACGAGCAGGTCTATCGCCCTTTGCTGATGAAGTTTGCTGATAGGTTTATGGCAAGCCATTCCTTGCAGATGGCCTGAGCGCAGCTAGCGCGTCAGCGGCGTTGGCCATCTGCATAGCAAGCAGTTAATATTCTTGAACTTCTGCCGATAAAGATCAAAGAGAAAAAATATTCCTATCTGTGCCTATAGCATGTCGCGGGGATGTTTGTCGCGAATGGAGGGTATTGTGAGGCGGATTCTGTCGGTTATGCCAGTGCTGCTCCTGGTAATCAGTGCCGTTGTTCTCTTCTCTTCTCGAAACAACTCTACTACACATTCGCAGATACGTAGTGCTGCAATTACCGCTCATAACTATCGATATTATATACTGAAAGGACCCGGAGGCTTCGTGCTGGCGCGAGCCGCTAGAGGTCCGCATGGGGAGCCAGCAGAGACTCCGCAGCCTCTCGCTCCTTTAGGTAATGGCTTCGGTCAGTATGAGACTGATAGTGTCGGGTCGATCCAACTCTCGCCTGATGGGCAGTATCTTGCCATAGATGGCGTGCGCGAGGGCGGAGAGCAGGTCTGGATCTACGATACGCAGAGGATGATGGTCTCTCTGCAACCGCCTGCCGTGATGGGCAATTTCCTGCACTGGCTGCCCGGCAGTCACTCGTTTTTGTATCGCCCGATGTTCCCGATGGGGTCGAATGCGCCAATTGATGGCAATGGCTGGAACCCTGGACTGTGGATCGTTGATGCCGCGACCGGCGCCCATAGAAATATCGATATTGGCGCGCCGTCCGCCTCCCTGATCGATGCAGCCGCGTCGCCGGACGGCTCCCGTATCATCTATTCAACAACCCCGGGCCTGGGGATGGGCAGCGATACCTTTTTGATGCGGAGCGATGGCAGCAATCGCGTGCATCTCTTCAGCACTGGTGGCGGCGCTCAATCCGTCGCTGGTCTCTTTGCCTGGTCGCCCGATGGGAAACGCATTGCCTACGAGCGTATCTCCGATAGTTCCACGCCATTCCTGCCCTCAGGCTTATGGGTGATGGATAGCCAGGGAGGAGGGCAGCAGCGATTGGCAGATGCCGATGGCGGCCATGACTACGCGCCTGTCTGGTCGCCCGATAGTCGCAAAATTGCTTTTGTGGTGCGCACCAACGTCAACGATCAACGGGCCGATGTGCAGGCGGAGGCGTTGCAGAGCGCAATCGGTGTCGTCGATATCGATAGTGGCAGTTCACGGCTCGTTGGCTTGCCAGCTCAAACAGGGGTACAGATGAGCATTAATCCACTCTGGACGAGCGATAGCGCCAGCGTCACCTTTACGGCCATGAATCCCGCTAACAAGATTGTCGGCGGTACGCCGCGCTACTGGTCCGCCGATGTGTCGCAGGATCGGAGTAGCCCGCAGCCGGTACCCCTTACCCCTGCAATTTCACATGTTGTTGCCGAAGGATAACACGTATACTATCTCTACGAAAGAAGATGTGTCATCATGCTAGCAAAACGGTGGCTCTACCCTTCATTTATTGTCACGCTACTTCTGCTGCTGTTCAGCATACCTGTTATCGTCGCCCGCATCTCCTGGGGGCGGGATGCTCGCTCGAACGCGGCTCTGGGGCGGGTAGTGGCAGCAGCGCCAGCGCCTTTCCTGCATCGCCCGTACTATGGGCAGCAGACGATTCTGTCGCGTACGATTTCGTTCGTCGATCACGATAAGCCCTGGTATGCCTCCGACGGCTTATTCGTGCGCTTCGATGGTCAGCGCTGGACCAATGATTCTGTTTTCAACTGCACACGCGGCGTAAGTTGCTACGATGGTCATAATGGTTACGATCTCAACCTGTGGTTTGAGCCTGTATTGAGTGCGGCAGCCGGTGTGGTGATACGAGCCAACTGGTACAATCCTCTTGACCATAATAGCTCGTTTGGCCTGTGGGTTGCTATCGATCATGGCAATGGCTTCGCAACTGCGTACGGCCACCTGAGCGCGATTACTGTTGCGGTGGGCGATCATGTGGGGGCGCAATGGCAGATTGGGACCAGCGGCACGACCGGAGCCTCAACAGGACCGCATTTACATATGTCAACATACTATCTCCCCAACTGGCAGGCCACCGATCCCTTTGGCTGGACCGGCAACTATCCTGATCCGAACGTGGTGCCGGATAATTACCTCTGGGTGAATCAGCCCGCGACATCCTATACCATTCCCCGCTTGAGCAGCAATGGCAATGCCGTTTATCCCGGAGCGATTCTGGTAGATGATGGGGGCGCGGGTTGGAGTAGTACAGGAACGTGGTATAGGGCGCCCACAAAGACCGGTATCAATGGCTTTTTGCACTGGACGCCAACCTCGAACGGGGCCGCGACCGCTACAGCGACCTGGCGCCCGAATATTCCGGCTGATGGCTATTATGAGGTGGGCGTTTTTGTTGATGATACCTATGCCAGTAGTAGCTGGTCTCCCTACACCGTTTACAGCGCGGACCCGAACCGCAAAGGGGTTGTACTGCGCCATACCGTCTACGTCGATCAGTCTCACATTGGCACGTTTCAGGGTCCCTTTGGCACCGTCACCACCGGCCCGCAATGGATCGGTATCGGTACCTACTACTTCAGAAAATCGATGAACGCTCGCGTTTTGCTGAGCAATGCCACGGGTACCTCTGGGCAGGAGCTTGGGGCCGATGGCGTTGAGTTTGTCCATATAGGGCCAAAATTAAGCGGAGTCGCTTCCTCTGCGGTCAATCCCGGTTCGTCAACAGCCAGTCCCGCAATCAGCTATGTGGCGAACGCGCTGGGCGATACGCGGCGCAGGAATGTGCTGTTGCGAGCATCAAGCCGCGGGTGGAGTCAGAGCGGTTTTCTGTGATTTTTGCAACGATTCGCCTGCTCAATCGTAACATATCTAGAGTCTATGAAAAGATGCTGTAAGCAAAGATATGAACGTTCGTGTTTTTATCTCAACTACTAAACAAACGGTTGAGATATAAGCACATATATATTGAGGAGGCTTTGCCAAATGTCGAGCAATAGAGGTTGTTTTATGAATTCGGTGTTATTCCTGGTGACCATCCTGTTTCCGGTGATCGGCCATCTGATTGCGACCGTGATGGTGTTTGAGGATGAGCATTCCACGGCAGGCAAGATTCTCTGGCTCCTGGTCATCTGGTTGATGCCTATTCCGGTGGTAATTGGTCCTTTGCTGTACCTTCTGTTCGGGCAGAAGCGCCCCCGCTATGGCCGTGTCATGTTTGGTCAGCCCAGTTATCCCTATCAACAGCAGGCATATTAGAGCTACCAATGCTGGTAATGCAGATACGTACACATATAGCATGGTCAGTGTCTATCAACAGCAGGCATATTAGAGCTACCAATGCAGGGCCGTGGAATTGTCCACGGCCTCTTTAGTTTCTCTATCGTGTGGGAAAATCAGTAGATTTCGCGGCCCATCAGAATGTTCTCCAGTGCATTTCCACTTGACCTCTTCTGGTATCGTGCGTATCTTGTTCCTCAGCGGCGGCCGCTATTGGCAATGCCGAGGTTGATGTGACTTACTATACATAAGAAAGAAGCAAGTTGTAGCAAAGCAACGCGCGTTTGCATGCGTTTTCAGGAGGTTTTCTCATGGCAATAATGAGGGAAGCGGTTATTGTTGATGCGGTTCGTACCCCGATTGGGCGCCGCAATGGGCAACTCAAAGACTGGCATCCGGTAGACCTGTTTGCCCAGGTGCTCAAAGCCCTGGTAGAGCGCACCGGGATTGATGCCGGGCAAGTTGAAGATGTTATTGCGGGATGTGTTGTCCAGGCGGGGGAGCAGAGCCTGAACGTTGCCCGTAACGCGGTTCTGGCCGCAGGCTTCCCCGAAGGAGTGCCGGGCACGACGGTTGATCGCCAGTGTGGATCGAGCCAGCAGGCAATCCATTTCGCAGCTCAAGGCGTGATCAGCGGGGCCTATGATATTGTGATCGCGGGCGGCGTTGAGGCCATGACGCGAGTTCCTATGGGGTCGTCTTCGCAGGGACCGGGCGCTCCTTTCGGGCCGTTAATGGTGGAACGTTACAACAATAAGCTGGTTCACCAGGGGATCAGCGCCGAGCTGCTGGCGCAAAAATGGGAGATCAGCCGCCAGGAACTGGATGAGTTTAGCCTGGAGAGCCATCGTCGCGCCGCTCAAGCGACGGCAGAGGGACGCTTTAAATCTCAGATCATTCCTATTCCAGTAAAAAATGAAGATGGCACAACTACGCTATTTGAGCGTGACGAGGGCATTCGCTCCGATACGAGCCTGGAGAAGCTGGCTAACTTGAAACCATCGTTCAAGCCTGATGGTCTTATCACGGCGGGAAACTCCTCTCAGATCAGCGATGGCGCATCGGCTGTGCTCATTATGGAGCGTGAGACCGCCGAGCGTTTGGGATTGAAGCCGCGTGCGCGCTTCGTCTCGTTTGCCCTGGCTGGCGATAATCCTATCTATATGCTCACTGCTCCCATTCCCGCCACCGGCAAGGTGCTTGCCAAAGCTGGCCTGACGCTTGATCAGATCGATCTGGTTGAGATCAACGAAGCCTTTGCCAGCGTGGTTCTGGCCTGGAAACGCGAATGGAAGCCGGATATGTCAAAGGTGAATGTCAATGGCGGTGCGGTCGCTATCGGGCATCCTCTGGGCGCATCGGGAGCACGTCTCACCACCTTCCTGCTCAATGAACTGGAGCGGACCGGCGGACGCTATGGCCTCCAGACGATCTGCGAGGGGGGCGGCATGGCAAATGCGATGATTATCGAACGCTTGGATTAGCCCGGTCTCATGTTGTTGGGTGTGAAGCGAGCCGCGTTTCACACTCAACCCCTTATTACCCCCGTTGCTATTCTTCATCCGGCGTCACTTCAACCAGATCTTCGATGCGCACGTTGAGCGCCTTCGCCATTTTTAAGAGCGTGCTATAGGCGACATCCCGGTAAGGATCGTAGAACATAGCGCGCACCGTTTTGTAGTTGACATCAGCAATTCTTGATAGACGCGTCATGCTGATTCTTTTCTGTTCCGCTATCTCCTTCACTTTCAAGCGTATCATGCTCATTCCTCATCTATAATCTTGGACCGAACTATCGTACGTTTTTCCTCATGCTTGACACAAGTCCCAAAGCATGGTAGTAATTAGAGGACCCTCATTATGGGTCCTGTGTTATTAACCATACAAAGAAAGAAGCTTTCGGGCAAGTCTGTCGGCCAGAATTGGTAACCATCAATGGGTACGCAGGCAAGTGGTGGCAAGTGCGAAAGGGATAGGGTTTTTATGAAGGGAAAGCCGACGCTATTACAACTCAGGGAAAAGTACGGAGTGGCGACCGTCCCGTTAGCCAGAGCAGCCAGAGTGGCTCCAGATACCGTCTATTTTATGCTTGTGGGGATACCGGTTGAGCGCGAGGAGGCGGAGAAGGTGCTTCAGGGTTTCAAAAAGTTGACCGGCGTGGAGTACAAATTGGAAGAGATTACGGTCACTCTAAAATCGGGGATTACTGACACTTGACATTGGTTTCACCACTTGGGTATACTTAGCTAAAGTGTGAGCATGGTTAAAAATGCAATAGCGATTTAACATCTGAATAATACGCAGTCAACTGCTCTCATCAAGAGAGGTGGAGGGAAACGGCCCTTTGAAACCCGGCAACCCGTTTGGCAATGTAGCAAGCAGGGTGCCAATTCCGGCGGATTTGCTATTCCGCAAGATGAGGGGAATGAGCAATGTCGCCAAACCCCTGCCCAGGGGTTTTTTTGTGGGCTGCGTATTGTGTACATTACAAGTCAAGTAAACAATAACGGTGAAGAGGACGAGTAAGTGCTCAGGACGGCTACAGAGAGTTGACGGGGATGAGAAGTCAGCGCCGTTCCAGCATTGAAAATGGCCTCAGAGTTGCAGGTTGAAAGTTTTACTAGTGGATGAGTAGGCCAAGCCGTGTAGCTGCGTTAGAGGCTAGAGTGTTGACGGGTTGCCATAATGTCTTACTATTGCAGACGACCAACGCCGCTGGCGCTCCCACGATGAATCGGGGAGCTACAGCTCAGGTCGTCTGAAATGAATAGATTGCCATGCTTCCCTTGTTCCCGCTTCAGCACTCATCAAGGTTGATATCGTGAGGTATCGACAAATCAGGGTGGCACCGCGAAGACGTTTACCTCTCGCCCCTGGCGGGTAGAGGTTTTTTTTATTACAGCTCAACCTTCTGTGCGTTACAGAAGAGCGACGGCAGGCAATACGAAGAAGTATGGTATCTCATTCTATGTTTGCAGTTAATCAAGGAGGGCGCGATGGCTATGCAGATGGAGTATTTCAGCGGGGTGAAGTCTGATGCTACGAACCGCGTGCTTACTTATACCTTTGATCATCTGCCGTTGCAACGTGGTGGTCAGCTTGGCCCCGTCACACTGGCGTACGAGATGTGGGGAACGCTCAATGCCACGGGCGATAATGCCATCCTGGTTACACACGCGCTCACAGGGAATTCGCATGCGCATGATCCTGAGCAGCCTGATAATATGAAAGTGGCGTGGTGGAATCCATTGATCGGCCCGGGCCGTCCTATTGATACGTCACGCTACTTTGTGATCTGCTCGAATGTGCTGGGCAGTTGTTACGGCTCAACCGGCCCGTCTTCGCTCGATCCGCGTACGGGGCGCGCCTATGGGATGCGTTTTCCGGTTGTCACAATTCGCGATATGGTGCGTGCGCAGCGCCGGTTGGTTGAGCATCTAGGGGTACGTCAACTGGCGCTGGTAGCGGGCGGCTCTATCGGGGGGCAGCAGGCGCTGGAATGGGCCGTGAGCTATCCCGAACTGGTGCAAAGGGTTGCGGTGGTCGCGGCTACAGCAGCATTGACGGCCCAGGCGATAGCGTTCAGCGAAGTTGAACGCCAGGCCATTATGCTGGACCCGCGGTGGATGGGAGGAAACTATGCGCCGGAGCAGGGACCGGATATGGGCCTGGCGGTGGCGCGTATGTTAGCGATGATTACTTATCAGAGCGAAGAGGCAATGGAACTGCGCTTCGCCCGTAATCCTGCCGCGCGAGCTGATGTGGCCTCGCCCACTCGCTCTCCTGATCTTGGCGGGCGCTTCGATGTCGAAGGGTACTTATATCACCAGGGAGAGGCATTGGCGCGCCGCTTCGATGCTAATAGTTATCTCTATATCAGTCGCGCGATGGATCTTTATGATGTAAGTGAAGGCTATGCTTCGCTGGATGATGCATTGCGCCGCATTCGTAGCAAAGCTCTTTTTATCGGCATCCGCTCGGATTTCCTCTTCCCTGCCGCGCACGTTCGCTGGCTGGCTGATAGGGTACGTTCGCTGGGCGGGGACGCGATCTATACAGAGTTGGACTCGCCGCATGGTCACGATGCCTTTCTGAAAGAATGGGATCAGATGGCCGCGGCACTTCGTTTGGTGTAATTGACTGGAGGCTGCTTTATAGCCAGCCTTTGATTAGGGAGGAAAATTCTTATGGCGCTCAATAGCAATCGTAGTTATGGCTTTGAAACGCTCTCTTTACATGCTGGGCAGGAGACGGCTGATAGCGCAACTGGAGCGCGCGCCGTTCCTATCTATCAGACGACATCCTATGTCTTTGATAGCCCGGAGCATGCTGCCAATCTCTTTGCGCTCAAGCAGTTTGGCAATATCTATACCCGCATTATGAATCCTACTCAGGATGCTTTCGAGCGTCGTATTGCAGCTCTCGAAGGTGGCGTGGGCGCGCTGGCAACTGCTTCAGGGCAGGCAGCGGAGACGATGGCTATTTTGAATATAGCGGGCGCGGGCGATGAAATTGTTTCGTCGGCCAGCCTCTACGGGGGCACCTACAATCTTTTCCATTATACGCTGCCTAAGCTCGGCATTACCGTGCGTTTTGTGGATAGCCGCGATCCCGAAAACTTCCGTCCGGCCATTAACGAGCGCACCAAAGCTATCTACGCGGAGACGGTGGGCAATCCTCGCCTGGATATGCTGGATATTCGCGCCGTTGCCGATATTGCTCACGAGCACGGCATACCGCTGATTATCGATAATACCCTGCCAACTCCCTACCTGGTGCAGCCCTTAAAGCATGGCGCTGATATCGTTGTGCATTCGACCACCAAGTTTATCGGCGGTCATGGCACCGCTATCGGCGGCGTGATCGTCGATGGGGGCACCTTCGACTGGGCGGCGAGCGGTCGTTTCCCCTCTTTCACCGAACCGGACCCCTCCTATCATGGCTTGCGCTATGTGGAGGCGCTTGGTCCGCTGGCCTATATCATTAAGGCGCGGGTACAACTGCTGCGCGACCTGGGGGCCGCCACTACACCCTTCAATGCCTGGCTATTCCTCCAGGGGTTAGAGACGTTGCCGCTGCGGATGGAGCGCCATAGTCAGAATGCGCTGCGCATTGCTCAGTTCCTTGAGAGCCATCCCGCCGTGAGCTGGGTGAGCTATCCCGGCCTTGAGAGCCATCCGCAGCATGCTATCGCGAAGCAGTACTGCACGCATGGCTATGGGGCTATTCTCGGCTTTGGCATCAAAGGCGGCCTGGAAGCAGGCAAGCAACTGATTCGCCATATTGAGCTATTCTCGCACCTGGCGAATGTTGGCGATGCCAAGTCGCTGATCATTCATCCTGCCAGCACTACGCACTCTCAGTTGACGCCCGATGAACAGCTTGAAACCGGCGTCACCTCCGACTTTATCCGTCTCTCCGTCGGTCTGGAGACGGTAGACGATCTGATTGAGGATCTGGATCAGGCTCTGAGAGCAGCGGTTGTTGATGCAGGTTCGCCCGTCTCGGCGTAGCGGGCGTAGGGGGAGGGGCGAGGTAAGCCGCCTCTCCTCTGGAATATTTGGTGAATGGTGTGATGAAACATGCAGTTAGCGTTTTAAAATTCGGAGGTACGTCAGTCGGCAATGCCGAGCGTATCCGTCATGTGGCGGCGGTGATCGCGCAAACCCTGAAAGAGCCAGATGTGGCCTTTCCTGTCATTGTGGTTTCGGCGATGGCGGGCGTAACCGATCAGCTCTTAAAAATTGCGCGCTCTGCTTGCTCTAATGAGCATATGGCCTGTGAGCACGAACTAAAAGGGCTGCGAGGAAAGCACCTGGAAGCTGCCGGCAAGGTGGTACATAACCGCGAGCGCCGGTCCGAGCTTGTGCATATTATCGAGGAGACTTTGAGTGGCCTGGAACAGGATGTGGTCAGGCTGCGTGTGGCGGCAGAGCAGGAACAGGATGTCTCGCTAGTAACGGCGGCTGTTGCTGCCTGGGGCGAACGTCTCTCGGTGCTGCTGGTAGCGGCTGCGCTCTGCGATCTTGGAATAGAGGCTGAAGCCGTACGTCGGGAAGTCATTATTACCGGCCACCCGCATCTCGATCCATCCTCTACTTTCGGCATCGTTACCGGCGCTGATCCTCTGCCCATAGAGACGCGCGCCAATGCCCATGAGTTGGTGGAACCGCTGGTGGAGCGCGCTATCGTACCGGTAGTGGCAGGCTTCATTGGTCGCACGCCCGATGGCTTTGTCACCACGCTGGGGCGCAACGGCTCGGATTATTCCGCGACGGTCATCGGAGCTGCCCTGGATTGCGTTGAAGTGACCATCTATACGGATGTTGATGGCGTTTTGACGGCTGATCCGCGTCAGGTTGCCAATGCCCGCCTGCTGGCGCGCCTCTCTTATGCGGAGGCGGCACGTCTGTCCTGGTTTGGCGCGAAGGTCTTGCACCCTCGCACCCTGATACCAATCGCGCCGCGCAATATTCCCGTCCGTGTGCGTAACACCTTCCGCCCCCATATTCGTGGAACGGTAATTGGACCTGTGGGGGAGGCGCAGAGCGGGGCCGGAGCAATAACTGTGCGGCGTAAACTGGCCCTGATTACCGTAGAGAGTGCGGATATGTTCGGCGCTCCTGAGAACGCAGGTCAGGTCTTTGCGCTTGCTGCGCGCGCCGGTGCGGCTCCGGTGGCTATCTGCTCCTCGTCTGGTCACCATCTTTCGTTTATCGTTGAAGAGCGGATGGTTGAATCGGTAACTGCGCTGTTACAGCACGATATGGGCGCCTGGGTTGTGCGGACGCGTCGGGACCTGGCAGTTTGCGCCTGCATTGGTTCCGGTTTTACGGTTGATACGATGAGCCCTGCCCGTGCTACAAGCGCGCTGGCGCGTGAGCGCATTCCCATTATAACGCAGGGAGCATCAGAGCAGGGGATCATACTGGTGGTAGAAGATCGTGATAGCGAGCGCGCTTTGCGCAGCCTGCACCGCGACCTGATTGCGCCGGTAATTCCTCTGATCCGTCATCCTGTGCATGAGAAGAGACGTGAAGCTTAAAGGGAAGGGGAATGAATATGCACTCACAGACGAAGATACCCGTCGCCGTTCTTGGCGCTACCGGCATGGTTGGTCAGCGTTTTATCGAGTTATTGCAGGGGCATCCCTGGTTTGAACTGGTAGCGCTGGCTGCTTCAGAGCAGCATGGCGGTCGCGCTTATGCCGAGGCTACGCGCTGGCGGCTCTCTGGTGAGATGCCCGCTGCGGTAGCCGCCATGCCTGTGCTCTCCTGTCGGCCTGAAGTCATATCCGGCGTAAAAATAGCTTTTTCAGCCCTGCCAGCCGAAATTGCAGGCGAGGTTGAGCTGGCATTCGCTCAGAGTGGTGTTGCCGTCTTCAGTAACGCCAAGAATTATCGCATGGCGCCCGATGTTCCCTTGCTCATTCCAGAGGTTAACGTCGAGCATATCGCGGCTATCGTGCAGCAACGCAAGCGACGAGGCTGGTCCGGCTTTATCGTGACCAATGCCAATTGTTCCGCGACCCCGCTGGTGATGGCGCTCAAGCCATTGCAACAGGCATTTGGGGTGCGCAAAGTGCTGGTGACAACCTTCCAGGCGATATCGGGTGCAGGCTATCCCGGCCTGCCCTCGTACGACATTCTAGATAATGTCATCCCTTATATTGGGGGAGAAGAGGAGAAGGTTGAGACGGAGACGCTCAAGATGCTGGGTGAGTGGCGGGAGGGCCAGGGCTTTATCGACGCGCCAATGGTTGTTAGCGCCCACTGCAACCGTGTCGCTGCCCGCGAAGGCCATCTGGAGTGTGCCAGCATTGAACTGGAGCGCGAAGCCAGCCCTGAGGAGATCATCGCCGTGTGGGAAAGCTACACGCCTGAGCCGCAGCAGCTTAAACTGCCGAGCGCGCCCGAACATGCGCTACAGTATCGCCGTGAAATAGATCGTCCTCAGACATTACGCGACCGCGATGCCGGTCAGGGCATGACTGTCTCGCTCGGTCGCTTGCGTCATTGCCCCATTCTGGGTTACAAGTTTGTCATGCTAGGGCATAATACCATCAGAGGGGCGGCTGGGGGATCGGTGCTGAATGCGGAGTTGTGTGTGAGTAAAGGGATGATACGCTAATTCCTTACTCATTGCACCATGCTCTAAAGCGTTTATGGCACTCGTCTTCTGGTAAACGACTTCCTTGCAGGCGCATCAGTTGTAATGCAATTATCGCGCGAGCGGACTCAATTATTGTTAGCCTGATCATCTCGTCTAAAACCCAGAGCGTGCCATGAAATGGTATCTCATGAGCTTGTGCGAGTTTGCGCAGGCTAGCATCATTTGTCAGTAATATAGCTTTGATTTCTTTTGCAGTTACAAGGGCAAAGATATCATTAACAGATGGTTGTCGATATTGCGCCCTTAGCTGCAATACTTCGAGAATCTGGCTGCCTGCAAGCTGGCTTTGTTGTAGGCCAAGCTTTAGTAATGACTGTCCGTCAGGCTCATGCAGTTCGGCAATAATTGCATCGGGTGCAAAAAAACTATAAGGTAGTTGAAAAAACTCGTTCAAAAGCCTGGCAATATGTAAATCTATGAGGATGCTTGTATCAACCACACATCTCAAATGGTACTCCGCCATGCCGCTCCACTTCTCCCCCCAAAAATTGAGCTATCGGCACGCCCAACAATTCGGAGGCGCGTGCCTGTGAGATGATCCCTTCGCATAGTGCATGCATTACCAGCCGCTCGAAACGCTGTGGTCGCTCAGAGAGCATCGTGTCGCCCGGTTCCTCACGATGCCACCCCCTCTGGTGGAACTGCTGAAGCATCTGCGCGGCCATATCTTCAGAAAGAATTGTTAAATCTTTAGCGCGATAAATCCAGGCTTGCATACTTAAACCGTACTTATGTTTGAGGATGTGCAATTCATAGAGGCTGATTGTGCGACGTTTCGTTCCCAATTCAAGTTCGACGGCTGGTTGTGGTGCAAGAAAAGCTCCAGCAAAACGCTGAGCTGCCTTTGCTGGATCGATATTCTGCGCAGGTTCTAACAACAAATGCCCAAGCTCATAGGCCAGGCAAAAACGCTGTTGATCACCAGGCATATCTTGTCGTAGTACTATTACCGGTATGTCTCCGTTTGCCCACAAGGTAAGGGCATCGAAGGCTGGATGCCCTTCGATCAATCCTACTTTGATTCCCTGCTCCTCGCAAATTTCCATTAGTCCCTCAATAGGACCAAGACCGAGATGCCATCGCTCTCGCAGAGCAAGGGCGACATTCTCGATATCAGCCAGCTTTTCAATACCTTGTTTGGGGGGTAATTTGAGATCTGGAACTTTATTTAGCAAACTCTCAATATCTATGTAGCGTTCGAGCCAGTCCTGGACATGTTCAAGGATGCTGGCCTCCTCTCCAAAGGGTAACCATGTGCGGTGTCGATAGATAGGAGTGGAAAGTGTCACTGTAGTCGGGCGGAAAAAGTACTCAATTTTAACCCCTAAAGCGTTGGAAAGGCGTAGCAGCACTGATGAACTGGGAATATCCATCTCCCGTTCATATTTTGAGATAGCCATAGGGCTCACATTAGCGGCATATGCCAGTTCACGCTGGCTTTTTCCTGCTATCATGCGTGCTCCCCGAATGCGTTCTCCAATACTCATCATTTGCCCCCTTCGGTTTACATTTTATCATATATTTGTGAATTTGTAAACCGAAGATCATCTAAAAATCGCCAGAAAAATTCGATCTCATGTGCTATTTTGCTATTTCCTGTTCCTTACCATGCCATGCAAACTTGCGCCTTCCCCTCCCTGTTCCGTTGCTGATCTTGACAAACTTATGGAACTCGCACAGGCAGTTCTGGATATTTGCCAATGAGATATTTAGCGGCTTGCCGACTTGATCTTGCAGATAGGGGAAAGCCAGGCCCAGACGCTCGAACTCTTCGTGCTGATGAGCGTGCAGCCAGCGCATGACCTCCAGAGGATGAGCGCACTCACCGGTTGAAAGCAGCAGGGCGATGCCGCGTCTGGCTCCCGGTCCCGCACTGGCCCAATCGTCTTGGGAGTATGGTAGCAAGGGAGCGTTGTGATAGATTCGTAAAGGATAAAGCAGATCGACGAGCACCTGGTAAGCCAGGAAATTCCCGATGCCATAGATCGATTGTAATACTCCGTGTACTGCGGCTGCGCTCTGGCCGCGTTCAATACGGGCGTAGAGATCGCTAAAATCGCGGTGGAGTAGCGTAAACAGGCGCGCGATATTCTCTATCTTGTCTTGCGAACCCATTTGTGTGTAGGCGCTGACCATATATGCAGCGGTAAATGGCGCAACGCCCTTGACGTCACGTAAATGCTTGAGATCGCGTCCCAGAGTAGTGGGATTGAAAGTGGCAAGGTATTGAAAGCCGAGTGTGGCATGGGTTTCCGCGCGTCCGATGAGACGATAGAGCAGGGTATTGAAGATTTTATCGGGTTTGGGGGCGTCACGCTCTAATATGTGCGTGATAACGTATTGTGTGCCGGGGTCGAGCTCGCGGTAGACGTTGGTGAATCTCTCCTGTTGTAATACCGGGTGCGTGGTCCAGGGATAGGGTAGGCCCTGAACCACACGTTTATGCCAGATCGTCTGGCGTTCGCAGACAAACCACCAGAACGATTCCAGGCGGCTTTGTTGAAACTCCATAGGTTACTTCATCGTAGCTATCAAGTCCGGTATCAGCTTTTCGGCGTTGGGCGAGCCCAGGCCGGTCACAGGGTCCCAGCCGGGCGCGGCGGAATAGCCCTGCACATTGGCTGAATCATTGGTGTTATTACCAGCGGTGATATCGCGGAAATCTTGCGCGTAGGTGCTGGATGCTGCCAGCCTGTAAAGCGCGGGATTGATAAAGCCCAGGGGATGTCCAGCCATCTGATTGGCAATCGCCATCAATCCTGCCCAGACGGGCGCGCTGGCACTGGTGCCACCGGCTGTCGTCCAGGAGCCATTGAGATAGATTGCCAGGCCGGTGAGAGGATCGGCGTCTGCCGACACATCGGGCACCCCTCTGCGGTTGCTCAGTTGTTGCTCCACGGATGCGGGCAACCCTTGCTGGTAGGAGGGCGTTTTGTAGAAGCGGCTGAAGCCCCCTCCGCTATCGCGCCACGCTGTCTCGTTTACTGTTGTACCATTGCGTAACAGGGTCGTGCCGCCCACAGCAGTCACCCAGGGCGAATCGGCGGCGAAGCTTGTTGTGGGCACATTGGCGAGATGAGTGCCTGCCAGATCGGTAAAATCGGTGGCGCCATTATCGCCCGAAGAGCCGAAGTAGGTCATGCCCTGCTGGGTCGTTGCCTGTTGAAGAAGGTCATTCCACCTCTGTAGCTCCTGCTGCCCCTGCTGGTCCTGTAATGTAAGCTCGGAAGCTCCCCAGCTCTGGGAGACAATGTTGCCAAGTTTGTGATCGAGAACATACTGCTCCAACTGGCGAAATTCGGGGAGGCCAATCGTGCCTTCGGTTTCCGCGACCGGGCTGACCAGAACGACGATTTTGGCATCGGGGGCGATGGCGTGGATAATCTGCACATCCAACTCGGTTTCTCCGGCCCAGCCCCCTTTGTCGCCGCGCGGGTCGTACTCAGGAACATGCAGAGGCGAGATGATCTGCAAGTCAACCGGTGGTAGCCCGAAGGTCTGGTCGAAAACTTGCATATCTTGCTGAAGCGTGGGGCTGCCAAAAGAAACGATATCGACGACGGTCTGTCCCTTGCCGGTAAAGCCTCTCTGGAGCAGCGAGCTTACGCCGTAGACGGTCTGCATCGCGTGCGGAGTGATGCAGCCGCGCGCATTTTGTAATTCTGCCGGGCAGATATCAGCCGCGGTATTGCCTGGGAGGGGAGTTGATGTCGCGGCTGGCGTTGAGTTTTTGCCAGGGCCGCCCGCCCCGATCACTGGATTTCCGCAGGCTGCGAGGACAACCAGTAACGCGAGTAATGCGAGGAAACGTCGAAAAAAATGTGTCATGCATCAGCTCCTATTTTAGTGCTGCAATCAGATCAGGTATAAGGTGACTCACTTGTGGAGCTCCCCAACCGGTCACGGCGTCCCAGCCGTTCACTGCCTGGAAGCCCGGCACTTGTATGGGTGTGTCAACGGTGTTACTGCCAACGGTGATATCGCGAAAATCCTGCACGTAGGTGCTGGATGCTGCCAGCCGGTAGAGCGCAGGATTGATAAAGCCCAGAGGATGGCCCGCTACTTGATTGGCGATAGCGATGATCCCGGCCCAGAGCGGCGTGCTGGCGCTGGTTCCTCCAACTTTGAGCCAGCGACCGGCGATGTAGAATGCCATACCGGTGAGGGGATCGGCGTCGGCTGCGATATCAGGTATGCCACGGTGCGCTGCCAGTTGCGTTTGCACCGCTTGAGGCATGCTGCGTTGATAATCAGGCTCGTCGAAGAACTTGCTGATCCCGCCTCCGCTGCCGGGCCATGCCTGTTCGATGTAACCATTTGTTGTGCGCATCAGGGTTGTGCCGCCCACGGCGGTCACCCAGGGAACATCTGCCGGGAAATTGACCGTTGGGCTGGTTGCCAACTTCGTCCCGGCCAGGTCGGCCCAGTCGGTGGCGCCATGATCGCCGGAACCGGAGACGATGGTCCATCCTTGCTGAGTGGTGATTTGACGGTAAAATTCCGTAAAGTTTTTCACGAGCTGCTGGCCCGCGCTATCGGCAAGCGTGGTTTCTGAAGCAACATAGCTTTGTGAAAAAATTTGGCCCAGGTGATGATCTACCGCGTACTGCTCTAGCTTCATAAATTCGGGCATCCCGATAGTACCTTCAGTCTCATCGACCGGACTGGTCATCACGACGATGCCCGCGTCGGGCGCAATAGCATGAATAAGCTGGACATCCAGCTCGGTTTCTTCGGCCCAGCCCGCCATATCGCTATTTTTTGGGTCAGCGGGGGCCGTTCCCAGTGGTGAAATGACCTGGATCTGAATCGGTGGCAGGCCAAATTGCTTGCTAAATACGTCCATATCTTGCTGCAATGTCGGGCTGCCGTAAGAAACGATGTCAACGACGGTCTGTCCCTTGCCGGTAAAGCCTTGCTTTGTCAGCGTCTCTATATCGTAGGCTATGCGCAGATCGCGGGGGGTATAGCAGTTTTTGTCTTGAATGAGTCTGCCAGGACATGCCTCGGGGGAAAGGGAGGCCGGTGATGTTGGGGATGGCGTTGGCTTACCAGAAGTAGTGGCGCCGCTTACTGGCGTTGTGCAGGCTGTGAGGAGAAAGAGCAAGACCAGCAGCAAGCTCACCCTGGACCTGAAGTGCATATAGAAGGTCTCCTTTTTCTGAAAATGTATCTTTCAAAATATCTGTTGATAAGCTCTATTCTGGCAATATTTGAGACGGGCCGTTCCCATTATATCCCAAGTTTTATCATCGGTGTACCCCTTGTATTAAATACTATCAAATGAATAAATCCCCTTGCTGGTGAAGATGGCTTACGCATGTAGTCCTATAGTCCTACGTAAGGCATGCCTGGCTTGACCTATTACATTGTACTGGGTAGATTCAATTCTAGGCATCGAGTGCGTTGTCGTCGGAATGGTTTCTCGTAAAGCAACTTACTTTAACGGATTGAAGGAAATAGTATGTCGTCTATGGTTCGTCGAAATGGTACTACTGAGCAGAAAGTTGACACAGATGCGTTGTCAGCGCCGGTGTTTGTGACTCAACATTCACCTGTGGAGCAACTACCTTTTCCTGACCACTCCGCTCTGCCAGATGGAGTGCCGCAAGTGCCACAGCAGCCGTTCCCATCCTGGCCCGGGGGATCTGGAGCAACTCAATCGCTGGCTGTCCCCACAGCATCTTCTCAGGGAACTCACGCTCTTACAAACCTTGTGGTCTCGCCAAATATTACTCGTCAGTTGATCGATCCGCAAACAGGTACGTTACCCACCCTTACAAAAAGCAATACCACGGCCTTACGACAGCCGGTGCTTATTCGAGGCACAGGCAAAAAACGCGAGGAACCTGTCCGCCCTACGTCTAAAAGACGGCTGGTTATTCATCTGGCGGTGACCGCTCTGCTCGCCTTTACAGTGCTGGGCACGTTGATTGCGGTGGTGCCCGCCGGAAGCGAGGCTCATAACGGGGTGTTCGGCCTATTTCAGCCTATTATGAATCTGGTCAATACTAGAAATAATAATGTTGGCAATATTGCAGCTCAGCAAGCGACGGCAACTGCTGTCACGCAGGATGGCTTTGATGCGGGCGCTCAGACGTACGGTGGTATTCCCGTAGCCCCTCCAGGGTCGGGCGGGGGCGGCCTGGGCCGTTTCTTTTACGGGCAGTGTACCTACTGGGCCAATATGCGCTATCACCAGTTGACCGGCGTCTGGGTGCCCTGGCTGGGCAATGCGAACCAGTGGACCTCTGGCGCAATCAATAGCGGCTGGGTCGTTTCCGGTACGCCGAAAGTTCCTTCCATTATCGTTCTCCAGGCAGGCGTCCAGGGAGCTGGCTATTACGGCCATGTGGCTGTGGTCGAGAAGATTAATGCCGATGGCAGCGTGCTGACCTCGAATTGGAACTGGGCTGGCAACTGGGGTGTAGAGACCTTTGTGACGTTCCGCCCCGGTCCTGGCGTAGCCTTTGTCTGGGCTCCCAACCACTAATAGTATTTGCTTTGTGACGAGGAGGTGGATGTTCTACCTCCTCTTTCCCATCTCTGATGCATTTCCACTTGACTTCCGCAGAGACTCGCTTGACGGGTTGATACTAGACCATTGGAAGGCGTTCGATCTGGGGATTGTCTCGTACCTCTCGTGGTACGCGTCTTGACATTATCCGCTCCATCGCATTGCCGATGCGCTTAATTCCCTCGGTGATATGGGCTTCTTCAGGGGAAGCAAAGCTCAGGCGGATGTTACGATGACCGCCGCCATCGACGTGAAACGGCTCTCCAATGACAAAGGCAACTTGTTCATGGGCGGCCTCACGCAGAAGGGGTCGCGCTCGCATATCGGCGGGAAGACGGCACCAGAGATGGAAACCGCCGGCAGGGTGGTTGACGCGCACGCTTTCGGGCCAGTATCGCTGAATCGCCTGCAACATCAGGTCGCGTTTTTTCTGATAGCTCTGTCGCACCATTGCCAGGTGCTCGTCGAGTAAATTTCGCCGCAAAATTTCGGAAACCATCCATTGCCCGATGGCGTTGGTATTAAGATCAAACACCTGTTTGTGCAATGCAAGGCGCTCGATCATTTGCTCAGGCGCAGCCAGCCATGCTACACGCAAGCCAGGGGCCAGAATTTTGGAGTAGGTGCTTAAATACAGCACGATCCCATGCGTATCCAACGCCTTGAGCGGCTGGGGCTCTTTCCCTTCATAATACATCTCTCCGTAGGGATCGTCCTCCAGAATAGGAATTTGGTGGCGTCTGGCGAGGCGCAGCAAGCGACGGCGGCGTTCCTGGGGCATGACCACGCCGGTAGGGTTCTGAAAGGTGGGTAAGGTATAGATAAAGCGTGGGCTGCGACGGGTCAGGATTGATTCAAGCAGATCCACTCGTATGCCCTCATTATCGGTTGGCACGCCAATAACGCGCGCTCCCAGTGCGCGGAACGTTTGAATGGCTCCCAGATACGTTGGCACCTCAACGACGACTTCATCGCCGGGGTTGAGCAGAAACCGGCTTACCAGACCTATGCCCTGTGTTGAGCCTGAGAGGATCAAAATGTGTTGGAGATCGACGGCTACTCCTCGCTGTCGCATGCGATTGGCAATGGAGCGGCGCAGGCTTTGCTGCCCCTCCACCGGGCAGTACCCCAGAGCTTGCTGGCGCGCCTGAGGAAAGCTATCGGACAGGATCGATTGCAGCAGGTCAGATGGCAGTAAATCTGTTGCCGGGGTGCCTGCCGCAAATGAAATCACATCTCTGCGCTCTCCCATCGATGCCAACTCGCTTAATACGCGGGCATCCGGTCCTAGCACGGCGTCTTCTCCAGCCGCCAGCCCGATCAGCCACGAGGGCGTCTCTTGCTCGTACTCTTCGTCTTCCTGGCTGAAGTGGCTGCGTTTGACGAGGGTCCCACGCCCAACGTGCCCTTCGATCAGTCCTTCGCTGGCAAGCTCGTTGTAGGCGTTCATGATGGTGGTGCGGTTAACCCCGAGTTCGTGAGCCAGGGCGCGTTCCGTGGGTAGGCGTATCCCTTCGGCCAGCTCGCCAGAAATAATTGCTTCGCGCAACCTCTGGCTGATCTGGCGGTATAAGGGCATACCATTGCTGCGTTCCAACTGAATTAACGTCTGAATAGGGGGCGTGAAAAGCGACAACGCCTCCCGATTGGCTCTAGAAGCTGGCATGTTCTCCTCCTGATTGGCTCATACCAACTTAGTATAATCAATGCAATCAAAGCGAGACAAGTGCCAATTGGTGGGTATGTTAGCAGGCCAATTTGTAGTTACGGTGCCATGCGTTGGGGGTCAGAGTAGCCAGATTTCTTTCTTGAGAGAGGTGGGTTAATGCGTGTATACTAGAGGGAAAAGCGGATTGAAGATAACAAGACGGTATATTGCCAGGAAACATGTCTTTGCACGTCAGTCTAGCGCGACCTGATTGCAAAATTCTCAAGTAATTATCGAGGATGGGCGCCACTATGATTATGCCCTTTGGCACATTGCTGAAACGTTTCCGCAATGCTGCCGGGTTGACACAAGGAGAACTCGCAGAGAAGGCCGGTTACAGTGAGGGTTACATCAGCAAGTTCGAAAGCGGAAAGCGCGCTCCTACACGAGAAGCTGCCGAGCGTCTGGCTCAATATCTCTTCCTTTCGCAAGAAGATCACAACGCGTTGATGGCCTCTGTCACACGCTCTTTGCCCACTTCTAGCGGCCATCGCGACGCGAACGGAGAAGATTGGGAGGGAGTGCATGTTGAAGGAAGTTTTTATGGCCGAGAGCGGGAACTTGCCACGCTGAAAAAGTGGGTTTTAGAAGACAGGTGCCATCTCGTGGCTATTGTAGGTCTGGGAGGCGTTGGTAAGACAACGCTTACTGCTGCCCTGGTGGAGCAGATCGCAGAGGCATTCGATAATACCCTCTACTGTTCCCTCCAGCATACCCCTCCACTCAATATCACTCTGCGGCAATGGCTTGAGCATCTCTCCAATCAGGGACAGGTGGGGATACCAGAAAATGTTGATCAGCAGATACACCTGCTCATCAGGTACCTGCAAGACAAGCGATGCTTGCTCGTATTGGATAATTTTGAATCCATCCTTGATGAGCAGCGAGACGGTCACTATAGAAATGGATATGAGGGTTATGGAGAACTCATTCAGCGACTAGGAAAAGCAATGCAGAGTTGTCTTCTGCTCACAAGTCGGGAGAAACCAAAAGATATAGCATTTTTCGTGGGCGCGAAATCCCTGATCCGCTCCTTTTCACTCAATGGATTGGAACCGGCAGAAGGTCAACAACTCCTTGAAGAGAAGGGATTGCACGGTTCAGACGAAACATTCGCCGAGCTTGTTGGACACTATGCGGGAAACCCGCTGGCTTTAAAGCTGGTCTCAGCTTATATTTATGAGATATTTGGCGGTGACATTACTGCCTTTTTAAAGCAAGAAAAAACTGTTTTTGGTGATATTTATGACCTGCTGGAAAAACAGTTTGCTCCTCTTCAGGAAGTGCAACGCAGGATTTTGTACTGGTTGGCAATTGAACGTGAGGCAATTTCCTTTGATACCCTCCGTGAAAATATGCTGCCTTTCGTATCAACCAGCCTCTTATTAGAGTCTCTGGACTTTCTGCGGCGACGGTCAATGATCGAGAGAAACAAAGAAGCACTGTTCACGCTACAGCCGGTAATCATGGAATATATCACTGATAGTATTGTTGAGCGGGTTTGTCAGGAGATTGATAGTGGGTCGATAGAAGTGCTTAAAAGTCATGCTCTGCTTAAAGCTCAAGCCAAAGATTATGTGCGGAATAGCCAGCTTCGTGTGATTCTTAATCCTATTACAGAGCGATTACTTACGGCACTTGGAGCAGAGAAAAGTGCGAATCAGCTCAAAAATATGCTTGCTCATATACGTACAATGCATGCTCAGCAACAAGGATATACAGCGGGCAATATCCTGAACCTTTTGATACACATGAAGATCGATCTTACCGGCTATGACTTTTCTCACCTGACAGTGCGACAAGCCTATCTACAGCATGTATCTCTTCCATATGTCAATTTTGCCTCTGCTGATCTCACGACCTCCGTCTTCACCGATACCTTTGGCATCACCCTTTCAGTGGCTTTTAGCCCACAGGGAGAACTTCTCGCGGGGGGAACCAGTAGTGGCGAGATTCGCTTATGGCAAGCCAGGGATGGCACGCCACTTTTGACGTGTCGAGGACATACAGAGTGGGTAAGATCGGTTACCTTCAGCCCGGATGGCAAATTGCTAGCCAGCGGGAGTGAAGATCAAACGGTGCGGCTGTGGGAAACGGAGACAGGCCGCTGCTTGCGCGTTTTACCGGGCCATAGCTATAGAGTCTGGTCGGTAGCTTTTAGCCCGGATGGCAAGTTGCTAGCCAGCGGGAGTGAAGATCAAACGGTGCGGCTGTGGGAAACAGAGACAGGCCGTTGCGTGCAGGTTTTACAAGGAGCTACTCAGAAGGTAAGATCTATCGCCTTCAGCCCGGATGGCAGGCTGCTCGCCAGTGGCAACGAAGATCAAACGATATGGCTGTGGGAAACGGAGACGGGCCAGTGTCTGAGGATCTTGCGCGGACATACCAATCGCATCTGGTCGATTGCCTTCAGCCCGGATGGCAGGCTGCTCGCCAGTGGGAGTGAAGATCAAACAGTGCGGCTGTGGGAAACGGAGACAGGCCGTTGCTTACGCGTTCTGCTGGGCAATACTCAGAGGGTGAAAGCTATCGCCTTCAGCCCGGATGGCAGGCTGCTCGCCAGTGGCAATGAAGATCAGACGATATGGCTGTGGGAAACGGAGACGGGCCAGTGTCTGAGGATCTTACGCGGACATACCAATCGCATCTGGTCCGTGGCTTTTCGTCCTCGTGAAAATGTGCTTGCGAGTAGTAGTGATGATCAGACGGTGCGCTTATGGGATGTGAGCACTGGATTGTGTCTCAAGACGCTACGTGGCTATAGCAACTGGGTATGGGCTGTTACTTTTAGTCCCGATGGAAGACTCCTTGCAAGTAGCAGCGATGACCAGACAGTGCGCTTATGGGACGTCAGCAGCGGTCAGTGCCGTAGTACCTTACGCGGACACACCAACCGCATCTGGTCCGTGGCCTTTAGTCTTGATGGGAAACTATTAGCTAGCGGGAGCGAAGATCAGACGGTGCGCTTATGGGATGTCAGCGCTGGTCGGTGTCTCAAAATCTTGCAAGAACATAACGATTGGGTCCGCACAGTTGCCTTTAGCCCTGACGAAAGATTGCTGGCTAGTGGCGGTGATGACAGAACGGTGCGCTTATGGGAAATCAGCAGCGGTCGCTGCATCAAGACTTTACAAGGACATGGTGGTCGAGTGAGATCGGTGGCTTTTAGCCCGGATGGCAGGCTGCTGGCTAGTGGCAATGACGATCAGACTATTCGTTTGTGGGATGTAAACACAGGAGAATCCAGCACTTTATACAAACATACCAATACCGTCTGGTCAGTAGCTTTTAGCCCGGATGGCAAACTATTAGCCAGTGGGAGCGATGACCAGACGGTGATCTTATGGGATGTCAGCGCCGCTCAGTATCTGAAAACGCTGCTAGCGCATAACGATTGGATCAGATCAGTAGCTTTTAGCCCTGATGGAAAATGGTTAGTATACGCCAGTGCTAATGAGATCTACTCGCACGAGATCAACACAGAACGGGGTTTCAATGTATTACAAGGACATCATGGGCGAGTACGTTCGGTGGCTTTCGACTCCAGCGCCACCATGCTCGCCAGTGGAGGCGCGGACGAGACGATCAAAATCTGGAATATACAAACGGGAGAAAGCCTCAAAACGTTCATCAGCGAGAGGCCATATGAAGGTATGGATATCACCGATGTTGTGGGGTTAACAGAAACCCAGAAGGCGACACTGAGAGCTTTAGGGGCAACTGAGCAGGAAAGATAGATACTTTTGCCAGAAAGCACACATCGATTTTCGTAACGCTGCGGCGAAAAGGATGAGTACGTAACGAGTGTCAGTTTTGTGTCGTTTTTAGTGCGAGTTTTGTGCTGTTTCTAGTGCGAGTTTCATCTAGTTCTCCTCTGCCGCATTATGGCAATATAGATAGGTAACCTCCACTATCAGAGGAGGAGAGAACTCCCCGCGTTAAATGGATTGCAACAGGAGGTAATTGCGGTGACAAAAACAGTTGCTGTTGTCGGCGCTGGCGTTATCGGCTTGAGCACCGCTATTTTAGCCTTAGAGGCGGGCTATAGCGTTACGATGTACTCTGATAAATCACCCCTGGAAACAACCTCGATGAAGGCCGCCGCAAGCTTTAAACCGCACCAGGTCGCATACAACGACTTGACTCAAAAGATGGTAGAAACGGGTTGGGAATATTTCGCGCGCATTGTTGCTCAATACCCGCAGACATCAGGGGTACACAAACAAATTCACTGGGAAACTGCCAGCGTGCAGAAAGAGCAAGCTCCTTATTTGTGTGCAGTGGAGGATTTTGAGATATTGGAACGTCCCCATGTTCCAGGCGGCTATGCTTTCGGTTGGAGATACCAAACATTTTTTATCGATACCCCTGTTTTTCTTCCGTGGCTGGTGCAGCGTTTTACTGCCGGAGGAGGTTCGCTGATGCTACTAGAAAAAGGTTTCACCGAGCTGGAGCAGCTAGCAGGGCTGCCATCAGATGTGGTTTTTAACTGTACAGGATTGGGAGCTAAAGAACTTTGTCATGATGAGGCTATGACTCCTGTGAAGGGGCAGATAGTGATCGTTGATCCCCAACCACAGATGGATTGGTCTATTAGCGCCGATGGTTTCTACATCTATCCACGTAAATATGACACGGTTCTGGGAGGAACAGTTGAGTGGCAGATTAACCATGAAACAGTTGAAACAGGGGCTGTTGATCTAATACTGCGGGGAAATCAACGCATATTACCGCATTTAAATAGAGATTTGGTAAAGAGAACGTTTGCAGGCTTGCGACCATATCGCGCTGGTACCATTCGCCTGGAATCTCAGAACGTCAATGGGAAGCAAATCATTCACAATTATGGACATGGTGGTTCTGGATATACCCTTTGTTGGGGCAGCGCACACTTAGCACTTGAGTTGGTATAACTGACAGGTTATGCAGTTGCGTTGCAAAAATGATAGTGCTGCCTTTTCAACTCGTCTTATGTGATGAATAAGGAGAATCATGAATAACAAAAAAGACTGGATACGCTCTCCCTTCAACCAGAAGTCCACAACCGCGAAGCAAGCCAACACTCCGCCGGAGGAGGCACCTGTTAAAGATCCCTCTATTCCTCCTGGCGCAGTTGTGGTATGGAGGCAGGGCTCTTCAGGGGGACCGCAGATCTGGAACGAGGCAGATGGCGTGCCCGCTAGCTGGAACGTGGGTGATCTCATTGCTGGAGAGTACGAAGTGGTGAGCAAATTAGGTGAAGGTGGTATGGGAGCTGTCTACAAGATTCATGACCGTCAACTGAACGCTGACCTGGTGGTGAAGAGCCCCAGGCCAGAGATTTTCACCAGAGCAGATGGCAAGGAAAACTTCATTCGTGAGGCAGAGACATGGATGAAGCTGAGGAGACATCCTCATCTGGTGCAGTGCTTCTTTGTGCATACTCTGGGGAGGATTCCACGCATCTTTGCGGAATATGTCGATGGAGGAAGTCTAGCGGATTGGATCAGGCGGCGAAAGTTGTATGAAGGCGGCGAAAACGTGGCACTCGCACGCATACTGGATGTCGCCATTCAATTTGCCTGGGGATTGCACGCAGCCCACGAACAGGGGCTGGTGCATCAAGATGTCAAACCCGCTAATGTGATGCTAACCGCGCAAGGGGTTGCGAAGGTGACCGATTTCGGATTAGCAAAGGCACGAGCTCTGGCAAGTGAAGCCACGTTAGAGCAGCCAGCAGGGGAGCAGAGTCTTCTTGTCAGCGGGGGAGGGATGACTCCTGCGTACTGTTCTCCAGAGCAAGCGGCACGCCAGCCGCTCTCGCACAAGACCGATATCTGGAGCTGGGGACTTTCGGTGCTGCATATGTTTGTGGGGAGGGTGACGTGGATGGTCGGAGTGACAGCGCGAGAGGCGTTGGCTTCTCATGTGAGAGAAGACCCGGCGATCCCTCTGATGCCTCCTGAAGTGGTGAAGCTGCTCAACCGGTGCTTTGAGCCTCAACCAGAGAAGCGACCTGCGACGATGTTGGAAGTGGCAACTGAATTACAAGCGATCTACGTGCAGCGAGTGGACCGCGCATATCCACGTAAAAACCCTCAACCAGCAGATCTGGATGCAGGCACGCTCATGGTCCAGGGGATCGCTCTGGACAAGCTGGGAAAACTTCAGGAGGCCCTGGCTGTCTATGAGCAGGCCATCCGCCTTGATCCAGATTATTTTGCCGCTCATCATAACAAAGGGCTCGCGCTCTTACAGCTCAGGAGGTACGAGGAGGCTCTGGCCGCCTATGAACAAGCTATCCGCGTTTATGAGGCCCATGCCTCTAAGGGAAAAGGTCTCACGCAACATGATGATTTTTCTCTTACTAATACCTATGATCAAAAAGGAATCGTGCTGCGCAGGCTCGGGCGTCGAGAAGAGGCCCTGGCAGCTTATGAGCAGGCAATCCATCTTGACCCGATGAATGGCAGTGCTCACAACAATAAAGGGAATGTGCTTCTCGATCTCGGGCGGAGAGAGGAAGCGCTAAACGCCTATGAGCAGGCCATTCGTCTGGACCCGGTGGATGCCAGTGCTCACAACAATAAAGGGGATGTGCTCCTCCAACTCGGGCAGAGAGAGGAGGCATTGGCCTCTCTGGAGCAGGCGATCCGCCTGGACCCGAAATTTGCTCGGCCCTACTGCCATAAAGGCAAGGCGCTTCTCCAACTCGGGAGGTACAAGGAAGCACAAGTCACCTATGAGCAGGCACTTTGCTTTGATCCGAAGCTTGTCTCCGCTATAGGCGAGGCTTACATTGACCAGGGTGTTGCGCTGAGACGGCTCGGGCGGCTGGATGAGGCGCTAGACATCTATGAGCAGGCCATTCGCTTTGACCCGAAGCTTGCGCTTGCTTACAGCAACAAAGGGAATGTGCTTCTTGATCTCGGGAGGCTAGAGGAAGCTCTGACCGCCTATGAGCAGGCGATCCGCCTGGACCCCGAGCTTGCGCTTGCCCACAATAATAAAGGGAATGTGCTTCTCCAACTCGGAAAGCCACAGGAAGCGCTGGCCTCTCTGGAGCAGGCGATCCGCCTGGACCCGAAATTTGCTCCGGCTCACAATAACAAACGCAGGGCGCTTCTCCAGCTCAAGAAGCAAGAGGAAGCGAGTATCTCCTCTGAGCAAGCTGCTCGCCCTGATCCCCTTTCTGCCCGTACCTACGAAACCCTGGGTCTTGGCCTCCTCCAACGAGGGGAGCCACAGAAGGCCCTGGCTCTCCTGGAGAAGGCCATCGGCCTTGATCCGAAGCTTGCCAATGCCCACTACTACAAAGGTCTTGCCCTCTTACAGTTCAGAAGGCTAGAAGAGGCCCTGATCTCCCTGGACCAAGCCATCAGCCTGAACCCGAAACTTGCCGATGCCTACCATTGCAAAGGTGCAGCCCTCTCAGAGCTCGGAAGGTTAGAGGAAGCATTGGCCGCCTATGAGCAGGCGATCCGCCTGGACCCCAGGCTTGCCCTGACCCACTTTCACAAAGGGCTTGTACTCAAACAGCTAGGGAGGCGCGAGGAGGCCCAGGCCGCCTATGAGCAAGCTATGGACCTTGATCCTACCTTTGTACAATACTGGAGGATGATGTTATGATGGCAACCGCGATTTACACGTTTGCCACTCATCGTAAGGGAAAACAGGTGGATCGCCCGGCATGAGAACAACACACAGAAGAACGGGACGCGGCTTATTGTAAGCAAGCATCCCGTTCTTATCTGATAAAAGTGTTAGCTCTCGACAATATCGACCGAGATCAGCGCATCGCCGGGCTGGCGGTCGCGTTGCGGATCGCGCTCGCGAATTTCTTTGAGCACATTCATGCCCTGCACAACCTGACCGAAAACGCCGTGCTTGCCGTTCAGATGCGGCTGTGGCCCATAGGTAATGAAAAACTGCGATCCGTTGGTATTGCGTCCGGCGTTAGCCATTGACAGGATGCCTGCCTTATCGTGCTTTAAGGCTAGCGCGCCGGGCTCATCGTTGAAGCGATAGCCAGGGCCACCGGTGCCGGTGCCGGTCGGATCGCCGCCCTGGACCATGAAGCCGCCGATGACACGATGGAATGTTGTGTTGTTATAAAAGCCCTCGCGCGCGAGGAAGACAAAGTTGTTGACAGTAATGGGAGCCTGGGCTGCAAACAACTCGATACTGATGTCACCCTTCGCGGTATGCATGACTGCCGTGTACTTTTTGGCAGGATCGATCTGCATCGCGGGCGGGCTGCCATATTGCTTGGACAAAAAAACCTCCTCAACGATGTTAAGAAGCCGGAACTACAATCAAGTAGTTGATAACGTCCGGCTTGATATTTTTGGTCGATGCATCATCGCCGGGACCCTGGATCTTGCTGGCGATATCCAATCCTTTAACGACGTGCCCAAAGAGATTATACGACTTGGGCAGCGACGTGTTGTTGCCGGTATCGATGAAGAACTGGCTGCCATTGGTGTTCGGCCCGGAATTTGCCATTGCAATAGTACCAGCAGTGTAATCTCCTTTGACCGGCTCATCATTGAATTTATAACCGGGGCCGCCGGTACCCCGTTTCGCGGGATCGCTACCGAGCGGATCGCCCGTCTGGATAATGTGCAGGCCGGTCCCGGTCTGAATGACGCGATGGAAGACCAGCCCATTGTAAAAGTTATGCTGTGCCAGGAACACGAAGTTATTGACCGTCTGCGGGGCCAGTTGCGGATCAAGCTCAACCACAATCAGGCCGCGATTGGTATTGATGCCAGCGCAGTATACCTTCTTCGTATCAATGCTCATCGCCGGCGCCGTTTTATACGTGTGAGTGATCTTGGCAATGTCAGCGGCGCTCGGGCCTGGTGAGACATTAGTGATCTCGCCGAGTATCTTGGTGTTGAGGCAGGGTGATACCGCTGCGGCCTTTGGCTGCTTTGGAGGCAGAGTAAAAGGCCAGAGATGATTGCTATACAACACGTAAGTGCCGAGCACCAGCAGGGCCAGGATAATGGTGGTTGCCAGGGGATAGCGTGCAATGCCGCGCGCTGGTCGCTTATAGCCAGGAGCGGGCCGACGCTGCTTCGGGTCTTTCACCTCAAGCTGTGACAGCTCTGTCATGTGCGCCCTGGCAATTTTTGCCGCGCGTTTTGTCTCTGTGCGTTTTGTCGTCTTTGGCATAGGGTCTTGTTGTTGCTCCTTTTTGCATACACGACCAACACGATCTCGTGTAAATATTGCTGCTATCATACCGTCCCCGCCTGTCCTGGTCAAGTCCTATTTTTTGTTCTACTAGCCCATCATTCCTTCCATCTAACCGTAATGGCTACCATTTTTTGATCCAGATAACCAATTTTCGTGGATATATTTGTGGATAAGTTTGTGGATAACTGGGGATAACTCAACTGGATCGGTGGATAACTGGGGGAAAACTCCGTAAAATTTCATATAGTAAAAGTGTTCAAGCTCATACGCAAACTCTTCTTTCGGGGCAGATATCCACATATCCACAGGGCTCAGCAATAAGGACCATTTGAATTTAGGCGCAAGATTAGTTACACTTTGTGGACACGGGATTGAGGGAGAACCATTTCCTGGTGTCCGACGTACCAGAATTGAACGTATGTGCGAATAATGTGCTATAATTTTTTTGCCGCAATACGACTACGGAAATTCTGGCAGGACGCGACAGGATACCAGCATGGGCATGTGGATATGTAGTGGGGTTTCTTAAAATAGATTTATGAACGTTTTATTGATGCTGGAGTTGTTGACGTGGAAAAGCTATTGCCGCAAAATATTGAGGCCGAGAGCGGCGTCCTCGGCAGTATTATTATCGACCCGGAAGCTGTCGTTCAGGTAGCGGATTTCCTGGCAGCCGAGGATTTCTATCGCGACGCCCATCGCACAATCTATGAGGTTATTCTACAGCTTTACGAGCGTCACGAGCCGGCGGATTTTATTACTATCTGCGACGAACTGGAGCGGCGCAACAGGCTGGAGGAGGTCGGCGGGGCCAGTTATATCACTTCGCTGATCAACCAGGTGCCGACCAGCGGCAACGTCGAATATTACGGACGCATTGTAGAGCGCACGGCTATCCTGCGCCGCCTGATTCATGCCGCCGGCCAGATCGCGGCGGTGGCATACGAGGAGGGCGACGCCGATCTCGCTCTGGATAAGGCCGAACAGCTAATTTTTGGCATCAGCCAGCGCCACGCGCGCGCCGACTTTTCTATCCTGCGTGACCTGCTGGCCGATTATATGGAGAAGCTGGACCAGTTACACGAGCGGCGCGGCACCATCGTCGGCGTGCCAACCGGCTTCACCGACCTGGACCGCCTGACGGGAGGGCTGCAACGCTCCGATTTGATTATTCTAGCAGCCCGGCCCGCCGTTGGAAAATGTTTGCCTGCCTGGACGCTGATCGATCATCCTGAGACAGGCGAGCGGTTAACGATTGAAGAATATGTGCATCGCCGCATTTCAGTTGTCCATAGCTTATCGGATTGCGGCAAAATCCAGGTTTCGCAGGTTACTGATTGGGTTGACAGTGGCGTGAAGCCATGTTACCGCGTGCAAACGCGCCTGGGGAGAATGGTTGAAGTCACAGGCCACCACCCGTTTCTCACTATACACGGGTGGATACCTTTACATGACTTAAAGGTGGGTCAATATATTGCTGTACCAACTCGTGTCGATTGCTTTGGCAGTGATGAAAGCTGGCCTCTAGAGAAAGTGAGGCTACTGGCATCCTCTGTTGCGAAGGAAAAAAGTTTTCCTGTTTGCGTTTGGACGTGGAGTAAGCGGTATTTAGCGGAGTTTCTGCGAGCATTGATGAGCTGTGACGGCAGCATTTATGCTATGAAAGCCGTACAGGACCGACCGATTATTGAGTTCTCGGTTGCCTCTCCGCAATTAGCTGCGGACGTTTGTCATGCTTTGCTACGCTTTGGTATTGTTGCGAAGTATCATCGAACGACCTATAACGCCTGGCGTGTGCATATTACCGCTGCCGAGGATGTAAAAAGGTATCAGGAGCAGATTGGATGGATTGGCGAGAAAAGCCAACGCTTTGCTGATTCTACATATGTTGGGCAATTGAGGGGGAGAAATAACGGCCATGCTCCTGTAGAAACATGGGAGTATGTGCGCTCGGCAAGCCGAGGAAAAGGGCTATCTCCCACAGAGCTTACTCGAAAGTGTGGTGAAACCGCAAAAGTTGGCAAATATGCAGGCTATAACGCTCATACAAACCGGACGATACCAGGACGTCGTCTGGCAGCGTATGCGGAAATACTGGAGGATGTCGCGCTACAGCGTATTGCCAGCCCTGATATCTATTGGGATGAGATTGTGTCCATTGAGCCGATAGGCGAGCATCAGGTCTATGATTTGACAGTTCCCAATGGGGCAAACTTTATCGCTCAGGATGTATTCGTGCATAACACCAGCCTGGCGTTAAGTCTGGCGCACAACGCCTCGATAAGGCATCAGCAGTCGGTCGCTATTTTCAGTCTGGAGATGAGCAAAGAACAACTGGTGCAACGTCTGCTCTCGATGGATGCAAGCATTGATCAGCAGCGCCTGCGTACGGGCTGGATCGAAGATGACGAGTGGGAGCGCATCATTACAGCGATGGAGACGCTCTCCCAGGCCAATCTCTGGATTGATGATACGGCTGGCATTTCGACGATGGAAATGCGTAGCAAGGCGCGACGCTTGCAGGCTGAACAGGGCATTGATCTGATCATCGTAGACTATCTGCAATTGATGCAATCATCGACCGGCAACAAGCGCAACGAGAACCGTGTGCAGGAGATCTCTGAGATCAGCCGCAACCTGAAGGGACTGGCTCGCGAGTTGGATGTGCCGGTTCTGGCCCTGGCGCAGTTGTCGCGCGCCGTTGAGTCACGACAATCGAAGGTGCCGCAACTCTCGGATCTACGTGAGTCGGGAAGCATTGAACAAGACGCAGATATAGTTATGTTCATTTATCGTGATGATGTCTATAACCCGGACTCGGAACGGAAAAATATTGCAGATATAATAGTGGCTAAGCATCGTAACGGGCCTGTTGGCGAGATCAGTCTTTATTTTCAGGCCAGCCAGACGCGCTTCCGCGATCTGGAAGTCTCACCGCCGGCAGAATAATGGGGGGCGGATGCTATGACAGTCTTTGCAGGATTCCCAACGGGGAAAAATCCATATGTGCCGGTGCCGGAGGTCTTCTTTACGCATGTGCTGCCGGAGATCGAGGATAGCGCCGAGCTAAAAGTAACATTGCACCTGTTCTGGCTCCTGGCGCAGAAGCGAGGCAACCCGCGCTGTGTGAGCGAGCGCGAATTGCAGAATGACCGGGTGCTGCTGACCAGCCTCAAGCGCAGAGGCGATCCGCGTCCCGCCGAGGAGCGGTTGCGCCAGGGGCTGGAGCAGGCGGTCGCGCGCGGTACATTGCTACGTATCTATCTCAAACTGGTTAGTGAGGGAAAAGATGAGGCAGAGGTGCTGGGCTGGTATTTCTTTAACACCAACCGCAGCCGTAAGGTCGTAGCGGAATTGCAGGGCGGCGAAATGATTCCTGTGCGTCTGCTTACGACCGAAGAGCGCCTCGTTGAGCAAAAGAAAGAGCCTGCTATTGCAGCAGGGGAGTATCCTACAAGCAGGGAATATGATTTCTCTCGCAATATACAGGTACAGATTGAACGTCCTAATATTTTTGTATTATACGAGCAAAACATTGGCTTGCTGTCTCCTCTGATCGCGGAGGAACTGAGGGATGCCGCAGATCAATATCCGGCGGAGTGGATTGAGGACGCGTTTCGCGAGGCAGTGCAGCAGAATAAACGCAAATGGAGTTATATCCGCGCCATCTTACGGCGCTGGGGAACGGAAGGCAGGCAAGCATGGAACGCCTGAATGATATACTTGGCAGGGTGCCGCAGAAACGGCAGCAGAATCCCGGCCAGCGCCCGTCTCATAATGTCGATTCTCAAGAGGCGGGATATATGCCCGCGCAACGCGCCGAACTGCGCCGTCATGTGCCTGAACAGTCACAGTCGGCTCGCCCGGCGCGCAGCACCTATGGCGCGCAACAGCCACAGCAATATCTATCCCCTGCAAAAATACGCCATATTCAAGGGCAAGGAGAGCCTGCCGTTCCCGAATACCGTGAGGGACGTCCGTCCGGTTCCACCGGCCCTCGTTCGCTGTATCCGCGCCAGCCTTTAACGGGGCAGCAACGGCCCGGCTCGCGCTACGAGGAGACGCGGGCGCGTTCACCGCGTTCTCGTTTGCCCGAAAGCGACGATTACCTGCGTAGCGATGGCTATCCTGCCAATATGCATGCCGACGTAATTGAGGAGTGGGAAGAGGACGCGGTAGATATGCGCTATGGCGATTGGGAAAGGGATGGGGATGAGGCGCTACTGCGTCAGCCTCTGGGGACCGAATTGCTTGACGCTCCCAGGAGTAAATTCACTTCCGGGGAATATCCCCTGACAAATATGCCCGAAGTGGAGCCGCGTTCCCGCCCCACACGCGATCTGCGTATGTCGGGGCTGCAATCTCCGTTGTCACCGTTGCGCACTCAGGGCGCGCAGCGTTTTCAGCAGCAGCGCATGACCCAGCCGCTGAATCCTCAGACTGTTATGGGGCTGGGTCGAGAGCGGGAGCCAGTGCAGGAACCTGGGCAATATGCGACCCGGCAAATGCGCCAGGTCGTACCTTATGCGGGCGAGCAGTATGCACCTGTCGCTGCAACGCCTCCCCCGCCTCCTGTTAAAGGAAGTTGTCCGAGATGCCGCGGCGCGGGCTATCTGCGGGCGGATGTTCCCTTTGGCGATCCCAATTTTGGCAAGCCGATTCCCTGTGAATGCAAAGAAGCCGAACGCCGGGAGCGCAGACGCCAGCAGTTGCGCGATATGTCCAACCTGGACGCGTTCCGCAGCAATAGTTTCAGAACGTTTAATCCGCGCGTTCCCGGTTTATATGAAGCGTATCAGGTCGCATCTGCGTACGCGGAAAATCCTCAGGGATGGCTATTGCTTGTTGGACCCAATGGCTGCGGAAAAACGCACCTGGCGGCGGCCATTGCCAATCAATGCCTGGACAGCGGCGCAGTCGTACTCTTTGCGGTTGTGCCCGATCTGCTTGACCATCTGCGAGCTGCTTTTGCCCCTAGCGCGACCGAGGTCTACGACCAGTTGTTCTCGAAGATGCGCGAAGCGGAAGTACTGGTGCTCGACGATCTGGGGGCGCAGCAAAGTTCACCGTGGGCCAACGAGAAGCTCTTCCAGTTGCTAAACTATCGCTATAACATGAGTATGCCGACCGTCATCACGGCTAATCCTAGAGGATTGCAGGGCATTGATGAACGCATACGCTCCCGCCTCTCGGATATCAGCCTGGTAAAAAAGGTCACCTTTGATCGTGCGCACGATTACCGCCCAAATCATCCCAGGAGGGATATGTAGTAGGGGCAGGGCTAGCCCCTGCCCTGCTGGTTGCTAGCCCCTGCCCTGCTGGATTCAGGGCTATTTAATTTTCGGAAAAAGCGGGGTTGTTAGGGGCGGTAGCCCCTCACCGGAGCGCGAGGTGCCCTCGCCCCCTCTTCCATCCCCCCGCCGAAGGCGGGAAAAAAAGGAAAATTAAATGGCCCTGCTGCTGGATTACTGTTGCTTGCACTTGCACTGCGCAAGTGCTATCATTACGGTAACACATCTCCACAGTTGTGGGCTTTCTCTGCACAGACAGTTTTTACCGGCTTCTATCTCTCATGATAGAATAACAAGAGAGAAACCGTGAAGGATAAGAAGGAGCAAACATGGGCAGTGTTTTTAATCCTCGTGACCCGAAATGGATCAAAGAGTCCCGAGAATTTTTGGAGCCAAAGGGCATTATTCCCAGTGTTGTTGAGACAACGGCTCGCGGCGAGCGCGGGTGGGACCTCTTCTCCCGCCTGCTAAAGGAGCGCATTATCTTTATTGGTACGCCAATCGACGATATGGTTGCCAACAGCACAGTCGCACAGTTGCTCTACCTCCAGAGCGAGGACGCGACCAAAGATATCAACATGTATATTAACTCTCCCGGTGGGAGCATTTACGCCGGTCTTGCCATCTATGACACAATGCAGTGGTTGCGCCCGGAGGTCTCGACGGTCTGTATGGGTATGGCAATGAGCATGGGCGCTGTGCTGCTGACCGCTGGCGAGAAGGGCAAGCGCTACTGCCTGCCGAACTCCACCATGCTGATCCACCAGCCGCTCGGCGGAGCTGAGGGCCAGGCAGCCGATATCGAGATCACCGCACGCGAAATCCTGCGCCTGCGCCGCAGCCTGTACGAGATCATTGCTCATCATACCGGCCAGACGATTGAGCGTATCATGCAGGACTCTGACCGTAACTACTACCTGACCGCACAGCAGGCAGTTGAGTACGGCCTTGTCGATGATATTCTCACGCCGACCCGAGAGTAGGGGCAGGGCTGGCCCCTGCCCTGTATTGTTCAGCTATGAGCGGGCGCGATGGTCGAAATGGGCAGCCATTCACCATCGCGCCTTGCTATGTGTACAGGGGGTAACGCTTGTCTAAGAAGATCGTGCCAGTTCTCACCGGAAGAACGATTCGCTGCATCCTGTTCGATCTCGGCGAGACGCTCTGGACTCAGGTAGATCGAGCTACCTGGCATACTCTGGAACAACGCGCGAACCGGCAGGCAGTACAGATCCTGCTTGATCATGCGCCTGCAAATAGCGGCAGCGAAAGGGAGCCTGATTTGCTGGGCGAGCAGTTGCGCGCTGCAATAAAAATACAAATGCATTTGATGGCGCAACAAACACCTGAGCACGAACCGGATTTTGCCCAGGCTACGATAGAGGCAGTCGCGCAACTGGGCTTTTCAGGCATAGATCATGCTACCGCCGGGGCGATCTTCGAGGCGCTGCGTATGCCCATCCTGGGGTCACGCATCCTCTTCGATGATGTCTTAGCTACCCTGGGCGCCCTCAAAGAGCGAGGCTTTCTTTTAGGCGTGGTGACGAACCGGGCCTGGGGTGGTCCGCCTTTTCTGAAAGATATTGGCGTGCTTGGTCTCCTTGATTATTTCGATACGCGTCATATCGCTATCTCCGCTGATCTGGGGGTGCGCAAGCCCGCTGCCGCCATCTTTCTGCACGCGCTGAACGCGTTGGAGGTGCCACCAGCAGAGGCGGCGATGGTGGGAGATTCGCTTGAGGCCGATATTGTTGGCGCGCAACGCCTCAATATGTTCGCCATCTGGAAGCCGAAAATACGCATGCAGGAAAAGGCGCAAGCTGCATTGATCGCTCAGGGAATTACCGATTTACAGGGTGATGCGTACGGCGATCATTTACTCGAGTACGCACGTAAAAAAAGAGCGGAGAAGAGCAAACTGTTAGATGAGAGCATAAAGTCTGATATGGTGATAAAACGAGTGACTGAGTTGCTTGATGTGTTTACTGAGGCTGGCAGACAATGACGCCCAGATTGCGCAAGTGGCTCTTTGAAGCCCTCTATCGAAATCGTTACCTCTATCGCTTCGCCAGTACCGTCCCGTTCGCGGGCCAGTGGCGCGTCTGGCAGCGCCTGGTGCTGACGCGCATTCGCGGCATGGATGTCTTAGAACTGGGCTGCGGCTTAGGCGACCTGCTGGCAGATATGCTCAAAGCTGGCTATCGTTGCCAGGCTGTTGAACATTCCCCCCAGATGGTGGCGGCGGCTCGTGATACGCTGCGCCATCGCAAGCTTGGTCAACCTTCCCTCGTCATCCAGGGCTCGGCCCGGCGTCTGCCCTTCAGCAACGAGTCCTTCGATACTGTGGTTAGCACCTTCCCATCTGAGTATATTTACGACCCCAACACTATCGCCGAAGTCGCCCGCGTGCTGCGTCCCGGCGGTCGCGTCATCATTATTGAAGGCGCGAATCTGCTGCCCGTGGGATTTATCCAGCCGATCCTGGTCTTCCTGCAAATGTTCGTCTACGGTCCCGGCGCGCTTTTCGGCTCACGCAGACGGTGCAACCTCATTAGCAAAGATGCAGGCGATCAATCAGGAAACGCAACCGGGGCGCGCTCATCCGCTGCCGAGCGCGAAGCCAAAACGGAGGTCATGACCGAAGTCGTTCCCGATGCTCCCTTTGGCCGCCATATCCCCTTAGAGAAATTTGAGCTGCGCCGACGCTCAGAACGCGCTTACAGCCGTCGCTGGGAGGTCTATATCACCATTGGCGAAAAGCTATAAGTCCTTCACTCCCGCGCTGCCTGAAATGCCTGATTCGCGCATCTATTGAGAAGTTGGTCCCTCGTTCATCTATCTGATTGATTGTTAGAAGTTCTGGCCGGGTCACCCGATCAGAACTTCTAGCGTGAAAAGAATGTTAAGGAAGGAGTAGTGAACGATGCAATTACAAGTGGCGCTGATCGGCTATCGCTGGAAGCTGCTCGTGCCTTCTCTGCCTCACTTGAGCCGTATCGCAAATAAGAAAAGAGGACCTTTATGGAGACACTGAAAACGCTAATAGCGGAAATCACGCAGGTCATAGATAGGCTGGACGAAGGCCAGATCGTCGCTTTTGCTAACGAGCTTCTTGCTGCTCCACGCGTCTTTGTGACGGGCGAAGGCCGCTCGGGGTTGATGGCGAAGGCATTCGCTATGCGCTTGATGCATCTCGGCCTGACGGTATATGTTGTAGGCGAAACGACGGCTCCGGCGATTGAGAGTTATGATACGCTCGTTGCCGTCTCTGGCTCAGGAACGACAGCCGAGACGCTGCATGTGGTCGAGCAGGCAAAGAAAGGGGGCTGCACAATCTTCGTCGTAACCACCAATCCAGAGTCGCCCCTGGCAAAGTCCACGACGCTATCGCTGATCATTCCGGCTGCGACCAGATGGCGACGCGAAGGCGAAGTTGCCACCCAGCAGCCGCTGGGATCGCTCTTTGATCAGTGCAGTCATATCGCGCTTGACGCCATCTGCCTGCAAATCGCCAATAGTAAGCATATTGACAATGAGATGGCGCGAGAGCGCCACTAGAACACTGAATAATCACAAACACCGAGTAATCACGAAGAGGGGAGGAGGGCAACCACGGGGAGGGGAATGAGGGCAACCGCAAGGGATTGCCCCTTGACAATTGTATGCGGAATCGGTAGACTGGGGCTAACGGAATGTAGGACTGGCGAGGAATGGGAGGAGTAGGTGCGGAGGCCGCAAGAGAGGGAAGATCATGGGCTGCGAGTCTTCCCGGTAACGCTGCACTGAAGGTCGCCCAGGAGCCTGGAAACCAGCTTTAAGGCAATTTCCACGGGAGTGCCCGTTAGCGCACATGTTGAGGGTCAGACACTGGCTGCCTGACCGAAACAAGGTGGTACCACGAGCAATGCCTTTTCTCGTCCTTGACGGGAAGGGCTTTTTTTATGGATGAGATAGATTTTGAAGAAACCTGGGAATACTTTCGCGAGGAGTCGATATGATTGAGCAGGAGAAGAGTGAAGGAACTATACAGGCACCATCGACTGCATCATTGCCAAAAACGTATGAGCCGCAGGCCGTTGAGGCAAAATGGTACCGCTTCTGGGAGGAGGGCGGCTACTTTAAGCCCCGGCCTGATCCAGATCGCAGGCCCTTTGTGATTAGCATGCCGCCGCCCAATGTCACGGGCGCGCTCCACCTGGGCCATGCCATCACCGCAACCATTGAGGATATCCTGATCCGCTACCATCGCATGCGGGGTGATGAGGCGCTCTGGGTACCCGGCGAGGATCACGCAGGCATTGCTACCCAGACTGTGGTTGAACGGTTGCTGGCGCAGGAGGGGACGGATCGGCATAAGATCGGGCGCGAAGCCTTTCTTGAGCGCGTCTGGCAGTGGGTGCGCCAATACAAGAGCCGCATCCAGGACCAGCATCGCCGTCTCGGCGCGTCCTGCGACTGGTCGCGCGAACGCTTTACACTCGATGAAGGGCTCTCCAAAGCGGTGCGCGAGGTCTTTGTGCGCCTCTACGAGGAAGGGCTGATCTATCGCGGCGAGCGCATCATCAATTGGTGCCCACGCTGCATGAGCGCCATCTCCGATCTGGAGGTCAATCACGTCGATACCCCCGGCAAGCTCACCTATGTGCGCTATCCGCTGGTGCCGAAAGAGGGAGAGCAGGAAACGCGCTATATCAGCGTTGCCACGACGCGACCGGAGACGATACTTGGGGATACTGCCGTGGCCGTCAATCCCCTCGATCCGCGCTACAAAGATATCATTGGGCGCTACGCCATCGTGCCGGTCATCGGGCGCGAGATCCCGATAGTCGGGGATGCCGCCGTCGATCAATCCTTCGGCACAGGGGCCGTCAAAGTGACGCCCGCGCACGACCCGGTGGACTTTGAGATTGGCCTGCGTCACAATCTGCCTGCTGTCCAGGTCATCGGCTTCGATGCCACCATGACGCCCGAAGCTGGCCCATATGCCGGGCAGGACCGCTACGAGGCGCGCAAAAATCTGGTGGCGGACCTGGAAAAGCTTGGACAAATCGTCAAGGTCGAAGATTATACGGTGCCGCTGGGTCATTGCCAGCGCTGCGATACCGTCGTGGAGCCGCTGATCTCGAAGCAGTGGTTTGTCAGGATGATGCCGCTCGCAACTCCTGCGCTGGGCGCGGTCAAATATGGTCAGATCCAGATCGTGCCGGAACGTTTCAATAAGGTCTACACCGACTGGCTGGAAAATATTCATGACTGGTGTATCTCGCGCCAGCTCTGGTGGGGCCATCGTATCCCCGTGTGGTACTGCGATAATTGCGGCGAGATGAACGTGAGCCGCGAAGATGTCACGATCTGCGCCAACTGTGGCAGCGGCTCGCTGCATCAGGACGAAGATGTACTTGATACCTGGTTCAGCTCGTGGCTCTGGCCCTTCAGCACGCTGGGCTGGCCCGAACTGACGCCCGATCTGCTGCGCTACTATCCAACTACCGTGATGGAGACCGGCTACGATATCATCTTCTTCTGGGTGGCGCGCATGGTGATGGCGGGCATTCACTTTATGGGAACCATTCCCTTCGAGACGATCTACCTGCACGGCCTGGTGCGCGACGCTAAGGGCGAGAAGATGAGCAAGTCCAAGAATAACGTCGTCGATCCTCTGGAGGTGATGGATAAATTCGGTACTGACGCGTTGCGCTTCACCCTGGCGA
Source organism: Ktedonosporobacter sp. (assembly GCA_035293765.1). Taxonomy (GTDB): domain Bacteria; phylum Chloroflexota; class Ktedonobacteria; order Ktedonobacterales; family Ktedonobacteraceae; genus DASRHT01. The sequence continues at coordinate 213,825 of DATGMF010000065.1, forward strand.
CGAGCAGCACGCCGGGTAACGATATGAAGCTGATGGAGGAGCGCATCGTCGGCAATCGTAACTTCGCCAACAAGATCTGGAATGCCTCGCGCTTCGTGCTGCTTACCACCGCGGAAGTGGGCGGGGGTGTGCCGGATGTCAGCGCACTACGGCCTCAGACGCTGGCTGATCGCTGGATACTGCATCGTTTTGAGCAGACCGTTCAGCAGGTGACGCGCCTGATCAATGAGTTCCAGCTTGGTGAGGCCGGTCGCCAGATCAACGAGTTCTTCTGGTCCGACTACTGCGACTGGTATGTGGAGATTGCCAAAGTGCAGATGCAGGGCGACGAGCAGGCACGCAGCAGCACAGCAGCTATTCTGCGCGCGGTGCTGGATCAGAGTATGCGCCTGCTGCATCCATTTATGCCCTTCGTCACCGAAGAAGTCTGGCAGCACCTCTACCGCACGAGCGAGCCGCAGCACGAGAACTGGCCCACTCCGGCCCTGATCGTGGCTCCCTGGCCTACTTTTGCCGATCAGTTCATTGACGAAGAGGCGGAGCGACAATTTGGCCTGGTGCAGGCAGTGATAACGCGTATTCGCGATGCGCGCAACCAGATGAGCGTGGAGCCTGCTCGCCGCATCCCGGCCATCATGGTCGTGGGCGACGAGCTAGCTATGTTCGAGGCCCAGACGCCGCTGATCGAATTTCTGGCGCGCACCGAGAAGCCGCAACTTCATCGCACGCTGACGCAGAAGCCAGAGCAGGCAGTGACGTTGCTCGCAGGCCCGGTCGAGGTGTATCTGCCTCTTGCTGGTATGCTCGATATTGCCAAAGAGCTGGAGCGACTGGATAAAGAACTTGCCCAGGCCGAGCAGGAGGCAGCTCGTTTGCAGGGCAAGCTCGCCAACGAGAACTTTGTGAGCCGGGCCAAAGCCGATGTGGTTGAGCGCGAACGCGAGAAGCTGGCCGCGCAAGATGACCGCATCAGCAAGCTCAAAGCGCGGCGTGTTGAGCTGGGTGGCTAATCAGCATACGGCGGGGAGGGGCTGTATGGCGAGGGAAGGGAATGCTGAGATCATCATCCATCTCGACAATATCCATGATCTGTTTGTACGTCCGATAGAAGATCCCTTCTCCAGAAAGGCCAATTTTCTATCGGGCGTTGAGATGATCAGGCGCGAGCTTACCGCTCCGTTGTGGCGGCGAAAAGCGAGTGCAAGGACGACGATCTTCCTGCCTGAAGCAAGCATCGAGCCTGATCTCACCAGGAGGACCAGGGAGGCCATGCGCAGGTTCTGCCAGTTCAAGCTTGAGCAGAACAGGTATGCGATGGTCACTCTGCGCCGCCAGGCCCTCATCGCGTTGCTGCTTGGCATCCTCTTCCTGGCGGTCGGCGCCTCCTTCTCGCCCTATCTGGAGCGAATAACGATCTGGCCGCCATATCTTAGCACAATCTTCAGCGATGGATTTGTGATTGCCTTCTGGGTCATCCTCTGGCGGCCCGTAGACTTTTTCCTCTTCGACCTCTGGCCCTTCTGGCGCGAAGACCGCCTATACAAACGTATCATGGCAATGGAAATCAACATTTTGCCCGAATACTAATCAATCGAGTCCCTGCACAGGTCAATGACAACGGAAGAGGTGATGACAACCCTGTAGAAGAAATTGTATAGTGTAGAGGTTGCCTTCATATCCCCTTTTTCGGTGTATCAAAAGATTTGCGATCAGGAGAGAACGCATGGCCGTCTACACTATTGAGCCGGAGCGAGCTACTTTGCATGGAAGCTTCTCGCGCGACTTCCCACCGGTGCTGACCATCGAATCGGGCGATACCGTACATTTTCGCACGCTTGACGCCGGGTGGCATATGGCTCCTTTTGCGAAAGGAGAAGTGGAGCATCGCCGCTTTGAGCCACGAGACCCCGAACGCGATAAGGGGCATGCGCTCTGCGGCCCTGTAGCGATCAGGGGAGCGCAACCGGGGATGACGCTCGAAATTCGCATCAACGAGGTGCGACCGGGCGCGTGGGGCTGGACGATTGGCGGACGCATCCCCAATGATGTGAACCGACGGTTGGGCTTGCTAGAAGATGTTGATGAGTTGCTCTGGACGCTTGACGCTGAGAATCTAACCGGACGAGACCAGTATGGACATACCATCGCGCTGCATCCTTTTATGGGTGTGATGGGCATGCCACCCGCCGAGCCCGGCATCCATCCAACCGTGCCGCCGCGCTTCTGCGGAGGCAATATGGACTGTAAAGAACTGGTAGCAGGCAGTACGCTTTACCTGCCGATTGCCGTGCCGGGCGCACTTTTTTCAACCGGCGATGGGCATGGCGCGCAGGGCGATGGTGAAGTGAGCGGGGTAGCAATCGAATGCCCGATAGAGCGCGTCAGCCTGACCTTCTACCTGCGCGACGCCATGCCCATACAAACGCCCAGAGCCAATACACCCGCGGGCTGGGTTACGCTCGGCTTCAATACGGACCTGCACGAGGCCACCATGATCGCGCTAGACGCAATGCTCAATCTGATGGGTGAGCAGTATAGTATCTCGCGTCCACAGGCGCTCGCCCTCGCCAGCACGGTCGTCGATATGCATATTACGCAGATCGTGAACGGCAAAATGTGCGGAGTTCATGCGGTCCTGCCGCATGGGGCAATCAAATAAGAAACGTATAAAAAATGTGCATCTACTATTGTCAAACAATACGATATCTGATATAATTTTAGGCAGAAGGGAGGGTTACAAGTTGAAAGGGTATATAAGGAGGAAAAAATATGTCAAATTATGATGAGCGACTAGCCGCATTAGAGGATAAGGTTGCAACTATAGAGTTGCACCATCTCCACTCAGTACAAGAGAAGACTCCCATCGAACAAGGCCGCAGTTTGAGAGAAGCAAACGAAAATATCACCATTCTGCTTGGTATCGCTGTTAAGCAAAACGAGCGTATCAAGGCCGTGGAGGATAATTTAAGCAGCTTCAAAGTGTATGTAGATCAGCAGTTTACAGGGATCAAACAGGATATTGGAGAACTCACTATCAAGGTTGATCGTCTGGAACAGCGATTTACTGCCCTGGAAAATCGTATGACTGCGCTGGAGAGCAAGACGGAACAACGGTTTATTGCCCTGGAAAGCCGCATGACCGCTCTGGAAGGTCGGTTCGACGTGCTGGAAAACCGCATGACCGTGTTGGAAGGGCGGTTCGATAGGCTGGAAGGTCGGTTTGACGTGCTGGAAGGCAAGTTTGACCAGGTGTTACAGATAGTAACGTCCCTGTCGAGGGCGATAAACAACTAACACCCTTGCCATAGGAGAACACCCGGCTGTGCTATCTGGCATCAAAAGCCGGGTGTTTTTTATGCTCAAAAATCCCTTTCGCTGATTTTTTACATCATGCTTCAGGCCCTTTTCCCTGCCATACTCCCTCACAAATTTCATGGCGCATAGCCATAGATCAAGCAAAACACATGCCCTGTAAAACCATCGCTCCGGTTAGTCTTTTGCTTCCTTTACGGAAGTATGGACAAACATTGCACATATAGAAAATTGTGAGTATGCACACCTTGTACTAACGTATATCTTATGTTATAGTTTTGTATACTGTTTGCACAACAACCACGAGCAGGAGGATAGATAGAAATGGTTATGCTCACAGCCCAGCTTCCAGAAACAACTATTTTAGCCGCCAGTATTGACGTTTCCCGTGTGGATGTAGTCGTTGAGCAATCAGTGATCGCAGATTCCGCTGAGAAATCTGAACAGTGTGAGCAGCGTTTACTCGTGGCCCGCGCCCTTCAAGGAGATCATGGAGCATTCGGTAAGATCGTTGATCAGTATGGTACATTGATGTTACGAACTGCATCGATGATAGTAGGTGATCGAGATATCGCGGAAGACGTTGTGCAGGACGCGCTTATTCAGGCGTGGCACCACTTGCCGGATCTGCGGCAGGCAGAGGCTTTGCGCCCCTGGTTAATGCGCATCGTCGTCAATCAGTGTATCAGCTTCAAGCGCCGTCTGGCCCGCTCAACTGCGTTTATGCGCCAGACCCTTTCTGAACAGGAAACCGATTTTATTGCTCAGGCAGCAGATCATTATAAAGGACGTTTAGAACGAGATTGGGATCTCGCCCGGGCCATCGAAAGCTTACCGACCAAACAACGTGTGGTTGTCGTCCTGCATTATTATAACGGCATGACGTTGCCGGAAATGTCGCAGGCTCTGTGTACTTCAGAGAATACGCTCAAGAAGCGTATCCAGGCTGCGCTCACTAACCTGCGACGAATTTTGTATGTGTCCAACCCTGATGAGGAAGTGGGGCCGCGACAGGCGCGTAAAAATTGTGCCAGCTCTGCCGCTTGACAGGCAAGGAAGGGCTTGATTGCCCGACAATTCAAAAACAAATAAAGGCGGGACGGCTGCGCCCCTTTTGAGACGGTTATGGCTCAGGCAGGTGAGCTAAAAGCCATCTTTCCATGGTATGATGTGCGCATTATGCCAGCATAGTGCGTTGCCAGTAACTGAGCACGTCATCGATCATACTGGCTTCGCAGCGGACTTGAAAGATACTGCGCTGGATCATTTCCTGAAAATAGGAGATTACTTCACGCTCAAGTTCCTGGCTGGTTGCCAGGGTGAGTACGCCTCGCTCGGCTCCTACTGGAAAGCAGTGATAGCGGCAGGCCAGTTCGTAGGGGAAGAGGTGTAAGAGGCGCTGGGAAGGGTAGTGTGCGAGAAAGGCCAGATAGGGTAAGGGGTCCGGTTCGCGTACAGCCGTTGCTAGCACGGTCGGTAACGAAGGCGCATGGACCCGTTCGAGTTCTTTTTGTTCGACAACTATTGCACGCTCAGCCTGTAAACGTTGCAGCAGCATATTGGCCGCGTCTCCGCATAAAATTTGTATCTCATACTCAATGTCTGCCAGCAATGTGGAGATGCGTCTGGTTACAGCCTGCGCGCCCTCTAAAAGCGTGTCGCACAGTACAACGATGCACGATAAGCCCGATAGGAGTACAATATCGCTTCTACGGATATTCTGTCGTATCCGGTGAGCAGCGCGTCGCAAAGATACCTCTGCCTGTTCGCAACCTTGAATGCAGATCAGCGTTGCCTGCTTACCCGGTATCGGTTCAAAAGTATGGTCGCCCAACCTCTCCACTTTCCACCTCTCAGGTAGCATATGCGTTTAGTGCAAAACCATACACTAACGACCATTAGCCCCGGACCATCGAGACTTTATGCTCTTATACCCCTGCTGGCATGATACTGACTGCAAAAGAAAACCTTACTCCTATTCTGGTTATGATCAGGTTAAAAGATGCATGAATGGGTAGAGAATTTATTTTTATTCAAAAACATCAATTCTTAACGGAAATACCAGAATATTAACGTATACGCAACTGATTTCCTACCCTGATATGCATGTCACTATGGCATAGTTTGAAATAAGATGAAATTTATTGGATAGTATTGATATTTCATCACGGGAGGATGTGTGTGGATGAGGTGCATCGGGTGGCGGGGAGGCGCAGCATTACTCGACCCGGCTTCTGGCAATTGAGCGCGACTCTATGCTCGACCTTGATCGTTGCCAGCACATATCCTGTCATCGTCCACATCCTCGATCCCCGATCTTTCGGCATCTATATGCTTGTGCAGTGGATGGCGAACGTCTCACTGCCGATTCTTGGCATTGGCACGGCGACATTAGCCAGTCGCAGGGTCGTTGAGATTTTGTCCCGTGAAGGCGTAAGGCAAGTAGCGGGCATTTTCTTTTATCTCTGGTACCGCCAGTGCTGGAACATTCTCCTGTACTGTGGCATCTATGTTGCTCTAGCGATCCTGTTCGCGCGCATCTATGACGCTCATACGGCATTGCTCCTGCTGCTCGCCGCTCTGGCTGCGGCCCCTCATCTCCTCTGTAGTATCGCGGGCATCATTTTGCGTAGCCGCCGCCGCTTTAAACTGCTGACGATCCTGCGCCTCTTTAGCTCTATCATATTGCTCTTACTGATAATCATTGCCTCACACATAAACGGGGACCAGACGGCGATTTTACTCTTAGCCTCGACGCTGGCCGCAACGCTGACACTGGTGCTTGCGGTCTCTTGCGCGGTACGGATTTTGCCTATGGGCAACATCATTTACCCCGGCTTCTACAAACAGCGGTACATTCTAAAATCGCTCAGGGGCTCGTTCCTTTTGTTTACGCTTGATTTTATTATTTGGCAACAGGGCGAGCTGCTGCTCCTGGCCCTCTGGCGCAACCCTGTAGAAGTAGGTTTTTATGCATTGAGCGCCACCATCAGCGCCGCAACGATGCGCATTGCGCCGGCAATCTTCTCTTATTGCATTCTGCCTTTCTACTTACGCTCTCACCCTGGCAAACGTTATGTAAATACTTACGATGCTTTTATCAAAACCTCCTGCGCTATCGTATTCCTGGCGATTCCTATTTGTATCATGATGATGGTCGCATCGCCCTTTGCTATCACGGCCTTGTTGGGTTCAGCCTATCTCCCACTCGTTAAGCCGTTGCGCATATTACTGATAGCCACGGCGTTCGGCAGCACTGCGACCATCAGTTTGACCCATCTATCCAATGAAGGATGTAAGCGCGAGCAGGAATATTTTGCGGCAGGCGTGGCGCTATCAAAGATCGTTCTGGCTATGCCGTTGATCGGGTTATGGGGCATGACGGGGGCTGCTCTGGTTAGCGCCACGGCCCAGATTATCTCTGCCACAGGTTCTATTCTCTTCTGTTACTACCTCCTGAGCAGGCGTACAAATACAGTTGCGGCATAAGAAAATGAAACTTTTTCTCCCTGTTACATAGTACATAATATGTGTCTGACTTATCTTTCGTCGTAGGAGGGGGATTCCTAAAATTATGAGCACAGAAGCGATTGGATCAACTACTGATACAGGCGAGCAGGCTTCTCAAGGTACGGCGCAGGCAAGTACCGAAGAGCAAAAATCACCTACCATCTGGCAGAAGCTGCTGGCCGAGACTTTAGGCACGTTTCTCCTGACATTTGTGGCCGCCGGAAGTAGTATGATGATGATGATCAGTCACGGAGAAGTGACTGATGCCGCACACTCGGTTGCGCCCGGACTGGTAATTATGGCTATGATCTACTCCGTTGGCGGCATCTCTGGAGCGCACTTCAATCCGGTCGTGACGCTTGCGTTTACTTTGCGCAAGGATTTTCCCTGGAAGCGTATCCCCGGCTACTGGGCCGCCCAGTTGCTGGGAGCGGTGCTGGCAGCTCTCCTGTTGCAGGCGATCCTGGATCCAGTTAAGCATGTGGGCGCGACTGTTCCACACTTTGGCGTCATTCCAGGGCTGGTGATGGAGATCGTGCTGACGTTTTTGCTGGTGACGGTCATTCTGGCGACGGCGACCAATAAGGGGCTGGTGGGGCATAATGCCTCGATAGCGGTTGGGGGGACAATCGCGCTCTGTGGCCTGTTTGCCGACCCGGTCAGCGGGGCCTCGATGAATCCCGCCCGCTCGTTGGGACCGGTTTTGATCAGCGGCTATTGGGCCGATGCCTGGATCTACCTGATAGGGCCATTTGCAGGCGCGCTGCTGGCGGTGGCGGTCGCGTGGTTGCTGCGCGGTGAGACAACCCCGGAGGCGGTTAAAACGGCCCAGGGGAATTAAAAACGACCTCACGCGGAGCAAAAGTGAGATCAGGTGTATAATAGAGGTGTTCAGGAAAAGTGGAAGGGGAGGCATCTGATGTCAAATATGCCAGGAAGGCAAGAAACTCCAGGCATTCCTCAGCGTGAAAGCTTGATTGGACGCTACCTGCGCGACGGGGAATATCACATCCAGCGTGTATTGGGGTATGGAGGCATGGGAAAGGTCTATCTCGCTACCCATACTTCGCTTAACATCTCTCTCGCCCTCAAGCAGGCTCGCGCAGACTGTCCGTTACCGGATAGCGTCATCACCGAACTGGATTATATCCTACATGGCAGCGATACCGGCCATCGCGCTCCGGCAAAGAAAGTGCGAGAATACGACTTTCCTCACAGCGGCGGCCCTCTCACGGATCGTTTTTTGCGCGAAGCCCTCCTGCTGGCACGGTTACAGCATCCGGCTATTCCCACGCTCTACGACTATTTCTTTGAGGGTGGCTACTGGTACCTGGTCATGGATTATATTCCTGGCCTGACGCTAAGCGCCTATCTGCGCCAGCAGAAGCAGCTCCCGCCGTTAGAGGTGCTTACATACGCGAGACAATTGTGTGATGTGCTTGATTACCTGCACAGGCTGACGCCGCCGATTGTGTTTCGCGACCTGAAGCCTTCGAATATTATCTTAACGCCCGATGGCTCGCTGATGTTGGTGGACTTCGGGATTGCTCGCTACTTTAAAACTGGACAGAGCAATGATACTTCAGATTTCGGCTCGCCGGGATATGCACCTCCTGAGCAATATCAGGCCGGACAGACGGATGCGCGCTCCGATCTGTTCAGCCTGGGGATCATTTTGCGCGAAATGATGAGCGGGCAGCGTCCAACGGGATCGGCTTCTACAAGGTCTTTACGCAACCATCCTGAAATTTCTACCACGTTAAATAGCATGATGACGCTCGCGACCCGTTCTGACCCTCTGCATCGCTTTCAATCTGCTCGCACGTTCTACCTGGCATTAGAGCGCGCCTATCAGATTGAAGAGAGACGGGCATACCAACGTACGCTCAGCGCGCAGCCTGCGGAGGTTTCCTCCGTTGTGGGAGCGGCTGAGGGCGCTGGCGGGTCCTCTGTACCGTCATCGCAATCCCAATTATCAATCTCTGCAACGCCAGTCGCGCCGCCGTCTTCTAAAAGCGCATCTGTTGTGCCATCGCCCACGTTAAGCCTGCAACAGCGGCGGCAGACGCGCGAGGCGCTCTGCCGTATACGTCGAGAGCGAATGGAGCAGGAAACGCTCGAAATTCATATGGCCTCCGTCGATGAAAGCCTGAAACGTCGTTCCTTTAAACCTCTGGCGCCCACGCCGCGCCTTCCTCTTGAAGAATGCTGGCAGAGTGCAAAACAACCGGTGCCGCCAGCGCCTCAAACGCCCCATAAGTCACCCGCGCCTTTGCCTCCCGTGCCAGCGCACTCACCGCACCGCTTACATCGGACAAGCTTCGCCTTCGTCCTGGTTCTATTCCTCTTGTTTTCGTCGTTTCTGGCTTATCTGCACTTCTCTGACCGTTTCGCAAGCATTTCTCAGGGAGCCACCGCCACACGATCAGCCCCTTCCAAGACCGTCACTGCTCCGCAAGATGTAGTCCGAACTATAGGCAGCCGCTGGCAGGCATTGCCATCGTTGCCATTTGCGGAGGCGGATAATGTGGCGGGCTATATAGAAATGCATGGGAAAGGCGGAATCTATGTCAGCGGCGGCTATCGCGACGCTGCCCATAGCCCGTATTATGACCACAACCTTTACTACTACGATATCATGGCGGCCCGCTGGGAGCGGGTCAGCAGCGTGCGTATGCCCGGTATGCTTGATAATGCCGCAGCCGTGGATGGACAGGGACGCATCTTTTTTACTACTGGCTATTCGACTGATAGCTATACAGTGACCCCTACCCTTTTTATGTATCAGCCAGCCAGCGGCGCGCTGCAATCCATTACGCCGCCACCGCAAATATCGCCTGGTTTTAGCGGCGCTATGCTCGCGGATCAGCAAGGCCACCTCTATATTGCTCAAGGCTTTACAAAGGGAGGCGATCCCCAGGCGATGGCTGGCAGAGGCTGGTATCGCTATAACAGCAATACTGGAGGATGGAACGTGCTGGCGCCACTGCCAATCGGGCTCGGCTATGGCTTGCTGGCTCCTGATAATAATGGCGGTATTCTGCTGCTCGGAGGCGCTCAGGAGGCCGGACAGCGCCTCCAAACGGATAAAATCTATCGTTACGACATTGCCCGCAATAGTTGGACACAGGAGTCCACCGCCATCCCGCTCCCTATCAGCGGCGCTGCTGGTTGCCAGGTACGACCGGGCCAGTTTGTCATCGTTGGGGGATACGATCCCTACACGAGAACGGGCATGAAGCAAGTCTGGCTGACAGATTTGCGCACATTGCGCTGGCAGCAGCTTGCTCCATTGCCATCAGGAGGCTCGGTTTTAGGTGCAGCGGCCTGTGATGGCAAGGGACATCTGTATCTGGAGCGTGGGGGGAGCGATCCTGATCATCCAACTTCAGATTTCTGGGAGTTAACGGTGTCGTAATTTCAGTATCCTCAAGCGGATCGAGCTCGCTATCAGCTCACGCCTCCACTTTGAGGAGAGTATAGACATCACACCCGAAGATGTCAAGGGGAAATACACTACGGATGTAGCACATCGAGGATCAACGGTCCCGGCTGCACCGGAGTATCGCTCCAACTATAACAGGCGAGCAGTTCACACGAGATTGCTGATGCTTCGTCCTGGTTACGTGCGTGAATCTCTAGCAGGGGATCGCCTTTGTGGAGATAGTCTCCCACTTTGGCCTGCAAGACAAAACCAGTGCGATGGTCAATCGCATCGCCCTTTTTGAAGCGGCCTGCACCCAGGCGCATGCTCGCAAGTCCGATTTGCTCCGCCCGAATCGAGCTGATATAGCCATCGCGCGCGGCTACAAGCATGGTTTTTACGGGAGCAGCGGGCAGAAGCTGCGGCTGTGCAATCTGGCGAGCGTCACCTCCCTGTGCGGCGATCACCTCTGCCAGTTTGGCAACGCCTGCACCTGAGCTTACAGCCTTCTTGACGCGTCGTTCCGCTTCGGGCAAATTCTGGGTGACCTGGGTCATCACCAGCAACTCCGCCACCTCGTGATAGCAGAGGTGAGAGATGTCTTCCGGTCCCTGGCCCTGTAGAATGGCAATCGCTTCCGCCATCTCCAGGGCGTTGCCAACCGCGCGCCCCAGAGGTTGCTCCATTGAAGTAATCGCCGCCGCTGTATGCATGCCTGCTGCCCGTCCAATCTCTACCATCGCCAGGGCTAGCTCGCGGGCGCGCTCTGCCGTCTTCATAAAAGCGCCATCACCGAACTTGACATCGAGCAAAAGATGCGAACAGCCGATTGCCAGCTTTTTGCTCATAATGCTGGCAGCGATCAGCGGAATACTACTAACGGTGCCGGTGACATCACGCAGGGCGTACATCTTCCCATCAGCCGGTGCCAGATCGTTTGATTGACCTGCCAGCACGATGTGATGCTGCTGCAAGATGTGGAGGAACTCATCGCGGGACAGCAGCGAGCGGAACCCCTGCACTGACTCCAGTTTATCAATCGTGCCGCCCGTGTGGCCCAGCCCGCGCCCGGACATTTTGCCGACCGCCACACCGCACGCGGCAGCCAGGGGAGCCACAGCCAGCGTGACTTTATCGCCCACCCCTCCTGTGCTATGCTTATCGATCACAGGCGAGATAATGTCGCGCACCTGCAATTGCTCTCCAGAGCTCGCCATTGCCAGCGTCAGATCGCTCGTCTCGCGCGCGTCCATTCCGCGCCAGTAGACTGCCATCAGCCACGCGGCCATCTGGTAGTCAGGGATCTGCCCTCGGGTATAGCCATCCACCAACCACGCGATTTCGGCTGTGCTAAGGGCTTCTCCATCTCGTTTCTTGCTGATCAGCTCAATTGCTTGCATACGCTGCCTCAACTACTCAGAGAGCACGATGCGCACGGAATCGCTGGACATGCCATCACCGGTTTCGATCTGGTAGCGACTGAGCAATTGGCTCCCCAGGCGCGTATTGCGATCAAATACCAGTTGACCGTTAGTATATACATAAGGGCTCGTATCCTGCTCGCGTACTCCCTGGATAATGATGGTCTCGAACTCGTCCGACTGGTACTCGTTGAAGGCTTTCAGTAGCGTCGCCACCTGCATCCAGCCGGTGCATGCTCGATAAGCGATGCGCACGATCCTTTTCCGCCCGTTTCCTACGGTATCATCTACCAGCGTATAGGTCTGGGCTCCCGCTTCAAGCGCGCGCAGATGTGCCATTGTGCGCGGCGGGAACGCAACCGGCGGCTCTGGCTCTGGTGGCGCTACAACAGGAGGAGGCGCGACGGGCTGCGCTGGTCGCACACGCGTTGCTGTTTGCTGCGGTACTGGCTGAGCTGGCGGAGGAGCCTGCATAGGCGTAACCGGCTGTGGAGGGCGTGGCTGGTTGGTTGCTGGCCGCTGTGGCTGAGGATATTGTGGGCGTTGCGGTTGAGGCTGGCGTGAGCCAGGGGGTTGGGGTGGAGGCGGCGCCTGCGGCGAGAGATTTCTGCCACAACGAAAACAGTACGCCGTATTATCCCGGTTGAAACTTCCACAGTAAGGACAGCGCATAGTAAGCCCTCCAGACGCATTTCTTATTTTATAGTATAGCATAATCTGGCTGTGATAAATTGCCATACCCTTTTAGCCGGGGCTTGTTCGTTTGCCTGTTTCTCACGTAATGCTCGCGGGGCCAAGCCCCGCTCGCAAGGGAAGGGTGGTGGCGAGCGACCAGCTTGCTGGTCGCGAGAGGAGCAGACAAAAAGTGCAATACGGGTAAACGAACAAGCCCTGCCCTTTTAGTTAATCCCCCTGGTCATCATTATTGTTGGAGGGAGGAATAAGATCCCCCTTTTTATGATGATGCTTTTGTGGTTCCGGCGTTTGCTGATTATCTGGCGCCGTACCTGGAGTACTTATCATAGTCGGTGCAGCCTGAGGAATATTACCAGGATGGCTTCCAGGTGGGGGCTGGCCTGACAGACTGTACAGAGAAAAGTAGAGGAGCATCGCGAGCAGAAGTCCGAGAGCTAATAACCCGAGAGCAGCACCGCGAGCTGGTCTGGTTTTCTGCGGCATGGCAGGAGCCTTGAGTACTGTAGGCTCTCCCTCTTCCAGCACAGCTACACGCGGAGCAGTGGCTTCTGCGGCGAGGTTGGGCATGCGCGATACCGTAGGAGCCTCAGAAAAAGCAGGCATTGCTGCTAGAGAAGCAACTGACTCTCCAGGATGTACCGCCGCTACACGCACGGTCATATCACTCATCTCACTTTTGAATGCCTCTTGATATGCAAATAAGAGCTCTTGTGCGCTCTGAAAGCGCTTGGCCGGATCTTTCTCCAACGTGCGCAACACTACTGCTTCGATTGCTGGAGGGATCAAGGGATTCAAAAGAGATGGAGGGACTGGTTGCTCCCGTATATGCTTCAGGCAGATCGCCACGGGCGTGCCGCCGGTGAAAGGGACGCGTCCGGTGAGCATCTGATAGAGCAATATGCCGAGCGCGTAGATATCGCTGCTAATCGTTGCAGGCAAATCTACTAATTCAGGCGCCATGTATTCGGGCGTTCCGATCAAATAGCCTGATTGGGTGATGCTATAGTCATTCTCTATATTTTTAACCAGGCCAAAGTCGGCAAGATAGATATAGTCTTTATCGCGCAAAAATACGTTTGAGGCTTTGATATCGCGGTGAAGAATGCCGTGGTCATGCGAAAACTGCAACGCGGCAACCAGTTGTTCAAGGATCTTGTCGGCCTCTTCCAACGTCATTGGACCCTGGGCCAGGCGATTCTGCAATGTGCCACCCTCAATGTACGGCGTAACCAGATAGTACCATGATTCATACTCACCGCAATCCAGAGCAGGCAGAATATGATTGTGTTTGAGCAGTGCCACAGCCGCAACTTCGCGGCGACAGCGCTCGTAGTAGTCCCCGGAGCTCCTGTGGACCATCTTGATCGCAACCTGCTGGTCAGTATCCGTGTCCTGAGCAAGATAGACCTCCGCCATGCCTCCCCGCGTCAAAAGATGTTGTATCCGATAGTGACTAAAAGTGACTCCCTCTAATGCAGACATAGCACACCCTCATGCTCTCTTTATTCAGTGATATAGTTACTTATCACACGATATCGCGGGCACTTTAATATACAGAAGGCGCGATGATAATGACGGCAACAAAGCAATAGCAATGGGCGGAATACACCTGAAACTTTTTTTGTTGTTATGAGTGTAAGAAATTGGGCGGGTTTTCAATCTTAGCTCATCAAACTTGTCTCCGAGCAGCCATTCATCTTTTCCGGCCATGACTATTTTCAGTCAGTCATGACAGCAGTGTACAACAGTATATCCATGATGACCTTTTAGGATTTCGTCATAGAAAGGACAGGGCATCCTTCCGTAATGCCCTCGCTAATTATGTCTATAAACAACAAGGAACTAACAACAAACACCATCGCAGAACTCGACAGGCAAACGTTGCCTTTCGACCCTTCTACCCCTACTAATGTAGATACTCAGAGCTCCTCTCCCGCGCTTCCTACGGATTTTGACCAGCAGGGCGCGTTCTTTGGAGAAGGTATCCTTGATATCATGGAGGATGGCTTTGGTTTTCTCAGGAGAGAGCGCTACCTGCCTGGCTCGCTGGACGTCTATATCTCAGCCTCGCAGATCCGGCGCTTCCGATTACGTCAGGGTGACCAGGTTGCAGGATTGGTGCGCCCGTCCAAAGATCGGGAGCAATTCGCGGGCCTGTTGCGCGTTGAGGCGGTAAACGGGCTTGATCCTGAAATCGCCAAGAACCGACCCCATTTTGATACGCTCACCCCGGTTTTCCCGCGTGAGCTATTCAACCTGGAAACCAGCGCCAGTAGCCTCTCAGGTCGTCTCATCAACCTGGTTTCTCCGATTGGAAGAGGACAGCGCGGCCTGATCGTCTCTCCTCCAAAAGCTGGCAAAACCATGCTGCTCAAGTCTATCGCCAATTCCATCACTCAGAACTACCCCGATGTGCATCTATTGATCGCCCTTATCGGTGAGCGACCAGAAGAGGTTACCGATATGAAGCGTTCGGTCAATGCCGAGATCATCGGTTCCACTTTTGACGAGCCAACCTATGCCCATACCCGCCTCGCGGAGATGGTGCTGGAGCGCGCCAAACGTCTGGTGGAGGGCGGACGCGATGTGATGATACTGCTGGACAGCCTGACCCGTTTGAGCCGCGCCTATAACCTGGCGGTGGAACCCAGCGGGCGTAGCCTCTCCGGTGGACTCGATCCCAGTGCGCTGATCCTGCCCAAACGCTTTTTCGGTGCCGCCCGCAACATTGATGAGGGCGGAAGCCTGACGATTATTGCGACCGTACTGGTCGATACCGGTAGCCGTATGGATGATGTGATCTATGAGGAGTTTAAAGGAACCGGCAATATGGAGCTGGTGCTCAACCGCAAGCTGGCGGAGCGCCGCATCTTCCCGGCCCTCGATATTGCGCTTTCCGGTACGCGTCGTGAGGAGCTACTCTACGATGATGCTACCTATCGAGCCATCATCACCATGCGTCGTATGTTCTCGACATTGAGCGATCAACAGGGGTTAGAGGCAATGGAAGCTCTGCTCCAGCAGATGTCGAAGACGAGTAATAACGCCGAATTTCTGGCAACGCTGACCAGGCGGATGGCTTGATTTTCGTCGATCTAAACCGGGACCCGGGTCTCAGGACTTTCGGGTCCTTTTTTGCGTTTGGGCGCGATAAAATCGGGAAGGCGATCAATCGCGGGCGGACGCGATAAATCGGGTCCCTACCCCTGTCGGACGATAGCCTCGACCAGTTGGGCATTGGAATTTGTCTTTTCGAAGAGACGCAAAACCTGCTCTGCCCCCTCGCGACGCGGCAGGTCGGCCATGCGGCGGCGTACTATCGCCATTGCCCGCAGTTCCGTAGCTGAAAGCAAGCGTTCTTCCTGGCGCGTGCTGGAAACGGTCACGTCGATGGCAGGGAAAATACGGCGGTCCGCTAGCTCGCGTGAGAGGCGAACCTCCAGATTACCCGTCCCCTTGAATTCCTCGTACACGACCTCGTCCAGGCGGCTGCCCGTCTCCACCAGGCAACTGGCGACGATGGTCAGGCTTCCACCTTCCTCAAGGGCGCGAGCAGCGCCGAAGACGCGCCGTCCGACCTCCAGCGCGTGAGCATCAATGCCACCGGAGAGCGTGCGGCTACCGTACCCCCCGCGCTGATTGCGCCCTCCGCTCCACATCTCCGTATTTAAATTATGTGCGCGAGCCAGCCGTGTCAGCGAGTCCAGCAGTATCACCACATCGTGCCCTTGCTCGACCTCGTGCTTCGCGTCGTTCAAAGCACGCTCAACGATGCGCCCATGCCGGGACGACTGCTGATCGAAGCTTGAAGCATATAACTTCACCATTGGGCCGGATACCTCTGTGCGCCAGTCCGTCACCTCTTCCGGGCGTTCATCTACCAGGCAAAGGTACAGGCGAGCTTCAGCGTGGTTCTGAAGGACAGCGGAAGCAATCTGCCGTAAAATAGTCGTTTTGCCAGCCTTAGGAGGGGCCACGATCAATGCCCGCTGCCCGAAGCCTAAAGGTACAAGAAAATCGATCAAGCGCGTGGCAACCGGGGTCGGACCGGTCTCTAATGTGATCCGGCGATTGGGATGTATGGGGGTTAATTTCTCAAAAGGAGCCTGTGCTGAAGCCACTCGTCCTCTCCTGTCAGCTATTAGCGAGTACTTATCCCCCATACTGTACCACACGGGGTCAAACTCGTATAGCTACTTAGACAGAGATTGAGCGCCTCACTTAAAATTTGCTCTGCAGCTCTTCAAGAAACTGATCTCCGAAAGCTTTGAGCAGCCGCAACGTTGCTACAGCCCCAACTGTGATACAATACTCAAAAATGAAGGCTTCATCACTATTTACCACCAGAGGATGGTTATTTATGCCACAGCCAGATGCTTTTACCTTCGCGCAAGCATATTTACCGGTGTTCCGCCTCTACCAGGAACAAATTCTGAGCCGTATCGAAACTCTTGTGAATATCGATTCAGGCACCGGCCAGATTGAGGGCGTTAACCGGGTGATCGCTCACCTGGAAGCATGGCTCCGCGAGCTTGATTTTACGGTGAGCCTGCACCCCACGGCCTTTGGTCACAACCTGGTGGCCCGACGCAGAGGGAGGGGGAACGCTCGCATCCTGCTGGTGGGCCATGTCGATACGGTCTATGGGCCGGGCGCGGCAGAGACGACGCCGTTTACTATTCGCGATGCCATTGCCTACGGGCCAGGGGTGATTGATATGAAATCGGGCGATGTAATTTGCATCTATACGTTGCGGGCGCTGGCTGAGGCAGGCTTTGATGATTATGGCGAGCTGTGCGTTGTTTTCAACAACGACGAGGAGGTAGGCTCGCCCGGCAGTGCGCCGCTGCTGCGCGAGGTCGCTCAACAGATGGACGTCGGGCTGGTGCTGGAGTCATCGCGCGATAGCGAGATCCTGACTCATTCCCGCAAAGGGGCCGACAAGTATGTAATGGAGGTGACTGGCGTCTCGGCCCACTCTGGCGCGGAGCCTCATAAAGGGCGCTCGGCGGTGATTGAGCTGGCGCATAAAATGCTGGCTGCGCATCAACTGAATGCGCTCTATCGCGGTGTGACTTTCAATGTGACTCGCCTCGCCAGCTCCGAGCCCCTCAATATTATCCCGGATATGGCTCGCTGCCATATCTCTGTGCGCGCTTTCAATCAGCATGGCCTGGATGTCGCGGCGGAGGCGTTAGAAAAAATTGCTGCGAGCTGCCTTGTGCCCGATACTCATACCACACTGACGCGCGTGCCCGGACGCCGCCCCTACGAGCGCACGCCGGGGATTATGCGCCTGGTCGAAATGGCGCAGATAGAGGGCCGGGCTTTAGGGCTGCACATTACGGCTGAAGGCAAGGGAGGCGTCTCGGATGCTAATCTTCTGATGGAGGCTGGCATTCCCACCCTCGATAGCCTGGGTCCCACTGGCGGCGGTATGCATAATCTCAGCCGCGAGCACCTGCTCATCGACTCGATCCCCATACGCGGCGCGCTGCTGGCCGGTCTGGTTCAACGCCTTTGCCTGTCAGAATTGACAGGTGTAGAACCGTCCACTTGACCGGCGCCAAAATTGCTCATTTCCTCTATACTTTCCAAAGGGAAGCAACGATAGTAATTTTGTTGTTATCATGATAGATTGATTAATATTATGGTAACTATGTATGTCATTTACTTTTAGGAGCCTTACATATGGGATTTCATAGAATGGGCGGTGGCATGGCGGCATACGCGGAGGAGCAGAAGAGGCGGGGACGCAAGACCGATGCCCGCACAGTCAGACGAGTGATGCAGGCGTTCAGCCCCTACAAGCTTCAAGTTGTGCTGGTGCTGATAGCGATTCTGCTGACCACAGTGCTCGGCCTGGTCAACCCGCTGTTGATCCAGCGTATCTTCGATGATGCCATCGGCAAACGCAATATCAACCTGCTGATAACTTTTGTGATCATTATGATTTTGACGCCCGTCGTCTCCGGCATCGTTGGCGTGGGGCAGACATATCTTAACAATGTAATCGGCCAGAGCGTGATGCGCGACTTTCGCAATAAGCTGTACAACCACCTACAAAGCATGTCGCTGCGCTTCTTCACTGCCACGCGCACGGGAGAGATTCAGTCGCGCCTCTCAAACGATGTGGGCGGCGTGCAGGGAGTTGTTACCGATACAGCTACCAGCATTGTTTCGAACCTCTCGACGGCGTTGAGCACGATTATCGCTATGATCTACCTCAGCCCGATCCTGACCCTGCTCTCGCTCGGCCTGCTGCCGATCTTTTTGTGGATTACCTACAAGGTGGGCAATATCCGTAGGCAGACGAGCAAAGAGACGCAGAAGAGCATGGCATCGCTGACGGCAATGATGCAGGAAACGCTCTCGGTCAGCGGCATTCTGCTAATGAAAACTTTCGCCCGTCAGAAGCTTGCTCAGGAGCGGTTCGAGAAGGAAAATCAGCATCTGACCGATCTGGAAGTGCGTCAGCAGATGATCGGGCGCTGGTTCTTTATGTTTATCGGCACTTTCTTCTCGATTACGCCTGCCCTGGTCTACCTGATCGCCGGCTGGCAGATCATTTTTGATCCTCACTCCGCCATGACGCTGGGTAAGATCGTAGCCTTCACCACGCTACAAAGCCGACTCTTCTTCCCCATCGGGCAGTTGCTCAACATTCAGGTGGAGGTGCAGGGCGCGCTGGCCCTGTTTGATCGCATCTTTGAATACCTGGATATGCCTATCGAGATTAAGGACCGACCCGGTGCGCTCCAACTGCCCCCAGAGCAAGTACGCGGCGAAGTGACGTTTAATAACGTTACCTTTGCCTATAAGCGCGACGAAACTGAAGCTCAGAATGGGGCAAAAGGCCCGCGATCACCTGAGCCTGTCGCAATTACAGAGGCAACTGATGAGGGTTTAGCATTGCGCCCAGCCCTCAATAACGTCTCGTTCGATATTAAGCCTGGACAACTGGCTGCTCTGGTCGGACCAAGCGGCGCGGGCAAGACGACGATTACCTACCTGCTGCCACGGCTCTATGACGTGGATAGCGGCGCCATTGAGATTGATGGGCATAACGTCAAAGACATCGCGCTCTCCTCGCTCGGCGAACTGATCGGCATGGTAACACAGGAAACGTACCTGTTCCACGCGTCGATCCGTGAAAATCTTCTGTACGCTCGTCCGGATGCGACCGAGGAAGAGATTGTCGCTGCGACGAAGGCGGCGGCGATCCATGATCGCATTATGGAGTTGGACGAGGGTTACGATACGGTAGTTGGCGAGCGCGGCTATAAGCTCTCCGGCGGCGAGAAGCAGCGCGTCGCCATCGCCCGCGTGATCCTGAAAAATCCGCGCATCCTGATCCTCGATGAGGCCACGAGCGCGCTCGATACGCATTCGGAGCGTCTGATCCAGGCCGCTCTGGAGCCGCTGATGAAGGGACGCACGACGCTGGCTATCGCGCACCGCCTCTCGACCATCCTGGCAGCCGATGTCATCCTGGTGATGGATAAAGGCGAGATTGTCGAGCGCGGCGCCCATCACGAACTGCTGGCGCTCGGCGGCCTCTACGCGCGGCTGTACAACGAGCAGTTCTTGCAACTGGACAAAGAGGAAGAGGCGGTGGCGTAAACTGTAAAGCATTCAATGAAAGAGACAGAGGATTTTGCGGGACCATCTCGCAAAATCCTCTGTCTCTTTTAAATCAGGACTCCTTCTTACCTGCTTTCGTGATAGCCTGGAAAAAAAGATACGAGGAGAAAAACCATGACCGAAAATCAACTTTCGCTCTCACCTTTCTACAAAGGCTGGGATGTCTACCAGCAAAACATCGTCAAAGCTCTCGCGCCGCTATCGCCGGAGCAACTTGAACTGCGACCCGCGCCGCACCTCTGGTCTATCAACATGCTTGCAAGGCATATTATTGCAACTCGGGTCTGGTGGTTCCACATGTGGCAGGGCGTAGGGAGTTCTGATCTCGCTCCCCTGGCAGATTGGGACGAAGAGGGGCAGCCGGCCCGTTCGGCAGCCGAAATCGTTAGTGGGCTTGAGGTGACCTGGCAGATGATTCAGGATGCGCTGGCACACTGGACCCCGGCTGATCTTGAGCAGGTTTTTCAGAACCCGCTTGGTAAAGATAGGCCAGACCGTTCACGCCAGTGGATCATCTGGCACTTGCTCGAACACGACATCCATCACGGAGGCGAAATCTCTCTGGCGCTCGGCATACATGGCTTAGGAGGATTCGACCTGTAGAGATTGTTTGTATCAAAGCCGCCAAGAAGCACACCTCGCATTCCTCCGCCAAAACTGCGAAAGCTGCAAAGGCTTAACAATCTTCCAAAACCCTGTATAAAAAGTTGTTCTAAAGTCAATACCGTTCACTGGTTAATAAACTGGTCAGCGGTATTATTTATGTGCCACCACCCTTCTCCACCCCTTCGCCGCCCTTCGTAGCGACCAGCTTGAGCGCGTCCGATTTATCGCCTGCCTTCCCTCGCTCTTGTTTCCAATTGGGCGACGCATGGCACAACGAGTGCGGAATGTACGAGCGCTGAAGCTTCCTTACCGCCAGCCTGAGCGGAGCTAGCTGCGAAGCAGCGTTGGCTGGCGGAATAGCACGGTAGGACCCGATCAATCGGGTCGCTACGAAAGGGGAGGTTGTGTTTTTTAGTCGTCGGAGAGAGGGCTTGACATCATCATTTTTATTGGGTATTATATCTGCGTCGGATATATCCGACGCAGATATAGCAAATGGAGGTGGCATGAATAAAGCAAAGCGCGAGCCGGAGGCGCTGCTCCCGCTGACGCCTGCTGTTTTTCACATTCTGCTCGCTCTTGCCGATGCCGAACGGCACGGCTACGGCATTATGCAGGAGGTTGCGCTGCGTACCGGCGGAAAGATGCGGATGGGGCCGGGCACGCTCTACGGCTCGCTCAAGCGTATGTTAGCTGATGGGTTAATCGAAGAATCAGGCGAACGTCCCGATCCTGCCCTTGATGATGAGCGGCGGCGCTATTACCGCCTGACTGATTTTGGGCTGCGCGTCGCCCAGGCAGAGGCGCGACGGCTATCAGAACTGGTGCATGTGGCGCAATTTAAGCGGCTGCTTGGCGGAGCCGAATCGATAGGAGGCGCATAATGGCAACTGCACCGTTACGCTCGCCTTCTCTCTCTGAACGGCTCTACCGTGACCTACTCTGGCTCTATCCGGCAAGCTTTCGCCGCTCATATGGTTGCGAAATGGTACAGACCTTCCGCGATTGCTACCGCGAAGAGCGAGCTCGCGGGGGTGCCTTAAATATTGCCAGATTGTGGAGCCTCGTTCTCTCCGATCTGATTACAACTGTATGTATTGAATACTGGAAAACGTTTATAACTTTCTTCAAATCGTTAACAGGTCTCGAAAAGGAGTTTCTCATGACCAGTACAATCCTCAATCTCGATGTCGCTCAGTATACCCACATTGGGCATCGTGCCAGCAATGAAGACAATATGACCCTGTATATACCGGAAGATCCTCAGATCATGGCAAAGAAGGGCGCGTTGTTCGTTGTCGCCGACGGCATGGGCGGCCACGCAAAAGGAGATGTGGCAAGCGAACTGGCGGTCAATACAATACGCGATACCTATTATCAAGATACAAATGAAGATATTCTTACGTCTTTGCGGCTGGCGGTAGAACATGCAAACATGCTCATCTGGCAGAAGAACGAAGAAATTTTGCGTTATGCCACAAGTGATGAGCAAAAGAAGATGGCAATGGGTACAACCTGTGTCGCCACTGTATTGAAAAATGATAAAGCGCATATTGCTAACGTGGGCGATAGCCTTGTTTATGTCATCCACGCCGGGCAGGTCAGCCAGATCGCACAATCCCACGAGTTGACCACGGAACAGCTTCGCAAAGGGGAGATCACCGAGGAAGAGGCGAAGAAGAGGGGCCTTACCAATAAGATTACGCGTTGCCTCGGAGAAAAGTCAACAGTGGATGTGTACGTTGCCACCGAAACAGTGCAGGATGGCGATACACTGATCCTCTGCACTGACGGTCTCTGGACGCTGATCGAAGAGAGCGAGATGTGCAGCATCGTTGAGCAATACGAGCCGCAGGAGAGTGCCAAGCGCCTCGTAGCGCGTGCCAACGAGAACGGCGGCCCCGACAATATCACCGCTGTGGTGGTGCGCGTCTCTTTGCAATCCTGATAGCCCTTTCCCTGAATAGCTTCCGGTGGAGTGAATGCTCTGCCGGAAGATAAATCACCCCGATCAATACTCAGGCAGGGTATACGAATAGACTGTGACACGCGTCATAAGTATACCGGTCCTTGTGGCCCTTTGTATGTATCAGTTTTCTGCAATGTCTTTTGATGAGTTTTTCTATAATAGATGATGTAAAGGAAACTGAACAATGTGGATACTTGATGTGCTTTTCTGGCTCATTGGCCTGCTGCTGCTATTGCTTGGATTGGTGATAATTGCTTACCTGTTTGGGAAATCTATTGAGTGGTAGGAGGTAGGGCGTGAGCCTGGGAAGCTGACTGGAGAAAGGACGCGCTGAAGCTGGTCCCTACAGCCTTCCAGGCTCTGCCATGTATGCCATACTCTTAGAAATAGTTTGATGAGATGCCGCCATCAATGATCAGCCATGTGCCCGTTGTCCAGGAAGACTCGTCGGAGGCGAGGTGGAGGGCCATATAGATGATGTCGTTGATCTCGCCGAAGCGGCCCAGTGGAATGCGGTTCAGGCGCAGCTTGCGCGCTTCCTCGCTTTCCCAGAGATGGTGCAACAGGGGCGTCTCAATCGGTCCGGGGCAAATAGCGTTACAGCGTATGCCATGAGGGCCATATTGCACAGCCAGCGATTTGGTGAGTGCTAGCATGCCGCTTTTGGAAACGCCATAAGCATCCTGCGGCACAGTGCAACCCATAAAGGTCACGAATGAGGAAATATTGATGATCGAGCCTTTGCCCTGCTTGATCATATGTGGAATGGTGTGTTTGGAGCAGAGAAAGGCGCTTTTGAGGTTGACATCCAGGATACGATCCCAGAGTTCCTCGCTGATGTCGATGATGCTCCCATCATTGCCTGGCATAATGCCAGCATTGTTGTAGAGCACATCAACGCGTCCGTAAGCCTCGATTGCGGCGCTGACCATCCCTTTGACCTGGTCCTCGTTGGCAACGTCGGCCTTCACAAAAATAGCGTTGCCGCCCTCGTCGCGAATCCGCCTGGCCGTCTCTTCGCCAGCCTCCGCCTGTACGTCCGTCACCACCACGCTGGCCCCTTCTCGCGCAAACAGCCAGGCAGCAGCCTGCCCCATTCCGCCGGCGGACCCTGTGATGATCGCCACCTTATTCGCCAGTCGCATAAAGCCTCCCAATTCTTAATGGAAAAATGCACTTCCACGTTTTGTAGGGGCAGGGCTTGTCTCTGCCCATTTCTTCCCTATGTTATAGGGCAGGCTTGCCCTCCCATTTCCGCCCATGAATGGACATATGTGGTCTATCGATAGTGTTTGATGGTCAAGCCTTTTATGATTTAAGTATAATGGATGAGGTTGAGAAGCGTCAAGTATTTTTAGATCTTATGTACATTTAGATCGCTCACCGATGGCGATTGATAATCGGTGATGAAAAAGAAGAAAGATGTACCTTTTAAGCAAGACATACAGAGAGTGGCAGCACCACTCTCTGCGAGCAAAACTTCCGATGCCATCGACCATACCTGTTACGCTACAGTAGGGGAGTTGATGAGACCAACGGGCAATCTGAAAGCGCCATCAACGGAACGCAGGATACTGGCCAGCGCAGTATACCAGGCCACTAATGCGCAGACGATGCCGAGCCAGCCACCGATAATAAGCAGAACCGTACTGCCACCCGCCAGCTCGCCTATCGTCAGTAACAGGTAGGAGAGGAACAGCAGTGCGAGCACAATCAGGAAAGCCAGGCTTGTCCTGAGTGAACCCAGGAAGAGCACGCCTGTGAAAATCGTCCAGCAGAGGAAGAAGAGACCCAGTACCGCGTGCGCGGTGGAAGGATTCTGTAGTGTGCCTACTATGCCGAGTCCAGGAGCAAAAGTGATGCCGAGCGCCAGCAGAAAGCCGCCATAAGAGGCGAAAACGGTTGCGGCAACGGTATTACTTTTCCTGAACTCCCACATACCTGCAAGGAGCTGGACAATACCTCCATAGAAGAGGGCAAAACCTATGACAATCGCAATACTGGTATGAACGATAAAGCCTGCATAGACGCAACCGAGAATGGCGGTGGTGAATGCAAGCGCCCCTAACCCCAGGGGAATGGGGTTCGCAATGGATGTTGCGATGGGCTCGGCCTGGTGTTCCGTGACCGAGTAATCTCTTGAAGATGCAAATTGAGCCATTGAAGTTCCCACCTTTCATAGAATAACTTTTCAGGTAGGTCATCCGCGTCAATGAGGATGGCTTCGTAAAGCTCGTCCTGTACGGGCGTGGATGGCATCCACGAACTACGCACGTTGAACTGCACCCTGCACATGCTCTAGAGCAACGCTTTTACAAAGATCGCAAAACTTATATCGTAATACGATATAAATATCGTAGCATGCCGTCATTATTTTGTCAAGCTCATCAAACGCTGATTGGCCCTTCGTCTCACCAAATGAAACAAATATCGCGTGAACAGAGTAGAAAAGGATGTAGCCTCTTTTCCCTCGAACATTGCATCCCTTGTGGTGCGGTTTCCAGGGTAATTAAAAGATAAAGGAGGATAAGGGGAATTGATAAGCTGAATTCATCCTGCAAAATAGCAAGTTAGGAGAAGTTTTCCAGGTCCGATTGTGGCATACTGAAGTCGATTACGTTGCTTAACCCGGGCAGAAGATTTATAAACAGGTTACGAACGACGTACCGAAAGGATATGAGGAAACATGTTCACGAAAATCGGCACCATCACGGTAGGCGTCAGCAATCAAGACAAAGCCCTCGATTTTTATGTTAACAAGCTTGGTTTTGAGAAGATAGACGATCAGCCTATGAGCGAGACCGAGCGCTGGCTGGAAGTTGCCCTTCCCGGCGCGCAGACCCATATTATGCTTGGCCTGCGCGGTCAGAGCGGAGGTAATAACACGGGCATGACTGGCTTCGTCCTGCACACTGATAATATGGAAGAGACCTGCGCCACCCTCAAAGCTCGTGGAGTCACCTTTACTCAAGAGCTTAGCACCCAACCCTGGGGCAAATGGGCTCAGATCGCCGACCTTGATAACAACGAATTTGGTATCTGGGCGCCTGCCTGGTAACTAGAGTTGATCGAGCCATGAGAGGATCGATGTCAAACACTCCTGAAGCGGCTGTGCGGTATCGATCACTATATGGGGATGAGTTACCGGATATTGATGTTCCTGAAACTGAGACTGACGAAGAAGCGACTGATACGCATGCCAATCCGTTTGATGGTGCGCTGGAAGCTGAAGAGTTTTGCGGCCATCGATGCGTTGCTGCCAGAGTGATTCGTCAGAACAGATACATTTCACGACGACAAGAGATGCATGCGCCTCTGCGGCAGCACGCTGTGCTCGCTCATAAGAGACACTCCCTGTCAGCGGGCTGTCGCAGATGACGCTCAATCCCTGCAAGAGCTGGCGACGAGCTATATTGAACATAATCGCGTAGGCAAGCGGACCGGCGGCTTGTGCGTGACCATCCAGAATATCTTTGACATCGTCTTTATCTATCAGAGGCCAGCCCATCTCGCTACTAAGAGCGCGGGCCAGTGTGCTCTTCCCGCAGCCCGCAAAGCCTTTCATTGCTAGTAACCATGCGTATTCCATGAGTGGTTCCTTCGAAATGTTTTCTGGTATTATATCGTGAGAGTCACTCCGCTATAACATTGGTAGCAAAAGGAGCACAGATGATCTGGAGCAAACTCAAAAAGGCGGTTGAAACGCTTATGGCTGATGCGGTCAAGGCTCATCTTCAGGTACACTTAACTCATTACGGTTCGGGCAAGACGTATATCATGAATAGAGCCTGGGTAACCTGGGATGGTAAAGAGGTGAGTACATTCTCTACCATCCAATGGTGCAACGCGCGTGAGTCTCTTGCAGCCCGGATCAGCGGAGACGGCGAACAGCGGTTCCATTACGAATGCTATGAACAGGCAGAGAAACTTTTAGAGCAACAGGGACTCTATCCCTGTGAGAGCTTTCTGGCCGCTTTGGAAAACTATGTCTCTCTTTCAATTGAGGATGCCTTACATTCTCCCAATGCCCTTATCCGCGCATGGGCAATGTTCGATAGACGCCTGGGGAAGAGGCGGCTTCGTGCTCTACATCTCGCCCAGGACGATTCCCAATACCAGCATTTATGGTATCAACTGAGGTGTGAGGCTGAAAAGCTAAGCTGAGCCAACTGATAACGACCTACGCAATTTTATAACGTCGTACATCCACCTGTACGCTTTCTTTCACCGCTGTTTCCGCGATCTGAGCAAGCCGCTTGCCCGTTGCAGCATCTACATATTCCTCGCCGCACGTTGTACAAACCTCGGCGGGAACATCGCGAAAAACGATGATTGTCTCATCCCTTGCAAGTGTGATGGTGGCGGTTCCCAACTCGGTCTGGCCGTATTGGCAGATGGTGCATTTCATGAGTGATTTTCCTCGGAATGTTTTCTGATACTATATTATAAAAATCTGACCTACTGTTCAGATGGTATGCTTTTTGTACCTGTCTGTAACCACGCCGCGAGTTGTTCTTTGTTCATATGTCCGTTAGCAATGTCTATCATGGCATTATAGTAGTCAATCTCGCTAGCTGTTGGCTCTAAACCATTAAGTTGGAGAAAGGTGAACATCACCATACCTGCTGTACGTTTATTGCCATCGAGAAAAGGATGATTTTGACTCAGATGGAAACCATAAGCGGCAGCCATATGAAAAATGGTTGGATGTAGGAACTGACCGCCAAATTGGGCTTGAGGCATGTGAATGGCGGCATCCAGAGCAGCAGCATCGCGTACTCCGTGTTGCCCACCATACAAACGCACCTGATCTTCGTGGATCGCCAAAACAATATTTTCAGAGAGAAAGCGAATCATGCTGCCTACTCAGCTAACTTGCGGTTGGCATTACGGTAGCGGGGTTCGATTTTCTGGTAAGCTTCCCAGGCATCTTGAAAATCAGATGTAGCCCGCGTAAGCACAATCCGATCTCCAGCAACCTCAATGGCAATCTCGTCATTTTCATGCAAGTGCAGAGCTTCTATCACTGATGCCGGTAGTGTCACAGTTGTTGAATTTCCTACTTTTCGTAGCTTTACAATCTGCATGCTGTTCCTCCTTTGTATTGTGTATACACATTAGTATATACAAAAAATAATGAATTGTCAAAGGATCTTCTCTAAAACCTAAGCCTCACCTGCCCTCAACCTCTCCACAACTCTTGTTATCTCTTGCGCCACCTCAGCACATGCTTGATCGGTTGATCTGTGTAAGCTCACAGCTCTCCCATTGCGGGGAAGCATCTGAAATATCCTGAAGGCTGTGTTTTGCCACTCGGCTGGACGCAGCACAATGGGGATGATAACGACTTCTCCTGCTCTCTGTCTCTCTAACACGCTCTGCCATGAGAGAGAGGAAAATTGTTCAGTTGCAAAAAAGTCCGGGCTGATACATACGAGAATAACACGCGCCGTATTCAGATGCTTTTCTATTTCTTTCTTCCAGTCCTGCCCTGGCATGATTTTGCTCTCATCCCATGCAGTAATATTACCTTGCCGTGTTAAGACTGCCAAATGACTTTGCAATTGTTGCACCAAAGCCCTGTCTTCACGAGCGGAAGCACAGAATATTTCGAATTTGCCGGTCATATCCGGTGTAGCCATCGCAGAAGATGCAGAAAGCTCGGCATCAAGCTTTGCCGCGCCACTGAGGCCGAGCTTTGCCAGCATTTCGAAGGCGAAGGCGGCGGCATGGTGAGCGGCTCGCTCCTGAACGTGTATCTCTTTGGGGCTATCTTGCTGATCGGCGATGCCACGGATGATCAAGATCTCCGTCTCTGGACTGAGGTCCACATCATTGTAGACAGTGTAGAAGAGATCCCTGCTATCCAGCTCCATTGCCAGAGCATCGTTAGGGAAATGTTTTAAGAAGCGCGAGGCCGTATCATAAGCTGAGGTCGTCATGAGCTGGCCGATGAGGACACGCGGCGCTAAATTCTCTAAGGTCTGCTCCTGCTCGTTGTACCGAATTCTACGCCGCCAGTTGTGCATATGGGACTCAATCCTGGCTTTCTGTAGCAACTGCCCGTTAGCTGCGCTTCTGGGCAGGAAGGTGAGTTGCCCCTCCTGGGTCGTATTGAGTCCATAGCTATCATAGCTGGCTACCATGTCCGCGACTACAACATCGCCCGGCCCGGCATCGTTTAACCCGGTGGCGATACCAACAAACAGGATGACGCTCGGATCAAAATAAGCTACGGCTTTCTGAGCCTCAAGGGCTGCTTCAGGGCTGCTTGCGTCGAGTTGTATAATGCCGACATCCCAATGCCACTGCCCTTGCCTGTCAGCGAATTCCCCACGTTCGTACACGACCTCGCCGTCGGTTTCCCGGCGACGCATGCTTAGATGCCTGCGCACGGCTTCATGCTCAATGGGAAGCGTTGTAAAAATAAAAGCGTTATCTCTATAGGTAACTGTCTGGCTCAGTTTGCCCGCTTGCTCATATACGAGGTTGTTGGCGAACTGGCTCATGAGTTGCTCGTCTGCATCCTCTGTGATACTAACAACAAAAGCGTCAAAATAGTCTAAGAAAGTTTGCCATGTTTGCTGCAAATGGCTATCCCAGTTGCCCAGTATGATGGCATCGAAATATTCGATGGGGAATGTCGAGTTGTAGTTTACTTCTGGATACCCTGTAGTTCTTGTGGGAGAGGAATTGGTTGAAAGATCCGCAACAAAGGCCGTATAGAACTGTTCCAGCGTAGCAATATGGACGGATGCGCTCGGGTCCGGCCTGTTGCCGCGCATGTAATCCGTGTCGTAGAGATCGATAAATTTTATTGTTTCGTCGGCTGGAACAAACTCTTGCAGAATCTCGATGACGTAATCTTTATGCCTGGGTATGTCAAGCGCATAGAGAATGCGTCGAGCTCCCCCATATTTCAACAGGCGGTGAATGATGTTGAGTGCGGCAAAGGTGACGCCCGTGCCCGTTTCCATCTGGAGCAGTGAGTGGCGATGGTTCAGGGCCAGCGAGCTTTCCAGATTGCCGATGGCCTCGAATTGATGCTGACGTAGCCCTTTGCGTTGCAGCGTGGGCATGCGTTTCAGGTGCGAGCGGAATAAGTTGTTTTGCAATGCAGGTACATTTGGCGGTGCCTGCTCCAGCCATTTTACCAGCGTCTCCGGTCGATGGAAGGTAAAAACGCGGCGGCTTTGTGATTCCGGCTCCAGGTAGTTGGTGAAAAGTATCTCTCCATCTGTAATTCCATAAAAAAAAGGCAGAGTGGAATAACCTGTACGGATGATGGATATGCTGAGCGACCTTTCCATCATCCCAATTAATGTTTCTGTTGCTTCTACACTCGTCAGAGGCACTCCGACGGAGCGAGTCTTGATGAGCCCTACAAGTTGCCGCGCGATGAAAAGCAGATAGCCATCTGGGATGCCAGGGTGACCGGCTATTGCTATGCCTTCCCGGCGATTCCGATTTGCAAAATAATAGACCAGTTCCTCATCGACCGTGTGATATAAGGTCCATCCTGCCTGCTTGAGCTGTTCCACGATCAGGTCAAGTCTTATTGTTCCCTCAGCAACGGCTTCTTGCAAGCCATCTACCTCTGTGGTTTCTGCACTCTCTATCTCTGCGCTAGATAGCCTTTCTTCTTCAACAATAAGCGAGGCTTTTGAAGCAGCACTGACTTTTTTCTCGCTGAAAACGGTTATCTCTCGCTCTTTATCTGTTGCAAGCTCCGCTTTAACCACACATTCCAGTTCCAGGTATGTCATGGGCACGTCCCAGCCGTTGAGGAAGGTGATGCTGATGTGGCCGCGCTCTACCTCCTGCTCAGAGGCGGTGAGCAGGTATTGGGCGGGGCCGTAGGTGCCGCCGAAGCGGTGGAGGACGATGCCGGGCTCGCGTTCGCCGTTCAACGATTCGTAGCGGAAATAGGGCTGCGTGTTGAGGATGAAGGTGATGGGGTACTCCTCCTCTGGAAAGGGCCAGGTAGCGTCGGGCGAGGCGAGCTGGACGTCGATGCTCATCAGATAGGTCTGGCCGGTCTGGGCCTCGCGCGGATAGTTGATGATGGGCCTGATCTGGATGGGTTGCGATGCCTGGGGAACGCTCATTCTCCTGCCTCCTCGCTACTGGCTAAACACAGGCGTAGACGCGCTAAGGGGTTGCCGTAGTAGACGTACATGGATGTAAAGAATAGCTCTTTTTCATAGCGTTCTTTCTGATCATCGCCAGCAAGATCGGCGTCGCGGAGCTTCTCTGCCGCTTGCGCTCGCAGACGCCGCAGCATCTCGGCAATCTGCACACCTTCTGCCTCCTGTGCTTGTTCCAGCACAGCTTTAGCAATCAGTGAGGCGCGTATGCTATTGACGGGGGCGACTGTGCCGATATAGTTGCTGGCGCACTGCACCATAAAGCTCTCGGCAAAGCTGTTGGGTGCATCGCCCTTGTTGCGCAGCATGCGGGCGGAGTCGCAGGCATTGACAAAGAAGATCGGGCGCGGCTCCTTATGCTCCGGCATGCGCTCCAGTTCTAAGGCTCTCAGTTGTTTGTTCGGTTGCTGGATAGCCTGATCGCTTGCCTCATCCATCAGCGTATTGCTGCCGTGCCCGTGACTGGCGATATAGACCAGGCCAATCTCCGCCAGCTCTCCGCTCCTTTTGAGATGCCTGCGTAACTCTGCGAAATTGGCAATCTCTTTTTTCGCGAATTTATCCAGTATGGCCCGTTCATGGTCAATTCCCGCCAACCCATGATGAACATATGCCAGCACTGACCCCTCATACACGACCTCTTTCAGCTCTAGCATTCTGGCTTTGCCGAAGGGGCTAAAGGGGTACCAGCGTACAATCTGCGTCAGTTCGCCCAGGTAGAGGTTGGTATCGATTTCGAGCAGCTCCCATGCAATCTCCAGGCCACCCCCAGTTGTATCGACAATAATAATAAACGGCAACTTTTGGTAGTGGTGGCAGGAATGAGCGAGTTTGTTGAGCCAGCGCACCAGTCTGCCAGCATGATCACGCGAGAATGCGTGGATGGTATTAAGGATATGGGAAACGGGCTTTTGGGGGAAAAGTTGCGCGGTGCCAACGATCAGCCGTTTGTCCAGCTTTAGATTGATCTCGCCGATAAAATGGTTGCGGCAGCGCAGCACGAGTGTATCCGATGGGGCCGCAGCGTTTTCGCTGGCAAGCGTGAGCACAGCAGCGTTCCCTGGCAGTCCGGTGGCAATATTGCAGGCTGCCAGCATCTGCGTATCTTCAGGGATTTTTTGGCTCCTCACATGGAATGTCCGTGGCGCAATGTTTGATCTTGGATGAAAGGATGATTCTCTGAGCGTCAGGCTGAAGGTGAGGTCGCAGGTGGGCAGGTCTTCTGGAATGGTCACATGCCAGGCGGGGAGCTCATACCTGGGCCTGCAAATATTGTCATATGCAATATCAAATGTATGGTAGAGCGGCTGGTGCGGGACAAGAGGTTTATATGTTCCCTGCGCAGCTAAGGCAAAATTTCCCGTGATAAGGTGATCGACTACGTCCGGTCGATTATGGCTCTGTTCACACTGAATGATCACCTCGTAGCTTTTGCCCGCTTCCAGTTCGTGAACTTCTATTGGTTCAGCGTTGCCATCTGGTCCGGTCGTAAAGGCGTAGACACTGATGGAGAAGCAGACATGCACACTCTCGGGCAACTTACGTTCAGCTTGCTGGCGTCCGGCTTCTGTAGTATTGACGGAGGTAAATTTGATAGCTTGCTGAATCAGACTGGCAAGGCCCATTATGGCATCACCTCCAGTTCCAGCACTTGCTCCAGCGGGGTTTTCTCCTCTATGGGGATGGGGACGAGGGTTGCGCCCAGGGCTTCGGCCAGGCGCTCCGGCAGATCGGGATAATAGTCGGGCTGCGGATTCAGGACGACCGTCTCGACGTGTTTGAGCATGCGAATCTTGCGCGCTTCGTGCAGGGCATCGTCGATTCCCTCTCTGCTGACCAGCGTCTCCCGCTCGTCGCGCACGCTCATCTCTAGCGGAACGTTGCCACGGCCATCGCTAATCACGACGAAGCTAACCTTGTGTGTGATATTGCGTCCATGCTGCAACACGCGTTGTAGCTGTTCCAGGGCCAGACTCAACCCGTGCGCCAGAGGGGTTGCGCGTCCCCGTCCTGCTTCGAGCGCGAGGCCAACGCGGGGCACCAGGATATTTTTTGCTCTCACAACCTCTGCGCGTAAAGGAGATAGCGCATCGCCTGCTCCAACTTTGATAATCGTGACTGCTGCACGGACGGTATACGCGGCATGCAGGTAAGGGAGCAGCGCCTGTTCCCAGTTATGTTTCTCGCGGATGCTGGTATAGTCGAACAGGAGCATAAACATCTGCTCGATTGGCTGGCTACGACGATAGCGGCGCAGGTCCATCCGCTCGATCAGCAGGCCGGGATAGGGGTGCTGGTGTATGCGCTGATACCTGTCCTGACGCACCTTCTGGAAGCGAGCGGCGGCCAGAATAGTGCTGACGAGCGCGAGATCATAGAGCGTGTCGCTCTCGTCTGTACCGGTGATGACACCATGAGCTGAGCGAGACGATGCGTAGCGCGTTGGCGGCAGCTTTAACGCATACTCTTCCCTTTCAGGCGGAGCCTCATCCTCCGGGTAGGGCTGGCGACAGATGGTACCGCTATCAATCACAGTCGTATGGATCGCCTCTGGTAGCTGCACCGTCATGGGTTGCGCGATTTCCGTTTGCAGCTCTGTTGGTGAGGTTGTTGAGATGGGAGCGGGCTGAACGGGCTCTTCTTCCATATGATCATCAGGAAAGGCCGGGAACTCTGCTGCTTTGGTATCGCGTTGTGGTAGCTCCTGTTTTCTACTAAAGCCCAGTACTTGCGCGGCCTTATCGATATGGCTGGCGTTCAGCGCAGCATCGCCAGCCAGCCGGGCCAGCGTTGCGGCAAAGCGGACAAGCGCAATCTCGCGGCGCGGATAATAGTTCTGTGCGGGGAGATAATCCAGGATGCGTGCAAGCGCCGTGCTGGAGACCTCTACCTGCCGTTGCGCCGCCTGCTTGACCTGCTCCAGATATTTCCTTTCAGCCAGATGACCGCGTAGCGGTAGACGCGGTAGCTCCCCGATTGATCGTGGGAGCGTTTCTGGCTGGATTTCCAGGTCAGAGGAAGGGAGCGTCTCGCTTACTGCCGCCTTTTCGGTAGGCACCCGTGCGAGTAAACGCGCTATAGCAGACGCATCGTCGTCGGCATCAGTCGGAACAAGCTCTTGCCAGGAGAGACGCAGCGCAAAGCGGTCAAGCATGTGTGGCGATAGCCTGCCAATCGCCTCGCTGGCGCAGCCCGCGAGCCAGCATTGCTGCGGATGCCAGCACGAACTGATACCATTGCGCTCAAGATGGACCACCTCAGCGCCGACCAGTACCGTCACTGCCCGCGCGGCATCCAGGCTGAGCGTTGTCAGATCGGCAATGGTGATCAGTTGCAGCTCTTTCGCGTTGCGCTCGGCAGAGAAGAGGCGATGCACAGCTCGTTCACTATGATGTGAAGGCAGATACAGGCTGCCCCAGATATCATCGTCCGCTGCCTGTGTGCCGAAGCGATGCTGTTTGACCGGCAAAGCGCTGCTGGCCCGGAGCAACTGGGCCAGTGTATCGGCCAGTTGTTGTAGCCCTGAATGGGGGGCGTCAAGCAGCAGGATACTGCGCAGGCCGGGATTGAGAGCCGCGCATGAGAGGCTCATCATTAACGTTGCATTGGAGGTTAGCTCAGGCATGCTCTAAATGCATTTCTACTTGACATCCTCGGTGATGGCATGTATATTGACCTTCAAGTGCGGCAGCGAAAATGCGCCGCTAGCTCGATCCGCTTGAGGATATTGAAACTGTTAAACGTTGCGCTTCCTCAGCGCCCCATTGTGCATAGTTCACCTGCTGCGCACCAGGCAGGCGATGACGCAGTACGAGATCTGCCACCTTTTGCAGGTGTTCAAGCTTCGCCACAGGCTCATTGACGAGTGCGGCATAGGCGCAGGCAGCCAGGGCGAGCAGGTAATCGCTACGATGTCCTTCGACCTTGAAGTCCCGGGAGAGCTGCACGCTGGCCTTTGCCACTGCCGGATCGAGCTGAACTTTGAGGAAGCGCGCCTTTGCCGCCTCGATTTCGCTACGTCGCTGTTGTGTATCGGCATAGCCTTGAGCGAGAAATCCGTCCTTGTCGCCTGTTTGCAAAGCGCGATCAAACTTCAGCACGGTATCCAGAATCAGCAATCTGCCCTTCGGCCTCTCCTCGCTCTCTGACGCCTCTGCTCTCTCTTGCGCCTCCTCGTTCTCCGATACCTCCTCAACGCCAGCCATCAGGCCAAAGCGATCCAGGAGCTGAGGTCGTAAGCCGCCCTCTTCAGGGTTCATTGTTCCCACCAGCGTCGTCTCTACATCGTGCGTCTCGTCGAGCCCCTCGCGCTGAATGACCAGTTTGCCGGTCGAGGCCACATCGAGAATGATATTGATGATATGATCGTCCAGCAGATTGACCTCATCAATGTAGAGCAGCTTGCCATGCGCCTCCTCCAGCAGGCCGGTCTTCTTTCTGGTCGCTCCCTTCACCAGTTCCGTCACCTCCCAGCCGCCCACGACGCGGTCTTCGGTCGCGTTAATCGGGATCGTCACCGGGAGGGCGTTGTACATCATGCTGGCAAAGGCGCGCACCGTCGTTGATTTCGCCGTGCCGCGTCGTCCGCTAATCAGCACACCGCTAATGCGGGGGCCGGCGATATAGGCCAGTTCCAGGGCCAGCTTTAACTTTTTCTGCCCCACGATATAGGTGTAGGGGAGGATGGTACGCAGAACAGCCTGCCGCTCGTCCTTATGCTTCATTGTGCTCCTGTTTCCCCCCATTTCAACGTCACCTGGAGTTGCGCTTCGGATGAGGCATTCACCAGGGCAGCAATGCCCGTGCTTAGCTTCACGGATAGCTGGACTTCGCAAGCGGAGGGGCGTACCTTCTCCGGGATATTCTGTATGGTGTGAGCAACCTGCACCGCGCAGGTATGGATCAGCCCCATCGCTTTCTGGAACGCCTCTTTCGCATCTGGAATGCCCGGTCCTCTAAGCTGTTCATCGGACGAAAGGTCCTCATAGAGATCGTAGATCGCTTCTTCCGCATCAAATTCGATATAGATTGGCACCTCACGCCCGTCCTCACCCTTCACCATATCCCGCATAATCGCCATCATTATCCTCCTTGAACAAGTTCCCTGCTATCATTAATAACGTCATGCACACGTATCTTTTGCCGTTATTCCAGGGTTTAGTATCCCAAGCAAGTTTATCGTTGTCAAGTACCTAATTCTGCGGCAGGGCAAGCGCTTGTAGCTCCCCGATTCATCGTGGGAGTTGCCCCTACAGCCTCCGTCCAGCATTGTGCGATCCGTTCAATTTTTGTTTGTCAGGGGCGAACTGCGATGTTGGGAGAGTGAGGTAGGGGCAAGGGGATGGGCTGATGGGGCGGCGGGGGCCTTGCGCTTGCCCTGCTCATCTTTCATTACTAATATATTAATTTATTAGAAAGAATTTGAATACCTAGTGACATTTTTCTAGAAAAATGGTATAGTGTGCTTGTTGAGCTTGAATAGAAAATGTGGGAAAGAAAGGCGACAGTGATGCAAGATGATCGGCAAGACGCATTCGCCCAGGACGAGCAACTTCAGCAACTCCAGATCGCTAGCCTGCGCGAACGTATTCGCTCCCCTCAAGTGAGCGCGGACGATTATCAGGAACTGGGGAAGCTGCTATTGCTGCGAGAGCGGCAGGGGTTCAAGGATGTTTCACTGGATGAGGTCACGGCCATTCTTGAGGAGGGGCGGGAACGTTTCCCCAAAGTGTTAGACCTCCTGGAAATGCTCATCATCTGCTATCTGCGCAAAGATCCCTTGAACCGTCTGGAGCCTGCGCTTGAAGAACTGGAGAAAAAGAAACCGGATTCCTCGGTGCTCCAACTCATTGCACGTATTAATGAGGACGAAGGCGTGGCACATTTGCAGCAAATGGAACAGCATTTGCCAGAATTAATGTCGCAGATTCTCTCCGGGAACCCTCAGTTGGCAAAACCGGCCCTCCAGGAGCTTTACGAAGTCGTTGACGCGTATCCGCTCAATCCCGATTATCGCCTGGCTTATGCCTTTGGGCTTTGCATGCTAGGACAAAAGGCTGAGGCCCTGCACCAGGCCGGCCTGCTCGCTAAAAATGATATTCCCCTGCATACCTACCATTTTAACCTGGGGCAGGTGTTCTGGCTCTGTGGCGATCCGGCGAAGGGCAGGCACCATCTTGACCTTGCCTTGCAGTATGCTGGCAATGCCCAGGAGAGGCAGGACGCCCTCGACCGCATTGCAGATTTGAGCAAGGGAGGCCAGTGATGGCTGCGGATTCCCTGGACGCCCAGCTCTACGCGGATTTTGTACAGGAGCTGCTCTATCTTGGCTCCGTAAGGGATATTCAAAGGGCCGTCGGAGAAATGCCCAATCTGGATAGCGCGGCCCTCTATCAGGCGCTTGATACGCTTGAAAAGACATATACTGAGGCAGGTGCGGAGGCTCAGCGTCAATTGTTGCTCTATGTACGCAAAGCCATAGATGACGTGCTCCAGCCACCAGCCGCCGTCGAGAGAATCACAAACGTCGATGAGCTGATTCAGCAGGCGCTACATGCTCAGAATATGACGCATGTTTACATTCTTTTGCGCAACTACCGGCATTTGCTGAATGAAAAAGTTTATCAATTATTGCAACTGCAAACCCCTCACCTTAATCCAAACGTGGTTGATCCGCTCGCCTGGGTCAGGATATTATGCGTCACCAGCTTATTATTGGGCAAAAGCAACAAAGAGGCAGCCGCTAAAGCGCATTTCTTCTGGGTTTCCTATTGCCGTGATACCCGACAGTTTGCTACTGTGGAGCGGCACTTGCTGCACGCGGTGAAGCTCACGGAAGGCTCGGATGATGTAATGATGGTGGTCGGAATCATCGGCTTGCAGGCCAGCTTCTATGAACGGTTCGGCGAGGTAGCCCGGGCTGCCGCAAGCTTCCAGCACTTGTTGGCGCTTGCCGAGCGCGCAAATAACGAGCATATAGCCAATTCCGTTCGCGAAGGGCTTGCCAGATGTTATCACACGCTGGGCCGCGACCAGGAGGCGCTTGAGCTTCTCAATGCGTGTCTTGCTTATACGCAAAAGACGAAGGAGCAAGATCAGGAGGCGCGGTACCATTTCTTCAAGGGCGTGGCGGTTGAAAGCCTGGGCCGTTATGAAGAGGGTGAGGTAGAGTATCGCAAAGCCGCCGACCTGGCTGAGTCGCTCGGTGATCGTGTTATACAATTTAAGGCCATGATTAATATTGGCCTCTCCTTACAAAGAAGAGACAATGTGCAGGAAGCAATCACCAGCCTGAGAGCAACGTTCAAGGTTGTCGAGAAATGGGGCAATCCGGTGATGGTGGCATCGATGCGTAATAATCTTGGCAATGCGCTGCTGCAATTGCATCAAGAGTCTGCCACCAGCGAGGCGCTGGGCGAGTTTATGAAGGCGCTGCCGATCAAAGCGTCTGCGAATGATACGCGCGGTGAAGTCATCAGCTATATTGGCGTGGGCGATGCCCTGGATGCGTTGGGCGAATACGAGGACGCAAAAACATTCTATGGCCTGGCGCTCGGCCCTGCTCTGGAACTGCTAAAGAACGAGAATGAGGCGTTCGGGGCCGTTATGTATGCTACGCGCGTCGCCAGCGGCAAGGCCGCTTTAAGCGAGGATACCATCGGCACCATCGTTTGGGCGCGCGATATCACCAGGGAGACGGGAGAGATTTTTCAGGAACTGATCCTGACGGCGCTGCTCATTGACGAGGAAGCGAAAAAGGGCGATCAGCAACGGGCAATTGAGCTGTGCAGGGAGGCGATTGGGCACTGTCAGGCCATGAACATATACTCCACCGGCGTTATGGATCTGCATATCAAGCTGGCGAAACTGCTCATGCGGCGTTCGGATGGCAAGCGCGAAGCCTATCACATATTGATGGGTGCGCTGGCTTCAATCGAGAAAGACCTGCAAGGCGTGCTCTTAAATCGGAGCCGGGCGGAGGTGATCGCAAAGTGGATTAAGCTCTACGGTATGCTGATTGCTCTCCTGGTCGAGAATGGTCATGAGCTTGATCTACCTGCATCGACCGATCTCATTGAGCTGGCGTTTAATCTCCATGAGGCCGCCAAAGCGAGGGCCTTTCTTGCCAACCTTGCCAGCACGCCGATTGCGCAACCTGAAGCCATTCCTCAAGAACTGCGAGAGCAAGAGTCAAAGCTGCTCATGCTGGTGCGCGATCTGCAACGAGCTGGCGGTGAACAGTACAGCAAATCTCAGTTGTTCCGCTTCGAGCGGCTACGCGAGATGAGCCGTGAACTACACGACTGCTGGGAAAAAATGCGACCTTTTGCGGCTGAATATGTCAGAATGCGCTCCGGCGAGCCTGCGAGATTACAGGATGTGCGGGCGCTTTTATCTGAGTATGCTACTGTTCCTATGGCTTTTGTCTCCTTCTTTTGCGACGAGGATATCACCACCTGTTTTGTTGTGCGCTCCGATGAGCCGCAGGTGCAGGTCTTCCGCTCTGCAATAGGTCGCAAGCGTTTGCGCGAGGCGGCCCGCCTCTTACGACGCGAGCTCAATGGCGAGCCGAATGCGTTTCCTGCTTATCCCCCCATTCGCGATAAGCAACCGTGGAAGCGGGATCTGCACGATTTTATGGCATTGAGCGACGCGTTGTTAACGTTTTTGCCAGCGGTTCAAGGCGTCGAACTGCTCTGTATCGCTCCTCATGGGCCGTTGCATCTTTTGCCATTCCATGCGTTGCGCGTGCCGGATGGCAGCTATCTGATCGAGCACTTTGCCGTGGTCTATTGTCCCAGTCTGAGCACATTGCGCTACTCGTTGCAGCATAGACATAATGAACCACAGGAGACGCCTTCGGTCTATGTTGCGGGCGTATCTTCCAGGGTAGATGCTCACCCAGAGTTTTTCGAGCAGGACGATCAGCTTTTCGCGCCAGACTGCTGGCAGGTCACAGCCGATATCGGCGTATCTGCCGCTACAAAAGAGCGCGTTTTGCAGCAGGCTGGTAATTACGATGTTGTTCATCTGACCTGTCACGGGTATTTTGACGAGAAAGATCCTTTAAACTCCGGTGTATTGCTTGCTAACGGGCAGGAGAAGCCGCCACGCAACCCCGGCAGCGTCTCTATTATGGAACGCAGCCAGTATTTATTGACCGCGCGCGACTTTTTACGGATCGCTATGGGGGCTCGCATTGTCACATTGCGGGCCTGCTCCACAGCTATTCAGCGGGAACGCAACAGCGGTGACGAGCTTGAGGGGGTGAGCCGTTCCCTGCTATACGCGGGTAATGCGGCAGTCGTGGTGAGCTTGTGGAATGTGAATCAAGAAAGCTCGCAACAATTGATGGTAAAGTTCTATCATTACTGGGCCGAGGCAGAGCAGCCGGTTGAGAAGTGGCGCGCGTTACAGATGGCCCAGAGAGATTTTCTCAACGCAGCGGACAAACCCTTTCTCAACCATCCTTATCATTGGGCACCTTTAATAGTCATTGGTGATTGGAGGTAATATCACATGTCGGACAGGGCATCGATTGATCAAATGGATGATCAAACTATTTTATTGATATTAAGTCATGTCACGCAGGAACTGCAAGAAGATCTGTCGCAGGAGCAACTCGGGGCGATTCGCAGCCAGGATGAAGCGCGTGCAGCGATTGTGGCGCTGCTCAACGCGGCTGGCGAAAATACCGCTCAGCTTGATGCCGCTCAGATCATCCCGGAGGATGAAGAGAATCCAGCTCTAAGCCGTGGAGTGCTGGAGTTGTTACTCAATGACGAGGTGGCAAAGCCGAAAGCTGAGGAGTTGCTGACCAACCCTCCCGAAGAGGAGCAGATGTCGGTAGCGCTGGCGCTTGGTGGGGCGATCATTCTCGGCACCTTAATTACCTGGCTGCAAACCAAAATCAAGCTGAAGGTGAGCCGGAAGGACGGCAAGACCGATTTCGAGTTTGAGATGGATAAAGATAAGACCGATCCAGAGACGATCAAAGAGGTGGCAAAGGCGATCATTACTCTTTTAGGAACGACTCCGCTTTAGGGGTGTATCTGGTTTCCATTGCC
The DNA here is from genome assembly GCA_035293765.1 of Ktedonosporobacter sp. Classification (GTDB taxonomy): domain Bacteria; phylum Chloroflexota; class Ktedonobacteria; order Ktedonobacterales; family Ktedonobacteraceae; genus DASRHT01. The sequence goes on from DATGMF010000065.1 coordinate 254,621, forward strand.
ACCGCGATTTCGCTTACCCTGGCATCCTTGCACCGAAGGCGCAAGCACGGTTTTTCTTTCTGAGCACTGAGGGCGCGGCATTCCATACATGAAGCATAAAGGGGGCTACTTCACGAGGAGCCATATATCTCCTGAAGCATCGGAGCGGCTAACATGGAAATTCCAGCAGCCAGGCTCCGACAGGACAAAACCTGTTCCCCATTCAGGGCCGGGACGATTCCAGTTCGAGCCTGAATGAAATGATATCCATTTGGGCTGAACGGTCTGACCGTGCGGCCCCTGGGCCACCACCTGTATATCGCCATTGCCGGTCATGCGCCAGACGATTTTCAGTTCCTGTCCAGCGTTCATAGCGTTGAACAGCAGCGCCCATAGCTCAGTTTTTGCGTTCGTCGTGCCTCGCACCTCTGGCAGCCCTATCGCTGAAGTCGTGATCGGAGATGAAGGCTGGCACCGTGGAGCGCCAGGAACAGGCGTCGGGCTGCTCTTGCGCGCGGCCTGGGTTGCAGATGAAATTGATTGTGCGGATGATGTGGAACAAGCCGCAAGCACTATAATCATCAGGGCATAGACAAAGAGCCAGCGACCAGCATAGAAGTGTCTGGTGGAATGCATATCTCTCTCCTTATTTTTCAGTATGCGCGGTTGCTTGTTATTGATGTACCATATCATCCTGAAATGAGGCTGAACTACCACTCTGGACAGGCCGATTTTATGATAGCCCTGTTATTCGCTGTGTTAAGAGCGAAAATGTGGCATAATAAAGCCGTGTACCGATCATAAAAACATATTTAGTAACCATCCAAAAAAGCGAACGCTAGTTGAGGAACGAGCCATGACCCAGGACCGTCAGGAGACGCGTGCAGAAGAGGTTGCTCGCGTCCGTAGCTATCTGAGCAGTCAGGCGATGCGTCGAACGCCGGAGCAACTGGTTGAGACGCTGCGAGAGGCGCATCAGCAGTTATTGACGGCAACTGCCGCTATCCCTGATGCCACCTTTCATACCCCGCCGCGAGAAGGAGAATGGTCGGCTGCCGACGTTCTGGCGCATGTCCGCACCATCGCCGCTTTCGACGAACGAACGATATCCGGCGTGCTTGAACGTGGCGAGCAGCCTGCCAACGTGAAAGATACGCTTGAGCATGCGCCAGTCGGTGCGACGCGCGGACAACTGCTGGCGGAAATCACTGCGCTCCGCGAGAGGTTGATCAAGGTTGTGCTGCAAGCTGACCCTCAGGCGCAGCTTGATATTCTCTGGGGACATACCGAGTTCGGTCAGATGAACTGGCGCGAATGGCTGCTTTTTGCCCGCGTCCATACGCTTGATCACGCTCGTCAAATACAGGCCATCGCCGCCGCTTTGTCGTCAGCGCAACCATCATAGGGAGGAGAGCAGTAGATGAAACTGGCAATATCGTTTGGCGTCACGACCTATACCTCCTCCAACGAGGATTGGGCCTCGGCAGTTACCTATGCGGTCGAGGCTGAGCGGTTGGGGATAGATTCGGCCTGGACGGCGGAAACGTGGGGCTATGACGGGGCCACGCCGTTAGCTTATCTGGCTGCGAAGACCAGCAGGCTACGGCTCGGGACGGGTATTTTGCAAGTTGGCGCCCGCACGCCCGCTTTAACGGCGATGACCGCGCTGTCCCTGGCTTCGCTCTCGCAAGATCGCTTTCTGCTTGGCCTGGGAGTCAGTGGGCCGCAAGTCGTTGAGGGATGGCACGGCGTACGTTTCGCCAAACCGCTCCAGCGGCTGCGGGAAACGATTGAAATTGTACGCCAGATCACGCGTGGGGAACGCCTGATCTATCAGGGACAAATCTACCAGCTCCCCCTGCCCGATGGTGAGGGCAAAGCATTAACCTCCAGCGTCCCGCCGCGCCCAAAGTTACCTGTTTACCTGGCAACACTCGGTCCCAAAAGCCTGCAACTGACGGGCGAGATGGCAGATGGTTGGCTGGGGACATCTTTTATTCCCGAACATGCTGCGATGTTTTTCGATCCTATCGATGAAGGGGCCAGGAAGGCAGGTCGTACTCTGGCGGACCTTGACTTACAGGTTGCGGGCGGCGTGGTAGCCTTCTCCGATGATGTCGAGCGCCTGATCGCAGCTCGTAAGCCCGGGCTTGCCTTCACACTCGGCGCGATGGGATCGCGGCAACATAATTTTTATAACGATGTCTATCAGCGCGCCGGCTATGCCGATATCGCGCTAGAGGTGCAGGACCTCTGGTTCAAGAAACAGCGTGAAGCTGCCGCGGCTCGTGTCCCGAATGAGCTGGTACTCAAAACCAACCTCATCGGCACGGAAAGCATGGTGCGAGAGCGTCTGCGCATCCACCGGCGTGCAGGCGTCACCACCTTGCAGGTGCAGCCCGATGGTCAGACGCTGGAGCAACGCCTGGCGACTCTGGCGCGGCTGATGGAGCTGGTGAAAGAAATTGATGCTGAGGCTTAAATAGACGCATAGTATTTTCACGAAAGAGGAGCAAAGAATGGACCTTCGATCAATCCAGCGACCGTTCAAAGAGAAATATCGCAGCGACTCGAATAGCGCACGCATAACGCTCAAGGCGCAGGGGAGCCAGACCGAGACCCCGATGTCCTGCTCGGTTGATATCGGGCGCGCGCTGTATCAGGCTGAGGCCCATACGGGCGTGGGAGGGGCTGGTACAGCAGCATGTTCGGGCGATCTGCTTCTGGGGGCGCTGGCTGCCTGTGCGCAAATTACCTGTCAGATGGTGGCAACGGCGATGGGCGTGCCAACGCAGCGTATCGAGGTACAGGTCGAAGGTGATCTGGATCTGCGGGGGACACTGGGAATGTCGAAGGAGGTGCCGGTCGGATTTGAGACGATCCGCATGCATTTTGAGATCGATGCTCCAGAGGCAACGGCAGAGCAAATCCAGGCGTTACGCGAGAAAACAGAACAATACTGCGTGGTGATGCAGACATTGACCACGCCGCCTAAGGTAGAGGTCGATTGGTCCAAATAGTAGACAGGAGCAACATACGGTCCTTATAAAGGCGTGTCGGCTATAAGCGTCTCTCCTGAGGTGAGCGATGAAGATACAAACGGTGGGAATCCTGAGTCCAGGCGATATGGGGCATGCCATCGGTGGCGTGCTTCAGCAGCATGGGATGCGCGTGATTACGAATGTGCGTGACCGCAGCGAGCGCACACGCTCTTTAGCCAGAGCTGCCGGTATCCAGGAGGTTCCAGACGACGAGACGTTAGTGCGAGAGGCTGACGTCGTGTTCTCGATCCTTCCTCCGGCTCAGGCGTATCATTGTGCCGAGCGTGTTGCCGCCGCTTTGCGCGCCACGGGTGCAGCCCTGCTGTTTGCTGATTGTAATGCGATTGCTCCCCGCACGGCGCTGACGCTCGACCAACTGATTACCGGCGCTGGCGGCTCCTTCGTCGATGTCGGCATCATCGGCGGTCCTCCCCGCATTGGAGAACAGGGAGGCCCGCGTTTGTACGCCTCTGGCCTTCGTGCCGCTGATCTGGCCCTCTTGAGTAGCTATGGTCTGGATGTGCGCGTACTCGGCGAGCGGAGCGGACAGGCATCCGGCCTGAAGATGTGCTATGCCTCGCTTACCAAAGGACTGACGGCCCTGGCAACCGAATCTTTAGTGGCTGCCCAGGCGCTCGGTCTGCAAGAGCCCTTGCTTGCCGAGTTTCAGGAGCTTCCATTCTTCAAGACGATCCAGCGTTTAGTGCCTGGAATGCCTCCAAAGGCTTATCGCTGGGGCGGCGAGATGGAAGAGATCGCCCGCACCTTCTCCGATCTTGGTCTTCCTCCACAGATGCCAGAAGGAGCTGCCGAGCTGTATCATTTTATTGAAGGCACTGTCCTGGGACGCGAAGTACCAGAGCAGCGCCATTATGGAAAGACCCTTGAAGAGGTCGTATCGCTGCTCGCCGCTGCACTTATAGAAAAATAAGTCAGGGAGCGCATATATTTTATGAGTGCTTGGTATAGTAAAGCGTTTCAATGCAACTAGCCATCAACTCGATGGTTGGAGCCGTGAGAATAAGGCTGCGCGGGAAGTTGATGCCCATATCGCTTTTCAGGCGTGAAAAAATTTGGGTCGCGTGCAGTGAGCGTCCTCCCAGGTCCTGAAAATGGTCTCTGACTCCGATATGCTCAATACCGAGCACCTGAGTCCAGATGCGTGCAAGCTGACCCTCGATGGGGGTGCGTGGTGCAACGAAACCTTCATGTGAAGCAGCATCACCCCGGCGAGCAGCTTCCTGTCTGGCATGATCTAATGATCCCGACGGCTCATAGGAAAGAATGCCCTGGCTGCTAGGTTTGAGTATCATCGGTTACCCTCCATGGAATCATTTACATTTACTGAACTGATTATGCTGATCCACTATCTACAGTCAGTTCGCAGTTCTCGACCCGCGTTCTGCCCACTAGTTCGCGCCTGTTTACACTTAGTTCGCACTTTGTGCGAGCAGAATTCACGGCCACCCTGAGAGAGCGAACTGGCTCTTTAGCCAGGGCTGTAGATCTCCATGAAGGTTGCTGATGCGAGCGAGAGCAGCTAGTCCCAGGATGCGAGATCGTATCCTAGCGGGACGACCGGGCGGAAGTAATATCCCGGCGTGGCCGAAAGTTGAGCGACCGGCGCGAGATAGGTCAACTGGCCGAAGCGGGTTTCCGTCGTATCCATCCAGGGGGCTACGGTGGATGTATCTAAGCCCTGAGCGAGGTTGCGGTCACAATCAGCGCCCAGCGAGACGAGCCAGTTAGCAGTCTGGCATAGCGAAACCTGGACGTGGTAACTTCCGCCCTCGTGCATCCGGCGGTAGAGCGCCGCCATCACACCCAGAGCACCCAACTGACCAGTGATATAATCATTGGCGGCGGCGGGCAATAGCTGTGGATGTTCGGCTGTGCCCTGGACGTGTGCCAGGCCAGAGACGGTTTGAGCCAGTTGCTCCCAGCCCGGGCGATGCTGCCACGGTCCCACATTGCCATAACAGTTGATGGTGACATAAATCATGCCTGGTCGAGCTGTGGCGAGCCCTTGCGGATCGAAGCCGCGCTTCGCTAGCGTTCCTGTGCGGTAGCCCTGGACAAAAACATCTGCTGTAGCCGCCAATTTGCGCAGTCGCTGCGCTTGCGCTGCATTAGCCAGGTCAAGGTAGACGGAACGCTTGCCGTGCCCCGTATCAATGACGAAGGGCATGGAGTTCTGCAAGTGGGGCGAGTTTACCAGCATAACATGTGCGCCATGCTCAGCCAGGATGCGTCCGATGGTTGGCCCGGCCAGGATACGTGTCAGGTCAAGCACGCGCACGCCGCCGAGCGGTCGCCGTCGATCTCCAACGGGTTCGGGAGCAGATGCGCCGATTTTGTCGATCTTGATGCGTCCAAACGTGCTGAGTGCCTGCCCCTGTGGGGTGGCAAGCCATTCCTGAGTGCTGCGAACGACTGCGCCGCACATGCCAGCATCCGCCAGCGCATCCTCCAGGGCAATGCTATCCCACCGGCTGACGGCGGCGCTGATCTGCTCGCGATCAGGCCCACAGTTGAGCACTTTGAGCGTGCCTGTTGCCAGATGTTGTAGCGCGCCATGTAAATGTATCCAGCGTCCATCCCGACAGCGATAAAAGGTCACCAGGGGATTGCCTCTAGAGCGATAATCTTGTGGCAGCACGGGCTGCCCATCGAGTCGGAGAAGAAAGGCGCTGATCAGGGTAGCTGTTGCTCTAGCGATATCGACGTAAACTGTCTGGCTCTCCCCTGTGCGTTCCTGCCAGAGCGCAGCCGCTGCGACGCCGCATGCCCCGAGGGCGGTCGCGGCAGCACCCCCAATGTGGAACGGAGTGGGGAGGATAGGGTCATCCCCTGCGATGATCGCCTCAATGTCTGGCGCGTGTAGCCCAGCCTCTTGTAATAGTGAAGCGATGCGCTGATCTTGCATCTTTATCTGCCCCTTTTCTGCAAAAAGCCTATCGATTACGATGCTGCATTCTATCACGCTCGTTAAAGAACTGCTGGCAGCGTGCTTTGCCTTTTGATAGAGTCCTCTACCCTCATCTACCCCCTAAATCCCTCCACCAGATACCCCCTGGGAGGATTGGCCTGACTTATAGATAGAAGTATAACTTAGGTAAGTAAGCTTTCAGTCACAAAGCAAAAATGGTGAAATAGAGAGCTTTCGGCGGAGCTTGCCAGCTTTCAGCTTTCAGCGCCAAAACTGGCGTTACAAGCTTCGATACATGATCTCTCCCCTATCCCGATTTCCAACGAGACTAACTATCAAGCAGCCTTGCCTGAATTTGATGTAGAAGGTTTTTCATGATGAGTAGCATGCGCATTCTTCAAAAGATTGGCTCAGAAAACATCTCTTCACCACTATCACGCTGTTTTTATGGTGAGGTGTGTATTACTACTTCCGAACTCTACAGGCGAGCCAGAATGCTAGCGGCCACGCTGCAACAATATGGCATTGCACCAGGGCACGAACAGCGTGTCCTGCTTTGCTTGCCACGTACTCCCTCGCTGGTGATAGCGCATCTTGCCGTGTTCTTCGCCGGTGGCGTCATTGTGCCGGTAGATCATGTATCACCAGCAGCACGCTTGCTTGATATCGTTGGGGATGCAGAGCCTGACATTGCTCTTGTTGCGAGCGATCTCCATGCAGATCTCTTTGCACCGCATTGTCATGTCATAAAGATTGATGAGCGCCTTTATGATGAGGCAGATGTCGATCAGAACTTTGCGGCGCATTCAAATAATCTATTTCCTTTTCATCGGGCAGAAAATGAGGCTGCGTATATCATCTATACTTCCGGTACAACGGGGAAACCAAAGGGCGTGGTGGTAGAACTGCAGGCGCTCGAAGCTTTGCTGCAATGGCACTTACAAGCATTTGAGCTTACAAGCAATGATTGTGTCTCTCTCACCGCGTCCCCAGGTTTCGATGCGTCCATCTGGGAAATCTGGGGCACGCTGGGCGCAAATGCCTCGATGTACATCTGTACCGACGATGAACGGCTCGATCCCACCTGCCTGCAACGGATCTGGCTGGTCAACAAAGTCACGCATGCGTTTGTTTCTACGCCTCTGCTCGAAAGATTGCTCGATCTCGACTGGTCTCTGCCCGCTTTACGGCTGCGTTTTATTCTGACGGGAGGAGATCGTCTGACGCGTCGTCCATCGCCGGGTCTGCCCTTTCGTCTGATCAACAATTATGGCCCGAGCGAAGGTTGTGTTGTGGCAACCTCCGGTCCTGTTGCTGCCCAAACAGAACAAAATGCAGCTATTCCGCCAGATATTGGATATCCTCTTCCCCATATGCAAACGTACGTTCTTGATGACGCTTTGAGGCCCGTTCCGCGGGGGCAGAAGGGCAACCTCTGGATCGGCGGCGTTGCGCTGGCGCGGGGATATCTGAATAGAGAGGATCTCACGTCTGAACGTTTCCTGTGGCATGCGGAGTGGGGGGTGCGCATGTACGATACAGGCGATATTGTAAGCGAGAATGAGGATGGCTCGCTGTGTTACCACGGGCGCAACGACACGCAGGTAAAAATTGATGGGGTACGTATTGAGCTCTCCGAAGTGGAAAGCGTCATGTGTACGCATCCACGCGTGCGGCAAGCCGTTGCTGTTGTCGTCACTCATCCGGTGACGCAGACATCTCGCCTTGCCTGCTCTATCGTGCTGCGGGGAGATTGCTCTCTTGAAGAGTTGCGCGTCTATGCAGAAGAACGATTACCGCATGCGATGGTTCCGTCCACATTTTTGATCCATCAGAGTATTCCCCTCACCGCAAATGGCAAAATAGATCGTGCCAGTATAATCCAGGCGCAGCAGGAAAATCTCCTGGTGGAGCATGCGCAATATCTGGCGACCTATGCCTGTAGCGAGATACCGGAAGAGCTCAAGGCACTGCTGAACATCTGGACCGCCGTCCTCGGGCAACCGGTCACGCCTCAATCTGATCTTTTTGCTTTGGGTGGCAACTCGATTGCCGCCGCTCAGATCGCTGCGCGGATCGCAAAGCGTTTTAATAAAAACTGTAAAGCTTCACATGTGCTTGCCAATAGTACCCCTGTAGAACTCGCAGCAATCCTCCCCTCTCTGTCTGCTCTAGGAGCGATACAAGAGAGGGCTACGGTGTCGGGCGTTCAGGATTGGTTTCCGGTCACTTCTATGCAGCAGAGTTTGTGGTATCTCTGGAAGACCAACCCGCAGAACCCATTCTATAATATTGGCGCCACATTTGTGATTGACTGTTATCTGGACGAGAAAACGCTGTGTGATGCTCTGCTCACCATTCTGAGCAAGCATGGCATGCTTTACACGCGTTTTCGCCAGAACCCCGAGTCGCAGGAAATAGAGCAGAGGATCGAGCCATTTTCACGGGAAGAACTTCTATCCCGTATTGAGTTCTGTCCGCCAGCAAAGGATCTCGCTGACGCGATGGCCCAGGCTCAAAGGAATTATCGGCGACCCTTTGATCTTGAACGGGATACCCTGTTTCGTGGTCTTTATCTGCCAATACGCGATGGACAGAGTATATTTATGCTCGTTGGTCATCATAGCGTGATAGATGGGCTTTCGCTGCAACTCTTGTTGCGCGAGCTCGCTGCCTGTTACACAGAACTCCTGGCAAAACAGTCAAGAAGTTTTCCTCAATTTTCTCCAGCAACGAAGTCCCGCTTCGCTCAATTTGTGACATGGCAGCATCGTGGCTCTCAAGAGCCTGCTGCACGCCGTTTCTGGCAAGAAAAAGTGCAGGAGATGAAGCCTTGCGAGTTTCCTAAAGATGGAGCTGATAGCGCAACATTCGAGGGAAAAATCCTTGAGTGCCGCAGCCAGCCCGGGCTGGGGAGACAGTTGGTTGCATTTTGCAGGGAGCAGAATGTGAGCAGCTTTGTGACTATGTTAGCTGCCTGGTTTGTGACCGTGGCGCAGTTTTGCCATCAAAACGAGATTACGGTTGGCGTTCCTTTTCATGGCCGCACGCATCCCTCGTTTGATAATGAGGTAGGGATGTTCGTCAACCTTATTCCCCTTTCGCTCTCTCTTCAGGCGCAACAGCATTACAGCGCGCTGGTAAAAAAGCTGGCCGAAGAGCTCAGTCAAGCGATGGAGCATGGTAATTTCTCGCTGGGAGCCATTGCTGCCCTGACGCATAAACGGGAGAGTGGAGCGACGGAACTGGTCAATACCACCTTTAGCGAAAAGCTCGTGATCGATTTCCCTCTGCCGTATACGCGCTCCACTTTTATTGAGATGGATACGGGGAGGGCCAGATTCGCCCTGAGCGCATTCCTCCATGTGCAGGACGACCGCATTGAAGGCCATATCGAGTATGCCAGCCCTGCTTTCGCTGAAGAGACGATCAAGGGGCTGATGGAGACTTACTTTGCATTTCTGGCACAGGCAATCCAGTGTCCGCTCAAGCCGTGGGAACGCTGTTTACCGGAGGGTCCGGTTCTCATGGCGGAGCCGACATTAGTTGCCCACGCGCAAACTAGGGCTTTACCTCTGCATAAGCTCTTTGAGCATGCAGCCGAGCAATATGCGAACATGCCAGCTCTTCAGACAGAGACGACTGTGTGGACATATAAAGATGTAGATAGCCGGGCGAACCAGCTTGCTATAGCACTCCATGAACTGGGCGTACAACAAGGAGACCTGGTCCCTCTGGTGATGGAGCGCAGCGCCTATATGGTGGCGGCGATCCTGGCTGTGCTCAAGCTTGGGGCTGTGTATGTCCCCATTGACCCGGAATATCCTTTGGAGCGGTGCGCGCAAATTCTGCTGAACCTGAATGTTAACGTTGTCATTATCGGGACAAAAGAATCGCTCCCTGAAGGCAACTGGCAGGTATGCTGTGCAGCAGAGGTGATGCAGGAGCAGTCGTCTACTGCTCAGTGCGCTTTCCCGCCAGTAGCTGTGACGGATGCGGCCTATTTGCTGTTCACTTCAGGCTCTACCGGAACGCCTAAAGGTGTGCTCTGCCCGCATCTCGGCGCGGCTCTGCGCGTCCAGTGGCAGAGCGACGAGAGGCTGCTGTATCCCGGCGAGCGCGTCCTGTTCAAAACGCCTTATACATTCGATGTTTCAGTCTGGGAGATATTTTATCCGCTCTCGGTCGGAGCCACGCTCGTGATCGCCCCGCCTGGCTTACAGCGCGATCCCTCTGCTTTAGCCGCACTCATTGCGCGTGAGAAGATTCAGCTCTGTCACTTTGTGCCAACCATGCTCCAGTTGTTTTTAGAAGCAATTGAAGGAATGAAGGATGCCGACTTTTCGCAATGGCGCGTGCTGCACACCAGTGGTGAAGCTCTGCCTCCACATTTGATAGAGCGCGTTTCTACCCTCCTGCCGCACGTTCGGCTGTTGAACCTCTATGGCCCAACGGAGACAGGCATTGAGGTGACCGGTTTTGATACCTTCAAAGAGCAGATTACTCGCGTCAGCATTGGTCATCCCTTGCCGTATGTCTCGCTTGTTATTGCCGGACCGGATGGCAGGCCGGTTCCCGAAGGATTCCCGGGTGAATTGCTGATCGGCGGCCCTTCTCTTGCTTTAGAGTACTTTCATAATGCGGAGGAGACGGCGCGCAAGTTTATCATGCGTGAGAGCGGGAGTGGTAACGGGCCGGAGCGCTTCTACAAAACAGGCGATCTCGTTCGGCAGTGGCACGATGGCACGCTTGATTTCCTGGGTCGCACCGATGAGCAGATGAAAGTGCGCGGCGTACGGATCGAGCCGGGTGAAATCGAGGCGCATATCGTCGCAATGGAGGGAATTCAGGAAGCGGTCGTCGTGGCGGCCCAGGCTGCCTCAGGCATCGCTACCCTGGTCTGCTTCTATGTTCCAGGGTCCTTGTCTGGTAGGGCGCAGGAAGCCGTAGAGTCACAGGCTCAGCACTTGAAGCAGGCACTCGCGCAAAAGCTTCCCCCGGCGCTCGTTCCAGCCCTGTTTTACGCTTTGCCTGCCCTTCCCTTAACGAGTAGTGGGAAGCGAGATCGTAAAAGTTTGTCAAAAAAGGCAAGCGAGCTGTTACGCATATATGGAGACGCAAAGGGGAGAGAGCCGCAGTCCCCCATGGAACTGCGCATTGCTAGAATATGGTGCCAGGTTTTAAAGCAAACAAAGGTTGGCGTTGATCAGAATTTCTTTGAAATCGGGGGAGATTCTGTCAAAACCCTGCAAATTGGCAATCTCCTTTTAAAAGAAGGTTTAGAGCTTGCGCCACGCGACTTTTTCTTATATCCAACCATTGAAGAACAGGCGCGCTATCTTGAAGCAGTTCATGCGCTTGCTGCGAAAGATGAACCCCCAACATCTTCAGCAGATCAGCGTACACTTCCGCTGACGCCGCTGCAATCTTTGATGCTGATAGATACGCTCAGGAATCCGTGCAGCGATGCGTACTGGCAGGTAATTGCCTATCGCGTCCCGGCCACTATTCCAGCTCTGAAAGTTAAAGAGGCGTGGCAGGCGACGGTCGATGCTAACCCCGCCCTGCGCACGCGCGTTGTGTGGAACTCTGCGCAGTCCGGTCAGGTTATCGAGCAAAGCAAAACCGTCGATCTCAATGTCTATGATTGGCGCGTAGAAGCAAAGAAGGGCCAGAGGCTAGAGGAGTGGTGTCAGAGTCAGGCGGAGGAACTCAAAGCGCATGACATGCGGGTGCTGCAAAAAGTTCTGTATGTAGAGCACTGGTCTGCCGGACCGGAAGCAGGCGAGGGAGCAGCGTTTGTCTGGATTCATCATCATATCCTGGTTGATGGCTGGTCGATGACACAATGCCTCAACGACTTTTTCTCTTATCTCCACGACGGGAATGTGCAGCTCTCCCCACGGCCCTCTCTAGAAGCGTACTTCTCCTGGCTTGAGTATGCGGAAGTCGATGAACAGGCGCAGCAGTTCTGGAAGCAGGAATTGGCGGGCGTTCAGCCGGCGGAGACGCTCCACTTTGCAAAGCCAGCGGCAGGACAGGAGAGGGGAGAGGAGCATGCAGATTTCAGAACAAACGATCTGATGTTCTCCTCACTGGCGGCGCAGATGCTGGCAGCGTTTTGTCAGCGCCATCGCCTGACGGCTTCAAGCGTGATAACGTGCCTGTGGGGTCTGATCCTGCATCAGTACCAGAACAGCGACGATATCTGCGTTGGTATGACCTTCGCGAATCGTCCATATCAGCTTGACTGCGTGCAGGAGCTGAGCGGCATGCTGATCAATACCCTCCCGATACGTCTGCGGCTTGCTCCCCAGACGCGTTTTATCGAGCAATGCAGGCAGGTACTCAACAGCATCATGAGCATTGCGGAACATACAGTGACGCCTTATTCAACGCTGCTGGCGTGTACTCAGCTTCCAGGGATGGCGGAGCTGTTTAAGTCCACGCTCGTCTTCCAGAATTTTCAAGGCAGCATTGATAATACGCTCAATGCCGATGGTGTTGTTGCATGGCAGCCGGAGCTGCTGTTTGCCAGAGGAACCAGCACCGATCCGCTCGCGCTCACCTTTGATGTGCGTGATACATCGATTGCTCTCCGTATGGGATGGGATGAGCAGCTCTATGCTGAGCAAACTGTGACTGCCCTTGTTCGCAGCCTCAATTATTGGCTGGAACATATCTTTACAATTGAGCAGACCTGCCTGGCAGAATTGGCGCTGGTCACACCGGAAGAGCGGAATGTACTCGCAAGGACCCTTGCGCAGCATGCGTCATCCGCCGACACAACGACTCTATGGTGCCTGGGATCGTATCTCAAAGCTGCAACAAGCACTGCCATTGCAGCCTATGATGGCTACCGCAGTTTAAGCTATGCTGAGCTGAAATGCCGCGCCCTGCGCCTTGCTTCCTATCTCGCCTATGCTCACAATGTTCGCCGTGGAGATACCGTTGCTTATGTGGGTAAACGGAGCGTCGAAGCCGTGATTGCGCTCAGTGCAACCTGGCTGCTCGGCGCAGCATGGTGCGCCCTGGATGCTGACTTTCCAGAGGAACGACAAAACAGAACGCTGCAAGTTCTAAAGCCTAAAGCCGTCATCACCCTTACCTCGATCTATGCGCTTACTAATGAGGATATCTTACCGGTAAATGACGCTCTATGCGATACGATCATGACGCGGGAGCAGATAGCCTACTATATCTCAACCTCGGGGAGTACAGGCTATCCCAAGCTGGTTGCTCTCGCGGCGGGAGGTCTTCCGCAGGTGATTGCCGCCTGGAAGGACTACTACGAACTGGCTGCTTGCCCACAGCGGGTATTACAAATTGGAAGCTGGACATCAGATGTCTTTCTTGGCGATTTCCTGAAGGCGCTCTCGACAGGTGGCACGCTTGTGATCTGCCCCGATGATAGGCGCATTGATCTGGCTTATCTAGCCCAATTGCTTGAGGCGTGGCAGATTACTCTGGTCGAGTCTACGCCAGCCCTGATCACTTCCCTGCTCAAGCATCTCACAGGCGCTGCAACCAGGCCGGAGCAACTCCGCACCGTCATCGTCGGTTCCGATATCTTCAGATTGGAAGAACTGAACGCTCTGTGCGCAATGCTGTGGAGCGGCGTGCGGCTATACAATGGCTACGGCCTGAGCGAATGTATGATCGAATCGCTGGTATTGCCCTGTACATCAGCTGCTACATATAGTTCACGTTCCGGCCTCTGCCCTCTCGGCGCGCCTCTTCCAGGGACATCCCTGAAGATTGTTGATCATTGGGGGCGCGATCTTCCTCCCGGAGCTATCGGCGAGCTGCTCATTGGAGGGGAGCAGGTGGCTAAAGGATATCTCATGGATGATGGTCACATCAGCGATGATCGCATCATTGTGCGCGAACATACCCGCTACTTCAAAACAGGCGACCTGGCGCGGCTCAATGAGCGGGGATATGTCGAGTTCTTTGGGCGGCGCGATACACAAATCAAGATACGAGGCCATCGCATAGAACTGGGTGAGATTGAGAATGCATTGCTGAGGCAGGCAGGAATCCGGGAAACCGTGGTACTCGCGGTTCAGCGCGCAGAGGGCCTGGCTCTCGTGGCCTTCGCAGGTGGGGCTGTGAACGCAGATGTGACGGATATACAAAAGCAACTGCATTATGTTCTGCCAGAATATGCCGTGCCACAACATTTTATCGTGTTGCCGGCACTACCGCGCAATGCGAACGGGAAGATAGACCGCGTCTTGCTGCAAGAGCGGCTTCTCGCTGAGAGCGAAAGCTACATTGCTCCAACCCCTGCGCTGGCGATAAACAAAGACAGCCCGCTACAGCAGGTACTGCTTGATCTCTGGCAATCTGTTCTTCACAGACCTGTGAATCCGCAGCGCAGCTTTTTTGACCAGGGCGGGCATTCTCTGCTCGTGCTCCAGCTTTTTGGAAAAATGAAAGAGCGCCTGCCAGATGACACATTTGAGATTGCGGATTTATTCCTCTATCCGAGCATAGAGGCGCAGGCAGCCGAGCTGTTAGCCCGTAGGAAGGCGCAAAAGCAGCCGCGCGGTAACGCGACGAAAGGAGCTGAGCGTCCCCAGAGCGCCCAGAAGCAGGAGCTACTGGCTCTTTTGCATAAGCTTCAGAGAAAGGAAATCTCGCCCGATCAGGCGCTTGTGCAGCTAATTTCAGTATCCTCAAGCGGATCGAGATAGCCACGCCCTCTCGCCGCCTCCCTTGCGGGAAAACTATACATGACATATCCGAGGATGTCAAGTGAAAATGCACCAGGGAGAGTTGCTTATCAAGAGGGGAGAAAGGATCAGTATGATGAAAAGCGTACAAGATATTCAAAAGCAACGCCATTTTCGCGATGTGGAGTTATGGAGGGATGTCACCGATGAGCAGTGGAACAATTGGAAATGGCAGTTGACCCATACCGTGAACACGCTAGAGGCCCTCAAGCAGGTTATCAATCTGACGCCCGAAGAGGTGCTGGGAGTACAGCGTGTTTCTGAGTCGATTCCTTTGCGCATCACGCCCTATTATGCTATGTTGATGGACCCGAATAATCCTCAATGCCCTATTCGCTTACAGGCCGTGCCAATTTCCCGAGAAATGCAGCGCTCACCCTGGGATATGGAAGACCCCCTGGAAGAGGATGGCGACGCGCCGGTACCCGGATTGACTCATCGCTATCCTGATCGCGTCCTGTTTCTCGTGACGAACCAGTGCTCTATGTATTGCCGGTATTGCACGCGGCGACGTTTTTCCGGGCAGATTGGGCATGCCGTGCCCAAACCGCAGCTCGACGCCGCTATAGACTATATCCGTCGCACGCCAGCGGTGCGTGATGTCCTGCTATCAGGGGGCGACGGCCTGCTGGTCAATGACCATATTCTGGAGTATATTTTGAGCAACCTGCGTGCCATTCCCCATGTTGAAATCATTCGCATTGGCACGCGTGCGCCGGTCGTTTTTCCGCAGCGTATTACCGAGAACCTCTGCAAAATTTTGCGGAAGTATCACCCGGTCTGGATCAATACACACTTCAATCACCCGCTCGAAATTACGGCGGAGGCCGCGCTTGCCAGCGAGAGGCTGATAGATGCCGGTGTGCCGCTGGGCAATCAGACAGTCTTGATGCGCCATATTAACGACTGTCCCCATATCATGAAGGAACTGGTGCATCAACTCGTCAAAATCCGCGTGCGCCCATACTACCTGTACCAGTGCGATTTGTCAGAAGGAATCGAGCATTTTCGTACCAGCATCGCCAGGGGTATCGAGATTATGGAGCAGTTGCTTGGGCATACCTCGGGATATGCCGTCCCGACGTTCGTCGTGGATGCGCCAGGAGGCGGGGGCAAAATTCCGGTGATGCCGCAATACGTCATCTCGCAGGGACATTGTAAGGTCGTCTTGCGCAACTTTGAGGGAATGATGACCATCTATCATGAACCGGCATACGAAGATGAGGGTTGCCCTCCCTCATGCACGCACAACGCTTTGCAGGACCCTGACGCGCTCATCGGCATTGCGCGGCTGCTCAATGATGTGGATCTCGTATTGGAGCCAAAGGGGCTGCAACGGGCTGAGCGCCATCTGCGCCCTAAAAACGATCAATGTCTTGATGTTGCTTACGCGAAAATTTAAGCTTTTTTATCTCTAGTAGACCACCTGCCAGATAGTATGGTACATGATAGAGGTGCTTTTCAAAAATGTCTTCAACTCATCCATTAATACCTACAGTTTTTGACCTATTGAAGAAGAAACAGATCGACCGGGATGCAGCGCGAGTATTGCTGGAGGCCGTGCAAACTATGCCGGCGCCCTCTTCAGCAGAGCAAACCGACAGGCGCATTGCCATTATCGGCATTGCTGCCGAGCTTCCGGGCGCAAAAACGTTTGATGACTTCTGGGACGTTCTTCTGCGTTGCGAAGATCGCGTCTCCGAGCTTCCTCCTGCGCGCCGTCGCCTGTGCGAGGACTTTGTCCAGCTCCGTCAGGAGGAACTGGGTATCGATCAAGAGAAGCCCTTCTGGAGCGCGGCCTGGCTTGAGGATATCGATAAATTTGACCCGGCATTTTTTAATATTACTCCTGCTGAAGCACGAGCGATGGACCCGCAGCAGCGGCGCTTCCTCCAGACGGCGTATCACTGCTTTGAAGATGCAGGCTATGCGGGGCAGTGTATACGCGATTCGCGAACGGGCGTCTATGCATCAGCCGCGATGGTGAATTACGTAGATGCGCTCGCTGAATTGACGCCTCAGAGCGTCCCTGGCAACGTGCCATCCTTTGTGGCTTCGCGTGTCTCCTACACCTATAATCTGCGCGGACCCAGCTATACCTGTAGCTCGACCTGTGCGTCATCTCTGTTAGCTCTGCATGAAGCGTGCATGGGGCTGGCTTACGGAGACTGCGATATGGCTCTGGTGGGCGGCGTCAATATTTTCCCCTTTCCGATCAACGCGCAAAAGTTGCTGATGAACGCGGCTGGCATTATGTCCGATGAGCAGCGTTGTCGCCCATTTGATAACCAGGCCAGTGGGATTGGACGCGGGGAAGGCGTGATTGCTCTTCTGCTCAAACCCTTGACCAAAGCCCTGAAAGATCGCGACCATATTCACGCCGTGATTTTGAGTACGGCGGTCAATAATGACGGCGCTTCGGCAAGCATTACGGCTCCCAATCCCAGGGCGCACACGGAACTCTTGCTTGAAGCATGGCAACGAGCCGGTATATCGCCGGAATCTCTCTCCTATCTGGAAGCGCATGGCACGGGGACACATTTAGGTGATCCGATAGAGGTGCGCGGAATCACCGATGCTGTACGCAAATTCACCAGTAAGCGGCAATTCCTGGCTACCGGTTCGGTTAAAGGCAATATTGGTCATTTGTTAGATGGCGCGGCAGGTCTGTCGGGCCTGCTCAAGATCATTCATGTGCTCAAGCGTGGGATTGTTCCGCCCACAAAGCATTTGCAGGAGCCGAATCGCCAGATCGATCTGCTTAATTCGCCCATCTTCATCCCTACGTTTCCCTGGGATGTGCAGGCGCACAAAAAAGCCTCTGAGCCATTGCGTGCGGCAGTGAGTTGTTTTGGCTTCAACGGGACCAATGTCCACGCCGTACTGGAAGAGGTGCCTGAGGACCGCTCTCAAGCTCAGGCCAATGCTGAAACTACGTTTGTTTTTCCCTTTTCAGCCCGTAGTCAGGCGTCTCTGATGACGATTGTGGCTAAATATGCCGCTCTGAATGAAGCTGCCTGCAACCTGGCGCCGTGTGACGTTGCATATACTCTATGGTCGGGGCGAGAACACTTCGAGCTGCGGCTGGCTATTCTGGCGTCCAATATGGAGGCCCTCGTTGCTATATGTCGCAGACTCATCGCCATTCCATTCAAGCTATGGCATACCGTTGAGTCCGTTCGCGTCAATAATGGCAGCGTATGCGCGCCGCGGGATGAGTCGGCTATCGAAACGCTCGCGTGTTCGTATGTCAACAACGGACGCTTCCTCTGGCATACGTTGTTTGAGGGCTATAAACCGTTTAAGGTGTCACTTCCTGCTTACGCTTTTGATGAGAGTTCTTACTGGAGTTTCGGACAGACGCCCAAAACACTTCATCGTCCACAACAGCAGGCCGATTCACCGCTCGAAAAAGTGCTGTCCATCGCCCGCTCTGTGCTTGAGGTACACACGTTAAAAGCTGAAGACAACTTCCTCGCGTGTGGAGGGAACTCTCTGTCCGGTTTACAATTTATCAGTCGTCTCAGGCAAGAGCTGCATAGCCAGATTTCGCATGAGGAACTGTTAACGCTCCCTGATTTCAGCGCGATTGCTGCAAAGATGGCTCCGTTAGCTACCTCTGTTGCGTCTTCTGTTCCCCCTGCACATCAGAACAGGCAATATCCCGTTTCGTTTGCTCAGCAACGCTTCTGGTTCTTAGCGCAGATGGAAGCGGGGAACGCCTTTTATAACATCCCGTTGATGGCTCGCCTGAAGGGATCGCCGGATGTTCAGGCTTTAGAACAGAGCCTGACCGAGATCCAGCGTCGCCATGATATTCTGCGTTCAAGTTACCCTCTGGATGAGCATGGTATGCCTTCAATGCTTATTCATAAGCAGAAGCCTTGCACATTAGCCACCCATGATTTGCAAGCGTGGCCGGATGCTGAACGCGAACAACTCGCCTTCCAGATCGCGCAGGCTCTCATTCAGCAGCCATTCGACCTGGAGAATGGTCCCGTCTGGCGCGCTGGCTTTATCAAAATCGCTGCTCAGGATCACCTGCTCGTTGTCGTGATGCACCATATCATTACCGATATCTGGTCATTCAAGATATTTGAGCAGGAATTGATCACCCTGTACAATACCTATGCAAAGCAACAGCATTCATCGTTGCCAGAGCTACCCATGCAATATGGCGATTTTGCCGTCTGGCAACGCCAGCATCTTTCAGGGGAAGAGCTTGAGCAGTTAACGCACTATTGGAAGCAGCAGCTAGGCTCATACCATAGGCCACTGGAACTGCCCGCAGATCGCCCGCGCGGAGCGGTGAGAACGTTACGCGGCAAGACATTACCGGTTGAAATTTCCTCAGAGGTCATTGCAGCCGTCAAGAAGCTTTGTCCGCAAGAGGGTGTCACATCGTTCATGGTGATGCTGGCAGCCTTCTACGCTCTTCTCTTTCATTACACCGGACAGGAAGATATCGTGATCGGCACCGAAGTGGCAAATCGGACGCGCGTCGAGGCGGAGAAACTTATCGGGGCGTTTGTCAATCAGCTTGCTTTACGGACGCGTCTGACAGGCAATCCAACGTTCCGCGAGCTGCTGAAGCGGGTACGTAAGACGACATTAGAGGCTTACGCACATCAAGACCTGCCGTTTGAGAAGCTGGTGGAGATCCTCAACCCTGAGCGCAAGGCGAACGTCACCCCCTTGTTCTCGGTCAAGCTTCTTTTTGGCACGCTCTCTGCTGAGGAAGCGCAATTTGCCAACCTCATCGTCGAGCCGGTCAGCATGCCCGTCGATATGTCGCCATTTGACCTGACGCTGCGCCTTTCAGAATGGAGCGGCGGCGGCCAGCCAGCTCGTATAGACGGTTCATTAACCTACAATACAGATCTGTTTGATGAAGACAGGATACTGCGTTTTCTAGAGCATTTTTCTCTCGTACTTGACCAAGTCGTGGCCGAGCCAGACCTGCATTTAAGCCAGATAGAACTGATGAGCAAAAAGGAAAAGGAGCAAAAAATGGAAGCTTTGAAACAGCGTGATGAGTTTAAACAGCGGTCGTTGAAAAAATTCAATCGCAGATCGGTCCGCTCGTCGGCGGAGAACCAGATCAAAACGAGCTTTTTGAAGGAGGGAGACCGCTTTCCTCTGGTGATTGAGCCTGCACTGGGCGATGTCGATCTAGCTGACTGGATCAAGAATAACCATGATTTTGTAGAAACCACGCTCCTGCAACATGGCGCGATTCTCTTCCATAATTTTAAAGTCGCTTCTATCGAACAGTTCCAGCAAATCTCGCTTGCGGTCCATCCTCAGCTTGTGGAGTATTCCGAGCCTTCTACGCCTCGTAGCGAGTATAGCGATAAGATTTATGTATCGAGCGAATATCCTAATTACTATTCCATCCCTCTTCACGGCGAGCTGAGCTACACCTACAAGTGGCCGATGAAGGCGCTGTTCTACTGCAAAAAGGCCGCAACAAAGGGCGGAGAAACTCCCATTGCGGATGCCAGGGAAGTACTACGACGCATTGATCCACGCGTGCGCGAGAAGTTTGTTGAAAAACAGATCATGTATCTGCGCAACTATGGCGATGGGCTGCTTGTCCCCTGGCAGAAGGTTTTTAACACCACCTCTAAAGCGGAAGTAGAAGAGTATTGCCGGCAAAATCCGCCCATGACGTGCGAGTGGCTCGGCGAGAATCGCCTGCGCACGCGTCAGGTGCGACCTGCGGTGATCAAGCATCCGGTGACCGGCGACGAGGTATGGTTCAATCAGATGCACATCTTCCATATCTACAGTTTAGGCGTGGATATGCAGAAAAAGTTGCTTGAGCAATTTGGTGAAGAGAACTTACCCGTCCATGCATTGTACGGCGACGGCACGCGGATCGAAAACTGGGAACTCGACGCCATCTACAAAGCCTATGCTGAGTGTACCTACGCCTTCCCCTGGCAAGAGGGCGATGTGCTGCTGGCCGACAATGTGCAGATTTCGCATGGGCGCAACGCTTTTGAGGGGGAGCGCGAGACCGTAGTGAGCTTTGTGGAGCCATGCCCCCAGCCCAATCACGCTTCTCAGCTATAGCTTTACAATCCCATTCAGTTTACATAGCAACAAGGAGAACGCGCCATGTTATTGATAGAGACTGATAATGCCTTTGAAATATCAATTCAACAGAAGAAGAGCTGGTTTCTGCAATCGCAGCAATCGCTGGCTAACCGGACGCTGGGAGCTTTTACTCTCCACGGAACGCTTGACGAGCAGACGTTTTTTCAGGCGACCCGGAGAGTTGTGGAGCAGCATGAGATTTTTCATACGGTTTTTCAACGTACTCCAGGCTTGAAGTTTCCTCGCCAGGTGATCGCTGATAGCGCCCATTTTACCTGGCGCGTCCTCCCTCTGGACGATATTCTTCAGCTTGAGGATGTAGTAGAGCAAATCTGGCAAGAAGAAGAGCAGGTCATTTTTGATCTTAATCAGGGACCTTTACTGCGTATGACCTTGCTGGAACAGACTGGCGCCCAACACCTTCTCGTCATCAATATATCGAATCTGTGCGCTGATACAAAAACCATGTACCAGTTGTTAACAACTATACTGCGTGTATATCATGAATTGTCTACAACTGGCTGTGTCTCGGAGCCAGCAGAGGATGTGATTCAGTACGCCGATTTTACAGGCTGGCAGTCTGAAATCATCAATGAAATGGAAATAGACCAACCATCAGGGGAAAAGGAAGATGGAGTTGCTCCAACGCTCTTTCTGGAGCAGACGTTCGGCCCCAGGGAACGTCGCATCCTTTCTCAGGTGCCATTTACCTTAAATGCCCGTGTGCTTGCTTGTTGCAAAGATGTAGCCCGGCGCTACCAGACCACGGAAGACGTTGTCCTCCTTACATGCTGGTACATATTACTCCATCGCCTCTCGGGCCAGACAAAGATTGTGCAGGACTACCTGGATGCAGGGCGGCCTGTGCATGAGCTCCAGGAGGCAATGGGTATTTTCGAGATCAACCTCCCTCTCTTCTGCGCGCTCGATGGCGACGCTCAGGTGGCAGCGCTGCTTGTACAGTTGGCTGGCAAGCTCGCTCAGGCCCAGCAAGAGCAGGATGCTCATCTGCAAACGGTGAAGGAGACGCTTGAGCATCCTACCGGCAAGCGTCCGTTTAGCGATATCGCTTTTCGTTATAACGTCCTGGACCTCGAAGAGACGCAGGATGCCCTTACTTTTTCGCTGTACAAAGAGGTAAGCTACACTCACCCATGTAAGCTGATGCTCAGTTGTACGCAAACTCAGGGCAAATTACTGGGCGCGATCCACTATGATAGCGCGCGCTATGAACTGCCATTCATTCAAGCGATGGTACACCAGCTAGAGACACTGGTTGAGCAAGTCGTCGAGCAGCAAAATGTCAGTATCAATGCATTAGATGGGATGAGCGCAAGAGGTCGTCAATCGATCCTGAACAGTTTCAGCACCTCTTCTCAGGCAATCCCCGTCAGTCGCAAAACACTGCACCGTTTATTTGAGGAGCAGGTAGAAAAAACGCCTCAGTATACCGCCATCGTCTCCGGTGAACGCTCGCTGACATTCGCGGAATGCAATGCGCGCGCGAATCAGCTCGGACACTACTTACGTGCAAAAGGAGTGGGACCGGATACGCTCGTCGGGCTGTTTATGGAGAAGTCACTCGACCTGATGGTTGGCATGCTGGGCGTGCTCAAAGCTGGCGGAGCTTACTATCCGCTCGATGTGGACGCACCTAAAGATCGCCTGTCTGTTCTGCTCAACGACGGGGAGCCCGTGGTTGTGCTTACGCAAGAGCTATTGCAGCAGCGACTGCCGGTGAATAACATACCCGTGATCTGTTTAGATACCGATTGGTCAGAGATCAGCCGGGAAAGTCAGGAAAATCTAGAGCATCTTACTCAGCCCGAACACCTCGCGTATGTCATCTCTACTTCTGGCACAACGGGAAAGCCTAAAGGGGTCCTGATTCAGCACCAATCTGTAGTCCATCTCTTAGCGGCATTACGCCAGAATATCTATGCTCCGCTCAGCCCGTTTGCTCCATTGCGTATTGCCGTCAATGGCCCTTTCACTTTCGATACATCGGTGAAACAGCTTATTCAACTGCTGGATGGGCACACATTATACCTGGTTTCAACGGCCTTACGGCTCGATCCTGAAGGCATGCTGAGCTTCCTGAGAGATCATCATATCGATGTGATTGATTGTACGCCATCACAACTATCGCTCTGGATCGCTGCTGGTTTGCTGGAAAGGCAGCAGGTACGCCCTCGCGCTATCTTAATCGGCGGCGAGGCCATTTCCCCTGCATTATGGCAGCAACTCAGGCAGGTACAGGATATGCTGTGCTTTAATGTGTATGGCCCGACGGAATGTACGGTTGATGCGACTGCTTGCCTGATTCAATCTGCCGGGGAGACTCCGTCGATTGGTCGTCCTCTGCCTCATGCGCGCGCTTACATTTTGGACACGCTTGGTCGTCCTGTTGCTATCGGGGTTGCCGGCGAACTGTGTATTGGAGGAGCTGGCGTTGCCAGAGGGTATCTGCATGACCAGGAACTGACGGCTCGCAAGTTTTCCTCCGATCCGTTCGCAGGCAGCGAGAATAGCTCCGTGCGTCTCTATCACACCGGTGACTCTGCTTGCTATCGGCCCGATGGAACGATCATGTTTCTTGGTCGCATTGATCGTCAAGTCAAGGTGCGAGGATATCGCGTGGAACTTGCTGAAATCGAAGCCACCCTCAGCCAGCATCCTGCCGTTCAGGAGGTAGCTGTCCTGCTGAACGAGGATGCTCATCTGAGCGCCTATATTGTCCCGCAGCGCAATGAGCAGCCTGAGGTAGACGATCTGCGAACCTTTTTGCTGAACCTCCTGCCAGATTACATGGTGCCAGCCTCCTTTATCGTGCTAGAACATTTGCCGTTAACGTCTTATGGCAAGATCGATTATCGAGCGCTGTCATCGCTGAAGGATAGCGGTCTGCGTCCCAGGAAGGTCTTTGTTGCGCCGCGCACGCCCGTTGAACAACTCCTGGCAGATATCTGGAGCGAGGTCATTGGTCGCGAGAAGGTAAGCATTCACGATAGCTTCTTTGAACTGGGCGGCGATTCGATTATGTGTATTCAAGTCACCGCGCGCGCCAAACAACGCGGGCTGCGTATCACTCCCATCCAGATTTTCCAGCACCAGACGATTGCCGCGCTCGCAGCCGTTGTCGGTACAGAAGAAGAAGTTATTGTTGAGCAAACAGCCGTTAGCGGACCGGTGCCGCTGACTCCAATCCAGTTGCGCTTTTTTGAGCGCAATTTACAAAATCCCCATCACTGGAACCAGTCAGTTTTACTTGAACTGCCGCAATATATCCCTTTGCCGCTCTTGCAACAGGCTGTTCGGCACCTGGTGGAACATCATGACGCGCTGCGCCTGCGTTTCTCACAAGAGGGTAAATACTGGATGCAGATCAACGCGGCCAGCGAAGACGATACGCTCGTCTCTCTGCACGACCTCTCAACCATTCCGGCATACGAGTTGCCGTCAAAAATTGAACAGATTACCGCTGCGGCTCAGGCAAGTCTGGATATCACCAGAGGGCCATTGCTGCGCTTTGTCTACCTGTTCCTCGGCACGGGCAAAAATGATCGTCTGTTTATCGCTATCCACCATCTAGCCGTTGATGGGGTTTCCTGGCGCATTCTTTTAGAGGATCTCGAAACGCTGGTGAACCAGTTATTGCAGGGTCAGGAAGTGAAGCTTCCCAGGAAAACGACATCGTATCGTGCGTGGGCCGGTCATCTGCTCCAGTATGTGCAAAGCTCGGAGGTACAGGGCGAGCTGGCGTATTGGAAAGAGCAATATCGTCCGACAGATAGCCAGATTCCGCGCGACTACACGAATCGGCCAAATACGATGGATACGACGGAGCAGGTTGTGGTGAAGCTGAGTGAAGAGGAAACGTGGCTTCTCTTGCAGGATGTACTCCCTCTGCATCGCGCTCAGATGCACGAAGTATTGCTCGCTGCGCTGCTGGCTGCCGTCACACGCTGGTCCGGCTCCTCCTCCCTGCTTGTGGGTATGGAAGGGCACGGTCGGGAAGGTGCGGGAAGTAACCTTGACCTGACTCGCACTGTCGGTTGGTTTACCAGCGTCTTTCCGCTCCTGCTGAAAGCTCAGCCTGGAACATCTATCGAGGAAGTGCTGCGGACTGTCAAAGATCAGGTAAGAGCTGTTCCCAATAAAGGCGTTGGCTATGGACTGCTGCGTTATCTCAATCTGGATCGTGCCAGTGCTGCACTGCTGGCAGAACTGCCGCAGGCGGAGATCGGCTTTAACTACCTGGGACAATTTGACCAGACGATCAAGCAAGCACAGCTTATGATGCCTGTTGAAGAACCCTGTGGGCCGGATGTCAGCCCGCAGGCGGAACGTACCTACCTGTTAGAGCTGGATGCCAGCATTCTCAACAACCAGTTAAGCTTCTACTGGACCTATAGCCGAAGTGTGCATCAGCGGTGTACCATTGATATGCTTACCCAGACATTTCTTGAAGAATTAAGGCAACTCGTCCGCGACCGGGTGAGCTATACACAGCGTATGGTTGCCCCTTCTGATTTCCCGCTCGCTCAAGTGACCCAGGAGCAACTGGACGCTATCTTGAAGCAACATGGTTGTGTAGAGGATCTCTATCCGGTCTCACTGGTGCAGAAGGGTATGCTCGCACGTTACTTCCAGGAGCCACGTTATGGTCAATACCTCTATCAGTGGAGCTTCGACCTGGCTTCTGACCTGGATGCTCAGCTATTGATACAAGCCTGGAGAGAAGTAATTGACCGGCATGCGGCTCTGAGAACAGCTTTTGTCCATGAACAGACCGATGAGCCGTTGCAGGTAATCAAGCAGACCGTGCCGTTTGATATCCTCCAGTTTGATTGGAGCGACAAGTCCCCTGATGACCAGCAGGCGCATGAGTGTGCCTATCTCAGGACGATCCAGGAATGGGGCTTTAGCCTCACCCAAGCTCCGCTGCTTGACCTGGCATTGGTCCGCCTGGGTCCAGAGCGTTCCAAACTGCTGGCAACCTTTAGCCTGCTGGTTGTCGATGTGCCATCCTTCGCGCTACTGGTTGACGAGGCGTTTGCATACTACCATGCGTTGAGCCAGAGCCAGCCCGTAGTAGCGTCATTTCATTCATCCACATCCTCGTACAAGGAATACATTGAATGGATGCAGCAGCAGGATAAAGCGGCAGCCAGGGAGTTCTGGCAGAGCTATCTGGCAAACGCTCCCGGAGTCGTTCCCATTCTGCGCCAGCCGCAACCTCGACCTGAGGAGAGAAAAGCATATAATGATCGTGCAGAGTTTCTCTCGTTAGCGTTAACGCAGGCGTTGCAGGCATTTGCCCAGAAGCATCAAGTTACGCTCGCAACCATCTTACAGGGCGTCTGGGCCGTCTTCCTCAAGGAGTATACTGGATGGAGTGATGTCATCTTCGGCACGATTGTCTCTGGACGCCCGGCCTTCCTGGAAGACGCAGAACGACGCATTGGACGCTTTGTGAACTTCTTGCCGGTGCGCCTGCAAGTTCCCGCTCAGGGAACCTTCGTCTCCTGGATCAAGGGCTCTCAACAGAAGCTTTTTGAGATGCTGCAATATGAATATATCTCTGAGGAGCAAATTCATCGCTGGTGTCACTATCATCCGCATCAACATCTCTACCAGAGCCTCGTCGCCTACGAAACCGCGCCTTTTGAGGAACTGGCGAGCGCTCCTCATTGGGCGGATGTCAAAGCGTTGACGATCATTCAAGATCCTGAAGTGCCGTTGAAGCTCACAGGGACGATGTTTGACCGCTTACGCATCACGCTTGCAGCTCTATCAGATTATGCGGCAGCTGAAGAGGTAGAGTATATGTTCCAGAGAGTGCTTGCTCTCCTCGAACAAGTCGTTCAGGACCCGGAGCACGGATTGAGTTTCACCTCGTAATGGAGCATGGCAAAGATGCCTGATACAGGCAGGAGGATAGGATGATTACAAACTTGCGCACAAAATTAGGGGCATACAGGGTCTTTTTGATCCTTGAGGGCACGTCTTCGTTCTTGTTTGGCCTGGTTTTTACCATCGCAGCTGTCTATCGGGTATTGATGGCTGGTCTTAACCCGTTTCAGTTAGTGCTGGTGGGTACCGTGCTGGAAACCACCGTGATGATCTTCCAGATACCAACAGGATTGCTGGCGGACGCCTTCAGTCGCCGTCTTTCAGTGATTTTAGGCGTATTCCTGGTAGGTCTTGCCTTTATTGTCGAGGGCTCTTTCCCTGTGTTTATACTCATCCTGGTAGCCCAGGCGCTGCGCGCCCTGGGCCTCACCTTTACAGGCGGAGCAGAAGAAGCCTGGATTGCGGATGAAATGGGAGATAAGAACCTCAACCAGTTGTTTTTACGCGGATCGCAGGCAGGGTTGGTGGGCACGCTTGTGGGCACACTCGTCGGCGGCGTGCTCGCCAGCGTACGCCTGAACCTGCCATACCTTGTGAGTGGGGTCCTGTTCTTTGCGCTGGGCATCTTTCTGCTGCTGCTGATGCCGGAAAAGAACTTTCAACGCTCGGCCCCCTCAGAGGAACAGCGCAATCTGCTCCTGCCAATGAAGGAGGCCCTCACCAGCAGTTTGAAGCTGATCCGCCTGCGCCCGGTCATTATTACCATTTTGTGTATCGCGGCATTTTTCGGTATGGCATCCGAAGGTTTTGATCGTCTCTGGCAGGTCCATTTTCTGGCGAACTTTACCTTCCCTCACTTCTGGAATCTGCAACCGGTGGTCTGGTTTAGCGCCATAACCTTTACCGTAACCCTGGTGAGCCTTGCCTCGACCGAGATCATTCGCAAATATGCCAGAACTGAAAACCATACGGCTATCGCTCTCACATTATTCGGCATCACTGCTCTGCTGATCGTTGCCATCGCAGTCTTTGGCCTGGCCGGAAATTTCTACCTGGCGCTGGTCTCCTACTTGCTGGCCGGCTCGCTGCGTCAGACGTATAGCCCTATCTATACGGCGTGGCTGATTCAGAATGTCAGCTCGAAAGTGCGTGCAACCGTGGTCTCCGCCGGGAGCCAGTTTGATGCCATAGGTCAGGTGCTTGGCGGCCCTATCGTTGGCCTGATCGGCACCATTTATACGCTCAGGACCGTGATGCTTTTCGTTGCCGGCATACTTACCCCTTCGCTGCTGCTTTTCTTGCGCTCCATACGCCAGGGAAAAGCTGTGAATGTAGATGATCAGTCAGGGGAAGAAGACGCCGGGGAAAACGCTGTCGAAGCCATAGGTCAGACGTGCTAATGAAACAATTTTTTAATAGAGAGGGCTATGATATGGAACTTGAAGTGCTGAAAAAACGCATATTTTCTCTTGTAGCCGATAACAAGTTGGATGTGCAAGATGCCTTTAGCATCCTCGACGAGATCTCAGATCAGGATGCTGCCGAACCGCTGGCTCTTGTCAGTATGGCGATCCGCTTTCCAGAAGCAGAGACCACAGATCAGCTCTGGAAGCATCTTATGCAGCGGCGCAATCTGGTGGAGAGCTTTCCGAAAGAACGCTTTGACCTGATTATGCAATCAAAGCCGGAACTGCGGCAGCAATTTGAGCAGCAACGGGAGGCGCTGGCCTCAGATCCGCGCTCCTATGCTGCATGGCTGCGCAAGATTGAGCAATTTGACCCTGAGGCATTTGGACTGACTCCCCACGAAGCTCAATTTATGGGACCGGCGGAGCGCATCTTTTTGCAGGTTGCCCTTGAGGCGCTGACCAGGGCCGGATACAGCCGCGCCGCGCTACACGAATCACAAACTGGCGTGTTTGTGGCCCATACTCCTTATCCACCCTTTGATTATCTCAAGCTTTTTGATGAAATGGATGAGCGAGCCTTTGTTTCTAATATTCCGGCTAATCTTGGCTATCACCTCGCCTATACGCTCAATTTGCGCGGTCCGGTATTAACAGTAAATACATCATGCTCCTCTTCGCTGGCTGCATTACATGTGGCAAAGAACGCTTTGCGCGCCGGTGATTGTGAAATTGCCGTTGTGGGCGGCGTGAATTTAATGCTCTTCCCTTTCTGGGAGGAAGCTCCCGATTATGTCGTGCGTAGCCCACAGTATCGCTGCGCGTCCTACGATGCTGAAGCCAATGGCATTATTGGCGGTGAGGGCATCGCTGTTGTCGTGCTCAAGCGGCTCAGTGACGCGCTGCGAGACCATAATTATATCCATGCCGTCATCAAAGGCTCTGGTATGAGCAGCGATGGAGCATCGAATGGCCTCCAGGCCCCCAATCCAGATGCTCAATCCCAGGCCATACGCTCAGCTCTCGCCGACGCTCACATCCAGGCGGAGCAGATCGGTTATGTGGAAGGTCACGGGGCAGGCACAGCTTTAGGTGATCTCATCGAAGTTGAAGGTCTTACGCGCGCTTTTCGCCAGGATACTGCCGCAACAGGCTTCTGCCAGCTCGGTTCCATCAAATCAAACATCGGCCATCTGGGAGATGCGGCAGGTCTCGCCGGTCTGATCAAGGCTGTGCTCTGTCTCGAACACAGGGAAATTCCTGGCCTTGCATCCTTCAAGCAAGAAAATCCTAAGATCGACTTTGCAAAAACGCCCTTTAGAGTGAGCGCAGACACTCTACCGTGGGAAGCCTCTGGCAGCGGACGGCGCTATGCGGGCGTTAGCTCTATTGGCATTAGCGGCACAAATGTCCATGTCGTGCTTGAAGAGTTCGTTCCAGCGAGCACTGATGAGTCGAGTCATACGTCGTTTCCTCTCTTGCTTTCCGCGCCGACTCGCTGGGCGCTGTGGGAATTTGTACAACTGCTGGCGCCTGCGATTGAAAACAATCAACATTGGAGCATACGCGATATTGCGCACACATTGAATGCCCGTGGAGAACATGGGCCGGCGCGCGTTGGCATCTTTGCCGCCTCCACGAAGGAACTCGCGGAAAAGCTGGATCGCTTGCTCCAGGTGAGAAGCTTTGAGCGCGCTCCCGAGACATTCTTCACTCAGGGCATCTTCCTGGCCGACGAAGCCAGTACGCAGGCGTATAGCCTTGCTCAGTTTGAGCGTTACACTGCACCTATAGAGGCAGAGAGCCGCGTCCTGATGAGGAATTTTCTGGCAGGAGAAAATATCGCAGCCCAGTGGGACGCATCTTTTGCCGGAGGCTACCTCTTGCCTCTCCCGACGGTGCCATTTAAGACCAGACCGATCTGGCCCACGAGCGAGGCGATTCCACAGCATGACGTGAGTGACCTGTTTTTCGAGATGCGCTGGCAGGAGTCCCCGATGAGTGCTGATGGGGCGAAACGTTTCCCCGTCGTCAAACAACAATCGCTCTGGCTGCTATTAACTCGTCAGGAAGATGCTGTTCTTCCACTGGTAAAAGAGCGCCTCATTGCCGATGGGGCGCGAGTTATTCATGTGCTCTTGGGTACGCGGTTTGCCAAAGTGGGCGAGGATAGCTATGAGGTTGTACCACACCGTCCTGAAGATTTTCTACGGCTCTTCGAGGAAATCGGCAACGATGCTCTCACCGGTCTGGCAGGCGTTATTCACGGCTTCTCGCTCAAGCCGGCAGTCTCTGCCATCAATACGCTTGAGGAAATAGAGAGTTCACAAAACGAGGGTGTGTTTTCGTTGTTCGGCCTGAGCAAAGCAATTCTTGCTCAGAACCTGACTCATCCGCTTCAGTGCGTGGTGGTCTCCTCATTGGCGGAGCAGGTTGTCGCGGGCGATATGTGCGTCCCCACGCGTGTCACCGCCTTTGGTCTGGCAAAAGTCTTCTCGCAAGAACTGCCAACCATCCACAGCCTCGCTATCGATCATGATCTTGTTGGTAGCCCGGACGCCATTGCTACACAAATCTTTGCCGAGATAACGAGCGATCCTGGCACAAGAAAAGACCTGGTGGCCTATCGTCAGGGGAAACGCATGGTGAAGGTCGTCGGGCGGCAGGCTGATAGTGTGCAACGCACGCTGCCTATCCGCGAAGGCGGTACTTACGTCATCGCAGGCGGGACCGGCTATCTGGGGATGCAGGTGGGCCTGTTCCTGAGTCAGCGCGCCAGGGTCAACATCATTTTATTGGCTCGCAACCCCTTGCCTGAGCGCAGTCAGTGGGATGCGCTCCAGATGGATGCCTCTCCTCAGAATGCGGGTCTCAGGCAAAAGATTGCCGCCCTGCAAAAAATGGAGGAACGTGGCTCACGCGTGGCTATACTGCAGTGCGATGTGACAGATCCGGCTATGGTTGCCCGCGTGTTTGCGCATATCCGCCGCGAGTATGGCGCTATTCATGGCGCCTTTATGCTCGTCAAGCAACTGTATCACCTCTGGTTGCACGAGATCACCTTCGAGCAGTATCAGCATGGCATCTATAACCGCGTCAAAGGCACCTGGCTGATCGAGCGTGAGGTGTACTCACCAGAGCTGGATTTCTTTATCCTCTTCTCTTCGATTTCTTCGCTCATGGGGACAAAATCTGCCAGCGAATGCTGTGCCGTTAACCAGTTCCTGGATGCGATGGGAGGATATCTCCAGCAGCAAGGCGTACCAGCTCATGTTCTCAACCTGACGCTTATTCTTGATGATAAGAGTGATTTTGGCAGCAAGACGCCTATCCCTCCTATCAGCTTTGCCGATTTTCATAGCGCGCTTGACCGTTTCTTCCGCAATGGCCCCGCATGGAGCCTTGTCTCACGCTTTGATATGGAGGAAGTTCGCTTCCTGAAGCCTGTGCTCAAAATTCCCTTCGAGGAGGCGTTCTGGCAAGAAGTCGAAATGGTAGCTGCGGGAGCGCCGACTCCCCCCAGCGTGGAGCAGCGGCCACAGGAACAGGTGCTTGATGCTGCAACTATGCGCTTGCGTCTGGAAGAGATCTGGAAAAAAGTGCTCGGTATTGATAGCGTACACGACCGGTCCAACTTCTTCAGTTGTGGCGGCACATCGCTGAGCGCCTTACGCTTTGTCCAGTTATTCAGAAGAGGCTTTGCGACCGTTCCGTTTGAAGTGACCGACCTCTACAGTATGCCAGAATTTCAGGCTCAGGTTGCTTATTGCGAGCAGTCGCTTTGCCCTGAGCAGACCGATGCCCTCGCCGACCTCTTTGACGCTCTGGAGCTCGGCAATGTCTCCACAGAGGACGCAATCACCCTCTTTGAAAAATCGTTAGTCGCACATGGGAAGAGAGGCGCTTTTTAATGCAGGTAGGCGTAGTGTTTCCAGGCCAGGGATCGCAGATTGCTGGCATGGGAGAAGATTTATGCAAAGAATTCCCTCAGGTGCGTGAACTGTATGAGCAGGCCAGCACAGTACTGGGCTATGATTTGCTCGCAGCCTGCCAGAACAAAAACGGCGAGCTGAACGATACGCGTATTGTGCAACCCGCCGTGCTTGTTCATAGCGTTGCTTGCTGGCAGCTTATGCAAGCAATGCTGGAGCAGCCTGTGCAGCTTATGACAGGGCATAGCCTGGGAGAAATCTCGGCGGCAGTATGCGCTGGAGGACTTGAATTTAGTCAAGCCGTTTCTCTGATCAAAATTCGAGCCGAACTGATGTCATCATGCGCTCAGGATGGAGGTATGATGGTGGTTTTCGCTCTTGGAGAAGCGCCGATTGCGGAGGTTTGTGCGGAGATTGCGCGACCAGATCACTATATCGCGATTGCCAATCACAATGCCGCCGAACAATGGGTGCTGAGCGGGCATCAAAAAGCATTGCAAGAAGCTGCAGTCCGCCTGGAGAACCTGGGCGGTGTGGTAAAACATCTCAATATAAGCGTCCCCGCCCACAGCCTGCTGATGGCTCCTATCGTTGCTCAATTTGAGGAGGCAATTCGCCAGGCTGGTCCGAAGCTATGCCAGATTCCGCTCATTTCGTGCGTATCAAATGCTCAATATGCTGAGCCGGAAGAACTCATCTCGATGCTGGGCAGCCAGTTGACGGGCTGTATTAACTGGCCGCGTACGGTATCAACGCTGCTTGAAAAGGGGATCGATACCATTGTTGAATTAGGCCCTAAAACCGTGCTGCGCGACCTCATCCGGCTGGAACATCCAGGCGTCTGCGCGCTTTCGTTCGGCACCGTTGAAGAGAAACCTGCGGTGCAACGGTTCCTCAAAACTGCCTGCAGGCGCGCTGACATGCTTGCAGCCGCATGGTCTGATTCACAGGTGGAAGGCTTTCTCTTATCCTGCTTACGTCTGATCGTGGGGACGCCTTGCCTGAAAGATCTTTCCCCGACCAGCTTTCAGCAAACCATCCAGATACCCTATCAGAAGCTCATCAGTAATCTGGACGCTCTACGAGCGTTGAGTGCGCAACATGTTGACATAACAATGCCAGGGCAGATCGCCCAATGTACGCTCAGTATGTTGCATGCCAAAGGATTTGCTCCCAGGCAATACAAACTACTGCTTGAACAAGCCGCGGCAGGCTATAGGGTTCAGGATGCTATTGCAGAATACCTCGTTTGATGCTACAGCCAGTAACTGTCAAAATAGCCTGTTTCAGAAACAGCAGCTGAAAGGACCTGCTATGGAATCTATACTTAGCCGAGCTTTTGTAGGAAAGCGCGCATCCTTCAAAGCAAAGCCGGTTGCGAGATCGCAAGAAGATCTCATTCGGACCTCCTACCTGTCGTCAGGAGGTCCCACTCCTCTCGTCATCATGCCAGCCGTCGAACTGATCGATTTGTCCGATTGGATCGCCGGCAATCTTACGTATCTCGACGAGAAGCTTTTGCTTCATGGGGGAATACTTTTCCGTGGATTTGATCTGCATACCCAGGAGGATTTTCAGAAGGTATTAGATGCAACGAAAGTCGAACTGATCAATTATAGCGAGAGTTCCACCCCGCGCAAACAACTGGGGAGTCATGTTTATACCTCAACAGAGTTTCCGCCTGACCAGGTTATCGCATTGCACAACGAGCTATCCACCGCGGCCACTTTCCCGCTCAAGATCTGGTTTTTCGCCTTGCAGCCTCCACAACAGGGTGGTGAAACGCCGATTGCAGATGTGCGCAACGTGTATAAGCGCCTGAGTAAAGCGGTACAGGAAGAGTTCGCCAGTCGCGGCTGGATGGTCGTTCGCAACTATAATGACGGCTTCGGACCTACCTGGCAAGAAGCTTTTCACACCGCTGATAAGAGCGAAGTGGAGGACTATTGTCGCAGGAACGCCATTACTCTGGAATGGAAAGATCATGACCGTCTACGCACCTGGCAGGTTCGACCGGCAATTACAACGCATGTCAAAACTGGAGAGGTCCTCTGGTTCAACCACATGGCTTTCTGGCACATATCATCACTGAACCCTGCTGTGCGTGAATCCCTTTTGCGCGAGTTCGCGGAACAAGATCTGCCATTCCACACTTATTATGGCGATGGAGGCCGCATTGAAGCTGCGGTCATTGATGAGGTTCGTGCCGCTTACAGAGATGAAACAATCTCCTTTCCCTGGGAAAAAGGCGATTTACTGATGCTTGACAACATGCTCATTGCGCATGGCAGAAATTCTTATACTGGCCCGAGGAGAATCTTAGTCGGAATGGGAGAGCCCTATACCCGTACAGATCTCTCATAAAGGGAACGCAAGGCTACGCAACAGGTTATCACGTTGACCGAATTTTAAAGAGGTCTACTTGATGCTGCACGTCCAGTCACGCTGGTTGAAGAATAAGCTAAAATGGAAGCTGGAAAGAGAATAGAGATTTGTCTCTCAAGTATAGCTATGCTATACTTGGGCCAGCTATCTATATAAAAAAATTCGGAGCGGCATCTATGCAAGGAAGCCGTTAAAAAGGAGCATTGCGTGAGTTTGACTATAGACCTTGCACGGAGAGTCCTTGAAGCCTGTAAGCAGCGTGCAAATGAGTTGCGTAGCCCGGTGAGTATCGCCATTGTCGATGCCGGAGGCCATCTCGTCCTGGTTGAAAGAATGATGGCTCCCTATGGATGGGCTACCGTGCAAATAAGCATTGCCAAAGCCACCACAGCCGTCATGTTCAATCAGTCTACGGATGCAGTCGCCCAGTGGGGGTCCACAATTCCTGGTTTCGCTTCTAGTATGGCCGAGATGAGCCAGGGGAAATTTATTATGGCTGCCGGTGGGTGGCCGATCCGTTTAAATCGGGTTACTATCGGCGGTATTGGCGTAAGTGGCGGCAACGCTCCTGGTCGCGACGACGAAATTGCGCGTGCAGGTTTAGCCATCATGGAAGTGCAAGATGCCCCTGTGCCACCTATGCGGCAGTCCGTTCAGCCGACCCCTGTTTATGCGCAACCTGTGACCTCTTCAATGCAACCTTCACCGGTATATCCATTTCAACCGGCGCAACCATCAAATCCTCCGGCTACTTCGCATCTGGGGATCGAGCCAAATGCACCCGCTCAGGAACATTCTTACGATGCAGGACCAGCAGAATCAGATCAATATCATGAAAGTAGCAACGGTTAGTAGCAATATATCAGAAAGAGCTATAGGGAAATATCAGTAAAATCAAGTATTGATATTTCCCTATAGCCTTTTCTTAGATATCTTCAAGCCCATCCTTTTTCGTGCTTTCGCTACTTGTGGATACGGTTGCGGAGGTCGAGACGAGCGTGACCCGCTCTTTGCGCCAGACCAGCTTGCTATATTTCTCTGCTACCAGTTGTTGCGCCAGCTCCCGTTCAGATACACTCAACTCGCCAGGGGAGAATGTTGCCTGTAAGGCCGCGCCAAAGCCATGATGAAACGCCTGCGCCACCACTTCCCAGGCGATATTTGGGGCAAAAGTACGCAATGGCGTGGTTTTTTCTTTGTAAAGGGCCAGAGCTTCTGCGCGCGCAGCATCTGAAGGGAAACGCAGCAGCGTGAAAAATTCGGCGGCGCGATCATCGAGCGGCAATGATCCCTGCTGGAGCAGCGCGTCATCTTTCCATACCTGCGCGCTCCCCACCAGCTTGAAGCCGCCAGCGGTCAGATCGGCCTGGGTCGAAGAGGCGAAGCAGGCGGCGGAGGGATGCTTATTCACGCGTTCATCGCTCAATATCGCCTGCACCCCTAGCTTCTGCAGCGCAGCAATCAGCCCCTGCGCCAGATAAGCGTAAGCGGCGACCACGCCCGCCGGCACGCCATCGCGTTTACCGATTACGATACTGTAGGTGAATTCGTCGCGATGGTAGACGGCTCGTCCTCCTGTGGGACGGCGCACTAAAGCAACGCCGCGCTGTTGACAGGCATCACTCTCTATCTCGCGCTCAATGTTCTGAAAGCGGCCCAGAGAGATGGAAGGCTGCGACCAGCGAAATACGCGCAAGGTGGCAGGGACCTCTCCTTGTAAATAATGGGTTAATATAGCCTCGTCGATTGCCATATTCAGCGCGGCATCCTGGATGCCTGTATCGAGAAAACGATATGATGCCATTGGTGTATACCTTTACTGATAAATAATACCTGTATTTCGCTCACGATTGTATGCTGCTCGCGGTATCGGTGCTGGTGCCGCTCAGGGTTGTTGCGCCCTGGCTGCCTTCCATTTCGCGCGCTGGCTCTCGCGGATCTGCTCTGAAACGGGGACGTAGCGTTCCAGGAATTCGTCGCGGAAAGCCGTATAGGTTCCTGCTGTGATCGCGTCGCGCAACTGCCGGGCGAGGCGCAGCATGAAGCGTATATTATGTATACTGCCGAGGCGGTAGTAAAGTTGCTCTTCGGCGCGGATGAGATGATGAACGTAGGCCGCGCTATAATGCTGACAGGTGTAGCAGTCGCAGCCCTCTTCAATCGGGCCATGAACCGAGCGGAAGCGCGCCGATTTAATATTGACGCGGCCATCGCGCGTGAAAAGTCCGCCGTGGCGAGCGACGCGCGTGGGCAAGACGCAATCAAACATATCCATGCCCAGACCAACGCCCATCACCAGATCTTCGGGCGAACCGACGCCCAGCAGGTGTCGCGGCTTATTAGCGGGCAGCTCGGGCGTAATATGGCGTAGCATTTCCCACATTTGCGCTTTGGGCTCGCCCACAGAGAGGCCGCCAATAGAAAGGCCAGGGAAGGGCAGCGCGCCGATAACACGCGCGCTCTCGCGGCGCAACTCCGGCTCAAACGCGCCCTGCACAATGCCGAAGAGCGTCTGCTCTGGCCGGTAACGCTCTTTCACGATCAAAGCCCGTTCCTCCCAGCGATGAGTACGCTCCATTGCCAGCCGGGCCTCTAAAGGAGTGCAGGGATAGGGAGAGCAAATATCGAGCGGCAAAATAATGTCCGCCCCCAGTTCAGCCTCAATCTGCATCACGCGTTCGGGAGTCAGGACATGGCGAGAGCCGTCAAGGTGAGATTGAAAAATAACCCCTTCCTCGCTCAATTTGCGGAGGTGACCCAGGCTCCATACCTGGAAGCCGCCGCTATCGGTGAGGATAGCGCCATCCCAATGCATAAAGGGATGTAATCCGCCAAAGGTCGAGATCAACTCTGAGCCGGGACGCAGCATCAAATGGTAGGTGTTCGCGAGAATGATCGTAGCGCCGGCAGCATGCAACTCCTCAGGAGAAACGCTTTTAACCGTTGCCTGCGTTCCCACGGGCATAAAAATTGGGGTGTGGATGGTTCCGTGAGGCGTCTGGATCGTGCCAGTTCGAGCCCAGCTATTGGGGCAAACTGCATCAATTGTAAAAGTAAACGATGGCATAAATTCTTGACCCGTCAACATATAAAAAGGCAAAAATGAGATAAATGAGTCTCTAGTATCTCATTTATCGGATGCTTTTATTTTCTCATAACCGTCAAGTTCACTTGCTGGTTGCTTCTACTGCTGTGATTGAGCGGCAGAGCGGGGGAATCTGTGATGCAAAACAATTTGCGCAATTTTGCGTATAAAAGATACATAAAAATATCTATAATAGCGCCAAAATACCAGAAGAACACTTGCAAATCACAAAAAGATAGTGTATGCTTTCATTCGGTATCCAATCTCGGTCTCGCATACAGTGCTCGTCCAGAGTTTATCATCCCACGCTGGTAGGGGAAATGACTGGTGACATCTGCTAGATATGGACCCGGAGGATTACCAACATATCGTAAGGAGGTCCCTAGTTGAGCTTCGTTGACAAAACCCTTAAATGTCGTGAGTGCGGTAACGACTTCGTATTCACCGCAGGAGAACAGGAGTTCTACCAGCAAAAAGGCTTAATGAACCAGCCTGGTCGCTGCCCTTCATGCCGTGCTGCTCGTCGTGCCTCGGGCGGTGGGAGCCGTTCTGATCGTCCGCGAGAGATGCATACCGTTATCTGTGATGAGTGCGGTGCTGAGACGCAGGTGCCATTCGTGCCCAAGGATGACCGCCCCGTCTATTGCAGCCCCTGCTTTGACAAGGTCCGTGTAGCCCGCGGCTAGCCCGGTGAGTGTTATCAACCACTTACCGCTGGCAGTTGAGCTTACGCTGGCATGAGATGTTCTCCTCCTCGGAGAGCGCCCTTGTTAAGCGATAAGCAGCCGCCGCAAATACTTTCCCATCAGACCAGAGAGGCAAGCCGAGGTGTGTTCTTGGCTTTGCCTTATTTTTGTCCAGAGCTCCCGATCATTCCCTCAACAGGCAAGCGGAATAAACATATGAGCAAAGAATGTTTATCATTGTAAGTAGCTATATGTATTCCAATGAAGAGCTTGATTTTATTCTATTCTTGCCTGTTGTGTCTAAAAAAGTCTTGTATCTGCTTGACAGTCGCATATAGCACTTTATAATAGAGTAATGACATTTGTTTTGCGTATGTCGGGGTATGAACTCGCCATTGGTAAGCTATGTAGAAACAAATGGTATAGCTCGTTGTAACCAGGAATTTTAATGGCGGCTGAATCTCATCAATCTGTGAACAAAGTGTTAACGATCATTACTCTGCCGACCACTCTCGGAGCGAGCCTGGTGCCCTCAAAAGTGACCCTTGAGGACTTACTGAAGGAGACGGGGCAGTATCTCACTCCACAGGATCAGGAGAAAATTCAACGTGCCTACGAACTGGCGAGTCAGGCACATCAAGGGGCTGTGCGGCGTTCTGGCGAAGCGTATATTCAGCATCCACTGGAGGTCGCGCTGCTGCTGGCGGGCATGCGCATCGATGCCGATGGCATTGTCTCTGCCTTGCTGCACGATGTTGTTGAGGATACCGATTACTCCCTGGATGATCTGCGCGAGCAATTTGGTCCTGCTGTCGCCAATATTGTTGATGGGGTAACAAAGTTTGATGCCCTGGCGGGTAAATCTGAGCATAAGCCGCTCAATGGCGACGTGTTGCAGAACGGCGAGCAGCCTTCTGTGCCTGCCAGTGAGGAACGTATCCTGCCGATGACGCCCCAGGATAAGCGCCGCCAGCGCACCGAGACGGTGCGTAAAATGCTCCTGGCGATGGCTGAGGATCCCCGCGTGGTCGTGCTCAAATTGGCAGATCGCCTGCATAATATGCGCACTCTCAGCGCAATGTCTTCCGGCCAACAGCAGAACACCACACGCGAGACCAGCGAGATCTATGCTCCCCTGGCGCGTCGTCTGGGCATGGAACTGGTGCAGGCCGAGCTAGAGGACCTGGCTTTCAGCTATCTGGAGCCGCAGAAGTATGCGCGCCTGGTTCATGATGTTGAAGAAGAAATCAAGCGGCGCAGACCTTTTATAGAAGAAGTATGCCGTGTTTTGCAGGCGGAAATGGACCGCGCAGGCATTCGAGCGGAAGTGCATGCCTGGCAGAAACATCTGGCGAGCATCAATCGCAAGTTGGAGGAGATGCCGCCGCAGCAAAATGGCAATGAGATCAGCCAGATCCATGATCTGGTCTCTTTCCGTATCCTGGTTGATACAGATTACGAATGCTATCTTGCGCTGGGCCATATCCATGCTCTATGGCGACCGAAAGATGGGCGCATCAAGGATTTTATTGCCACGCCCAAATTGAACGGCTACCAATCGCTGCATACGACCGTGTTCTGTTTGGACAACCGCCTGGCCGAGATTCAGATCCGCACCCATGATATGCAGCGCACCGCCGATTACGGTCTGGCCAGTTACTGGTACCTGAAGGAACGCCTCGGACAGGATGAGGCGCGACGAGGAGAGGCGAGAGATGTGCTGCCCGGGAGTTGGCGTCTCTCCTATCGCGAGATGGTAACATGGATCGAGCAACTACGTGAGTGGCAGCGCGCTTTGCCTCAAGGGGCGGACGAATTCGTAGAGGCGGTCAAGGGAGATATCTTTCAGGAGCAAATTTTCGTTTTTACCCCTAAGGGGGAGGTAAAAGACCTGCCCAGAGGCTCGACGCCGCTGGATATGGCCTACCGCATTCATACCGATATCGGCGACCACTGCGCGGGAGCGCGCATCATCACCAATATGGATGATGGTGGTCATCTTGTCACTCGTCTGGTGCCGCTCGATTATGAACTAAAGGGCGGCGAGATCGTCGATATCGTGGTCAACGATACCGTTCATCCCACGCGCGACTGGCTCGCCTTCGCGCGTACCGCCGCCGCGCGCAATAAGATTCGTCGGTATCTTAAAACGTACGAGCGAGAGATTAATTTGCAACTGGGGCGAGAGCGCCTGGATCTGGCGCTAAAGGCTGCCGGAGCACCTGGCGTCAATGAGCATGTTGAAGATCTGTTGCAGCAGTTGCGCGCGGCTGATACTCCGCTCAAAAAGTTTGCCACGCTCGATGACATCTATATTGCCTTAGGGCGAGAGGACCTCCAGAGCGAGCAAGTGGTGCAGCTTTTACCACAGTTATCCAGGCACAAAAGCGCGCTGCATGAGGGGAAAGATGTTGCCGCTACAGCTATGGGGTATCATGATAAAGATGGCGAAAGCGTCAGAGTGGTAAAGCTAGCGCAATGTTGTTGTCCTATTCCGGGCGATGCGATTGTGGGCTTTTTCATTCCTGATAAGGGGATGTTTGTGCATCGCGGCGATTGCCAGGCATTGCGCCGTTCCCAACGGGATAATCCCAATGCGCTGGTCGAGTTGAACTGGTTGCAGATCGAGCCGGTCTCTTATCTTGCTCCGATCAATATCATCGCGCATGATCGCGCGGGC
The DNA here is from genome assembly GCA_035293765.1 of Ktedonosporobacter sp. Lineage (GTDB taxonomy): Bacteria > Chloroflexota > Ktedonobacteria > Ktedonobacterales > Ktedonobacteraceae > DASRHT01. The sequence goes on from DATGMF010000065.1 coordinate 295,440, forward strand.
CTGTTACGCGATGTGGCGGCGGTGGTGGCCGATGCTGGTATTAATATGACATCAGTGACCTCAACCACCAATCCTTCATTACAGAAAGCCGTAATCACTGCCACATTAGAAATAGCTGCCAAAGAAGGCGTCATCGATCAAATCGAACGCATCCTCCGTCGCCTTCGTCAGGTGAAAAACGTGGTAAGTGTAGAGCGCGCTTTGGCAACAAAGTGATATGATGACTGAGTAGTTCACCCTCTTTTCCTACTCAGATGATCAATGTTCAACAAGAGAGCGTTTGAAACGTATACTATACTGGTTTAGAGATTATTTCCTGTGCTATTCTTATGTGAATGGGCCAGGTATCTATAGATAATCATGGTTAAAAAAATCGTAGAGCAGGGTTTCATACCACAGAAGCCTCCAACTGAATTAACACAACTTTTGTCTCTGGTGCGTCAGTATCTTGCCCCTGCAGAGGTTGAGCGGATCGCTCTTGCCTCTCAACTGGCATTGGAAACCTGCCTGGGGATAGAGGGTGAGCGCCCTATCCCTCCTCTAGAGCATGCGCTGGCGGTGACAACCATCCTGGCTCAAATTCATATTGACTCCGTTGGTATCGCCGCCGGCCTTGTCTTTGAGGCCGTTGACGCGGATCTCCTGTCGCTGGAGCGGGTGGAGCGAGAGCTGGGAGCGGTTACTGCTCGCGTCGTGGGCAGTATGTTGCGCCTGAATATCCTGGAGCGCAAAAAGCGCAGCGCCTTCTCTAAAAATGGACGCGATGAGCACGAGGATATCGGCGGCAATGGGGGAGCCGAAAGCAAAAAGCCGCGCATCCGTGAGGCTTTACGACGCCAGCAGGCTGAGACGGTGCGTAAAATGTTTGTTGCGATGGCGGACGACCCGCGCGTCGTCCTGCTGAAGCTGGCCTATCGCCTGCACGCTATGCGCATTATGTGCCGGCCCGGGTACCAGGGCAATCGTCAGGAGATGCTCACAATGGCGCAGGAGACGCGCGAGATTTATGCGCCTCTGGCTGGACGGCTGGGTATCTCACGCGTAGAGAGCGAGCTAGAGGATTTAGCCTTCCAGGTCCTTGAGCCTGATCAATATAGCTGGGTGCGCGATATTGTAGAGCTGGAAAGCAAGCAGTGGCGCTCCTACGTTGAGCGCGTCTGCAAAATATTGCGCAGGGAGATGGCCTGGATCGGGGTGAAGGCTGATGTCTCGGGACGCGTCAAGCATCTCTATAGCTTTTACAAGAAACTGGCACGGAGCGCGACTGCGGTAGATAGCCCGGCTGCTCTCAAGGCAGCCGCCGATATAGGCCAGATCCACGACCTGATCGCGTTTCGTATCCTGGTCGATTCGACGCAGGACTGCTACGTCGCCCTGGGGCATGTGCATAGCTTATGGAAGCCCAAAGAAGGCCGCATTCGCGATTTCATCGCCAATCCTAAGCCCAATGGCTATCGTGCGCTCCATACCACCGTTTTTTGCCAGGATAATCAGCTAGTCGAGATTCAAATTCGTACCCACGCGATGCATGAGATGGCCGAATATGGCGTTGCCATGCACTGGCATTATAAGGACGTTGGGGATAATGCCTCCGCCTCCGCTAAAGAGCTGCTCTCCTGGCTGCGACAACTAAACGAGTGGCAGCGCGATATTCGCTCCTCCAACGCCAGCGATACAGAGTTTATGGAGGCGATCAAAGACGATATCTTTCAGGAGCAGATCTTCGTCTTCACCCCAAAGGGCGAAGTAAAGGATCTCCCCGTCGGCTCGACACCGCTTGACTTTGCTTACCGCATTCACTCGGAAGTTGGAGATAGTTGTGCGGGCGCACGTATCATTACTCAGGCTGTGACCGGAGAAGATGATCGCCTGGTTACGCGGATGGTACCACTTGATTACGAGCTCAAGAGTGGCGAGATCGTCGATATCGTGACCAATCGTTCAGCTCACCCGACTCGCGACTGGTTGATCTTCGCGCGCACCGCCGCCGCGCGCAGTAAGATCAGGCGCTATCTCAAAATCCACGAGCGCCATATTAACATTCAAATCGGGCGCGAGCGGCTAGACCGCGAACTAAAAGGAACGGGGCGCGTGGTAGAGTCTATGACCGAGGACGCGGAAAACTGGCTGTGCAACGAATTCCATATGGAGACATTTGAGGATATCTTATCGGCTATCGGCGCTGATGATATTCGTCCCCACGCAGCGGTGGTGAAGCTACAGGAATACTGGCAACTGCGTGAGGGGAAAGAGGCAAAGGAGAGCGAGGAGCCGCTGGTCCTGCCTGTAGCCACGGGCAAACCAGCCATTGCCGCCAGGGTCCAGGTTGCGGGCGTGAGCGGGCTCCTGACGAAGCTGGCAAACTGCTGTTGCCCCTTGCCCAGTGATGAGATCGTTGGTTTTATCAGTCGTGGTAAAGGCGTCGTGGTCCACCGTGCGGATTGTCGTAACCTTGAGCGCGCACGCAAGCGGGAGGGGGAGCGGCTTGTCAATGTAAGTTGGGTGAGCATGAGCCATCCTCGCTACCAGGCCCCCATCATCATCACCGCCCGCGACCGGGCCGGGTTGATTCGCGATATCGCGGCTGTTGTCTCAGATGGCGGCATAAATCTGACTGCTATGAGTTCGCATGCCAACGGTAATCACGAGCCCGTGTTGATCACCGCAACTCTGGAGATCGAAAATCTTGATCAATTGCAGCGCGTTTTTGCTCGCATCGAGAAAGTGAAAGATGTTATGCACGTTGAGCGCGATCTGGGAAAGAAAAGATAGAACTGCATAAAAGAGCAATCGGATCTGAGATTTCCAGATCCGATTGCTCTTTTATGTATTCGTAAAAGCAAGCTAGCCGCGCAGTCGTTCGAGAACGGGTGGCTGGCGCAGTTTTGCCAATGCTCCAGCCTCGATCTGTCGGACGCGCTCGCGGGTAATGCCCAGTTCGCGCCCCACCTGTTCGAGGGGATGGGCCTGGCCGTTGCCCAGGCCAAAGCGCAGTTGCAGAACAAGTTGCTCGCGCGGCGTCAAAACTGACTCCAGCACGCGCTGGACTTCATCTTTAAGCGTTTGCGTTGTGGCAAGATCTTCTGGTGAAGCCGATTCGTTATCCGCCAGCACATCGCCCAGTTCCTGCTCCTCATCCTCGCCAACCGGCAATTCTAACGAAACGGGAGCGCCGGGAGCTGCTTGCAGTTCTACCATGCGAGCGGGATCGAGCCCGGTTGCCTCTGCCAGTTCGATCTCTGTGGGTTCTCGGCCAAGTTCTTGTAGCAGTCGTTGGCGTTCGCGGCGGATGCGGTTAAGGGCGGTATTCACATAAACTGGGAGACGGATTGTGCGCCCCTTGTCTGCTACGGCGCGACTGATGGCCTGACGTATCCACCATGTGGCGTGAGTGGAGAAGCGATGCCCGCGCCGCCAATCGTAACGCTGGACTGCGCGGATAAGTCCGATATTACCTTCCTGAATGAGATCAAGTAGTGTCAAACCCCGCCCCACATAACGTTTCGCAATGCTGACAACGAGGCGCAGATTCGCCAGGATAAACTGCTTCATTGCCTCGCGGTCGCCGGACTCAATGCGTTGAGCCAGCTCTATCTCGCGTTCATGTGTAATCATGGGAACGCGCCCAATTTCACGCAAATAGGTCATAACAGCATCGGATTCGCCCGCGTCAGTTGCATTGACTGTGTTCTCGTCTTGATATTCTGAACGGCGGCGGCGCACTGGAGTACGTCGTGCCGGATGCTCTTCGGTTGCTGTAGTGGGTATATTGAGGATGGAGTCAACCTCTTCCAGTTCAGGAGCCTCCGCCATAGGAGCCAGGTCCTCATGCATATCAGGAACTTCTTCTAGCGTGAGCGGTCCAGTCTCTAATTCGAGTGGCCCGGTCTCTAAATGAACAAGGTCTTCGTCCAACTCATGGTCATCTTTGCCTGACTCCTCTCCCACATCGCTTTCCGGTGTATAGTCAAGATCTTTCGTCAGCAATTGTTCAACAATATCGTCGCACTGCTTCCCAAGATCTAGTGGTTTCTTTGAATTAGTTAAGGTAAGCGTTGTTCCCGTCATGGCACGCTTCGAGTCTATCATTGTGCGCCCTCCATGAAAAGTAGTATATCCTAAGCAGCAAGATATGTAGTTTGTCCGGTCTGGTCCTACACTCAGGGAAAGCGAGCCTTCATCGAACTCTTCAGTCCGAGTGCCGAGTGGGAGGAAATCAATGACATGCGTCCTGTCTCTACTAGTAGAAACATCGCCAGGTCGGAAATTATTCCTACTCTAATTATAACGCAAGTTCCCCTTTCATTCTAGTCCCTACAGCCCGTTTTTGGGGTAAATTTCCGTCTAAAATCTCTAGCATGTTGGTAATCCACCCTTAACATACTATACGTAAAACAACCCTCTAAGGTGGCAAATGATCTGGACTTTCACGCGCGAATTCCTCCAGTATTTTTCTCTTGTCTTCTAAGGGGCGAGCGTGTACTGCTTTTGCAACTTTTACGCGCTGCGCCATCCTGAGGAGACGTTGTATAAGATAGACGACGATCAGAAGCGCCACTAAAAAAAGGGAGATGTTGCCGATCACATCCCCGACCGCTTCCCAACTGGCGCCAAAGGCGTAACCGAAACTCAAGGGAAGGATCGCCCCGACCGCCTCTCCGCCGGCATCATAGAGCAGAAAGCGGCTGTAAGGATAGATCTCGGCCCCCGCAAGCAGGTTAATGGCTCCTCCCAGAGCAGAAATAAGGAAACGGCTCAAAAAAATGGCCCAGGCACCGTGTTTGTGGAAGTACGTCCGAGAGCGTGTGATGGTAAGCGGAGAAATCAGGTAAAAATTTCTCTCTACTTCAAGCCAGGTGATGAGTCTCGCTCCCACCTGTTTTCCCACCAGATAGCCTACGCTATCTCCACAGACCGAGGCCATAATGGTAATGACGGCTAGCAAGGCAATGTTGAAATCACCCAGGGCGGCAAAGGCTCCGGCTGCCAACAAAACCAGGGTGATGGGGAGCGGAACGCCAATCGCTGCCACGAAAACGCTCAGCCCGAGCGCGGGATAGCCGTATTGTTGCAGCCAGCTAATTAATGTTGGTAAGTATGTGCTCAATATGCTGCCCTCCCTGGTGTTGGTGGTCGTTTAGGGAGGGGGTGACCTGGTGAAGGCTGTAGGTTTGGTGGATGAAACGGATGTTGCTTACGATAGGCTATGATGGCTGTCTGTAGTTTGTGAATAAGCTCACTGACCGGACGATGCGAGCGACTCGCGATTGTCTGAAGGGTCGAATGAGAAGGATAGTCCCTGGTGATATTGAGTGTCTCATACAAATAGTGATCAGGGACGTGATACTCATGAGCAATATACGGAATGGTCATCCAGGGGCGCATTGTGCGTACATCGCCCGTCCTGGTGAGCGCGTTTTGATGCTGAAACGTCGCAATGGCTCCCATTGCAGCTCGCGCTGCAAAAAAAGCTCCCAATAGCGCTATTACAAGCAGAACACTATGTAAGATGAACTTAGCACGCACACTCAAGTTTTGTACTCCAGCAGCTTCAAATCACTTTCTAATCCATTTCCCCTTGACTCCTCAGGATTTTATCATTATACTCTTCCTTCGAAAAGGCTAAAGGCTGCGGGAGTCGGTTTCCATCCTCGATCCGTTTCAGAGTATTGAGATGAAGGTACTGAAAGTGGACACACCGGTACAACCTATAAACGTTGTGATCAAGCGAATCGATACAAGTCTGGAACTGCCCACATATGCGACTCCGGGCTCGGTCGGCTTTGACTTATTATGCCGGGAAGATGCCGAGATTGCCCCGCGCAAGCTGGGACGTATTCCGGCTAACGTGATTGTGCAGACCCCGCCGGGCTATATGCTGTTGCTGACCATGCGTAGCAGCACGGCGAGGCGCAAAGGGCTGCTGATCCCCAATGGCGTGGGCGTCATCGACCAGGATTACTGTGGCGAGGGCGACGAGTTGATGATCTCGGTCTATAATTTCCGTGATGAAGCGGTGATGGTGCTGCGGGGAGAGCGGATCGCTCAAGGAATATTTGTGCCAATTGTGCGCGCTACCTGGCAAGAGGTGGACCAAATGGGGCCAGGGCGCGGCGGTTTTGGAAGTACAGGTGCATGATGCCTCTACCCGACTATTATGCTATCCTCGGGGTGTTACCAACGGCGACGCTGGATGAGATCAAACAGGCTTATCGTCGCCTCGCACGCATCTATCACCCCGATTTGCAGCCACAAACGACCCCCGATACCCGCATCAAACAACTCAATGAAGCCTATCATGTGCTAAGCGATCTGAGCAAGCGGGCCGCTTACGATATGCGACGTTTGCAGGAGGTGCGACACGCTCTCATTATGGAAGCGCTGCGCCAGCAGCAGGAGGCGGCGAAGCGCGAGCCAAAAATGACATGGACCCAGGGGGCCGTCGGCTTTGTGCGTGAACTGAAAAAGGGCCTGCGGGAAAAGTAGCGGCTCAGCGATGAGCCGCATCAGTTTCTGGCCTGGACAGAGCAGAAAGAGATACCTTGCCTGCTTTCCACATAGATTGTATGATAGGCGTTGCTTTTTCCCCCACTGGCCCAGACAGGCACAACGTAAAAATCTGGATTTTTGGCAGCGATATGGAAGTTGCCAGGCAGATAGATGGTTATCAGCGGCTCAAAATACATAATGCCCTCTACGGTGGGGCTGGTGCTTGTCGTATAACGTTGATAGTTCTGGGCTAACCACTGAGCGGCAGCTTTATCGCATGAAGCATAATAATCAGTTTCGTAACTCCTGGCTGCCCCTTGCAAGCTACCGGCTATTGGACTGAAATAGACGTATTCGTAAGGGTGCAGACTGATCATATCTGCTACCACAAAGCCATAACTTACGAGCAATACTATGGCAAAACCGGCTGCAATAACCCCTTTTCGCTGTGAGATAAGCATACGAATGGTTGTGTTTACACCATAAGCAGCTATAAGGATTATGGGAGGAACGATGAATAGGAATTGCCGCAACGCATTATAGAGGGTGGTATGCAGCACGATCAGAGAAGCAAAGGGCACAAAGAAAGCTAGCAGTACGATCATCACTTTTGGATCGGTCTCGCGCTTCCTCAGCATTGTAATGCAAGCCACTATGCTCCCTAATACAGCGCACACAATAAGCATGGGAGGCGAGCCGATGATCAACCAGGTGGGAACGTAGCTGTACGGAAGCTGTGCCGCGGGATAGGTTACTCCATCAAATAAAACGGTCCCATTCCAGGGGTAGCGGCTCATAACGCTAATAGAATCGTATAAATGGGCGATTGGATTGAGAAAGATATACGGCCAGAGTGCCATCATGGCGAGCAGTGAGGTGAGTCCGATGACTATGGCAGCAATAGTCTGCCTGGTGAGCATGGCGCGGATCTGTTTTTCATGCCATATCCGCATTCCATTGATGAACCACCATCCAACTACTATCAATAAGAGCAGCAAATACCAGATGACGGCTGTGACGCGAATTGAAGCTGCGAATCCAATACAGAAGCCAACAAGCATACAATACCAGTAATATGTTCGACCCGTTTTCCAATGTTTGACTAATAGAAGTACCGACCAGAGAATCCAGGTCATAGCCGCCGCAAAAGGGATATCTTTCGGATTATTGAAAATTGCGCCAAAGTATCGCGGATATAGCCACAAACCAAGTGCGGCAAGGAATGCACACCACCATCCCCCAATTTCATAGCCGCATAAGGCGATAGCAACGATGCCGCCTATTCCTGCCAGACCAGTTATTACTGCTCGCGTATACCAGTAATGTCCAAAAATATGCTGAGCTAAGGCAATGATGGCATCAAAGATTGCGCCATGCTCCGGCATATATGTATTAGCTGGATAGGCGGTCAGGAAACTGGTATCTCTGCCCAATGTCCCGTACCATGCCAGGATAGCATGCCCATAACTATCCTGAAGAGGTACGTCCATAGTGATCCCATAGCTTTTCGCCTGTGTAAATACCGTTATGAGCATAACCGCGCCAAGTGGTATAAACAGCAGTACAGGCAGCCAGTGTTGCATCGCTTCTCGTCTGCTCATAAGTTCCTCAATGCCTATTTTAACTTTAAGCCATAAAAAGAGAGATATACCTATTACAACGAATATCTCTTGCAGATCATAGCTGCATTTTCGGCTGATTAGAGAAATTGGCGTTCAAGTTAGTAACAAATTAACCAACTTCCCTTGTGCCAGAAGGTCTATCAATGGGACCTGTTAAGTTGATAATTATCAATATCAATCAGGACTCGACAAGGTGCAGTAAATATGTTATAGTAAGAGAAGAATAGAACGTGGGAGGACGACGAGTGGCTGGTTCCTGGGATGGCAACTTGAAACGCCTGGTGCAAGAAGCACCGCAAGATTTTGTGGACTGGCTCCTGAAAGGAGCTCTCTTCGAAGATGAACTTTCTCCTCACCTGCAACATCGGCAGGTCGATGCCGATCTGCTCTATCGCCTTCGTTTCGGCCATCACCCGCTGCTGTTGCATCTGGAGTTCCAACGGCGCAGCGATCCGCTGATGGCGCGCCGTTTGTGGGAGTATAATGTCTTAGCAACCTGTAAATTTGACTGTCCGGTGTATTCGTTCGTCTTGTACTTGAAAAAGATGGTCCGGTGGCCCACTCCCCCCATCAGGTGTGCTTGCATGATGGTCGCATGCTTCACCACTTCCATTTCGGAGTCATCAAGCTCTGGGAGGTGCCCAGCGCCTCACTACTGGAGGCGGGTCTGCCGGGGCTGCTGCCCTTGCTGCCGCTCAGCCGGGAAGGCAAGCGTCGGCAGACCATTGACGCCATGATCAGCGGCTTGTGTCCGCCGGGGGAAGCGCCCAATGGCGGGTTGCTCTCAATTGCCTATGGGTTGGCATCGTTAGTTTTTGAAGAGCGTGACGAGCATGAGTGGTTGAAAAGGAGGTTTTTCATGTTGGAAGAGCTTCTTGCCGAGTCCTGGGTCTTTCGCGAGTGGCGGGAAAAGGCTCTGGAGGAAGGACTGAAACAGGGCTTGCAACAAGGTGAAGAAAAGGGGAGAAAAGAGGGAAGAAAGGAAGAGCGAGAAGAATCGCTTCTGCGAGAAATCCAGCGCCAGCGCCAGATACTGCTCGCATTCGTGCAAGCTCGCTTCCCTTCCTTAACACAGTTGACAGAGGAGCGATGTAAGGCTTTTGACAATCCTGAGCAACTTCAGACCCTTATTCTCGATGTTGGTCTTGCACAAAGCGAGCAGGAAGTGAGAAAGTGCCTCTTCGATGATAAATGAAAGAATGCCCTAAGTTGGTATTGATAGATCAGGGTGCGATGAAAGCCATGCCAGCACTTCTGCTGCATTCTGCTGAGGGGGAAATACAGGGTAGAAGACCTTGCTGATTTTTCCCTCGACAATGATCAGCGTCAATCGCTTGATTAAGGTCATGTCGGCAAACTCGAAGGTGGGCAAGCGCAGGGCATGGGTGAATGCTAGCTTTTCGTCGCTAAGCAGCGCAAAAGGTAAGTGGAGCCGTTCAACAGCTTCTTGTTGGTAAGCAGTGGTCTGGGTGCTCAGGCCAAATACATGCGCGGCTCCCGCTTGTCGTAGTTCTTGATAGTGATCGCGAAAAGCGCACGATTGCGGCGTGCATCCCCTTGCTCCTGGGATCAGATCCCATCCTTCTGGTACGGCCTGATCGGGTTCTCCTGTGCGTGGATAGCAATAGACAACCGTTAACCCTGATAGATGTGCAAGGTCTACAGTAGAACCATCAGTCGCTGGCAGAAGGATCGAAGGGAGTTGTAGACCAGTCAGGTGATGACATGCGCCATCATCAATGGGTACAGGGAGGTCTTTTGGCAGTTCGTGCAGGTTGTTGGTGCCTGGCATGATATGTTCCGTCCTCTTCTGTCATAAAAATCTGGCAACCTTATAAAGATGGGCACCCATATGGATGCCCATTCTCCTGATTAGTGTCGATGCTCTTCCTGGCGCGCCTGGAGGAAGCCCAGGATCAGCGAGCCGATCAGTACGCCAAGCAAGACAATTTCCATCGTACTGAACGTCTTTTTCTTCTGCATCTCTCTGCTCCTTTTCAATTATGCGGTACCTCGATAATCCGTTCTGCTTTATTATATCTTAACCCATAATTGTCTGCCTCTGCCATAATCGCGCACAAGGCGAAAATGCTGCGTGATCCAGCTATAAAAAGCGGCGAGACTCTGCGTTCGAAGCCGTCCGGTATAAAAGAGAACGGCGTGAACCTGGGGGCGGGAGGACTCTTGTATCAGTTGTTGCGCTGTAAGATAGCCCGCTGTAATGCGAACCATCGACGTATCCACCAGCGAGGGAGGAGTATCGCGGTGAGCAAGAGCTGCAAGAAACTGTGCGTCAGTGACGATGAGTTGCCCAGGTTGCGTGACGTTTTGTAAATCTTGCGCGACCTGAAGGTTGCTTCCGGTTGTGTCTGCCAGCCCCTGCACATGCTCTGCACTCAGGTAGCTGTAGCTTTGCCGGAAGCTTACTGCCGCCACCAGGAGCACTATTCCTATAGTCATCAATGTCGTAACGGTCTTGAACGTCATTGAGAGTTGCTTGTTCCATTTGACAGGACCAATACCCATGACTATCAACGCGATCAGTGGTGGGACCAGAATTACAAGATGGCGGTGGAAGAGTGGCGTCTGCTTCCAGAGCAGATAGGCGCTTGCTAGCAGCCATGCAAGTAATGGAAGCACGCGCCAGTCTCGTCTGAACAAAGCAATGATTGTGCCGTAAAGGGCGGCAGCAGCAGTGATGGAGGTGAAGAAAGCGATGAGCATAGACCCGTTATTGTTCTGCGATGCTGTCAGGGCTGTACCTGCGCTCAGATGGAACGTTATCACCTCTTGTATCAGGTTATGATAGGCACCTGCGAAAGGCAGGATGACCAGCGCGCCGGTGATGACGAAAGCAAGGCAGCCTGCAATGAGAGAACGTGCTCCGCGTAGATGCGTGCCGGATGGTTGCTGTGAAATACGCCAGAGCTGCGCCAGCATTAATAAGCCAACAGGCACCAGGGCCGAGACTCCAAAGAGTTTAACCAGAATACCCAGCGCGAGGGCGATTGCAGAGAAGACGATGGCGCAAAGCCCGATCAGGTCTTCCGTGTGCTCCCACCAGAAGTAAGCCAGCCCCACGCCTAGCAGCGAAAGGGCTATTGATGGCGCTTCCGCCTCGATAGTCTGCGATTGCGCCAGGTAAAGCGGATCGGCAACGAGCAGAAGTAGTGCCGCGATTGCGCCAATACGGCCTCCGAGCGCCTTGCCTAGAAGAAATGCTCCCAGCAGGCCCAGCAGCGAAATAACCACTATACCGAGGCGAGCCGACCATAGCGTCTGGCCCAGTAGCAAATAGGTGGGAAAAATGGAGAGGAGGAAGAATGGCGGTTGGGAGTCAAAAATTTGCTGGTAAAGAGGATGGCCCGCGCTCATCGCCCGTAAAGATTGCCAGTAAACTCCCTCATCGTAGCCGTCGCGGTCAAACGGAATTCCAAGATCGTGCAGGCGCGTCCAGATAGCGACGGCTAGCAGAGCTATGGCTATCAAGCTGACGATGATAATCTGCCACCGGCCATATTTCGATCTTGCCTTGTCCGCTTTGGGATTATTCTTCATGGCTGTACTTGTGATCATATAAGCTTCTCTTTATTTGTGATCTTGCTCCCCGCAAAACGAAACTCGATGCTGGGCTATCGCACTCAACATAGCAGATATCCACTGAATGTTCAAGGGCGGACTTCATCTTCAAAACTGGCATTAAAAACGCTGCCAGAGTATATCTGACAGCGTTGCTAGTAAACTCAAAAGGCTATCAAGCCCAGAGAACACCTACAGGTAAGGATTATCATAATTGTCTGTGAGATACGAAGGATCGTTATAGAGCGAACGGGGAAGATTGCTCACGTCCTCGTCGTTCAAGGGCGTTGAAGAGGGAGTGCCTGGCCTGGCTGATGCGCCGGTCCCATTGCCTGCCCCGACCTTCGTGTGCCCATTAGAACCATTATGGCCGTTATGACCATTGTGCCCGTTGGTTCCTGTTTCCAATAACGGCTGGTACTCTTCGAGAATCGTCCTGGCGACCTTGCGGGCGTCGGCGGCATCGATGAGCTCTTTAATATCTTCTGCCAGAAGTTCATCGCGCTCAATCAGCCCTTCCGCCACCGCGATTACTGCCTCACTATGATCCTGGAAAAGCTGTTTAACCTCTTTGTATTCTTTTTGCAGCAGGTCCTCGACGCGCTCCGTATAGCGTGGCACATCCAGGCCGAGCGAGTTGCCCTTTGAGATGAACGTACCATCCATGCCGCACAGGCCAACGTACATACCTGCCAGGTCCGTTGCGCTGGCGAAGTCGCCGGTGACACCGTTTAAGTTCACATTGAGGAACAGCTCTTCGGCTGCGCGTGAGGCCAGCGACACCTTGATGCGCGCCAGCATTTCTTCCTTGCTACTCGTCTTGACCGTTTCTTTCTGACGCCAGGCGGCAAAAGCTTCCGCACCTCCTAATTGATCATGGCGATGGAGCGTCACGTAAGCTGGGAAGTAGCGATCCATCAAGTAGTAGCACGCGACGGTATGTCCTGCTTCATGATAGGCCAGGCGTCGTCTTTCGATAGGCGTCAGATCGCTCAACTGGCGCATACCGAACTCGTGGGTATCCTGTGCTTCTACGATATCCCTGTACTCCACTATATCGCGCCCATTGAAGTGGGCGATAATGACAGCCTCGTTGATAACGTGCTTGATCGCTACAGGCGTATACTCGAACATACGCTGTACAAGAGCCGAAACTGAAATTTTCGGGTCATGCTTGATCTTCTTTAGATAGTACTCAATTACCTCGCCGCGATATTTGTCTGTAGGTGCCAGCACGCGAATCTGGCGGTCGAAGCGACCGGGACGCAGGAGAGCGGCATCGAGCGATTCTGGAATATTGGTTGCGCCAATAGTCAGGACCGGTTGGGCTTGAGCGCGACTATGATAGAGGCCCAGGATACGCATAATCTTTTTAAACCAGCCGGTTTCGATGGGAGGAGGGTCCATTTGCAGCAGCAATTCATTAAGTCCGCCATTGCCGCCGCCCATACCAAACATGCCACCCATGCCCATACCACGCATCAGGGGAGGACCGCCACTACCCGAGCGGGAAGAGCCGATGGCGTCGAACTCGTCGATGAAAATGACGCAGGCTCCGTATTCTCGGGCCAGTCTGCGCGCTTTGCGATAGAGGTTTTTCACCATCAATACGTCCATGCCCCAGAACATACCGCGGAAGCTGGCAGCACTGGCGTAGGCAAATGGCACTCCTGCTTCAGTACTGATACACTGTGCCAGGTAGCTTTTACCGGTTCCGGGGGGGCCGGAGAGCAGCAGACCGCGGATGGGTTGGCCGCCCATTTGTCGGAACTCTTCGACGCCGCGCAGGATCTGTACAATACGTTTGGCTGCCTCAAGCACATCGGGATTGCCCTTATAATCGTCAAAGCCTGTGCCGGTTTCGCCGGGCATCACCCAGTAAAGCCGAGGGCGACCCATAAACCAGAAGATGGCAATGAACTGTATGAGCACAAAGAAGATCGCGAACATGATCTGGGCGGCCACCGCGAAGATCGCTCCAGGTGAAGGAGGGCTCAACTGCGGAACCATATAGACGATAAAGTACCATATGACTATTGCCGCGAGAGTTAGCCAGAGCCAACGCAGCCTGAGAAAACGCCCAAATTGATCTATTCCCAGATCGATTGACTTGTCCAGGTCATTTTTCTTCCCAGAGGTATCTTTTACTGCCATAGCTTTGCTTCCTTCGGCTTTTAATGCCAGGCTAGATCATTCCGATGGACGGAACGATACAAGATCTACAATGAGGAGGCGCCCCCCGGCTGAGGGAAGCGTAACAAAATGCCAGACCATTATTCCTTTGGCATTTCCTCCAGGTCCAGGACCTACAAAGTCAACGCTTACAAAACTATCAACGGTGGTATCTGCCTGGCTGTATACGCCTGCTACATTGATCGCCTGCCAGGTAAGATGAGCCTTAGGTTCGCTATACTGCCCCACAAGCTGATTAGGATCGGGCGGCTGTGACATAATAAGCCCGGCCTGGTCGAGGGCTAGTTTGGTGGCATCGCCATCACGCAGTGCGGTAAGCCAATTTTTAACTTGATCGCCTCCTCCGTCGCCGCCGCGAATATGAAAATTAAAGGGGTCGCTGGCTATGCCGAAAGGGAACTGACCGGTTGTCAGATATGTGGTGACAGAGGTGCTTGCCAGCAGCAAGATGATAGCGAGCACCGTAAGAAGCTTATGGGTCTGTATGGCCCGCAGCAAGTAGTAAAAGCCCTTAATAATAGGACGGAGAATACCTTTGATGAATAGTGCCTCTGGGCTTTCTCCTGGCCTCCTCCTGGACGACGAAGTTTTGGGAGCAGGCTGTTGTGAAACAGGTGGATCTGAGGGATTTGGTGGTTGTTGAGGAGGTGAAGAGCTTATCATACGCCTGGTATCTCAACTTTCTTGGATGCTAGGTAGCCGCTGGCTTTCTACAAATATCGATCTCATCTACTAGGTAACCGCAATTTGCTCGCCTGGGATCGCATTGGCGCGTCATATTTCCCTATTGTACCATAACCATACACCAGATAACCCTTTTTGGCAAGATATCCAGGATAGCATAGAATATATTTGAACATTTTTTCTCGATTCCCAATATTGAGGGGGTACTCAATCGGGCTGTTTTTGATATAATGTACATACGCTGGTTACGGAGCGATTCGCTGGTACGAAGTGTGTAACGAACGGATAGAGCAGAAAGCTGGGAGAGTGCTTATGGATGGCAGATCAAACCATTGGGCAGACGAGTCGGCAGAACATATGTGGCTGCGCTATGCGACGCAGTTTATCGCTAAGGGGCGCACATTTAATGTTGAGGTAAGCGTTCCTATACCTCTGGGGGCGAGCGCGGAGAGACGCGAGCAGCTCTTGCAGGAGGCTGATATGAATATTAGCCAGTTAGTTCAGCATGTCGAGAGATATGTTCCGCAAGCGATCCAGCGTGCCCTTGCGACGAATAATGCAGCGCCCGCCCAGGCTGCGAAACCGCCTGTGCCATCCAGACCTATCAATCAAGCAGCTCCTGTTCCTGCGCCGCCTGCGATGACGCAGCCATCACAACCTGCTCGCACTGCCAGCAGTCCAGCTCGTGAAGTCCAGGAACAGCCCGCGCGTATGGCTTCCCAGAATTCTGAAGCGCCATCTGTCGCTCGTTCTGATGAAGCGATGGGGATAGAACTGCCGCCAGACCTGGCGGGAGATGGAAGCGGTAATCTGCTCCTGCCGCAATTTATCCAGTATATCCGCGCTAATCTGGGCCTGACTCCCCAGCAAGCAATGAAGTTATTGGAGGTGAAGACGCTCTCCGGTGTGAATCTGCGTGATGCGCTGGAGCGGCTCCGGCACCTCGTAGGACAGCCTGGAGCAGGAGGAGTGGATGCCAGCAAGGTGCAGCAGCAGACGCGCGAGGCCACATCTTCTTCGGCACAAATGAATAGCCGCAGCAGGGATAATGGCAGCGAGACTGAGCGCCATGAGCTCAATATAAGAAATATGCGCGAGATCCGCCCTGCTTATGTCTTTGAGGAAGAGGATGACCCGGACGAGGATGAAGAGGTACGGGACGACCTTGATGACGAGGAACTGGACGAGTTCGGCCTCTCGGAGGAATTGACGACGCAGCAACGAGCGAGGGCCAGAACGGTAATCAGTCGGTTGCGCGAATCGCGAGGGGCTACGACTGTGAATCCGAGCCGCCTGCAAGCATTGAGCAATGTGGCCGATAGCCAGATTAGCAAAGAGCAACTGCAAGATCTGGTCTCGGGAGTATGGGGGGTGACTTCGCTCAGGAAGTTAAAAGTTGACCAGGTGGAGGCGCTGATCTCCTGGGCGAAGGAGGACGACTTTGTAAGCGAGGTGGAAGCCGTTCTAACGCTGTTGGAGGAAGAATAGCATGCGTGTGGTAACAGGTGAGGCCAAGGGGCGTAAGTTGAAGGCTCCCAAAACGCTCGGTACGCGTCCTATCATTGATCGGGTGAAAACTGCTCTCTTCGATATTCTCTCGGATGAGGTGGAGGACGCGCGCTTCCTGGATCTCTTCGGGGGCACTGGCAGCGTCGGCATCGAGGCCCTCAGTCGTGGCGCGGCTCGTGCGACTTTCATCGAGATGAATTACAAGGTGCTCACGGTACTGCGCGAAAACCTGAATATCACGAAACTGGCTGATCGCGCTGAGACGTTGCGGGGCGATGCCTTCAAGTTTCTTCAATCCCACAACGCTCAAACTCCCGGTGATTCGGCGCGAACCTACGACATTATTTATGTCGCGCCTCCGCAGTATCAGGAAATGGCGGCCCGCGCCCTGGCGCTGCTTGATGACTCACCGTTACTGGCCGAGGATGGGCTGGTCATTGTGCAGATTCATCCCAAAGAGCGCGCAGGCGTTGCAGCGGTTGATTGTCAGCGACTGACGCTCAGCGACGAACGGCGCTATGGTAGTACGCTGCTGATGTTTTATCGTCGCTTGCCTGTTTCACCGTTATAATTCATGAGAGTGTTTATTTTTATACTCAGCAGTTGATAGACAAATATTGCTGATAATGCTGCGAAAGATACGCTTCTGGAGTATAATAAGGGGTGGAAGAAAAATGTAGCAAGTTGCTTACTTAATAAAAGGGGGAAACCGATTTTATGTCAATACAGTTACATAAACCCAATTATGTGATAATTTATGTGAGCGATATGGAGCGTTCTGTCTCGTTCTATCGTGATGTACTGGGGCTGCCGATGAAATTTACATCCCCAGGTTGGACCGAGTTTGATACCGGAACGACAACAATAGCCCTGCATCGCGCGCTGAACGAGAAGCAGTCCCAGGAGGTGCAGCGGTCAACGCCTGGCCTTGCGCAACTGGGCTTCATCATTGACGATCTCCAGGCGGCCTATGAGACATTGAAAGCTCAGGATGTGCAGTTCTCATTGCCTCCACAAAAACAACCTTCCGGGATCACGCTGGCTATATTGCATGACCCGGATGGGCTGGGGATCACCTTACAACAACGCTAAAAGCTGAGTAAGAGGCTATTTCTCAGGCGGAGCGTCTCAAAGAACAGGAGCTGAGGGCGCTTCGCCTGGGGAAGCATATACCTGTAAAGACCAAACAGATTGATTTGTATTGGGAGACTTGTGAAGATGGTAGGTAAGCCGGGAGCAGGGCGTTTTGCTTTTATGGATGCGGGCGAGGCGGCGCGACGTTTAGGTATTGACCGCGTGACGCTCGATCAATGGGTGAAGGATGGGCGTATCAAGCCTCATCGGGGGGTGGGTCGCGAAGTATTTTTCCGTTCGTCCGATATCGAGGCCCTCTATAACGAACTTCATCCATCCGCCGAACTGGCCGATGCCGTTGCCGCCGACGAACGCGACAGTGCAGGCATAGCTGGATCAGGTACACCTGTGCGCAAGAAACAAGATCCGCAGATGCGCGTCTATCTGCGTTTGCAGGCTGACGCCAAGTGGTACGACACTTCTGAGGAGGACATCCGTATCTGGTTCCAACAGCTCGCCCCCGACGGCTACGAGCGCAACAAACGCAACGCCGAGCACACCATCAAGAAACTGCAATTTCTGGTCAGCCTGATTGACGAGGCTCAGCATAGAGAAACGCAGTAAAGGTATTCAGTTGGAGCCTTTCCGTCCCATGAAAAAAAGCGCTGTTATGATGGCGGCTATCACAACACCGACGATGATAAAAAGCCAGGGGCTAGGACCAATGGCTACCATATGTCGCTCCTTTGTGTTTGTTAATTCAACATATGCATCTAATACTAAACTATGTAGGGTAATATTGTCCAGGTTTTATGTAAGGGGACCACGCTTTGCTATCAGGAGGAAACTATTAATGGCTCATCTCCTCAAGTTGGGAGATGAGCCACTTTGTTAACATGTTAACATATTACCGCTCAGAAGATGTACACGTTAAACGAGGCCCCGTTGGGGATAGCTGAGAGATCCTGGTTGAAGATGCACCAGCGGCCAAGCCAGGAGCTATAGAACACTCCGATGTTATGATTCTCGTAGACTCCTCCAACTCCGCCCGGGTTCCAGTTAGGCGTAACAAGCAGGATAGCCTGAGGATTATTGTTTGCAGTCGGGTAATCAATAATAGTGTAATCGCCAGCACTATTGGAAGAGGTCGCTGTATGGATAGTGACCGAACTGACAATCGTTGAGGCAAAGTTGACATTGAAAGAGGCACCCTGGGGAATGCCTGAGAGATCTTGATTGAAGATGCACCAGCGACCAATGGAGGTATTGTAGAATACCCCGATGGGATGATTGTTGTAGATGCCAGCGTGTCCAGGTGGGTTCCAGTTAGGCGTGACGAGCATACGCATGGTGGGCTGCCCGTTAAGGCTGGGGGTATCGATGATCGTGTAGTCGCCAACAACGTTGGCGTTCGTTACCGTCTGGATAAATGCGCCTTCATAGCCAAGATCGCTCGCTCCCGGCACCGCATAGACGTTGAAGGCGGCATTCACGGGAACAGCGGTGAGGTCCTGATGGAAGATGAACCAGTGAGTGCCGGAGTAAAAGACGCCGATAGGATGATTGTCATAGGTTCCCCCAAAGCCGAAGGGATTCCAGTCGGGTGTCACTTCGAGAATGGCATTAGGGTTGCCATTAATACCGCTATTATCCAGCATGGTATAGTCGTACGCGCTATTGGCGGCGGTGGCAGTATGCACATAAATGACCGCACCACCACCTGAAGCATGGGCAGCCGGCGAGAAGCTGAACATGCCAATGAGCAGAAGCGCGCAGGCGGCCAGTAGTGCCGTGATGCTTAAACGGGTGAATTTTAGCGGATTGGTAAAAGGGCTAATAGCTTGCATATAAACGTCCTTCTCTTAAACTTATTTTAGACACTTCGCTAAGTTGAATGACTTATTGTGTCTCTTCATAAGCAAGAGTATGGCGTGACTCAGCTCTCTTTGCTGTGCAAACTATCACACGTTTATGATGAAATTGTTCACAGAAGAATTTCTTATAGCCTGAAATCAGGGATGTAAGTTAATAAATCTTCTACCGAACGGACGATCAGGTCTACGCCGCGCGCTTTATAGATTTCGACTTCTTCCTCGCTGATAAGCATGGCCGCGATAATGGTCGGCTCGTGAGCTGCTTTCTGCGCCAGGTAATGGCGAACGAGATCATGATCGTCGGCTGTATCACCGATGTAGAGGCCGCCGCGAGCTTCAACGGCGTCGATTGCCATACGGAGAGCACGCGGATCGGGTTTGGCGCAGATATCGGCTGAGATTACCACATCCCACCAGCGAGCGCCGCTATATGCTTCCATACGCTCCAGCGCGCTATCAACCTCTGGTCCCACACGCCCCGTAATCATGCCAAGATGACGAATGCCAACATCTCGAAGCTGCATAGGGAAGCCGGGTGAGTAGAGCATCTCTTCAAGATGGACCAGCCCTTCAGCCTCAGGCAAATAACGTGGCTCGTGTCCGAAGCGTTTTCTTATCTCGGCAGCTCCCCAGTAGTATTCATGATAGAGGTCGCCGATGATACCATAATCCATGCGGGCGCTGGCCGGAAAGACAGCGTCAACCCATGCGCGCCCGCCGCGTCCCGCCAGATTGGCCGCCCGTGAGAGATCAGCCCATTCCTGTGTGCTGCGCTCCGCCAGCGATGTGTCTGCCCATTCGCGGTAACGAGCCGTAGAGAGGGCCGAGAGCAGATAGCACATATCCCAATCATTGTTATAGCCGCCTGCCTGCTTGAATGCGTCCACATCTTGCCGTGTCAGCAGCAGCTTGCCTTCACGCTGCCCCCAATCAAGCCCGTGAATAGTACCTGTGACATACTCTGCAACAGCGATATCGGTGGCATGGAAAGAGGCAATCGTGCTAATGAGGACTCCATCAACATCAAAAAAAATAGTGTCAAATGGCTGAGGAAATTGCAGGTCCGGTCGTTGCCAGAGCGCCGGTGTAGTCATAAAAGCCCCTTTGGTCATAGATATGAACAAAAAAGTTCTTGTGCTTAGTTTATGCTATCGTTACAAACCATGCAACAGGAAAGGCAAATGCACCAGATATTTTCTCAAGTTTACACCATTTTCTGTATCAATAAATTGACACAGAAATGTTTCTAGTGTATCATTTGGTTAATACAGATGGGTTATTGGTAGGTAATTCACGCTTCTTAAAGAGCCTGCACTATTGCGGTGAAAGGATTTTTTTATGAGTATACTTGTCCTATGCGTATGTGCCATCACAAGCTTTTTCCTCATTGGCACAGGTTTATATGGGCTGAAGCGTGGTTTTTCTGTTTTTGCTACAAAGGGAAATTTGTGGAGGCATATCGTGAGGTGGCGCGTTTTTGATGATGCCCCCCCTTCGGCGCAAATAGTGGCTGAGATCGAGCGTAGCTGGTGCTATCTCCATGCAATTGCCGCTCTTGGCGGAGGTATTGGGGGGATACTGCTGGTGCTTGGTCTGTTGGGGGGGTCATTAGCCACAACAGGCGTGGTAGATGAGAACATTCTGGTAACAAATACGCTTTTTTTGGGAGGAAGCTTCTATTGTAGTGTTTTTATTGGCATGAGCTTAGGAGGAATGTTTGCGATCTGGCGCATGCGTGCCAGGGCGAAGCGCAGCGTCTCCTATGGAGATCTACGGCAACGGCGGCTATCCGATTATCGCAGCAATTTTTTTCCCTGGATGCCAATCATGATGATAGTAGGAACTGTGGCATTGAGTTGGTTTTTCTTCCCACATTTGGGAACAGTATTACGTATGCCTGCATCTATTTCAGTAAGGGATGTGCCGAAGAGTCTCTGGCTGCTCGGCATTGTCCCTGCTATGATGGTAGTGACAATGCTGATCGCTGAGTTCTTTATGTCGCGCCTGGCTCGCTTGTCGCGTTTGTTGATTACTGCCGAGCCGAAAATATCCCAACGCGCCGATGATATGTTGCGTGCTACAGCAATAGGTATGATGCAGACTTTAGAGCTATTTACGATGTGGTCTTTTGCCCAATTCCAGATTACTTTGGTGATAGGTAGTCTCTGGGCTTCCGGTTACTGGCAACTGGGTAATCGTCCCTACGAAGCAGTCTATGTTCTATTCTTGTTCTTGCTTTTACTCGCTCTAGTGATTGGTAGTGTTTTGTCGGCAACCTATGGCGGTCTTGGGGGGAAGATTTCTGGTTGGCCGTGGCAGAGACAAGTAAAACACTCTGGGGCTGAACAATGAGTACACTACTTTTGCTCTTGAATCAGGCCAGCCCAATACCTCCCTATGAGCAAATAGGTTCACAAATACGCATATTGATTGCGTCTGGACAGTTATCGCCGGGCACGCTGTTGCCCTCTGTGCGTCAGCTCGCACGCGATTTGGGAGTGGCACCCAATACTGTTGTACGCGCTTATAGCGAACTTGAACAAGCTGGCTGGGTGGTCACTGCAAAACGCAAAGGTGTTATGGTAGCGCCGCAGCCACCACTGCTAACGGCGGAAGAGCGTCAGCAACGTCTGGCGTGGGCTGTGTCACAACTGCTTGTCAACGCGCACCAATTAGACGTCTCTCTTGAAGAGATCCACGCTGAGATTGATCGACAATGGAAAAAGGCAATGATACCAGAGGCGCAACGAGGTTAGCGTAACTGAGCGTCAATCATGCTAATTGGTTCGAGTAAAGAGTTGCCATTGCTATAGATATAATATCCGGGTGGTCAGTTCACCAATACTTTGAGAAACTGGCGCACAATGGTTACTCCTATAATGTATACAACGATAGCAAT
Organism: Ktedonosporobacter sp.; assembly: GCA_035293765.1. Classification (GTDB taxonomy): domain Bacteria; phylum Chloroflexota; class Ktedonobacteria; order Ktedonobacterales; family Ktedonobacteraceae; genus DASRHT01. The sequence continues at coordinate 317,363 of DATGMF010000065.1, forward strand.
GAGCGTTGAAATATCGATCATGTAACCGCCATAGGGCAACGGCGGCGACAGATTGTTGAATGGGAGCAGCAGCGGTGTGCTCAATAATGTTATCCAGTAAGCAAAGAGGCTGGTGCTGATGCCGAAAAAGTTCAGGAGAAAATGCGTAAATAGCAATAATAACAGGACCGATAATGCCAGCCCCAACAACTGATTAATCTTGCGTACAAGAGCGATCACAAAATATTTGACGGCGCGCCCGCCACGTTGGAGCCACGATTCATGGGGCAGATGGCTGATGGGTATGGGAGCGGTAACACTGAAGAGCGTCGGATCGGTATTTGTGCTGTATGGAATATAGACATTTTTCTCGTCTGACCAGTTGCTTCGCATGGCTTTTACTCTCTTGTGATGGATGTTCCGCAGCTACTAGGTGAAAAGACGCATATTTAGACAACGCACGTCAGCAAAAAACGTATACAGCCATATTACTATTATAAAGATGAAAAAAAGGTCTGGCTAATCAACAGTCACCGTGATAGTGATGTCTTTCTCATCCTCCAACACACGAATTTGTTCCCAGCCTTCGTTGGGAGCGTCGAGCAACGTCTGCTGTAATAGTCCGGTGTGGTAGGCAATGACCTGTTCGCCGACAAAGCGAGGCCGTCCCTGGTCGCGTTGCAGGCAGACGAGCGGCGGGATGTTAAAAATCAGCAAGCAGTGATAGTAGTTATGGCGCTGAGCCAGTTCAAGCAGCCTGAGCCGCGCCTCCGGTTTAAGCGCGGTGCTATCGGCAATGGTGAAGTGACCGTGAAACATGCGTTTGTGGATAATATAATGAAACAGGTCAAAGCTATCGCGGTTGACCTGCTGATTGTTCTCATCATCGCAAACGAGGGCACGGCAATGGTCGGATGAGACGATCATGGTTGGTTGGAAGCCCTGCTCCTTGTGCGCCTCGATCAATTTGCGCGCAAATGTGCTTTTTCCGGCTCCGGCGGAACCACAGAGCACAAGAAGGGTACGTTGGGGTAAGATGATAGCCGACCGTTCTCCTCGCCCTTCCGTTCGCCGCAGGCTGTCCATTGCGGTGCATCCTTTCCTTTGATATAATGCGCATGCATGTATCCGCCATTATTGCATAGGCGGCGGCCCTGCATGCATGGTACTCTTGTGTCTATATTACAACAATCTGGCGCATGCTGCGAAAGCATGCTTGAACATACTGGTTAATTGTCGAGGAGGAAGCTGTGTCTGTTGAAACAACTCTTACTGGAACCGAAATACGTACGCGTTTTTTAGATTTCTTTGCCAGCAAAGGTCATCTCAGGGTGCCCAGCTCGTCGCTGGTGCCGCGCAATGATCCGACGGTATTATTGACGACCGCTGGTATGCAGCAGATGATCCCCTACTTCCTGGGGCGTGAAACTCCTCCAGCTTTACGGCTGACCTCGGCACAGAAATGTTTTCGCACGACCGATATCGATATCGTGGGCAACCAGCGCACGCTCACGTTTTTTGAGATGCTCGGCAACTTCTCCGTTGGCGATTATTTCAAACGCGATGCCATCAGCTTTGCCTGGGAATTCCTGACCCGCGTGATAAAACTTCCCGCCGACCGCTTACATCCGACGGTCCACCCGGAAGACGACGAGGCGCCTAAGTACTGGAGCGAGGTGGCCGGTTTTCCCGAGGAGGCGATTGTGCGCCTGGAAGATAACTGGTGGGGGCCTCCTGGTGCATCCGGTCCCTGTGGACCCGATTCCGAGGTGTATTATGATCGCGGCGTTGAGCATGGTTGCGGACGGCCAGACTGCAAGCCGGGATGTGATTGCGAGCGTTTCCTGGAGATCTGGAATCTGGTTTTTATGCAGTATTATCAGGATTTCGACGGTACCAGAACGCCGCTGCCCAAAAAGAATATAGATACAGGCATGGGTCTCGAACGCCTCTCGATGGTGATCCAGGGCAAAGAGTCGGTCTTCGACACCGATTTGTTTCGCACCATCATCGATCATTTCGCGGCCCTCGCCAATACTGCCTATGGCAAAAGTGAGCAGTCAGATACCTCCCTGCGCGTCATTGCCGATCATGCGCGCGCGCTGGTCTTCCTGGCTGCCGATGGCGTGCTGCCCAGCAACGAGAGGCGCGGCTACATCTTCCGTCGCATCCTGCGTCGCGCGGTGCGACATGGCAAGCTGCTGGGCCTGGAGCAACCATTCCTGTCGCAGGCTGCCGATGTCGTCATTAACCTGTTGGGCGATTATTACACCGAATTACATAGCCAGCGGGCGCGCATTGTGGAGGTATTGAGCCTGGAAGAGAAAAAATTTGGCCTGACGCTCAATACCGGCCTCTTGCTGCTCAACGAGTTGCTGGAGAGTTTAAAGCAGCGCCAGCAGACGGTTATTCCGGGCGAGGAAGTGTTCAAGCTTTATGATACGCATGGCTTCCCGGTTGAATTAACGCAGGAGATCGCCGCCGAGCAGGGCTTTACGGTGGATACGACTGGCTTTGAAGAGTCGATGCAGCGCCAGCAGGAGCGGAGTCGCTCGGCGAGCGGCTTTGTGCAGGCGCGCGATGACCAGGCGCTTACCCAGGTACTCAAGAAAGTTGGGACGACCGAATTTACCGGCTACCAGGGCATTACTGGTAGCGGTAAGGTCGTTGGCCTGGTTGTAGAGGGTGAAGAGGTTGAGAGCATCAGCGCGCCTCAGCAGGCGCTGGTCGTGCTCGACTCAACCCCCTTCTACGCGGAAAGCGGCGGGCAGGTTGGCGATCAGGGCGATATCAGCGGGCCGATGGGCGTTTTCCGCGTACGCGATACACGCCGCCCATTGAAGGGGCTAACGGTCCATTATGGTAATCTTGCCGAGGGGCATTTGCGGCTGGGCGATAGCGTGCAGGCCGAGGTGATCGAATCCAATCGTGAAGATACCATGCGCAACCATAGCGCCACGCATCTACTGCATAAGGCTCTACGCGATTTGCTGGGGCCGCAGGTGGAGCAGCGGGGATCGCTGGTCGAGCCGGAGCGATTGCGCTTCGACTTTAGCTGTCCGCGTCCGCTTACCCCTGCCGAGCTCGTGCAACTTGACGAGCAGATTAATCGCTGGATACGCGCGGACTTCCCCGTACGTACTAATATTATGCCTTTGCAGGATGCTCTGAGTACGGGCGCGATGGCGTTGTTCGGCGAAAAATACGAAGATCTCGTACGCGTTGTCTCAATGGGGAGCAGCACCGAACTTTGTGGCGGGACGCACTGCTCATCGACGGGCCAGATCGGGCTGTACATTACTGTGCAGGAGTCCAGCATTGCCGCGGGCATCCGGCGTATCGAGGCGCTGACCGGGCGTGCAGCCGAGGCTTACTGGCGACGACGTAGCAGCGTAGTTGACACATTGGCTGCCAGATTACAGGCGCACCCGGATACGCTGGAGGCACGCGTCGAGCAGTTGCTTCAGGAGTTGGCTCAGGCGCGTCGTCAGGTAGCGCAGTTTCAGCGTGAAGACGCGCTGCGCCAGGCTGATGCGTTGGTTGGTCGCGCCAGGGAGGTAGCGGGCGTTCCTGTCGTTGCGGCAACGGTCAGCGTTCCTGATGACAAAGTATTGCGCGAGATGGGTGACATTGTGCGTAGCAAGCTTGGCAGTCCTGGGGTGGTTGTGCTCGCCGGCGTTTGGGATGAGCGCGTGGGCATCCAGGTAAGCGTTGATGCAGCTTTGACAAAACGCGGCCTGCACGCTGGCAAGATCGCCGGAGCCGTAGGCACGCGGCTTGGCGGTAAGGGTGGTGGGCGGCCTGAGTCTGCGCAGGGAGGCGGCAAGAATAAGGCTGAGCTAGATGCGGCGCTTAATCTTGTGGTAACGTTGGTAAAGGAACAGCTCAAGTAAACTTTGCAAATCGGGTGACTTTTGTGCTATAACGTACAGAAACGCAGGAAAAATGTAGTATTGAGGATATGTTAGCTGGTAAGTGACGATAGTGGACTTTTCCTCCCCTTGCTTGAAAGCAGGGGTTTCCAAGAAAGTTTCGTTGATGAAAAATCTTTTTCACAGTCTGCGCAACCTCTGGGGAGGGCGCGAAGAGCGTGATGATTATGCGGGCGAGTACGATGAGTATGATGAGGAGGAAGTGGCGCCGGGCGATGGCGATCAAACTCAACTCTTTACCGCGCTTGATATTGGCACTGCCTTTGCGAAAGCCCTGATTGTCGAAGTGCGGGGGGATCATGCGGAAGTGCTGGGGGTGGGACGCTATCCCCAGAGTTACACGCATATGTCCGATGGCATTGTGACCGACATCCCCGGCGTCATCGCCAATTGCAATGAGGCGCTGCTCAGGGCGGAAAAGGCTGCTGGCGGGATCATCGCCCCGTCGGCGGTAATTGGCATCGCGGGTGAACTGGTCAAGGGCAGCTCCATCACCGTCAGCAAGCAGCGCCAGAATCCGACGAAGCAGATTACGGTCGAAGAACTGGAAGCCCTGATAATGACCGCGCAGCAGAAACTGCTCAAAAGCGCCAAAGAACGGATCGCGGCGGAGACAGGCTATCAAAATATTGACGTGCGGTTAACCAATGCTGCTGTAATCTCTGTGCGTATTGATGGGCAAACTGTGAACAACCCGATAAGTTTTCGTGGGCGTCACTTCTCGCTCACGCTCTTTAGCGCCTTCGCGCCCCTGACGCAACTGGGGGCGCTGGAAACGGTGGCGCAAGGACTGGATCTAACGCTCATGACCATTGTCGCGGAGCCGTACGCCTTGGCCCGCTGCCTGAGCACCAATGCCAGCGCCGATAGCGGGGCCATTTTTATTGATATCGGCGGAGGTACAACCGATATCGCCCTGGTGCGGCAGGGAGGGATAGAAGAGACGCGGATGTTCGCGTTGGGGGGAAGAACCTTCACGCGGCGTATCGCCACAAGTAAGGGGATCTCGATAAAAGATGCCGAACGGTTAAAAATCAGTTATAGTAATGGAGAGATCAAAGGTAGCTCCAAAGATGAGATCCATACTATCCTCGCGCCTGAGTGCCAGACGTGGATGGATAGCGTCGAACTGCTGATCGACGAGCTGGCAAAGGGAGAATTGTTGCCGCCTGCGATTTATGTCGTGGGGGGCGGAGCCGGATTAACCGATATTCACCAGAAGCTAGAAAGTTTTCCCTGGACGGAACGGCTCCCGTTCTCGCGTCAGCCGATTATCCGCACCGTGCAGCCGGAGATGGTCGGGAGCATCTCCGATCACGAGGGCCTGTTAGTGAACGCGCAGGATATCACGCCGATGGCTCTGGCGTTTCAGGCAATTGAATTACAGAATGAAAATGACGTTTTGGAAAGAGCGCTGGATCGCGTTATTACTAATATGCATATATGATTGCATAAACATTTCCAGACGTATCTGGCATGCATAAGATTTCTACAAGTGCCGATAGGGGGTAAATGGGCTTTATGAGTGATGAGCAGATGATCTATATCAGCCCCGACGATGATCTGACGAGTGTGCGTGAGCGTCTGGAAGGGGTGCTATCGAAGCAGGTCACTCTTATTATTCCTCCGCATACGCAATTGCGCAGTCATGTTGCCTGGAAGCTACTGCATGCGCGTGCTCGTGAGATGGGGAAGGAAGTCTTAATCATTAGTTCTGACCCACAAATTCGGTCGGTTGCGCAGGCGGTGAAATTTAGAGTTGCCAATTCGTTAGAGGCTTCTCAGTCGGGCCAGGTTCGCTCCGGCAGCAGCCGTTCCGGGCGCATCAGCGCAGTTGGTAAGGGAAAATCGCCGGGCGCATCCTCCCAACGTTCTGCTCCTGGCAAAGAGACAGAAGCGCGCGGAACTGATAGCCCACGGTCGCGCCTGCAGCGGCAGACGAGCCGAAAATCACCCGATGCGGTCGAGCGTACAAGTGAAAAGCCGGGTGGCAAACGGCCCGGTGCCGGCGAGACGATTACAGGGAAGATGAGTAATATTATCCCTCCCGCTTTTCGCGTGCCTGATAAGCAATATGGGCAGCCGTACGATTTCCGCATTGATACAGCCCCGCCTATTCAGCCACTGCCCGCGGAGCCAATTGAGGAGCCGGACCTGTTCCTGGAGGATTATCACCAGTCGCAGGATATTCGCAAAGCCGCCAGCGGGGAGATCCCACGGCAGCGGTTGCAAGAGGCTGCTGATACGCCCCCACGCATGCCTGAAGAGGACGCGCCCGAGGACGAATCGCTGCTTGCCCATAGACATACTCCGTTGCCGCGTATTCAAGACGATCCCTACGAGTTTATGCAGGACTCGCAGCCGCCTCCCCCGGCAGAGCAAAGGGCCGCAGTATCAATGGAGGACCTTGATACCAGTCAGCATGCGATCAGGGATATTTCTGAACCTCCAATAGAGATTGTTGAAGGCGAGATCGAGTATCAGGGCGATATGGGAGATTTTGTCATCCATGACGATAGCGACGCGCCCCCGGCTGCTCGACCATCGCAGCCACGCGACTTACGCCGCCCTGGTCGCACGGGTACGGCGGGCAAAGAGTTACGGCTTCCGCCGGAGATGAATCGAGAAGAGGATGCTTTACCGCCAATAGCGGATGTACCCACACGCGTGATACGACCGTCGCAGCCATTGCCGCAATCGCGTCCCCGTTCTGGGCCAATCAGGCCAGCCGCTTCCGCTCCCCGGCAGGTTCCAGGCACTGCCACTGGAGCAAGGTCAACGCGCTCTCAGCCTATAGGCCGTCCAGCAATGAGCTCTACCAGCGCGGGTCGTCCGCGTGTTGGCGCACAAACCCAGACCCGATCTCAGAAAGCCACGCGCCGTAGATTGAGCGCCAGTAATGCCCTGTTAATCGCTTCTGTTGTTGCCGTACTGGCAATTATTGGCTCGCTGGCTTACTTTGGCCCGTCGGCCTCCGTCGCCGTCACGCTCCCATCGCGGGATTATTTCCATGCCGTTCACCTGGTGGCGCGCCCGAATGTAGCAGCCAATCCTGGTCTTGCAGTTGTACCAGCCCAGACGCAGATCAAAACCTTTACCGTCAGCGGCACCGGTACCGCAACGGGTAAGACGAGGGTGGGAACCGTTCCGGCCACCGGAACCGTTTTTTTCACCAATAATGGCACGGCGCCGGTTGAAATTCCCACCGGCAGCGTTGTCGCAACCGGCGATGCCAATGCCGTATTGTTTGTGACGACCGCGGACGCAGTCATCTCACCGGCCAACGCCAACCCGCCTCCTGCGCCCATCCCTGTACCTGTTCAAGCGCAAAAGGCTGGCGAGAGCGGCAATGTCGCGGCGGGAAGTATTACCGTGATCCCAGACGATAGCCTGAACACGATTGCTCAATTCAATAAAGTCCAGCCGGCTAATCTCAAGTTAAAAGTGATCAATGATAAGGATATTACCGGCGGAGGTACAGGAACAGCCACCGTTGTCTTACGGCAGGACCTTGATGGCGTAAAAAAATCGTTGCACGCGCAGGCTCAAGGGGATATTGATGCCTGGCTCAAGCAGCTCTCCGCCAACGGCGTCATGGGAAAAACCTCTGTCACAGATACGCTGGTGAACCCGCCTGGAGAGGGGCAGGTTGTCAATAACGGAAGCTTCCCGGCTGTGTTGAAGATTGATGTCGCGGCGCTCTATCTGCCTGGAGCCTCGCTGCAGTCCGCAGCTCTTGCTCAGCTCAACCGCTTTATTGCTAAAGATGCAGCATACCCAAATTACGTTGTCGTTACCGATGCAAAGCACCCGGTTCGGATCGATGGGTTACGGCAATCTGCCGGGGACCTGGCAGGGATGACGCTTGACTTTACTGCCACCGCCAGGGCAACGCCAAATATTACCGCGGATGCCGTACGACGCATGATCGCGGGCACATCCATCGGGGATGCTCAGACGCTGCTAGCCAGCCGCATACCCGGGGTGCAGAAGCAGAGCGTTGAGATCAAAGTCTCTCCCGGCTTCATATCCTGGGTGCCGTTCTTCCCTGGGCGGATCGATGTGATCTTCGTACCTGGATCGGTACCTCCGACAAAGCAAAAGGCTTGATGGTTTCGGTAGGGTTAGTTTTTGCGAGCGTTCCTCTCCAGCCATTATAATATGGCACAGATGGCAAGAGGTACTATCGGGCCGCGTGGTTGTAGACAAAAACTCTTCTCTCTAGATAGAATACAGTGGGTTGGTCTGGTATAAAGGGAGGTATGGTGATAATGTATGACCCGGTTGATAGCTCTAGATGTTGGTGAAGCCAGGATTGGTGTAGCTGTGAGTGATGCTACAGGCTTCCTGGCTTCTCCATATACCACGTTGCATGTCTCGCGCGACGAGCAACAAGTCTGGAGCGCGATCCAGCGCATTATTGAGGAGAGAGAGGCGGAGGGACTCGTCATTGGCCTGCCAATCAGCTTGGATGGGCAGGTACATCAGCAGGGAGAGCGCGTACAGGCATTCGCGGAACGTTTGCGACCACACGTTACTATTCCGCTGGTCTTTTGGGATGAGCGTCTTTCGACCGTCGAGGCGCAGCGTCTACTGGCAGAGCGTAGTCAGGAGGATGAGGGGAGGCGTGGGCGGCCCGGTAGACATGGCGGACAGAGTGGGAGACAGCGGCATCGGGCGAAGCAGCGCAGACGAGGGCAGGAGATTGATGCTCTCGCGGCTGCCGTCTTCCTTCAGGATTATCTGAATCATCTGAGCAGCAAGGCGGAGGAAAAGCAACTATGAGAAAAACAGGCTCGCGATCAGCTATTATTGCGGTTATTTTGCTTGGTTTAATTCTTTTCGGCGTCGGTTCTTATGCCTGGACTACCGCATCTGACATTTTCCAACCGGTCAGTCCTGCCGGTAAGGGGAGGACTATTACCATTGAAATTGTAAAGGGCGAATCAACTGCCCAGATTGCTGATGTGTTACAGGCAAAAGGTTTGATAAAGAATGCGCTGGCATTTAGAATATGGGCGCGTATTAAAGGATTGGACACGCGTTTGCAGGCTGGCATTTACCGGAAGTTGAATACCAGTATGACCATCAGCGATATTACCGATCAACTGCTTGACGCTCAGCCGGATGCCGTGCGCGTCGTTATCCCTGAAGGGTGGCGTTTGGAACAGATAGGGTTGCGCTTTGCAAACTCCGGGCTGGTTCGGTTCAACATGAAGGACTTCCTTACATACACGAAAAACATCAATAAGTATCCTGATGCAGGCAAGTATCCCATTTTACAAAATGTGCCCAAGGATCGACCAACGATGGAAGGGCTGCTCTTCCCTGCCAGTTATGAGGTGGCCGTTGATAGCACCGCCAGAGACGTGATCGGGATGATGTTGAAGACGACCAGCGACGTGATACAGCAAAATCATCTTGACAAAGTGGCCCAGCAGCATCAAATGAATCTTTATCAAATGCTGACATTAGCATCGATTGTCGAGCGAGAGACGTTGTTTGATGAGGATCGTGCAAAAATTGCCAGCGTCTATTGGAATCGCCTCTATCGACCGAATGCGGAAACTGTAGGGCTTTTACAGGCTGATCCAACTGTGCAGTACGCGCGGGATACGTTGAACGCTCCGCAGACGTACTGGCAGCCGTTGAATGATGTGGGCGGCAATATTGCTGCGAGTAGCCCCTGGAATACCTATGTGAATAAGGGCCTGCCCCCGACGCCCATTTGTAGCCCTGGACTTGCCAGTATGCAGGTAGCTGCGGACCCGCCGCAAACTAATCTGTACTTTTTCCTGGCGAAAAAAGATGGTCATTCCGTTTTTGAGTCAACGTTGGCACAGTTTTTGCAGGATAAGCAGAAGTATCTGCCCTGATTATTACCTGATATTGAGAGAAACTTATGAATATTAACATCTGGCAATCACTGTTTCTGGGCTTGTTGCAGGGAGTCACCGAGCTGTTTCCTATTAGCAGCTTAGGGCATACAGTGATTCTTCCAGGACTTTTCGGCTGGGGGAATCTTGTCAGCGATACAGCCTGTGGCGGACAAAGCTGTTTCTTACCGCTGATTGTCGCTCTGCATCTGGGGACGAGTATTGCGTTGCTGCTCTACTTCTGGCGCGATTGGTTGCAGGTGGGTCAGACATTGGTGAAAAGCGTCAAAGAGGGCGAGGTGCGTCAGGGAACAGAGGAGTGGGTGAGCTGGCTGATTATTATTGGCTGCATTCCCGCAGGTTTGCTAGGTGTTTTTCTTGAGACGCCGCTCAAGCAACTCTTTGCCTCACCGTTGATTGCGGCGACTTTTCTGGTGGTGAATGGTTCGGTCCTCTTTCTGGGGGAAAGCCTGCGCCGCCGCGCTGAAGCCGACTTTAAGTTACTTTCTCCCAGGGAGCGCGAAGCTCGTTTTCGCCCCCTGGCCTCGCTCTCGTGGAAAGAGGCCCTGGTCGTTGGCTCTGCTCAGGCCCTGGCTCTTATCCCGGGTTTCTCTCGCTCCGGTATGACGATTGTGGCGGGATTGGGGGTGCGGCTGACTCACGAGGATTCAGCCCGCTATTCTTTCCTGCTCGGCACGCCAATCATCTTCGCAGCTGCCATTTTAGAGGTGCCCCTGCTGTTTCAGCAAGCCCTCTCCATCCAGGTGATGATTTTTGCCGGCATGGTCGTGTCGGGCGTGGCGGCTTTTTTGAGCACGAAATTTCTGATGAAGTACTTCGAGACCGGGCGGCTTGATCCCTTCGCCTACTATTGCTGGGCGGTCGGGATTATTGCGCTCATTTTGTTCCTGACGGTCGCCCGCGGCTCTCTATAAGATCGCGTTCAGTACCCAGAGTTGGTTTTGCCCTTTTCTCCCTGGACGGGTAGGGATCGTTACAACTCTTGTGCTTGTTTCGTTCTATCTGTAGAAAGGTACTTTTGTTTGTGCGGTATCTTTTATGGGTGGGTATTACTACCTGCATTTTTATCAGTTACTTCTAATTGAGAAGGAAGGGATTGGAATTGAAGAACCCGGCTGTTTTTTATGGAGCAATTATCGTTGCTGTTATCGCGCTTGCTCTGGCGATCTACTATGTAATACCAGGTATTAACCACGTCCTGGTAAGTGGTAACCCGACTGCGATGCATCTGAAACATGTGGCCTTATTCGGCGTCATCGCCGTTCTTGGCGTTATTGCCGCCCTGGTGACACGTCCAAAAGCCGCTACGAACTAGGAAATGGTATTGAGACCAGGCAGGATATCTTCTGGTATCCTGCCTACTCCAGTACCTGCCCCACTATTTGAGCGTATCCCCGCAAAAATTCGTCTGCGGACATAGCTTTTTTCCCTTCTAATTGCAATTGTTTCACGGCTAACAACCCTTCGCCTGTAGTAACTACAAGTAGCCTGTGACCTGCTTCTTCTTCTATCCTGACAGTGCCCGGCGTCGTCGATGCCTCTCCTCCTTGCGGTAATGCCTGTGCCTCCACAATTTTCAAACGCTTGCCCTTCCAGTGGCTGTAGCTGCCAGGCCACGGGGTATAGGCGCGCACCTGTCGGGCGATAGCCGCAGCAGGCCGGTGCCACTGGATCTCCCCATCTTCTTTACGCAACATATGTGTATGTGATGCCAGGTGATGATCCTGCGCTGTCGGGGTAATCTGTCCCGCAACCCATAAAGGCAAAGCTTCTAGCAGCGTCTGAGTCCCCAGATGAGCCAGTTTGACCGTGAGGCTACCGGTCGTTTCGTCTGCTGCTATAGGGATACGACGCGTGAGCAGCACGGGACCCGTGTCGATGCCCGCGTCAAGCAGCATGATGCTAATGCCCGTTTCCAGGTCGCCTTGCAAGATGGCATTGGCGATGGGGTCAGGGCCGCGATACTTTGGCAAAAGCGAGGCGTGAATATTCAGCGTGCCATAACGGGGTTGGTCCAGCACCGCCTGCGGCAAAATCTGCCCGAAGGCGGCGACGATATAGAGATCGGCATGATAAGCCGCCAGCGCATCGCTGTTTTCCTGTTTTTTGAAGGAGCCGGGCTGCCAGACCGGAATGCCATGCGCCAGCGCCACCTGTTTGACCGGAGAAAAAATAATTTCGCGTCCCCGTCCTGCTGGCTTATCTGGTCGCGTAATGACGGTGACTATCTCGTAGCCCCGCGGCAAAAGATCGCCCGGGGCTGAGCGTTCAATCAGTGCTTCAAGTGCCGGGACCGCGAATTGCGGCGTTCCCATATAGATAATACGTAACAAGCTGCATCTCCCTACTTTCTTGATTGTTCTCTGGTATCCCATAGTAGCATATCCAGGCCATCTTATCATCTCCAGCCACCTGTGCTATACTTGCAGGTATCTTGTGTCACGGAGAGAGACTCCGCTGCATTTCCACTTGACAACCCTGGGTGAGGCATGTATAGTGTCCCTCAAGGGAGGTGGAGAGAGCGTATGGTGATCTCGACCCGCTTGAGGATACTGAAATGAGGGTACTGAAATTGGAACGCCCACGATTTTTCACCTGCGGAACCCGCAATGCAACAGGCGTCATCGTTTGCTTTTGGTATTAGCGCAACCGTTCCTCCACCAACTGACCCGCCGATGATAGTGCAGCGAGCCGATGAGGTAAATACGGTTTTACGCATGCTCAACGATGCTCAGACGGGCGCTGTCATGCTAATTGGCACCCCCGGCGTTGGCAAATCGACCCTCGCGGCCCTGCTGTATCAGCGTCTCCTGCGCGCGAAGCAGGCGAATATGCCAGCGCCCTCTCACCTGGTATGGTTGACCCTCAACGCCTATACCACTGTTCCCGATATGGTTGCTGCCATCCTCAGCGGTATCGGTGTCAAAGAATCTGGCTTCTTTCTACTCAAAGCGGAGCAGCAGATTGCCTTGTTGCAGCACACTCTGTGCAGCCCGCAGACAAACGCTCTGGTGATCCTGGATCAGTTTGAAGCTCTGCTGCATCCTGAAACGGAGCAGGGTGTGGCCGGACGAGAAGCGTTGCCACTTTTTCTCGGGATGCTGCAAACTGATCTCGGCAGCAGCCGGATCGTGCTTACAGGCTATATCAATCCATACGACCAGCCGGAGATGGAAGGTGTAGAGATGCGCATGCGTTCGTATCTCGTCTCGCGCATCAGCATTCCAGAAGGGATTGCCTTGCTTCAGCAGCGAGGGGTGCGAGGTTCGCCCAAAGAATTGTCGCTTATCTGGCAGCGTTGCGGCGGCCACGCCTTTGCCCTTGTGCTTTTTAGCGCCCTGGTCCATCTCAGCGGCATTGCTTTAAGCTACCTGCTCGACGCGCCCGATTATCAACCCATGTGGGCGGGTGAAGTGACACTGCATATTATCGCGGCCCTCTATCAATTTCTTAACCCTGTGCAGTACGCACTCGTGCGGGCTCTCAGCTTTTTCCATGAACCGGTATCGTTACAGGGAATTATTATGACAATGACCGGTAATGGTTCATCGGCTGAAATTGAACTGCGCAGACGTTGCGGGCAGGAATTGCAAGTATTGATGGGATTGTCGCTTGTGCAAACAATGACGAACGTGTCCGGCGCTATTGGCTACCTGCTGCATCCATTGTTCCGTCTCTACATTTTAGAGCATTACCTGGAGGGGAGAGACCAGCCTTTCCAGGAGCAACTGGCGGCTCTAGGAGTCAGCAGCTCCGTCAATCCCATGCCCGGCGGACCCGAGTCGTTGCAGATCGCGCTGGCTGCCGGTTACATGCAAGCTGCCGCCTATTATATGCACCTGGTACGCACGTCTTGCCCCCCTCGTGGGCAACGCAAGGGGTTGCAGGATATCGAGCCAATTATCTCTGCCGTACGCTATCTGTGCCTGGGCTGGCGCTGGCAGCGCGCCTGTGATCTGCTCTTTGACGAGGGGCTGCATGAATGTATGGTGCAGTGGGAAGCGTGGCATGCGCTGATTGGCCTCTATACGGCTCTGTTGTTGCCCCAGGGCGTGCTGAAGCAGAGCGATGAGGGACTGGTACGCAGCCTTGCCGGAGTGCTCTATGGCCGCATAGGCGAGTATCAACAGGCTCATGCATTGTTAGAACAGGCTCTGGCGATTCAACATCAGATCGGTGATCTGCCAGGGGAAATTACTACGCTGATCAATCAGGGCGAGCTATTACGTCTTCAAGGGGAGCGCAAGCAGGCGCAGGCTAATTTTGAACGAGCGTTATCGCTGAACCAGCAACGGCAGGATGCTCCAATTCATATGATGATATTGCATAATCTCGGGCTGATCTTTCATGAAGAAAGGAACTATGCCCAGGCCCTGAGCTACTATGAAGCTGCGTTGCATGTTATCCATGCCCACAATTTGCGCGACGAGCTCTATACGGGCCAGATTCTGACCAATCTTGGCATGGTATTATATGAGCAAGGCATATACAAAGAGGCGCTGGCCGTCTTGCTGGCCGCTTTACGACTCAGGCAGACACAAAACGATCCAACGGCGATAGCGTTGGAGCACTTTCTAAATACGCTGGAACAAAAAATGGGAACTACTGCCTATGCTCAGTTGCGCCACGATGCGATAGAGGTGCAGCAACAGGTACTCTCTCGCTTTATGCTAGCCGATATGCGACAATAGGTACCGAGATATTCCTTGCCGAGCGACTGAGCGATAGCTAGATGCGAAGCAGCGTTGTTGCTCGGAATAGCAAGATGGGGTGCAAAAACGTTTCCAATGGTGCATGTTGTTATTTCCCACAATGAAAGAGGGTTTTGTATGTCTACCTCCACTTCTAGCTCACAAAAGTCACAGGCAGAAGCTGGGACAGTGGTTTCGACCGCTGGCAGAACGGTCCAGGGCTGGTTGCTCATTCTGTTAGTATTTGTTGCGGGCGCAACCTCGCTCGCGGTTGAACTGTCTGCTTCGCGCCTGCTCGCCCCTTATTTTGGCACATCATTATTTGTCTGGGCGAACCTGATCGGCCTGATCCTGCTGTATCTTACCATTGGTTACTATGTGGGGGGACGGATGGCTGATCGCTATCCGCGTCCGGCAGTACTATACTGGCTCACCATCATCGCGGCGCTGATAATAGGCGCGATTCCCTTTATCTCGCGGCCCATTCTTACCTGGTCGCTGACGGCGTTTGCCACCTATTCAGTGAGCGTATTTTACGGCTCCCTGGTCTCCGTGCTGCTGCTTTTCGCCATTCCGATGATTCTGCTCGGCTGTGTCTCGCCCTTCGCGATCCGTTTGCGGATCGAGCAGGTGGGCAGGTCGGGGCATACTGCCGGGTTGCTCTATGCGATCTCCACTGCGGGCAGCATTCTCGGAACGTTTTTGCCGGTGCTGGTGTTCATCCCTAACATTGGCACGTATCGCACTTTTCTTGTCTTTGCGGCCTCATTGATGATCGTTTCAGTGATTGGTCTGGCGGCAGCGCGCGGCGGTAGCTCTCAGCCTCCTAAGGTGAACGTGAGTAATACCCTGCTCACTATCATCCTGCTCGTGATCCTCACCTCGGGTCTGGCTAACCTGGAAGCGCAGGTACAGATCAAACGTCCCAGCGGAACCGGCAACGGCGGCGTGATGCTCAAGGAGGAGGAATCGGTCTATAACTATATTCAGGTGGTCCAGGTGGGGGAGGAGACGCAGTTGATCCTCAATGAAGGGCTGGGCATTCACTCGATCTATAATCCCAGGCATGTGCTGACTCAGGGTCCCTGGGATTATTTTATGATTGCCCCCTATTTTAACAATCCTCCCTTTACCTCCTCGCAGGTAGGCCGGGTGTGTATTATTGGTCTGGGAGCGGGGACGACGGTCAGGGAGTTCAGCACCGCTTATGGGCCGATCCCGATTGATGGGGTTGAGATCGATAATGATATTGTCAACCTGGGACGACAGTATTTTCATATGCAAGAGCCTAATTTGAATGTGATTGTGCAGGATGGGCGCTATTTTTTACAGACGACGCCGCGCAAATACGATGTGATCGGCATCGATGCCTACCAGCAGCCCTATATCCCGTTTCAGCTCACCACCACCGAGTTTTTTCATATCGTGCGCTCTCACCTGACTCCCACCGGGGTGGCCGTGATCAATGTCGGACGTACCAACCGGGATTTTCGCCTGGTCACTGCGCTGGCGCAAACGATGCGAGCGGTTTTTCCGAACGTCTATATCATCGATAGCCTGCGTTTCTCCAATAGCCTGGTAATCGGAACCAACGCTGCAACCTCGCTTAGCAATTTTAGCGTCAACGCCGGTCAACTGACCAATCCATTGTTACAAAGCGTCGCCACCGATAGCATTGAGAGCGGTCATATTCGTGAAGAGCAGCATGCGAACGCCTATTTTACCGATGACCGCGCCCCCGTGGAGCAACTGATCGATGCCATCATCTTTGGCGAGGTGCAGAATGGCAGAAAATAAGGATATCAATACGGGGAGGAGTTAATCACGTTGCTCCTCCCTACCTACAGCCAGCCTGCGATTCGAGCAATTGTTTGAGGCGTTGTTGCGCCGCTGTCATGCTATCAAGCACAGAGGCGAGGGCCTGTGCATCGGTGACGGTAACTTCGGGGGGGATCTCAAAATCCTGAATCCAGGTCATCTTGACGCCTTTTTCGACAGGTTTATAGTGCCAGGCTAGATGAATGCTACGAAATGGTGAGGTGGGGATGGCGCGCTGTATGATGGCGATGCGCGCTTTATAATCTAGAACGCACCACGATTGCCACGTTTTGCCCGTTGTATCGGTTAGCTCAAAATCCAGACGAGCAAACCAGCCAGAATGGTGCTTTGTCAACACACGCGCATCGCGATACTCCTTAAATAATTCGGGCCAGCGTTCAATGTCGTTGGTAATGGCGAAAACCTGGTCAGGATCGTTGTGAATAACAATGGACTGTTCTGCTCTAGGCACAAATATTGCTCCTCTCCTGGATCATTGCTACCAAAGCAATATTCCTTCTGTTGGTACTATTTTGTGATGTAGAAAGGGCTATAACGGTATATCTTTACCAAAATTTGGCATATGGAAATTTATCGATTTAGCTGTAAATCTAACCTGACGAGCTTAAGGATGCATACTGTGGGTGAGGGTACTCCATAGTATAGCATACGACCAAACAGGTGATAAGCGCGAATAAGATAGCATAGTCTGCAATGAGGTGTCAAGTTGCTGGTATGTCTGGGTGGAAAGGAGGTGGCTGTCACAAACTCAAGCTGGTCGGTGTCTTATTAATGTTTCAATCTCCTCATTTCAGTACCCTCAAGCGGGTCGAGGAACTGTGAACTTCAGCCGCCTCCCTTGAGGGCAGTATAGGTGTTAAACCCGAAGATGTCAAGGAGAAATGCATTTAAGGGAATAAAGGACATGTCGTCAGACTTGAAAAACGCGTCAATTGGCATAACAACTGATGCGGGGACATTTGAAGCGATTTTCATGCGCTATTATCCGCTGGTCTATCAACTGGCTTATCGCTGCACGGGTCAGCAGGACGAGGCGGATGATATTGCGCAAGAGGTGTTTCTGCGTTCTGGTGGAGATCCCGGCTCCCACCATCGATAGTACGGGCAAAGCGTCGATCAACGACCTGCGCGACTTTATGCTCTCATTGCCCCATTTGCCTGTGCCCATTCGAGAGTTGCTGTCGCATGTTGATGTGCAAAGCGGAACGGTACCGGTGCCTATGCCTCCGCAGGCCGATTCGCAGCATGTGACGGTCCGGGGAGCGCAGGGAGTCCTGATGAGCGATCAATCTTTGGGCGAGAGCATCCTGCGGTGGCAAACTCACAATATGGTGTACGTCATCACAGCCCATGATAGTAATCGTGCGCAGCTGCTCGCTGCTGCCAATTCGTTGGGCTAACATGCCTGGCTGATCGCGGACATGCAGTCAAGGGTCGCAGCACACAAGCAACTGGTGTTTGTGTGCTGCGACCTGCGCACAGCAACCCTGGTCAGTGCGTAACGTAATAGGTATGCTACATAAAGGGAGACAACAGCCCTTAATAAAATATTATGAATTCAATGAGGTGTATGCTTACATGGTAATGACCGATGCAAATGTTAATGCGACAGGCTCGCGTAGTAGTGAGGTGGTGTTGAGTACCCAACATCTCTCTAAACGCTATGGCAAGCGGCTCGTTGTCGATGATCTTAACCTGGCAGTTCATCGCGGCGAGATTTTTGGTTTTCTTGGCCCCAATGGGGCTGGCAAAACGACGACGATCCGTATGGCGCTTGGCCTGATCACTCCTACCTCTGGTAACGTTGCTATCCTGGGGCGGGATGTCCGGCTCCACAGTGCGCATATTTTACCACGCGTGGGGGCGCTCATTGAGACGCCTGCGCTCTACCTCTATATGTCCGGGCGCGATAACCTGCGTGCCGTTGGCTCAGTGCTCGGCTCCGTGCCGGAGAAGCGCATTGATGCCGTGCTCGAACTGGTCGGGCTGCAAAAGCGCCAGAAGGACCGCGTGCGCACCTATTCTCTGGGTATGAAGCAGCGTCTGGGCGTCGCCATTGCCCTCTTGCAAGATCCCGATCTGCTGATCCTGGACGAGCCTGCGAATGGCCTGGACCCGGCGGGCATTGTTGAGATGCGCGATCTGATGCACCGTCTGGTCAAAGAGGGCAAGACGGTCTTTATTTCCAGCCATCTCCTGACTGAGGTGCAGCAAATTTGTACCCGCGTCGCGATTATTAATCTGGGCAAGCTCGTGACCGTCTCGACGATTGAAGAGCTAACCCGGGGTCAAAATGAGTATGCTGTGAAGGTGGAGCGGGCGCAGGAGGCGTTAGCTCTGCTAAAATCGCAGCCCTGGGGCAAGGATGCGCGTTTTAATGATCATGGCCTGCTGATTACGCCCGCGCCCGATGGCAGGGGACGCGATCTCAATCTTTTCCTGGTGAATGCTGGCTTTGTACCCGATAGTCTCGGCCTGGCGACCCAGGATCTGGAGCAGGTCTTCCTGCGTCTGACGAACAGTGGTCAAGGAGGTGTGCAGTGAGTGCATCTATCGCATCTGGAGAAAAAACAAAGCTTCATACGTCAACGCCCAGCTTTTTAGGCATCTTGCGGGGCGAATTGCTCAAGATTTCTCGCCAATGGGCAACCTGGCTGCTGCTGCTGCTGTGGCTGGGCGTTATTTGTCTGCCCTATCTGCTCATCTTCACTTCGCCTGATATTAAAGATATCTTGCTCCATCATGCGTTGCCGTTTTTCTATAACCGGACGGAAGGGAACCTGGCCGTATTGCGCGTGTTCAGCGGCTTTTTCCTCATCATCCTGACTGCCAGTGTGATAGGTCTGGAATATCAGCTCGGTACTATCCGTCTCCTGCTGGCGCGTGGCGTCGGGCGCTTACAGTTGCTAGGGATAAAGTTGCTGACTGTCGTCCTTGTGGCGCTGGCGTTGCTGGTCGTCGGTCTCCTGCTGAACGTGCTGCTAACATACCTGCTCGTCTTGCTGGTCACAGGTGGCCTGGACCCGCTGCAATCGCTCACGCCGGCATTCTGGGCTGATATACGCCTGTACGTGGTGACGATTATGATCAGTATGGGCGTGACCATCCTGATGGCGACCGCGATGTCCGTGATAGGCCGCTCGCTGACGATTGGCCTGAGCGCGGCCCTGATCTGGTTCCCGGTTGACAATATTGGGACGCTCATTATGGAGCTTGCCAATCGCATTACTCATAACGACTTCTGGTTGAACGTGACCGCCTATTTCCTCGGTCCCAATTTGAATATGCTGGCAAAAACGCTTTTGCCAGATGGCGCTCAGGATATTGGAGCTTCGCCTCTGGTGAAGGTCGATAGCAATCATATCCTGCTCGTCGCTCTTGTCTACGCGCTTATCTTCATCGTCACGGCCACCGTGCTCACATGGAGGCGCGACGTCAAGGAGTGAGGGAGGTGCTACAGGAATCGCCCGCAGTCGAAGTCAAAAATTTACGCAAGGAATTCCTTGCTGAAGGGCTGAGCTTTGCTAGACGCGCTAGCGGCGTTGCCCTTCAGAATTTAAAAGTCTATCATCAGCTCGTCGCGGTGGATGACATTAGCTTTGTCATGCACCGTGGCGAGGCTTTCGGCTTTCTTGGCCCCAACGGAGCAGGAAAAAGTACTATTGTCAAGATCATCACCGGCCTGGTCAAACCCACATCTGGAACAGTCAGAGTGCTGGGGCGGCCCCTCAATGATATGGAGATGCGACGCAGCGTTGGCTATCTGCCGGAGCTGCCTAATTTTCACCGCTGGCTGCGGACGCAAGAGTTTCTGGAGTTCCACGGGCGACTCTATGGGCTACACGGTGCTGCTCTAGCTAAACGGTGCGCCGAAGCGCTGGCGCTCGTTGGTCTGGAAGGACGCGAGCAGCAGAAGCTAGGGGCATTTTCTAAAGGGATGCTGCAACGCATCGGCCTGGCGCAGGCGCTGCTCAATCGACCCGAGCTGATTATTCTGGATGAGCCGGTATCCGGCCTCGATCCGGTAGGCCAGAGCGATATGCGCAACATCCTGCTGCGTCTCAAAGCGGAAGGAACCAGCGTTTTCCTTAATTCACACCAGCTTGTTGATGTTGAGATGATCTGTGATCGAGTGGCGATTATCAATCGGGGCAAGCTCTTGAAAATAGGGCCGCCCCAGTCGCTTTTCGATGAACCCCTTACAGTGGAACTGCATGTGGATCGGGTGCGCGACGAACTGCTGCATCATCTTGGCTCTCTCTCCCTGGCCGTCCGGCAGGTTGAGGATAAGCCATCACACCTGCTTGTCGAAGTGCAAAATGAGGAGCAGGCAGCCGATATTGCCGCTGGCGTTCACTCCTGCGGGGCACGGCTCTATATGATGATCCCGCATGGTCGCTCGCTCGAAGATCTCTTTTTACGTACCATTGGCGCGCTGCGTCACGATCAGTAAGGGAGAGAGTATGGGAGTGTTGTTAATCGCGCGCTTTACCTTCAAAGAAGTCATTCGCCGCCGCCTCTTCCTGGCCGTCTTGCTGCTGAGCATCTTCATGCTGGGCGGCTTCGCGCTGCTATTCAATTACGCCGTTGATCATTCGCGTGTTCCCACCGGTATCGATCCGCAACTCTATAGTTCCGCGCTGGGCATCTTTGCCATTGTGCCTATCATCTGGTTGGCCTACCTGCTCAGTAGCTTCATGACGATTCGGGGCGGCGTGGTTTTTTCAACGGCGGGACTTGTAAGGCGAAGAAAAACCTGTCCTCGCCTTACAAATTGCCATCCCGCTCTACTCCATCGTTCCGGTCCAGGTGCCGGTCTGCCCATCGATTGTCAGAGGACCGACGCCTTGATCGCAGTTGATAGTGAACCTATCGAAAGATGCGCCGCCGCTGATTGTCGTTGCATTTGAAAACGTCCCTTCCAAATGTAAGTTTGTGAAGGGCGTAGTCGCAGGACAGGTGACCGTGATACCGTCTTTTGTGAAGGTGAATTTGGCGCTAGTGACGGTCTCCGTATACGTAAGCCTTCCGGCTTTATATGTCCCACTACACGTCTGAGTTGCGACAACAGTAGCGGCGACGCCGTTCGTTGTCCCATTATGGGTAATCGGTTTGCCGTCGTCGTTATCGCCACAAACCGTTCCCCCCTGAGGGTCCGCGTGACCTGTGATGTGCAAGGTCTGTGTCCCGGGACCGTTTTGATTGGCCGAATTACTGAATGTGATCGTCGCCAGTACTGTGCCAGTTACATCGTCGGGCGGGGCGCCATTAGGACCGGGGGTATGAGCCTCTCCCTGTGGCACAATCGTGATCTTTGAGCCGATTTTCGTCGTATACCCATCGGCATCTTTGGCGGTAATGGTATGGTTGCCCTGCGCCCAGTTCGCATCCACCGTCAAGTCTGTCGTGACAGCCCCATCCTTGTCGCTATGAGCCGCCTGGCTCCCAGGGGCAGGCACTCCATCAAGCAGGAAGGTGATGGCTTCGGACCCTGAGAATTTTTGACCGATGACATGGAAGGTCGTGGTGGTCGAGCCTGCCGGCAGTGTACCGACTTTATAATTACTCGTCACCGTAATGACCGGCTGTGGCCGCGTGAGAATATAAATGAGCACACCGCCTCCGCCGGCTCCCAGAACCACAACAACCGCCAGTACGATCAGCAGGATTTTCAAGCCCCGGTTTGACTTCTTAGGCGCAACCGGCGGCGTATAGGGGTAAGGAGCAGGAGCATAGGCTTGCGTAGCTTCCCCTCCCCCCGCGTACTGGGGATATGGCTGTTGTTGCGCATAGGGATAAGGAGGCGGCGTGGGAGGATAGCCCTGAGGCGCGCCACCTGTGATAGGCTGCTGGTATGGTTGCTGCTGAGCAGGCATATAGGGCGGGGGCGCAGGGAAATTCTGCGGGCTGCTACCCCCTGAGTTGGGTTGCTGATATGGTTGTTGTTGAGCAGGCATGTAAGGGGGAGGTGCAGGGAAATTCTGCGGAGAGCTACTCCCAGTGATAGGCTGCTGAGGTGGTTGCTGTGCGGGCGGGTAAGGATAGGATGGTGGTGTGTCCTGCTGCGGGGGAAATGATGGTTGCCCTGCCGCTGCAGTAGGATCTGGAGTACCCTGCCCCTGATTGCTCTCTTCGTTGGTCATAGCCGTTTTCACCTCTCAAAAGGATTAGATAATTGCTGAGTCTTTAGTATACATGAAAAATACGTATGACAGTAAAAAAAGTTACCTGTACAAATTCTTCTGCGGTACTGTTAATATAGACGTTGCCGAATGGAAGACATAAAAAGATGTCTTACGCTATAAAACAATCCTCACGATTGCTGCATAGGTTTGAGGAATATGTAGCAATGTCACAGAAGCTCAGCCTTTAAGCAGACTGGAAGGATATTGTACAAGGTGAAGGTTAAGAAAATGTTGAGAAAACATTGAGGAATGGTTAAGGAAAGTAAAGAGAAATCAGACAATCACGATATTTTGCTACCGGAAGTAGCGTCTGACGAAGAAAAAAAGAAAGAAGTATATTGTATGTTATAGCGTGCTGGAAGGATCTGAGAGGGGAGATTCGGCCTGAGCAAAAAGGCTAAACAGCTCGCGTACGGGAGCGAAGCTATGACGATGGTAGGGAGTGGCCCCGTGTGCGTGGAGGGCGGCGAGATGGGCTTCGGTACCGTATCCCTTATGCTGATCAAAGCCATAGAGGGGATACGCCTCGTGCAACCGGAGCATCAGGTGATCGCGGGTAACTTTGGCGATAATGGAAGCTGCGGCGATAGAGAGACAACGAGCGTCTCCCTTGATAATCGAGCGTTGTGGCAGGGCGATGGTGGGCAGGAGTAGAGCATCTAAGAGCAGCGCCTGGGGAGCGGGTGAGAGCTGGGCAAGCGCGGTCTGCATCGCATATTTCGTAGCCTGTAGAATGTTGCGCTCGTCAATCATTTCAACCGAGCCAACGCCGACGCTCACAGCCAGCGCGTGCTGAATAATCACATCGTAGAGGCGTTCCCGGTTTAGTCGCGTGACCTGCTTGGAGTCCTGAACGCCCGCGAGCTGTTCTATGAGCCGCGTTGTATCGCCTGCGAGGGGAAGAATCACGGCGGCAGCCACCACCGGCCCGGCGAGGCATCCGCGTCCAGCTTCATCCAGGCCCGCCACAAAGGAATAGCCCTGTGCGAACAGGGCCATTTCTTCCTCTAATGTGGGCATTGCTTTAGGCTTAGGCGTTATCATCGGCAGTGCTGATTGCAGCGGCTTTTGCTTCAGCCCGTGCGGCCTGCGCAGCTTCTTTTTCTGCTACCTGTTTGGCAGTCATCGGACGTAGCTCTTTCAAGCGAGCCGCCTTGCCGGTAAGACCACGCAAATAGTAGAGCTGTTTGCGGCGTACGCGAGCGTGGCGTAGCACTTCAATCTTCTCAATACGGGGAGAATGAATTAAGAATGTGCGTTCAACGCCAACGCCATTGGTGATGCGGCGTACAGTAAAGTTGCGGTTGACGCCGCCGCCACGGATGCGCATAACGATACCTTCAAACGGCTGAAGGCGCTCGCGGTTCCCCTCAACGACTTTCACTTGCAGGCGAACAGTATCGCCCGACTTAATTTCTGGTATGTCCTTCCGTAACTGAGCACTTTCGACAGCGTCAAGCAACGCCCGGCCTGCTGGCTTCGTTACAGCTTCTTTGTCGGCCATCCCTTTAACCTCCTATGCGCTCATTGCTCGGCGACGGTGAACAGATAGAGTGGCGGAGCATTGGGCGCGAGAACTTACTTTGCGTTAAGCTGTTTCATCAGGCGTGACTTGCGGCGAGCCGCATTTCTCTTATGAATGACGCCCTTCTTGGCGGCGCGGTCCAACTCGCTGACAGCGGCCCTGACAGCGGCTGTGGCGTCCTCCGCCTGTGTGCTGGTGCTGGCGATTGCCGCACGAGCTTTGGTGACCTGTGTTTTTACAAGCGATTTAATGCTGCGATTATGTGCGCGGCGCTTCTGCTCCTGGCGCATGCGCTTCTCAGCAGCGGCATTATTGGGCATGTGAGTCTTAATCCTCCCCGAAACGTCTGCCCCTTCTCTATGGGCCAATTGATGAAAATGCCGACAACCTTGTCGGACTCAGTGTAGTGCCCGTAGATTATAGCAGAAGCCCTCTGGATATGTCAAACAAAAAACAGATGTCCTGTAGGGGCAGGGCTGGCCCCTGCCCTGGCAGGGTCAAACAAAAAACGGTTCCCTGGACAGGCGGGCGCAAAACGGACTTTACCTGTCCAGGGGGATTAAACAACTAATAAATGATCACAGCCGTTCCATAGCCGGTATTATGGTAGAGCCAACCTGCCAGATCTTCCTGAACATTGATGCAGCCGTGGCTGCCATTGTACGAGAACTGGACGTCGCCGCTGCTATCGAAATGCGGGAAATTGGTGCCTGGACCATAGTTTGCCCGCCACCAGCTATCATGGAAGAAGTAGCCGCCATCGTGATACTCCATCGCGAAATTGATCTTGGTATCAGGATACCAGAAGGCCGAACCCTTTGGCTCGCTTGACTTAAAGACGGTCGGCGATTCGCGGAAGAAGATATGCCAGTAGCCTGGCAGCGATGGCTTATCGTACTGCCCTGAAGTGATGTAGAACGCTTTGACAAGCTGACCATTCTGATAGAGCCGCAGCGTTTGCTCGACCAGCGATACTACAATCACTTGCCCGGAAGTAATGCCATAGCTCTGCATCAAGTGCATATCGGCAGCGTGAGGCTGATTGTAAGGCGTATTATCGCTGTAGTCGGCCTCCATTGCTTTCAAATGCTGCATGTCGGTATTGATGAGATCGATAGCGGCCATATAGTCGTCCTGCGTCTGTGCAGTCTGCACGGCATAGTCCGCGTCGGAGCCGATGCCCTGCTGATCATACTCGTAATCTAGCCGGTAAGAGCCGCCATTATAGGCGTCGTGATAGACGTGGCTGCTGCCCCAACTGGCGACCTCTTGATGGAACTGGCTCAACAGATAGTTCGTCTTGCCTTTGAGGAGGGGAAACTGGACCGAAGCGAGGTCTTTGTCGATTTGCGCTGAGACCTTCAGGAAGTCGCTCAGCGTTTGTGCCGCGTCGAGAGATGCCTGATCTGTATCGAGGCTTTTCTTATAGGCAGTGACATCCATCCCGTACTGGCTCATCTGCTGGATGTAGCCGGTAAATTCCCTGATCTTGGCTGCGCCCACATAGGGAATAGCCTGGGTCGAGAGGGCAACGGTTTCCAGTAATTGCGTATTGACCTGATCGGTGATCTGGGTAAAATCCTCTGGCTTACTGGCCTGATCGAAGAGATCCTGATCGTACTGTTCCTGCTGTTCGAGGGCAGTCGTGTCCAGGTGCGAGGCTTTCAGTTGTTTGATAATCTGTTGTAATGAGGTTAATTTATCGTGCGCCGGACCCATCAAGCGCAGCGCCTCAATAGAGGTTTTGGCGTTATCACTGATCTGGATATAGTTTTTGGGATACTGGGCCTGGGCCATCAGGCTCTGATCCTGGGCAAGCTGGTCGGCAAAAATTTTGATCTCATTAAATCCTTGAGCCTGTCTCTGAGCCAGGATATTTCCCAGCGTTTGCAGATCGATGGTGGCCTGATAATCGGATTGCTGCGTGCTTTGCGCTTCCAGTCCGCGCACCTGGGTGGTCAGCATCGCATAGCGTTGGGCCAGATTTGTATAATAGTCTGTTGCGGGCTGATTTGAAAAAACGGTGAGAGGTGCAGTAGTGCGGCTCAACGTTGTTGCCTGGCTCAGAATAGGTTGCAGCGTGGCGCTGGGAACGCCGATATCTCTGGCCTGCGCCAGCACCTGATCGAGCGCAGTTTTGTTCTGCTGCGCTTGCTGTTGCATTTGCAGCGTTTGTGGATCGCTGCCACATGCGCTCAAAAACAGTAGTAGCAGCAGCGCAATGCTGATCGCGAGCATCCCTTTGCGCGTGCGCTGTCTGGAAATGATGAGGTTTGCCATGATCCCCGGTGCCTCCTGGTGTATAAGTCCATTGGTCAAATAAAGATAATATTCAGACACTCTTAAAATGTATATAACACATAAGTCTTCTTTAATTTAAGCGGTTTATCGTCGTGATAGTAACATCATAAGAACTACTGGAACAAAAATGGTTAGAAATGATTATATAGTTTGAATAATGCCACTGGCGAATCTAAGGATATAGGGGCTTTTTTCTCTCATATTTTTCGTGCCCCTACAGTTCTCTGTTCAATTCGCCAGTGGCAGGAAGAGCAAAATGCTCTATGCCAGCGCCTGTTCCAGGTCTGCGATCAGGTCCTCCACGTCCTCTATGCCGACGGAGAGGCGTAGTAGCGTGTCTGTTAAGCCGCGCGCTTCGCGGATCTCTCTGGGGATGGAGCCGTGCGTCATACTGACAGGATGGCAGACGAGGGCTTCGACTCCTCCCAGGCTCTCAGCAAAGGTAAAAATTTGGAAACGGCGTACTACTTTATCCACATCGGCAGCGGTGCCTTTAAACTGAAATGAGACCATGCCACCGAAACCGCTCATCTGGCGCCTGGCTAGCTCATAGTCGGGATGGGAGGGCAGGCCAGGATAGTAAACCTTCTCGACGCGTGGGTGCTCCGCGAGGAAGCTAGCAATGGTGCGGGCGTTCTCTTCGTGCTGGCGCATGCGCACCGCCAGGGTTTTGATCCCTCGCAGCGTCAACCAGGCATCAAAGGGACCGGGGACGCCGCCAGCCGCATTCTGGAAGAATTTGACGGACTCATAGATTTCCTGGTTGTTCATCACCAGCACTCCGCCGATGACGTCGCTATGCCCGTTGATATATTTGGTGGTGCTATGCACCACAATATCGGCTCCCAGGTCCAATGGTTGCTGGAAATAAGGGCTGGCAAAGGTGTTATCTACGACGAGCAGCAGGTTATGGCGGTGGGCGATATCCGCGACGGCTTTGATGTCGATGAGCCGCAGCAGCGGATTGGTGGGAGTCTCCAGCCAGATCAGCTTGCTATTGGGGCGGATCGCCTTTTCATAATCGGCAACGTTGCTGGCTGTGACATACGATGTTGCGACGTTATAGCGGCTCATCACCTTCTCAAAAATGCGGTAACTGCCGCCATAAAGATCGTCGCAGGCAATCATATGCTCGCCCGCGTTTAACAGACTGAGGATCGCGTTCTCCGCCGCCATTCCCGAAGCAAACGCCAGGCCATATTTACCGTTTTCAAGAGCCGCTATACACGCCTCCAGCGCGCTACGCGTGGGGTTGCCTGTGCGGGCGTATTCAAACCCTTTATGTTCGCCCATGCCCGCCTGGGCAAAAGTAGACGTTTGAAAAATAGGAGTCATGATCGCGCCTGTCGAGGGATCAGGTTCCT
Organism: Ktedonosporobacter sp.; assembly: GCA_035293765.1. Taxonomy (GTDB): domain Bacteria; phylum Chloroflexota; class Ktedonobacteria; order Ktedonobacterales; family Ktedonobacteraceae; genus DASRHT01. The sequence goes on from DATGMF010000065.1 coordinate 345,076, forward strand.
GGCCTGCATGAATGGCCCTGGTTGAAAATTTCATTAATGTTCTCCCGCATAGCCCATTCTACAATGATGGGCCATTTGTAATGTATTATACGTCCAGCGTAAGAACTCACCGAGTCGAGGTAGGAGGCCCATATGCCTTCAGACTTATGGAAGGAATGCCGAGTCCTTCTCTCGCGGAGAGGGAGGGGCATGCCTGCCTCAATCCCCTTGCGGGGAGCCGTTTTGGATTGGGAACGGCTAAACCCCTACCACCGCAAGGTGGCGTCATGTGAGCCTCGACAAGGTTCGCTCAGGTTTAACGTGTCATACACTGGCTTGACCACCTGGACCTGTTTAATATGACACCGTAGCGCATCGGACTGGCTCTCGCATCCTATGGTACCTATTTCTGAGCGAACGTAGCTCCTACCAGACTGATTCTATCCAGGCTGTCTGTAGGAACTGAGTCTGGTCAGGTGCGGGCTTGCCACAGCCTGGGCTATCGCACCCAACAGTTGACAAGCCCATCCCTTTTTAGGGGATGTGGTTCCTGACACAAAAATTGTGAACTGCTGCATAGTAAAATGCCGCATGTATTGCTAGGATACTACAGAGAGATGTTGCTGGCAACGACTCTGTCGCTCGTTTTCGCGAATCAAAGAAGCAATCATCTTGTCTCATAACATCAGTATAGTAGGAGTACGGCAATGTTCAAACGCCCTGCTGCAATTATCACTTTAATCTGTCTTGCCCTGATTGTGCTGGCGGGTTGTGGCAATCCCGATAACGTCGGCGCATCAGGAAACCCCGGTACGCCAACGCCCACCCCTGCGCAAACAACCCCCACTGCTCAGCCTACCGGCTCGCCGCCGGGCAATCCAGCACAAGCGCCGTTTAGCGTGACCGGTATCGATATGGCTGTCAGTCCGGCCTCGATTGCCGGTATGGCCTGTGGCACCAGCATCAATGTGGTCTACACTGCCACATTTCATGCGCCCGCGAATAGCCCGGGCGGCACAGTTCAGTTTCTCTATAGTACCAATAATGGTCGTGCAACGTCGCGCGCCAGCATCGCCTTTGCCCCTGGCGAGACGGTGAAGACCTACGCCTTTAGCTGGTCAGGGACGCTCTATCCTGATAACGTCAATCCTGGTCTGGGCGGCGTAGTTACCAACGCTCCTAACGCCGTGAGTTCGCCGACGGTCAAACCGGTCGGTACCTGCGCGCTCTCGGCTACATTCCAGGTCACCAGCATTGATCTGGCCGTAAGCCCGGCGTCAATAGCGGGTAGCACCTGTAACAGCTCTATTACGCTGAATTATACCGTTACCTTCCATATCGCGCCTTACAGCCCCGGTGGTATGATCCAGTTCGCTTATAGCACCAACAATGGCCGCTCTCAGACCAACGCCAGCACGGTAGTTGATCCTGCCGCGACCACGAAGACCTTTACCTTTACCACGTCGGGAACGCTCTATCCCGATCATACCTTCCCCGGCGTGGCGATTGTGATGGTGACAAGCCCCAATAACCTCATTTCGTCGGGCGTTTCTCCCAGCGGGGCATGCAGTTAGCTAACGCGATGTCTGAGTATGGCGTGACAATTGAGGATGCAGGCAATTTCTGCCTGCATCCCCGTCGTTTTGCTAGAAATTATGGCTATCGATGTGCTTTGAAAGGTTCCGCGTTCCAACGCTGCTGGCGCGCTAGCTTCGCTCAGGAACGCGGAATCGAAGTATGTTGTACAATTTGAATAAGAAACCCTTTGGCTCATCAAAACGTTGTAATGTATAAGCCTGATAAAAAATATCAATACAGAATGCGCGAACAAGGATCAACCGCATGAGTATGTCAGACATATCACCAGAAAAGTTACCAAACCACCCGGCCCCCGCAAGGCGGCAGCCCGTGATAGGGGTTTTGCTGATCCACGGATTAAATGGCAGCAGACACGATATGAGGGAGTTGGCGGAGTTACTGCGCTCACATGGCATGGTTGCGGAGAATATTTTGTTGCCCGGTCATGGTACGCAGGTGCGCGATATGCTTCCTCTGGGGTGGGCCGAATGGTCGGTCGCGGTACGTGATGAACTGTATGCCCTGCGCAAGCGATGCGATATGGTATTTCTGGTGGGTCATTCGCTGGGAGGCGCTCTCTGCCTGCATACGGCGGCCCACGAAAAGGTTGATGGGATTATCACTATGTGCGCTCCCTTGCACATGTATCCCTGGACACGCCCGCTGGTACGCCTTGCTAAGCGCCTGACCCCGATGCTGCCAACGCTGCGCGAGGATGTACGCGACCCGGAGGCCCGGCGTCTCTATACGCGCGACGTCTATCGCTGGACGCCGATGGCTCCCGTAGAGAGCATGTTGCGCTATCTGCCCAGGCTGCGAGAAGAGTTGCCCGTAATCACCGCTCCGGCTCTGATCATGGTTTCAAGTCACGACCATGTTGTGCCACCACGCGACGGGCGAGAGATTTATCGTCTGATTGGTTCACAGGAAAAACATCTTGTCACCTTCCATCGCTCCTACCACGTTATCATGAAGGATCATGATCGCAAGGAGGTTTTGGAGAAGACGCTGGCTTTTATTCTGCGCCATGCCGCTAAGGTATCCCAAAAGCCTACGCAGGCCGATCAATCAGCCTGAAAAATGAGTAGACTCTTTCCCTTGTGCGTCTGGTTATGATCATGTATACTGACACAGCTAACAGGTTTATGGAGTTAAAAAGTTTTGACGCGACAGGTAACTAGCCCACCAGAACGACCGCAAGAGCGTGTTTATGCAGATCAGGAGATGTCAGGTTCCCGCAAAGGCATTGTCTCTCTCTTAGGAATCGTTGGCGTGCTCCTGCTCCTTTTTATTGGTCTGGTGATCCATAATTTGCCACAGGCGGTACAGCCCCATCACACGCCTTCGGATATCGCGCATGCCAGCCAAACACAGGCGGATGCTCAAGATACTCCATCATCTTTACAGGCTCCGGGCAGCGACTCTACCGCTCCGCTTCAACTGCCATCAGGACATTCCTTGCTTGTAGAGCAGGAAAATAATATTTACCTGGTCTCCGCGACTGGTGGGACTCCTCAATTACTCTCGACGCCAGGATATGTTTACAATCGAGCGGTTCCTCCTATCATAACGCCGGACGGCCAGTTGCTCTATAGTGGCAACGGCATATGGATGACTGCTATCTTTGACGGAACGCCCAGACAGATTGCCCCGCTCTTCCCGAATCAGGTGATTACTTCGATGGCGCTGAGTAGCGATGGGACAACTATCGCCTGGAGCACCGAACCGGCTGATGGTAACGGCTCGATTGCGATCTATGCGGGTCCGCTCAGTGGAGCCTCGCTGGCCTATCTCCAGTCGTCAACGGATTGCCCTTGTTTTCGCATCTTCTCTTTTCTCAATGGGCCTGGCGACAAGGGCCATACGACGCTGATGCTAACGGATGATCGCGGCGATCATCATGAGGTGCAGTATGGCTTGTGGACGTTGGACCTGACAAAAATTCCTGAAACTGGACCACAGTTGTTGCTGGATGAGGACCCGCAGCAAGGGCCGCTGGAGCTTGCACCCTCCGCCAATACCCTCCTCTATTCCAGCTACGAAGGGATCGTACCCTCTCCAAGCGATGGCAGCGTGCCGCCAGATGTTGATGCCTTAACCTATGCCAATAGCCTCGATATAACGACCATCAACGAGAAGCCGTTAAGTCTGGGCTCATCGCATGTGATCCTGCCAGAACAGCACTCCCTGAGCAACAGCGCGGAATATCACTGGGTGACAACGCCGCTCTTCTCATTGGATGGGCATACCCTCGTCTATATCGTGTTCTCCAACGATGCCGATGCGCCTTTTACTCGCCATAGCGCCATCTACTCTGTTCATATCAGCGGCTCTGGTTCACAGCTAACGCCCTCCAAGCCCGAATTGCTGGCAACATCGACATCTCAATACGTCGAGCTGGGGGCCTGGTTCGACGACCACACTCTGACGTTCTATGCTGACAATACGTTGTATGCCATCGATATTCATACTGGCGCGACCGCAACGATTATCCAAACCAAAGCGTACGCGCATATCGTTGCCGTCGTGGCCCATAGCTCTCAATAAAGCCTTGTGGAAGGATTATTCCATATAAAAAAGTGTAGGGAGGCACCTGGATGAGCAAGCCGGGGAAACGTCCATCTATTCTCGCCCCGTTTCTCTCTCTTCTCTTAGGGCGCAAAGCAGGAGGCGCTGCTTTACCATCAGAGCAAGCGAAGCGGCTTTTACCTGTTCCAACTGGTCTGCTCGCTAATGATAGGGATGCCTGGCACCTTCACTGGGTCAAACAGGGGCAGCCGTGGCGCTGGGAACCGGAGATCAATGCGCAACGCCAGCAAGAACTGAGTAGACGGCGTGCCATTGTGCCGGATATCAAAAAAGGAATTTATCCCTTCAGGGGAGTGAAATTGAGCCGGGCGGATGTCGAATGGTTGCTGGCAACGCATGAAAATGGGCTCGGACCGGTTGACTGGAGCGATGAAAGCCAGCGTGACCGGCTCGGCCTCGATCTGCGCGGCGCCGATTTGCGCGAGGTGAATCTCCGTGGCTTGCCAATGGCCTGCATGCTTGGCTCTCTCCGCTGGGATGACTGGAAGGTCGCTACTGTAGCACAGCGCGACATGGCTGCTATCCATCTGGAGAGAGCGACGCTCAGAGAGACTCACCTGGAGCGAGCGCGACTCAATGGGGCCTACTTATCGGGCGCGAGCTTTAGAAATGCCTACCTGGAGGATATCCATCTGCTCCAGGCTCACCTGGAGGGCGCGGACTTCTTCAGAGCTCATCTGGAGTCGGCAAGTCTCAGAGAAGCCCATTTACAGGGGGCCGATCTGCGTCTCGTCTACTTCGATCATGCCTCCAGCCTTGACAATATGGTGCTTGGTGATGATAAATTCGGTTTTATCTCAATGGTCGATGTGCATTGGGGCGATGTCAACCTCTCTGTGATAAACTGGGCCTCGCTCAAGATGCTGGGCAATGAGAGTGTTGCGCGGCACAAAAAGAGCAGGCGGGGCAGGGTAAAGGGAGCAGGGGAGCGCATCGAGGAATACCAAATAGCCGTTCGGGCCAATCGTCAGCTTGCGGTGGTGCTGGAGAATCAGGGATTGAGCGAGGATGCGGCCCGTTTTGCCTATCGAGCGCAGTTTTTGCAAAGAAAGGTGTTGTGGAAGCAGCGTGAATTTGGCAAATGGTTCTTCTCGCTGTTGCTGGCTCTATTGGCGGGCTACGGCTATCGCATGTGGCGCATTATCGCGGCCTACCTCATCATCGTCTCCCTGTGCGCCCTGGCATACTTCCTCCTGGGCTTCTACTATGCCCCCCACCTGCCTTTACAGGTCGCATTTCTGGAGAGCATTACCGCCTTCCACGGGCGTGTTTTCTCCGGCCTATTTGCCTCAAACACCCCGCAAATCTGGGTTACCGCCTTTGAAGCCATCGCCGGACTTGTGATTGAAGGAGTTTTTATCGCGATGCTGACACAGCGGTTTTTTGGGAAGTAAGTGACAGGATAAACATGGCTGAACGTACTTTAACATTGAGTGAACTGAATCGCAGCACGCTGGCTCGTCAATTGCTTTTAGCACGAGCAGAGACGCCATCTCTTGACGCGTTGAAACATCTTATAGCCCTTCAGGCTCAACTGCCCAATCCGCCTTACATCGGTCTCTGGACACGTTTGCGCTCCTTTGAACGCTCCGAATTGGTCCGCCTGGTGGAAAACAGGCAGGTGGTGAGGGCAACGATGATGCGCGCTACGCTGCAACTGATGGCGGCGGAAGATTACGCTCTTTTGCGCTCCGCTCTTCAGCCTGCGCTGACCCGCTCCCTGTCCGCTTTTTTTGGCAAGCAGACGCTGCAGTTGCCCATTGACCGGTTCGTGGACACAGCCCGCGCATATATCCAGGAGCAGCCACGCACGTTCGTTGAGATACGCGCCAAACTTGCCGAACTATTCCCTGATGTTGATTCTGCCCTCTTGGCCTATGCTGTACGCATGCATCTGCCGCTTGTTCAGGTTCCCCCTGGCGGCCTCTGGGATTTTGCCGGCAGCCCCGCTATGACCCTTGCTCCTACCTGGCTGGAGCGACCGCTTGCCGATGCTGAAGAGGGCCTGCGCAGCCTCGTTTTGCGTTATCTGGCGGCGTATGGACCGGCAACGATCAAAGACATTCAAAGCTGGTCGGGGCTGACCGGACTGAAGGATGTTGTGAAGGCATGCAAGCCGGCGTTGCGCACATTCCGCGACGAGCAGGGTAACGAACTGCTTGATCTTATCGACGCTCCCTTCCCTGATGCCTCGACTCATGCTCCTCCTCGCTTTCTCCCTGAGTTTGATAACCTGCTGCTCGCCCACGCGGACCGCAGGCGCATCATCGCCGATAAATACCGCTCCTGTGTTTTTCTCACAGTTGGTCGCGTGCGGGCGACATTCCTGATCGACGGCTTTGTAAGCGGAATGTGGAAGATCGAGCAGGCACGAAAAACGGCCAGATTGCTGATAGAGCCGTTTCAGCCGCTCGCAACCAGCGTTCGCGCTGAACTGATCGAGGAGGGAGAGCGACTGCTTAGCTGGGTTTACAATGAAGCGGAGACGTTCGAGATTCAGGTTGTCGAAGCATGAATGGGGGAAAATGGAGTCATAGCAGAGCTTCACTCCTTCGTATTCCTGAGCAGCGACCATCCCCATGCAAGCAAATAGGCCAGTACAAACCCGAGCGCATCGAAGCCGAGATCACGGCCATCGCCATAGTTGGGCATTCTCCATGTGCTGAGAGCCTGAAAAGACTCTTCGCCCAGCGATCCCAGGAGCATTATGAGCAGGTAGAGCAGCAGGAAGCGACGCAATCGCGGTATTGAGCAGAGTACCAGTAAGCCCGCTAGCAAAAAGAGGGTAGTATGTCCAATAGCGTGTTCGCGCGCTGTAACAAAAACGCGGTCGAAAATATATCCGAAAGGCGGCCAGACCTCGCTTAACCAGTCAAAAGGGAAGAGTACCAGTATTGCTGCCAAGAGTGCTAGCCAGAGCGAATATGGCTGTGTGGCTCTCGTAACTCGCTTACACATTTTCATCCAGATGATCCTTCGCTATAACTACAATGTTTCCTTATACAAACCCGGTACCTTTCTCCAAGAGGCGCTTCTGAGGTTCGCACATCTGCGTTCCGGCACGACGGTGATGAAAAATATTACCGGTATAACTATAACCATTACGGTTATAATAACATGTAAAATCAGCACTGTCAACAGCTCTGCGTCCCCTCTGCCCAGCAGGGCAACCGCGAGGGATTGCCCCTAGCCAGACGTTCAGCCGTTGGCCCAGCATCCCCTCTGCCCAGCAGGGTAATGCTTTGCGGTTGTCCTGTGGCGGTGCCCGTCATCTCCTCCACTGCAAGTGCTCATTGACGATGCAAGGAAAAGAAGATACACTGGTTCAGGGTGGTTATAGCCGCTCTGGATATACTTGCTACTAACCCTGACTCTGGGGTAAAGGATGTCGTATGAAATCAGCAGAGAAGCCCGAAGAGATGTTACCACTCTCGCCGGCGGTGTTTCACATCCTGCTGGCTCTGGTCGATGGCGAACGGCACGGGTATAGCATCATGCAGCAGATCGCCGAGCAGACTGCCGGCACGTTACGCATCGGGCCAACCACGCTCTACCGCTCAATCAAACAGATGCTGGCAGGCGGGCTGATCACCGAAGTTGAAGAGCGCCCGGACCCCGCGTTGGATGATGAACGCCGGCGCTATTATCGGATAACGAACTTCGGGAAGCTCGTTGCCAGAGCTGAAGCGCGCCGTCTGGAACAGGCGTTGAACGTGGCACGGCACAAAGCTTTACTGGCCCCCCATACTGATGGAGGATGAATCGATGCGCCATCGCCTTCCCTGGATTATTGCTTGTTCGCTGTTACTCTATCGCTGGCTGCTGGCCCTGACCCCGAGCGAGTTTGCGGATGAGTATACTGAACCGGCTCTGCAAGTTTTCCATCAGTGTTGTCGCGAAGCTTACCGTGAGCGAGGCACATGGGGAGTATTGCGCCTATGGCTGCCGACTTTCCTTGATGCGCTCCACGGCATCGTGGCTGAGCAGGGGATTACCCTCAAACGAGGCGTCCGTTCGCATCTAACCTGGCTGGTTGTGCTGGCTTTAAGCTGCGTACTCTTTCCTTTCTCCTGGCTCAGCAAAGCGTGGGAGCCGTTTGGCTATCTCTTCAATCTCATCTTCTCCACGCCACAAACCTATATCGTCGGGCATGTTACACTATTCTGCTTAACAGGGATAATTGTGCTGCTATTCATGCCCGCTCTGCGGAAGCGTGCGCGACTCTATATTTTCTGCCTGATGCTTGGCGCGTTTGCTGAAGAGGTCATTCAGATACTCTTCAACGCCCATTCGGGCTTACACAAAGATGCACGCAATCTCCTACTGGACCTGTGCGGCGTTTTGCTTGCTCTCCTGGTATTACGTTTATTGATGGGTAAGCATTTTTTAGAAAAGAACATGAGCGATGCAACTTTAAGGAACAGGTAAAAGAAAAAGATAAGAATTCTATAGTTGGATAAAAAAGCAAAAGTAAGGACGCGATTATGTTAGATCCATCCCATTTTCTGTACGACCAGAAGGCCCCGGTTGTTCTCACAGTACTTTCAGAGCGCGCCCAGGATGAGTCAATCATTCAAGATGTGTCATATGCCAGCCCTCAGGGTGGCAAGGTATCGGGCTATCTCGTTGTTGCTCGCGAGTCAAAACCCCGGGCAGGCTTGATCTTTGGGCATTGGGGCGAGGGGAATCGAGAGGAATTTTGGGCATGAGCTTAGTGCTCAGGCTCGCCTTGATCGCGCCATCTTCCTCTGTCAGCAGCTTGGATTGGCTCCCCTCCCCAAAAGATCTTGCATCTGCTAGAGAGCGTACCCTCTCCAGTTCCGCTTGCGGGCTGGGCTGATGAGTAAGGATATTCCCTCAGGTGAGCAAAGAAGGATATCGGAGATTCTAGAAAAGATAAAAGGAGATTATCTATGAGTACCTGGTTAGAGCAAGTACAGTCTGTCCTCTCCACCACGCCGGAGCGATGGCAGCGACTGGTCAGCACGTTACCCGTTGATCTGCTGACACGTCCGCCTGCCGACGGAGAGTGGTCGGCGCTCAAATGCTTGCAGCATTTACTGGTCGCAGAACAGCAGGTCTTTCCCGTCCGCTTCCGCGCTTTTCTGACGGGACAGGATTTTAGCGATTTCGATCCCGACCAGCCACACCCAGACCTTGATGCGCAAACTCCTGAACAGCTTGCCGTCACGTTCGCACAATCCCGCCAGGAAAGCCTTACCCTGTTCAAGCAAGTCAAGGATGACGATCTGGCGCGGACCGTACAACATCCCAAACTGGGTACAGTCACGCTAACACAGATGCTGCATACGTGGGCAGGTCACGACCTGATGCATACCGTCCAGGCCGAACGCGCGTTGATGCAACCATTTATGCTCGGTTGTGGCCCCTGGCGCGCCTTCTTTCGGGATCACGAGATAGAAAAAGAGAATAGCGGGTTGATCTAGATAGATGAAGAAGAGGTAGGGGTATGAAGATCGCGTTTAAATCATTAAGGATGGGTCGATGCGAGCCGGGAAACGCTTTCCCGGCTCGCGTCAGCCCAGAATGCCTGACTAGTCGTCCCCGCCCTCGCCCTTGCAGCCAGGTAAGCTGAAGCTACCGATGCGCGTCTGCCAGCCGCGTGCGGAAGACACCTGATAGTACTGGTTGACATACCAGAAGGTGCAGTCGTCGGTGGGGTCCACAGTCATATCTGTGTAGTCCCCCCAGCGTGTGCTCACCGTTTGCGAGCCTGAGCCATTGATCAATACTGCCTCGCCCAGAGTCATTTGCCCTTTCGGATCTTTGCGTAACCGCCCGGTGACACGAATGCCTGGAAAGACGTTCGTACCGTTGGAAACGCTATAGCCCAGAGCGATGTCGCCTTTCCTATCCATAGCAACGCTCCCCATCCAGCGATTGACGCCGTCACTGGGGGCATAGGTGCCTTGCTGGAAGAGGAAGAGCCGGCTGCCATCCCTGTCGTCATTGCCGTCGTTATTCCTGCGGATCTCATACCAGCGGACGCCAGCCACGCCGGGACTGGACTGGACCGACTGATTCGTCACCCACGTCTCGAAGTCCCCGAAGTTGCGGTACGCTAACCGGAAGGTGGGCCGCTGCCGATAGGAGAGAACATCAATCTTGTTCGTGGTGCCTGGCTGCGGGATGCAGCTACGGGTCCCAGGACTGCATGGGAAGATCGAGTCAAACTGTGCTACGGGGAGCTGTGTTGCCAGGCTGAAGGAAGCCTTAGGATTTTTGCCCCACTTCAACGAGAACTGGAAAATGTTCAACGCATCCAATGGCGCGTTATACTGGGCACCCTTGTTCATGGTTCCGACGAACAGCTCTGAGCTGTCCTCGGGCGGCAGACGGAAGCCATCAATATCGCCTGGGAGCAAGCCATCGCCTGTCAGGAAGGGGGTGTTGCCTGGAGGAAGCAGGAACTTCACCGCGCGCGCCGTCGGGTCGCCATCGAGCATCTTCTCGCGCTCCAATCCATAAGCGCCAATGCCGGCGAACGAATTATCGGGGGCAAACTCACGCGTGGCAAGGAAATAAGCGTTGCGCCAGATGCCATATTTGGGATAGTCTGGGAAGTTCACCCCGGTGCTGAAGGCGTAACGGAAATAGGCGCCGGTGGGGTCACTGGTCTGGGAGACGGCAACGCAGTTGTAGAATATGGGTCCGCGAGTGGTAAACTGGGTGAGTATCCAGCGATCTGCGAACTTGTCGTAGAGTACGACCGGATCGCCCGACAGATCAGTGCAGTCGTTGATCGCGAAGCCGCTCCAGAGATTACCAAGTGGCACCGGACCGAGCAGCCGGGTACCCGTCTTGGAGTAGACGGCGAACGTCAGGTTCACCATCTCCACGAAGAATTTCCGGCCAACTGCGCCGTTCGGGTCAGGTGGCGAAACCTGGAGGCCAAGTAAGTTCGCATTGTCCTGATTGGACAACCCTTCAAAGGTGAGCGACGGGCCGGAGAGGCCAGGAGAAGTCTGGGGACCAGGAGCTGTCTGAACCGCTCCGTCGCCGGTGAATCCTGTGTCAGTAGGGATCGCCCCATCATCCTCATTCTCACCTGGTATGCCCAGTAGCAGATTGGTAGAGGGTAATTGTGCCAGGTCGCGCAGGGGACGCGACGTATCAGCCGCCGCTGCGGTTGTGACCGTCGCATCCGACGCCGCCAGCGCAACTAATGGTGCCGCATGCGCAGTATGTGTTGATGCTGGTATCCCTACCAGGAGTGCGGCTATCGCGAACAAGATGGAAATCAAGCTCAACGCGATTTGTCTTGACCGTTTGGTTTTCATCCAGAGCGACATGTGTAACTTCCTTTCTATTCCGCCCGCCAACGCTGCTACGCGCTACCTTCGGTCAGGCGGGCGGCTAGGTAGTCCTTGTTTCAAAGAAACGCAGTGCATGATCCATGAACGGAAGCCAGGTAGATTGGCAGTCAGGCGTCACAGATTTTGTAGGCACGAAACCTAGATGAAGATCAAAAATGAGCTCCCATGAGCTGCCTGTTTTTTGTCAGGGACGCGCGAGATATTCTCAGCTCCTTACTGAGAATGCTGGACTCTTTGAGTACACTTTTGATAGGTTAGCAGGTGAGAAGATGTGCTATGGCTTAGCATCTGTGTGATCCAAAAAATACGGTAAATCCTCAAAAGTAAGTATAACTAAGATTTTTGCAGAATACTACCCCTTTGACATACTTGATGTATTTTCTCATGTTGTCACAATAAATCTTCTGCCGTTTCCCCTCTATAGGAGCTGCTCAAGAAATGGCCGCATAATGCCTCTCAAGGAGCTCTTTGCATGCTATACTTGTGCTATCGCTTCTTCGATGGCGAGCGCAGCACAACGACATAGTTTCATGGAGGATGGTTCGATGAATCTCATAGCAAAGCATTCACAACAGGAGAACATGGTACCTGAGCCAGTTTACCGCAAGCTTCAGCGTGCGTTTTTCGCGCTCTGTTTGCTCCTGGCACCGCTTACCCTCTCCCTCTCGTTCGCTACCTGTCCTCTCTACAACAACCCTAATTGTCCAGAGACCGGTCGAACAGCAAGCCCCGCCATCGTTGGCGCGGCTTTCCGAGATGCGAATCCTCTGTTGCTCCAGGTGTTCTTTTTTGTGACGGTCCTTGCCATCTATCTGTATCCGTTGAGCTATATATATTTGGGTCGCCTGGCGATGAAGCGTTCTCCCTGGCTGGCTATCAGCGGGATGGTGTGCGGCTTCATCGGCAGTATCATCTGGGGCTTTCTGGCAGATGAGTTTTTCTGGATTAACATGCTGGCACAGTCAGATCTTAACGCGCATCTTCCCCAACTGCAGCATGCGTATATTACAGACGGGTGGGTGTACGCCGTGCATACTGGCTGGGTTATCGGGCATCTGTTTGGCTATGTTCTGCTGGGCATTGCTTTGTTGCGGGCACGGGCAATTCCCGGATGGGCCGCGTGGCTGCTGATCGTGAGTGCCCCCATCATGGGGCCGCTCTCCTACGGGACAGATCAGGGGCTGTTTCAAGTGCTTGGCTATGGATTGGTCTTTATTGCCAGTGTACCCGCTGCCCTGGCGATACTCAGGCGACCACATGAAAGCCAGGGGATCGCAGGTATCCAGAAAGCAGATCGGAAATCGTAACAAGGCTTTCTAACCACCATAGAGATTTACGGGGGAGCGCCAAACCTGGATACAATCTACCATTCCAAAAACGGCAATTAACACCCTTTCGGCCAGATTATTCTGAGAGCTACACAAAGGGAAAAAGTAGAGAGTCGAGCAGGGGGGTAAAGGGCATGGATAGGATCATTGTGACTCAGCCGGGTCACAGCGAGATTGCAAGCTCGACTCTCTACTTTCAGTGTACAGCAAGCACCAACAAGCAAGCACTGTTAGTGGTAAAAAAAGACGCTCAACAGTATCTGTTTAAGCGTCTTTTGGCTATTGCACTATTATAATATTCGGCGGGAACGCTGCCGGGGAGCGAGCAGATAGGCGGTAATCATACCTCCGAACAGGCCCCCGAAGTGCGCCCAGCCAGCAATACCCGGGGCGAAGCTGAAGGCCAGGTTTAAGCCGAGCCAGAGCAGCCAGTTGCTGATGGCCCCGGAACCGTATCCGCCCAGCGCCCGCCGGTTCATAATGTAGAACACACCCAGGGCTCCGAACACGCCGAAGATGGCGCCGGAAGCTCCTACCGCGGCCTCGTTTGGCGGTGATAGGAGGAGAAATGAGATACTTCCAATGATACCGGACACCAGGTAGATGGTGAGATAACGCCACTTGCCATAGAAGATCTCGACGGCTCGCCCGATGAAGAATAGCGAGAGCATATTTAGCCCGATATGCAGCAGCCCCGCGTGCAGAAACATTGCTGTGAACAGGCGCCAGTATTCTCCCTGAAAAACCAGCTCGTTCACCTGTACCCCGTAGATTTCAATGGCGGGCAAGAACATACCCAGGATGAACACTACTACATTGATTGCTATCAGCGTGTAGGTCACAAGGAATGGGTACTGGCTCAGGGTGAAGCGGGTACGAATGATCTGGCGCTGCATGGCATTGGGAGGCGACCACGTCGGTACCGGCTCCCGCACAACGCGCGGCGGGCTATTTTGCTGGCCCTGGCCCGGTGAGTATGGAGCGGAAGCGCCGCTATAGCCAGTTCCGTAGAGCGGCTGCACAGGAGGGAAACAGCCCTCGAAGCGCCCTCCATAGGAGAGGCGAGCCGCGCGTGAGATCGCTAAATTGGCATCGTAATCCTGTCCGAGAACGCGCAACAGGTGAGCTCGCAGAGCATGCGCGTAGGCGATGCTGGGATCTTCCCTGACGACGGCATCGACGCCTTGCAAGGCGCGCTCGTAGCGACGGTCCAGCAGGTCAAGCAACGTCTGAGCGATCATACTTTCCAGGCCACCTGCTGGCTGTAATTCCTGCACCCGACGACACGCCATCTGCACTACCCCATAATTTCCCAGGGCAAGATTGGCCTCAGCCAGTCCCAGGTGAACCATCGGGTTCTCTGGCTCCATTTGCGCTCCGTGGGCATAAGCAATTGCTGCTTCTCGCCCTTGCCCCTTTGACAGCGCCTGTCTGCCCTGCTCCAGGTAGGTCTGTATGTCTGTTTGTGCTTCCACAGGTGATCCTCCACTATCCGTAGGGGGGCCCGCAAGGGGTACCCCTACAGTTATGATTTTCCGCTAAAAAATAGTGCAATGATAGCAAGTACCAGTGTACCTAAAATTGTCAAGACTGCTAAAGGCCAGCGTCGCGAGAGGCCATGCGTATCTACAAGGGTCAGGGTCGATGATGGCTTGTAAAGTGGGGTAAACAACCAGCCAAGAATGCATCCACTCACCAGCCCGCCAACATGGGCATAATTATCAACGTTTTGTACGAAAAGTCCTATACTGAGATTAATGCCTACTACAATAACGATCCAGAGCATTGCTGGGATACCCCCACTACGGAACGCACGACGGTGGATAAAGACAAAAACGCTATATGCCCCCACCAGGCCAAAGATTGCTCCAGATGCTCCCACGCTGACTTCCTGCGGCGCGAAGGAGAAGCTGGCAATAATGCTAATGACTCCTGTCAGCAGATAGATCAGCGAGAAACGGATATGTCCAAAGATGCGCTCCAGGAAGATGCCCAGGATGAGGAAATTGAACATATTCAGCCCGACATGCAGCAGGTTGACGTGGAGAAAAATAGGAGTGATGAAGCGCCAGTACTGTCCTTGCAATATGAGCGCATTGTCTTTCGCTCCGTAGGCAAGTAGTACATTGGTCAGCGCATTGTTATCCTGATCCTGGACGTTAATAGCGTTATTGCCAATATTAGCGAACACCTGAGGCAAAGTATGTGCGCCCGCCGCCAATGCGCTCTGGTAGGCTGTAAAGCACCAGAGGGCGATTGTACCGATGGTAATGATCCAGGTGACCCAGGAAATACGAGCCAGGCCGCGTAACTTTCTATATCTGTTGAGCGCGGCCTGGTAACTCAATTGCATCAACTGGCGGCCCCCTGGCACCGGAGCATTTTCTGTTTGATAAATGTTCTCCACTACTCCCTCAGTGAGCAAAATAATTTAACAGTCTAACCTTTTTATTCTATACGATTCAATGTCCTAAATGTCGCAATCCAGCAAATTCAGCCATACGTAACCTGTAACCCCGTAGGGGCAGTGCCCCTACGGATAAACCTGCTGGTGTGCGCAGGTAAAGTGATGCCGTTGAGAACAAATTGCTTGGATGGTATTTAAGATGGGAGATGGCACTCCGCAGGGATAAAAAACCCCACAGCTTCTTCCGCTTTTTTGCCTGATCTGGTGGGCAAAATGCTCACCACGGTTGCAAGACTTGTGCCAGAGACGGATATCACCCCGCTCATCTGTGGCATGTATGAGATATTATACCACACAAAGTGGCGACAACGGGCGTAAAATACGAAGGCCGCTTGCCACGGCCCTTTGCTAGCCAGACAGCTTATTACTCGCGGTAGTAGCGGCGGTATCCTTCGTGATAGCCACGATAGTAGCGGCGGCGGTGACGCCAGGTGGGATAGGTGATGAGATGCCAGATGATAACGACCACGAAAGCGCCGAGCAGTGCTTTGATCAATGGGATGGGCTGACCGGCTATGGTAAAATCGCCGGGAATCGTCACTTGCACGACGTTTGTGAGCAGCCAGATACCCAGCAGGGCCGCCAGAATAGCGCCGACGATACCAAATGGGAGTCGCCAACCAACCACGGTCTCCGCGATCAGGCCGATCACCGCCGCGATTGCCAGGTAGATCACCATACTGAGAGTCACCACAATATGAACGCCGAAGATGTCGCCCGTCAAGAGAACTGTATCAGTCAGAGTAAGCATAGCATCCTCCTCGATATAAATGACATATATTTATATGAACGCGTCACTCCTGGGAATTTAACGGCGTTCCTGGACCTGATAGTGATGCCTGACGAGAATAAAAACGGGGCTGCCAACATGGCAGCCCCCTGGAACGTTGCTCCATGATTCTATGCGTAGCGACGGCGACGGCCCCATGAGCGGTAAGTGATGAGGTGCCACAAACCGACCAGAATAATAGCTCCAAGCAGCGCCTTGAACAGGGGAACGCCGTAAACGAAGACGTCGCCGGGGATAGAGATGGAGAAAACGTCGGTCAGCAGCCAGATGCCCAGCAGCGCGGCGAGAATAGCGCCGATAAAGCCAAAGGGGAGCCGCCAACCAACAATGAACTCCGCAATGATGCCAACAATAGCCGCAATCAGCCAGTAAATAATCTGACTCATCGTAATGACGAAGTGAAACCCGAAGATATTACCAGTCATTACAACAGTATCGGCTAATAATGTATGTAAAGCAAACATGATGGTCTCCTTCCTCTTTTACTGATCAATCCCATCGAACAGTTCGTAGTTATTCTATAGTAGTGATACGAGTGGATCTGCTTTGAAGATCCGTAATAATCAGGGCAATCATAGCTCGGCTAGAAAGTCTCAGCATTCTTTTATTACATGTTCAGCTTTCTAATATTGCTTCTCTGTTATCGGATGTAGTCGCTTAGGGGCTGAATTTCGTGTTAAGTAGGGGCAGGTCTTGCACCTGCCCTATATTGGAGCCGATCCTTCGTAAAACTGGGTTCGATCCTTCGTAAAACTGGGTTCGATCCTTCGTAAGACCGGAGCTGATCCTTCGCAAGGTAGGTGCAGAAAGGGTGATGAGGAGATATGAGGTGCAGGGCAGGGGCAAGACCTGCCCCTACAAGTGTTCGCGTATATGCGCTATAATGAAACAGAATTACTTTAGCATTGTATTGGGAGGCACACTATGCAAGGTGCTGCGAAGAATGCGATGATAGCGGGAGGGATTCTCCTGCTCTTACTTATCATAGGAATCGTTCTGGCTGCGGTTTTTGGCGTGCTGCTGGAAGTGCTCTACATTTTCCTGATGCTGCTCGCCGCGTTGATGGTAATTGCAACCTTCCTACAAATATACTCGATTTTCCTGCTGATGCGTACCGTGACCACTGTTCGTAACGAGATGTCGCCCTTGCTGGCCTCAGTCCAGGAGACTATCGGGATCGTGAAGAGTACCGCGAAGACGGCGGGGAATACAGTATCGACCATCGGAGCCACAACGCGATTGACTTCTGAAGCCGCTCTGGGTCCGAGTGTGCGGGCTGTGGCGGCGATAGTGGCCGGACAGCAGATGCTGCGGATATTCCTGGGCAAGGGCCATGTGAGGAGCCGGGCCGAAGAGCGCCGCAGGCAGCAAATGGAAGCGCAGGCTGCGGCAGGAGGTGAGTAATGACCCTACTGATGCTAGCCGTCAATCCTACCCTGGCCGCGTGGGGCCAGATTGCTGCTATCGTGATCGGTATCTTTATCTTCGTTTTTATTGTGATCTCTCTGGCGTTTAACATTGCCATGACCTTTGGCATGTCCTGGGTGCGTCAGAAGGCCGAACTGGTGAAGATGCTGCGTCCGACCGTCGATAGCCTGAACAAAACAACGGAATCCGCTGCTCAAGGCGTGCCTCCCTCGCCGAACGAAAATGCCATTGTACGCACAGTAGCAGGCGTTCCCGCCCACGTTCAGTCGCTTGATAAGCAGGTGGAGCAGACCTCTGACCGCGTGGCTAACGCCGTAATCGAGTTCAGGGCTCGCGCCGTTCAGGCGAAAACGATCTTCAAGGTCTTTTTCCTGCCAGGTTTGATGAGCACTCCTCGTATCGCACAAAAGGAAGCGAACTTGCAGATTAAGAGTCCTGGCTACCAGATGTTAATGGAGGAGAAGGCCCCCGCAATTGCGGCAGAAGCGCCCTCCAATGGCTACTCGCAAGATAGGCAGGTCGTGACCGCCAGTCAGCTCAAAGATGTCCCTTCTCGTTGAGTATATGCAGGAGTTCGGGCGTTTTCAGCGAAACGCCCGCCTGTACCTGATCAGTAATGCGCTGAACGGGATCAGCATTGGCATGGTCCTGGTTTTGTATAATCTCTACCTGGTTTCCCTGGGGTACAAGGCCGATTTTATTGGCCTTGTGCTATTTATCGGCACCATTGGCGCTGGCATTGCGATCTTCCCCGCCGGCGTCTGCGTTGATCGCTTCAGCGGCAAAGCCATTATCCTCTGGTCAAGTTTGCTGATTGGCATGGCGGCCCTGGGGCAGTTTCTTTTTCGCCAGCCGTTCCCCCTGCTGGCAAGCGCGTTTCTCGCTGGCATCGGGGGCGCGTTTATCCTGGTTGTTAACGCTCCCTTTTTAACGACGCATAGCACTCCGCAGGAACGCTCTTTACTCTTTAGCCTCAATATCGTGCTGGTGCTGATCACCACCGTCCTGGGCGAGATCATTGGTGGTGCGCTACCCGTGTGGTTTCGCTCTATCCCCTGGCTGATGGCTCGCTTGCCTGCTGGAGCCGCGTGGCTGCTGGCAAGTCAAAGCGTGCCGCGCTCCTACCAGCTCGCGTTGCTATTTGCCGGTATCGTCGCCGGACCAAGCCTGATCCCTATCTTTCTGATGGAGCATGATCGTCCGGCTAAACGGTCAGATCCTGTTCTGGCTCAGGTAGATCAGGCAGCGCAGCATGGTCGCCCTGATTGGCGGCAGCAGACGCTGGCAACTCTTGCGCGCTTGCAGTCGCCGGGCGGGTGGCGGGCAATGCTGGGAAGCGCGTTATTGGCTCTGGTGGCCGTACAGGTGCTGATCGGCCTGGGGGCTGGCCTGTTTATCCCCTACTTCAACATCTACTTTGTGCAGCATCTGGGAGCGTCCTCGGCCCTGTTCGGTCTGATTGATGGCGCGGCGAACGCGCTCAATGCTGTATTGACGCTGGTAGCTCCCTGGCTGGCTCTACGTATCGGTAAAGTTAATACTATTGCCGTTACCAGATTGCTAAGCATCCCTGTAATGCTGGTGGTTGGATTGACCAGCATCCTGCCGCTGGCGGCGGTCTTCTATCCCTTGCGACAGGGCATGATGGATATGTCCGCGGGGATCTTGCAGGTCTTTTCAATGGAGGCTGTCCCCAGGCAGCATCGTGGCCTGGCCAATAGTAGTTACCAGGCCGCGTTTCAGATCGCCTGGGCGCTCACGGCTCCCATCGGTGGCCTGATTATCGCCAATCTGGGCTTTGCCCCCGTGTTTATCGGGGCAGCGATCCTGTACCTGCTGGCAATCGCGCTCCTGTGGGGCCGTTTCGGATGGCATAGGAATGGCGACGAAATTGAGAGCAGCGATGAGCACACCGGGGCTGAACTCTTGACAAAGCAATCGCTGTAATGCTGCACCTTCGTAGGGACCCGCGACGGGATGGGTAGGGGCAATCCCTTGCGGTTGCCCTGGTTGGGGATGCGAAATGTTCGACGGGGGGCAGGGCGGGGGCCAGCCCCGCCCCTACAGCCGTTCGCCCGTGTTCGCCTGTAGGGGCAACCCCTTGCGGTTGCCCTGTACGGTGCCACAAGGCTGAGGAGACGGCAGGGCGATCAATTGGGCGGACGTGGTCAACTGCGTCCCGCCAGGGATTTGTGAGGACAAAAAAACAGGACCCCCGCAGGGGTCCATTGTGCGTTAATTAGCTTGTTGGTTGTTTAACGGTAAGACGAATGAAGAATATCGTCAGTTCGTACAGGAACGACATCGCTGCGCCCAGGATAATCGGGCTATAGATATCCGCGCCCGGCGTCAGGAACGTCGAGGCGATCCACATACCGATATGCGCCGTCGCCCGCTTCTGCCTGAGCGTATCCACGGATACCAGGCCAATTTGCGCCATGAAGGTCAATACCAGTGGCAGTTCAAAGATCAGGCCGAAGGCCAGCACAAAGAATGCCACAAAGGTAAAGTAGCTATTGGCCGTCACCAGCTCGGTAAAACTGCTGGAGGCGAATGAGACCAGAAATTCTACCGGGAAGCGCAATACGATGTAGCCCAGCGTGATGCCAACTACGAAAAGCACAATGCCGATGCCAATAAACGGCAACGCCTTCTTCTTCTCATGGGCATACAGCCCTGGCGCGATAAATGCCCATGTCTGATAGAGAATCACCGGTAGAGACATAACTATGCCTGCCGCGACTGAGATCAGGAGGAAGACGGTGAAGCCCTCCATCAGCCCTGTCACCACGAGCTTTCCTCCCGGCGTGTTTTGGGCAAGAACGTTTGCTTCCTTCGGTAATGGCGCCTCCAGAAAATGGACGATGGTATCGCGGAAGATAAACGCCACGACGCTAAAGATCGCAATGGCGATCAGCGACTTAAAAATGCGCCAGCGCAGCTCCTCCAGGTGATCCAGCAGGGACATGGTTGCCCCTTCTTCTTCACCTGCACTCGCGTTGGCGAAGACGGAGCTTAGAGCACTGAGTGCCTCCAAGGGATCGTGCTGATCTATATTACCAGAAGCCATGTTTCCCCCTGTAAGCAGGTATAAGCAGCGTTATAGCTCTGACTTAACTTCATGATTATGTGTTTCGGTGCTGGCGCTTACCTCAGGCTGAGCGGCTTCGACAACGTTGGAGTGGTTGCGCAGGCGCTCAAGTTCGCGCTGTGCCGACTCAAGCTCAAGCCGGGTGACTTCTGGCGACTTCTCTTCTTCCTTCCCCTGCGTCAGCTCATTCATGCCCTTACGAAACTCTTTAATGCTCTTGCCGATGGCGGAGCCCATTTCTGGTAGCTTCTTTGGTCCAAAGATCAGGAGAGCGATCACCAGAATGACGATGAGGTCTAATCCATGAAATCCGGGTACCATAGCAAATATCCTTTCTTGTTGTGCATCGAATCTGGCACTTTGCTAGCGGATGCCCTTCGATAGCATCCCCATGTTCAAATATCAAGAAACTGCCGGTTGAGTTGTATCCTGGCCCACCAGAGCCGACTCAAGGGCGTGGAGCCCTTCCAGACCGATACTGACCACTCCTAAGCCTGCCGAACCCAGAGTAACCAGCTTGATGATGCTGCGTCGGCTCACCGGGCGCGAGCGCCAGTTACGTGCGATGCGCTCCTGGCGACGTAGTTCTTGCGCCTCCAGTCGTACCGAAGCAACAATTCTTTGCTCCATCGCGGGAGGCGTCGGGCCTGCATTGCTGTAATGGCGCAACAGCAATGTCTCGATAGAGTCATTATGCATAGCTTCTCCTGGTCGTTGCAGGATGCGCGGAAAGCGTCAACCGCTGTGGATGGTTGCTCAGCGATTGATCTTCGGCGGCGTCCTTACTGGTGGAGGCCGTATCAGAGCCTCCATGCCTGATAGCGGAAGCTGAAGGATCGTAGATCTCTTCGCCGCTTTCATAGGTATAGAGCTGTTGAAATTGTTTGCGCGCTCGCACCAGGCGCTGACGCACTGCTGCCTCTTTCATTTCGAGCATAGTGGCAATCTCAGCCGTTGAAAGACCGCCGATGACGGAAAGCAACAGGCAGAGGCGCAACGGCTCTGGCAGCTTCGCCATCACGGCGCGCACGACCTCCTGTTCGGGAACCAGTTCAGCCGGATCATCGGCCTCGGTTGCGCCGTAGCCGACGGGTTGAACGGGAGCGGCCTGTTTGCTCAGCATCTCGGCGTCGATCTCCCGGATTTCTTGCGTCTTTTCCTCCTGCATATGTGAGAAGGGAATGAAGCGGAAGAGGTTGCGCCTGCGCCGTTGCATCCGCACGGTATTGACGGCGATACGTAAAAGCCATGCTTTCGCGTGAAATTGTGCGCCACTGGAGGCGCGGGCAGCATCGATTGCCCTCAGGGCCTGATGAAAGGTATCCTGCGTCAGATCCTGGCTTTCTTCCCAATCGCCGGTCAGGGCGTAGATGGTATGGAAGACCAGTTTGCCATATTCATAAATGAGTGCCTCTATCGCCTGGTCCGCGGGCAGTGTATTCACTCACAAAGCTCTCTTCGCCCTGGCTGGGCATTGGTAATATGCTGCTATGTATATAGAGATGCACGACCAAAGGAAAATGTGACAATGGAAACAAGAAAAAAATAGAAGTTGGAAAAGTGGGTAAAGGGGCCGACCACCGTGAAGTGGGAAACCCCTCGCATCGTTTGAGTGTGTTTAGCGCAAGTGTTCTTCTATATAATCTTCGGCCTCTTGCACTGTCGTGATCTTCTCAGCATCCTCATCCGAGATTTGGAGTTTGAACTCCTCCTCAAGAGACATAATGAGTTCAACCAGGTCAAGAGAATCGGCGTTAAGATCTTCAACGAAGGATGCGCTAGGAACGACCTCGCTTTCATCGACGCCCAACTGGTCAACGATAATTTTCTTTAGTCGATCATGAATAGTTGGAGTTGCCATTATTTCACCTCGCTTTCCGCTTTAGGGGTGGGCTGTTGTTGTGCCCGATTAAATATTGTGCCCAGCACGCCATTGATGAAACGGCTTGAAGTGTCACCGCCGAAGATTTTGGCTAGTTCCACCGCCTCATTGATAGCCGCTTTGGCTGGTACAGTATTATTAAACAGAATTTCGTAGATTGCAAGCCTTAGAATATTTTTGTCGATGCGGGCCATCTGCTGTAAAGGCCATTCGCGGGCGGCGCTCTGGATGTGAGCATCGATCTCTGCAAGATGGTCACAGACGCCGTGAACCAGCTCACCTGCGTATTCTACAACCTTAGGGTGCAGATTGCGCTCCTCCGCATGACGCTGCAAGACCTCCGTCGGGGCGTGATGAGCGGTATCGTATTCGTAGAGTGTTTGCAGTGCGATCATTCGCGCCTGTCTGCGTATCCCTGGCATGGTTTCCTCAAAAAATTCTGGCTATGCTACATCCTGGATGTAGACATTCACCTCTTTGACCTGCATTCCAACCATCTCTTCGATTGCGGCTGCCACTTCTTCCTGGACAGCAGTGCCTACTTCGACAATATTCACACCAGCTTCGACGACGAGATACAGGTCGGCAGAGACAATGTTCTCCCTGATGGTCAGGGCAACCCCGTCCCTGGGAAGATCGCGGCCCAGCAAGCGCGACCACTGGTCGTTCGTATGAGCCATATGAGCGACGCCCGGGATCTGCGATGCCGTGTTGGTGACGATGGTTGAAAGCACCTGCCGGGCTACACGTACAACGCCTCTCGGCTGCGATTCCACTGCCATACCTCTCTCTCCTCTTTAAATGGCCCGTAGGGACCCGATTTATCGCGTCCGCGTCCATTGGCCTGTTGTAGAGACTTTGCAAGCTACATTACTGCAAAGATAGGCGCTTTTCGAGATTGTGTCAAGCCCACTATCCCAACAGGCCCATATCTCGTACCT
The DNA here is from genome assembly GCA_035293765.1 of Ktedonosporobacter sp. GTDB lineage: Bacteria > Chloroflexota > Ktedonobacteria > Ktedonobacterales > Ktedonobacteraceae > DASRHT01. Next base: position 368,486 of record DATGMF010000065.1, read on the forward strand.
GCGCCGCCGCTTTCTCTACTTCTGCCACGCTCCCGATATTGATCATGGTGACACCCTTCGCGATGCGTTTGATCATCCCGGTCAGCGCCTGCCCCGGCCCGATTTCAATGAACGTGGTCACTCCAGCGCCCGCCAGATATTCGATGGTCTTTACCCATTGTACCGAAGATGCTACCTGTTGAGCAAGTTCTTCGCGTAATGCATGCTCATCTATTAACGGCACTGCCGCGATGTTGCTGATAATGGGCACGGCGGCATCGTTTATGCGCGCGCTTTCGATGGCGTGTGCCAGCTTGGCGGCGGCTGGCTGCATCACGGGCGAATGGAATGCTCCGCTGACGGCGAGTGGCATGACGCGTTTGGCGCCGCGCGCCTTTGCCATTTCCATCGCCAGAGCCAGCGCGTGCTCTTCGCCGGAGATGACAATTTGCCCCGGAGCATTGTAATTGGCAATCACCACCTGTCCCCAGCCGGGAGGGACCTTCTTATCAGCCGGGAGGCTTGCCAGAGCCTGCCGCGTGGCCTCTTCACAAATTTCCTGTGCGGCTGCTGCGTCCATCCCCAGCAGCGCGGCCATGCCCCCTGGACAGGTCGTTTCGTCTTCGTGCATCAGCCGTCCTCGCTCGCGCACCAGCAGCGCGGCATCCTTGAGGTCCATCACGCCAGCAGCCACCAGCGTGGTGCATTCGCCCACACTATGGCCGGCGGTATATGCCGGTGTCAATGGCGAGGACCAGGAAAAATTTTTGGGAGAGAGGGCTTCCTGGAATGCTGCAAGGAAGGCAAGGCTGACGGTGGTAATCGCCGGTTGAGCATTGATTGTCGCGCGTAATGTTTCTTCCGGGCCGTGAAAACAGAGCGTGCTAAGAGAAAAGCCAAGCGTCTCGTCAACGGTGTCGAAGACGCGCCTGGCCGCTGCGGAAGAGGCGTAAACGTCCGCTCCCATGCCGATAGCCTGACTGCCCTGCCCTGGAAAAACAAAGGCGACTTGTGTCGTCATCATATTCATTGGCTTTAGTAAAATCTAGTACGCGGGCAGTGTGCGGTATGCTTCAAGCGTGTATCGAGCGTGTAGAGCTAAAAATGCATGAATAGCTGCACTGCCGCCCGCTACATTACTTCTTTGCCCTGGGCAGGAAGACCTGACGCCCTCGATATGTCCCACAATTGGGGCAGGCATGGTGCGCCAGGCGCGGCCTTTTGCACTGAGGACAGGCAACGAGCTGCGGTAATTTCAAATGATGGTGAGCTCTGCGCTCTCCCTGCCGGGCGCGCGAGACTCGCTGTTTTGGTAGTGCTCCCATAAGATTTGTCTCCTCTTCCACCAGTAATGGAGCCCGAATGTTGATCAGGCACATCTACTTGTGATAACTATGCGCTATGATTTCGGCTGGTCTTGCAACAATGTCTTTAAGATGCTCAAGCGGCTATCAACTTCCGGTTCGCATGTGCAGGTGCCCAGGTTAAGGTCCTGACCGCACTGCGAGCAGAGCCCCGCGCAATCTTCTTTGCACAATGTGACCATTGGTATGTCGAGCAATACCTGTTGCCGTATTGGCTCGGTCAAATCCACCAGGTGATGGCTGTCAATGGGAAATGCATCCTCCGCATCGACGGGAGGGATCGGCATCCCCGTGACAACATCTACGGTTGGATAGAAGCGCTCTTCAAATGTGACATGCATTGGCTGCTCGAATTCTTTCAGGCAGCGTGTGCAGCTAAGTTGAAGCGTGAGATCCACCCAGCCATCGGCCAGCAAACCCTGGTTAATGCGCCTCAAACGCACATGGCCTTTAAGGGGACCGATGATCTTGAGATCGTTATCGAGCTGGACCTGCTCTTCGTCAATGTCCGACTCGAATGTCGTTCCCACCGGGGCCTTCATGAGCTGTGCGACGTTAAAGATCATGGAACATTTCCTTTCCACAGAGTGTAATACAATGGCTATAAATAAGCTATGGTGCAAGGATAATGGTCCTATCTTCTCTGCTGGCGCTTGCTCATTATAGACAAGCTGTTAGAGGGTGTCAAGCCCTGCGATATTTACGAATACGTTGGTCCGCCCGTTGTATCTGTGGCAAGCGATGCCCGGCGCGGAGCGGGCGGCGGGTCTGACGGCAACTGGTCTTCGTCCCCTTCCCCATCGTCGGCTGGCTCCATCTCGTCCGGTGGTTGCTCCAGGCTTTCGAGGCCGCGCTCAACGCTCAGGATCGTACGCCCGATATCGGTTTCGATGCTCATCAGATGCTCGCGCAATGCCCGTAGCGTCTCGATGACGTAGCCATCAGCCTCAACCTTGAGTCGCTCACTATACTCCTCCGCCTGCCGGAGCATGTCCTGTGCTTGCCTGTTTGCCTGCTGAACCAGCTCCTGAGAACGCTCTTCGGCGGCCTGCAATAGTCCTTCGCGATTCATCACGCGCTCGGTCTCTTCGCGGGCGCGGGCCAGGATACTGGCGGCGTCGGCCTGCGCCTGAGCGATGATGCGCTCTTTGTCCTGGATGATACGCCGTGCCTGTTTGATCTCATCGGGGATCGATGTGCGCATCTGGTCAACGATGCCGAAGAGCTCACCCTCTTTAATAATAATCTGATTGAGCAAGGGCATTTTCCGGCTGCTGGCAATGAGGTTTTCCAGGCGGTCTACGAGATACAGAATATCCATCTGATGCCTCCCCTCCTTCTCATGCCTAATAGCTTCCGACAAAAGGGGCAATTCCTTGCCGTCGACCTGAGCGCAGCTAGACGCGGTAGCGGCGTTGGTCGGCGGAATTGCAAAACAATCACAAGGGATTGCCCTGCCCCCCGGACGCGATAAATCGGGTCCCTACGGATGAAAAAAATGCTATATGCCAAATTTCTCATGTAGAGCGTGTGCCACTGTGGTGGGAACCATGTCGGTGATATTGCCACCCAGGCGAGCTACTTCTTTGATCAAAGATGAACTGACGTAAAGTTGCTCCAGATTAGTGAATAAGCAGACAGTCTCTATTTCTGGTGCCAGCGTATGATTCATTAGCCCTTGCTGGAATTCAGATTCAAAGTCAGCGGTCGAACGCAACCCTTTAATAACTGCCTGTCCTCCCACTGAACGCACATAGTCTACTGTCAGCTCGGTATATTTGTCAACGCGTATATTGGGTATTTTTTCATGTTCTATGACTGCTTGCCAGAGGGACACGCGTTCATCAACTGAGAAGAGCAGATTTTTCGAGGGAAAAGCGTAAACGGCAACGATGAGGGTATCAAAAATTTTGGCGGCGCGCCGTGCGATGTTCAGATGCCCATTAGTAAGAGGATCGAAGGTTCCTGCGTAGACGGCGGTGCGACCGTACACTTTCACGTTGCTCACACCTTATCCCTTTCGGTAAAAAATAAAAAACTCCCCATAAAGATAGAAGACTGCCACCATTAAACCATATTGGCCCACTTTCGGCAATAGCCAATCAGTCATTATTGCGATGATGCCAGTCGGCACTGGGTCTACGTGGTGGGGGCGCCAGGCTATGCCATTGCCTCTATGACAATGGACTCCTGACGTACGTTAGCATAGCGAGGGGATTACTCTATGGGCAGCTCCACGCAGAAGGTGCTGCCCTTGTTGGGCTCGGACTCGCACCAGATGCGCCCGTTGTGGCGCTCGACGATATCTTTTGAGATCGCCAGGCCGAGGCCCAGGCCGCGCTGCGATGACTTCTCCGCCTCGGGAGTGCGATAGAAGGCGTCGAAGATATGTTTGATCTGATTTTTGGCGATGCCGCGCCCGTGGTCACGCACTTTTATGATCACCTTGTTCCCGACCCGGCGCACGCAGACCTCGACTGCGCTCTTCTCCGGCGAATATTTGATGGCGTTGCTCACCAGATTGACCAGCACCTGCGATAGGCGGTCACAATCGACCTGCATCTCTATTGGTTCAGGTGGCAGGTCTAGCTGAATTGTGCGATCCGTCAGGAGGCGCTGATCATCCACGACCTGGCGGCAGAGCTCCCTGATATCGCACTGCTGTTTGCGTAACGCGAGTTTCCCCGTGCGGATGCTGCTGACATCCATCAGATCATTGATCAATGATGTCAGGCGATCCGTCTGAACATTGATTTTCTCCAGCGTTGTGCTGACCGCAGCCATTTCAGGGGAGGGTTCTTGCTGCTTCGACAGGCGGCGCAACATGAGCTGCGCCTGCCCGCGGATGCTGGTGATGGGCGTTTTCAGTTCGTGCGAGGCAATTGAAAGGAAGCTATCTTTCATCTGGTTGGCATCTTTGAGCTTCTGGTTCACTTCCTCCAGTTCCAACGCATAAGCCTGTAGCTCCTGCTCGGCAGCGATGGCGTCCAGCATTGCCCGCTCGCGCTGGGCTACAATGAGCGCGATGACCAGTCCCGTAACGATAAACGGGAGGAGCTGTAGTATACCGTCCCTGGTTATGATATCTAATCTCCCTGTAGGGGGAAGGGTATAATAGTCAAGAGCTAGTGTACTCAACATGACGGTAAAGAGCGCCGGGCCAACTCCCCAGAACAGTGCGGTAAAGAGCACTGCCATAACCAGGAGCGGATGGGGCAAATAAGGATATCCCAGCAACTTTTGCATACCCATCGTTGTATACATGGCTAGCGTTACCAGGGGAATGCTCGCAAGATAGCCGATAAAAGGGTGCCTCCATCGAGGCATATGTGCTTTGTAGTGCTTACGCAACTGTGCTCGTTGCTCAAAGCTCATGCGCTTGAAGCGACGGCCATGCCGATCAATATAAGCACCAGTAGTATGAGTCGTTCGCATCTTGCTCCCACGTCTTTCGCCAGAGATCCATTTATGACTATACTCATCATACAACTAGAGAAACGAAAAGAGAGCCTCTACAGATACTTTTATCTCGCGCGGGTCAGGTGAGACTGCTCTACGCGCATAAAAGCCTCTTGCAGCCGAGCATCATGCATAGCAATCATAGGGATCTCCGGGTGCCGCTGGGAAAAATAGTGCAGTTCTCGTAAGGTTTGACAAGCCAACTCATCATCGCTGGTAACGCGAGACCAGATAAAGGGATGCATGGTTGCCGGGCGTAAATAGTTTTCCGCGATCCAGGCGGCATCTCCCAGCAATAACAGGCGCGAGCCATTAGACCGATTAATAAACAGCCCGGTATTTCCTATAGTATGGCCTGCCAATGGTACTAGTACTATTGAGCCATCACCCAGAAGGTCGCAGCTAGAGCTGAAGCCTTCATATGCAGGATCATTACAATCAAATAGCTCGATAGGATTGTTTCCCATTAAACGCCTGGATAGTCCGTGATGTTGTTGGAGGAGTCCACGTTGCGACTCCTCATACTCGACGCGGTTGATCCGCAGGGGGACGCCTGGAAGATCGGGAATGCCGCTGACGTGATCCCAGTGCAAATGCGAGATCAGCGCAAAGTCCAGGTCGTGCGGCTTCAGCGCCCTCTGCTCAAGATGCTCAGCAAGCGACTGCTCGAAGGTGAAGTTTGCCAGTGTTTTGCGGAAGAACAGCGATTGATCGATGAGAAAAAGCGCGATATCGGAGCAGAGCCCGGTATCGTAGAGAAACGTCGCTTTGGGATGCTGGATCAGCACCGCGCTATGTGCAATAGTACGAGGAGCAAGCGAGAAAGCGCCACGTACGGCAATAAACTCAGGAATAGTGATGCTGCCGCAGCGCAAGAAGGTCACGTCGATATCAGGCAATGCCGAGGTATCCAGCGTTTCCCCTTTTTCATCAGGGCTGTCGAGCAAAAAATGCCTGGGCAACGCGCTTTTAATAGCAATTGCCGTTCCTAGAGCTGCCAGTGATATGCTGCTTAACGCAGCCAGGGTGCGCCATTTCATTGCCTGGGCTCCTTATAAGCGATGAATATCTGTTGAAGCCAGCGGTAATGTAAACCAGAACGTGGAGCCTTCTCCACGCTTGCTCTCTACTCCCACCTGCCCGTGATGGCGCTCTATGATCGTGCGGCTAATGTGCAGGCCGAGACCCAGACCCACCCCGGAGCCACTCAATACTTTGACCCCCGGGGCCTGGTAGAAGCATTCCCAGACCTGCTTTTGCTCCTCGCTTGACAAACCCGGCCCTTCATCTTGCACCAGCACTCGCGCTTGCTGCTCCATTAGCTCTACCCAGACCCTGACCGGCCTGTCTGCCAGCGAGTACTTGAGCGCGTTTGATAGGTAGTTTGTCAGGACTTGAGTGATGCGATCATGGTCAACAATGACCGGTATCATGGTGTCGGATGGTATCCTCAAGGTAATGATACGCTCAGGTGATGTTTTACGCTGCTCTTGAATGACCTCCTGGACGAGCGTTATCAGGTTACATGGCTCCTGTCGCAGATGTAATTGCAGCTTGTTCGATTGGATGCGTGATATATCAACCATATCACTGACCAGGCGGTTAAGCACGCTGATCTGCCGCTCTGCGCGCTCAAGCATGTTTTGCGCAGCTTCGACTTTTCCAAGCACACCATCTGTTATCACATCTGCACCTTGATTGATCGATCTCAGGCGGCGCATCGCCAGTTGCACATTGGCTTTGATGGTTGTAAGGGGAGTGCGCAGTTCGTGGCTTGCAATCCCCAGGAACTCTTCCATCCGGACGTTCGCCTCGCGCAGAGCCAGCTCTCGACCTTGCGAGGCTGCTCGTTCGCTCAAGAGGCGCTGGCGTTCAATCACCAGGGCCGATAGCTGGGCGACCGCGCTGGCGAGCGCAATATCTTCTTCTTTATACTGATGATGTGTATCGTCGCCGTAATCGAGCGTCAAGATACCGATCAGACTCTCACCGATACACATAGGGACTGCTAACATCACGTTAATATTGTATGGGTTGGGCTGGTCACTAAATGGAGGTTGAGTCATATCGATGACCAGCACCTCATTTGCTCTCAGCAGCGCGACCAGTTCGGGAGTCGGGCTATCATTCAGGCTAATTTCCTGTTGACGTTGTTCCTCCCACCATTGCTCTTCCTGCTCGGGCGAAAGTCCGACCACGGCTATAGGGCGAGGGATCTCCGTTTCTGGCTCTATCACGACAACTCCCACACGTCTACAGTTTAGCACATGGCAGGTTAGCTCTGCCAGTTGGCGACCAACGATATCAAGTCCATCGGCGCTCTCCGGCAACTGCACCAGGGCTCTAGCCATCTCCAGCATCCCTTCGAGGGCTTTGCGCGTACGCAGTTCCAGGTTGCGGCGCTCGGTCACATCGCGCGCAATGATCACGGCTCCGGTAATAGTGCGTTGCGCATCGTACATTGGCGAGCCGCTCAGGCTCAAGTGCAGTTCGTTGCCATTGCGAGCGCGCACGATGACATCCAGGGCTGTTGCGCCTTTGAGTATCTCGCCATGCAACAGGCGATGCACAGGCGACCGATCAGGCGGAATGGGCTGACCGCTCTCGTCTCGCAGCATATAATGGGCGGCCCGTTCTTCTGGCGGGAGGGAGGCGTGCTCGGGCCATACATTCAGAGGAAATATTTCTTGTGCTGTTGTGCTGGCAAAAATAATTTTTCCTTCCCGATCATAAACCAGCACCGCCTCTGCCATTGTCTCAAGCATCGTCTCAAGCCGGAGCGTGACGGCTTCCGCTTCAGTTCGCGCCGTTTGTTCGCGCTGCAAGAGATCAATACGTTCCGCTTCTGCCTGCTTACGTGCGGTAATATCTTCGACAAAAGCTATCTGGTGTACGATGACGTCGGCATCGCCATGTACCACCGATACCGTAACATTGGTCCAGACGAGCCTGCCGCTTTTATGGAAATAGCGTTTCTCCAGCGAGCATGTCTGGATCTCGCCAGCTTGCAAACGACGAAATCTTTCCAGGCTGGCCGGAAGATCATCGGGGTGGGTAATGTCCTGGAAGGATTTTTCTAAGAGCTCCTCACGGCTATATCCAACAATATCGCATAGCTTTTGATTGACCTGGAGCCAGCGACCATTAGCCGCTATGTATGCAATGCCGATGGCGGCCTGTTCAAATACAATGTCGTTCTCTCTATCCCTCGAATAGCCTTCTGTCCTCGGGCTTTTCAGGATATCTTTGTGATGCATCGATGCTACCACGCTAGTGCTTCCCATGCTCGCCATCGTTCTAAAGGTCTTATTTAAGCATGCCGCGACCTGTACAATAGAGAATTGCAGGGAAACAAATAAAAATTTCAGCTTTTTTAGAAAAAACAAGGCACTCCTGTGCTTTCCTGCTGTCACAAAAGCGCAAAAGGTGTACAGTTTCCTGCACAAACTCTAGTGTTAGCACGGATGAACTAAAGAAAAAGATCCAACTGTGCCCTTTTAGCTTGTCATACCACCCTGTAGAGACGTGATTGATCGCGTCCGCTTCAGCGCCGTGTGGGGCGAGGCGTAGCGATAAATCGGACGCGCTAAAGCTGGTCCCTACAGCGGGTGCGGTGATGGCTCTTGATTGGCGAGATATACTATGGAATGGACGCGTAAGAGTATTTTCCTGAAAAAGGGGTGAGCCGTGATGACCATCGACCAGACTGCTGAACTCGCTCAATTTTGCGCAACGTTGACATCAGATAGCCTGCCGGATGCTGTAAAGGACCGGGTGCGATACCTGCTGCTCGACCATCTCGCGGTAACGTTGCGCGGCTCCACGTTGCCATCCAGCCAGGCCGCGTATCGCCTTTTACAAAGCATCCCCGGCGCTGCATTCCTCGAGGGGAGCACTGTTTTTGGTCGGCAGGAGCGGGCCGAAGCGTCATGGGCGGCCCTGCTCAATGGCGTGGCGGCGCACGGCTTAGAAATGGACGATGTGGAGAATCGCTCGTCGCTGCATCCAGGGGTGGTCGTCTTCCCAGCAGCTCTGGCGCTCGCGGAGCAATTGGACTCCCCTGTGGAGCAGTTCTATGCCGCTGTTGTCGCTGGCTACGAGGTTACATTGCGTGTTGGTGCAGCCCTCAATCCTGCCTCAGCTTATGGTCGTGGCTTTCACCCGACGGCGGTCTGCGGCACGTTTGGCGCCACGGCTGCCAGCGCCCGCTTGTTAGGGCTATCACCCGAGCAGATCAGCATGGCGTTTGGCATCGCGGGTAGCATGGCGTCGGGCTCGATGGCGTATTTGCACGATGGGGCATGGACAAAACGCCTGCATCCTGGCTGGTCATCGCACGCGGGCATTACCGCCGCACGGTTAGCGTCGGCTGGTTTCATCGGACCAAATAGCGTGCTCGAAGGCCGCTATGGCTTCCTCCGTGCCTACTCCTCGGATAGCGATAAGAGCCAGCTCAAGCGCGGCACGGATTTTGCCATTATGGATGTAGCGTTAAAGCCGTATGCCTGTTGCCGCTATATGCACGGCCCCATCGACTGTCTGCTGGAAATCAGAGACAGGCATCAGCCCGCTCCTGAAGAGATTGCTCATATTCGCTGCGGCGTGCTCACCGGCGGGCGCGGCCTGATCGCAGATCCCATCGAGCAGAAACGGCAGGCAAAGAATATCGTTGATGCTCAGTTTAGCATGCCTTTTGGCGCGGCCATCGCTCTGTTGAGCGGGCAGGCGGGGATGGCGGTATTTACGGAGCAATGGCTGCATCATCCCATAGTGAGAACGCTCATGCAGCGAGTCGAGTGCTACTCGTCATCAGAACTGGACGACCATTATCCTGCTGAATGGAGGGCTGAAGCCGAGGTCCAGATGCGCGACGGGAGAACGTTCCACGCCGCGACCCGTTATCCGCTCGGCGATCCGCGCAATCCACTGAGCTGGCAGCAGCTTGAGGCCCGCTTCCATGAACTGGTTGCACCCGTCATTGAAGGGGAAAATAAGCGTGAGCAGTTCATCAAAAATGTACGCGAACTGAAACATTTGCGCAGCATGTTATAGCAAAGCTGCCGGTTGGATGCCTTTTCAAACATCCAACCGGCGGCAATCACTAATTTTATGTTAACAGGCTTAGGCGGTTTGAGTGACTTCCTGGGCCTGGACAATGATCTTGCCATCGCCGACTGTCAGGTAAGCCGTCTGGCCGCTGGCGATCTCGCCGTTCAGCAGCGCGTCAGCCAGGGCGTCATCGACGTGGGTCTGGATCGCGCGCCGCAGTGGGCGAGCGCCATACTCTTCATCGAACCCTTCCTTGAGTAAGAAGTCTCGCGCCTCATCGCTGACCGTCAGTTCGATGCCCTGCTCGCTCAAGCGCAGGCGCACCTGGTTGAGCATCAGTTCAACGATGCGATAGAGCTCGGTTTTACCCAGAGAGTGGAAGACCACAATCTGGTCGATACGGTTGATAAACTCCGGGCGGAAGAGGCGTTTCAGGCCCTCCATCGCCTTTGATCGCATCGCTTCGTGCTGCTCGCTGCGATCCTCCTCACCAGTCTTCGCCGAGAAGCCAATGCGGACGGCGCGCTTGAGGTCGGCGCTACCGGCGTTGCTGGTCATGATCACTACTGTATTCTTAAAGTCTACTGTGCGACCCTGACCATCCGTCAGGCGTCCATCGTCCATGATCTGTAACAGCGCATTGAAGACTTCAGGATGCGCTTTCTCGACCTCGTCGAGCAGGATCACGCTATATGGACGACGGCGTACCATCTCGGTCAGTTGCCCGCCTTCATCGTGTCCCACGTAGCCGGGAGGGCTACCAAAGAGGCGAGAAACGGTATGCGGCTCCATATACTCCGACATGTCGAGGCGGATCATATTGTCCTCGCCTCCGAATAGTTCGGAGGCCAGCGCTCTTGCCAGTTCCGTCTTACCCACGCCGGTTGGGCCGAGGAAGAGGAATGAACCAATCGGGCGTTTAGGATCTTTCAAGCCAGCGCGCGAGCGGCGAATGGCACGAGCGACAACGCCAATCGCTTCATCCTGACCGATGACACGCTTGCGCAGATCATCTTCCAGGTGACGCAGGTTCTGACGCTCACTTTCCAGCATCTGGCTGATCGGCACACCGGTCCAGTTCTCGACGATGCGAGCGACATGCTCAGGCCCCACAATCAGCGCCACAGCACTGCCCGATTCGGCACGAGCCTTTTCCAGTTTGCTGAGCGTCAGCAGCTCTTGCTGGCGCATCATGGCGGCGCGCTCGTAGTCCTCAGCGTTAGCCGCCGCCTCTTTCTGGGCCTGAATCTCGGTGAGCTCTTTCTCCAGATCGGCGATCAAGGTTGGGCTGATGATGCCCTGCTCGGTCGCCTCCAGGCGCATGGCTGATCCAGCCTCGTCCATCACATCGATGGCTTTATCCGGCAGGAAGCGATCATTGATGTAGCGGTCAGAGAGCTTGACCGCGGCCTCGATGGCTTCATCGGTGATGCTGACGCCGTGGTGGATCTCGTAGTTAGGCCGGACGATGCGCAGCATCTCGATGGCCTCTTCCACGGAAGGCTCGTCAACCATGATTGGTTGGAAGCGGCGCTCCAGAGCGGCGTCTTTCTCGACATGTTTGCGGTACTCGTCCAGCGTGGTGGCGCCAATACAGCGCAGCTCGCCACGAGCCAGCGCAGGCTTAATCATATCACCCGCCCCGACGGCTCCTTCAGCAGCGCCCGCGCCAACCACAGTATGCAATTCATCTATAAAGACAATCACTTCAGGAGCCTGGCGCAGCTCCTCAAGGATGGATTTGATTCGCTGCTCAAACTGTCCGCGGAACATCGCACCGGCAACCATGCCGCCGATGTTCAACGAGACAATTCGTTTACCGCGTAGTGTAGGCGGGACGTTGCCCTCATTGATGCGGCGTGCCAGCCCTTCGACGATGGCGGTTTTACCAACGCCAGGCTCACCGATCAACACCGGGTTGTTTTTCTGGCGACGGCCAAGCACGGTAATCACACGCTTTAGCTCACGCGCCCGACCCGCCGCAGGGTCCAGTTTGCCTTGGGCAGCCTCTGCGGTCAGGTCGCGCCCATACTGGTCAAGGGTAGGGGTTTTGCTATTTTTAGCTCGCGGCTCGGCAGTGGCGGTATTGACTCCACCCATGCCATTGGCGGCAGAAGATGAGCGGTTGTTATTGGCAAAGAAACCGAGGGGAGCATCAGGCGTTTCAAAGCCCTCAGGGCCACCCATCTGGCCCATGGTGCTCATCAATTCGTCGACGCACGACTGACAGAGGTAATGCTCTTCGCGCTTGCCGTTTACGAACTGATCTACACGTACACGGGCGGGATTTTGATGACAACGTTCACATTTTCTCATAAATCTATGCTCCTCATCAGAGTGGATACGGGGTCCTCCCGCATCATCGTTTAGCAAATAAGCTAAACGACTGCTAGCAATTGTAGCACATCTTTTGGCGTTTGTCTAGCACTCTAGGAATATGAGTGCTAACTGCTACAACACCTGGAGATGGTGGGCTATTCCCGAAAAAAATATCTGTTTGGAAAGTGGGCGGGGAGGGCCGACCGCGCTGAATAAATAAGCTATGCGTGAAGGCGTTTTTACTTTTAAGACGTATGGTGTGTGCGTCTCGACTCACTAGTAATAACAACATAGTGAGGAATGATATTCCCGCCCCCTTGCTTCGTCGCAGGTTGTTGGGGCATTTATTGACTGATAATCGTCAACTACCTGCGGTCTCAGACCGCAGGCTTGGGCTTACCTCTGGACTCCACCGCAATTCTGCATACCTTCGCAGGCGTGCAGCTTTGGCTTCACGGTCCGAGGCATCAGGGGCCATTGACAACAGCCCCGTCGTGCTCCAATCGTGTCGAAGCACGAGCGTTCTCATCGCCAGATTGCGTGCCCCAATCAGGTCCGCATGCAGGGTATAGCGGCACTGCTGACATGTAAAGAGCAACCCCTTGTTTGGCCGGTTCTCATCGGCGATATGCCCGCACTTCGGACAGCCCTTTGAGGTATAATCCGCATCGACATTAATGGCAAGGGAGCCGGAAAGCGCCGCTTTATAGCTAATGAGCGTATGCAGTTCGGCAAAGGACCACTGCGAATACACCCGATTGGCTTTGCGCGCCTTTGGTGATACCTTTTCCGTGCCTTTGCCGTTCTTCTTGCGCTTGCGTTTTCTTCGCCTCGTGCGCTCGTGAATGCCGGACAACTGTTCCAGTCCGATCAAGGTCTGGGGATGCTCTCTCATGATCTGGGTGGCAATCTGATGGTTGGCTTGCATTTTCAACCGTCTCTCTCGCTGCCCGATGCGTCTCATGCGTCGTTTCGCGCCGCGAGTGCCTTTTTTCTGCAAGCGTTTGCGCAGCCGCGCATAGTGATTGGCTTTGTGTCGTACGCGTTTGCCTGAGGAAAACGTGGCCTTGCCTGTTGCGGTGGAGGTGACCGCGAGATAGCGCACGCCCACATCGACGCCGACCGTTTCACTCAAGGAGTCACAACCTGGGTCAGGCAAGGTGATTTCTAACGACACGAGCAGATAAAACTGTTTTTTCGGTTGGTCATACCAGAGCTTGGCATCACCGATGCGGGCAATGTGGCCTCCCTGCTGGATGAGCAACAGATGCTTGAAATAGCCCTGATACGGCAGACTGATGCGCCCGTTCAAGGTCCCGATACTGACGTTGCTGTCGCATTGAAAGGTATAGTCACGTTCATAGGTATACTGCACCGTGGGGGAGCTATATTTAGGAGGCTTATCCAGCCCCTTGAAGCGTTTCTTCGTGATCTTCATCCGGCGATGCTCTTTGTTCTTGAGCAGTTTCGTCCACAGTCCCTTATAGGTGGCGGCGACTTGCCGTTCCACGCTGCACGCCAGTTGCGAAGGCAGACGATAGCGCGCACGCAGTTCGGCATACATCCCTTTGTGCAGTTGCACCGCACTGCTGGTTTTGCCGTGGGCAAAGGCGTACTGACTCACCGCGTTGAGGCCGTCACGATAGGCCAGTTGCGTCTGGCGTAACGCCTGATGCTGCTCTGGAGTGGTCGTGAGTTTCAGTTTTGCACTGATGATCTGCTGCATGTCGGTCCTTCAACCCATGAGGAGAACGATATTGCTCCTCTGCTTTTCACCTCTGACGTGGGGAGAAGGATACCGCCTGATACCCTTCTCCTGGGACATTATCCGTGGGTTGTCTGTTTGAACAGGTCGTTCAGGCATTGCATCAACTGATAGGCTTCCGTGGCATCTAAGCACAGCACATATGCCGGTTCGCTATGTCCTTGCGCACTGGGCATCAACTCGATACTCTGGTTGCTGTTGAGCAGGAGACGATACGCGCCTAAATCGATCTCGCACGGGAGCAGATGCTGCGCCTCATCCGTTCGTATGATGCGTTCAAGAGAACGCTTGCTCGTATCAATCATTCGTGTTCCTCTCTTCATGAACGTGCTATCAGCAACGCTTCACTTTTTTTCGTCGGTGCCGTATGAAACGGGACACGGTATTTGCGCTTCGGCAATTGCCCGTTGAGGTAACACGACAGATACACTGAGCATGCTAAAAACACGATGAGCAGGGCCATACCAAGTAGCAGCGGAAACGCTTTTGCCGCCATCAGGCAGAGCAGCACCCCGTAGAGGGAGAGCGCGGCGAGATTGGCGTAGACGAGCGGCTTGCTGACTTTCATGTGCTAGCTTCCCTGTCCCTGGAACGTCTTGCCCGCATTGAATAAGACTGCTTGTAACGCCGTGTCTTCGATCTTGATGAGAAGGTCGGGCTTGCCATTTCCGTTGAGATCCTGCACGCCCAGTGTCAGCACCGGCGGGGTCGGCAGGTCACGGAACCCGCTCAGGACGTACACCTGGTTATCCTGCGGGGGTGGCTGAGCAGGAGCTCGATGACCACAATATGTCCGTGGTAGTAGCTGGCGATCAAGTGACTCGTGCTGCCGTGCCCCACATCCGCATCCAGTTGCGAGAACCGCGCATCGCCATAGTGCCATGGATCAGAGGTGGCAGTCACGAACGGCAGAACCACCTGCTGACCAACGAGGAACAGGACATAGCAGAGCGCCATCCCGACCAGGAAGCTGCCCCACGGATGCTGCTGGAGCAGAAACGGCTGCTTTGATGCGGGGGCCGGAGCGGATGGCTCCGGCTGATGATGGGACGCACTCCGGCGTTTTGTTGGGACGTAGACGTCGCTATGAGTTGGAAAGTCGTCCTGGGTATCAGGCAAGTGGTACACTTCAGTTGGCATGGCTCACCTCCCAGGAAAGTCCGTAAGAGGTCGGTGCCCGCGGACGAGCTCAGTAGCATCATTGGCGCTGATCAGGCCGTCCTGGTGCCATGCGTTCACCTGGTCGATAGCCTCGGTGTTCTCGTGGCAGGGACAGGTTGGAGCATCGCAGAACGGATGCGCCTGGCTGTGGTTGAGTGTATCTGTTGGGATGACAGGAAGAAAGTTGTCTCCGAAATGCTTCATTCAAGAACCTCACTTGCGAGTAAGGCTCTCGTGTGGTATGAATCACACGAGAGCATGGTACTACCTTCAATGGGCTAGGCTGCTCTCAGAAACGGCCCCTTGCTGTGTCCGCAGCAGGGGTCATTGTTTTGCACCTCTCTTTCTCACCATCTGAGGGGGTATCAGATAATGGGTAATCAAATAATACCTAATAGAGTTGCTAATTGTCAAGACTTATTGATAATAATCCAAAGTTATCACAGGTTGACCGCAAAAAACCAAAACGATATAATGAGATATCCTTTATTTTCAGGTGGTGTTCTTTTGACTGAAGAATTACTGACCATTGATCAGGTAGCTGAAGAATTACAATTGCATCCCGATACCGTGAGGCGCTACATCAGGGAACGCAAATTAGTAGCAGTTCGCCTGTCGGCGACCAATGTAAGGGTACGCCGCTCTGACCTGAACCGGTTTATTCAGGAGCGCCTGACAAACAGAGAACCTGGGCTATGAACGCGGCCTTTTTTTAGCTACACTCAGAGGGTGCGCAACGGGAGATGCAACACTTCGGCAATTTGTCGTGTATTATCAGAGAAGTTAGGTTACGAAATCATGTGAAGTAAGGCGCTTCCTCCTCTGGCTTGAAGCACAGAGGTTTCCGCGCGAGGCATGAATGGGATATGCTATATTATATCCTATGATCGAAGTGCCGTATAATACAGGTTGTATTTTTTTTACTGTGAGCGGTAAGTATTGGGGATGAATGAACCTAAACCACAAACATGGCGCGAACTGCTCGCGACCCTGATCGCTGATCCTCAGGAGCGCCAGCGCATTGCCGACGCGGCGAGAGTAAGCCCCATCACTTTGATCCGTTGGAGCGCCAATAGATCAAACCCGCGTAAGGATAACCTGCGCCCATTGCTGGAAGCTGTAGCAGAATACAGGCAGCAATTGACTGAGCTTATCGCTAAGGAATTTCCTGATTTCTTGAAGGAATTTCCTGAAGCGGAGACGCTGATGGAAATTCCTTCGGCGTTTTATGCTCGTGTGCTGAGCGCGCACACGAGCAGTCCGCCAATTCTGCGGGCGTCCACCATTTGTATTCTTATTTTGCAGCAGATCGTGGTGCATCTTGATCCACGTCTATTGGGATTGGCGGCGGTAATTATGCAGTGTGTGCCGCCTGCGCAAGGGCGCAAAGTGCGCAGTTTGCGTCAGATTCAGGGACGAGGGACGCCGCCCTGGATGGGCCTGGTAGAGAATCGCACGCAGTTCCTGGGCGCAGAGTCGCAGACGGGCA
Organism: Ktedonosporobacter sp.; assembly: GCA_035293765.1. GTDB lineage: Bacteria > Chloroflexota > Ktedonobacteria > Ktedonobacterales > Ktedonobacteraceae > DASRHT01. The sequence goes on from DATGMF010000065.1 coordinate 385,071, forward strand.
TGGCGCTGCAATCTGGCCGCGCCGTGACCGTTCAGAGTGAGGAGGTAAAATCGCGCCTATTTCCCATCCATCATACCAATTTAGAGAAGAGCTCGGCGGTCTTTCCTATTATACAGAGCGACCGGGTTGCGGGCTGCCTCTGCCTGGCTAGCAGCCTCCCCAATTTTTTCTCTCAGGCGCGATTAGATCTTGCCAAGAACTATGCTGACCTGCTCGTGCTTGCATTCGAGCATGGCGAGTTTTTCGATTTGCAAGATGTGGAACTGGGGATTATGCCTTCCATTCAGCTCCAGCAAGAGCGGATCGCTAAGTTCCAGCAGCGTGTGACCCAGCAGATGATCCGCACTGTGCAAAACGGCCAGCCTATTACCAGGCCGAAAGCAGAGCTACTGGTCTGGCAGGAGTTGGAAGAGGAATTGCTCCAGATATCGTTAAATGTAAAAATATGATTATATGGTGCCAGCTCTGTAATCGCTGATTTGTGCCTCCGCTGCGGAGGCACGTTCGCCGCAAGATCCGTGAAGGTGCAGAAAAAGCTTAGCTGTTCTATCTTTCCCATGCTTAAACATTATATAATGTGGGACGGAGTCGGGCAGAGGTAGTAGAGGCAAGGGGATGGAATGTGGGGGTGGGGCCTCGCGCCAGCTCTGTTGTGGGATGAGTAACCGTTGAGCATAGCCAATGCGATACGCCAGTTGCAAAGCAAGCAAGAAAGGCAGGAAGGTACGAATGGATTTTACCTTTTCGGAAAAAGTTAACGAACTGCGGACGCGCGTCATCGATTTTATGGAGCGTTATATTTATCCCAACGAGCAGACGTACCGGGAGCAGATCGCAGCATCGGGCAATCCTCACCACCATGCCGAGATTATCGACGAATTAAAGCCTAAAGCGAGGGCGGCGGGACTATGGAACCTCTTCTTACCCGATAAGGAACATGGAGCGGGCCTGACCAATCTGGAATATGCCCCGCTGGCCGAAGTTATGGGCCGCATGGGCTGGTCCTCGGAAGTATTTAACTGTGCCGCGCCCGACACCGGCAATATGGAGATCCTGGCCCAGTTCGGCACTCCTGAGCAGAAAAGACAGTGGTTGCAGCCATTACTTGACGGCGAAATCCGTTCCGCCTTCTCCATGACCGAGCCCGACGTCGCCAGTTCGGACGCCACGAATATCCAGATGACGATCCTGCGCGATGGCGATGACTATGTGCTGAATGGTCGCAAATGGTGGACCTCGGGCGCGGCTCGCGAGCGCTGCAAAATCTTTATTGTGATGGGAAAGACCGATCCTCACAATCCTGATAGGCATCGTCAGCAGAGCATGATCCTGGTGCCGAAAAACACCCCTGGCGTTACCGTTGTGCGTAACCTTACCGTGATGGGCTATGTCGATAACGAGAGCCATTGTGAGGTACTCTTCGAGAACGTCCGCGTGCCCGCCAGCAATCTGCTAGGTGAGGAGGGCTCCGGCTTTGCCATCGCCCAGGCGCGGCTGGGTCCGGGTCGCATCCACCACTGCATGCGCTCGATTGGCGCGGCACAGCGCGCGCTTGAACTGATGTGTGAGCGCGCGGCACAGCGCGTCGCCTTTGGCAAGCCGCTGGCCGAACAGGGGATGGTGCAGGACTGGATTGCCAGATCGCAAATAGAGATCGAGCAGGCCCGTCTGTTAACGCTCAAAACGGCCTGGATGATGGATACGTTAGGCAAAAAGGCGGCACAAAATGAGATCGCGATGATCAAGATCGCGATTCCTGAAATGTTCACCAACGTGGTCAATCGGGCCATTCAGGTCTTTGGCGCTGCGGGCGTCTCCGGCGACTTCCCGCTGGCATCGATGTTTGCGCATGGCCGCACGATGCATATTGTCGATGGTCCCGATGAGGTGCATAAGCGTTCGCTCGCCAGGTCTGTCGTGCGTCAGTTAGCCAGCCCAAAGTAAGTTGTTTGCAAAGCATACAGGCAGTAGTTCAGCGGAGGCGACCCTCGTGGTCGCCTCTTTGCAGGGAAGTTCGGTTTAATGAAAGATCCATTTTTGGCGCGGCGCAATGAGGCCGCGGAGCTATTTTTGATCCGGCACGCAGACGCCATTCCAGAGGCGGACGAGATTATCCCCAGCGGCATTTATGACGATCTGCCATTGAGCAAGAAAGGGCGCGGGCAGGCGCGAGCATTGACTGGACGGCTGAAAGGGCTCTCGTTTGATGCGGTGTATAGTAGCCCGTTGCGCCGTTGTCGCGAAACGGCGGCTCCCCTGGTCGAGCATCTTGGCCTGACGCCGGTGATCGTCGAAGAGATCAGGGAGATCCGGCTGGGCCATGTCTTTCCCATCCCCGCCGTCAAAGAGAATGATAATCTGGATGTGCTCACGCAGGCGCTGGCTGCCCGCCAAGCCGAGATCGTGCGCAAGGCAGGCGGCGCGGGCAACTGGGATGTGATTAAAGATAGCGAGCCCTCCAAAACATTTCGCAAGCGCGTAGTCACCGCCATCGACAAAATCGCTCAGAGCCATATCGGGCAGCGCGTTCTTATCTTCGCGCATGGCGGCGTAATTAACGCGTATGCCGCCGAAGTGCTCGGACTGAAAAAAGACTTCTTTTTCCCCTGCGCCAATACGTCCATCACTGTCGTACGGGCCAATAGCGAGGCGCGGGTGCTTTTTATCCTGAACGATGTCGCTCATCTTAATCTGTTGCAGAACAGAGAAGGATAGCTACTTCATCTGCACGCGTTTCACGTTAGGATTGTAGCGCATTAACTGGGCGGGAACGAGCGTCCTATCCTGCCGCCGTAAGCTTCGCTGCTTCTGAACGGGAGAATGCAGTCCCTGCTTTTCTTTCTCGCGACGGTAGCGATAGGCCGCGTGCAGAATATACTCGGCGATAGCCGCGACCTTGCGTGGTACCCCATAGAAGCTGGGAAAGTCGTTGATATCGACCAGCATCAGGCCCTGCGGAGATTCGAGCACATCCACTCCATAGAGGTCCAGCCCGAATACCTGTCCCACACGCTGCGCCAGCTTGAGCATCTCGCGCGATACCGGGATCTCCTCCTCCATCACCCCGCCATGCAGGGGAGAACTTTTGGTGATCGCACGCACCTCCTGGCCTGTGACGTACAGTTTGATATCATAGCCTGTATTTTCGACGTAGCGCATTGCCAGGTAATAGGTTTTCTCGTCGAGCGTGAGCTGCTCAATCTCCGCTGGCGTTCGCACCAGGTGAATATCCTGCAATGAGGTCCCGTTACATGGCTTGACCACAATAGGATAAATATCATGCGGCACCTTTGCCAGAGCGCGAGGATGACCGACAAAATAGGTCGGAGGGACCGGCAGGCCACGCGCCTGAGCGTAGGCCACCGCAACGGCCTTGTCGCGCACCAGGCGAATCGCCCGCGAATTATTGATCGTCGGAATGCCTGCTGCCTCGGCTGATTCCAGAATGGTCAGGCCAGGTCCATTGGAAACAGTTTTTAAAACATAGGCATCATAATCCGTCAAGGAAAGGTCGGTTAGATTGGTGACCGCGGCGTATGGTTCCAGAACATCGATCTCATGCCCCCACTGTTTCAACTGGTCCGCTACTACCATCGGCATCGGCTTATGCACGTATTTCTCTTCTAAAATAAAGCAAAAGCGCATATATTCCTCCTTAAAATGTTGTGGGCGACACATGGAATACCGTCGTCTATCATCATTATAGAGCTTATAATACGCCAGAACAGCAAAAGATACTATGAGGTTGGTAACAAAATCGCTGTTGCGGCTATCTCCCCTGGCAAACGCTCCAGTGGTGTGGGGATGGTAATAGCTTTAGCTATTTTATCCTATCCCTCTCCCATCTGCCTCTTGGAAGTGCCGGCGAGCTTAATGTATAATCAAAGGCATTATAAAATTGCTTTGATCGCTTTATTTTGCCTGCATTCTCTAAAATAGGATATAAAACGCGAGCCAGGAGGAAACGATGTTTTTTGCCGAGAAAAAAATTTCTGAAGCACAATTGCATACTTTTTATAAGTACGGCCTCATTTTTTGCATTCTTTTGCTAGCTCTCTGGTTGCGCAAATCCCTTTTACCCTGGGTAAGCGTTGATATGACAACTTTTTACCTGCCGTGGTACAACTTTATCCTCTCCCACGGCGGCTTTGCTGCTCTTAAATTTAATTTTGCAGATTTGAATGTCCCTTATCTTTATCTTATTGTCATTGCTACCCATCTCCCTTTCTCTGCAATAACAAACTTAAAGCTTATTTCAATCATGTTTGATATGGTGTTAGCTGGCTTTACCTTTCTTATTGTGAGAAAAGCATATGGACAGTCACTCGTTCCTTTGCTGGCGGCATGCGCTGTGCTTTTTCTCCCGTCGATATTTATCAATAGCTCTTTTTGGGGCGAGACCGACAGCAGCTATGTTGCGCTGTCCCTTGGCGCTATCTACTTCTTATCAAGCAAACGCTATTTCTGGTCTTTTGTGTTCTGGGGCCTGGCGATCTCTGTCAAACTCCAGGCAATTTTTGTTTTCCCTGTGTTACTGATGGTATTGTTATCGGGGGAAGTGCCTTTGCTGTACTTCCTGATTATACCCGCCGTTTATTTGATCTTGCTCATTCCCGCATTAATCGCTGGACGCGGTTTTGTTGATCTCCTCTTCATTTATGTCTCCCAATCTAACATTTACCATTGCCTGACGATGAATGCTCCTAACGTGTATCAATGGCTAAGTTCAGGATGTTATTTCAATCAGCAAGTAAAACAAGGCGGGATCATCTTCACAGTCGCGCTGGTTTTAATCGTAAGTCTGGTTGTACTGCATAGTCGTAAAAAGTTAACCCCTGTTCGTATTATCCGCCTATCGTTTTTATTTAGCCTGCTGTTGCCCTTCTTGTTACCGACCATGCACGAGCGGTATTTTTATCTGGCAGATGTGCTCTCCGTCGTATACGCCTTCTACATGCCCAGGCGCTTCTATCTGGCTATGATTACACAGCTCACCTCCTTCCTTAGTTACATGCCTTTCCTGTTTGGCAATTCACCTATCCCATTGCCGTATGTTGCCTTCGCGCCATTGTTCGTTATCGCTATGGTGGCCTGGGATTTGATAATAGATTTATATTTGCGCGCAACGTTACTCCAGCCACCTGATCAGAGCGCCGATCTCCCTGCTCTGTCAGAACACCCTGTTGCCGTAGATGATGAAGCAACCGATAAAGTCAAAGCCAGGATGAATTCAGCTCTCATTCCTTAAATACAACGTATGCAGGAGCAGCTTTTGAGGGCATTCTTCTCCACAGGCTTGTTCGCCTATTCCTGTGAGAAACCAGGGCTATTTTATTCTCACCTGTAACGTGCTATAATAAAAATCATGAGACGATCCATAGCATTCATACTCATCAGGCAGATGCGTCGCGCTACCATTGAACGCTACCTCCTCGCCGCAGGGTAGCGACGCTTTAACATACCTCGAAACTTTCCGCGTTAGCAGGGCAGGGGCAAGCCCGGCCCCTACGCAATGAGGAAAACTACAGCTATTATTCACCAGAACATGCAATATTCTTTCGCCCGTGTGTGTTTATAAGGATAGCAGTAAAATTGCTCCATGTCATGATCTCACCAACGAAGACACATCAGAGCGGGCGGATCGCGAGTTAGCGGGAGGAAATAGATTTTTATGGACTTAATGGGTAAACTGGCTAGCCTGACTGCGCGTTACGAAGAACTGAATAGCTTGATGGCGCAACCGGAGGTGCTTGAAGATATTCCGCTGCTGCAACGCTACGGGCGCGAGCATGCGGAACTGGAAGATATCGTTCACAAATATAACGAGCTGACCGAGACGGATCGGCAGATCGCGGAAGCTCAGGAGCTCTATAACAGCGAAGAGGGCGAGATGCGCGACCTGGCCTATGAGGAAGTAGAACGGCTAAAAAATCATAAAGAGCAATTGTTGGAAGACGTGAAGGTTGCGCTGCTGCCTAAAGATATTATGGATGAGAAGAATGCCATCGTGACCGTCCAGGCGGGCGCCGGTGGCGATGAAGCTGCCCTGTTCGCAGGTGAATTGTTCCGCATGTATAGCCGTTACGCCGATGCCCGCCGCTGGAAAATCGAAGTGATGGATGTCAACGAGACCGAGCAGGGTGGGATCAAGGATATCACCTTCGTTGTCAAGGGCAAAGGAGCGTACAGCCGCATGAAGTACGAGGGCGGCACGCATCGCGTCCAGCGCGTTCCCGTGACCGAGGCCAATGGCCGCATTCATACCTCCACCGCCAAAGTCATCGTGCTGCCGGAAGCCGATGATGAGATCGAAATCGAGATCAAAGATACCGATATTCGCGTCGATGTCTATCGCTCGACCGGCCACGGCGGTCAGAGCGTGAACACGACCGACTCGGCGGTGCGTATCACTCACCTGCCTACTGGCCTCGTGGTAACGTGTCAGGACGAGAAATCGCAGCTCAAAAACAAGGCGAAGGCGCTGACCGTGCTGAAGGCTCGCCTCTGGGATATCGAGGAGGCGCGACGACAGGAGGAATTGCGCAAATCGCGTCGCTCCCAGGTCCAGACGGGCGACCGCAGCGAGAAGATCCGCACCTACAACTTCCCGCAGGACCGCGTTACCGACCATCGCATCAGCCTGAGCCGGCACAATCTTCCAGGCGTAATGAACGGCGATATCGACGAATTTATTGACAATTTGATCTCAGTTGATCAGGCCGATAAACTGCAAAGTATGTTCCAGCAATAACGTATAAAGCCGCTCAAGCGGCTGTCTGGAGCAGAAATATTCACGTTGACGTATGCAGAGAACGCATGTTAGACTGACAAGAGCGCGGTCAGACCGCGACGCAGATTGGGGATAGACAATAATCATGCCATTGGAACAACCGCAAGCCATTCGCACCGTTTTCTTTGATGCTGGATTTACCCTGCTACGCCCGTCTCCTTCTTCCGCCGCTATCTGCCTCAAGGTCTGCGAGCAGCTCGGCCTGCATATTCACCTTGATCAAATGAAGCAGCAACTGGCGGCTGCGCAGGAGTACTTTTTTCGGCAGACGCGGCTCAAACAGCATACCTGGGCTGACGAGGAGGCCATCAGTGAGTTCTGGGTTGGCTACTATATGAATCTGCTGCGTCCCTTCGTTGAGGAGCACGACGAACGGCGCCTCTATCAGCTTGCGCGAGCGATTACCGAGGAGTTTGAGCGCCATACGAGCTGGGAACTCTACCCGGATGTCCTGCCGACGCTGGAAACGTTGCGCGCCCATGATTATTTTCTGGGCGTGATCTCCGACTGGGGGGCCGCGCTCGGGCCGATTTTGCGGGAGCATGGCCTCAATCAATACTTCGATTGCCTGCTCGTTTCAGCCACGATACGCCACGCCAAGCCCTCACCGATGTTGTATGAGCGGGCCTTGCAGCGCGCCAATGCTATCCCGGACTATACCATCCACATCGGCGATTCGTATATTCATGATGTCTTAGGCGCTCGCTCAGTTGGCATTACTCCTGTGCTGCTTGATCGTCTTAATCAATTAGAAGAGAGCAGCGTTGATTGCTTGCTGACGCACTCATTGTACGAATTGCTAGATTTACTGGAGGTGGCACGCCCATGAAAGAAACAGCCAGCACGCGCGGTATGCTTATCCTCACAACCCTTGCCCTGGGTACCACGGCGGGCGCGATTACAACGCTGAGCCGCTATGTCAGGCGCGAGGCAGGTCGTCGTGGCTATCCATCGTGGGACGCCTGCCGCTGTGATTATAAAACCAAAAAGTATATCTTCCAGGTGCTGCACAGTCGCAATGAGCGGCGCGGCGAAACCGTCGTCTCCCACGAATGGGGCATCTATCTGCTGAAGCCGCCATTGTGGCTGCGGCGCTGCCTGCATCATGGTGCGCAGATTGCCGCCACGCTCAACCCCTCCGGTCGCTACGTCGAGCGCATCACGCTTAGCCCGCAGGAGGCGTATCAGCTCGCCGTTCTGCTCCAGAGGGCGTCCTCGAACGAGGAGCCAGTGGAAGAAGCCGAATTGGAGCAGGCCCGTATTGTATGGCGGCGCGAACTGCTGCACATTCCCCGCCACTCGTTCGATGTGTGCATTCGTCGCCTCTATCCCGCTCATATCCCACAGGAGCGCGCGGCGCAGGTCCAGCCTCTGCCAGCGATCTGGGACCCTCATAGTAACCTCCCGTTGCCCACCGAAGGAACGCTGCTTGAGACTCCCACCGGCACACGCATCGATTATATTGGATGGACGCCGGTGCAGGTTTCCTACTGCACCGCCCGCCTGAAGCAGGAAGCGTAGGGGCTGGCCTCGCTCCTGCCCTATATCTGCTCTCTCATCCCGCCTGGTGATTTGAAACACTGCCGGTCGGAGCCGTGATCTCCCGTACGACCTCGACGCCGTTCAGGCGCATATGGTAGAGGGCCAGCAGGTGCAGGAAATCACCATCATGCGCTAATGCTCCTATCTGCCTGGCGACATCGACGGGAATATCGTAGGTCTGGACGGCGTTTTCCGGCACGACCACGCGCCACTTGAGATTATGCTGGTTGGCATAGAGCTTGAGGTGCATGGCGAGCTGGTGGACGCAGAGATCGGTGCAATCCCCAACAATCACCGCCGCGCTGAGCTCGTGATGAGCATCCAGCCACGACCCAAGCTTCGTGCCGTGAAAGGCGTTGAGCGAATTTTTGGGAACGACGGTGAAGAGATTCGCGAATGGCAGGGCAGCCAGCTCGGGAATGGTCTGCGCCTCGCTCGTATCGACCTGGCAATGCGGAGGAAAATCGGCAAATTCAACCGCATCCGCCGGATGGCAGTCCTGCGGCAGCAGAAAATCTCGCACTCCGACCGCGTAAGCCCCCTTGAAAGCAGCGACCACCGCTGGAATGATGCCCTGCACCCGCGGGCTGGAAAGTGTCCCCTCGTGACAGAAGCCGTTGATCATATCGACACAGAACAGCGCCACGCGCCCCTGCTGCGCTTCGGCAGCAAAATCATTCCACGAGATCGTGGGCAGCTCGCGTTCCCACTCGACGAGCGCCCCAAGAAAGTGGGTGGCCTGCTCCATAAAGTTGGCTGGTAGCGTTGAAACTGTCATCAGACCGCTCCTTTGTTTGCATCTTTGCTTGACATCTTATGTTTTAACGCTTATACTCCTCAATGGTGGTGACGCATATGGCTCTACCCGTTGAGGGGTTGAAACTTATAATTTTCTTTCCGCTTCAGGATTGAAGCGGTACAGGCGGGCAGGCCGGTGCGTCCCCTCCATCTTTTTCGCGCCCGTATCTTCCAGAATGCCCGTTGCCAGGATCTTCTTACGAAAATTACGCTTATCCAGTTTGCGATGCAGAATAATTTCGTAGACGCGCTGCAATTCGCGCAGGGTAAATTGTTCGGATAGCAGATTAAAGGCAATCGTGGTGTATTCCAGCTTACCCCGCAAGCGATTCAAGGTGTACTCCAGAATTTGCGCGTGATCGAAGGCCAGCGGCGGCAGATCGTATACCGGGAACCAGCCCACATCGGCAGCGTCGCTGGCCGCTTTGACATGCAAGCGCTCGGAATCCAGCAAGGCGAAATAAACAACTGTAATCACACGCGTACGCGGGTCTCGACCGGGATCGCCGAAGGTGTAAAGCTGCTCTAGGTAGACATCCTGAACTCTGGTCTCCTCTTGCAGTTCACGCTTGGCCGCTGCCTCCAATGATTCATCGATGTTGACGAAGCCGCCGGGGATGGCCCACATACCTTCATAGGGCCACGCGCGCCGCTTCACCAGCAATACCTGGAGGTCTCTCTGGCGCAAACTCATCATCACTACATCAACTGTGACCGATGGGCGCTCATATTTGCTCGCATCGTAATGATGTGCCTCCGCTTTCTGTTCCTCGGTACGCACTTCCATTTCCCCTCCCAGACTATGCGATACGCTCTGTTCTTCCATTTTTTTATCCACAGCTAAATGACAGAATATAGCAACCTATATGCAGGGCAGGCGCGAGGCCGTGCCCCTACGACGAACACCGAACAGGGCAGGCGCGAGGCCGTGCCCCTACCTCTATGTGTTCGGGTGCGAAAGGATCTCGACAAATCGCGAACTTTAGCCTATACTAGATATTAGTCAGCCAGCCACTGATCGCCCCGTGTACCTTTCGGCAAACATACCACCTTAGTGTATTGTTTACACTAACAAATATACTCCAGGGCCGTTCCTTTGTCAAGCCTCTCTGTCCCGGCAAAGCCCTGGGGCAAAACCTATGCGAGATTGTTGCACGCCTCTCCTCTGTGTTATAGTTCCAAAAAACGTGGACGTCTCTGGACACCACATTTCTTGTTTGATTTAGACGGTGATGGCTAACCGCAAGGGCTGAACTACATAGGCCGCTACTCCCTTTGCCTCCGAGAAGGCATCAGGTCTACGTTTGCGCAAGATGTTATACGAGCCGTTGACATCGGCGCAGATTTTGCGTCCGTCTTTGGTGCGATAGAGACGGTTTCTCCGTCCCATCCGCTTGCCGCTAAAGGGATACTCGGTCTCATCATCAGACCGGTACGTTGGAATGGGGTCCAGGTCCAGGAAACTGGCTTTGCTGGTATAGCTTTCT